>JBGAHI010000005.1:0-360686 GCA_044226285.1 Chitinophagales bacterium | reverse complement strand
GGCTGAGGCTCTACACACTGTGCCGGCTGCAATAAATCCATCTGAAGGGCAAGCTGCTGATACTCCGGTACATGTTTCAACAACATCACAAACTCCGGCTGAAGCTCTACATACAGTCCCAGCGGCAGTAAATGTATTCGCTGGGCATGCCGCTGAGGCTCCGGTACATGTTTCTTGTGGATCACAAATACCGGCTGATGCACGACAAACTGTTCCTGCAGCAGTTAATACATCAGCAGGGCATGCTACCGAAATTCCATTACATGTTTCTGAAGGGTCACAAACACCAGCTGAAGCACGACAAACTGTTCCGGCAGCAGTTAATACATCTGAAGGGCAGGCTGCTGCTCCTGTACACGTTTCTGCAACATCACAAACACCTGTTGATGCTCGGCACACTGTTCCGGCTGCAATAAATACATCTGCTGGACAACTTGCTGCTGAACCAGTACACGTTTCCGATACATCGCAAACGCCAAAAGTTGTACGACATACTGTACCTGCTGTTACATATCCGTCTGTAGGACAAGAAGTACTACTTCCAGTACAAAGTTCTGCAACATCACATACCCCCGCTGAGGCGCGACAGGTTGTGCTTGATGAAGCAAATCCATCTGCAGGACATGCACCTGCCACTCCTGTACATGTTTCAACAACATCACATACTCCGGCTGAACCACGACATACTGTGCCTGCTGCACTAAATGTATTGGCAGGACAAGCTGCTGAACTACCCGTGCAATTTTCTTGAGGATCACATGGTCCGGTTGAAACTCGACAAACAGAACTTGAAGGAATAAAAACATCACTAGGACATGAACTTGAACTTCCTGTACAAGATTCTGCAAGATCACAAATTCCTGCTTGGGCTCTACAAACTGTGCCCGCTGCTATAAATGCATCTGCCGGACAAGCAGCTAAACTGCCCGTACAACTTTCAAATACATCACATACTCCGGCTGAGGCACGACAAACAGTTCCCGATGCGATGAATCCATCTGTTGGACATGCGGCTGCTGATCCGTTACAACTTTCAGCTACATCACACACTCCGGTTGATGCTCTACATACTGTTCCTGCAGCTGAACGCGCATCGGTTGGACAACTTCCACTCACTCCATTACAATCTTCTTCTATATCACATGGACCGGCTATTGCACGGCAAACGGTTCCGGCCGGGCGCATTACATCACTCGGACAAGTAGCCGTTACGCCATCACAATTTTCGGTTATATCACAGGCTCCGGTAGTTGCTCGACAAACCACACTTGATGCGCGGAAGGCATCGGTAGGACAGGTAGCAACACTGCCATCGCAGGTTTCGGCTAAGTCGCATACTCCGGCTGAGGCGCGACATACTGTTCCTGATGCGATGAATCCATCTGTTGGACATGCGGCTGCTGAACCGTTACAACTTTCAGCTACATCACACACTCCGGTTGCTGCTCTACATACTGTTCCTGCAGCTGAACGCGCATCGGTTGGACAAGCGCCACTCACTCCATTACAATCTTCTTCTATATCACATGGACCAGCTACTGCTCGACAAACAGTTCCTGCCGGGCGCATTACATCACTTGGACAAGCAGCCGTTACGCCATCACAATTCTCGGCTAAATCACAAGCTCCGGTTTGGGCTCTACAAACAACACTTGATGCGCGGAAGGCATCAGTAGGACAGGTAGCAACACTGCCATCGCAGGTTTCGGCTAAGTCGCATACTCCGGCTGAGGCGCGACATACTGTTCCTGAAGAAAGAAATACATCTGCCGGACAAGTAGCATTGCTACCTGTGCAATTTTCTGCAGCATCACATACACCCGCTGAAACACGACATACAGTTGTTGCTGAAGAAAAAATATTTGTTGGACAATTGGCATCACTCCCTGTACAAACCTCAGGTAAATCACAAACTCCAGTTGAAGCACGACATGGCGTTAACGCACAAGTTAAAACATCTAAAGGGCAAGTAGCAGAAGTGCCTGTACAATTTTCAACAGCATCACATGCGCCTGCTGCTGCTCTACAAACAGTTGCTGTGTTTTGAAATGCGTCAATTGGACAAGAGGTTGAAAGTCCATCACAATTTTCTGCCACATCGCATGCGCCTGAAGCAGGACGACAAACCGAAGATGATGTTAAATATAAATCAGCAGGACAGGTAACAGAAGTTCCAGTACAGTTTTCTGCAGCATCACAAACACCGGTTGATGCTCTACAAACGCTTGAGGCAAGAGCAAATGCATCTGTTGGACAAGAATTACTTACACCATTACAGGACTCTGCCACATCACAAACTCCTGCTGAAGCGCGACATACTGTACCTGCACTCATTAATGTATGTGAGACCACTCCACCACTACAAAAATCGGCAGTACAAGCTTTACCATCATCAGTTATGGGAACTGTTACAGTAAAATGGACTGCATCACTGCTCCCACAAGAATTTTTGGCTACTACAACTACATCGCCACTCACTGTACCAACGTTAACAGTAATACTATTCGTTGTACTTGTACCAACCCATCCCGATGGTAAAATCCAGGTATAGGATGTTGCACCTGAAACAGCAGCAATGGAATAGGTTTGTGTACTTCCGGAACATGCCGGTGAATTTCCAAGTATTGAAGTTGTAATTTGAGGAAGAGCATTAATAGTTATAGCAGCACTGGTTGCAGGTCCGAATGCTGCAGGGTTACTGCTTCTTACCCTAATCTTATAACCACTTCCTTGTGGTATTGAAGATGGGATAAGACATGCTATTGTACCTGGAGAAGTGCCCGCCAATGTGCCTATTGAAACAGGAGTAGTAAAACTACCCGATGCATTACTTAATTCTGCAGTAAAAACATTACCGCCAACTACACTACTCGAAAGTGTAAACGAAAGATTAAGAGAAGCACCCGCACAAATAGAAGAAGGGACAGGCCCAACAACAGGTTGAGCAACAGCACGCACCATCAATAGTGTAAATACAAAAGCAATTAACTTTTTCATACGAAAAATAGTTTTGAAGTCGATAAATGACCGGAAAGAATATATAGATAGCATTAATGCAATTTCAATGGGTGAAAAAAATTTATGTTAAATTATACAATTTTACATAACAAAAAAATCATATCTGACTATTTTGAAGTTTGTGGGGAATCAAAATGGAAAAACCAACTATGTTTAGTTTTCTATAAAGTATAACTTTGAGTCATGAGAAAAACAATTTTCAGCATTTTATTCATTTCAATTGTCTTTTTGAGTTCTGCTCAAGGCATCCACTCTGATAGTATTACACTAAGTGGAACGGTTTTAAATGATGCGTCAACGCCTCTAAAACCAAATGTTCGCTTCTCCACCTTTAATCAAGATGATCCGCCTGTTTTTGTCAATATTAATGCAGATAATACTTTTTCAAAAAGAATTAAAATTACGACCCCAACACTTTATAAACTGACGTATGGTGGCTATTATGTTATGTTTTTAGCTACACCCAACGAACCTGAGATTAAATTCAAGATTACAGATAAGGTGGGTTTGAAGAGTTTGAATTTAGAGCAATCGAAAGAAAACGATGCCTATTATGCTTTTCGCGATGAAATGTTTCAGTTTATTGATTCTATGAAATATGTAGGTCAAACGTTTGCGAGTAATAATGCGGAAGCTATTGTTCAAGCGAATCGTATCATCGAAAAACATAACGGATATTGTACGAATTTGAAACAAATTAATCAAGGCACTTTCGCAGCAAATGTGTTATTCGGGTCGTTTATGATGAATCCGTTTTCAGACAAACAGCCGTTTAAAAAGCAAATTGCTGAACACTTTTTCGACAACGTGAACTTTGCCGATAGCAGCTTATTTGTGATCAAAGACATGACATTGATTTTTTCCGATTACTTCGACTTTTTTGCCGATTCTAGCGCAGCGAGTAAAAAATGGTTCTTCCCATATATCTTCGACAAAACAAAAGGTACTTATTTAAGTCAGAAAGAATTGGGATTACTTTTTATTGATAATCTCACAAGAGGGAAGAGAGAGCATTATCTTCAACCGTTTACGGATTATCTGATCAATCAAAAAACGATTTTGAATTCTAATTTGGTCTTAGCCGAACGAATAAATCTTCTGGCCAATACATTACCCGGAAAGCCATTCTTCGAAGTAAGTGGAGTTGATGTGAACGACCAACCAATTTCACTTTCCGAAACGGTGAAGAAAGCTAAATTAACGATGCTGATTTTCTGGGAACCTGATTGCTCTCACTGCCAAAAAGAAATGCCGAAATTCAAAGCCTTGTATGAAAAGTACAAATCGCAAGGGTTTGATGTGTTTGCTGTTTCCATTGGAAACGATAAAGACAAATGGCGAAACTTTATTAATACCAACAGTTTAGTTTGGCATAATGGTATTTTACCAACCGATCCATCTGTCTACTCGAAATATTATTTACAGTCAACCCCAATAACCGTATTGATTGGTAACGATGGTAAAATCAAAAGCAGATTTACGGTTACAGAAGAATTGGAAGGCAACATTGAACGCCATTTGAAGAAAGGAAAGTAATCGCCTGAATAACTATAAAAAAAGAGGACGCCTCCCCCGAAGCGCCCTCTAGAAGGGTTTACACCCTTGTTCAGAAGAAATCTTTATGCTTAAATTGCCTTAGCTCCTGCTTCAGCAACCGCGTGATCATTTTCAACAGTACTTCCCGAAACGCCAATGGCTCCTATAACAACCCCTTCAGCATTGGTAATAGGCACTCCGCCAGGAAATGTAATTAAACCGCCATTAGAATGTTCGATATTATATAATGAGCCCCCAGGTTGAGAAAGTGAACCAACAACGCCTGTATTCATATCAAAGAAACGAGCTGTTTTAGCTTTTTTCAAAGAGATATCGGCAGAACCTAACCATGCACCATCCATTCGGGCGAAAGCTAAAATATTGGCACCTGCATCTACTACAGAGATATTCATCTTAGTTCCTAATTCGATAGCTTTTGCTTTTGCAGCAGTAACGGCTTTTTCAGCCTGTTCTAATGTTATGTTCATGTATCTGTTTAAATTTTAGAAACACGAATATAAAACCCTAATTATGTAGTAAAGGTCAAAAACTTATGAAAAAAGTTCATTTTAACGTGTGGCTGGTGCAGCTTCTTTGGGACTAAAACCAAACTCATTTTTAAAGGCAGTGCTGAAACTCGACAAATTGTTATAGCCGAATACTGCAAAAATTTCGGAAGGTTTCTTCTCTCCTTTATCCAACAATTTTTTGGCTTGTGTAAGTCTTTTTTGTTGGAACCATTTTCCGGGGTTTTCGTTATACTCCTCTACAAAATGGCGCTTAAAAGTAGACAAACTCATATTGGCTAAGAAGGCAATTTCCGGAATACTTAAATTGGAATAAGTATTGGCTTCTACAATTTTTCGAAAGGAGGAATTGCTATCCGCTTGAGCTAAAGATTGAATATAATTCACAAACGCACTCCCGTATTTCTGCGATAGATAAAGCATTATTTCTTCGAATTTTATGGATAGCAGAGGCATTGCAGTAACTGTCTTCATTTTCAGAACAGAAGATATAGAAGATACAAACGAGTGTATAAAATCGTCATTTTCAATAACAAATAAAGGCGTTTCAACTTGCTTTGCATTTCCTTTTGTCACCAAGTAGGGGTGCTTCTCCAAAAAATCAACGATGTTTTTATTGGAAAAGAAAAACAATTTGCAAAAGTAAATTTGCTCATTATCCAATAACTCTGTCATAATACAATTACCCGATTTTATAAGCACCGATTGCTTATTATTCACTTCCACAAAAGCATCTTCGAGTTGCACTTTTTTTTCACCGGTTTGCAGAAAACTAAACATATGCAACGAGAGATTGACCTTGCTTTTTACTACATCCTCCGTCATTTTAAAGTCGTAGATATACAACTCCGGATTTTGTGTTTTACTCCGAAGAAACATTTCGGGTATGTTTTGGATTGGCATGTTTTCTATTTCAATGGAGGAAAGATATAAGACCCAATCGATTATACCTAATTTTTTGAGACAGTATGTGTGGAACAGAAGACGAATCCACTTTTGTATATTTCACTATCTTAACCTTGCCCCTTACCCATTATTTTCGATAGTGAATAGCACAACCTATCGATTGTCCTTCTTCAACAGAAACCTTCTTCCCAGCTAATAATTCATCTAAGGCATTGATTACATAAGGTTTTTTAACCCATTCGGGATGGGCTCCGTTATCATCAATGGCACCACTATACTTAATCACCCATTTATTATTTTCTTTCCAAATCACAAAAGCATGTGGTGTCTTCTCTGCTTTAAAATCTTTAGCTACTTTTTGTGATGGATCAAAAAGAAAAGGAAAATCGTATTTTTTTTCTTTTACCAATGCCACCATATTTTTCATCGACTCCTCGGCAAACATGGCGGTATCGGTAGAATTAACCAATAGCAATGGCACGTGCAACTTACTGTACGTGGCATTTAAACGTATGAGACGCTCGTGGTATAACTTGCCAAACGGACAATGAATACAACTAAAAATAACAACAAAGCCTTTCGCATCTTTATAATCTTTTGTGGATACCATATTACCGTTCACATTTTGTAATGTAAAATCACTTACCACATTTCCGGTATGCGACACAGGTTGTGAATTGTTGCCACTGAAGGCATATACACTGAAAAGGATTATAAACCTAAAAAGCAGACTTATTTTTTCCATTACGCAGATTTTCTCCTTGTTACTCTTTTACAAACTTTCGAACCGTTACACTTTTTGTTTTCTCATCCGTTAATTGTATGGTATAAATACCCGGAGTAAGTCCAGTGATATCAATCCCCTCGTGCAATTGCGGACGAGGCAACATCAACAATGTTCTTCCGGCCATATCTACAACCTTGATGTAATAGGCACTCGCGTTTTCATCACTGAATTTCACAAACAATTTGCTTTGTGCAGGGTTGGGATATAACATGAAATCAACCTCATTATTCAAGGGCTCAATGCCATTCGCAGAAGAAGAATCTTTCACCACAAATTGACCCATCATTCCTCCATCTTCGTGATTCGCAAAGTGACAGTGATACATGAACGGATGAATAGCATCGGCATAATCTTCAAACTTGGCCACAAAAGAAACGTTCTCTCCTTTCGGCACATACATCACATCTTTCCAACCCGATTCGTGACTTCCAACAGCAGCAGCACTTCCATTGCGCGCCACAATCTTAAATTGCACATCGTGAATGTGGAAGGTATGACCAAAGACTTGATTATTGGTGACCGTCCATTTTTCTATTGCATTTAACTGTACTGTTTTATTGATGGTATTTATTGCAAACGAAGTATTGTCGAAATTAAAGGGAACACTTGCAGGGCCTGGATTTCCATTAGTAATGGCAATATTTCTTGTAACTGTAGCATCACTAGCCGACCAATACACATTAAATACAAGCGAAGAGGGCAATACGGTAATTGGATTAGCAGTAGGAGAAGCAACATTTATATGAAGTACTGAAAAGTCAACGTTGTTCAACAAACTTCCAAATTGCCCTGTTGAGTTGGGTTCACCACCCGGAAATCCAAAGGCTTGTCCCGAATTATATGCTTTCAAATCCAAACTTGAACCAACTGCATCGTTACCTAAATTAACCATTATCTCCACACGCTCTCCCACCATTAGTTTCACACGAGTAACTGCTACCGGAGCACTCAATAAACCTCCGTCATTGCCAATAATATAGAAAGTACGATTATCACTAAAGCCCAAATCGTATCCGCGTTCAGTTTCGGCATTTAATATTCGCATACGAACATATTGCTTTGGCAAACTAACTTGTGCATTAGGTGTTCCATTAGTTAACATATAATCGCCATATGCGGTATTGGCAACTACAAATTGATTGCTCGCATCATACCTTCTACTGGTTAAAACAATCGGCAAGTCGTCAACACCATAGCTACGAGGCAACGCTAATGCAGCCTCCGCAGCATCACGAATTATGATAAAACCACCTATTCCTTTCCCCAAGTGTTCTTCCGTCATTTCATGTAAATGTGGATGATACCACAAGGTAGATGCCGAGTTAGTTACTTTCCAATATGGTTGCCAATTCGTATTGGGCGGGATCACCTGATGCGGACCGCCATCCATCACAGCAGGTAAGTGCATACCGTGCCAATGAATCGTTGTACTATCGTTAAGCTTATTGGTTACATTCATATGAACAGTATCCCCTTTTGTCATAATCAAAGTTGGGCCCCAAAAAGAACTGTTGTTTACTGCTCCTGTAATGGTTTGATTGCCGGAACGTAATTGTTTAAACGTGTCTTTTACGGTCAAATTAAAATTCACGCCCGAAATGGTATCCGGAATCCAAAGTGGGTTGTATTGCGAAAAGCTTTTGAATGCTAAAAGGTAAAGAAATACAAAGATGATTTGCTTCATTTGTTGACTATTTTAGGTATTGGACGACTAAAGACGCCTAAACCCTCGCACTAATGAAACAAAAAATGAATTGTGCGATTTTAACCGAAGTTAATCAACTTTTAGTGACTTTGATAAAGAGAAGTTGCTCCCTTTTTTAACATGAAATGTTTGTCGGTTACAGACAATTGATATGTACTATCTACCCATGTCTGAGCGCCAGACTTTGCTAACAAAAATCCATTGTTTTCATTCGGAATAAACAGCTCACCTTTCGATGAGTCGGCATTGAATACTACATACGCTGCTAAGCTTTGATCTAAGCTAGAATCAACGGCTGTCATTTGAACGCCATCTTCAAAAATGCGAATGCAGTTTTGTTTCAATTCAGACCATGTAAATCCTGCTGAAGCTTTGCAACCATGCGCATCAGCATCTGCTCCAACCACTTTAGTTTCATCAGTAGTTACTTCGATTTTATTATCTTTAGGTTGACAACTCTGCAATACTAAGAATGTTGCAGACATAAGAAAAAATACTATTTTTTTCATCCTATAGTGATTAGCTATTAAACTGTTTTTTGTTTATTCAATTTGGCAATAAGGCTCAAATGCCCTGTATGCAAAGCTTCGTGGCGAATAGCATGTTGAATGGAAAACCGACAAGTAGCATCTCCATCTCCAAACTGAAACTTACCTGCATTTTCTTTTGCTAAATCTTCATCTCTTAATGCTGCCAGATATTGCATAGATTTTTCGTGCACTACTTTTACTTCGTCCAATAACTCCTTGAAACTTCCATGTCCTTCATGTACCGAACCATCTGCTCCTAAGCTATAATGATTCATCCAATGTGGAGCAACAGATTTGCCGCCAGTCATTTCTACTACTAAGTAGTTTTCGGCCCAAGCCAGATGTGCCATTAACCAATATATACTGTTGAATTGAACATCACCACTTCCTTGTGCAACGAATGGATCTACCTCCTTCAGTTTAGACAAATAATAACGTGTGAGTAAACGTGTTTTCTCATACATTTCTGCTAATATCATAGCTTCCGACTTTGCCATTGTTTGTAGTTTAGCAACAAATATATTTATTTAAAAGTAAGCTTAATGCTACAGTTATAGCAGAAGATATAACACGTTTAAACTAAATTTTTGGATTAAGGTTTAGCGTAAGAAGTGAAGAAGCTATGCCATTGGATTTTCAACACTCCGATGATTCCTTCCTTTATGATATTGCGATTCATTTTTGAAACACCTACTTCACGTTCCGTAAAAATAATGGGTACTTCCGCAATTTTGAATCCCAATTTTTTAGCAGCAAATTTCATTTCAATTTGGAAAGCGTAACCTACAAATTGAATTTTATCTAAGTCGATTGTTTCTAATACTTTTCGCTTGTAACAGATAAAACCTGCTGTTGGATCTTTAACGCCCATCCAAGTAATAAAATTCACGTAATAAGAAGCCCCTTTTGAGATAAAAATGCGATCGGCAGGCCAATTCACGAAACCTCCGCCTTTTACATAGCGGGAACCAACGGCTACATCAGCATTTCCGGTGGTACAAGCCGAATAGAGACGAATTAAATCTTCAGGATTGTGCGAAAAGTCGCAGTCCATTTCGAAAATATATTGATAGGCTCTTTCTAAGGCCCAATGAAATCCTGCAATGTATGCTGTTCCTAAGCCCAACTTGCCTTTTCGTTCAATAATAAATAATCGACCGTTGAACTCACCTTGCAATTCTTTTACCCTTTGGGCTGTGCCATCTGGAGAACCATCATCTATAATCAACAAGTGAAATTCCTTCGATAAGGAAAATACTTTGCGAACCATCTTTTCGATGTTACCTATTTCGTTGTAGGTAGGAATTATGATGACTGAATCAGACAAGTGAAATTGTTATGGAGCAAAACTAGGATTAAAGTTCGTTTTGCAAATCGGTTTAGGATTTATTGACATGATTTTTAATCAATTCTTTACGAAAATCTTCATTTTGCAAGAAGCAATAGGCGTTCCGTTCTGTGTAACCTGCCCATCTATCATCGTCACATCAAAAATCTGATTTTCGATAGTGATATGCGTTTGTATTGTTGAACCTACTTTAGGTAAAGATAAACATTTGAACTCGCGAATGTCGCCAATGAAGCCCACTTTGGGTTCAGGAACTTCACCTCCATTGCTGTTGGCCACTTGCAATGCGCCTTGGTAACCCATCATCAAGGCACAACTTTGCGCCATATTCTCCAACAATCCGGAAGGCTGTAAATGCTGCGCATCAGATAGCACGTGGCCCTCAGGAATCGTAAACGAAGTACTACAGCCGGTTTCAGCAGTTTCCAATAAAGATGACACTAATACAAAGGGTTGCTTCTGTGGGATAATTTGCTCTGTAACAGCTTTAGATAAAGGCAACGATAAATCCATAGAGTTAGTTTTTCTTCCAAAAATCGTAATAGTTAAACCACTGCTCAGGATACTGCTTTACCATCTTTTCTAAATCGTTGGCATAGTCTGTTACCATACCTTCAATTGTTGATTCAGCGGTAGCTTGACGGAATGGCCGAGCAAAGAAATTATATTTTGTCCAACCGGTTTTTACCCCATACACAAACGTGTAATTCGCGCGGAATGTTTTGATCAGTTGAAACGGACCAATTGGGAACTGTGCTTCTTCTCCTAAAAAAGGGACAAGGGTAGTTCTACTTCCCTCTACAAATCGATCGGCATGCATACATATGATTTCTTGATTCTGCAAAGCCTCGCCAATAGCATACACGTGCGACAAGTCCTTTTTGATAGGAATCACATTATATTTACGGCCTCCGGTTACATTATCCATGTATTGTTTGATGTTTTCATGTTCCCCATCATACATCACAATATTGATTTTACCGGTATAGTTCAACAAAAAATGACCTGCAATTTCCCAGTTTCCTAAATGTGCCCCTAATAAAATTCCTCCTTTCTGCAAATTGAGCATGGCTTTTAAATGTTCACGTCCATAAGAAGTTCCTGTAATTTTGCTGCTATAGCCCGACATCACTGCTATCTTATCAATCAACACTTGGCCTAGGAGCACGTAATTTTTGTAAATCTTCAAGCGGGCAACCAAACGATTGAAACCAATGCGCTTGTGAAAAAAAGAAAACATGATGCGGTTTGTGGTAGCCGTAGCGAAAATAAAAAACCAACCTGCTACAATCCTTAAAAAGAGATAGGCCGGAGTTAATCCGAGATATTTAATGAGGAGTACAAAAAACTTATAACCGGCAGGCGCACCGCGAGATTTTCCTTTCCATTCAGCCATTGCGAAAAGTTTGAGTATGGATACAAACTGAATTAGACATCAAAGACTAAACGGCAGCGTTAGTTGGTGTTCCCACTTTTCCAATCACGTAATTATAGAGGTCTTGAAAAGAAACAATACCTGTAAAATCTTCTTGCTTTACTTTAAAATTGAAGTTACCTTCCAACAAAACAACCAAGTCAACATAGTCCAAACTATCCAACTCCAGCGTGTCTTTCAACGAAGCATCCGGAACAATTACCGAATCTTCTACCTCAAATTCTTCAACAAGAAACCCGTTGATCTTGTTTATTATTTCTGCGTTTGTCATGGGGGGTAAAAAATTTACGATAAATATATTTTAATTTAATTATTGATTCCAACGTTTTACAATAAGCGATGAATTTGTTCCACCGAAACCGAAAGAATTCGACAAAAATACATTAATCTTTTTATTTATCGTAGTGGGTTGAATGTTCAATTTCGCTGAAAACTCATCCGGTTCTTCAAAATTGATATTGGGCGCCACGAAGTCATTATGCATCATTTGCAGCGAATAGATAATCTCGCTGGCTCCCGCCATCCAACATTCGTGGCCGGTCATTGATTTGGTGGAACTTACAGGCGGTTTTACATCGCCAAATACTTGGTGAATAGACTGTGCCTCATTCGCATCACCTTGTGGTGTAGACGTAGCGTGGGCATTGATATAGTCAATATCGGTAGTTTTCATTCCCGCTTGATTTAAGGCCATTTGCAATGAACGTGCCGGCCCGTCTACCGTTGGGTTGGAGATATGTCCACCATTTGAAGAAAAACCATAACCCACAATTTCCCCTAGAATTGTTGCTCCGCGTTTTTGTGCCGATTCCAATGATTCGACTACCACAGTAGCCCCTCCCCCGCTTGGGATTAAGCCATCGCGATGTTTATCGAACGGACGAGAAGCCTTAGTTGGCTCATCTTCACGAACGGAAAAAGCGCCTAATGCATCAAAAGTAGCCATGGATAACAAGTGAATTTCTTGTGCACCGCCACAAAATACACGCTCTTGATAGCCATGTTTAATCAATAAATACGCCATACCAATTGAATGTGAACCACTGGAACAGGCGGCACTAATCGTAAAATTCACTCCTTTAAGTTTGAAAATGGTGGCCAAGTTCATGTTCACTGTAGAGTTGAGATTCTGGAACACTGCCCCACTCCCGGCAAAAGCTGTATTTTTCTTTTCGCGAATCACATCAATGGCTTCAATTACAGAAAGGGCTGAACTATCGTTTCCGAAAATCAAACCTGTTTCGTGCGCATCAATATAATCTTGATCGATTTTTGCGTTTTTGAGGGCTTCTAACGTAGACATATAAGCATATTCGCCTTGTTCGGGGAGCATTAGGCGAGAACGTCTGTCAAGCAACGATTTTAAATTCGGACGTTCTACAAAGCCTGTTAAGCCTGAGCGATAGCCAAATTCTTTACGAGCCGGATCGAAAATAATACCCGATTTCCCCTGATATAACGAATCTCTTACCTCATCAAGATTTTTACCAATGCAGGAATAAATTCCGGTTCCTGTTATTACAACACGATTCATACGCACAAAAGGTTTAAGCCATAGAATACTAAAGGGGTAAAGGTAAGAGATTTTTGAAAATAAAATATTGGCAGGGAATTTGAATCATTCTATACAGAAACATAAAAACAACAAAAGATGTACAAACAAATTTCGAGTATGCTCTACTTAACAATCATGAGCATTTCCATGAGCTTCGGACAAAAGAACCAACCCATTCCATTTACCGTTGCCCGTAACTATTTCGTAAAAAACACCTATAAAAAAGGCGACCTTGCAGGTAACAAGATTTGTTCGAAAGTGCTGTTCGATAAGGTGTTCGGCATGGCCACTGTGATGGGCAAAAATGGGCAGCCAACCACCATTGATTTCAAAAAGCAATTTGTGATTGCTGTGATTAACGATGTTTCTGATATCGAAACAGAAATGATTCCCAAAAAATTAGAACTACTAAGTAAGAATCGATTGAACTATACTTATGAAATTAAAACAGGGAATAAAGGAACGGCAATGCTGCAGGCCTTTACCATGATTATTGTTGATAAGAAATACAGTAAATATAAGGTAGACAGAACAAACTATTCCATTACCGCACAACCTGCAGATCAAGAGGATAAAAAAGGGGGCAATCTTTCCTTAGCAAACCAATGGATTATTGAGCGATTCAACACCGGAAGTGTTTCAAAATTTACGAAACAATCATTCATTACTATTGATCAATCACTAAAAACGTTCTCCGGACAAGGAGGCTGTAACGGAATAGGTGGCGAAATTGCAATAAAAGGCAATACAATTTCATTTCAAAAGATGATGCGAACTGCTATGTATTGCGATAATATGGAGCAAGAAGATTTGTTTGTAAAAAATCTTGAATTAGCCAATACATATAAAATTGTTGGAGGAGAGCTCTTCTTATACAAAGACAATACGTTACTAATGACTTTAGAAAGCTTTAAATAAGCAAAACTAGGTATGTAACCCTCCGTTTACATTAATCACCTCACCGGTAATGTAGGAAGCCCCCGGTGACGCTAAGAAATAAACCACTTCAGCTACTTCTTCTGAGGTACCGAAGCGTTTCATGGGAATAATATTTTTGTAGGCAGTTTCGTCAATACCTTCCGTCATTTCCGTTTTGATGAAACCGGGAGCAACACAGTTTACGGTAATACCTCTTCTGCCAATTTCTTGTGCCAAGGCTTTAGAAGCCCCAATAACACCGGCTTTCGAAGCAGAATAGTTGGTTTGTCCGGGCAATCCTTTTACGCCTGAAAGCGAAACCACATTCACAATGCGACCATATTTATGAAACAACATAACCGGCACCACTAACTTCGTTACGTAAAAAAACGAATCCAAATTTGTGCTCAATACAGAACTCCAATCTTCATCGCTCATGGTCATCAACAAATTATCTTTGCGAATACCGGCATTATTCACCAATACCTCAATTGGCTTCTCTTTATTGGCGTCTATCCACGTACCCAATACTTGATTGATATCGTTTTTATCGCCCACATCAAATTTCAATAACTCGCCATCGCTTCCTAATTCGCGAATAGCCGCCAATGTTTTTTCAGCTTCTTCTTGATTACTTCTGAAATTAATAACAATATAGTAGCCTTCAGCAGCGAGTTTCAACGCTATTGCTTTCCCAATTCCGCGCGATGCGCCTGTAATTAATGCGTATTTCATATTCCCAATTATTTTCTAAAACTCTTCTGTTTGCAAATACGTTTTGATATCGCGCAATGCGCCAAACATTGGTCGGTCTTCCGTTAATTTTTTCGAGTATTTCCGAATACCATCATACAAATGTTTTGGTGTTGCAGAAATACTGCCGGCTTTATCTAAACAATCGATGGCCTCTGCCACTGCAATACATTCTACGGCCAATACTTCAAATGAATTGTTTACTACACGTGCGCACATCAATGCGGCATTCGAGCCCATGCTCACAATATCTTGATTGTCGTTATTGCTTGGAATACTGTGTACATACACCGAGTTGCTCAACGATTGATTTTCAGCCACAGTAGAAGTTGCCGTGTACTGGAAACCTTGTATTCCAAAGTTCAAGCCTATGGTAGCCATATTGATAAACGGAGGCATTTTGCCATTCAGTTTATCGTTCAGCAAATAGTTCAACTGACGATCCGCCAACATCGATAATTTAGTAATGGCAATTTTTACTTTATCCATTTCTAATGCCACATAATCGCCATGGAAGTTCCCACCATGATACACATTTCTGCGATGATGATCGATAACCGGATTATCGCTGACACTGTTCAACTCGTTTAACAGCACATGTTCTGCACTTTTAATCGTATCGTATATTGGCCCTAAAATTTGTGGTGTACAACGCAAAGAGTAATACTCTTGTACTTTTTCTTTGAATTCAGTTTCTTGCGTTTCCACATACAAATGCTCTTGACGATTGCGCATCAATGTGCTTTCTGAAATCAATTCGCGCATGATTTTCGCCACTGCATTTTGTCCTTCATGCAATTTCACTTCGTTCAATGCTTCTGAGAGGTGATCGTCAAATGCATTCAGAATTTCGTTGATGGTCACGGAAACCAAGCAAGAGAGATTCAATAACTTTTCAGCGTAATGTAAATTCACCAAACCCACACCGGTCATACAAGATGTGCCATTCATCATCGCTAAACCTTCGCGTAAACGAATAGCAAACGGAGTTAATTGCTTTTGTTCAAAAGCATCTTTCGCTAATACAATATTGCCCTCCATCCACACTTCACCTTCTCCAATCACCGCTAAAGCCATGTGAGCCAATTGCACTAAATCGCCACTGGCTCCTACTCCACCATGCTCGTATATTACTGGCACTACATCATGATTCAACATGTCTTTCAACAACAAAATCAAATCGGGATGCACGCCACTCTTGCATTGCAAAAATGTATTCAATCGATCGAGCAACATAGCTCTGCAATACACTGTATCGATAGGCTTTCCGGAACCTCCGGCATGACTGCGAATTAAGTTGTATTGCAATGTCAAACGATCGGCATACGGAATTTTAAATTGCGCCATCGGACCAAAGCCCGTGTTAATACCGTATATCACCTTATCGGCAGAAAACTCTTTTAAGAATTCAAAATTGTGCGTTAAATCGTGTAGCGTTTTTTCTGCTATCGCTATTTTTTCTTTTTTCAATACGATGGCATCGAATTCGTATTTTCCGATGCATCTTCCTCCAACCTCTATCATTATTTATTAATTCATTGTTACCGGATATGTATAGCAATCCAATCAAATATATTTTAAATCGTGGTTTTCACAAAGATTTTCCAAAATTGCAGTAGAAAAACAAGCGATATGCACGGATTTATGATTGGATTAACCTGGGGTTGGATGGCCATTGGCATTATTACCTTTTTCTACCTCTTCAAAAAAACAGCTCCTTTTGGTCGCCACACTACCACCGGCTGGGGACCAATGGTAGACAATCGTTTAGGCTGGATGATTATGGAAATTGTATCGCCCATTATGCTCACTATGACCTTTCATTATTTCGCCAAAGGTCTGGCCTTTCATCAATGGATTTTGTTGCTATTATGGAATCTGCATTACTTGAACAGAAGCATTATTTTTCCGCTACGGATTCGCACCAACGGCAAGCAAATGCCTGTATCCATAATGCTTTCAGCCGTTGGATTCAATATTGTGAACGGCTTTGTGAATGGCTATTTCTTAGCGGTTTCAACACCTGCTTCGGGGATGCTCTTTGGCGTAGGATTGGTTATTTTCCTTAGCGGTTTCATCATCAACAATATAGCTGATACCCAATTGATTAACCTACGTAAACCGGGCGAAACAGGCTACAAAATCCCTTCAGGACCATTGTTTAACTGGATTTCTTGTCCAAATCTATCTTCAGAAATTATAGAATGGTTTGGCTTTGCCTTGATGGCGATGAACATAGGAGCACTTTCGTTTGCGGTTTGGACCTTTTGTAACCTCGCACCTAGAGCGGTTGCGCATCATAAATGGTATGTTGAGAAATTCCCGGATTATCCGAAGCAGAGAAGAGCAGTAATCCCGTTCTTATGGTAGATTAATTTCGAATCAAAATCACCACACCTTTTCGCTCCACATTGGTGCCATCAGCTGCAATAAATTTAATCAAATAAGCATAGCCCCCTTGCTGAACAGGCTTGCCACCATCGGTTCCATCCCAGCCCACACTTGGTGAAGTACTCTCGAAAATCCGTCCTCCATAACGATTGAAAATGGTCAGACTATAATTAGCCGGGTCGCCAAAGTAAATGGTAGGCTTAAAAATTTGATTCACCCCGTTAGGCGAAAATGCATTCGGAATATAAATGATTGGGCGATGATACAAACAAACCACATTTGAAGTAGAGGTCAAATTCGCTGTGTACGGCACATCCGGCAAGTTGAGGGTGTATTCGGCTTCTATGTAGTAACAGAATTCACCGGTTTCACTCAAGAATTGATAGAGTGAATCGCGGAATGCATTTGTACCCGGCAAAAAGGTTCTGATTTTCTGCCAACCTGCGCCATAATTGCGATATAGATTATACTTCGAAACGGTTGCTCCATCAAGCTCGTAATCATTCCAATCTACACGAATTTCGTAGTAATCAGTGAGTTCTGCATAGAGGTTAATTGTTTTAGCATATGTTGAAGTATCCGTACCTTGACAACTGTCAAATGCTACTATTCGGTAGCAGGTCCAATTATCTTGTGGCTTCTCGAGCGAGTCTAAAAGTGTGTACTGCAATACATTTGGAGGAATAACCTTCTGAAAAAACATAGATTGATACGAACGGCAATCGTTGCTGGCAAGGATTTCATGGGTCAACAACTCGGCCTTTGTATCCGTAATCCAATTCACTTCTACGATATTATCGGGCGTTACAGAAACTCTTGTAATATGAACGAAATCGGGCGGTTGCACAATAGACGGTCGCATACAAACAAAATTAGATTTTGCCATTAATGTGGTATCGGCACCGCTCACTGCAGCCACGGTAATACATATAGAATCGTTATCACTGAAGTCGGTATACGGAAAACTAGTTGTATTCGAATCGGTTGTGCCTACTTCCACATAACCGGTCAAATTCTTATTCACAAAAACCTTATACTGCACTACTCCACCGGCTAGATTTACGTATTTACTCCACTTTAATTTTATTTCTCGGGCACATCGAGAAACAGATGCCGTTAACAACGTAGAGTAATGCACGTTTGTGTTGTAAGCACTGGGTTGATTACCCGGACAACTATCGGAAGCAGAAATGGTGTAGCCTAATGAAAGTTGTGTAGGATCTTCAATCAAATCGTAGTAACTGGTATTGAAACGGCCGTAAACAGTATCGATAGGCACTACTCCTCCATTCGGCAGATATGCGTAAACGATGTAAAATTTGGTTTGAGGTGATTCACTTGGCAACCAGTTAAAAGTTACATGGTTCGTTGAGTCAACATCCACACTTAATATTTGCGGTACCTTCGGGTTCGATTCGTTTTGAATAGTATCGGACTGAGCAGGTGTAAAACCCGGACAATTAAAATCGGCCTCCATATAATAATACCAAGTGCTATTAGGCGAAAGGGCGTTCGTGTGTATATAGTTTGTTTGTGCCTGAGATGATATGGTAGTAATCAATGCATAGGGACCGGCTTTCGTATTTGACCCATAAATTTTATACGATACGAAAGGACCACAAGGGTTATTGACATTTTCCCATGAAATAGACACATTACCTCCAACAAAATCGTTGACTATACAGGTTAATCGAGGGGCTAAAATGGTTTGCGCATTCGTATAAAAAACAGCACAAGACATCAGCAACAAAAAAGCAAATGCTTTTAAGATGTTGTTGTTTATGTGTGAGGTACAATATTTATTTCGTTTAATCATTCTTACAAAACTATTCTTTCCAATAATAACGCCAATTATCCAACTGAAACTTTATACATCGAATCAAACTGCAGGTATTGTTCCGCTAATGTTTGAATCCGTTTTGCATCGATGGTTTGAATGGCGTTCAAGTAACTGTTAATACTTTCCGGCTCACGATCAAATAAGAGCAACCCTTTTAACACATCCGCATAGCGCAAAGCTCCGTCCACACTGCGTAAAATTCGGCCGCTCATATAATTTTTCACCGTTTGCAATTCCTCTTCGTCTACTAATTCGGTTTGTAAACGCTGCATTTCCTTTTTTATTTCATGGAATGTTGCATCCTTATGTTCCTTTCCTACATCTGCACTTACTTCAAAAATGGCACCATGTTGGTAAGCACTTAGAGAAGAATAAACGCCATAGGTGTACCCTTTTTCTTCGCGAATATTGGCCATCAAACGAGAACCGAAATACCCTCCAAACAAGGTATTCACTATGGTCAACTCGTCAAAATCGGGATGTGTTTTAGTGATGGTTGCATTCCCCACCATCAATGAAGTTTGTACTGCATTTTCCTTTTCTTGATGGATGATAAGCTCTTGTCCCATACTTCTTTGATGAAGAATAGACGTTGAAGGTTGTTTCTTCCAATCTGCAGCACCGAAAAGCGCATCGATTTGTTTAATGGTAGCATCAGTATATTCTCCTGCTAAAATGATAAAGCAATTCCCGGCATGATAATGTTGATAGAAAAAATCGTGCACATCGGCAACTAGCATTTCATCGAAATTTTCAAGTTCAGTTACACGCCCGTAGGGATGTGTTTTCCCCCACATATTCGACAAAAATAATCGGTTAGCGAGATAATCGTTTTTAGCCAAACGTTGTAAGTGTTTTTCTTTTCTGTTTGAGCGCAACAATTCAAACTCGGATTCAGGAAACGCAGCTTCTGTAAGCATTTCCTTCATTAAAGGTAGCACTTGATGAATATTACGGGACAGCGAATACAACTGAAATCCGGCATTCGAAAAATAGGATTGCTCTTCTAAATTACAGCCATAGAAATCGAGTATTTCATTTATCGCCAATGATGATTTTTGCTTCGTGCCTTCTCGCATTAATTTGTTCGCAAAATCGGCTACCAGATTTTTTGGCTCGAACCATTTTCCGGCATCGAACACAAAATCAACCTTAATAACACCTTGATCGTTTGGAATGCCATACACCTTTATACCATTACTCAACACCATTTCTTCCGTATGCGGAATGTTGATGTGATCGGCAATTTTCACCGGAGGAGCTTCCGTTCTATTCATACGTTATTGGTTTTCATGTAATACAATGTGTTACTCTTTTGATTTTGAAAAACACGTCCGGCTATATCCTTTATTGCAGAAAGGGTTTGTGCATTATTCTTTTCCAATTCGTTAAAATAGTCGTTTGCATTGCCCAACATTTCAAAGAAAGCTAAGTTATGTGCTCTATTGGTGAGATTCGTTTCCGAAAAACGCCAGAAGGTTTCCACTTTGTTTTTCAGTTTTTGCAGGTCATTTTCAGTAAGGTCTGCAACAGCTTTGGCAATACCTTGTTGAATTGCGGCATCAACATCTTGAATGGCGATGCCATCCATAAGTTTACCTTCGATCACAAACAAACCCTCATCTAAACTCTCGGTGAGATAGCAGGTAATGCTGCTCATCCAACGTTTTTCCTTTACTAGGTCGAGGTACAAATAAGCGGTATCGCACGCAGCAATAGCATCGCGAAGTAAATCGAGGGCAATGTACTCTGTATCCGTTCTTTTGCCCATTTTATAGGCTTTGTAGATGGCATTCGAAGGCACATCGGCACGCACTTCCAGCACACGAGCTTCCGTTTGAAGATCTTCCATTGGCCAATTTCTCACAACCTTATTTCCTGCCGGAATTTCGGAAAACCAATTTCGAACAACACGTTCCGCTTCTTCCTTTTTGATTCCTCCACAAATCGTTAAAATGGCATTATTGGGATGGTAATACCGTTTAAAAAATTCCTCAACAGCTTCCATTGTGGCTTCCTCTACATGGGCCAATTCAATACCAATTGTGGGCCAACGATAGGGATGCTTTTTATAGGCTAAAGCCGACAGTTTATGCCATACATCGCCATACGGTTGGTTGATATAATGCTCCTTGAATTCCTCACACACAACTCGTTTCTGCACATTCAGGCTCTCTTGTTCGAAGGCGAGAGAGAGCATTCGGTCGCTCTCTAACCAAAGGGCTGTTTCAATATTTTGGGCAGGCAGAATGTTGTAATAGTTGGTATAATCGGATGTAGTAAAGGCATTGCTCTCTCCCCCTGAAAATTCAAGCGGAGCATCAAATTCGGGAATATTTATCGACCCTTCAAACATAAAATGCTCAAACAAATGGGCAAACCCGGTTCTGGATGGTTCTTCATCTCGTGAACCAACTTGGTAAAGGGTATTTACTACCACTAAAGGGGTAGTAAAATCTTCCTGAATGATAACCCGAAGGCCGTTTTCGAGTGTAAAGGTATGTAATTGATTCATTGGATTGCGAATATAGTAACTAAACAATTCGCAAGGTGATTAAAACCATCATATTAAAACAAATTAATATACCATTAAAAAAATGATTCTATAAGGAGTAAAGAGCCATAAAATGCAACCAAAATGGGTTATATTTAATCTTATAACTATACTATAACTACACCTAACGTTAATGAAAAAACTTTACCTAGCCTTTTTGCTTTTCGCCATAGCTTTTAAATTCTCCTATGGATCGCATGCCTCCGGAGCGGATTTGACTTACGATTACTTAGGGAACGGGCAATACAGATTTGTACTCAAATTTTACAGAGACTGTAGTGGAATTTCAGCACCTACAAGTCCTATTATCGATATCAATTCAGCATCGTGTGGCGTGAGCACGTCTTTAACACTTACGCAACAAAGTTTTCAGGAAGTAACCCCTTTATGTCCTACAGCTACAAGTACTTGTAATGGAGGAAGTACTCCGGGGCTGCAACAATATATCTATACAGGTATTATTACACTTCAACAATGTACCGATTGGGTATTTAGCTTTGCCGAATGCTGTAGAAACTCTGCCATTACCAACTCGACAACACCCGATAGTTACGATTTATATGTAGAAGCCACGTTGAATAATGTTTTGGCTCCAACGAATAGTTCCCCGGATTTTTCCAATCCGCCTGTACCATTTATTTGTGCAAATCAGCCGTTCTCGTACAATGATGGAGTAGTAGATATCAATGGGAACACGCTTGTTTACTCGCTGATTGACCCTCGAACAGATGCAACTACTAATGTACCTTACGCAAGTGGATTCTCGCCTTCATATCCTATTTCATCAACAGGTCCGTTCAATTTTAACACTACTAACGGTCAAATGGCGTTCACTCCAAATGCAACACAGCAAGGTATTGTAACGGTGAAAGTAACGGAGTATAATTCTTCAGGGCAAGTTATTGGAAGTGTGATTCGCGACATGCAATTAATTGTAATTAACTGTAGTAATACCCCTCCTGTTGTTACCGCACCGCTCAATGTTACCGGTGGAACTTACAACACTACGACTAAATTGTTTACGGTATGCCCGGGGTCCGCTTTATCGTTCCAAATTACCGGAGCAGATGCAGATGCCGGACAAATCGTTTCTATTGGTTCAACCAACCTAAGTAATTTACCCGGGGGAAATGCAACTCTTACAACAACCGGAACTAATCCCAAAACAGCAACATTCTCTTGGACGCCACCCGTAGGCACCATTGGAAGTTATAGTGTTGCTTTTGAAATTAGAGATAATGCTTGTCCGATCAACAGTGTTCAAACTATTGGTTTTCGAATTGATGTCATTGGGGTAGATATAACCACCCAAAACATACGATATTGTCAGACATTAACACCTACTACTGTAGTTTTAAACACCTCAGTAAATCCAACAGGAGGAACATATGTTTGGACACCTGCAACAGGGTTAAGTTCTCCAAGTATTGCTAATCCAACTGCGACAATTTCGTCACCTATTACCTACATAGTAACATATACCGTTAGTGGATGTACATCAACAGATACATTTTCTGCAAAGCCCTCGGTTTCGACAGTATCATTAACGCCTACAACCGCAACCATTTGTGCCGGGGCAAGTGTTCCGCTAACTGCTCAACTATATGTAGATGGAGTAGCACAAGTTTCGACATGTAACTACACGCTTGTTTTGAACGACAGCTATGGTGATGGTTGGAACGGAGCAAATTTGGTAGTGAATGTGAATGGTTCGGCTTTTGGATCCTATACTTTGGCTTCTGGAAGTACGAGCACCGTTACTCTAGCTATTCCAACAGGCGCTACTATCCAATTAGTTTATAGCTCTGGTGGTTTTGAGTCAGAAGTGTCTTACGTATTTAAAAATCCTTCAGGCACTACACTTTACTCTGCCGGTCCAAGTCCTGCAACAGGAGCTGTTTATTCTACAACGGCCAGTTGTACAGGCATTGCAACTTATGCTTGGTCTCCTGGAACAGGACTAAGCGCTATAAACATCAATAATCCTATTGCAACACCAACCGCAAGCAATACATACACGGTTACAGCCTCAAACGCAGCCGGTTGTTCAGCTACCGTTAGTGTTTCCATTAACGTAAGCAATGGAACATTAAATGTAACACCTGTAAATCCATCTATTTGTCCGGGTACAACCGTACAACTAAATACAAACTTCTCTGCTACTCCACCAAGTTGTGGATTAGGCGGAACATGCACTACACCCACTCTTTCCACTGTTGGAACAGCCACCACAAATACCGGAACGAGTAGCACTTCGGGGGCAGTTGGCTCACCGTATCAAGGTTATTATGGCGATGGAAGAGTACAGTATTTGCTATTGGCTACAGAGTTAACAGCTGCCGGTTTAAAACCCGGACCGATTTCAAGATTAGATTTTAATGTTTCCAGTAAATTCAGTACTATCGTATACTCCGGATTTACCATAAAGATGGGTTGTTCGAGCTTGACTTCGCTTTCCAGTTTTGTACCTGGACTTTCCACTGTTTATAGCGCCAATGTTACTGCAACTGCGGGTTGGAATAGCTACAACTTCTCTACTAACTACACATGGGATGGAACATCCAACTTATTGGTGGAAGTATGCTACGATAATTCAACGTATACGGGTTATGACCATGTCTTTTATACAGCTACTAGCTTTAATTCTGTAGTATATCAAAGAACAGACGGTGCTGTAGGTTGTACATTAGCTTCACCTACAACAAGTACACAACGTCCGAATATGCGTTTCAACAATTGTTCTGCAGTAAGTTATACTTGGTCGCCAACCGCTTCTTTATCGGCATCTAACATTACCAATCCTATTGCTACACCAACAGGAACTACAACCTATAATGTAACTGTTCAATCAGGAGCTTGTACATTAACAGGCTCTACCACTGTAACCGTAGCTCCGGCATATGCTGGACCGGATTTAAACGTTGCGTGTTATCAAACCGGAAGTGCTACCATGGCAGCAACCGGTTCAGGAACTTGGACATCGCTCAGCACAAATCCTGGAACGTCTGTAATTACAACGCCTACTTCAGCTACTTCTACTGTTACAACATTCTCTGCTGCCGGAACATACAGTTATGTTTGGTTAAGCGGAACATGTTCTGATACCATGAATATAGTGGTGGGCAGTACATGTGGTTGTACTAATCCGCCAACAGTGTCATTGTCGAGCACATCAGCAAGTATTTGTGCAGGATTAACGCAAACGGTGGGAGGAACATTTGGAGGCTCGACTACACAAGTAACAGCGCTTACATTAGGAACCGGTACATTTGGAACTTCGACAGCCAATGCATCTCCATTTAGTTTCGTTTATACACCAAGCGTTGCTGATATTGCTGCCGGCACTGTAACAATTAAAGTTGTAACGAACAACCCACTTGGAAGTCCTTGCAGACCAGACACCAATACCTTTACGCTAACCTTAAAACCTATTCCCGTTATCAATGCCGGAGTTGATACTCTTTTGAATTGCACAAGAACTACATTAAATCTAAATGCAACATCATCCATTGCGGGAACAACTTATGCATGGAGTAACGGAACTAATACGGCAACAAATGCAGTAACTTCGCCTAATACCTATACGGTTACCGGAACAGCAAACGGATGTACAGCTACCGATGCTGTAGTAGTTACCCAAGATATCACTCCGCCTACTGTAAATGCAGGTATTGATACCGTGCTGAATTGCGTGAGAACATCGCTTGTAATTCAAGCTACTTCGAATATAACCAATGCAACCTTCGCTTGGAGCAATGGAACAAACACTGCGAATAATACTGTATCTACTCCAAATACATATACAGTAACAGCTACTAATCCATACAATGGTTGTACGGCTGCCGATGCGGTGGTGGTAACACAAGATATTACTCCGCCTACTGTGAATGCAGGTATTGATACCGTGCTGAATTGCGTGAGAACATCGCTTGTACTTCAAGCTACTTCAACCACTACAAGCGCTACCTTTGCATGGAGCAATGGAACAAATACTGCGAATAATACTATATCTACTCCGAATACATATACTGTAACAGCAACTAATCCTAAAAACGGTTGTACGGTTTCTGATGCAGTAGCGGTAACACAAGATATTACTCCGCCTACTATTAATGCTGGTATTGATACGGTGCTGAATTGCGTGAGAACTTCACTTGTACTTCAAGCTACTTCGAATATAACCAATGCAACCTTCGCTTGGAGCAATGGAACAAACACTGCGAATAATACTGTATCTACTCCAAATACATATACTGTAACAGCAACAAATCCTTACAATGGTTGTACGGCTGCCGATGCGGTGGTGGTAACACAAGATATTACTCCTCCTACTGTTAATTCAGGTATTGATACAGTGCTGAATTGCGTGAGAACTTCGCTTGTACTTCAAGCAACATCAACCACTACTGGAGCAACTTTTGCTTGGAGTAATGGAACGAATACAGCGAATAATACAGTGTCTACTCCGAATACCTACACTGTAACTGCAACCAATCCTGCAAACGGTTGTACGGCTTCTGATGCGGTGGTGGTAACTCAAAATATCACTCCTCCTAATGTGAATGCAGGTATTGATACGTTACTGAATTGCGTGAGAACTTCGCTTGTACTTCAAGCGACTTCAACCACTTCAGGAGCAACCTTTGCGTGGAGCAATGGAACGAATACAGCGAATAATACTGTATCTACTCCAAATACATATACAGTAACAGCTACTAATCCATACAATGGATGTAGGGCTTCCGATGCAGTAGCGGTAACACAAGATATTACTCCGCCTACTATTAATGCTGGTATTGATACGGTGCTGAATTGCGTGAGAACTTCGCTTGTACTTCAAGCTACATCAACCACAACAGGCGCAACTTTTGCATGGAGTAACGGAACGAATACAGGAAACAATACTGTCTCTACTCCGAATACTTATACTGTTACTGCAACGAATCCATATAACGGTTGCACAGCTTCCGATGCGGTGGTAGTAACACAAAATATCACTCCGCCAAATGCAAATGCCGGTGCAGACCAAGCAATATCTTGTACTACTGCTACCGCCATCCTTTCTGGTAGTTCTTCTACTCCAGGTGTAAGTTTTGCTTGGAGTGGACCAGGTATTGTTTCCGGAGGAAGTACAGCTGCTCCAACCATTAATGTTGTTGGAACATATACGCTAACAGTTACAGATTTATTGAATGGCTGTACAGCATCTGATGTAGTAGATATAACACCTAATGTAAATACACCTGACATTAATGCGGGACCTGATCAATTACTTACCTGTGCTATTACTAGTGTAAATCTTACTGCTACGTCCTTAACACCAGGTGTAACATTTGCCTGGAGTAATGGAGCACCAACTGCTTCTACTGCTGTTTCAACACCTAATACCTATTATGTTACAGCAACTAACACCATCAACGGATGTTTGGCTGTTGACCAAGTGGATGTACTGCAGGATATCACACCTCCAACTGTTAATGCAGGCAATGATGGCACATTAACATGTACGGTCACTTCGATTTCACTTACGGCTACTTCAAACGCAGTTGGGGCTGGATTCGCATGGTCAAATGGAGTGAATACAGCTACTAACACGGTAACACTTCCAAACACTTATACTGTAACAGCTACCAGTCCTACAAATGGTTGTACAGCGAGCGATGCAGTGGTAGTAACACAAAATATAACTCCACCTACCATTAATGCCGGAGCAGATGCATTATTAACTTGCGTTGTAACATCGATTAATCTTTCAGCAACATCAACGGTGAGTGGAGCAACATTTGCATGGAGCAATGGAATAAACGTTTCGGCTAATACTGTAACAACACCAAATACCTATACCGTAACGGCTACAGACCCTACCAATGGCTGTACAGCTGCTGACGCAGTTGATGTTACACAAAATACAGTTGCACCAAACGTAAGTGCTGGTTTGGATCAAATATTAACGTGCGTAAATACCTCTGCAACGCTCTCCGGTAGTTCTACAACTGCAGGCGTTAACTTTGCATGGAGCGGACCGGGAACTATTAATAATGGGACTTCAGCCGCTGCAACGGTGAATACAGCAGGCACATTTACACTTCTTGTGACTGATCCGGTAAACGGCTGTACTGCATCTGATAATGTAAATGTTACAACAAATGTAAATGCCCCAAATGTGAATGCCGGACCTGATCAGCTATTAACTTGTGCTGTTACCACAGTTACATTAAATGGTTCATCTTCAACTCCGGGAGCAACATTCGCTTGGAGTGATGGAGCAACTACTCCATCTACATCAACAAGTTATCCGAATACATACTCATTGACAGTAACTGACGCTGTGAATGGTTGCCAATCTGTAGATCAAGTTGTAGTCAATCAAAACATTACACCACCATCTGTAAATGCTGGTGTCGACACAAAATTGACTTGTTTAATTACATCCGTAACTTTAACAGCAAGTTCAGGAGCAAGTGGAGCTAGCTTTGCATGGAGCGATGGGGCCACTTCTTCTTCGACTGTTGTATCTAGCCCGAATACATATACTGTAACAGCTACTGATCCTGCAAATGGATGTACTGCCTCTGATGATGTTATCGTAAACATTGATGGAGAACCATCAATGACCATTGCTATAAAAGATAATCCTTGTCCGGATGTTGCCAAAGGCTTTGTGATACCAAGTGTAACAGGAGGTATACTTCCGTATCATTACAATTGGTCGAACGGCTCTACAGCATCAGGATTGACCGGTTTACATGGCGGTCAATATGACCTCACGGTGACTGACGGCAACGGTTGTACATTAACGCAATCGTCTACTATTGTTGAAGGAGGAAGTCTTTCCATCGCCAACTTAACTTCCGTAGAGATCAACTTGGGCGAAACAATTCAGTTGAACCCTGTTGTGAATGGCAGCACTGCACCGCTTAGTTATACTTGGACACCACCGGTATACTTGAGTTGCAGCGACTGTAGCAATCCAACAGTGAACACAGTAGCGACTATTAAATATACTTTGTCGGTAATTGATACAAATGGTTGTAAAGCCCACGATACAGTAAAGATTACTGTGATTCCGGACTATCAGATTTATGTTCCAAATGCATTCACTCCAAATGGTGATGGCTTTAACGATATCTTCGAGATATATGGAAAGAAAAACTTGTGGAAAGAAATGAGCATGATTATCTACAACCGTTGGGGTGAAAAAGTATTCGACACAAATGATAGTCAGTTTGGTTGGGACGGAACATTCCACGGAGTGTTACAAAACCCTCAGGTGTATGTTTATGAATTGCGTATTACATTTATCAACGGTTATGCCATGCCATTGCAAAAAGGAAGTATAACCTTGATTAGATAAACACAAAACAAATAGCGATAGCAAAGAAGCCCGATAAAATCGGGCTTTTTCTTTTAAATCAACCAAATGAATTTCCTTTACATATACGAAAGAAAAATGGCTAAATTTCGTCTCAAATAAAATCATGGAAGAAGTGGAGGAACCAATTTTTGATGTTGTTTTGATTGGAGGTGGAATAATGAGTGCAACGTTGGGTATTTTTTTGAAAGAACTTAACCCGAATTGCAGTATTGAAGTTTACGAACGATTAAGTGCTGTTGCATTAGAAAGCTCGAACGCATGGAATAATGCAGGAACAGGGCATTCCGCCTTGTGTGAATTAAACTATACTCCCGAAAAAGAAGATGGTTCCATTGACATTTCAAAAGCCATAAAAATCATTGAATCGTTCGAAGTTTCAAAACAGTTTTGGGCTTATTTATGTGAGCAACATTATATTGCAAATCCAAGAAATTTCATTCATAGCATACCGCACATGAGTTTAGTTTGGGGCGATGAGAATATTGCTTATTTGAAGAAGCGATTTGAAGCCTTGAAAGCTTGTCATTTGTTTGAAAGCATGGAATACACTGAAGACAATAAACTGTTGAAACAATGGATTCCGTTGGTGATGGCTAAACGAGATACAAAACAAAAATTAGCCGCCACGCACATTAAAATAGGTACTGATGTGAATTTCGGAGCATTAACTGAAATACTATTTAAGCATGTAGATGAAGATTGTCCGAATGTAAATGTGCATCTCCAACATGAAGTACGTGACCTGACCAAACAAGCAGATGGCACATGGTTAGTAAAAGTGAAAGATGAAAACAGCGGAGAACGAAAAACAGTAAAAGCAAAATTTGTTTTTATTGGTGCAGGAGGTGGAGCATTGCATTTATTGGAGAAGTCTGACATACGAGAAGCAAAAGGCTTTGCAGGTTTTCCGGTAAGTGGCCAGTGGTTGATTTGCAAAAACAAAAAGGTAATTCAAAAACATAATGCCAAAGTATATGGGAAAGCCGCTATTGGTGCACCACCCATGTCGGTACCCCATTTAGATACGCGAGTGATTGATGGCGACAAAGCATTGCTATTCGGGCCATTTGCCGGATTTTCAACTAAGTTTTTAAAAGAAGGATCCTTTTTAGATTTACCTTTATCGATAGCTCCCCATAACATCATCTCGCTTTTAGGTGTTGGTTTACATAACGTTGCCCTCACAAAGTATTTGATTGAACAAGTAAGTATGAGTATGGAGGAACGCATGAATGCATTGCGCGAATTTGTACCGGACGCCAAAAACGAAGATTGGGTATTGGCCGATGCAGGGCAAAGGGTTCAAGTTATTAAAAGAGATACCGATGAGGGCGGTGTTTTAGAATTTGGAACCGAGATAGTAGCTTCTCAAGATGGAAGTGTTGCCGCCTTGCTTGGTGCATCGCCTGGCGCTTCTACAGCTGTAAGTATAATGTTGGATGTACTTTCCAAATGTTTTCCAAAAGAAATGAAGAGTACTGCTTGGCAAACTAAGTTAAAGCAAATGATTCCCTCGTACGGGCAACATTTAATGGACGATAAAAACTTAGCGACTACAACAAGGGCATGGTCGCATCAACTTCTTGAACTAACAGATTAAACTAATTGTATGTATTCCTTTTTACGTCACATTAAGAAAATAGGCTCAATTGCATTGTTCTTCTTCTGTCATAGTTTTCTATTCGCTCAATATAACACCGATACCCTTCCTTGGTATCACAGCACAAGTATTTATCAAATTTATCCACGCTCCTATCAAGATAGCAATGGAGATGGCATTGGCGATATACAAGGGATTATCAGTAGGCTTGATTATATTCAACAACTCGGATTTAAAACGATTTGGTGTTCCCCTTTTTATGCGAGTCCGCAAAAAGATTTCGGATACGACATTTCCGATTATATGGCCATTAGCCCGGAATACGGCACCATGCAAGATGCAGAGCAATTGATCGTTGAAACGCATAAACGGGGAATGAAAATCGTTTTTGATATGGTGATGAATCATACTTCCGATCAACATCAATGGTTTACCGAGTCGGCTTCATCAAAAACAAATCCAAAAGCAGATTGGTATTTATGGACCGATAAGCCCAACAATTGGAAAAGTGTTACGGGTGGAAAAGCTTGGCACTATGTTGCTTCGCGAAATCAATATTATTACGCTGCATTCCTTCCCTTCCAGCCCGATTTGAATTATCGAAATCCGGAAGTAAAAAAAGCCATGTTTGACATTGTTCGCTTTTGGCTAAAAAGAGGTGTAGATGGATTTAGATTAGATATGTTTGATGCCTTATATGAAGATGCACAACTCAGAAGTAATACGCCTTCGCACAAGAGAACAATTTGCGATGAAGACAATGCCCGCTTTGCCAAAGAACTTCGGGCTGTTTGTGAAGAATTTGGAGGACGAATGTTGTTAGGAGAAATTTTTGGTTCGCATCAACATCAACGTGAATTTTTAGGCAAAGAAAATAATGACGGAATAACACTTTCATTCAATTTTGAAATGTTACGTATGCGCTTCTCGCCTACATACTTTTCGAAGTTGATTACAACATTAAACAACGACTTCCCTAAACCATTCTCTCCGGTATTTACATTTAGTAATCACGACAGAAGAAGAAATCTACGGAGATTAAAAGGAGATATCGAGAAGTATAAGCTTGTGCAGTTCATTCAGTTCACAACCCGTGCTGTACCTTGTTTTTACTATGGTGAAGAAATAGGTATGCAGGGGGTGAAACGTTCTTACAAATATGCACTCGATCCATTAGGACAGAAATACAAACACGTTCCACGTTTTTTGTTTGACATGATAAACGAGAGTATTAATCGCGATGAAATGCGAACACCCATGCAGTGGGATACCACTATCAACGCAGGATTCACTAATGGACAATCAACATGGTTACCCATACAAAAAGACTTTAGGTTTGTGAATGCAACAACCGCTCAACAAGACCCATCATCACTTTATTACGCAACGCAACAATTACTATTACTTCGCAGTACACTTCTTCCTTTAAAAGAAGGAGAATTAACGATGATTAATAATAAAGATTTACCGAGTGGTGTGATTGGCTATAAGAGAAGCTTTGGAGGAGAAAGTGTTTTCATCTACATCAATTTTTCAAAGCGGAAGAAAGTCATAAAGCATGTTGAAGGAAATGCCATAATTCACTCCATCAAAAAAACAGACATCATTCAAAACGGCAATATCACATTGTACAGAAGAAGTGCTGCAATTGTGAAATAATCGCTAATGTTGAATTACAGGCAATTGAACAAATGAAGGATTCATACTGCTGCACTTTACTTTCATCACAGTTGGCTGATGTTCCGGAAAATCAAAATGTGTTTCATCCGCCCCGGCAATAGAGAGACGAAGTTTATGTCCTTTTTTCATTAAGTAAGCAATTGGAAGTAAATCGAATGTAATATCCATGAATTGATGGGGTACAATGGCTTGTTTATCCTCATTTCGGAATGAATGTTGAGGATAAACGCTTTTATATACAGGGCTTTCCGCTATCTTTCTAAACTTGGGATTAAACATACCTTCTGTAATATATGTCACCGTACCATCCGGAGCAACATCTTCTAAATAGCAAAACACGGCTGCATCTGATGAATCGAAAGCAATTGATATATTCACCACCGGATAACCGGAAATTTCAAAAGGTATCGTTGTAGCATCTGCATCAAACGATAACAACTTCTTGCATTCCTCTGCTCGATTGGCATAATTGGTGGGACCATTCATCGATAATGGTGTTACACTATTCCATCGGGAAGTAATTCCTGAAGAAGCCGTGTAATCTATCTTATAACTCAAATCGCCAACTTTCACATTTAATGCTTCCGGTTCTAATTGCTTATCAGAAGAGAAAAAATAATGCTGCATCTTAGCTTGTTCGCTTGGCCATTTATTACTTGTGCTAAACGACTCCTCCCCTACTTTATAATAACTAAACACCGGTTCATTTTGTATACCGTTATCGATGCCTTTTAGATAATAATCAAAAAAGCGCAACATCTCAGTATAAATATCAAAATCCACCTGTTTCGAAGTAGCAAAGGGACTCACATTATTTCTAGCACCATGATCCCATGGTCCAACCAAAACTTTTACAGTATTATTGGTATTCAGATATCCATCAAAACAAGACTTTGACAACGCCCCATCATACCACCCGCCAATACGGTAAATAGGGATTTTTGACTTTTCAATAGCATCAAGAAAAGTATGTACACTAAAACTTTCGCAGGAAGCCCCTAAACCTTCTAATGAGTCGTTTCTGGATTCAACAAACTCTAAACTACCCGATACATTAAAATTGTTTTGATGTGCAGCTATTGCTTGCTTTAGCATCAACCGTCTGCGATCGTGTTGTACAAAATGTATCCCTTTTACCAATCGCGATTTCTTTCCGAAAATATCGAAGTCGTTGTTATCCAATGATTCCGTTGTTTGTCCCCACACCTCTACAAACGGGCCTTGGCAAACACCACCCGGGAAAAGAACTGTTCCGTATAAATCGAAAATCGATGAACGCGGTATACATGCTTTTACATGTGGGTTCTGGTTAACGAGCAACATTTCTGCAGTTGTGCCTAAATAGGAAACACCTGTGCTGCCCACATTTTTATCGCTCCATGTTTGTTTAACAATCCAATTCACCACATCATTCCCATCGGCAATTTCTTCCGGGCTAAACTCCATTTTTCGTTCCCCTTGGGAAGCACCGGTTCCGCGCACATCCACAACAACACATGCATACCCAAATGAAGTAAAGAATTCAATTTCAGATTCTTTCACTACCCCAAAAACCGGGTCTTTCACCAAACTCAACGGAAACTTAGCTCGAATAGAACGCACATAGCGAGTTAAATAAAGCAGTGTTGGCACCTTCTTTCCTTTCTCCATTTTTTTTGGTAAATAAATATCAGCAGCCAACATTACACTATCGCGCATGGGTATGTACTTCGAAAAATAATCGTAGCCCTGATACGTTTTTGTGCTGTAGCCTTGGTATACGCCCAAACGACTCACTTTAGGCACATTCAAAGGAGGCGACTTTTTATGCGCTTGAAGTGTGAATGCAGAAAGAAACAAAAGCATACACAGCAAAGCATTCCTTCCAGAGGTAGAAATAGTTATCATGGTTTTCGAAAAATAGGTTATGCAACATTAACGCTTCAAACTTAACCTGTATGTGATTTTCAGTCATCGAAGGCATTTGATTGCCCAATGACGAATGCGTTTACAAATTTTAAGAATTTAGGAGATAAGGGATAGTGGTTGTATCAATTCAGAATGCGGAATGCCTGATTTCTAGAACCGCCCCCACCGGAGAAAATTTTGCGCAAATCGTTCTTCTCATATTCTATTTTCTTCTCCACTACAATCATGTTCTTCTGGTTTTTGGTTACCAGAATCGGAGGGCCCGAGAGTTCTACTTCTTTATTATTTCTACGCACCAAAAACGTAACCTGTTTGTTGTAATTAGTGGCACTGTATTTATCGATGAGACTATTTAAATTTTCCTTTGTGACTTTCTTTTTATTAATAGCCAATAGCACATCGCCTTCACGAAAACCTACTTGATCAATAGAAATATTGGCTAAAAAGTATTCTTTAGTGGATTTGGAATAACGGTAAACTGCGCTCACATACATTTTGGAGGTATCCGTTTTCTGTGTTTCATATTTCCAACCTATAGAGCTCAAATACTCGTTGTAATTTAGGCTGATAGTATCACGCACATACTTTTGCAAAAAATCTTTGATTTCAGGATAGGAATATTTAGCCAACTCATCGGTCATTTGTTCATCTCGCATCACATAGTTTTCGCGAGAAGCCGATTGCAAATCGATAAGCAACGATTTCAAACTCATTTTACCTTTGCTCAACTTCATTAATTTCAAATCCATCATCATAGCAATGAGTGCCCCTTTGGTATAAAACGATTTATACATTTTCTCGTTACCCTCCAAATAGCAGGTTTTACTGGCATCGGATAGGGCATAGTTTTCAGTGTAGTTTACCAAGTTGATTTTGTTGCGAATTTCGTTGATGAATTCCGTTTCAGTAATCAGCTCTTGTTGATATAACATTTGGAGCGATAGATATTCGGTAAAACCTTCGTACATCCATAAATTTTCCGACTGACTTTTGGCTCTGAAATTGATTTTACTGGTTACATCGGTTTGCATTTTCAAAGGACCGAACAAATGCATTAATTCGTGTGCGCAAGTGTAAGACAAGTCGCGTTCAAATTTGTACATGTTGTTGGTAATAGGAAAATAAAATACGGCCGATTTGGAATGCTCTACTGCACCAAAAGCCTCTTCCGCCTTAAATGGATCACTTTCCGGTAATACATAATTTAAAATGAAGGTGTATTGTTTTTCCGTAAACCCTTCACAGTAAGCATTAGCTGATTCACACACCGATTTCAATACTTTTTCGATTGTTAAAGATTGATTGTCTACTCCTTCCGTATAATAGCCGATTTTAAATTTTGTTTTTCCGACAATAAAAGTGCGCTCTTTCTCTTTAGAATATAAAATCGGGTTATCGATGAGTTCTAAATATCCTTGCTCTGCTTCAGCAATATCTATCGAATCGTTCATGGTAATATCTAATCCGGATATAGTATACAACTGATGCGGCTTCTTAATTTCAACATGAAAAGGAAAATCTTCAAACCCTTGAATATAGCCGGCTAAAGCATGAAAATTCAATAAAAATTGTGTGCCGGGTTTGAAGCTGGTACCAATTTGCGGAAGAATTAAATTGCCATTTTGAAAATGCCATGAATCGTGTACGTCATATTCTATTCGGGCTAATTGTCCGTGAATGATAATTTCGTATTCATTCATTGAATAGGGTTCAACCGTTAATACTTCGTTGGCCGTGTTATAGGCTCGAATATTGGAAAACAGCTTACCCGTTTTTAATTCGGATATAGTACCCGGAATATTAGAAGGAATTACAAATCGAACTTTTCTAAGCTCGATAGGTGGTGTTCGCATAACAATATGAAGCGAATTGTTTTCGCATTCATTTAGATTTAAATAAAGACTAAATGCATCTTTTGCAGCAAATATTGACGATTGGAATGAAAAGAATACCACGAAGAAAAGAATATTTCGAATGAGATGCTGAGGTGGCATCAAAAAGAAATATTGAATTTGAATCAATACATTAATTTTACCAAAACGTTTTAAAAGAGGCATCAAACGAAATTAAGTGCAGATGAAATTAATGTTTTGTTTTTAAAAACGATTTTTTTTAGTTCGTATTGTATATAAATAGCTATGGAAATTCCGTATTGGATGTCGAGAACCCAGTTAATGCTGGGCGATGAGGATTTAAAAAAACTAATCAACAGTAATGTTTTGGTAGTTGGATTAGGTGGTGTGGGTGGTATTTGTGCCGAAATGATTGCCCGAACCGGAGTTGGCCGTATGACGATAATTGATGGCGATGTGGTAGAAGCTAGCAATAGAAATCGCCAAATTATAACCCTAGCGAGTGTTGACGGACAAAAGAAAACAGAGGTTATGCGCCAGCGATTGTTAGACATCAATCCGGAAATACAATTGCAGGTGATTGGAGATTTTGTTGGGGAAAGAGAATTTATCGATTTGTTTAAGGTCAATCAATATGATTTTGTGGTAGATTGCATCGACACGCTTACCTCGAAAGTAGCGCTTATTCACTATTGCTACAATCATAAAATTAAGTTTATCAGTTCCATGGGAGCCGGAGGGCGATTGGATCCATCTCAGGTTCAGGTGACCGATATTTCCAAAACCTTTAACTGCAAATTAGCCTATAAAGTAAGGAAACGCCTTCATCAAAAGGGGGTTTACCGTGGGATAAAGGCTGTATTTTCAAGCGAACAGCCCGATTATAATAGAGTTCGGGAGGTAGAAGGTGGAGCTAAAAAGTCAATCATTGGCACCATTTCGTATTTGCCTGCCATCTTCGGGTGTGTATTAGCCAGTGAGGTGATTAAAAGTCTTTTGACAAACAAAAAGTAGGCACTTTTCTTAGTATAAACTACAGCATTAAATTTGTGTATATATTTTTTTTCACCAACATATACGCTATATTGAATTTTGAATTACATTCACAGAAAATAAAAACACTTATGAAATCCAAATTTCTATTTCTCTTTGTACTTATCACCTCAATGATGAGCTCTTTTGCTCAAACACAAATGCCGAATGCCGGTTTTGAAAACTGGACTGGCGGTAATCCTGATGGATGGGGTAACTCTGATGCCATTATCAAAGGTATTTCGGGTACAGATCCGGGTGGGGTAGAAAAAGAAACCAACGCCCCAGATGTTTATGTTGGTGCAGCATCACTTCGTTGCAAAACAGATTCAGTAACTATTGCGTTACTTGGTCAAACGATTTTAGTACCGGGCGTTACAAGCTTAGGAACATTAACATTGAATTTTGCTACACAAAATCTTGATTTAAAAGGAATCGGATATACTGATCGTCCGGATTCTTTCTCATTCGCTTACAAGTACACGAGCGGAACGGCTGCCCCTGATACAGGAGGTGCAATTGTTACATTAACTAAAGCTGTACCTGGTCCTAACGGAAGATTGGTTGTAGGTAACGCACAACTTTCTGCAACTCCACAAGGCAGCTATATTGTTTTGAAAGGAAAAATCAACTACCAATCTGCATTAACACCGGATACATTGTACATTCAATTACTGTCTAGTGCCAGCTTTGGAGGTGGCGTAAAAGGATCTACACTTTGGGCTGATGATTTGAAATTTTTAGGTTTAGACACCGCATTTAAAGCGTATATCCGTCCGTCTAATTTATTTGGACCTCAATCGGTTTGCGCTGGTGATACTGTTCGTTTTGAAACAGATAACATTCCGGGCTATTCGTATCGTTGGTTAAACAACAATGCAGCTATTCCGGGTGCATCATTTGATAGATTCCCTGCTACAATTTCAGGTGCGTATAGTGTTGAGGTTACCAATGGATCTCGTAAAGATACATCAGAGGTTGTAAACGTGATTGTAAATCCTCTTCCAACGGTTACATTAACCGGCAATCCGGATACATTGTGTAAGAATGCAGGAGCAATTAATTTAGGTGGTGGAGCACCTGCAGGTGGAACATTCTCGGGAACTGGTGTAACCGGTGGTTCATTCAACCCGGCTGCAGCAGGAACAGCAAATACAGTTATTACTTATGAGTATACAGATAATAATGGATGTACAGCTAGCGCAACAGAGACTATTGTTGTGAAAGTTTGCTCTTCTATTGATAAGATTTCTGAAGATATACTTTTCAATATGTATCCTAATCCTGCAAGTAGTGTATTGAACATTGAAACGGATCAACAATTGTTTGGAACAACTATTCAAATGTTAGATATCACCGGAAAGGTTATCAGTACACAAGCAATAGAAAACAACAAAACTATGTTCAACGTAAGTAATTTCGCTAACGGAAATTATTTCTTCCGTGTAGTGAACAAACAAAATGAAACTTTAGTGAATGGCAAATTCGCTGTAACGAAATAATCGTTTCACTCGATATTTACAAAAAATCCTGTCAACATTATGGCAGGATTTTTTGTTTCTAGAATAACATACCGAAATAATACTACTGTAGAACTTTTTGGTTCTCTATTCATTTTCATATCATTGTAACAACAGATATATGCGAGCAATAATAATAGATGATGAGGTTTTAGCGCAAGAAACACTAAAAAAACTATTGGGTGAAGTGGCACCAGAGTTGGAAGTAATTGATATTGCTTCTAATGTAGCAGAGGGAGTAAAATTGATTAACCGCCATAAACCCGACATTGTATTTTCAGACATTGACATGCCAGGTATTACAGGCTTGCAGTTGCTGGAGTTTTTTAATGAAGAAGATATTCAATTCGAATTGATTTATGTTACGAGTTACTCGGAGTTTGCTGTACGTGCTTTTCAGTTATCGGCTATTGATTATTTGCTGAAACCGGTGGAGAAAGAACTGCTTGAAAAGGCGATAAAAAAGGTAGAGAAGAAATTGAATTTCGGACAGAGCGAGCGAAACTTAGCACTTAAAGCATCGATTGCAAACAATACTTTCGAAAAGATTGCATTACCGCTAGCCGATGGTGTAGTGTTTGTAGAGATGAAAGACATTTTGGTGATGAAAGCCGATAATGTATATACCGAAGTTGAATTGGCTAACGGCAAAAAAATTGTTGTTTCAAAGCCCTTAAAATCGTTTGAAAAATTATTGACGGAACAAATGTCGTTCTTTAGAATACATCGCTCCTATTTGGTGAATTTGAAAGGCATAAAGCAGTTTATTAAATCGGATGGAGGAACTGCCATTATGGAAAACGAAACACAAGTGCCTATTGCCCGCGATAGAAAAGACAGCTTCGTTAAAGCATGGGAGAAAATTCGAGTGCGCTAAATTATCCTTGTATAATGGACAGCTGAACTTTTGTTCCAAGCACTACATTATCTTCCATTACATCCATTGTTTCCATTTTCATTTTTTCGGAACCGGCAGAGGTATTGATAATTTTGATTCGATCGTCAATGGATTTTGTAGCAAACGATTGATGTTGTTTTCGGTCTTTGTTTAATTCTGCCGATGCTTTACGACCAATGCCATTATCTTCAATTGTGATTTGCATTATAGTTTGCTCGTCATTATCTTCCATAGTGAATTCAATGTTCAATTTCTGTTCGCCTTGCTTTGTGCGTAAACCATGTTTCAAAGCATTCTCAACAATAGGTTGCAAAATCAACGAAGGAATGCGTTCGTAAGTAACATCGATGGAATCATCTACCGTTATTGTGAATGAAAAGTTATCGCCTAAAATCAACTTTTCAAGGTGCAAATAGTTACTCAAAAAATCAATTTCATCTTCTATAACAATTTCATCGCCCTGACTTTGTTCTAATGTGCTGCGCATCAACCGCGAAAACTTGCGCAGCGAATCTTGTGCTTCATCTACTCTCCCACTTTGCATCAAATTACTTACTGAACCAATGGCATTAAACATAAAATGGGGATTCATCTGACTTTTAAGCAAACGCAGTTCACTGTTGAGGTTGTCGATTTGCAATTGCTTGAGTTGCGCTTCTTTTTGTTTTGTTTCGAACCGGGTATGGAGTTGGGCATACTCTTTAGATTTTTCAGTTGCATAGATATTTTTTGTCAATGCTTGATGCTCTATGAGTGCTTTATAAGCATTTGTATCATCACCACATTGATGGTAAGCGCTATGCAGCAATGCGGTAATGTTTTGCAACAAAACTTTATCGTCTCGTTCCAAAAACAACTGTTTGTTTTTTTCAAGAATAGTTACTGCCTCTTGCGGATTATTCTGCCTCTGGGCAATATCCGCTAAGTAAAAATAAATCTCAGCCTCACTCTTCACTACACTTTTATTGTTTATCAGCGATAAAAGCTCAATCGCCAATATTTTCGCCTCTTCCAAGCGGTTATCATTGATTAATACCGGAATTTTTTTACTCGATATATAAAAATCAGAAAGTACATCGTTCAACAATTTAGCTTGTTCAGAGGCAGCAGTATAGGCTTTTTCAGCAGCAGCAAAATCATTAAGTTGCTCATACATACTTGCTTTAAGACGATAAGCACCTAACAAATTCATGTGCCCGTTTTGTGACTTCTCTAGATCAATAAAGCGATTTATATATCCTATACTAGATTCAAAATCTTGCATTTTCCCGGTAATCAATGCTAACGATTGTAAGAAACACGATTGTCTACCAATGTCTTTTATCGCAGTAGATTTTTCAAGACCTTCGATTGCTAACCGTAAAACATCGGCATAGTCTGTTCCTGTACGATATAAAATACTGGTGCGCTGATAAAGAATATCTAAGTTTAAATCGCTATAGCGCATATCTTCATCATTGATTTGCGTATCGAGTATTTCTTTGGCGATGTGCAATGAATGTATTGCTTCATCCAATTCAGATCTTCCTAATTGATACATAGATTTTAAATACCACGCATGAACAAGATCGGCAAACAAACTAGAATCTAGTGTTAGGGCAATGAGTTCGTCAACACAATCCTCTTCATCAGGAGTAATTTTCATGGATTGAATTCGAACTTCTGCTAAAACACGTAATGCGTTGCACAATGCATCAATAGCGTTAAGTTGCTTACTCAATGCAACCCATTCGCATGCAATTTCTTCAGCTTCAGGATCGTTGACCTCATATGCAGTTGCTGCTAAAGTCTTTAACAGCAACAAACGCTCAGCAGGTTGTGTTACTTGTAATAGTCTATTTTTTAAAACACTTATCTCACTTGTAGTCATGTTGGAATTAACTTAAGATGTTTATTAAAACACTTGTGCCGGTTGCTCCACCTTCAGCATCTATTTTATCAATAAAAGACAGTGTAATTTTCTCAAACTCGGCTGTAGTATTAATGATCTTTATACGCTCATCAATCGACTTTGTAGCAAACGATTGATGTTGCTTTCGGTCTTTATTGAGTTCTGCGGATGCTTTACGACCAATGCCATTGTCATCGATCAAAATTTGCATTGTAGTTTGCTCGCTATCCTCCTCTAAAGTGAAAGAAATATTCAATTTGCGTTCCCCTTGTTTGGTGCGTAAACCATGCTTCAAGGCATTCTCAACAATAGGTTGCAAAATCAACGAAGGAATGCGTTCGTAAGTAACATCGATGGAATCATCTACCGTTATTGTGAATGAAAAGTTATCGCCTAAAATCAACTTTTCGAGATGTAAATAGTTGCTCAAAAAATCTATTTCATCTTCTAAGAGTATATCATCCCCCTGACTTTGTTCCAATGTACTGCGCATCAATCGCGAAAATTTACGTAACGAATCTTGCGCCTCGTCTACTCTCCCACTTTGCATCAAATTACTTACCGAACCAATGGCATTAAACATAAAATGCGGATTCATCTGACTTTTGAGCAAACGCAGTTCGCTGTTGAGGTTATCGATTTGCAGTTGTTTTACTTGCGCCTCCTTTCGTTCGCTATCGTATTTGGTTTGTAACTCCGACATCGTTTTTGTTCGCTCGTCACCCGTAATTTCTAATCGGATGTTATAGAACTTTTCGAAATAAGTATAAGCCTTTTCGAAATCCCCGATACACTTATACTGTTCGTGTAATTTCTGATAGACATGCATACGTTCATTCCTATCGGCAATGTATAATTCATCGGCTGCCAAAGATTCTAAAAGAGATAAAGCACCTTGATGATCTTTGGTTTGGGCACAATAATCAGCTTTCAAAAACGCAAACACGTTGTTAGAGCGAGTTGCATTAGCCTCAACGATACTGGGTTCAATATCAGCAATGGATTGGGCAGCCTTACCGGTTTCTCCCAGTTCTAAATACATTCTAATTTTGCGAAGCACAACGTTAATCACCGCATGAATGTTATGCATCAGACGGGCATAATGTTCCGACTGATTAAATTTTTCTTCTGCCTTTTCAAAATTCTTTAACGTATAGTATACATAAGCAACGTAACCCGAAGCTCCGGCTATGTTTCCAAAATCGTTTTGCTTAATTGCCAACAATATTAATTCTTCCATATAAGCAACCGATTGTTCTTGATTTCCTAAAACGGAATTCAGCATGGCTATTGACTGTAGAAATAAGCAATGTAATTGATAATCGTCTATTGCTTGTGCTTTAATTAAACTCTCGTGTGCTATGGCAAGTGCTTGCTCGAGTTCCTTTTGCTTTCGGATACATAATTGAATAAAATTGTAATTGTAGGTAAGTCGTTCTGTGGTTAGGTCCAATGTTGTATCTTCATACTCGTTGAGTACTACCAATGCCTTATCACAAAAGCGCTCAGACGTATTGAGGTCAACAGACAAATAATGTGTTATCTTAAAATTATAAGCAACTAAGAGTTCTTTAATCAGAAAATTCGCATTCGTAAATTCAATCAATTCATCTAAATAAGTAAGACCTACAGGACTATAATTCCCAAACTGTTCATTGGCTCTCACCATGAGCGTTAGTGCCTGTGCATATAGATTTTTATCATCCATTGCAGCAGTTATCTTCAATAACTCTTCGGCCAATGCAACAGCCTTGGGTCGATTATCGTTTAAACAAGCTAAAATCTCTTTCTTTAACGCCACTATATCTGCCATCGTGTAATTGTATATTTTTAAACTCTGCTACATCACCAATTTAAACGCTACGCTTTTTTGCTGTGGTAATATACGATTGTCGGCAAAAATATTGAATCTACATTTACTTAACTTACCATTCACAAGTTGAAAACAACCATTCACAAGTTTTGAGCCTAAATATAAAGGCTAATCCATCAACTTTGGGCACAATGGCGGGGAACAGAATTCAATTGAAAACAGGAAATGAGCTCATCTTTATAGCGCAAGATGAAATAGTAGCCGTTATGGCTGAAAACATTTATTGTGTATTTCTGCTGAAAGACAATAAAAAGGTAAAAACAGCACTATCGTTAAGTGCTGCCATGCAGTTACTCGATACAAAAGATTTCTATAAAATACATCGATCGTATATCATCAACATCAATACCATTGAAAGAATTGATTTAGCAACAGCAACAGTTCAACTTCAATATAGTACTTTAGTTTTCCCCATTGCACGTCAGCAGAAAAAGGCATTTCTAGCCTACCTCAAAACCAATTGAATCAATAATCGGTCATTCACAAGTTGAAGTTTACCATTCACAAGTTAGAGGAATAAAGCGTGAGCATAGCGCAACATATTTGCAGCACAAAAATAAACAACATGAAAAAAATTTACACTGCTTTAGTTGCATTAGGTTTAGCCATTGGCGCAGATGCTCAGATTCCAACGAATGGATTAATTCACCATTTTCATTTTGATGGCAACTTAAGTAATGAAGTAAGTGGCGCAACGCCATTAGTGAGCGATTCGCTTGATTATTGCTTCGACACAAGAGTGAATAACTTACCACCGGCCTATACGAAAGATCGCAAAGGTAGAGACAATAAAGCCTATCTCTTGCTTTCCATAGAAAAATCGATTTTGACCACCTGTGGAGGTTCTCCAAAACCAGCAACTACGTTTATCAGTAATTCGCTAAAAACAAGAGATTCCATTGCGCTAGGAAGCGGAGATAGAGCCATTGCGTTTTGGGCTAAAATGCCGAAAGTTACAAGTTCGCAGATTTTCCGTTTTCACCGAATCAATACAGGACTTGCGCCTAAAAGTGCATTTGGATTAGACATCAAAAACGACAATCCAAGCAACATCACCGCCTATACTTGGGGAGGAGGTTCAAATGATTATGTATTCAATACACCATTAGATACAAACTGGCACTTCTTTTTAATCACCGTTGAGAATTCAATTCTGTATATGAACATCGACAAAACACTCATTGGGTATACTTCTGTTTCGGGATTAAACACAAGTACTGGGCAGTTATTTCTAGGTCAATTCTTTAAACAAGACTCGGTATTTATCGACAATTTAATGATTTATAACCGTGCATTAACTACAAATGAAGTAGATGTGGTATATGCCGATTCGTCAATTGCTTGCGTGAATCCAGATGTAAACGCTACTGCACAATACACAGGTGTAAGTATATCGATTTCAAATGCAGCAAGACCTACTGTTGTAAGTATTAAAGATGGAGATGGAGTAATCCTTCAATCGGATACGATTACTTCAGGAAGCGGAACAGGAAACGTTTCTTTCTCTAATCTTGCACCCAATACGTTTTACTATTTCACGGTAACGAATGCTGATGGATGTTCTACAACTTCATCTTTCACTACAACAAACAATCCAACAGGTGTAAACACACTTTCGTCTAATACACGAGTTACGTTATATCCAAATCCGGCTAATAATGTATTGCATATATCGAGTGATAATGTCTTTGAAAAAATTCAAATCACAAACATAATCGGCAACATTATTAAAGAGGAGACACTATCAGGTACAAGCATTAACATTGCTGAATTACAAGCAGGTGTTTACTTCGCTAAATTAATCGACATTAAAGGCGCTATCGCCACAAAGAAATTTATTAAGCAATAATTTTCATGGGTCTGTTTTGTGTGATCCCGGTGTTGTAATGACATCGGGATTTTTTTTTGTAAAAAAACTACCATTCACAAGTTCAATATTACCATTCACAAGATGTTATAGTAAAGCCGACAGGTTCGGATGCACTTTTGCATCATTATAAAACACAAAATTATATTTATGAAAAAATCTTTAAACCAACAACCAGACACTACATATTCGATAGTGTTGAGACATCTCAAAAAAACAGTTGTCTTACTTTTATTCACCGTAGGCATCCTAAATAACGGATGGGCACAATGTACCCCAGCTCCAAATGCACCTACTATTGCACTTTCCAACTATACGCCTTGTGCGGGGACCTCAATAACAGTTCAAGTAAGCAGTATCTACCTACCCAATGCCAATTGGATGGCATCACTTATCTATCCTGGAGGATCACAGCTTATTCCCGGCAATGGTAATTATACAATTCCGGCAAACGCTTCAGGAAACATTTATGTGTACATTCAAAACAATGTGAATGGTTGCCCAAACACCTATACATCAGGAACACAATCAATAGGCGTACTTACAGGAAACAAGCCAACAGCACAGTCTGACACAGTTATTCGATTTTGTACTGGGGATAACAAATTTTTATTTGTAACAGCACCCAACGCAGCTTCTACTTTCCAATGGAAAAAAAATGGAACTGTAGTAGGTACTAATAACGACACATTATTTTTAAACACTATGGCTGCAACTGATACCGGATCCTACAAATGCTATATAAGCTCATCCACTTGTGGTACAGATTCTTCAAAAACAATCAAACTAAAATTTGGAAGTATAGAATCTCAATCCGGAAATCTATCGCTATGCACAGGCTCACAAGGTTTACTGTGGGTGAAAGCTCCATCGGCCAATAATTTTGTTTGGAAATTAAATGGGGTGGCAATTCCAAATTCAAATAACGATACCCTTGCAATAAATAATTATACAACCGCTCAAGCAGGAACATATACCTGTGAAGCTTCGTTGAATGGCGGCTGTTTAAATACCGCTACATTTACGATTACCACCAATACTAATGTTACACTATTTGATTTTTCGACTGTAATAGCCTCCTACCCAATGAGTGGAAATGCCAATAATGCAGTTTCTACTTCAAACAACGGCACTGTAAATGCAGGCTGCACATTAACGACTGATAGAAATGGAAATATTAATCGTGCCTATGATTTCAATGGTACAGCGAATGGTACTATCAATATGGGCGACATAACGGCAATGAACGGTGCAAATGTACTTTCCATTAGTGGTTGGTTCAAAAGAACCAATATCAACCGCAACAATGAATTTTACAGTAAAGTAATCGATTCCAGTGGGATATTTTGCAGAGACTATTTACAAAGTAATTATACTTACAACACCTTTGGAAACAATACACCAGCCGTTAGCCCTATAAACACGAATTGGTTTCATTACACTATGACCTTTAGTGGTGGCTTAATGAAAGTATTTGTTAATGGCACTCTAGCTGCTCAATTTTCAAATTTTGCAAAGCCAACTATTCAGTCGGCCACAGGCTCATCATTTATTTTGGGCGATATTTTGGGTGGTGGTACTACCGCTTATCCTTCTGATAATTTCATAGGACAAATGGACGAGATTAATATTTTTTCTAAGGAATTGAACCCAGTAGAAATTGCAGCATTAATGAACGCTCCTCAATTTACGCAGCATCCACAAAATGCTTCACTTTGTGCGGGAAACAATTTGACACTTTCTGTTCTTGCTGAATCGCCTACAGCATCATTTCAATGGCAAAAAAATGGGGTAGACATTGCAGGTGCAAATCAAGCTACATTTACAAAAGCCAATATTCAAGCGGCTGATGCAGGTTCTTATACATGTATATTATCAGTAGGTTGTAGTCGCTCTATCTCAAAGGCAGCAGTGGTAACGGTTAGTTCGAATAGCATAACCATTACTTCTCAACCCCAAGCGCAATCTAAATGTGTTGGTCAATCAGCCACTTTTTCAGTAGCAGCAACAGGAGGCACCGGCTATCAATGGAAAAAAAATGGAACTAACATCAACGGACAAACTGCTGCTACATTAAACTTAAGTAGTGTTGCCTTATCCGATACAGGAACCTATGTATGCGAAATCAGCGGTGGTAGTTGTGGTTCGTTAAGTAGCCAATCTGCATACCTAAGTGTATCTGCAATTCCTACTCCAACAATTTCGGGAGTAAGCGCTGTTTGTTCTGGAAGTGCTATCACGCTTACAGCTAACGGAGGAAACACTTATGCATGGAGTAATGGTGGAGGATCTAATGCTTCTGCTACCTTCTCGCCTACTACAACTACTACTTATACCGTTACAGCTAGCTTAGGTGCAGGATGTACCGCTACTGCTACTAAAACTATCAGCATCAAACAACCAACTTCAGGAAGTTACAATCAAACGATTTGCTTTGGTCAGTCGGTAATGTTTAACGGTATTTCTCGTTCTCAAAGCGGTGCTTACTTAGATACACTTGTAAACCTTGCAGGTTGCGATTCGTTCTTAACCTTGAACTTAACGGTTCGTCCGCAGATTACAGGAAGCATTGCGCAAACGGTTTGTTTTGGAGGAAGTACAACTTTCAACGGAGCTACCTTAACGCAAAGTGGTGTGTTCAAAGATACCTTGACGTCTGTATCTGGATGTGACAGTATCTTAACCTTGACCTTTACTGTTCGTCCGCGTATTGCTACTTCTATTACGCAACCCATTTGTAATGGTTCGGCTATTACCTTCAACGGCCAAACCATTACTACTGCAGGAACTTACTTAGATACTTTAACCAGTGTAAACGGTTGCGATAGTTTCATTACCTTAAATGTAACCATTGCACAAGCTACTGCTTCTACAGTGAACAAGAGTGCTTGTGGAAGCTATAGTTTTGGCGGAAACACATTAACAGCAAGTGGCACATACTTAGATACCATTTCAAATGTTGCAGGTTGTGATTCAGTAATTACATTGAACTTAACCATCAATCAAGCAACGGCATCAACTAAGAATGATACAATTTGTTTTGGAACAACATACGCTTTCGGTTCTCAAACACTGAGTACAACTGGTACTTATACTAGAACCATCCCAAATGCAATAGGTTGCGATTCGGTGATTACTTTGAACTTATTTGTACGTCCGGCAATTAACATAAGCATCACGCAGAATGGGCTAGATTTAACTGCTACTGCTGGCTTTACAGATTATTTTTGGAAGTTAAATGGAGCTAATATTGCAGCTCCGAATTTGAATACGTATACTACAACAAGCAATGGAGCATATTCTGTTCAAGTGGTGGATGCCAACAACTGTTCAGCAATCTCAAATACAGTAAATGTAAACAGTGTAGGCATCGATGATGTATCAAGTTTAGACTTAACAATCTATCCAAATCCTGTCAATAATGTATTGCATATATCAAGCGAAATTACGTTTGAGAAAATTCAAATCACCAACCCAATTGGCGACATCATCAAAGAAGGATCGTTCTCAAGCAAAAGCATTAATATTACTGAATTACAAGCAGGTATTTACTTTGCTAGATTAACTGATAATAAAGGTACAATCGCCACAAAGAAATTTATCAAGCAATAATTTTCATGAGTCGGTTTTGTGTGATCCCGGTGTTGTAACGACATCGGGATTTTTTTTTCGACAAACAGACAATACCATTCACAAGTTCAATACTACCACTCACAAGATGCAATAGTAAAGCAGACCGGTTCGGTTGCACTTTTGCAGCATAAAACAACAATCATGAATAAAATCAAAACAAAGACAAGACATCGCAACCGAGCGCTAACGGGTTGTATGATGGCGCTGCTGTGGCTTTTAGTCCCGAGCAGCATTTTTGCACAACAGTTAGCACCTCAGCACGCCTGGAGTTTTGGCTTAGTTAAGTCAAACGTAAAAAACGTAAAGACAGACTCACTTGGCAACATTTACATAGCAGGATATTCAGATGTAACTGCAGATTTTGACCCGGGAACTGCATCCAGTCCTTTGGCAAGTGCGGGTGGGTATGTAGCTAAATACACCCCTTCAAAACAACTCATTTGGGTTACTCCAATTGTAGCTACTGCAGTGAATGATTTTGATGTTTCTCCAACCGGCTCTGTGGCTGTAGTTGGAAGTAATGGAGGAGCGATTATAAATATTTATAATCCTGCTGGCGGACTGCAATATAGTTATGGACTAGCCAATTCAGGTAATAATGGAGGAAGCTCAAGTTACGATGTTACTAATTGTATCTTTGATAAAAATGGCAATCTCATTGTTCGTGGAAGGGCCGGAACTAGTCCTGCACCAGGATTTTCGGGACCAGGTATAGGAGCTGATATTGACCCGGCACCGGGTTTTCAATCTGCTACAACGTTAATCAATGCTACAACAGATTGGCTTATGCGCCTTTCGCCAACGTTTACTTTATTGAGTTATAAATTTATTGGCAGTGGGATTATTGGCTCTAACGATTTTGCAATATCCGGAGATACATTGTATTGGGCTACCAGTCATGCAAATACCGCAACGGCTGTAGATTACAATCAAGGAGCATCGCCTGCATTATTAGTACAAGAAGAAAATGCCTTAATTGCTTATAGAACTACCAACTTTACGCCTATATGGGGAGGACCATTTAAAACAGGTGCTCAAAAAATGTTGATTGAGTCAACGCCAACAGGCGAGATTGCTTTACTCTTTCAAACAAATTACGGTAGAAATGCAACTTATACTTACCCTATAGATGGAAGTTACTATAATACCCTTTCTCCTGCAGGATCTTCACCACATGGGTACTATAACAATTATCTTTTACATTATAATAAACAAACAGGAGCCTTAAACATTACCAATAAAGCACCTAGATTATTGGTGGACTCAGCCAATTCTTTAGCCAACTTATATGTATCAGGATTTACTGTTGATAAAAGAGGAAATTACTTCATATCGGGTAGTGTGGGTGGATATGTAGATTTCCAAAATGGAACAGGAATATATTCAAGATCAAGTTCGGGTTCTATCGATCCTTATTTTGCAAAATACAAACCTAACCTATCGTTAGATTACGCTGCTATTTTTCCAAATAGCATCAACAGTAACGATAATTTCAATGGAATAGCTGCTATAGATACGTCAAGTATTGTAGTAGCAGGAAGCTATAGAAATACCCACAATGTAGATAGCCTTAAACTAGCTCCAAACTTACCTTTTAACGTTGCAACAGAAGACAATGTTGTATTGGCAAAATATATGGGCGATCCTTGTAGAATTTTAATTACCTCTACAAGCTTAGATACATTTTTGGGTTGTCAATATAACTTTACCATCACCGCAAGTTCGCTAACAACTCCTCTTACTTACCAATGGTTCAAAGATGGAGCATTGTTAACCGGACAAACAACAAACTCAACTACTGCAACTGCTGCAGGCACCTATCAGTGTCGTGTTTCGAATGCTTGTGGTGAGCAGTGGTCTAAAAAATATGTTTTATCTGCATTACCTGCAATTACATACAGTAGTACCTATTATCTAGATTCAAATTTAAATGGAACGCCAAATGGAGTAGGCACTGCCATTACTTATGGCGCAGACAGAGCCGGAAATGCCAATAAAGCTGCTGTTTTTAATGGCACGAGTTCAGTTATAGATATTACAAATCCAACGTTTAATAATGGTATTTCACTTTGGTTTAAAAGAGCTGATGTTACTACGCGCAGATCCATGAGTCTTGTTAGCTACCAAGTAGCCGCACCGGGTGCTTGGAATCCTATTATGTACTTAGATTCATCAGGCAGACTAAGTGGATTTGCATATGATGGCACTGCAAATCCACCTATCTATTCATCAGGATTTGTCAATGACACCTTATGGCACCACGCTGCTTGGACGTATGATGCCACATTAGGTCAGCAAAAGCTGTTCTTAGACGGTGCCTTAGTAGGAACAAGAACCTCAAATGCGCTTGCCACCGGAGCAGCCAACATTTTAAAAATTGGCAATGGATTTATTCAAAGCTATCCTAATCTAACCGGAGCGGGCAATGTTCACTACTTTAAAGGTTCTATTGATAATGTTTTTCTTTCCTCTACAATCAGTAATGCGAGAGCGGAAGCTATGAGCAAGAGTCCAGCTTTTTACAAAATAGATCTTGGGTTGCTTTATACTCCCAAAACTAAAGATGTTTGTAGTGTGACTAATTTCACATTAAATGCAGGTATCCTAACAAACCCCAATCCTAGTAATCAAGTATCCTATTCGTGGGTATATGTAGATCAAACTACATCACCTTACACATTTACAACATTAACAAATAGTGCAACAATATCTGGCGCAACTACCCCAAATTTAGTAGTTACGAATGCCAATCCTGCAACATTTAGTTTGGGTTATTTTCGCTTAACCATTTCAGATGCGTATTGCTATGTAGATGAAGCAGATATCCGTTTAAATTTAACTACAGGTGTTGGAACTATTACACAACCCACAAACACTTCTGCCTGCTTAGGATCAAATGCAATTTTTGTTGCAAAAGGTACAGTAGCTACAGGTTACCAATGGAAGAAAAATGGCGTAAATATCCCAAGCTCAAACAACGATACCTTGTTTTTGAACAACATTGTTGCCGGAGATTATACAACATACACTTGTGACATTACAGGTTGTGGAGGTACTGTTGTTACAAGCAATACGGTAACACTTTCGCAACCAACTGTTTCCATACTAACACAGACTTCAGCATCAAGCAATCCGGCTTGTGTTGGATCGAATACTGTTTTATTTGTAAATGCACAAAATGCAGTGAGCTATCAATGGAAAAAGGGAGGTGTAAATATATCGAACACGAATAACGACACACTATTCTTAACCAATGTTCAGGCTGCCGATGCCGGTAGTTATACTTGTGAAATCACCAGTTGTAGTGGAGGAACAGTTACCTCAAATGCTTTAGCAATAACAACTACTCTTAACTCAACAAGCACAAACTTGATTCACCATTGGAAGCTTAATTCTAATTTAACGCCTTCTGTTGGAACAATTAATCTTACCCCTGTAAGTACGCTATACAATTACAATGTAGATAGAAACGGAGTTGCGTCAAATGGTGTTCAGTTTGCTACTTCAACAACAACCAATGCCTTGGTGTTAAGTACACCCATTACACAGGATAATATTTCCATTTCATTGTGGTATAATAAAGGAAACTCAACTACTTTTGAAACACTGATTGGCGACAATGGCACTAACTATGGCGATATGCTTGGTATCAATGCATCGGGCAAATTAGGTTATCAAGTAGGAGGTTCAGGATTCCAATCATCTGGAGTTACAGTTACGAACGGATGGCATCATTTTGTAGTAACCAAATCGGGCAGTACTATGAAAATGTACATGGATGGTACCCAAATCATTTTTGGTGGTGGTTTAGCTACACCTCCAACGATGGGTGTAGGTACATTGATTGGACGAATTGGTAATACTGCACCAATTTATAACACCAATATGGCTAAAGGAATCTTTGATGATATTCGAATTTACAATGCTGTATTGTCTACCTCTGAAGTGAACAACATATATCAAGCACCAGAAATCTTAAGTATTGGCGTATTTGCTGCTGTATGTGCCGGAGGAACAACATCTACCTCTGTATTGACGAGTGGAAACGCAAACACTACTTATCAATGGCAAAAAGCAGGTGTGAATATTCCGGGTGCAAATTCATCTACACTTACGCTTACGAATGTTCAAGCAGGAGATGCAGGCAACTACTCATGTGTAGTTGGCTCATCAGCAGGATGTGTGGCCACAACATCCGGGAATGCAACACTAACGCTAGCAACCGGTGGTGTAACGTTTACAACCCAGCCTCAACCACAATCGAAATGTGTTGGTCAGCCTGTAACATTCACAGTTGCTGCAACAGGTGGTACAGGTTATCAGTGGAAGAAAAATGGTTCAGCGCTTTCCGGTCAAACGAGTGCTACATTAAACATTAGCGCTGTTGCATTAACTGATACCGGAACTTATACTTGCGATATTACAGGCGGAACTTGCGGGTCAACACCATCGAATGCAGCATACTTAACTGTGAATGCAGTTCCAACTGCTTCTATTTCACCAAGTACAGCCAGTATTTGTGCAGGAGCTTCACAAACGTTGACAGCAAGTGGAAATGGAACATATACATGGAGTAATAGCGGTGGAAGTACTGCTGCTGCTACCTTTACACCATCAAGCACTACAACATACACAGTAACAGTTACAGCAGGAATCTGTTCTGCCACTGCATCATCAACCGTTACTGTAAACGCTATTCCTACAGCAAGTATCACCCCATCAACCGTAACTATTTGTGCAGGTGATGCAGCTAACTTAACGGCATCTGGTGGAGGAACTTATGCATGGAGCAATAGTGGCGGATCTGCTGCTGCGGCTAGTTTCAGTCCAACAGCAACTTCAACTTACACGGTAACTGTTACAGCAAATAACTGCTCTGCAACTGCTTCTCGTATAGTAACGGTGAATGCCTTGCCAACGGCTTCCATTACACCATCTACTGCTGTTTCAGTTTGTGCCGGTTCTCCAACCACACTTACTGCTGCCGGTGGAACAAGCTATGCTTGGAGCAATAGTGGAGGAAGTGCTGCTGCGGCAACATTCAGCCCTACAACAACTTCAACATACACGGTAACTGTTACAGCCAATAATTGTTCGGCTACTGCGTCTAAACTTGTTACTGTAAATGCCTTACCGTTAGCCACCCTTACTCCTGCTGCTCCTGCCATCTGTGCCGGAGCTAGTCAAACCCTTACTGCAGGTGGTGGATCGAGCTATGCTTGGAGTGTAGGTCTTGGTTCAGGAACTACTAAATCGGTTAGCCCTACATCAACTACAATATATACCATCACTGCTACAGATGCCAACAACTGTTCGGCTTCTGCTTCAGCAACAGTTTCGGTTACTACTGTGGTAGCTGCCATCAACGGACCAACAACCATCTGTTCTGGTCTTTCGGCTACTTTAACCGCAAGCGGTGGAGGAACTTATGCTTGGAGTAACTCGCTTGGTAGTGCAGCTGCTGTTACCGTTTCGCCAACAACAGCTACTACTTATACTGTAACTGTGACAAATAATAACTGTACTGCTACAGCTTCTCAAACGGTATCGGTTCAATCGGCTCCTACGGCTGTGATCAACGGAGCAAGTTCTGTGTGTGCAGGAAGTTCAATTACGCTTACTGCTAATGGTGGAAACACTTACACTTGGAGTAATGGTGGAGGAAATGCTGCATCTGCTACCTTCTCACCTACAACAGCCACTACCTATACCGTAACCGCTAGCTTAGGTGCAGGATGTACCGCTACTGCTACTAAAACTATCAGCATCAAACAACCTACTTCAGGAAGTTACAATCAAACGATTTGCTTTGGTCAGTCGGTAATGTTTAACGGTATTTCTCGTTCTCAAAGCGGTGCTTACTTAGATACACTTGTAAACCTTGCAGGTTGCGATTCGTTCCTAACCTTGAACTTAACGGTTCGTCCGCAGATTACAGGAAGCATTGCGCAAACGGTTTGCTTTGGCGGAAGTACAACTTTCAACGGAGCTACCTTAACGCAAAGTGGAGTGTTCAAAGATACCTTGACGTCTGTAACCGGATGTGATAGTATCTTAACCTTAACCTTTACGGTTCGTCCGCGTATTGCAACCAGCATCAATCAACCAATTTGTAATGGTTCGGCTATTACCTTCAACGGCCAAACGATTACTACTACAGGAACTTACTTAGATACTTTAACCAGTGTAAACGGTTGCGATAGTTTCATTACCTTAAATGTAACCATTGCACAAGCTACAGCATCAACAGTGAACAAGAGTGCATGTGGAAGTTTCAGTTTTGGCGGACAAACATTAACCGCAAGTGGTACGTACTTAGATACTATTCCAAACACAGCAGGTTGTGATTCGGTAATTACTTTGAACTTAACCATCCATCAAGCAACGGCATCTTCGATGTTTGATACCATTTGTAATGGCGATAGCTACAGTTTTGGTTCACAAACATTGAATCAAAGTGGAACATTCAACAGAACGATTACCAATACTGCAGGTTGTGATTCAGTAATTACATTGAACTTGTTTGTTCGTCCGGCTGTAGCAGTAACTGCTTCTGCATCGGGCTTCAACTTAAGTGCTTCTGCAGGTTTTGCGGCTTACCAATGGAAACTTAACGGCAATGTAATCAGTGGAGCAAATGCACAAACTTACACCGCAGTTGCCAACGGAACATACACTGTCGAAGTTACCGATGCGAATGGTTGCAAAGGCACTTCAAATGCAGTGAATGTAACCGGTGTAGGCATTGAAGACTTACTTAACTTCAACTTGTCTATCTATCCGAATCCGGCTACAGATATCATCACGATTAAAACCGATGAGCAAGTAATAAATATTGAACTCTTCAGTGTTATCGGACAAAAAATCAATGTTACAGCTAACGCTAAAAAGCAAATCAACATCAGCGATTTAGCAGCAGGTGCATACAGTTTAATTATTCATACAACGAATGGTTCAATACAAAAACGTTTTGTGAAAGAATAAGATTTTTCATTCCGTGTTTTGTTTTCCCGCTCTGTTATCAGGGCGGGATTTTTTATTTCGATAACCAAAATTCAATAGGCAAAACAGAGAGTAATCGTTTCCCTTCCTCTAAGGCATTCCATTCATTACATTTCTTCTGTAATGATAATCGCCATAGTCGCTTCTCTTTGGGAGTAGATAGCTTAACATATAATAAGCAATGCTTAAGCAATGTCAATTCCACCGAAGCACTATCAAATGTGCGCTTCATGTAACTTATTGTATTTTGAATGAGCGATGGAAGTAAACTAAGGTTATTCAACTCGATATGCAAAAAAACAAACAAGAGTTTTGCGTATTTATAAGATACATTTGTTTCACTTTCCTTATCATCGTTAAACAGATGATTTAAAAGCGTTATAGCATCAGAATATTCTCCAATCATAAAACAACAAGTAGCTGTTCGATATACTGTTCCTAAAAAATGCGAACTTGTTAGCCCGCTCTTTTCTTTTGCAAATTCTTTAATAAACTTTTTCGCATATTGTCTAACGGGCTCTGTCGCAATATCATTTTTAAGCAATTGGGCATAATAAAATCCGGATGTAAAAACACTCTTCTTTGAATTGAGTAAGCGATCTAAATGCTTGTAATCGATAGGCAACTTGTGATAGTACTTTGAGTCTAGTTTAGCCATCCACTTCAAATACATTTGCTTATTGCAACTTGCAATAATAGATTGAGTTAGATTTGCAACCGCATTGAAATAACCATAAACATCAATAGTGGGTTGTGTTTCATAAAGTTCCAAACATTTTCGATTCACTTCAATGTTTGCCGCATTATTGCCAATACGTGAATAAAGCAACGCCAACAAATTGAACTTATAAAACATAAAATCGGAATTACCGTAACTGTCCTTAAGCAGCTTATTGTTAAGTAGACGCTGTGTTTCTTTACGCTGACTATCCGTGATATCTTTCTTCCGCTTATCGTAAGCGGCATAAACCTCATTACTGAAAAGTTCAAAATCAACGGTGAGTTGAATCAAATTTGCTGCGGCTTTCATTTCCAACAAATGGGTATTGGCTTTCTGCTCTACCTCCTTGGCCGATACAAATGGATCGCTGCATAAGGTAAGCATTAGTCCGTGCCCATGAAAAGTAAAAGTGGGCAAACCTAAACGGGTTGCCGATTCTATAGATTGCTTTACTGATCGCTCAGCCATGGCAGGCATATTTCTTTCCATAAGCAACACGCTATCGGCAAAATGATTCAATACGGAAACACTTGAATTATCGGCATGATATTGCCGAAGTGCAGCCAGTAAATTATGTTCCAAATACTTTTTCTCGTTCGCTAATCCTGCTTTACTTTTATTGAGTTTTTCACATAATTCTTCCGGTTGATAGCTCTCCTCTTTCAATAATAATTCATATAATTTAAGATAACTTTTAGGTCCAGATGAAGATTTAGAATTCTGCACAAAAAATTTCCGCTCACCCTGTGTTAATGAGCTAATCAAAGCTATAAGCTGATCTTGTTTTCGCATAAAAACCACTTTATTCTAACTGCAAACATCTAAAATGAATCTTATTTTTCGAAAAACTAACTGCAAAATTCATATTTCAATTAAATATTCTTGTGCAAAAATTACATTCATCGTTATGCAGAAATTTGTACTCTTCAGTTTATTCATTGCGTTCACATTTAGTGTAAATGCACAAAACTATTCATGGGCAAATAGTATTAGTAGTTCCGGAAGTTCCAGTATTGCCGATATGGTTACCGACAATGCAGGGAATAGTTATTCCGTTGGAACATTTACAGCTACTACATCTTTTGGTTCAACATCCTTTACATCATTAGGATCGTACGATGCTTTTGTTTGCAAACGTTCGCCAAGTGGAGCGGTATTGTGGGCTGTTCGTGTAGGAGGATCTAGCCAAGATAATGCAAGAGGTGTTGCATTAGACACAGCAGGGAATGTTGTTGTTGTTGGTGATTTCGCAGGAACTGCAACCTTTGGCTCAACGAATTTTGCGTCAAACGGAGGAACTGATATTTTCATTATGAAAGTTTCATCTGCCGGTACTATTACTTGGACAAGTCGATTTGGCGGTACAGGAAATGAAAATGCAAATGATGTTTGTGTTTCGAAAACAAATCTAATTTACTTAATAGGTAATTTCTTTGGTACCGCCACTTTTGGAAGTACAAATTATCCTTCAAATGGTGGCTCAGATATATTTACCATGCGCTTAGGCGCAACCGGTGCATTATTGAATTCTGCACGTTTTGGCGGTACATCTTCTGAATATGGCAATGGGATTGCATTAGATACTTCTTCGCGCGTTTTATTTACAGGTTATTATGCCGGCTCGCTTACATTTGGTTCAACTACACTTACCTCTGCAGGCAGTAATGATGTTTATGTTGTGAGCGCAGGTGGCACCTTCACCCCATCATGGGCAAATAGTTACGGTGGTTCAGGTGATGACCAAGGCAATGCAATAGCAACCGACAGAGCATTGAATGTTTATTTTACAGGAACAACATCAGGAATGTCGATTGGAAGTACCAGTCTATCTTCTTATGGAGCAACTGATGCATTTATCGGAAAAGTAAATATTCTAGGTACAGCGCAATGGGCTAAAAACATGGGAAGTCCAACGTTCGATTATGGAAGAAACATTGCCATAAATATCAATGGTGACATCGTTTGTTCTGGCGACTTTACTAACACCTGCCAGTTTGGAACTACACAAAAAAGTTCAAGTGGGGGACGTGATGTATATGTAGTAAAATTTAACCCCAACGGAAATTATAGTTGGGTAAATCAAGCCGGTGGGGCAAATGATGATTATGGTTTTGCAGTTTCATTAAATGCAAACACGGTACACATAGGTGGTGAATATAGAGGTGCAGCCGATTTTGGAGCTATTAATGTAACAAGCTCAACAGGAGCTGCTACAGATATTGAAGCATATACTGCAGCTATTGGACTTTGTCCAACGAGTTTCACACAACTAAATGTAAGCTCTTGTGGAAGTTATACTTTGAATAATCAAACCTATACCAGCACAGGAGTTTATGAACAAACACTGACAAATGTTTCGGGATGCGATAGCATAGTTACATTAAATCTTTCAGTAAATACAACCGGAGAAGCAAACTTATTATGGGCAAAATCTGCAACAGGAAATGGATCTGCTAGTAACGATGTAACCACCGATGCCAATGGAAATGTATATACTACAGGATGGTTTGAAGGAGCATCCGACTTTAATCCGGGAGCAGGTGTATTCACCATGACATCTGTAGGAACATCTGATATTTTCGTTTCAAAATTAGATGCCGGAGGAAACCTTGTTTGGGCAAAACAATTTGGAAGCACTTCCAGCAATAAAGGTATTGCACTCACCACAGATGCTGCCGGAAATGTATATGTAGCAGGAACATTTTTTGGTACCGCTGATTTCAATCCGGGTGCAGGCATTAGTAATCTAACATCGGTTGGCGATGCCGATATCTTTATTGTGAAACTCGACCCTTCAGGAAACTTTGTTTGGGCCAAACAAGTAGGAAGTTCACTTATTGATGCAGTTGGACATATTACTTTAGATGCAAACAATAATGTATTACTGGCCGGAAGCTTGCAAGGCACTGGTGACTTTGATCCGGGGGCAGGCGTAACAACACTAACATCGGCAGGAAACTATGATGGATTTCTTCTTAAACTAGATAATGCCGGGTCTTTTGTTTGGGTAAAACAAATGGGAGATGTTGGTGCCGACTATATCTATGATTTAGCATTAGATGAATCCGGTTTTATTTATGCAACCGGACAGTTTGGAGGAACAGTTGATTTTGATCCGGGTGCTGGGACTAACACAATAACATCTAATGGAGATGTTGATGTTTTTATTTGGAAGTTGAACAGTGCCGGTGATTTTGTGTTTGTAAAACAAATTGGAAGCACATTAGGCGATTATGGAAGCCGTATCATTGCTGATCAATCCGGCTATATCCATATTGCAGGGCGCTACAAAGGGGCTATGGATTTTGATCCTGGAAGTGGAACATACATACTCAATGTAAATACAGCTATTGGCGATATTTTTGTTTTGAAACTAGATACAGCCGGAAACTTCGCTTGGGCTTACAAATTAGGTGGAGCCACTGAAGAATATGCGAATGGCATTCAACTTGATGCTGCGAATGATGTTATTGTAACAGGTACTTTTAGTGGTAATGTAGACTTCAACTCGGGCGCAGGAAATACAATACTTAACTCGGCTGGGTCAAGTGATATTTTTATTATGAAACTTGATCAAAATGGAGGATTTCAATGGGCTCAACGTATGGGCTCAACATTCATGGATAATTCCAATGATTTACATATAGACAATAACAACACAATGTATATTGCAGGTTCATTTTATTACACTGTCGACTTTGATCCGGGAGCTGGAGAAACATTATTGACAACAAATATTGGTTCCGATGCGTTTGTTGCGAAGTATGGTGCATGTTGTATTTCAAGTACAGCAACGATAACCGCATCAGCTTGTCAAAGCTACACTTCACCAAGCGGCAATCATACTTGGACAACATCGGGAACATATATCGATACAATTAGTAATGGTAACGGATGCGATAGTATTATAACGATTCAATTGACCATTAAACAGAACTCTGGGTCAACCATCAATCAAAGTATTTGTCAAGGACAAGCCTATTTTTTCAATGGTGCAAACAGAACTGTGCAAGGAGCGTATTTAGATACACTTACCAATAGCGCAGGATGTGACAGTATCATTACCTTAAACCTTACCGTGAATGCACTACCATCGGCTTCAATCGCACCTACAACTGTTACCATCTGTAACGGACAAAGTGCTACACTCACAGCAAGTGGTGGTGGAACCTATGCTTGGAGTAACACAGGTGGTTCCAATGCTGCGGCAACGTTCTCTCCTACAACTAACACAACATATACTGTAACTGTTACTAATGCAAATAATTGTTCGGCAACTGCTTCTAAGCTAGTTACGGTCAATGCTCTACCAGCGGCTTCTATTTCACCTGCAACTGTTGCTATCTGTAATGGCCAAAGCACTACGCTTACTGCAAGTGGTGGTGGAACTTATGCTTGGAGTAACACGGGTGGTTCCAATGCTGCGGCTACCTTCTCTCCTACTACGTCTACAACATACACAGTAACCGTTATAGGAGCTAACGCTTGTACCGCTTCTGCTTCGCGCTTAGTTACTGTAAATCCAATTCCTAATGCTGCCATTACGCCTTCTTCGGTTTCCATTTGTATTGGTGCCAATGCAATACTTTCGGCTAGCGGTGGTACTTCCTTTGCTTGGAGTAATAGTGGAGGTTCGGGTACATCTGCTATTTTCGTACCTACTACTTCTACAACGTACACTGTAACTGTTACAGACAATAACAATTGTACTGCAACTGCCTCTCGGTTAGTCACTGTGAATCCACTGCCTTCACCAAGTATATCTCCAGCTACTGTTGCCATTTGTAGCGGACAAACTACTACGTTAACTGCTTCGGGTGGTGGCACTTACACTTGGAGTAACAGCGGTGGTCCGAATGCGAATGCTACGTTCTCGCCTACATCCAACACAACATATACGGTAACCGTAACTGACGCCAACAACTGCTCGGCTGCAGCTTCGCGCTTAGTAACGGTTAATGCTTTGCCAAATGCTACTATCAACCCTACTACTGTTGCTATTTGTAACGGACAAAGCACTACACTCACTGCAAGTGGTGGAGGGACATATGTATGGAGTAACTCCGGTGGTGCCAATGCAGCGGCTAACTTCTCGCCTACTTCTTCTACGACCTATACTGTAACCGTTACGAATGCGAACAATTGTTCTGCTTCTGCTGTCCAATTAGTAACGGTGAATGCCATACCAAATGCAAGTATTAATCCAACTGCTGCAAGCATCTGTAATGGACAAAGCACTACCCTTACCGCTAGTGGTGGTGGAACTTATACATGGAGCAACACAGGTGGTTCAAATGCAGCTGCTACCTTCTCGCCTTCGTCAACAACTACTTATACCGTAACAGTAACCAATGCCAACAATTGTACTGCAGCAGCAAGTTCAACGGTAACCGTTAATCCTATTCCTAACGCAACGATCAACGGGCCAACTACTATTTGTGCAGGATTAAGTGCTACACTTACTGCAAGTGGTGGGGGCACATACGCTTGGAGCGGTAGTTTAGGCTCTGCTGCAAGTATTACGGTTACTCCAACTGCTACTACCACATACACTGTTACTGTTACAGGAACAGGAAGTTGTACGGCTACTGCAAGTCAGACTGTTTCTGTACAATCGGCTCCAACAGCAACTATCACTGGTTCTGCAAGTATTTGTGCAGGTGGAACCGCTACATTAACCGCAAATGGAGGCAATACATATACTTGGGCGAATAGTTTAGGTAGCAATGCGGCCATTAATGTATCTCCTACACAAACTACAACCTATACCGTAACCGTTTCTGTTGGAGCGAACTGTACTGCATCTACCACAAAGACGGTAACTGTAAATCTTCCGTCAACAGCTCAAGTTAGTCAGTCTATTTGTAGTGGACAAAGCTATGCATTCAATGGTAACACACTCACACAAACTGGAACCTATAAAGATACTTTAGTGAATGCAAATGGATGCGATAGTATCATTACGCTTACATTAACAGTGAAAGCAAATTCAGCAAGTACAATAAATACATCGATATGTAATGGATCAACTTACAATTTCAATGGACAACAAATTTCACAAGGAGGAACATATAAAGACACGTTGAGTAACAGTGGAGGCTGCGACTCCATCATTACATTAAACTTAACCGTTAAACAAGCTACATCTACAACTATTTTTGATAGCATCTGTTCAGGAAACAGTTATAACTTCGGTTCACAAACATTAAATCAGACAGGGGTATACTCAAGAACCATTACCAATGCTGTGGGTTGCGATTCAGTGATTACATTGCACTTATTTGTTCGTCCGGCAGTAATAGTAAGTGCTTCTGCATTGGGATTCAATTTAAGTGCTACTCCGGTTTTTTCAACTTATCAATGGAAACTTAACGGTAATGTAATCAGTGGAGCTAATGCACAAACGTACACCGCAGTTGCCAACGGAGCATACACTGTAGAAGTTACGGATGCGAATGGTTGCAAAGGCACTTCAAATACAGTAAATATAACTGGTGTAGGTATTGAAGACTTACTTGATTTCAAGTTATCTATTTACCCGAATCCGGCTGTAGATATTATCACTATTAAAACCGATGAGCTAGTAACGAATGTTGATCTCTTCAATGCTATCGGCCAAAAAATCAATGTCAATTTGCTTTCAAATAGACTTATTGATATAAAAGATTTAGCAGCAGGTGCATACAGCATAATCATTCATACAACGAATGGTTCAATACAAAAACGTTTTGTGAAAGAATAAGATTTTTCATTCCGTGTATTGTTTTCCCGCTCTGCTATCAGGGCGGGATTTTTTATTGTACAATCCTACGCCATCCTAGCTAAACATGAATAAAATCAAGCTCTTTTATGATTAAAAGCAGATACTTGGGAATATAAATAAGCAAACGCTCTATCTAACTTTGCATTAAAAATAAACTAAATATGAAATCATTTTTTCGCCTCCTCCAAATTGTAATACTTACTGTGATTTACAGCTCCATCGCAAAATCGCAATGCTCAATTACGATTAATCCGACATTACCGTCACCACAATGTGGAAGGTCTAGTATAGGATTAAATACAGCTGTTACCGGCACAGGGCCTAATACCTATGCATGGTCTACAGGTTCAACGGCTTCTTCGATTAATGTAACGCAATCCGGAAAATATACAGTAACGCTTACATCCGGAGCATGTACAGCAACAACAGCTACAGATGTCATCATTTCCGATTTTGTATATCACGACTCTATTGTTGCTTCCGACTTAGATATGAACGGACGATTAACAAGAGATGGAGTATCCTCCTCTTGTACTTCACCCAAAGCTTGTCCCGGAATATTTACAGCAACCGGAGTTCGAGATTATGATATCTATAATGCCTACAATCCTACATCTAGTGCCGTATGTGCCACGGCAAGCCTTTCGACTGGATGTGGAGGCAATGATGTACTTTTTGCAGCTGCATATACTGCGTTTGACCCCAACAATCTATGCACTTCCTATTTAGCGGACATTGGCAGTTCTCCAACAACAAGTGCTGGGCATTTTTCATTTACCATTCCGGCTTTTAGTACAGTAAAAGTTGTTGTATCGGCAGTGAATGTTGGAGCTACTTGCTCGGGTTACACACTATACATTGATATACCTCGAGTAGCTCCCACAGTAATGATCTCAGGGGCCAACAATTGTCAGAATACGATTCTTGCAACAGCAAATCCTACCGCCTCTAGCTACACATGGAGTACTGGAGCTACCAGCCAATCAATTCTTCCGCAATCTACCGGAACATATACGGTTACTGCTTCCCATGGCAACAATGGCTGTGTAAGTACGGCATCAGCTAATATTGGCGTTAATCCACTTCCCATTATTACTTTCACAGACACAGGAAATTTCTGTGGAGGTATTGCAAAAACTATTAAAGCAAATGGAGGAAGCACCTATCAATGGGCTACAGGATCTTTAGCAGATAGTATTACGGTTACTCAATCCGGCAATTATGCTGTAACAGCAACCTCACTAGGTTGCGCAGCAAGCGCAAATGCAGTTGTAACAATTGCAGATTATGTGTATAACGATTCCATTGTTGCCTCCGACTTAGACATGACGGGAAGATTGACTCGCGATGGATTACAATCGACTTGTTCTAGCCCAAAAGTTTGCCCAGGAACGTTTACAACAGTTGGGGTAAGAGATTACGATGTGTATACGCTCACCAACAATACAAGTACAGCTGTATGTGCAACAGCGTCTTTAGCTTCTGCGTGTAGTGGAAACGATGCTTTATTTGTAGCTGCTTATACTCCATTTTTTAATTCACTTAACCTTTGTACAAATTACTTGGCCGATATTGGAAGTTCTCCGAATAATTCAACCGGGCATTTTTCATTCACAGTACCTGTAGGAGGTACTGTTCAGCTCGTTGTATCTTCAGTAAACGTTGGAGGTGTTTGCCATGGATATACATTATCTGTAGATATGCCGAGAAATGCCTTAAGCATAACAACTACACCTTCTTCAACATTTTGCGGAGCTCCTGCAAACATAAATATAAATGCAACTAGTAATGCTACTGCATACCATTGGAGTACAGGAAGTACTGGGGCATCGCTGCATGTAACAGCTGCGGGGAACTATACTGTTTCTGCAAGCTTTGGTAACAACGGATGCATTGTAACTGCGTCACAAATAATAACCGATAACAAACCTCAAATTACGTTCACGCCAACGAGTGCAGCTGTCTGCAAAGGCTCCTCACTTTCCCTTACCGCAAATGGTGGAGGTACATATCAATGGTCTGGTGGATTGGGTACGAATCCCGAAATTATTGTTTCGCCAACAACAAACACAACCTATACTGTAACGGTAACCGGCCCTGCAAGTTGCTCGGCATCAGCATCATCGCAAGTTGTTGTGAACGACTTACCTCAACCCACCATAAACCGTAATGGGGCATTACTTTCAACGCAATCATTTACCTCTTACCAATGGCAATTGAATGGCACCGATATTCCGGGTGCAACAAGCCAAAATTATACTCCAACTCAGAATGGAAACTACACAGTAAAAGTAAACGACACCAATAATTGTGGCGCTACAAGTCCCGCTGTAAATATCATTAATGTTGGTATTGAAGAAGAAGTATATGGTCATTCCATTCAGATATATCCAAATCCTGTATCTTCAACACTCAGCATTGAGAGCCAATCGGATGATATGAAAATGATTACTGTTGCTACAATAGAAGGAAAAATTGTTCGCACAATAACTATTGAAACCGCTACCTATTACCTTAACGTAAATGATTTAAGTAAAGGGTTGTACTTACTTCATATCGAGACAAAATCCGGAAACAAAACAGTTAAACGATTTACTAAAGAATAACGCATAAAAGGAATCGGAAGAAATACACGCTTCCGATTCCTTTTGCTTTTAAAACTGAATTCTGTACATAAAATCAGGAAAGAACCCCAACTGATATACATTGTTGACTTGACCTGTTTGCAAATTATATCTACGTTCAAATATGTTCTTTTGGAAAGTTACATTCTGTGCATCTAAATAAAACGTATGACTCACTTTCCCTTTTTTACCATTCAAACGAAATCCTAATTTAAAGTCTAAGCGAAGATAGTATGGATACTGCTCACTGTACGCTTTATCCTCTTGCAATATTTCGCGATGAGCAAGCTGAGATGCAGCAACATCAATAGGTGTATACCACTTCCCTCCACTGGTTGAGAATTTCAAATCGGTAGTAATCGCATGTCGCTTTTGTTTACCAACTTTAAATTCTTTGCCTGCTAAAAAATTAATCACATAACGATTATTGAATGTTGAATTTCGCCAAACACCATCGCTCCCTTTATACTTACTATCAAACACACTAGCAGTAAGTAATCCATAAAAACCTTTGCTGAAAAACTTTTCTAAAGTAAATTCAACACCCATGTTTCGGCCTTGTCCTTTATTCGCTAGGAAGCCTTTATCGGGAAAAACAAAATTAGCTCCGGCATTCAATACACTAAACGAAGAGAAACTCTTTTCAATCGGTGCCCCTGTAATGAACTGAATATATGGTTCTAGCTTAATACGCCAATTATCCGCAATCTTTACATCATAAGCCAACACTAAGTGATGACTGCGAGTAAAATCAAGTTGCTTGTTATCATAATTAAATGATCCATCACTGTTTTGTGCTTTATAAAAATATACTGGTAATGGTTGCATTTGTGAGTGCCATCCATAAGCAAATGAAATAGTATGGCGTGGATGTGGTTGATACGACAATGAAGTTCTTGGCTCTACACTCCATGTATTGTTGTATGATAGATATTGCCCATGTACTCCAACGTTCCAAGTGATTTGTCCAACAGGCTTATACTGTATTTGTGCATAAGGTTGCGTTAATGACATGGCTCCCTTTGTATTTCGCAAATTCACCCAAACCGGAAAACCATCACGCGTATCTCTTTTGGAATTTAAAATATACACTTCTTCCGTTAGCCCTGTTCGCAAACTCAATTTGCTATTGAACTTCCGGTTGTAATAACTTGCTAATCGAATCGTACCGGTATAATCTCGTACTTGTGTAATATGCTGACGATTCACACTATCCAGAAAGTTATATTGATCAAACAAAGAAGCTTCCATACTTCCACTTAATACTGTTTTTATATACCCATTCTTCCCTACACTAATACTGTGCTTTATACCAATAATACCTAAACCACTTTTCGCATATCGATCGCTGTAGGGATCTGCAAACAAATCTTCTGTGGTGAGTTTCTTTCCAATAAATTTGATGTAGCTATACGCACCAATACCAAACACACTGAACTTACCGGCTTTTCTGCTATTCGGCAAATCAAATTTAAAACTGAAATCTTGATACTGAGGTGTTGCTGCCGTACCAATAGGAATACCTATAGCCGCACCAATTCCTGCAAAAGAATATCGATAACTTATCAAATAACTTGCATCTTTTTGTTTATTCATTGGCCCTTCTGCCATTGCTTCTAAACCACTAAACATATTCAACTGCACTAAAAACTCATGTTTAGAAGTGTTGCCTGATCGAAAACCAACATCAAACACCCCACTATTTGCATTGCCATATTCTGCTGCAAATGCCCCTGTAAGGAAATCGGAATTCTTCAACAAATTTGTGTTCAATGCACTTACCGGACCACCCGTAGTTCCAAGTGTTGCAAAGTGATTCGGATTGGGAATTGGCACACCTTCTAAACGCCATAAAACACCGGTTGGTGAATTTCCTCGAACAACAATATCATTCCTTGAATCATTGCTGGCATTGACGCCTGCAAAGTTAGTTACCAAGCGACCTACATCGTTTCTACCTCCGCTATATCGCATCACTTCTTCTAAACTAAAGGTTCGGGCACTCACTGCACTGAATTCGTTATTCGCGCGATCTTTCCTTGTTTCAGCAGATACAACAACGTCTTGAATCTTGTTTACACTTTCCTCAAGCTTAACATCCAAAATTACTTGCTTCCCTGCAGCAACAAGAATCTCCGGAACGGTTTGCGGCTTATAACCTATATACGTAATCATAAAACTTTGACGACCCAATGGCACTTGCATTTCATACTTTCCTTTGTCATCGGTGGTAGCTCCTATGGGTGGATTCGAGTTAAGCAAATAAATATTCGCTCCGATAAGCGGCTCTTCAGAAGCCTTATCCATAACTATACCTCGAATAGTTTGAACAGATTGAGCCCAAAGTGAAGAAGATGTAAGTAAGAAGAAAAAGAATAAATTACGTTTTTTCATATTAAACAGATTTTGTTGTGCATTTTTTTTACAAAACAAATATCAGTTCAACATGCAGTTGAAGTCGTTGATGAAAATCAATAAGTGATATTGATCTGAATCAATAAATAAGCATTTACGAACTAAGTCTTTTACGAATCCTCGAGAGCGCTTCTGGTGTTACCCCTAAATAAGAAGCAATCATATATTGTGGAACAAGTTGTAACAGATGCGGGGAATTCGATACAAAATCTAAATAGCGTTGCTCAGGTGTCTTTAATAATAACGAAGCATTCCGGCTACTGAGCATCAAAAAAAGAAACTCTGCCATCACTCTCCCAAATTTCTGAAATTCAGGAAAGTTTTTGTAGGAATATTGCATGTTATCATAACTTAATTCTATCAGTTCAGAATCAGCTAAAACATCAACATTCACCAAGCCCGGCTTTTGAATAAGAAAACTTTCATAATCGCATATATAGTCTCCCTTCTGAAAAAATGCGCCAATAGATTCTTTACCATCTACATTGTAATAAAATCTACCGTATCCACTATTAAAAAAAGTAACTTGTTTGACCACCTCCCCTGCTTTAGAGACAAATTCACCCTTTCGTAAATGTCGAACAGTAAACATACTTTGAAGTTCAAGCCAAGACTCGTCCTTTAACTCAGGGACCATTTGCTTGTAAAAGCTTTTTATAAGCGAAAAATCTGTTACCATATACCTCTTTATAGATGCAAATTTTTCATTTACCAACTTGTCTAATAATCCACCATCTAATCATAATGAAAATAAAGCCATAAGTTATTGCAGCATAAATAAAGGAATGATGCATATCAAAAAAGTAAAAAGGGAAGTATATCCATGCTAAACATACAAATAGCAAACGAGCAATATTAATGGCAACAATTCCTATCAATCCAACTACAATAAACATAAACTTCTCGTTCCACTTTCCATGAAAAGAAAGGATTGACCCTAAAAAAACAACTTTGGCTGGAATTGCTAAACAATGATCTTGTACCCAAATTTGCTTTTGATTTTGGAGATAAATATTTATCCCTCCGGAATATGCTTTTTGCCCAATAAGTACCAAGAACTTGCTAGTGATAAATGCGTAAACTGTACCAGCTTGTATGCTAAATTCATTCCAAAAGAAATTTAAAGAGGACCCTTCAATCATCGCAAAATGATGAAAAATCTTCCAAAGAATATAAACAGATACAATCTTAACCGGAATTATAAAACTGTCATTCTTATAAAACTGAGTTTTATGTTCCATACATTATTTGGCCAAAAATAAACGGATAAGTACTACTAATACAAAAACGAGTATTGGCAATTTATACCCAATAGTGAGCGTTAGTCTATTTGTGGAAATACCTTCATATGTGTACATATGCATATCTTTTAACCACATACCAAATCCCCATAAAAAGCTACTCAATAGCATAACAATGAAGTAAGCAAGAGAATACATATAGCCTAAGATTAGCGCCACAAAAAACAACAATAAGAGAGGGAACACAAAATACAATCGTACAACTTTTCCTTTCCATGGTCTTGATTCGCTGCAATAATCAGTATGTGCAAGCTTCAAAAGTAATGGATAAATAAAATAACCAAACAATAAGTTTATGATCAACGCAAGAACAGAAAATAACAAACTAGACATCATTGGAAGCCGAAACCAATAAATTAAAACCGGCAAACCCTGATACAACTGACTATCTCTATAATACACTGAAATTGGGGCTACTGCCATTTGCGTTGTAACAAAGAATACCATGAAAACAACTAACCAAAACAAGTAAAATTCAAAAAGATTAATGTCGCTTTTTTTTGGTAATAATTTTGCAAGGATAAGTATAGCCATAGCAAGGAAAACTAAAGGCGGAAATGCATACATTACTAACACTCTATTTGTACTCCAATAGTCATCTGAAAAAGGTTGAGATACTACTCTTCCGAAATAAAAATGAGTCTCATAGCCCAATAGATAACTAAGGATTCCAACAAAAAGTTGATATCCAAAAACAATGGCAATAAAACAAAGCGTAGCAACTAAAAAGGAGTAGATAACTACTACTCCTTTTCTAGGCCTATTATCAACCACTTCGGGTATTAATAAAGTATCAGACATGTAAACTATATCTTATGATTTAAAACAATAGTACCGAATTGTCTTAAATATTAAAACCACTAGTTTCCTTATCCTTCATTTTTTTATACGCGTAACCCATTACAGATAACACCAATACAGAGGCACCGCCATCGATTGGTGCACCTGTACCACCTCCTGGAGGTGGACCTCCGCCAGGATTTCCACCACCACCACCACCGGGTTGTGCTGAAACAGCAATTATACTCCCCACTAATACCGCAATTGTTACTAATACCTTTCTCATTTGTTTATCTTATTTTTTATTGATTTGATTTATTACTTATCTAACTAATACTTTACTCACTTTCACTTTACCCGCCTCTTGCACTCTCACCACCGCATACCATGGGTTCGTGTTATCAACAGGAATTATTGTACGGTTAGTTTCTGATGTTGTTTCAACTACAGCTTGGCCTAACATATTGGTGATGGTGATATTCGCATTGCTGTTACTTGAACGCTGTACAATTACTTTGCCCTCGGCTGCATAAATCTGAATGTTCGACTCTTTCACATTCGCTATACCCGTTGGATTTTGCACCTCCTCAAACACAACAGAATATCTTCCCTCCGAAGTCTCTCCCCCATTCAATGGAATAGATACCGTGTTGCTTCGTAAATCAGTAAGGGTATTCGTTGTTGCATCTTTCAAATAGGTGATTAATCCTGTTACATTCAACTCCGAAGCCGATAACGTGTATGTTCCCGTTTCTTTCGCCCATAATACCAATGGAAACTCGGTTTGCACTGTCACCGCATTCACTGCATTAATAGCCATTTCCTGACCTGCATGTTTGTAGCTCATGTATACGGTGCTGCCACCCGACATTTTCAATGCATCAATTCCCGCATCGTAGTTCATCGTAGCATTCGGATCTGAGTAGGCGACTACCTCATCGCTGTTCACTGTATTGCTTAACAACAATCGGATTTCATCCGGCTGAACCGCATCTGTTTTGTAGAAAGCAGTACTTTCACTTGCCACTCGTGCTGTATTATTCGCGCTAAATGTTCCGCTTGCCGAAGCTTTTACAAAGAAACCTTGCATAGAGGCTATTTCATTGGTTGCTCCATTTACCCCAGTTACTCCGTTATGTGAACCCCAATTGCCGGTGTACTCGCCAGTAGTGTGGAATACATAATAACTACCATCTGTTTTACCTGCATTTAATGCTTTCAAACTACTCCAACTCACCGGAGATGGATATGGATTACCAATTAAGTTCCATCCATCGGCTGATGGCGTTGCTGATGTTGTTTTGGTGATGCTTATCGACTTTGCTCCGGTATATGGTGCGCCTGTCAAATCAAGAGTAAACGGTGCCCCGGCATATGTACGAATAGCTACCCCTTTCATCGCGCTCAGTGCATTCGATGTTCCGGTATAACTTAAAAAGCCTTCATCATAAACGCCTGTGGCTATTGTAAGCGCCTCATTATACACTTGAACATTCGGGTATGGATTGTAGGCATACCAACATTGTACACCGTTCTGTCCGAAAATACTGAAATCGTCTGCTAATCCTCCAACTGTTGTACTCACCGGTGAACTGATGTCTCGATAACCATTAGCAGCATTACTTACATAACGCTCCACAGTTAAGGTACCGGAATAGGTACCAGCGGTTGTACTGGTGAAATTATCTAAGTATGCAGTATTTGTGGCATTTGATCTAAGCGTTACTACACCACTGTTACTGAAGTTTCCTTTCTGAAGTATTAAAGCCGTGTTCACCGATAAATCGCCTGCCGCTACTACCGTTACTCCGGTAGAGGTGTTATTCACACGAACATTATTCGCATTTACTTTACCTGTGATTTGTTGTGCCGATGTGCCTATTAATCGAAGCTCGGATGCACCTAAAATTAATGCATTACTTGAACTACCTCCGGTTAAGTTGCCACACAAGCTTAAAGTATTATTCAACGTCAATTGAGCTCCATTTTGAATCGTCATATCTCCAATACTTATTGCGGAAGATATGGTTGGATTATTAGGCGTTCCCGATGGAATCGATACACTTGAAGCACAACTATTTGGCAATCCATTTGGCGTCCAGTTCAAAGGATTACTCCAATCTGAACTCGCTGATCCGTTCCACGTTAATAAACAATTTGTTCCAGGAGTAACGGTAGCACTTCCAGTTAAATCAGCTGTTAATGCTGTACATAATGCATCGCTTAATGCAGTCACTGTGTATGTTGTGGCTACAGAAGGTGATACTGAAATTAACTTAGGACTGCTTGTAGCCGTTACCGTTACAGGTGTAACACCATCGGTATATGTAATGCTCCATGGACCGGTGCCGGTAAGGGCAATACTCAAATTCGTTGAGTAACCGGTACATATATTTGCTGTTCCGCTCATTACTGCGGTAGGACGGGGATTAACAGCTATAGATTTACTTGCCGTTTTACTACATCCACCGGCATTTGCAGAAACAATATAAGTTGTAGCAGTTGCTGGTTTAGCATAACCTGTTGCAAGTGAACCTCCAGTATATACTGTTGTAGCTCCGGCATCACTATACAAACTTGTACTTGTTGGTGTCCAAGAATAAGTTATTGGCAATACACTATTATATCCAATCTTAACATTAGGACGATCGGTTGTTCCTCCTGTAGCTAAGTATGCTGTTGTATCAAATGACGCAACACCAGAAGGAGTAACACCATCTTTCCCAGCATAATAACACCTATTGGTTGGACTTGTTGAAGTAGTGAAAACAGTTGTTCCCGGACCATTACCTGAATTACCGGCATTATGAACAGTTTCCACGATTAGGTTTTGTGTTCCGTTCCATGTAAATGGAGTAGTTAACGTAAAGGTTACCCAACCGGTAGCCGATGGAGTAAATGTTTGCTGATAACAAGTTGTAGTTCCTGTAACAAATCCGGTAAGAGATGTATTGGAAGTATGACCCAATCGAATAGTAAATTGATTACATGCTGTAGCGACAAAAGCGCTTATGTTAAAAGCAATAGATGTAATAGCCGTGTTTGGTTGTAAACCCTGTGCCGTTAATTCACTCACAGTATATAACATTTGATATTTAGCGCCTCCATAGTATGCACTTAACGGATTGGGGAAACTTGTGGTTCCTGGAACATATGTACCTATACCAAGAGTTGCATCTCCGATACTTCCAAATGTTGATCCGCTTGCCGCAAGCGTAACAATATCGCCATTACAAATAGTAGAAACATTTGGAGTAGCCGTTATTGTTGGTAAAGAAGGAGAAGGATTAACGTTAACCACATAGCTAGCTGTATTTACACAACCACCCCCTGTTGATGTAACTGAATAAGTTGTATTTGTAGTAGGACTCAAAGAAACAGAACCTCCACTTGCACCACTTGACCAAGCGTAACTTGTATATCCGGTACCAGAAACTGTAACAGGTAAAGATACGTTATCGCATGTTGTAGCCGGACTAGTAGGTCCAAAAGTAAGCGCTGGCGGTGCTGTGTAATTTACAGCAAAAGCAGTTGCAGATCCGATACAACCCGATGTAACAGAAATATTATAAAAATAATAATAACTTGTTGATGTTCCTGCGAAATAACCATCGGTTATTGAAATAGCTCCAGAACCAGAAGTATAAGGGAAACCGCCAATTCCACTATTTCTAACCAAATCAGTTATACCTGTATATGCTTTTAATACTAAACGATAACCGGTACCTGCACTCGGAACAGTTAAATTAATAGGTACACTAACAGCGTTCGATCCTGTTCCTGTTACGCTAATTGCTGACGTTGCCGCGATTTCGGTACCACTGCTATTAGTAATAGCAAAAGTTACAGTTCCTGTACCTACCGGATAGATATTGGCTGAATTAATTGTAACAGATTTCGTTGTAGTAAATACTAAACCAGTAGCAGTTGACAAAAATCCAGAAGTAACACCTGGGGTTGCTAAACCAACTGGTTCTGTTATCCCCCCTACGTTTGGAAGAGCATAATATGATTTTGTTGTTGATACTGAAGCAGGTGTATTATAAGTATTTGAATTAGCCAAAAGTAAATTACCGCCACTTGCAGCATCGTACCATGAAATAGAAGCACCTGAGGAAGGTGTTGCCGTTAACAAAACAGATTGTCCTCCACAAATAGTTGTAGAAGTTGCTGTTGCACCTGTTCCTCCGGTAACTGATGTAGAAGAAATTTGTGGATTAGAGACAGTAATTGCAGCAACACTTGAAGTAAATGCAGGCGAACCATTACAAGATATAACACATTGGTAGTATTTATTAGTAGATATTGTACCTGTACTATAGGTAGCAGATGTTCCTCCTGATGCAACATTCGTAAATGTACCAACTCCTCCGGTTGATGACTCCTGCCATTGATAAGTAGCAGCAGCAGGAATTGCAGGAGAAGCGGTTAAACTAATGGTTGCAGAGCCACTCACACAAAGTGAAGCAGAACTTGCTACAGCAGTTGCTGATGAAGGATAAATTGGCACATTGAGCGTTGTAGTAGCAGTATTTGAACACGAACCACTTGTTCCGGTTGCGGTGTATGAATAAACTGTTGCACTTGCAGTAGGTTTAGCATACACTGTATTTGTAGCTGCTCCAGTATATGGAGTAGTAGCTGCAGCATCATCATACAATCCGGTTCCGGCCCAAGTATAAGTATATCCGGCTGGTGGACTTACAATAGTTAAGGCTACAGCAGAACCACCCGGGCATAATGTAGATGATGCCGCTGATGCTGTAAATGTAGCAGGAGTAGTATATGCTATGGTAGATGATGAACGTGCCGATTCACAAGTATATGGCGTTACATTCCAGTCGTAGAAATAGAAGTAGTTTGTGTTGCAAGTAGTATTGTTATACCCTCCGGTTATTTGACCAACAGCACCTAAAGAAATCGGATAAGTTTGAGTACCTTCTCTATTTAATTGACCGGCAGCTGTTGCTACTGTTGGAGCTGCCATTCGCAAACGGTAACTACCGGCAGCAGGAACTCTGAAGTTTAAAGTTACTGTATTAAACGAATTTGCTGTAAGTCCAACAAAATCTTGCGATTTTGCCACTACAGTTGCACCCGTTACGTCATACAAATCAACTGCAAAGGTTGCTGAGTTTCCAACCCACACAGATACACTATTTAAAATAAATGGTTGTGTGGCCGTGAAACATGGCCCTTGTCCGTAATTTCCTGAACCAACTGCATTTGTTGTAGGTGTTGAGGCTGCAGAACTAAGTCTTCCGGTTGTATAGGCACTGCCTAATGGTTGTACCGCAGAGGCATAAATTGTTGTTGCTCCAGTAACTGAAGTAGTATAGCTTGTACCCGTACCTAAAACTACGTTAGAGGTATTGCTGCTAAACCAGAGTGCAGAAGCACCAGCGCTTACATTTGCTGTAAGTGTTACAGGTGTAGTACCACAGGTTGAAGGTGAAGCAGGGGATATTGATGTTAGAGTTGGGGATAATATATTTACAGTAATAGGACTTCCGGATGTAGTGGTTGGCCCACTTGAACACGTTACTGAAATTCTATATTGTTTTGTCGCAGAAAGTGCAGGCGTTGTATACGATAAAGTAGAAGCGCCAGAACCTCCAACAGCAGCTACCCATGTTGAGCCGTTAAATTCTTCCCAAGCGTATGTAATTCCTGGAGCAGAGGATACTCCTGTAACTGAAAGAACAGTTGATTGTCCGGAACAGATTGAAGGATTTGCAGGATTTGTACCTGCAGAAGGTGCTCCGGAACAAGGAGGAGTAATACTTAAATTATCGATACCCATATCAGCTAGACCTAATCCATAATTTGAAGTTGCACGGAAACGAATAACAGCCGTAGCAGAAGTTGCCGAGATATTTACAGTTTGCGTTGTCCAGGAAGAAAACACATTTGTTAAAGATGTGAGTGGTGTCACATTAAAAGTTACACCACCATCAGTAGACAACAACACATCTAAAGCTTCAGGTGAAGCCCAAGTAGGATTTATATAATCGAACTTCAGTTGCTTAGTTCCGGCTGTACTTAAATCTACATATAAATCTAAATAACCACGAGTACCGTTCAATGCATTATAAGAGTGGAATCGAGCAGAATATGCACCTGAAGAAAAAACAGGCGAATATAATCCACTTCCAGGGTTTGTCCAAGCTGCAGTAGAAACAGTACCTTGATCACTTCGTGCCCAAGCACTATCTCCGCTATATGGACTATTTCTCCAACTTGCATCAGGTCGATCTGCAGTACCACAACCATTCACCCAGCTTTCAAAACTTTGAGTGTAAGGTAAAGTAGCATAAACAGGTATGTTTGCAACAACTGTATAGATATTTGAATAAGCTGTAGCTGTACCTGAATTACAAGTTACTTTTAAACGATAATAAGTTGTACCTGAAGTTGTAAAGCCAGATGTAGTATAAGAATTTGGAGTAGTAGCTCCTGATATATCTACAATATTTGTAACAAAATTATCGTTCGAACTTTGCCATTGATAGGTACTTACCGGACCTGCTGAATAACCTGAAGCAGTTAAAGTAGCAGTCCCGTTGTAATTAGATACACAAGCTACAGAAGCAGTTACTGTTCCACCTACCGCACCTGCACAAGCAGGCGTTAAATCTAATTTGAAATCATCAAAACTCAGATAATCGTATGGTGGTGTAGAAGATGTTACGCGTATTCCAAAATAATAAGTACCGGTAGTTGGTGGTATAAATGTTCTAAGTACTTGTGTATAGTTGGTCCCTGTTAAAGAAGTTGTAGAAGAAGTTATAAAGCTGGCCCCTAAAGCTGTTTCGCCTGTTGCACTTTGTGAAGTATTATAGACAACATCTCCAACCCAAGTTGCATAACCATCTCCAACAAAATAAGTAGAGAAATCATAAGATGTTCCGGCTGTTAGTTGAAAACCTGGAGTCCAAATTCGATTATTGGAAGACCCATAATAACATCCAATATATTTAGAACCGGTTCTTGCATCATGATAAGTAGAAGAACTTGCATTCAATGAGCTCCATGCCGTACCTGTACCTTCTAACCAACATGAAGGGAAAGTAGTTGTACCAACTGTAGCTAAACCCTCAAAACCTTCAGTCCATGGGAAAGTAGAAATTGAAGCACAAAGTGTAGTAAACGATTGTGCAGAAGAATTAGCACCATAAGTAGGTCCGGAACAAACCTGACGAACATAGAATTGATATGTTGTATTTGCTGACAACCCGCTTATTGTTGCACTAGTTGCCCCTGCTAAAGCAGTAATTACAGTACCACCGGCACCTGCAGTTGCTCCTGTACCAGGAGTAAAACCTGTTGCGCCATACTCGATGATGTATGAACCAGTTCCGCCTGTCCAATTGGCAACGGCTGAACTACTTGTTAAGGACGTGGCTGCTGAAGAAGTTGGAGTTATACAACTTGGAGATGGTTTAATAACAGCTGCATCCAAAAAGCAGTTATCTCCTGCTTGTGCTGTGAATAAAAAGCCAACATAAACTAACGATGCATTGCCGGCAGCTCCTGGTAAGGTAACCGTTTTCAAATTCCAGGCTGCAGCTCCGCTTGCTAAACTACCATCGTGACGTGTAATAAAAGAGCCAGCATTAACCCATGTTGCATTGTCTAAGGAATATTGTACTTGAACGCCCTCATTTAAATACGCGCCTGAACTATAAGTAGTATTATTTTCGTTTCTCCACTGAAACTCAACATCTACACTGCTTGTTCCAACAGTAGAAAGTGGTAAAGAAACTAATCTGCGTTGTCCCCCACTTGTTCCTCCGGTATACGAACCAAACATTACCATATTGGTACCTTCTTGCGCTGTAGTTGTTGTTGGGTTTGTTCCGCTAGTAACGTAGGTTATTGTAGGATTAGTAGATACTGACGTAACTAATACATCTGTCCAACAAGCAGGAATTGTACCCGCATTAAAGCCCTGCGATTGCGTAATAGCAACCGGATTACATGCTGTCGTAAAAGTTGCTGAGCCAACCCATGCCGATTTATCTGTTCCATTACAGTTTGAACGCACCCAGAAATAATATAGTGTACTTGGTGTTAATGAAGTTAAATTCGCAGTAACCACACCTGCCCCGGTTGAACCAGATGGAGTTGTTGATACTGTTGGAGCTGTAGAGCTTGTACTATAATAGTATTCGTATCCACTTCCCGGTACAGGAGAAGGAGCCGTCCAACTTATAGTAGCACCTGTTGGTAAAAATGCTGACGAAGTTAAAGCAGTAGGTAAATTTGGACATGCAGGTGTCAAATCTAACTTGAAATCGTCAAAACCTAGATAACTATAAGGAGTAGATGTCGAAGATACACGAACACCAAAATAATAAGTTCCGGTTGCGGGAGCTACGAATGTACGAGAAATTAATGTATAGCTTGTACCACTTGTTGATGTTGTGCTCGAAGTAATAAAACTTGAACCCAATGCTGTTTCACCAGTTGCACTCTGAGCAGTATTGTAAACTACATCACCTACCCAAGAGGAATAACCATCTCCAACAAAATAAGTTGAAAAATCATAAGAAGTACCCGCAGTTAATTGGAAACCTGGTGTCCAAATTCTATTATTACTTGAACCATAAAAACAACCAATATACTTAGAACCAGTGCGCGGATCGTTGTATGATGATGTACTCGCATCCATAGAACTCCATGCAGTACCTGTACCTTCTAACCAACAATTAGGGAAAGTAGTAGTACTTACTGTTGCTAATCCTTCAAAGCCTTCATTCCAAGGGAAAGACGATATTGGAGCACAAAGTGTAGTAAAGGATTGAGCTGATGAATTCGAACTATAAGTAGGTCCGGTACAAACCTGACGAACATAATATTGATAGGTTGTACTTGCCGATAAGCTGCTCATTGTTGCACTTGTTGCCCCTGCAGAAGCAGTAATTACAGTACCACCGGCACCGGCAGTTGCTCCTGTACCCGGGGTGAATCCTGTTGGGCCATACTCTATTATATATGAACCCGTTCCGCCTGTCCAATTGGCAATAGCTGAATTAACTGTTACAGATGTAGCAGCTGATGCAGTAGGATTAATACAAGAAGGAATTAACTCTACTTTAAAGTCATCAATATGAAAATCAATATCAGGTGTATTTCCAATTGTTGTCGCTAAAAAACCAATTTTAACAACGCCTGAATAAGCAGTTAAATCTATTGTTTCTGTTATACCAGTATTACTATATGTAGCAGCACCTGTATATGTTTTTATCGTATTAGCGTTAGACCAAGTTGCTCCACCATCAGTTGAAACAACAACTTTTACAGTGTGAGTTCCCAATGTTGCAACACTTGCAGTAGCATTATACGTTGTAACTGCCATCTTATAAGAAACACGATATAAACCTGCAGTTGCACCTAAATCTATAGCTTGAGAAATAATCCAATCTGTTTCCGGAGCGCCTGATGTACCTCCATATAAGTTTATTCCGACTCCCGGATTAAGAGAAGAAGCATTTGCAAATCCGTTTGTTTTTAGCAACCAATCACTTATTGTCCCTGTCAATGCTCCAAATGTACCTTTTGCTTCGCTCCAACAAGCAGGAGCAGGAGCAGCTCCGGTATAAGATGAAAATGTTTGAACCGCAGTTGGTGCTAATTCATTAGAACAAAGTGTTGAAAAAGTACCATTTGACGTAAAACCTCCATTACAAATAGTGTTTAGTGCCATTACACTCCATTCATAACTTGAGGAAGCTGTTAACGTTCCAGCTGTTAACGTATATGTGTTTGAAGGAATACCGGTTACTGTGGTCCAACTTGGCGCACCAACAACTCTATATTGCAATGTGTATGATGAAATAGTACCTGTTGGCGCAGTCCAATTCAAAGTTGCGCCTGTTTGTGTGATTCCGGTAGCAGTTAAAGAACTTCCTGTAATTACACCCGGACAAGTATAAGTACTTCCGGATAAAGCAACCGCATTTCCATAAGCAGGTGTACACACACCACTTTGAGCGTTGTATGGTATTACAAAGAAATAATACTGAGTATTACTTACCAAAGTCGTAGCCGTAAATGTAAGCGTAGCAGGTGTATTCACCGCTATAACAGTTCCCCCACCAAGGGCTGTTCCTGTTGTATATGTAGTACCATTTACAGGATTACTACTTAATGTTGATGAAGTACTTCTAACTACCAAATAACCACCGGTTGGAGCAGTTGAAGCCGCAGCATAAGTACCTGTGATTTGAGTAGATGTTTGACCTGAAAAAACTAATGAAGTAGGACCATCAGTTGGTGCAGTACATGGAGTAACAGGTGTCCAAGTATACGTTTGTCCTGCTGCAGGTTTAACTGTATTACTAATTGTTCAAGAAGCTGAATTGCTTCCTCCGGCAGTTGTTGAGGCCCAGTTAGTTGTTGTTGTTCTGTTATTATAATCGGAAGAACTTGCCCCTCTCAAACCAATTTGATACGTATTTGTGGTGGTTGAATTAGGTCCTAATATATTGTATACAGTGCTTATCGCGTTTGTACCTTCACTCAAACGAATCTGAAAATTGTACAATTCACCAAATGCAGTTGTTGTATTGTAGCGGGTAAAGCCTGTCCATTGAACAACTAAAGTTCTATTTGGTGAAGTTCCGATAGTTTCGTATCGAACACCAGTAGATGAGTTCAAAAATCGCAATTGACTACCAGTACCATTTGAACTTGCATTCGAGGATAATGTTACAGTTGTTGCGGTCTTAGAAACTACCGTTGCTCCTGTTACCAAGCCGGTTCCTTCAACAGCATCCCCAACACTAATTAGATTAATATCACCGGCTGTAACTGTGACTGTAGGACTTCCACTTGTCCTATTAATTGTCAATGTACCTCTACCAATTAAATCCGCATTTAAAGCTGAAATTACATTATTAGTACTGCCAGTGCTTATTGCTGTTGTTGATGATGTAGGTGCGGTTGATCCCAAATTAATCCATCCATTGGCATTATACCCAAATGTTGTATAGCTTGTCCCATTATAATTAAACGTGAAACCAATAGGTAATGCAGAACCAGTATTATCATCAAGCATGGCTGCATGAGTAGAGGCAATATTTGTTCCACCTGAAATAGCAGTATAACTACCTGAACTCTGTGCAAATGCGTATAACGATACCTGCCCGAAAGCATTACCAATACTCATTAACAAAAGTATTGCAATAGATAAAAATTTCACCGCTCCACCCTTTGTTCTTTTTCGTGTACAATTCATTTTATTCATGTTAAAATGTTTAATATTTAATTGGGGGATTGTGAAAATAAAAAAAACAACTAATTCGGAAACATTTTTGTAACACTCACGTAATACAAAATCTTTTTCGGATTTGTTAAAATAGCCGTTAATCCATAGCAAAAAAACAACAAGCACATAGTTAAGAATACAATTAATTTGTTTTCAACTACTTAAGATTCTGTTATACAGCTACACAAGTGCTAAAAATTAACATATAATCAATTTTTTATATGCAAAATCATTGAACTTAAACTAAATTTTTAACAAAAAAAATAGAAACAACCCTAAGGACCATAATCTACTTAGGGTTGTTTAGCTGTGAACACACTCAACTATTTTTGTTCCTCAGTCTTTTTTCCAGTAAGTTTTTCCAACAGCATTATGCCCATCATATTTTCCAAATTTCCGCCACCTGCTCCACCTCCTGAGATTAATGTTTCGGGAATTAACTTCATATTATTTTGGGCGATTTGTTCGATGATTTTTAATTGCCCGAAATTATCTTTACCCATGGCATCGACTTGTAATTTATAAGCTTCAGCAGTAGACTTACCTTTTTCCAAAATAATTCCGGCTTCTGCCTCACCCGTTTTCTGAATCGCTTCTGCATCGGCACCGGCTTTCAATTTTATAGCTTCTGCTTGTGCACCGGCTAATACTTTCTGATTTTCTGCATCTGCATTGGCCTTCAATTTTGTAGCTTCCGCATCTCCATCGGCTTTGCGAATCGCTGCATCAGCTAAGTTTTTCGAAATCTCTACCCCCCTTTCCGATTCTACTACTTGCTTTTGCATATCGGCTTGTGCGGTAGCATTCTCTAATTTCTTACGCTCTTCTTGTGCTTCCATTTGCGTTTTAAATGTAGCGCGTTCTTGAGTAGCAATCTGACGATCAGTTACCGTTTTCGTTAACTCTTTCGGCAATACAACATCAGCAATCATAGTGTCTTTCGATTCGATGTGATGTATCTTCAACACATTTTGAATATGTTCTTTTGCTTTTTGTTGCAACTCGGCCCGTTTCGTATATAAATCCAACGCTTGAACTGCTTGCGCTGCATTTCTAAAGTGTGAACTGATAGCCGGCTCTAACACTTGCGAAATCATATTATCTACTGAACCTAAGTTAGCCACTACTTTCGGAGCATCAGCCATAGCAATGTGAATAATCACTCGCACATCCATATTCACGTTAAACGCATCTGAAGTTCTGAGGGTAATCGTTTTCAAATTCGCATCAAACTTATGTGAGCTCGATTCATCATCGGCCCAACTCAACAATATTTGTGTGGTAGGGACAATATCTACTTTGCAAATCTCTAAGTTCAATGCATGTTTTCCCGGCCCTAGCGGATCTTTCCAAATACCTTTCTTGCCGTTATCAACGATTTTCGCATTTACATTCATATCGGAAGTATCAATACCTTCATCGCCCACAAAACCTGTAACCACAGCACACTCCCCGATTTTCACTTCGACCATCTTTTGTTTCTTCACTGAAGCAAACCAAGGATTAATGGCATAAGCACCGGCACGCAACACAGGAATTTGTAACCCTTTTTGCCCACCTGCTTTCAAGAACGCATCGGTATCCTGATAGTTTTGATGCACATCCAACGGCACTTCATCGGCCGCAATTTTACTAGCATCGGTAATCGGCTTACCTTCCAGAATCGTTACAATTCCAACTTCATCCGATTCTAATTGTACCCATTCAATCGGCTTACTAATCAAGAATAATTTTGGATTGATACGATACGTTCCCGGCATCAAATGCTGAATCTGACGACCTTTCTGTCCGTTCGTTGCAATAAACACCTCTCCTTTTTCAAAGTTGGAATGCCCCTCTACTTTATCGGCCAACAAACGACCATCCGGAATTTGATTGCCATCCATAGCCGTAACCAAACAAATATGCCCACCAGGCACTACTGTTGCTTTCTGAATATCGACACTAAACAAATCGGTATTAATACGATAGATACCCGGAGTTAACACACTTACTTGTGGCCCCTTCTGTCCTCCATTTTTCAAAAAGGCATCTCCATCCTGAAAGTTTCCGCACAATACCGGTTTTGCAAAAATCCTTCCGGCTTCAATCGGTTGACCGTCTATGGCTTCCACAACAGCTACTTCATCTTCGCCCACAAAAACAGCATTGGTAACTTTTACATTAAAAAGATGCGGATTGATACGATGTTCCCCCGGAGGAATAATACCAACCTGTGGCCCTTTTTGCCCTCCGTTCATCAAGAATTTCTCGCCATCTTGATACATATCCGATTCAACAGATGTGGCCATGAATTGACCTTGCGGAATCGACTTTCCGGTGATAGAATATACTATACCAATTTGACTGTCGCGAATCACTAAATATTTATGCTTAGTGGGTTTGAAAATAAACGGCAGCATAAAGTGTAAACCCGGACCTAAAATTTTGGCCTGCACACCTACCTCGCCTGAAAGTGCAACGGTTCTTCCATCGGCCATCTCTTTCCCGAGCCAGCGCCTTTCCAATGTTGCCAGCTCATCACCTCCCACATTAACAAAAGAATTATACAAAATAAACAAAGCCAATAAGGCTAATAAAATTAGGGGATAATAAGTCCCAACGAATGAAAAAATGTCCATAAAAGATAGTTGAATTAAGGGGGTTAGAAAATGGTTTTAATGCAAGATTATCCTTGCGGATGCAAAGGAACAAAAAATGGAATAATTGAAAATTGCTTTCGCCCTAAAATAAGAAACGGAGGCTGAAAATATATCCAACCTCCGTTTTCTAATCATGAAAAAGCAATGCTTAATTGCCTAAAAGACCTTTTTTCAAATCAGCATCTACAGGATCGGCACCTAACCAAATACCAAATAATGCTTTTTTGAAATCCATTCCGGTGGTTGTACTTTGAAACTTACCATTCTTAAAAGCTTTCACGCCTTCATTAGGAATATATACCAATGTAAAATTATCGCCTTCTTTTACTTCCTCTTTTGAAAACGTACCGATGAACGCATCGATTCTCGACTGAATAGCTGCCGTATTGCCTTTGGTTGATTTCGTAAAACCTTCACGTATAGATTCCGACAAGTTGCTACTACTTACTACCGAAGATGTAATCTGCAATCGCACTGCCATTTCTTGATCGCCATTCACCAAAGCATCGGCATTATTACTTTTTGTTGTAGTGTATAAGCCGGCAACATATACTTTAAAAAATGCCTTTTTTCGAATTCCGCCACCATTGAGAACTAACTCCGATTTATCGGTTTTCAATTTAGCAGCCAGTGTTACATTGTTTAGCGTTAGTTGAGCATCGGCATATGTTCCAATGCAGAGTAATGCGATAAGCAATAGATTTTTCATTTGTTTAAATTTTGGTTGAAATAAATGTAGAAGATATTTCGGATTGTTGCAAGAATTCAAACTTGCTTTTCAATTTTTAAACAATTTATTGTTTACGCAAATTGTTGTTTGGTTTTACAAACCGGTTGATGACTCACCAAAAAATTCACTGAATTCGCAATAAAACAAAGCCGATTCGCATTTTCATGCAATGCAATTGCTTTAGCAATCATTGAAGGATCTTCCACAATAACTAAAGGACACAAAACAACTTCGGTAAAACGACCGCCAGTTTCTTTGTCTTCAGTTAAAGTGCCTGTCGCATTATCTTCATATTCAAGAACCACAACACCAGCTTCAGCACACAAATGCAAATACCAAAGCATGTGACAAGAAGATAAAGACGCAACTAAAAGTTCTTCCGGATTGTATTTGTTTTTGTCGCCCCGAAAAGCAGGATCGGAAGACGCTAAAAGCGATGGCTTATTAAATACACTTATCGTATGACTTCGCTCATACATTGTATAGCCCGTTGTCCCGAAACCCTTATTCCCGGTCCATTGTACATGCACAATATAATTGTGTTGTCCGGCCATACTCTATTCAAATTTATCTTATCACCGTAATCGTTCCTTTATAATCTCTATCGCTGTAACCATCCATAAAAGTTACATGCAATTGATATGTATACACTCCCATACCCACAAAATCACCTTTGTATTTACCATCCCATGTAAAGTCGATGTCATTCGATTTGTATATCATTTCTCCCCAACGATTGAACACCATAAACTCAATAAATTTCAACGCTTTTTTATTGCCGAATACTTCATACATATCGTTCACCCCATCTGCATTCGGAGTGAAGGCATTCGGTATATACAGTGTGTAATTCTTTGTTACTTGTACAGGGAAAGCGATTTGTTCTGAACATACTTTTCCATGCGGACTAACCGATGCTGTAACTTGATACTGTAAACTGTTGTAGATGGTAACGGTTGGGTTCGGACAATTCGTACAACTCAAGCCCGTTGCAGGTGTCCATTGATATACGGCATTGCTGTAGTTTGATGTAACTTCCAAGGCTTTTGAATCGCCCAACGTTAGATCCACCGGCAACACCGATGTAGCAACAAGACCAACAGCAGCAGGCTCTTCCACGTTAGTAGTATAAGCCATTGAACAACCCATCGCATCAGTAATAGTAACGGAATAGGTATTCGCTTTCAAACTTGTTGCATCACCTGTTTGATTTTGTGTGCCATTCGAAAATGCATAATTATACACCGGAGTTCCACCATTCGCAGTAGCATGAATAGCGCCATTACTTTCACCAAAACATTTTACGGTATCGTTGGCGAATGTGGCCAATATCGCTGCAGGTTGATTTATGGTAAATGCATTGATTTGCTCACAGCTATTCCCATCGGTTACTTTCACATTGTAAGTTCCCGCAGGTAATAAATTGAATGCAGTTCCTGTTGCAGGAACAAACGTCCCTCCTACTTCAATGCTAAAGATATAATTCGGTACCCCACCATTCGCAGCAGGTAAAATTGTTCCTTTGGCGTCATTAAAGCAAGGTTCATCTACTACCTGTGCGGTGAGTTGAATGGCTTGTGGTTCAGTCAAAACAACCGTTTCAACCACTGAACAATTCATCGAATCGGTTACCGTTACCTGATAAGTTCCCGCAGCCAATCCGGTTAAAGCGCCTGTTGTACCTACGTTCGGTACCCATGCATAGGTATATCCTGTAATGGCAGGTGTACCTCCTGTTGCAGTAATAGTAATGCTTCCATCGCCACTCTGGTTACATGTTAAATCTGTTTTGGAGGAACTAACACTTAACACTGTTGGTTCAACAATAGCAAACGATGTAGTCACAGAGCAACCATTGGCATCCGTTCCGCTTACAGTATATGTTCCTGGCGAAAGATTACTTGCCGTTGCACCGGAAGTAACAGCAGGCGTCCAACTGTAAGTGTAGCCCGTTGTTCCACCTTGTAGTGTAATAGAGGCTTGGCCGTTATTCGCCCCAAAACAAGTAATATCTTGTTTTCCCGAAGCAGCAATACTCAAAGCAATAGCAGGTTGTGTAATGGTAGCTGAATTCGCTACCGAACAACCATTCAAATCTGTAATGGTTACGTCATAAACGCCTGCATCTAAATTCACAGCCGAGTCTACATTGCTAATGGCATTGGCACTCCAAACATAGGTATAAGGCGATGTTCCTCCACTAACACCATATAGAATTTTCCCATCGTTTACTCCACCGTTACATTTTTTATTCACTGTGTTTACGGTAAACGAAAGCGCCTGCACAGCCGGATTTATCGTTACCGTATTGGTAACCGAACAACCCGAATTATCGGTAATAGTGGTGCTGTAATTTCCGGCCGATAAGTTAACGGCACTATCGATTGTGCTAGATGTATTCGCGCTCCATGCAAACGTATATGGTGCAGTACCTCCCGTAACGGTGTACACAATTTTGCCACTCGCTAAACCATTCGTACAACTCGGATCATCTTTACGCACCGTAAACGTTAACGATGAACTAGAACTAATCGTAACGCTATCGGCATACGAACAACTTCCTCCATCGGTTACCGTGTAATAGTGTTTCCCGGCCGATAAATTCGTGCGATTTAAATTCGTGTTGCCATCAGTCCATAAAATGGTATAAGGACTTGTTCCTCCCGCAGGTGTTACCGTTGCCGTTCCTCCAACCGTACAGGTAGCACCTGTTACAGCCGATGTTGCACTTAATGCTGTGGCCGGTTGTGCAATAGTTACGGGCACTTGCACGGTTTGCGGACAACCCGCCTGACTAATCGTAGCCGTATAACTTCCCGCACTCAAGCCCGTTACCGCTAAACCGGTTTTACCGCCCGGAGCCCAATTCACCGTATAAGTTCCGCTGCCACCTGTGGCCGAAACTGTTGCTGCACCGGTACTTTGTCCGAAGCATGCCACATCCGTTTTTGAACTTAACGAACCAGCCAATGCCACAGGATCAGTCAACGTAAAGGTATTTGAATTCGTACAACCGGTGTTGTCTTGCACCGTAATTGTGTATGTGCCCGCTGCCACATTGCTGATGCTTTGTGTAGTAGCCGCATTCGACCAAGTATAATTAGAATACACGCCCGATCCGCCACTAACTGTAGTGGTTACAGCTCCATTCGTTCCGCCCGAACAGGTAATCGGAGTTACTGTGCCGGCAATAGTAATAGGTGCAACCGTTACAGGATAAGATTTTGTGGCCTGACAGCCCGATTGGTCGGTGATAATCAAGGTAACCGTGTAGGTGCCTGGACCCGGAAAAGTATGGGTTGGATTAGCTGTTGTAGCATGTGCCGAAGCATCGCCAAAATCCCAATCCCAACCAATAATTTTGTTTAATGAAGATGTACTCGAATCTTGAAACTGCACCACATTGCTGCACACTTTTTTATTGGCGCCATTCACTACCACAAAGTTGGGTGTGAAGTTCATGCACACACGCTGCTCATTGAATTTCGCACCGGTAGCTCCCGTCCAACCCCAATTCACCATTGGATTTCCACCAAAATAAGTGGTAACCACATTAGCCGAAAACGTGTAGGTGAAACGCTGCACCCCGTCAAAGTAAACGGTTAAGTTTTGGGTAGCAGGATCCCACACCAAACGCGTAGTATGCCATGCACCATCTTCAATATTTTTGTTGGTGGCATTCGCTTGAACCGCAGGCGGATTGCCCGGCCAGTGATCTATACCGCCATCAATATCCAACGCCACGTGATCAATCTCGTTGCCCTCGTATTGCGTAATTGCTGAAGGATAGGGTGGGTCAAAATTTCCACCATTCGCAAAGGTTTTCGGATTCGAAAAAATATCGTACTCCACTGCCAACGACTGCGAACCATCCGCTGCGTGTGGTAAATAACCAAAACCCATACCGCCACCACCGGCTGCAAGTCCCGAAACATTGCGCGTCAACACAAAACCCATTCCATCGGCACCCGAATTTTGATTAAACAAATTGGCCGTGTTCTCGCTATGCGTACCAAAATAGACCCAAAAATTAAAATCGAAAGACTGACTCAAATCGATTTGATTATTGTTGTACACTGCACCCGCTTTATTGGCCTGATCGGGCGTAATTTGATAACAGCCGCAACCACTGTAGTTCGGATAAGGCGGGGTACCCGTAAAGGCTACAGCCGACCCTTTGATAATAAAAGGGACAGACTGACCAAACACTAGGTTCGATAACAAAACAAAAGCGAAGAGTAATCCTCTGGGCATGGTTATTTTTTAAAGGCGTGAATATAGTTCAAAAGATTGATTTCGGCTACACCGGGTTGCTTTGTGTTAACATAAATAATGCCACAGTTTAGAGAATGTGTTTTCTGGGCGTGTAACCGGCTGTTCGTTGCAATCTTTTCCCGCTAAGAAGCGGAGAAAGGATTTCCACTGCCATCCGGCACGCGGCATTCAGGTGCAAAAGATCATTGTATTTACATGGCCATTTCAGTGCGAAGAGGCAATAATTGTGGAGAGATTGCTTCAGTCGTTCCTCCCTCGCAAAGACGAATTATTCTGCGGTCGTCATTGCGATCAAGCGTCCGCGCTTGAGAAGCAATCTGTGTTTCCGCCCCATGGTTTGTTTCTCCACACACCATTCCTAAGGACTGCATCCTTGATGGGCATCGATGAATATTTATTGAAGTAGATAGTGTAAATAAAAAATGCTGATGGAACCTGTTTCAAGTCACATTAAGTGAGTCCGGCATCCTGCATCAGCATTGTAAAGGTATACGATTTTTAAAAACGTACCTAAAAACCTCCAACTTTAAATAGTCTGAAGTAAATCCATAAGTAAGGGCCTACTGTCTTTTATTTCCATGGATTGAAGAATTACCACAAGCGTTTTGCTTGCAGTGGTAAAGGATAAGTAAAAAATAAGCGCGAGTGAAAAACACTCGCGCTAGAAGAGACAGTTATTACTTGTTTCCTTTTACTAAAAACCACCACAAGGCCACATAAATAGCCTCAGGTTTCGAGCCTTTAATACTACTTGTAACATCACTCATTTTAGCTATAGTGCTATTGCTAGAATTGCGGATGTCGTTGCCATCAATCTTAAGCACCGCAGAATTGCTGGAATTGCGTATGGTTTTTCCATCGCTGTCTACTCGTCCTACCGAGCTGTTCGATGCATTGCGAACAGTTTTTCCATCGCTGTCGATTCGTCCAATAGATGAATTGCTTGAATTGCGCAATGTTTTGCCATCACTGTCCATTTTACATTGAGCAGATGCGGTATTCGATACTACCAAAAATAAGAGCGTTGCCAATGTGGCTTTGATTAACTTTTTCATGTTTGATTTATGTTTTAGTTTTCTAAAATACAATAGTCTTTTTAAAATGTTGGGTTTTCTGTTGGGCTATTCATTTGTAACAAGCCATGTTGCTTATATAGCACAGAGGAACCACCCCCTGCCTCCCGAAAAGCGGGACAGGCTCCGCCAGCGGGAAACAAGGAGAGATTGCTTCTCCACCTAAGAAGGTGAATTGCAATGACGGATTATTCTGCGGTCGTCATTGCGATCAAGCGTCCGCGCTTGAGAAGCAATCTGTGTTTAGAAAATAATTTTGAAGTATAGCACAATGCCCGCGTGCGTGATTGCAGTGGAAATCCTCTGCGGCTTCCTAGCGGCAGAGATTGCAACGGAAAGCGCGGTATCACGCCCAAATCATTTGGTACTGCAGCTAAATAGACACGGGCTAGTTAGAATGGCGCTGTTTCTTATATATTGAAAATAAAATATATTTAATACATAAAACCCTCCAAACGGATATATGCTTGTTGCCCATGTGTCGCTTTTCTTTGCGTTGATTTTTTTGGTGATTACGCTGTTATTTTTTTCGAAGCGACAATCGCGTTTGGGGAATCGGCTGATTGGTTTGGTGATGCTCATTATCGGCTTCCAACATTTTATGCATTTTATTTGGGGCTCGCATTTGGCCTATGCTTATCCGTGGCTTCTCAATATTGATGTGCCGCTCGATGGCTGTATTGCTCCGCTCCTGCTCTTCTACATCAAAGAAATGACGGGCGAGCGCGTTACGTTCCGCTGGACAACGCTGTTGCATTTTTGGGCTGTGCCTTTAGGGGTGGGGTGGTATATCTATTTTAATCTGCAACCGCGCAGTTTTCAAATGGCGTTTATCGACAAGGCGTACTCCGATGTGCCTGCGCTAGCCGGCATTGTGAACATTATGATTGCGGTGTATTTGGGCATTGGCTACCGCAAACTCGACCGCTACATTAAATCGCAACCCGATACTGCATGGACTTCGGGTTACAGCAATATGCTTTGGTTGCGGCAGTTTGTGGCCATTATGTTTTTTATTAATGTGGGTGCTGCACCGCTAAACCTGATTGCAAAGTTCTCATACATTTTTGTTGGGTTCCCCGTCCTTACAGGGTTTATGCTTTTGTTTATTATTTACAAAACCTTCAATCACCCGGAAGTGATGAGCACCGAACAGTTGCGCAAAATTACACAGCAGTTGGAATACCAAAAGGAAATTGAAAAAGTTCGCAGACAAATTTCGAACGATATCCACGATGAACTGGGTGCGGGCCTCACACAAATTACTATGCTCAGCGAGTTGGAAAAATTGAAACAAAAGTCGGAAACATCGGCCACAGCTAGCTTTGAAAAGATATCTACTTTGTCGAATGCACTTATGCTTTCGTTGCGCGAGGTGGTGTGGGCCATGAACCCGGTACACGATAACTTAAACAGTTTACTGGCTTTTTTCCGTCAAACTGTTTCAACTTTTTTTGAACCCACAGCCATTCGCATTCAACTCAATATTGCTGAATCAAACGATACCATTGCCATTGACCCATTCATGCGCAGAAATTTAGTGTTGATTGTAAAAGAGGCATTGAACAATATTGTGAAACATGCCGATGCCAGTGTGGTGAGTTTTACGTGTGAAGTGGAGCAGCAACAATTGTGCATTAGCATTCAAGACAATGGAAAAGGAATGCCTGAAACGACATCAGTTTTAGGGAATGGCATTCGCAATATCGAAAAAAGAGTGGAAGCCATTGGCGGAACGTTGGCGATACAAACCACTCCCGACCATGGCGTAACATTGAACATTCAAGTACCCTTAAACCGTATCACATGAAAGTAGTATTGCTTTACCCGCACGGGTTAAATACTTTTACGCGATGAAGATTAACCTAGCCTTAGTAGAAGACAATGCCGATTTGTTGCGCAATCTGCAATTGATTTTATCGTACTACGATGAACTGCACATTGCGGCTGTGTTTACGAATGCTGAAGACTGTATGGCGGCCTTCGACACGCTTGCGGTAGATGTGGTGATTATGGATATTAATTTGCCGGGCAAGAGTGGTATTTATGCTGTAGAAAGACTGAAACCATTGCATGAAAAAGTGCAATTTTTAATGTGTACGATTTACGAAGATGAGGAACATATTTTTCAAGCATTGTGTGCAGGTGCATCGGGATATATTTTAAAAAACACGGCACCGGAGAAATTCCTGCAAGCCATTAAAGACATACATTTGGGCGGTTCGCCTATGTCGCCCGAGATTGCCCGAAAAGTAGTGCGCTCGTTTCAAAAACCAAAAGTTGATAAACCGGAATACACGAATCTTTCTGCCCGGGAAAAAGAAATTCTCGATTACCTATCGAAAGGATTTCGTTATAAAGAAATTGCTGCTGAACTCTTCATCAGCATTGAAACGGTGCGCACACACATTCGTAACATTTACGAAAAACTTCAAGTGAATTCGCGCACCGAGGCGCTGAATAAAATCCGCGATTAAAGAAATTACTACTAAGATGTGATTGTTGTGATGAAGGGCTAGTCATAGCTTTGCTTTGTGATTTGTTGATAGCGATTACACATATATCACGATGTAAAACGCTTGTATTATTTCCGGAGTTTGTCACCAATTAAACACCATATGAATAGAATTTTTATTTCCGCATGTTTGATTTTAGCTTTTTGCAGCGCACAAGCGCAAACCCTTACCTACGCTAATTTTGCGAACTGCTTATCGCAAACTTTAAACGTAAAAATAGCGAACAACAGTTCGTTTAATTCGGCCCTCACTACCACAACGGGTAATGGTGTTACTTGGAATGCATCGGGCTTAACCGATCAATCGGGTACGCCTGTCATACATTTTGTTTACGCTAGTCCTGTATTTACCCCCAACGGTAGTTTGTATCCTTCGGCAAACTATGTGCAATACGATCCGGCATTAACATCGGTGTTGGAATACAACTATTCTCACATCAGCCCCGATAGTATGGTTGATTGGGGTAGCTACGCTCCTTCCGGAAAACACGAAATATATCAGAACTCCGACAAGCGACTTGTTTTCCCTTTCGCATACGGACAATCGTTTACCGATAGTTATGCGAAAACGAACTACAGCGATGCGACTACGGTGAGCAGCAATCAAACCGGCACGCGAACAGTTACCTTTTCCGGCTTTGGTACGTTGATACTTCCACAAGGCACGTTCACGAATGTTGCTTTGATTTCCGAATTGCGCACCAACAGCTTGGGTCCGAATTCAACTACATTCACTTGGTACGATCTTTCGAACGGTAAGCGTTTGTTATTCTACGAAGAAAATGATGGAAGCGTTGTTACTGCTTATTCAGCCGATGGACCAACAAGCATAACGAAAACAGACGCTGAACAAGCAATAAATATTTATCCAAATCCATTCAGCAACACGCTCTGTTTCGACAACGTGGCTGCATCAAGCGAAACAACCTATACCCTCTGCGAACCAACAGGGAAGGTAGTTTTAAGCGACACTATCGATAGCGAAATCACCTCGATCAATACGTCAAACCTTGCATCAGGTGTCTATTTTTTGAACATAAGTAAAGGCTCATCCGCTGAATCGTTCAAAGTGGTTAAACAATAATTCAATCATAAAAACAAAAAAGAACATCATGAAAAAAACAATTTTCATCCCCTGCTTTATGCTTCTTGCAACTGTACTGATTTCTTCTTGCAAGAAAGCAAGCAACACCGATAATGGCATTAGCGATCCGGCATGTTCGGGCTGCGAAAGAACAACAGCAACGGCAGAATTCGATTCGAGCGGACAAGGTGTTTACAAGGGTGTAACATTAAGTGGAACGGGCATTGGACACTTTAGAGTTTACCTCAAAAGTGGTGGAACCGAAAGCTTCATCAAACTTCATTTTGTACGCGAAACCTATCCCGAGTTTAACGATACGCTCCGATACAGTGGCATTTTGCAAGTTCCGGCTAACACTACCATCCATCCGCAATTTATTGGTACCGCATCGCGTACACAATTGCTCATTCAAAACAACGGGCAATACTCCGAATGCAGCGATTACGCACTTTCCGGAAGTATAGGGACAGGTCCGTATCCGCAATCGAGCATGTTCAAGGAGTATTCGAACGCTCAGGTAAAAGTGTTTGAAGGTACAATGACAGGCGTGGGATCACCTTCACCCAACGGCAAAGTAGGATTTGTGGTCCGTGGTAATCAAATTATTGGTGTTATCACGAGCTCAACTAATGCTATTCGTGAGCATTTTTACAATGGAACACTTAATGCGAATAATCAATTTTCGTTTTCGTTTACCGGAGACAACTCTGTTTATAGTGGCCAACTTACTTCACCAACAACTATTTCGGGTTCGTTCACTGTTCAAGGTAGTCCGGCTGGAACTTTTGTAGCCGCTCGTACACTTTAATGGAACTGTTGCTGTGGGCGTGTAACCGGCTGTTCGTTGCAATCTTTGTCCCGCTATGAAGCGGCACAAAGGATTTCCACTGCCATCCGGCACGCAGTCAACATAGTGCACCTTTAAAAATACAACAACATTCGCAATTCTTTTTTTGCTAAATCGTTCCTCAACCCCCAAATTAGCGCAGTCTTCGGGCTGCGCTTTTATTTTATGTTCATTGAAAAACAATAAGAAACTTTGCGACAAAGATTAAAATCTTCATACCATTAAAATCATCAAGCAAACATAGATTATAAATAAAAAAACCCGCGCAATTTACTTTGGATAAACATGCGCGGGTTACAATATATTCTTTCTAGCTTATCGGATAAGCACCTTTGATACTTTTACTTTGCCGGCTTCTTGAACTTTTACAATAGCATACCAAGGATTAGTATTATCGACAGGTATAATTGTTTTCGTTGTTTCAGCCATTGTTTCTACAACTGTCTGACCTAACATATTTGTAATCGTGATATTCGCATTGCTGTTGCTTGAACGTTGTACAATTACGTTACCCTCAACGGCATATATCTGAATGTTTGATTCTTTAGTGTTCACAATACCTGTTGTGTTTTTCACGTCTTCAAATACTATTGAGTAGCGGCCATCATATGTTTGTCCGCCATTCAATTGAAGGGTTGGAGTATTTGTTCTCAAATCGGTTAAGGTGTTTGTTGTAGCATCTTTCAAATAAGCAATAAGTGTTGTTAAGTTCAACGCTGTAGCAGAGAAAGCGTATGCGCCAGTATCTCTTGCCCAAAGTACTAATGGCAATTCAGTTTGTGCATTGACTACATCAATAACATTGATGGCCATTTCTTGTCCGCCTTGTTTTACGCTCATGTAAACGGTGCTTCCGCCCGACATTTTCAATGCATCTAGTCCGGAATCATAGTTGGCGGTTGCATTCGGATCGGTGTAAGTAACTACCTCATCGCTGTTCACATTGTTACTTAACAATAAACGAATTTCATCCGGTTGAACACCATCTGTTTTGAAGAAGGCTGTTGTTTCATTTGCAACACGCGATGCATTGTTTGCTGCAAACGTTGTGCTCGAGGCGGCTTTCACATAAAAACCTTGCATGGATGCAATTTCGTTAGTAGCTCCGTTTACACCTGTTACTCCATTGTGCGAGCCCCAATTGCCCGTGTATTCGCCTGTGGTATGGAATACATAATAACTACCGTCTGTTTTACCTGCGTTCAATGCTTTCAAGCTGCTCCAGCTTACCGGAGACGGATATGGATTTCCAATCAAGTTCCATCCATCGGCTGATGGTGTTGGTGAAGTTGTTTTTGTGATATTGATTGATTTATTGCCTGTATATGGAGTTCCTGTCAAATCAAGTGTAAATGGTGCCCCTGCATATGTTCGAACCGCAACTCCTTTCATTGCAGTTAAGGCATTCGATGTTCCAGTATAGCTTATAAAACCTTCATCATAGACGCCTGTTGCAATCGTTAACGCTTCATTATATACTTGAACGTTCGGATATGGATTGTATGCATACCAACATTGTACACCATTCTGCCCGAAGATACTGAAATCATCTGCTAAGTCCCCTACTTTTGCGTTTACAGGAGAACTAATATCGCGGTAGCCATTCGCTGTATTGCTTATATAGCGTTCCACCGTTAAGTTCCCTGTATATGTACCTGCTGTTGTGCTGGTAAAGTTATCTAAGTATGCGGTTGTAGTCGCATTTGATTTAAGGGTTACAGCTCCACTGTTGATGAAGTTTCCTTTCTGAAGAATTAAGGCTGTATTTACCGATAAATCGCCTGCTGCAGCTACGGTTACTCCTGTTGAAGTATTATTTACGCGAACAGTATTGGCATTTATCTTACCTGTAATCTGTTGAGCACCTGTACCTACTAAACGAAGTTCAGATGTTCCAATAACCAATGCATTACTTGAACTACCTCCGGTTAATGCACCGCATATACTCAACGTGCTATTCAATGTTAACTGAGCTCCATTCTGGATTTCGATATTTCCAACATTGATGGGAGTTGAAATAATAGGATCGTTTGCCAAATTAGGGATGACCAAATTGTGCGCACAAGAATTAGGAACCGTATCGGTACTCCAGTTCAAATGATTGTTCCAATCTGTGGTTACGCCTAACCATGTATTCGGTCCGCAGGTATTGACTGCAACAGATGTTGATGCTGTAGCTGAACAACCATTCGCATCGGTAACCGTAACCGTGTATGCACCTGCCATAGCAGTAGAAGCACCTGTTCGCGTTGGATTTTGATTGTTCGCCACGGTGTAAGCAGATGGACCTGACCATGCATAAGTTGTTGCTCCGTTAGGTAATGCACTAAGGGAGATAGAGCCACCGGCACAAACTGCTCCTCCGTTTGAAGCACTTGCAGTTGGCGGGGTATTCACTACCACTGCCGTTGATGCAGAAGCAGAGCAACTTTTACTATCGGTAACGGTAACATTATATGTACCTCCCGATGTTGCAGTTGCTGTAAGTGAAGGTGTTCCTGTTGAAGTATTTGTATAACTATCTGGGCCAGACCAGCTATAAGTAAATGCACCGGTACCTCCTGTTTCGTTGGCATCTATATTGATAGCATCGCCAACACATACCGGTGTATTGCTCGATGGCGCTGCACTTGGAAGCGGATTAATAGTCACTGTTTGTGAAGCTGTTGACTTACATCCAAATCCATCGGTAATGGTTAATGTATAATTTCGAGTAGCGGTAACATTAGTTGCTGTAGGGTTCGACACCGAAGTACTGCTCAAGAATGTTGGCGAAGCCGGACTTGAACTCCACGCATATGTTAATGCCGGAGTAGCCGTTGGAGCCGATACTAATTGAACGGTACCTGTAGCACAAAACTCCGGTGTTACTGATGGGGTAATAGCCGCATCGGCTGTGGTATAACCAACAAGCTTTATATCATCTAATCTAAATGATTGCGAAGAAGATGTAAAACGTACTCTTACATTACTACCCAGTGGTAGAGTTTGATCAACTGTAACAGCAGAAGCAGTCCATGCAGGTGAGCCGGTTGTTACAATATTAGGGAAAGTCATAGGATAATAATTCGAACCATCTAAACTATATTCGACTTGAAAATCATTACTCGTATAGGTACCTGCAGTGTTATTTGACCCAAAGTAAAAAGAAAGTTTATTAGGAAAAGACCCCGGAAGTGTTGTGTTGATGCCTGAAATAACCAAAAACTTTGTAGAAGAGCCACCAGAAGCAAATGTCGGAAAAAAAACATTGCTACCTCCCACTGGAGAAGCATTACTAGTTCTAATATCTAAAGAGTTACCAGTAGTATTGCAAGCAAAAGTTAATCCCTTACCATTTGTATATCCGGCATAAGTTAATGTTAAAGATGTTGATCCTGTCCCAAATGTTTCAGTCCAAATTGTGGTAGGAGTATGCGCCAATTTTTGCGCACTCATTTGATTGGAACTTGCTGTTGTACTTGAAATACATGTACCTGTAGCAGTAATATTTAATGAAACAATATCACCATTACTCAAAGTATTAGCCGGAGCGCTATACGTACTGTTAGTTTCTCCACTAATAGGCGAGCCATTTAAATTCCACTGATACGAAGGCGTTCCTGCATTGACAGTAGATGATGTAAACGTTTGTGCAGCATCCACACATTTTGCAGCATTTGTGTTTGCAATGCTCACCGTAGGAACTGATGGAGCTGAAGCTACAATTGGAGTAAGCGCTCTATTCCCACTAACACAACCATTCAATGTTGCAAAAACAATAAGCGTTCCATTGTTTACTGCAGCACCGGAAGTTACCGTAACACTATTCGTTGTAGAAGCAACAGGAATGGACCATGCTGTACCAGAAACCGACCACGTATAGGTAACACCAATAGTATTAACTACCGAAAACACATTACCCGCAGTATTTGCACATATTGTACTTGGAGGAGTTATAACCGAAGGTAGTGAAGGAAGTGTAGTTACCGCAACGGCTAAACTAGCACTTGCACTTCCGCACCCTGCTTGAGTTACCTGACAACTAATATTGCCGGAAGCGCCAATGGTGGTAGCTGTAATTTGATTCGTTGCTCCGCCAGTTACTACCCAACCCGAAGGCAAAGTCCATGCGTAAGTAGCTCCTGTTTGTGCAGTAACCGAGTAAGTTATGCCGGTAGGTCCGCTACAAATTGATGTTTTGTTATTATTGCCAGATGTAGCAGGGAATACAGGTGTTGTAGCTGAGGCATTAACTGAAATATTTTGAGCCGTGCTGGCACAACCACTTAATGTGTAGGTTAATGGCACTGTACCGGAAAAAGAACTTACAGGGGTATACGTATAATCAGTAGTTCCGGAATTATAGGTAACCGTACCGCTTGAAGGCGTATTGAATGTTCCGGAAGGATTTGGACTAATAGTAATGCCTGTAATACTTGAGTTGTTACAAACAGCAGTAGTAGGATAAGATACTGTAGGTTTTGAATTTAATACAAAAGTAGTGGTAGAACTGTTTACCACAGGACTGGAAGCATTTACACGGATAGTATAGGTAGTTCCCCCGGCTAACTGCCCGGCAGGTATGGTGCAGCTTAAAGGAGATGCTGTACCTGAACCAATATCTGCAAGGTTAGCGGTAAATGAGCTGGTTCCAATTTGAGCAGTAAAGGTGGTACCTGTATTGAATGAACCACCTGAAATAGTGAATGGTACACTTACAGTTGCCCCCTGACAATAAGGACCCGCAGGGCTTAGCGAACCGATCGTAATTGTTGGAACTGCAGAAATAGTTTGTGTCCCCCCTGCTGTTGCCGAAGAACCTTTTGTACCTGCACTTACGGTAATATCACCAACCGCTGTGGCACTTGCTGTTATTGTTCTTCCGGAAGTGGCTCCGGTTTTAACATCGGCCGTCAACCATAAATAACCCGTGGCATTGTTTGCAATGGCTTGGGACAATCCTGTAAGGGTAACCGATTCGCCCGAGCCGGCAGCAGTGGATGTTGCTTTTGAACCTAATAATGTACTTGTTGAAAATGTATTGGTAGTGGTGTAATACACCTTTAACGCATTTGAGGTGGCTAAATCGGCAGCTAAATAAGTACCGGTCAAATTAAAGGTAGCTCCGGTGAGGTTAATACTGCTTCCGGTGGTGTTGGCCACTTGAATAGCACTGATAATATTATTGGTTGTATTCGGATAAACAAATTGCGCGGCTACTTGTGATGGGGAAGAAATGGTGACGTTAGATGGAGCAGTACCAGAAATTGATATGTTATCAATAGAAAAACCAGGTCTGTTTCCAGAACCGGAAACATCTCTAATTGTCCATCGCAATTGAACATTTGCTTGTCCTTCACATGCTACAGGAAGAGTTACAGAAATTGTTTGACCTGCTACAGCACCAGTTCCAGTTGTATTCGTAGGTGTCAATTGGTTCTGATATCCAGAACCAGACACATTTGTAAATGCTCCAGAAGTACCCACTCGATACTGAAGTCCGAGTTCATTAAGTCTTGTATTTTCCGTACGTTGTGTCGCAGCATCATAGGATACTGAAATAGACGTCAAACCCGTTGTGTTAATCGCCAAACAAGCTGCAACAACTGTTCCACTTGACGAATACAAACCCATCTTTCCTGTCATATCACCTACGTGTGCAGAAGTTAATGTGTTATTAACACTAGTCAATGCTCTATCTGAGGCGGGAGTAGTTGTAATATAACTTGTCGATAAAGAGCCTGATAAGTTCCATCCTTGCCAACCTGCAGGATAAACAGTTATAGCACCAGTGAAACCGGAAAAGTTTTGTGTGTAAGGAAGAGTTTGTGCAGCAGGGTTTGACTGCCCCCAACCTTGTAAAGTACCCATACAAAGAAAGGCAATAACAAAAGCACGTATCAAATTTTTCATAAACTAAGTAGTTATAAACAGTAATTAAAATATTGCACTAAAAAATGCGCGCAAATGTACATATAAGTAAGCATGTATTTCAGTTTTCAAAGGCTAAAATCAACGTACGTGTCGGTTTTCCACAATTTAGGTAGACTTCTACACATAAAAACGCAAAATCTGCAAGGTGTTACTTAAAATTCATTCTAAAGTTCATTTGAAACGAACTGCCCGCGTGCGGGATTGTAGCGAAAATCCTTTTGTGAGGTACGAACAAAAGATTGGAGCGAAAAGCCCGTTAACACGCCCAAGATTAATTTTCAAACAATAAATTCTAATTTTCAAAGACAAAAAATCAATTTCCAAAAATGGAGAGGTGTTTTAGGTGGATGGCCATAACAAATGTTATAAGCAATATCGTAAATAAAAAATGCTGATGGAACCTGTTTCAGTCTTGACCGGAAGACCCGGCATCCCGCATCAGCAATGCAAATGTACGGATTTTTAATTCTCTTCTTCGTAGTAGATTTTGTAGAATTTTCGTCCGCTTTCGTCTATGCCCTGCTCGATGAGCTCGCGGCTGCCGTGGATGTAGATGTGGAAGTTGCGATCGAGCTTTAACACACTCTTGAACACGCGCGCTTGCTTTTTTACTGCCTGTGCGGAAATTTCGAAACTATCGGCCAGTTCCACTTCGTTTTGGGTGCGGTAGTTTTCATCGAACTTGCGGAACGATTGAATCACATTGTTATCTCCAAATACTTCTTCCTCGAACTGTTGTTTATCGAAGGTGTCGTGCGATTTAAAATAATCGACCGAGCGGATGAGGTAGTCGATTTGCACGGCTTTCGTCACTACAAAATCTTCGTTGAGTTGTTGGGTTACAAAATGTTTAGCAATGCCTAAAAACTGATTCGTTTGATGGAACTCGTTGTTGAGCACCATAACGCTTAGAAAATCGTCTTTCCAATATTGCGCTTCGGTGCCACGGTTGGTGTTGTCTACAATCGAGAGCAGATAACCGTTTTCGGCTTCGCTATCGAAAACTAAACAGCCTTTATCGAGCTTGTTGATGTTAATGCCTTCGCGACTTTCGATGATAAAGCCATCGGTATCTTGTTCTACTTCCAAGAAAGTATCTTTGTTTTCAGACTTAAACAAACCCACTGCATTGTGGCGTTCGCCATTGAGGGAGCAATCTTTAAAATACACCATGTAGAATTCGCCTCCTTTAATTTTCGGATGCGTGCTTTTGTTATAGAGCTGCTTGGCAAGGTGCGTGGATTGTTCGTAGAGGGTTTCTGGATTTTCGAAGACTTGTTTCACGCAAGAGTATACTTCGTTGTAGGATAAATCCATATCGTGATGAAAGCGATACACTTCTTCGGAGCGAAAGGCGTTCAAGAAATATTGACACAAAAGCGATTTGAGTTGATCGTCACAAACCACAGCATCGTTGGCGATAAAGCAAGGTTCATCGGCTATTTTATTGCCTACTTTATGGACAACAAATTCTTGCAATTTGGCTTCGGTAAAAATTAAATTCATGTTATGTATTCTTGGAATGGCGCCAAAAGTAAAATGTTTGGGAGATATATTGAGATAGGATTTGTATAGTATTTATTCTCTCTCCAAAATGGCGGATTGGAAGTCCCCACAAAACAGATACATTCCTCATTTTTCCCTATCATTGATGTATGTTTCGCAAAGCATCGCTTATTGTTTGTTTGATGGGTTTACTCTCGATGGTGAGCATTCGGGTATTGAACACCGACAGAACAACAAAAACATGGGTAAATGTAATTAGTTGGGATGCATTGGCATACTACATGTACATTCCGGGCACTTTCATTTACCACGATATGAAGGAATTGGCTTGGTTCAAAACCATAGATTCCGTTTATCACCCCACGCCTACATTCTACCAAGCACACTTGCAAGAGAACGGCAACTATGTAATGAAGTACTACATGGGTACGGCTATACTCTGCAGTCCGTTTGTGTTTGTGGCCCATCAACTCTGTCCAATGTTCGATTATCCCCAAGATGGATTTTCGGTACCCTATCATATTGCCGTTTGTGTAGCCGCCATAGTGTATGCTTTTCTGGCGTTGCTGCTCCTTCGAAAAGTGTTGTTGGCATATTACTCCGAAAAGGTGACCGCCATCAGTTTGTTGTTGATGGTGTTGGGCACTAACTACCTCCAATACACAGGTGTAGATAGCGGTATGACGCATGTGTATTTGTTTTTTGTTGGCGCAGTGCTGCTTTATGTTACCCAACAATGGTATACAAAACCCAAGAAACACTGGGCTCTTTTGATTGGCTATTGCATTGGTTTTGCCATTGTGATTCGGCCTACGGATGCGGCAATGTTACTGGTGCCATTGTTTTGGGGCGAATTCTCCAAAGAGAGTAGTAAGGCCAAATGGCAAATGCTAAAGGCGAACATTACACATCTTCCATTAGCGATGTTGGGTGGAATTTTAGCAGTATTGCCACAACTCATCTATTGGAAATATGCTACCGGCAGTTGGGTGTATAACGTTGGTTCGAAATGGCATTTCTTAAATCCGCATTGGCGCGTGCTCATTGGTTTTGAAAAGGGTTGGTTTATCTACACTCCTATTACGCTCTTTTTTGTGATAGGCTTATTCTTTATCCGGAACAAACCTTTTAAACGAGCAGTTACCGTTTTCTTTATTATCAACACTTGGATAATTATTGCCTGGGCCGATTGGCGGTATGGCGGCACCTATTCCTGCAGGGCCTTGATGCAAAGTTATGCCATTCTTATTTTGCCCATGGCGGCCGCTGTGGAATGGGCATTGCGCAGTAAATGGAAATTCGTTTTCATTGCTATTTGGACCTATTGTATTGGCGTAAATATTTTTCAACTCTATCAGTACAACAAACAAATTATTTTGTACGATGGAATGAATTGGAAATACTATTCGGCTGTTTATTTAAACCCCGCTCCTACCCCGGTTGATATGAGTTTGATTGACACTGAAGATTGGATAAATGCCTCTGATTATACATCGAAAACTATATTTACGCTACGCGATACCGGCATTCGTTTTGATGGTGGAACGTATACTATTGCCCGTGTTCCGCTACAACAGATTCCGGCAAAAAGTTATTTAAAAATCACATTAGATGGAGTTACACAAGAAGGACTTTGGCAAAGTTATTTAATATCGAGTGTGACTACAAAAGACAGCACAGACGAAAGAAAAATAAGGCTATTCAACAACTTGAATAAAGAAAAAGTATCTACTCGTGTGAGCTACTATCATAAGCTTCCGGAGGCTTTAGCAACAAATGCTTTAACACTATCCATACAGAGTGATATGCGCCATCAAACTCAGCTTAAATGGTTGACTGTTGAACTGTTCACCGAAAAGAAATAATGCTTAGTTGAATGTTTAGTGCTATTGTTTTGAATCGATTTAAATTCGGTCAACACTAATCTATGAAACCATATCTATTACTCTTTCTTTGCAGCATTGCCATTTTCGGGAATGCGCAAATCAACAAACAAAACATTACCATTTGTCGCGATAGCTTTGGCACCCCGCATATCTTCGGTAACACCGATGCGGAAGCGGCTTACGGCCTAGCATGGGCGCATTGTGAAGATGATTTTAAATCGATTCAAGAACAGCTCTTAGCAGCACGTGGAAAATTGGGGGCTGTGGAAGGAAAATCGGGCGTGATTTTCGATTATGCTTTACATCTTTTTTCCATCGATACTTTTGTAGAGGCGCATTACGAACAAGATATTTCTCCAAGTTTTAAAAAAATATTGGAAGCCTATGCTCAAGCGGTAAACGATTTTGCAACAAGTCACCCGAATGAAGTGTTACTGAAATCCGGTTTCCCTACAACACCTAAAGATATTATCAAGGGATATACCCTTACGCTCACTTTAATGGCCGGAACAGGTTTAGCGATTAAAGCGATTAAGGATAATGCCATTGAACAATATATGTCGCCCAACGAACCTACAGGATCGAATGCTATGGTTATTGCGCCATCCAAAACAGAAGACGGGAAAACCTGGTTTTTATCGAACTCGCATCAACCCCTTGAAGGTAGATTTGCTTGGTATGAAGCACATGTGAGCAGCAAAGAAGGCTGGGATTGCATGGGTGGTTTATTTGCCGGTGGGGTTGGTATTTTTGTGGGCACGAATCAACATCTGAGTTGGACACATACAGTGAATTACAACAATTGGGGCGATATCTATTTACTAAAAACGAAAGGCAAAAAGTATTTCTTTGAAAACGAGTGGCATACCATGACTAGTCGAAAAGCCAAATTAAAAGTGAAGTTGGGCGGCATCACGCTTGGTGTTACTAAAATGGTGTACTCTACTGTGTACGGACCTGTTTTTAAGGCACATGGCAAATCGTATGCTTTGCGTTTCCCGGCTTATCACAACATAAAAGCAGCTGAAGAATGGTTTAACATCAACAAAGCGCAAAACATGAACGAATACATGGATGCGTTGAAGATGGAAGGCATGACGCAGTTCAATGTAATTTATGCCGATCAAAAAGGGAATATCTTTTATCAAAACAATGGCGCACTGCCGAAACGGAATCCGGCATTGAACTGGCATCTGCCGATTACCTCTACGAGTTCTGCATACCTTTGGAACAGCCTTATTCCTTTCGAAGATAGAGTTACGGTTATCAATCCATCGTGCGGATTTGTCTATAACTGTAATCAAACCCCTTTACATGCCACAGGGAATGCCTGCAACTGGAACAAGCCTATTTATCCGGGTTTGCAATTGTTTGAATACAATAGGGGCGAATTGTTTGGCTCCATGCTTAACAACATTCAAGGCAAAATGAAATGGTCGGAGTTCCTTGACATAAAGTACAACAAAAGTTATAAAGCGGTGGGGTCGTATGCATCACATTTTGATTCGTTGTATCAACTCAGTGAAACGAAATATCCGGCATTGGCCGAGGCGATTCAAATGCTGAAACAATGGAATAAAAGTGGCGATGCCGATAGCAAAGCGGCTACCATTGCCATGTTGGTGCATAAGCATTTAGCAAAAACATTATCGATGCAGTTTGGTTTACTGATGATTAGACGCGAAAAAATCACAGAACAACAAGCTGTCGAAGCCTTGCAGTGGACAGTTTCGTTTATGAAAGAAAAGTATGGCTCTATTCAAGTACCACTGGGCGATGTGCAACGATTGATTCGTGGGGATGTGAGCTTACCGGCTTCCGGTCTTTCGGAAGTGCCGCGTGCATCAGATGTGGTTTTGTATGATAAGAAAAAAGGAATTTATCGAGTAGATAAAGGGGATGGTTTTATGCAATTTACTAAATGGGGAATTGATGGTCCTGAGATTTACAGCATTAACCCCTATGGTAGTTCTGCTCGGCCGAACAGCATCCATTACACTGACCAAATGAACCTCTTTAACAAAGAGCGACTTAGAACAATGACCCTCAACAAAAATGCCATTTTGAACCAAGCAGTGTACACCTATCACCCGGGCGAAATCGATTATGTGAAGTTGACGAGTAAGTAAATTTTACCATTTCTTACATCTTTAAAGTTCATTTTTTGTTGAAAGCAATGTAAACTCGCATTCAAATACTTTTATTCATTTAAAATAAACACTATGTCATTTACATTACCAGCATTGCCTTACGATTTCAGCGCCCTTGAACCACACATCGATACTAAAACCATGGAAATTCACCATGGCAAACACCATCAAGCGTATGTAACTAACTTGAACAACGCCATTGCCGGAACAGAAATGGAAGGCAAATCGTTGGAAGAATTGATGGCTAACATTTCTAAATACCCTGCTGCTGTGCGTAACAACGGGGGTGGGCACTTTAACCACTCTTTATTCTGGCAAATTTTAGCACCTAACGCGGGTGGAGCTCCAACCGGCAAATTAGCCGAGGCTATTGATGCAGAGTTAGGCGGATTTGAAAAATTCAAAGAAGATTTCACGAAAGCTGCAGTAACACGTTTCGGTTCGGGCTGGGCATGGTTGTGTGTAAAAGCAGACGGCAAATTGTGCGTTTGTTCTTCGCCAAATCAAGATAATCCGTTAATGGATGTGTCGGAATGCCCGGGAACACCCATTTTAGGATTGGATGTTTGGGAGCATGCATACTACTTGCATTATCAAAACAGAAGACCTGACTATATTACAGCCTTCTTCAACTTAATTAACTGGGCTGAAGTAAGTCGCAGATTTGAAGCCGCTAAAAAATAATTTTTGCGCTTTCGAAAACAAAAAAACCATTCTTTATCGGAATGGTTTTTTTATTACCTATAATTTCTATTACTTTAAATCGAAATGAAAAAAGCAATCATACTTTCCGGGATACTTATTTTGGCGATGGGCTGTAAATATTTTGCAAAAAATAGGGCAGCACAAGATGAGCGTGTAATTGCACGTGTGTATGATGAATTTTTATTTCTCTCTGATGTACAACCCCTCGTTCAGGGCGTTTCGCAAGAAGACTCTGCCAAGCTCATTGCATCCTATGCCGAATCGTGGGTGAAGAAAAAATTGCTCTACAAAAAAGCGCAAGAATATATTGCGGGTGATGAAGCCGGAATTGAAAAAAAAGTGGAAGCCTATCGCCAATCGTTAACGCTCTATGAATACGAAAAAGAATTGGTGCGAACTAAGCTGGATAAGGCTGTGAATGAAGACGAGATTAATACCTACTACGAAAAAAACAAAGGTAATTATGCATTAGAAAACGATATCTATTTAGTGAATTATGTGTTTATCAATCCTGAATCGGAAGATTTTGAAAAGATAAAGCCGCTCTTTGCAAAAAATCGAAATGAAGATGAACAGCGCGCACTAGAAGGCTATTGTAAAGCCTATTCGAAAAACTATGATATCACTGATGGGGTATGGAAAACATCAAACCGAATGACCATAGACTTTTTAATGGATGATGCGCAAATTGCTTCATTAGGCAAATCGGAGACCTACCGAGAATTTAAAAATAACGACCAAAGTTTTTTTGTGCGTATAGCTGATATTAAACGAAAGGGCGAAGCCACACCGCTTCCAGCCATCAAAGATCAAATCAAAGAGATGTTGATGAACAAAAAGAAAATTATTCTTATCGATAATATCTACAACAAAATTCTGGAAGACGGATTGAAAAAAGAAAATGTTGAATTGCTGGTAAAATGATAAGGTTGCGTTGCATAGTTATTCTCTTTGCACTGCTTTGCATGGCTTCATATTGTAATGCGCAAACCGAACAACAATCCATGATTTTAGGCGGCAACTTAGGCTTAAACTATAATCAACAAGATTCGTTTCATACCACCACGTTTACCTTCTCTCCTACCTTCGGCTATTTTGTAGTAAAGAATTTGGTATTAGGTGCGTCTATTGGCATTGGCACAACATCCGATAACAAAGCCAAAGGCCGAAAAAGTCGTTTCTTTTTAAACACAACATTCATCCCGTTCATTCGCTATTATTTTCTGAAAGAGAAATTCAGACCTTTCATTTATGCGAAGTTCGGCTATGTAAATTCTACGTCCCTCATCAACGGTGGTTCCGCTAATGTAGATGGAATTACGGGGGGGGGAGGCATAGGCTTTGTTTATTTTGCATCAAAGCAAGTAGGCATCGAAACCACAATTGGGTACACCGGACAAAAATTACAAAAACAAAATTTGAACTCTACGATAGGATTTGGTGTTGGTTTACAATACTACTTTCATCCACACGTAAAAAACTTACCGAAAACATGAACAAAGACGTATTAACCGTTTTACAAGAAGATTTTAATGTATGTAAAAAATTCATTCAGAAAGTGGCTAAAACCCTATTGAATGAAGAAGTTTCGAAGTACCCTATTTTTGTTGCGGTATTCGAAGATCAAGATATTGATTTAGGTATTCCCATTTTAAGAAGAGAAGAAATTGGCAGCGCATTCACATTTAACGCATCACACTTGGAAGAATTTTCCAACAAAGGATTAGTATTGGAAGATAAATTGGAAACATTTAGAAAGAACTTCAAAAACCCTTTTGAGCAATGCTGCATTTTCATTACAACGGCCGAAGAATCAAGCTTTGTGTTTCTTCCTTATGAAACGGAAAAAGTGTGGGAACCTGCGAACAGAGAGCAATTGAATTAATTCAAAATCTCGGTGGCTTCTAATTTAAATTGCGGAATTTTCACTTCAAAAACAGCTCCGGTTTCTTTGTGTTGGAAAAAATACAATCCATGCATAAAACCCAGTGGTGTTGCCAATACTGCACCTGAAATATACTCGTGATTTTCGTTAGGCTTTAAAATCGGCTGACGACCAATTACACCATCGCCTTCCACAATTTCCACTTCCCCTACTCCGTTTTGAATCACCCATTTTCTGCGCAGTAATTGCACCGGAAAATTATTATTGTTCTTGATGAACACATGATACGTAAAGACAAACTGCAGGTATTCCGGTTGAGATTTCTCACCCAAATAGTTCGCATTAATGCTCACCTCAACACCTGAAGTTATTTCTGTAATCATAATTAATGATGCGTTGCTGCTGTATTACTTTTTAAAAATGCATTGATACAATTCTTCACATTCATGTAGGCAATATCGAAATCGGCATTGGGCACTACTTTCTTGAATTTAGGCTCGAATTGCAATTCTTCTTCCGCACGTTTAATACGCTTTTTCAAGGTATCGGCATTCTCTGTATTTCTACCTTTCAAACGATTCAACAACACTTCTTTGGATGCAGGTTTAATAAACACCGTCAAACAATTTTCATCGTATAACTTTTGCAAGTTCACCGCACCTTTCACATCAATATCAAACACGGCAACTTTTCTGTCGCGCCACAAACGCTCAATTTCGCTCTTCAATGTACCGTAAAATTTACCAGGATACACTTCTTCGTATTCAGCAAATTCGTTGTTCTGAATCTTCTGACGAAACTCCGATTCGCTGATGAAGTAGTAATCTTTGCCGTCCACTTCATTGGCGCGTTTCTCGCGTGTGGTGCATGAAATAGAAAAACCAAAATGTTTATGTTGCAATAATAATTTCTTGACAATAGTTGTTTTACCTGCACCCGATGGAGCAGTGATGACAACAATTTTTTTTCCGAAATCAACAATATGTGGTGCGTCACTCATAACCTAATTCAACAATTTTTTGCTTTGTTTGAGTAAATATGAAATTTAGAATGGAAAACTGAAAACTAAATGCAGGAAATTATTTCTTTTTCCCTTTTTTTTCAGGCACAACCTCTACAGGTGTAATTTGATAGGAATTACACACAACATCAAAAGTGGGCAAATACTTCTCGAAAACATCAATTTTGGCGCTGCCGGTAACAATCACAATATTGCCATTCACCTTGTAGAAATACGATAAAAACTTTAACGGCATAGCCCCTTTCGCATTATCATAAATAATCCACACCGGATGTAACGGATTATCTTCCGACATACCACGCGCCTGCAGTTTGAAATTCGCCAATCGATTCTGCAATTTGCTCACCATCAAATCAACAAACTGATTGGTGGTATAGCCAATAGACGTTTCAATCACCGCATTCACATTCTCTCTAAAATTATCTTGTGGCGTTTCTTGCTGACTTTCCATGATAAAAGGAACTACATCATTGATATTCTCGGTTACTTCCCATTTTTTGGGACATAACATCGAAAATGAAAATTCTTTCGATTGATAACGATAGTATTCGGACACTGAATCTTTCGTTTGTGCAACTGAAGAGTATGCGAGCGTAATGGCAACCACAAAAAACAGCAAGCGGATCATAAAATATTATTGGTTTGTTCTTTTATCTTTTCCAATTCATCTTTCATGCCAACTACAAGTTTTTGAATCGAAAAATCGTTCGCCTTCGATCCGATGGTGTTAATTTCACGGCCCATTTCTTGGGTTACAAAGTTCAATTTTCGGCCCAACTGGTTATCGTTGCTTTTCAAGATTTCATTGAACAACGACAAGTGTGCACCCAAGCGCGAAATCTCTTCGTTGATATCCAACTTCTCTAAATAAAATACCACTTCCTGTTCAAAACGATTCGCATCAATTTTTTCTTTGGAAATAAAATTCTCCATGCGCTCTAACATCTTGGTGCGAATATCGCCTAATCTGCGTTTATCTTCTTCTACGGCTTGTTGCAACAATGCAGCAATATTATCTACACGCAATTGTACATCTTTGGTGATGCTCTCTCCTTCTTTTTCACGGAAGCCCAAAATTTGCTGAATGGCTTTATCCATCAATTGTTGACAGAATTTCATTTCCTCGTCACTGATCTCTTGCTCCACTGCGGCATGAATTTCAGGCATTTGCAAAATAGCTGAAAACAATTGTGACGAATCGGCTTTCACCTCATCGGCTGCTGCTTTAAATTCGGCATACAATTGTTTGGCTAAAGGAATATTAATGCTTGCTAAATCAGCACCATTTTTCTGCGAAAGCGACAAATCGATTTTACCACGCATCAACTTCTCCGCTAATTCATTTCTGAAATCGGCTTCGAGTGCACGATAGCGCGATGGCAACTTGATGTTCAAATCCAGGCCTTTAGCGCTGTTCAGCGAACGAATTTCCAACACCAACGAGGTGCGGTTAAAAACGCCTTCTGCTTTTCCAAAGCCGGTCATCGAATGTAGCATAATAGATTGTTTAGCTGATTTTTGAAAGCCAATATTAGTCAATATCGGGCGAAAATGAATAAGCGTATTCGCATTTCCACAAATTCGGCTAAAAATGTCCGTTCAAACGGGTCGCAAACAGAATATTTATGCACATTTTCGGGCAATCCCGTTTTGAGGTTTAAAAATCAAATAATAAGTCTATTTTTATCCGTTATCAACTGATCAAAAAATGGAGAAAAAGTTATTGTTGGAGGTGAAGAACCTTGTGACCGAATTCAAAACGGATGACGGATATGTGAAAGCGGTGAATGATGTGAGTTTTACCCTTTATCGTGGGGAAACCATCGGTATTGTGGGCGAATCGGGTTCAGGGAAATCGGTAACCTCGTTGTCAATTATGCGGTTGATTCCCAATCCACCGGGCCGAATCGCATCAGGTCAAATCATCTACCACACTAAAGACGGCAAGCAAATCGACCTTACAAAATTGTCTGAAGAAGACATGCGAAAGTACCGTGGAAACGAGATTTCCATGATTTTCCAAGAGCCAATGACATCCTTGAACCCTGTATTTACCTGCGGTGATCAAGTAGCAGAGGCCATTATGTTGCACCAGAAGAAAACAAAAAAAGAAGCGAATGAGATTACGCTGAAAATGTTCGAAAAGGTGAAATTACCTAATCCGCAGCGGGTATTGGATGCTTATCCGCACCAACTTTCAGGCGGACAAAAACAACGGGTAATGATTGCCATGGCGATGTCGTGCAACCCAAACATTTTGATTGCCGATGAGCCTACAACAGCCTTGGATGTTACCGTTCAAGCCACCATCCTCGATTTGATGAATCAATTGCGTAATGAAATTGAATCTTCTGTTATTTTCATCACGCACGACTTAGGTGTTATTGCTGAAATTGCCGACCGTGTAATTGTGATGTACAAAGGAAAAATTGTGGAGCAAGGCGCTGTTTTGGATATCTTCAGCGACCCGAAACACCCGTATACTAAGAGTTTGTTGGCATGTCGTCCGCCATTAAAAATCAGATTGCGCAAACTACCAACGGTGGTCGATTTCATGCGTGAAGAAAACGGACAAATTATTGAATTGCCTACTTCGGTTAGCGAAGCGATTAACGCGCAAGTAATTTCAAAAGCAGAAACTGATGCGCGTAGAGAGCGTTTGTTAACGGGTAAAACGTTACTGGAAGTAAAGAACTTGAAAACATGGTTCCCTTCGAAGAAGAATTTCTTTGGTAAAACGACTGATTGGGTGAAGGCTGTTGATGATGTTTCGTTCAATGTGCAAGAAGGTGAAACATTAGGATTGGTGGGCGAATCGGGCTGTGGTAAAACAACATTGGGAAGAACCATTTTGCGTTTAGCACCTGCAGAAAGCGGTGAAATTTTATTCGAAGGCAAGAATTTGCTCGACATGAATGCCAGCGATTTGAAAGACATGCGCAGACACATGCAAATTATCTTCCAAGACCCTTATTCTTCGTTGAATCCGCGAATGACCATCGGTAACGCCATCCAAGAACCAATGAGTGTGCACGGTATTTATGAAAACGAAAAAGTGAGAAAAGAAAAGGTGATTGAGTTACTTGAAAAAGTAAACATGAAACCGGAACAATATAGCCGTTATCCGCATGAATTCTCGGGTGGACAACGTCAGCGTATTTGTATCGCTCGTGCTTTGGCCTTGAATCCGCGTTTCATTATTTGTGATGAATCGGTTTCGGCACTAGACGTATCGGTGCAAGCGCAGGTATTGAACTTGTTGATTCACTTGCGTGAAGAATTCAAATTTACGTACATCTTCATTTCACACGATTTATCGGTAGTGAAGTTTATGAGCGATAGAATGGTGGTAATGAACAAAGGTAAAATTGAAGAAATGGGAGCTGCGGATGAGATCTACAACAATCCGCAACAAGACTATACCAAACGCTTGATCAATGCCATTCCGAAAGGAGAATTGGAGCATATTCGTCAGCGGATTACCAACCTACAACCCACTATTTAATTAGGTGAAACAAAACGTAGACATCATTGTAGTTGAATCGGATTTGACGCAGGTCGAAGAAATCAAACGATTTCTGAAACCGGGCTCGGAATCGTTTCAATTTGCGCTGAAACAAATCAGCAGCATCGATGAAATCTACAAAGTGCAAAACGATACTACTATTGGCGCCATTTTAGTGAATGCCGAATTGGTGAAAGGCAGTAGCGACTTCGATAAGTTCAATACTTTCATGAAGCAACAGCAAATTCCGGTGGTATTATTTTCGAATGCCATGGATGCTGAAGTGAAACAAAAAGCGGTGCAATTGAATGCTTCTGATTTTGTGTTGAATAACAAATTGAATTTGTTTCATCTGCCTAAAACATTGGAAAGCGCACTTAAGTTAAGTCAGCAGAAACAAACACCAATAAGTGCTTCCGCTAACTATAATCTTTTCGACAATATTCAGCAACCTGTTATTGTATTCGAAGGCGAAAAACCTATCTATTACAATAGTAAAGCCCTTCATTTATTAAATGAAGAATCGCTTACCCAACTCAAACAGTTTTTGGGCTTATCGCTCAAATCGTTTGAATTAACGCTCAAAGGGCACGAGTACACCGTTCAAAAAACGGATAAAGACGGCAAAGTAATATTGTTCATCAACCCTACCTCCGAAACCGGAATGGATATGTTGGTGGGCATGTCGAAGATAGTAGACCATGCGCCATTCTTGATTTTCAAGAACGACCATTTGATTTTCTTCAACGAGAAAGCGAATCATACTTTGTTAGATGTGGAGTTGTATTCTTCCTTCGACCAGCTCTTTTCTTTAAATACAGATGCCACTAACCCGCTCATCATACATCGCTCATCGAAAGTGAGTTTTGGGTTCAACATTGAAAGCATGACCATTGCCGGCAAAGACTATCAGTTGTTGATGTTGCACGATGCGAAAACGGAAAAACGTGCCGATAATTTCCCGATGGGCAAATTTATCAATGCCTTCTCGCACGACTTGAAAGAACCGGTGCGCACAAGTTTGAGCTATATTCAATTATTGGAACGTAAAGTCAATAAAGAAGGAGCCGAATATGTGTCGATAATTGCTACGGAAATGAAACGCATGGACAACTTGTTGCAAAACATGAAAATGGCTATGTCATCGGATGATGAGCCGTTGAAGTTAAGTACAGTAAATGTGCGTTCGGTGCTAGAATCGGTCTTCAAACAATTAAAAAAGGAGATTGATGCTGCAGATGCCATGATTGACTTATCGACTATGCCGGAAGTGCAAGCCGATGAACGAAAACTTTCGGTGGTGTTCATGCATTTGATTGAAAATGCAGTGAAATTCAGAAAAAAAGACAAACGTTGTTTTATTGAGATTTTGGTAGAAACCAAACCTAACGAAACCATTTTCTGTGTAAAAGATAACGGCATAGGCATAGACCAAAAGTACCACCAAGAAATATTCCAGCCCTTCTACCGTTTGATCAGTTTTGATGAAAATCCAGCTAACGGATTAGGCTTATATATCTGCAAATCGATTATTGAACAACACCGTGGCAAAATTTGGGTGGAATCCCGAGAAGGTTTTGGCACCAGTGCATTCTTCACAATACCGCGTTAAACTGCGCTCTTTTTTTACTTTTGCGGCTCATTCGAGCAAATTATGGGATTTACAGAAGAACTATACAGACGAAAAACATTCGGAATTATTTCGCACCCCGATGCGGGAAAAACAACGCTGACCGAGAAGTTATTGCTTTTTGGAGGAGCAATTCAAACCGCGGGTGCCGTGAAATCGAATAAAATCAAGAAGTCGACCACTTCCGACTTTATGGAAATCGAGAAACAAAGAGGAATCTCGGTGGCTACATCGGTAATGAGTTTTGAATATCGCGATAAACTCATCAATATTTTGGATACGCCCGGTCACAAAGACTTTGCGGAAGATACCTACAGAACATTAACCGCTGTAGACTCTGTAATTATGGTAGTCGATTCGGTGAAAGGTGTGGAGGAACAAACCCGTAAATTGATGGAGGTGTGTTCAATGCGTAAAACACCCGTGATTGTGTTCATCAACAAACTCGACCGCGAAGGACAAGATCCTTTCGAGTTGTTAGAAGAAATCGAAAAAGAGTTAAAGATTAAAACAAGACCTTTGTCGTGGCCAATTAACAGAGGTAGTGCCTTTAAAGGCGTGTACAATTTGCATCGCAAAAACATCAACTTGTTCAAGCCTTCTACACAAAAGGTTTCCGATGAAATTATAACCCTCAATGATATTAACGACAGCGAATTAGAGAAAATTGTAGGCGAGCGTGATGCAGCAAAATTGCGCGAAGATGTAGAATTGATTGAAGGTGTTTTTGATCCTTTTTCGATAGATGCTTATTTAGCCGGAGATGTTGCGCCTGTGTTTTTCGGTTCGGCCGTGAACAATTTTGGAGTACAAGAATTGCTCGATACCTTCTTGGAAATCGCGCCAACACCGAGAGGCAGAGAAACCGATAAGCGTTTCATTGAACCAACCGAACAAAAAATGGTGGGTTTTATTTTTAAAATTCACGCGAACATCGATCCTAAACACCGCGACCGTATTGCCTTTATGCGTATTGTTTCCGGAAAGTTTGAAAAAGGAAAATACTTCCATCATTGCCGTATCAATAAAGATTTCCGTTTCGCTACTCCGGTAACGTTTTTAGCTTCTGACAAGAATATTATTGATGAAGCCTACCCGGGCGATGTGGTGGGTTTATATGACACAGGAAATTTCAAAATCGGAGATGTGATGACGGAAGGTGAAGACTTCCAAATTCGTGGTATTCCAAGCTTCTCGCCAGAGATTTTCAAAGAGTTGATTAACACCGACCCAATGAAATCGAAACAACTGGAAAAAGGAATTACACAGCTTACAGATGAAGGGGTGGCACAGTTATTCACTCAGCAACCGGGTAATCGAAAATATGTTGGAACGGTTGGAGAACTTCAGTTTGAGGTGATTCAATATCGTTTACAGTACGAATATGGTGCATCGTGCCGTTTCCAACCGATTAACCTCACGAAGGCTTGTTGGTTGCGTTCTTCGAACAAACAAAAACTGGAAGATTTTATTCGATTCAAACACACCAATATTGTGCACGACAAAGACGATAACATCGTTTATCTTGCACCGAACGACTGGTTCTTGAATATGGAGATTAGTAATAATCCGGATATTGAATTTCATTTCAATTCCGAATTTAAAACAGAACGATCTTAATTCACTTCAATACATTAAAGTTATGCAAGAACAAACCACATTACGTACGCAGAAAATTGTAGTTGTTGTTGCCATTACTTTATTCGGACTAAAATTAGCGGCCTACTTGTTCACGCATTCGGTAGCTGTTTTGACGGATGCATTAGAGAGCACAGTCAATATTATTGCGGCTTTCATCGGTTTATACAGTATTTATTTGGCTTCGTTGCCCAGAGATAAAAATCACCCCTACGGCCACGGTAAAGTTGAATTTCTTTCTGCGGCCATCGAGGGTGCATTGATTGTATTTGCGGGATTAGTTATCGTTTACAAATCGATTGAACAGCTCTTACATCCGGAAGCCTTACACAGCTTAGATATTGGTATGATACTGATAGGCATTACTGCATTAGTGAACTATGGTGTAGGAACCTATTGTGTAAAGAAAGGGGAGAAAGAAAAATCGATTGCGCTTGTGGCCAGTGGTAAACATTTACTTACTGATACGTATTATACGTTGGGTGTAATAGGTGCTTTAATTGTTATTTATTTCACACACTGGACATGGTTCGATGCCTCGGTATCCTTAATTTTTGCCTGCATTACAATTTACATGGGTTATAAAATTGTACGAGAATCCATCTCAGGCATTATGGATGAAGCAGATGAAGCCTTATTGGAATCGTTAGCCGCATTTCTAGAAGCCAATAGAATTCCGAATTGGATGGACCTACACAATGTGCGTGTGATAAAATACGGAGGCAGTTTGCATATCGATTGTCACCTCACTTTACCTTGGTATTTGAATGTACACGAAGCACATGCCGAGCACGAAAAACTAACCGATTTAATTCGCAATCAATTTGGCGACAGCATTGAATTCTTTATTCATGTGGATGGCTGTATGCCTTTCTGCTGTGAGATTTGCAACAAACAAGATTGTAACGAAAGAAAGTCACCCTTTAAACAAAGAGTGACTTGGACCGTTGAAAACATTATGAACAACGAAAAGCACAGACTTCAATAACTATTGTGTTTGAAATTTTATCGGAACACTCATTCGCACCTTCACGTTTTTACCGGATTGTCTGCCGGGTTTGAATTTTGGTAACTGCGCCACTACTTCTTCTGAAGAACTTTTAAATCCTCTTGTGGAAGAACGAACAGCCGTTACGTTTATGACTTGACCATTCTCGTCTACAACAAAACTAACAATGGCAGTTCCGCTAATGCCTTCTTCACGTTCACGAGCAGGATATTCCAAATGGTCTTTAATGTAGCGTAACAATGCAGTTTCACCACCCGGAAACTCGGGCATTTCCTCAGCAAATGCAAGAATAGTTGGAGGCGTTATTACTTCAGGTTTAGCTGCTACCACTACATCTATGGGGCCTGCACCCCCAATTTCCCCGTTTGGAACACCTATGGGTCCATTCGAAGGCGTTCCGGTTGTATTCATAGCCAACAGCTCTTCGTGCGTTGTATCTCTGTCCTCAGCAGTATTATCTGTAACCACCATTGGCGTTAATGCATCAGAAGGTGGAGGCGTTCCTTTCGGTGGTTTAGTTTCTATTTTTTCCCTAATCACATCCGGGATTATGGTTGGAACTTCAGTTAAATCAAAAGGCCCTATATTTCTAATCGTTTGATGTGCCGGAAAGAAATACTTATACCCCTTAATGCTCACCGGCACAATTACTAATAATAAGATAGAAGAGAAAAGTGCAATGGCAATATTTTTCTCATATTCCATGCGCAGTTGATAAGCTCCGTATTCCTTGTTACGGTTGTCGAAAATAATGTTTAGATAATTTTTTTCGAAAAGAACATTACGTGTTTCCATAATTAAAGATTTAATAAGGAAACGCGATAAGGACAATAATTACATAAAAACCATTGTCAAAGAATTGTCACAAAAAAAAGCTGCACCATTTCTAGTGCAGCCAATCTCTATGAAGAAGCGATGCTTACTTCTTAATAATCATTTTAAATCCTGTTCCGTGAATGTTCAACACTTCTACGTTCGGATCTTCTTTTAAATATTTACGCAATTTGGCGATGTACACATCCATACTTCTTCCGGCAAAATAACTATCGGTTCCCCATACCGCATTCAATGCAACTTCACGCTCCAACACTCTATCGATATGTAACGCCAACATTTTCAACAACTCCGATTCCTTTGTAGTTAACTTAACCGAGTTGCCCGCTAAAGTTAATGTACGATTGGTATTATTGAAATCGAACTTTCCGATTTTAAATTCGTTCTGATCGCTCACTTCTGTTTTCGGTAAACGTTTGAAGATGTTATCCATTCTCAACAACAACTCTTCCATGCTGAAAGGCTTCGTGATATAATCATCGGCACCAATTTTCAAACCTTCAATCGCATCTTCTTTTAATGATTTTGCTGTAAGGAAAACAATAGGCACTTGACCATTGATTCTTCGAACATCTTTAGCTAAAGTGAATCCGTCTTTTTTGGGCATCATCACATCGAAAATACACATGTCGTATTTCCCGTTTTTAAACTCTGTTAAACCCTCTTCACCGTTACGTTTCAAGGTAACATCGTAATTTTTTATTTCCAAAGAATCGAGCAATAAGTTGCCGAGATTAGTATCGTCTTCAACCAAAAGGATTTTTTTCTTAGACATATTCATATATTTTTTTCAATTGTTAAATTAACAACATTTGAGGGGCAAAGTTTAGTTTAAAACCCGGAATTTTGATTCCTTAACACATTAAATATTACTTAAAGCACATGTTCAAAAGGCAAAAACACCTCAAAACGACTGCCTTTCCCGAGCTCACTGCTTACGCTGATTGTTCCGTTATGGGCATCAACAATAATCTTCACGTAACTTAGCCCTAAACCGAATCCTTTGACATTATGAATATTTCCGGTGGGTACACGATAAAACTTCTCAAAAATCATTTTTTGGTTCTCCTTGGAAATACCTATTCCGTTATCTTGCACAGCAATAGTAATGCCTTTGGCGTTACTGGTGGTTGATACTTTAATCTCAGGCGCATCGTCTTTACGGTATTTCAAGGCATTTTCGATGATATTGTAAACCCCATTGGTTAAGTGGAATTTATCGCCCTGAATTTCCCATTTTTGAGCTTTAAAGTCGTGTGTGATGGTTCCCCCTTCATTCTCTACTCTAAATTGAAGTGACGAAACAATATCCTCCAACAAATCGTGCATATCTAACTTCTCGATTTTTAATTTAAAATCACCCCGATCGAAACGAGCAGCTTGTAATACATTTTCAATGTGACCACTTAAACGTTTGTTTTCTTCCTCAATCATATCGGCATATCGTCTGATGCGTGTGGTGTTGCTAATCACATCTTCGTCTTTCAACATCTGACTAGCCAATGAAATGGTGGCCACCGGAGTTTTAAACTCATGCGTCATGTTATTGATGAAATCGTTTTTCAATTGATCGATTTTCTTCTGACGGAAGATAATGAAGAACGAAGCGCCAAAGGATGTTAGAATAATAAGGATGAAGGCCAAAGTGGTAGCAATCATCAACCACATCGATTGTAAGATATAATTGGTTTTATGCGGAAAACTAACTACAAGTAAGCCTGAGTTACGGTAAAAATCGTTGGCGTATAAGGGAATAGAATAATATTGTTCCACATCAGCCTTGGAAACATTCTTCAATGTGCCAACAATGGGTTCAGTTGAAAAGTCATCAAATAGGGCAAACTTGTAATCGAGATCAACACCTACATTTTTTAATTCGTTCTTCAATAAATTGTTCAGTAAAATAGTATCGATTCGCTCACTGAGACATTTATCATCGAGCATAAACTTAACAGCCAATTCCTCGAAAAAACGATTGTACTTTACAAATTGCTGCTCTATAACCTTGCGTTCACGCTCTTTGGGATCGCTTAAGTGAGTTACATCCAAGGCTTGTTTTTGAATTTGTTCCGCCTTCTCCTGCAGATAGGTTACAGAACCAAAAAACTTAGAAACAAAAGCACCTGTGGTATCGCTAAACCCGAATTTCATAGCGTTTTGGCCAATGGAATCGATGAGCATAAAATTCTCGTTGATCTGCCGCATCGACTGCATCGTATCATACATTTTCGATACCGTTTTCTGAAAATTAGGAATACCGGCACTTTTGAAATAGTTCTCGGCTTCATCTAACTCCAGTTTGTGGGTAGTATTGCTCATGGCCAAAGAAACTTCTTGGTCGAAGCGTTCTTCGCGCAGTTTGTAACTTTGTTTCACCCAATTCACCTGGATAACAACTAAGCCCAGCAGGGCAACACAAATAGAAATCAGAATAAAATTGATATAGCGTGGATTCATAATAATCGAAAATAAAGGTAATTCGTGAATGGACTACAAAAAGCGACTTTGTTGTGAAAAATTAATAGACTAAATCCCCAACCGCGCAATCGGTTCTACCCTTTGATCGCAAAAATCATTTTCCAAAAACTTGTAGTATCCGGCAATACCAATCATTCCGGCATTATCGGTACAATATTGAAAGGCAGGAATATGAACGTTCCAACCTTTCGTTTCGCCCAATTTTTGCAAAGCACTTCGCAACCCGGAATTCGCAGAAACACCACCCGCTAATGTAATGGTAGTAATACCGTGCATTTCAGCCGCCTTTGTAACTTTCTTCATCAACACGGCAATGATCGTATGTTGAATAGAAGCACAAATGTCATCCATATTGTTTTGCACGAAATCGGGCTCCTCCACTAAATGATCGCGAACAAAATAAAGCACAGCCGTTTTTAATCCGCTGAAGCTGAAATTCAAGCCTTCTACTTTCCCTTCCGGAAATTTAAAACGCAACGGATTGCCTTGCTGCGCGTGCTTATCCACCAAAGGGCCCCCGGGATAAGGCAATCCCAGAATTTTTGCTGTTTTATCAAAAGCTTCACCGGCAGCGTCATCAATCGTTTCACCTATCACTTGCATTTTGTTAGGCGATTCCACGAGTACAATTTGTGTATGTCCGCCTGAAACCGTTAAACACAAATGCGGAAAAGCCGGTTCAGCATCAATGAAATTAGCCATAACGTGAGCCTGCATGTGGTTCACTGAAAGTAAAGGAATATCCAACACCAAAGCCATAGCCTTAGCAAAAGAAACGCCCACCATTAACGCTCCAATTAATCCCGGACCTTGTGTAAATGCAATCCCATCAATATCTTTTTTATGAATTTTTGCATGTTTTATGGCAGCATCCACTACATACACAATATTCTTCAAATGCTCTCGTGATGCGAGTTCCGGCACCACCCCACCCCACTCGATATGAATCGCTTGCGAAGTAGTAATGTTGGCAAGAATTTTGCCATCTTTACAAATGGCGGCTGAAGTATCATCACAAGATGATTCGATGGCTAATATTACAGGCATTATTTGCCAAATTTAATATTTTGCATCAGGAAAAGAGGATTGAAAAAATTTGTAACGATATTAGGGGTGTTTTTGCTGGTCATTCTGCTTACAGGTGGCCTTCTCTCTTTCCTTGTGCGTTACTCAAGCGTACAAAACTATTTGGTACAAAAAGCCACCTCCATTATCAGCGAACGAACCAATGCCGTGGTGAAAATTGGCTCCTTTGGTTGGAACCTATTCGAAGATATCAGCCTAAACGATTTTTACTTAGGGAAGAAAAACGGAGATACCTTAATTGCCGTTTCAACTTTATACGTAGATCTTAACAGTTGGAGTTTACTCAACAAAAAGGTAGAGGTGGATGCCATTAACCTCAAAAACGGGAAAGTAAATTTGACCATCAACGAAGACGGCACTCTCGATTTAGCAAAACTCTTTGCATCGGCAAATCAACCCACTGTAGATACTACAAAACCTTCATTGCCCTTCAAATGGTACACTTCACTCAAAAAGTTCACTACCAGTGGCATTGTTTTCAACCTGAAAAACAACAAAGACAAATCTACGGTATTTACTAGCATCGAAGAACTTACGCTTACACTGAACAAGATAGACATCGGTAAAAAGAAAATAGAACTCAATCATTTAGAAATCAATAACCCTATCGTTCGCTTTGTGCAGTACGATACAACAGCGAAAAAGACAGACACTATTCCGTTTACTTTTCTTCCAAAAGATTGGTACATCTCATGGAATAGCATCGATATTAATAAAGGAAGTTTTTCGCTCGATAAAACATTCAAACCTGCTGTAGAAAAACGAATCGACTTTAATCACCTCCTTACTAGCGATATTCACTTGAGCACCGACAAAGGTTTTGTGAACAGCGATAGCGTATCGACAAAAATTTTAGCACTCCGCATCAACGAAAAATGCGGTATTAAAATCGTTGAATCAAAAGGTGACTTATTGGCCTCGTTGCGCGAAGTACACTACACCGATTTTTTATTGAAAACCGAAAACTCAGAACTGAAAGACCAATTGGCACTACGTTATAACTCGTTTAGCGATTTTAAAGAGTTTATTGAAAAAGTGAATCTGCAAGCGAATTTGCACGAAAGTAAATTCTCCCTCAAAGACCTTAGTTATTTTGTGAAAGGGATTGAACCTTATGCACACAATACCATTTCTATTGACGGAAAGTTAAAAGGAAAAATCAGTGGACTCGATGCCAAAGACATAGTTTTAAAAACAGGCAATAACACAACATTAAGTGGTTCTTTGTATACCTCCGGCTTACCTCGCTTACAAGAAACATTTTTAAATATTCGTTTAAAATCGTTGCATACCTCTGTTGCCGATATTCGAAGAATAGCGCCTAATGCCAAAATACCTGACAACCTTAATAAACTACAAAACATCAACTTTAGCGGTGACCTCGATGGATTCTTAACTGACTTCGTAGCGCGTGGAAACTTGAATACCAATTTGGGTAATGCCAATTCGGATTTGAACTTTAAATACGATTTGAAAACCAGTGAAAGCGCTTACTCCGGTAATTTGAATTTGCAGAAATTTAAATTGGGTGAATGGTTCAACGACACTGCCATTGGCGATGTAAGTTTAACCGCTAAAATCAATGGAAAAGGATTAAAAATCGAAACACTCAACTCGAAGATTGAAGGACGTTTGGATGAATTCACTTATAAAAACTACAGCTATAAAAACTTAACAGTGAACGGAAGTGTGAAAGGAAAATCGTTCCAAGGTGCCCTTTCAATTAACGATCCGAATTTGGATGTAACGTTCAACGGTAAAGCCGATATGAGTGCGGCTATTCCTACCTTCAAATTTAATTCGAATGTCAAAAACATTTCACTGAAAGAGCTCCATATTACTACTGAAGACTATCGTTTTCAAGGCACTGTAGATGCCGATTTTACAGGTAAAAACATTGACGACCTCGATGGAAGCCTAACCATTAACGATTTAAAATTAGCACGCAATGATGACGTGCAAATGCTACGCTCTACAACATTGAAATCAACGGTCATCGGCAACGGCAAGAAAAGTTTAGTGTTTGAAACCGATATGGCAGAAGGACGCATTACCGGAAAATATTCGTTGACGCTTTTGCCGAAAATTTTAAAAAGTTATTTCAACAAAACGATTTACAAAATTGAAGATACTACACGTTTCCCGAATCAGAATTTTGCCTTCGACTTTAGAATATACGACAGCTTGCCGGTATTAAAAATACTGGATCCTAAAATTAAGTTAGTGCGCAACTCCTTTGTGCGGGGGGAAATTGCTACCAACCCAAACAATTTCGTCATCAATGCCTCTATCCCGGAATTGATATATGATAATTATAAAATTAAAACGACCAATTTAGAGGGTGCAATTACGGATGCCAAAACATCTGCCAATTTAAGCATCGATAAAATATTTGTAAAAGATAGTTTGTATCTGGATACTGTAGCCGTGGCGCTGAAAAACAGTGGTGATGGCTATGCCATTAACACACAGCTTAAAGACTTCAAAAACTATAATCGATTAAATACCGACTTGTTTGTACAACCCGGCTATTCTTCAGTTGATATACAACTCAAGAAAACTTCGATTTGGTTAGGTGGAAAAGAATGGATTACTCCGGTGGATAATAACGTTCACTTGAGCAAAAAAGATATTACTATCAGCAACTTGTTTTTCGAATCGGGCGAACAGCGCATTACATTTGAAAGCTACAAAACCCAAGACACCATTGCTTGTGTGAATGTGAAACTAAATGAAACTTCACTCAATGGTTTCATGGCTATCTTTAACACCAAAGTAAAAGATATAGATGCCAAGGTAAATGGCAATTTGAAAATTGAACGACTATTCTCAAAACCTATATTTCTAGCCGATTTGAATGCGAATACCATTCAATTAGGGAAGGTAGCTTTAGGCAATTTAAGTATTAAATCTTCGCTCAACGAAAAGCAGAACAGAATTGATATTGAAGGATTGCTGAATGGTGCTGCCAATAAATTAAACATCAACGGGTACTATAGTCTAGAGAAAAACAATCAGCGCTTAGATGTTGTGGCCACCATTCAAAATGGCGAACTTGATTTCTTGAACTATCCGTTTTTTGCAAAGTATGTAAAAGATGTAAAAGGTACATTCAGTGGATTGGCACATCTTGCAGGACCCATTAAAGGCCTAACCCTTGATGGCAACATTCACATCAATGATGCTGATGTACGCGTTTCTTACCTCAACACTAAATACAAATTACACAACGAAGACATAGCTCTCAACAAAGACGGCTATTTCGATATTGGCGAATTAGTGTTGACAGACGAACGTAACAACACAGCTAAAGGCTATGGAAGAATCTATCACGACAATTTGAAAAAATTCAGATTGGATTTGAATGTGAACACACAGAACGCGATGTTCATGAATACTACAGCGAAAGACAACTCGGTGTTCTACGGACAAATTTTTGCAAACGGTCGTGTTACCTTCAAAGGCACTATTCCTGTTGTAGATATTCATGCCACAGCAAAAGTGAATCCTGAAACGCATTGCTACATCCCTATCAATTCATCGTTTGAAACCAATAAGTACTCGTTCTACAAATTCGTAAACAAACAATCGGATTCGCTGCGTTTATTGGGCAAGAAAGATCAAATCAAACCATCAGGAGTTAACTTCACCGTAGAAGTAGATGTTACACCCGATGCAACGCTAGACATTTTGCTCGACCCGGCAGCCGGTGATATTCTAAGCAGCAAAGGAAGCGGTAACCTCAAAATTGAAGTGTTACGTACCGGTGAGTTCAACATTTACGGCTTGTATGAAATCGATCGCGGAAATTACTTGTTTACCTTACAGAACATCATCAACAAACGCTTTCAGTTAAATCGTGGCGGCACCATTAATTTCCGTGGTGACATTTATAAAGCGCAATTGAATGCCGATGCTTCGTATGATGTAAGAACATCTACCTACGATTTGATTTACGATCCATCGCAATCGGAATCGAACCTTTCAGAAGAAGCCACTGCACGTGCGAAAAATCGTATCACCACAAAACTCTTATTGAAACTTACAGGTGTACTCGAAAAACCGGATGTAGCCTTCGACATTTCCCCACAAGACCCTGATCCTTTGATTCGAACACTCGTTGAAAATAAAATGCAATTGGTGCGCAGTGTGGAATCGGAAATGAATAAACAAGTCTTTGGTCTATTGGTGATGAACCGTTTCTTACCGGCAAGTACAACGGCTACTAACTCCATTGCTAACCCGAACTACATCAGCGGTGGAGTGGCTAACACGGTGAGCGAATTCCTTACTTCACAACTCTCTATGTATGTAAGTAATTTCTTCGAAAACATTAATGTAAAAGACTTTGACGTGAACTTAAACTTCCGTCAGTACGATCAACAAAGCAACACAGGCTCTACTGCATTAGATGTATACGATACACGAAGAGAATTGCAGTTAGCCTTAACCAAACGCTTTTTCAATAATCGTTTGTCGATTAACGTAGGTGGAAACTTAGATTTTGGAGACCGCTATACCGATCAATCGGGCACCGTAAAGAACAACAAAACCACCAACGTAAATGGCGATTTCCAAGTAGAATATGCCCTTACCAAATCGGGCAACTTCCGCGCCAAAGCCTTCAACCGTGGCGACTACGACAACTTCAATCAACGTAACCGTAACAAAACCGGACTAGGTCTTTCCTTCCGTCAAGATTTCGATAATTTCAAAGATCTCTTCAAACGCAAAAACCCGAAGAAAAAACCCGAATCGGAACCCAAAGCCACAGGCAAAAACGAAGAAACGCCAACAGTAGAACCCACTAACTAAATTTTATTGCCAAAGATTTACCGCTTTGCATTAAATTGTAGCAGTTTAGGGCATCTATTCATGAAGCAATCGCAAAGCAAACATCAATACAACCTGTTCATACCATCCGTATGGACAAAAGCGATGTTCCTGCTTTTTTGCGTAGCATGCATACATTCGACTCAAGCGCAAACCCTTTCGAATATTCGTAGTGTAACCATCGAAAGCAGCTCCGATACCCTTCAAATCGACACACTCAGTATTATCCCCAACACGTTAAGCATAACTACAGCAAGTGGTCATGTTATTTCTGCAGCTGATTATGATTTTTACCCTTTCAGTGCTAAACTGATTTGGAAACAAAAGCCCAGCGAGCCCATTCGTATAAGCTACAGAGTATATCCGGTAATGTACGCCAACCGTTACTTTCATAAAGATTATCGAAGCATTGCAGCACAAACCAAGCAGTTCACCCTTTCACCATTTGTGTATAATCCCACGCTTACATCCCCCAACGATTTCATGGATTTCGGTACACTCGACTACTCCGGAAATTTTTCGCGTGGCATTAGCTTTGGCAGTAACCAAGATGTAATTCTCAACTCAGTACTCAACTTACAACTACAAGGCAAGTTGTCAGAAGACTTAGAAGTAGTCGCCAACATCACCGATAATAACATTCCCATTCAACCCGATGGCAATACTCAAAACCTACAAGAATTCGATAAGATTTTTATTCAACTCCGCAAAGGCAAACAAGCTGTAACTGTTGGCGATTTTGATATGATTGAAGGTCGCAACTATTTCATGCGCTACTCCAAAAAAGCACAAGGCGCATCAGTAGATTTAAACCTCGGATTTAAAAAATACGGCCAACTCAAAGTGCGTGCAGGCGGAGGAATTTCACGCGGTAAATTTGCCCGCAACACGCTCCTCATCAGCGAAGGAACACAAGGTCCATACAAACTAGTAGGGGCCAACAACGAAGCCTTCATCACCATCTTAGCCAACACCGAAGAAGTGTTTATCAATGGCGTAAAACAAAAACGAGGTTTTGATCAAGATTATGTAATTGATTACAACCTCGGGCAAATTACCTTCACCCCCAAACGTATTATCACCCGCGATCTCCGCATCACCGTTGAGTTTGAATACTCAGAACGCAGCTACCAACGCACCCTCTTCGATGCCGCATTGCAATGGGATTACAAAAAAACACGCATCGGTTTTAATCTCTACAGCGAACAAGACAGCAAGAATCAAAACTTCCAACAAAATCTCGATGCCAATAAAAAAACATTCCTAGCGGGCTTAGGCGATAGTATCGACAATGCCTTCTACAATGGCGTAGATTCAGTAGCCTACGATGCAAATCGCATTTTATATGAACGGGTAGATACCGCTTTCATTTATGGAACCGATACTGTTCCAATATCCTTTTACAGAAATTCATCTAACCCGGCAACAGCAAAATACGCCCTCACATTTATTTTAGTAGGCGATGGGAAAGGTCATTACAAAGCCGCTCAAACTACCGCCAATGGGAGAGTGTACGAATACACAGCCCCAACGCTTAATGCCTCTAATCAACTTATTCCATCCGGCAACTACGAACCCAAAATCAAACTCATTACGCCTGTACTCAATCAACTGTACACCTTAAACATCCAACAAGATATTGGCAAAAATGTAAAGGTAAATGTAGAAGGCGCCCTCTCGAATAAAGATGTCAACCTCTTCTCTAAACTTAACGATAACAACAACCTTGGAGCAGGTGCACATGGTAATGTAACCTTTAATAAAACGCTAAATGCGACAAAAAATCCTGCAACAATAACGGCAGTAGCCGACTATGAATTCGCCAATAAAACATTCAACTTTATTGAACGCTACAGAACCATTGAATTCAGCCGCGATTTTAATCTCGCCTCAACACTACCCCGCAAGAACGAGCACTTGGGCAGAGCAGGACTACAATACACCATTCAAAATTTATTGTCAACCGAATACCGTTTCCGCACCTTCATACAAGACAGTATCTACAAAGGTTTCGAGCATTACGTAAATCTGCAAACCACCATAAAAGGTTTTTACATGCGCATCAACACTTCGGCATTACATTCTACTAGCATTGTTTCCAGCACACAATTTTTCCGTCCGCAAGGCGAAATCAGTTACACCTTCAAAAAACTAAACGGCTGGAAAACAGGTATCATCTTCAATCACGAAATCAACAAAACAAAGCAAAACACTTCCGACACCCTCGACCCCATTCAAAGCCGACTATGGCAAGAATACCGTTACTACATCGTTTCAGCCGATACCCTGCAAAATAATTTTAAAGTAGAATACTTCGCCCGCACCGAACAAGCCGCCAAAGGCAAGGGATTCGCCAGTCCGGGGCGTATCAGCCACAACGTTTCTTTTTCCGGCAATGTCACCAGCCTGCGCAATCAAGGCTTAGCATGGACACTCACCTACCGCAGAGTAGATGAAAAAGATCCCGTAAAAGCGCAACAAGAATTACAGAATTATTACCTCGGACGTATCGATTATAATTTCACTGCACTCAAAGGATTAATAAAATCAACCACCTTCTACGAACTGGGCACAGGCCGCGAGCAAAAGCTGCAATTGGTGTACATCTACTCCCCTACCGGCACCGGAGATTATGTGTTGCAGAAAGGACAAGACCGCAACAACATCACCTCCTACATTGCCAAACAAGGGGTGTTGAATGCAGGCGATTCTACCTACATCCGCACCTTTCAAACCACACCGGAATATTTACCCGTGAACAGCACACAGTTCAATCAAGCGCTAACACTCAATCCCAGCGCATTACTCAAGAACCCGAAAAACGGAGGACAAAAATTCATCAACCTCTTTTCCACCTTTAGCAATTTGCAATTGAGTAAAAAAATCTATTCGCTACGCAGTAACAAAGCCTACGAATATTTTCTTCCCTTCTCCTCCAAAACCCTCGATACCAATTTGGTGCAGCTCACCATCAACTCGCGCAACAGTTTATTCATCAATCGCTTTTCCTCCAAAATAAATGCGCAAATCGATGTCAATTATTTGAAATCAAAAATACTGCTCACCTCCGGTAACGAAATTCGCATCAGTCAAAATCAAAGCCTTACAATACGTTGGAATATTTACAAAGAGCTGCTGTTACAAAGTTCCTACAACCACGGCACCAAGGCCAACTTATCCGATTTCTATCTCACGCAACAATACAACATCAACCTCCACGAAACCTCCAACGAGCTCAGTTACTTGTACCGAAACATGATTCGCCTCGCCTTCACCTATGGTTTCAATTATCGCAAAAATACCATTGCCGTATATGGCGGACAACTCACCACACAACACAACGCTTCCCTCGATTTTCGTTTCAGCAAATCCGGCAAAACCACGGTGAATAGCAAGTTCACGGTAGCCGCAGTAAAATACAACAACAACGGAGTCGCCAATCTCCAAGCCGAATACACCTTATTAGAAGGATTGAAAAACGGCATTAACTACATTTGGAACGTAGGCATAGAACAAAAAATCAGCTCCGCACTGCAACTCATCATCGGCTACGATGGCCGCAAAACCGGCACCGACAAAGTAATCAACACCGCACGAGCTGAGATTCGAGCATTGTTTTAAAGCACTTATAGCAAACAAAACATAAAGTAAAACCATCAACACAAAAGCTCCATGCGCAGATATAAACCCAGCAAAAACTACCAACACAACCGCGTAATCGTTCGCCACTACAGCCTTTCGCCTGTGCAATATTACATGGAGGACGAAATCAACATCGAGCAATTCACCAACCACCTCATCGATTGCAGCGCAGAAGAATGGTTAGCCCTTTTTAAAACCTGCCATCCGCATCACTTCAAATACAACCCGCAAACACCAACACAGTTGTATGTAGAAAGCGGCACAGCAAACATACCGCTTATGATGAACGACACCTTCTTCGCCACCTACCAACCCAATGTGTACTACGCCAAAAACAGCTCCTTCAAAGACTTCTCCACCTACCTCATCAAAGAACACTACCCCAACGAAACCGAATATAGCAAAGCCAAACGCTGGCTCGGCAACACCTACCCCACCCTCACCGAAGGCACAACCCTCCTGCAACTAGAATTCATCATCCAAAACCCAAATGCATAAATCTTAAATCCCCAAATCCTAAATCATACATCCCAAATCCTAAATCCCCCAATTCTTAATTCTAAATCCCCCAATTCTAAATCCTAAATCAATAAATCCTATCTTTATCCAAACAACAACCATGAAAACACTACTACTCGCCATAACACTATTCACCACCATTATTACACATGCACAAACCCTAACCGATATCGATGGCGATGGCATTCCCAACACAAGCGATAACTGCATATTGGTAGCCAATCCCGATCAAGCCGATGACGATGCCGATGCTATAGGCACTCTATGCGATTGCGCGCCATTCTTTTCGAATCCAATAAAAGACCGACCAAATCTCACCTTCACCTATGCCACACCCGATACCATCATCACAGTAGGCACACCGGTAACATTCACCATCATTACACAACGGCCCGATAGCTTCCAATGGTACAAAAACGGTATAGCCGTTGGCACCAACAGCACCACCTATTCCGATAGTACACTACAAAATGGCGATTCCATTTCCTGCGCACTCATCACCAATGCCAATTGCGATACCACCATCATCAGCGTGCCCGGCAACACCCTGCACATCACCGTAAATCCCGTAACCACAGCCCTGCAAAACATTAACAACAACACAGCCATAAGTGTATACCCCAATCCGGCACACAACAAAGTGTACCTCCACAGCACCCAACCCATACAACAAATAGACCTCTTGAACGCCATCGGACAAACCATAAAAAAATGGACAACACCGCACAGCAACCTACTCGATATTCACGACCTACCCAAAGGCATCTACACCCTCAAAATACAGCTAGAAAAAGAAACACAATCCAAACGACTCCACATCGAATAAACTCAAATACTAAACCCCAAATCGTAAATGCTTTGGGCGTTTTAACGCGCTTTCCGTTTCCATCTCCGCCAATGGGAATTGGCGGAGGATGTCCACTTCAATCGCTAACGCGGCATACTGCTTAAATGCAACATTATTTTCTAAACGTCATTGCGATAAGCCTTCCCAGGCGAAGAAGCAATCTCTCCCCTCTTCCCCGTCATTGCGATAAGCCTTCTCAGGCGAAGAAGCAATCTCTCCATAATGCCCCAAAACACAGATTGCTTCTCAAGCGCGGACGCTTGATCGCAATGACGACCGCAGAATAATCCGTCTTTGCGAGGGAGCCTCGACCGAAGCAATCTCTCCCCTCTTCCCCGTCATTGCGATCCGCCTTCCCAGGTGGAGAAGCAATCTCTCCCCTCTTCCGTCATTGCGATCCGCCTTCCCAGGTGGAGAAGCAATCTGTGTTTGAACGACTTTTATTTTCACCCAACAATTCTTAATTTCGCATAAACCCCAAACCCATGGAAAGAGGAGGCGCAGTCTACATTATCACCAATGAGACACATACAGTTCTTTATACTGGTGTAACATCAGATCTACTTTCAAGAATGACACAACATAGGAATAAAGAATATCCAAACTCATTCTCTTCAAAATACAACTGTTTCATGTTAGTTTACTATTGCGTTTTCAGCACAATAGAAGAAGCCATTGCTGAAGAAAAAAGAATTAAAGCAGGAAACAGACAGGCAAAAATGAAACGCATTGAAAGTATAAATCCGGAATGGAAAGATTTATACCTAGATATACTTTCATCGTGGTAAAACTTCCTTCTCCCTACCTCGCTTGAAAAGCAATCTCACCACAAAACACCAAACACAGATTGCTTCTCAAGCGCGGACGCTTGATCGCAATGACGACCGCAGAATAATCCGTCTTTGCGAGAGAGCCTCGACCGAAGCAACCTCTCCCCTCTTCCCCGTCATTGCGATCCGCCTTCCCAGGTGGAGAAGCAATCTCTCCATAATACCCCAAAACACAGATTGCTTCTCAAGCGCGGACGCTTGATCGTAATGACGACCGTAGAATAATCCGTCATTGCAATCAATCGCGTGCCAGAAGCGGACTACCAATCTCTCCCCTCACTCCAACCAAAACGAAAAACCCAAACCTCCACTAAGCCTTCTTGAAAATAGTAACACCCAAAATAAGCATCACCAACCAAAACCCAAGAAAAACAAAGAATAGAATCTTAGCAATAGAACCCGCTCCGGCAGCAATGCCCGTAAAGCCGAATACACCGGCAATGATTGCAATAATCAAAAAGAGAAACGACCAACGTAGCATAGCATTTAGTTTTATGTGAACAATATTATATGTTACACAAAGATGAGTACATCATTCCCCAAATCGTTATACAATTTTGGAGAAGAATTGTAAAATTCACAAAAGGTCGCTTCTGCCTCAGGCGGTCTTTGTCTCCCGCTTTGCGGGAGGTAGGGGGAGGTCTCTTCTGCGTTCACCATAATTTCAAAAACTTTCCCTATCTATGTTAACCGTATAAAAAAACACCCATGAAAAACACAACAAAACAACTCCTCATTTTTATTAGCATAGCTATCAGCATTTGTAATGCAAACGCACAAAAAATCGCACACATCAACTACGATTCTCTCCTCGCCAAAATGCCCGAGAGAAAAGCAGCAGAACGCATCTACCAGGCCTATCTCGATTCCATAGATTTAAAATTAAAACAAATGCAAACCGAAATTGAAATTGACTACAACCAACTCAATATCGAATTAGGGAACAACAAAGAAACAACACCCGAACAAAACATGAAAATAAAACAACTTCAAAAGCGTTTAGAAGAAATAAATGAATACAGAGAAAAAGTAAAAGACGAAAGTAAAACCAAAACCACCGCACTGCTCAACCCCATCATCGCAAAAGCAAAAAATGCCATCCACCAAGTAGCCAAAGAAAACAACTACAACCTGGTTATCGACAGCAGCAAAGACACCTACCTCTATATACAAGGCATCCAAGATATAATGCCCCTAGTCCTCAAAAAACTTTACAATAGCACCTTGGCAAAATAAGCTCATTCATTGCGATAAGCCTTCCTAGGCGCAGAAGCAATCGCTACACACCACGTCATTGCGAGGGAGGCACGACCGAAGCAATCTCTCCACAATCACCCGCTTTCGCTCTTTGTCCCCCTCTGGAGGAGCCTGTCCCGCTTTGCGGGAGGTAGGGGGAGGTTTCACCACTACCTTTGTTCTCGCAAGTCTTCAGCCATGTGAGCAGTATAAAACAGAGATTTCAATCTCATCCCACAACTTCGCTGCTACCGCAAGTTTTGCGCTTAGCTTATGGCAGGGAACATGTGCATTCATTAATAAATTCTGATATTAAATATTGGACACGGTCTGCAAGACCCCGCCAGCGTGGGTGGACAAAAGAACTATGTTATGAAGTTATTTCGTTGGCAATCATTTCTGCTTGTTTTAAAACAGTTTCAGTAGCCAGCATTTGCATGTCAGGTGGGTAACCAAACTTTCTTAAAATTCTCTTAACTGCAACTTTCAATTTAGCTTTTACGCTTTCTTTAATTGTCCAGTCGATAGAAGCGTTTTGTCTTATGGTTTCAGTCAGCACAACAGCAAGCTCTCTTAATTTGTCTTGTTGCATAAGTTCTCTTGCACTATCATTATTGGCTACAGCAGTGTAAAAAGCATATTCAAAGTCTGTCAAACCCATATACTTAGCTTCTTTGTCCATTTCAACTATATCCTTACTTAGATTGATGAGTTCTTCAATTACTTCAGCTGCTGTTAATATTTTGTTGTGATACCTTTTGATTGAATCCTCTAACATTTCTAAAAATGTTCTACTTTTTACAAGGTTCTTTTTAGCTCTTGATTTTATTTCGTCATTCAAGAGTTTTTTCAAAACTTCCAATGCAACATTTTTATGTTCCATTCCTTTCAGTTCCATTAAGAACTCTTCGGATAAAATGGAGATGTCTGGCTTCTTTATTCCTGCTGCATCAAAAACGTCAATCACTTGTTCCGATACCAAAGCCTTGTCAATGACTTGGCGAATGGTCGTTTCAATTTCTTCGTCTGTTCTGCCTGAACCTGTTCCGTCAAACTTCGCCAACCTTGCTTTTACTGCTTGGAAAAACGAAACTTCGTCTTTTGCATCCATGGCTTGGTCATGCGGAATTGCAATGGCAAAGGCACGTGATAATGCAGTTACTTCATTAATGTATCTTTTCTTTCCATCATCCAATCCTAAAATATGTTCTTCGGCTGAAAGGATCATAGATAGTTTCTTTGAAGTGTCTGCTTCAAAATATGTTTCATATTCAAAGCCATGATACATTTGAGAAACAACTTCTAATTTCTCCAACATCAATTGAACAGCTTGTTCTTGTAAAATAGTTGGGTCACCTTTACCACCTGCATCGGAATAAAATGCCAATGCTTTTTTCAAGTCTGCTGCAATGCCTAAATAATCTACAATTAAACCGCCTGGCTTGTCTTTGTAAACTCGATTTACTCTTGCAATTGCTTGCATCAAGTTGTGTCCTTTCATTGGCTTGTCAATGTAAAGAGTGTGCATACTTGGAGCATCAAAGCCAGTAAGCCACATATCCCGAACGATTACCAATTGTAACTCGTCATCAGGATTTTTCATTCTTTCGGCAAGCGTTCTTCTTTGATCTTTAGTTGTATGATGTTTAGAAATTTTCGGACCATCAGAAGATGCTGAAGTCATTACCACTTTAATTACGCCTTTATTCAAATCGTCAGAATGCCATTCGGGTTTTAGGTCAATGATTGCTTGATACAAATCGGCTGCAATTCTGCGGCTCATTGAAACAATCATTCCTTTGCCTTCAAATACTTCCTGTCTTTCGTTAAAGTGAGTTACAATATCTTTTGCAATATTTTTAATTCGATTTTCACTTCCAACCAATGCTTCCAACTGTGTCCATTTTGCTTTCGCTTTTTGTGTATTGGTTAAATCTTCCTGTTCTAGTTCATCATCAAGGTCGTCAACTAATTGCTTTCCTTCTTCACTTAAATTCACTTTTGCCAAACGGCTTTCGTAATAAATACGAACCGTTGCACCATCTTCAACGGCTTGGGCTATATCGTAAATGTCCACATAGTTTCCAAAAACTGCTGGCGTGTTTACGTCTGTATTTTCAATGGGTGTTCCTGTAAAACCTAAATACGTTGCATTAGGCAAAGCATCCCGCATGTATTTAGCAAAACCATAAACAATTTTTTTACCAACTACATTGCCTTGTTCGTCTTTGGCATCAATGGTTTTGGCTTTAAAACCGTATTGTGTTCTGTGTGCTTCGTCAGCGATTACTACAATGTTTTTTCTGTCTGAAAGTAATTCGTAAACATTGCCTTCATCGGGTTGAAATTTTTGCACAGTTGCAAAAACAACTCCGCCCGAAGCAACTTTTAATAATTCTTTTAATTGGTTTCTATCCTCTGCTTGAACTGGTTCTTGTCTTATTAATTGTTTGGATGCTGCAAACGTGTCAAAAAGTTGGTCATCCAAATCGTTGCGGTCAGTAATGACAAGAATAGTTGGATTGTCCAAAGCCAATACGATTTTACCTGTATAGAAAACCATTGATAATGATTTTCCACTTCCTTGTGTATGCCAAACAACACCTCCTTTTTTGTCGCCTATCGGTTGATTTTTTACTCCTGGCACTCCATAACTTTCTGGAGATTCCATTACCATACTAACTGGTATTTCGTATTCTAAAGTAAATCCTGTTGCTCTTAAAGTTGATTCAACTGCTCGGTTTACAGCATAATATTGATGATAAGCCGCTAATTTTTTAACGGTTGAAATAGTTGTGATTCCTGTTTCAGAATCTTCTTTCTTCGATTTTTCAAAAACAATAAAATGCCTGATTAAGTCAATCAAGGTTTCTTTGTTCAGCATTCCTTGAATCAACGTTTCTAACTGACTTACCAAATGCGATGCTTCGGCTTTTCCGTCTGCCGATTTCCAAGACATAAAGCGACTAAAGCCCGAAGAAATAGAACCTGCTTTGGCTTCTAAACCATCAGAGATAACCACTAAGCCGTTGTATGTGAAAAGACTTGGAATAATGGCTTTATAGGTTTCTACTTGTTTGAAAGCAGAATGGATAGTTGTGTTTTCGTCTGCTGCATTTTTTAGTTCAATAACCACCAACGGAATTCCATTGACAAATAGAATTACATCAGGTCGTTTGTTGTTTCCGTTTTCAATAATGGTGAATTGATTGGCTACAACAAAATCATTATTCAGCGGATTTTTAAAATCTATCAGCCAAACTCTGTCGCCTCTGTCGTCTCCATCAACTCGTTTTGAAACGGGAATACCTTCCGTCAATAAACGATGAAAGGTTTCATTGTTGGTAAGCAATTCAGGCGAAGCAATACGCTGAATTTCTTTGATGGCTTCTGCTTGTGCATCAGCTGGAATATTGTGGTTGATTCTTTTAACTGCATTTTGCAATCTGTTCAATAACAAAACTTGTGCATAGCTGTCTCTTTCGGGATTTTCGCCATCGTGTGCAATATCGGGAGCATATATATACTCATAACCGAGTTTATCGAGTACCTCAATAGCAAAAGCCTCAATGGTGTTTTCGGTGATTCTTGTCATTTGCTATCTCTGATTTTAATTACCTAAAAGAATATTTTCCATTTTACTCTGATGCTCTTTTATATCATCGTATTTCCACTCTAAACCTTGTTCGCGTTTTTTTTCTAACAAGTTGTCATTACAAATTTGCATCATAATCATAAACTTGATTGATGCCACACTAACTTGCCTAATCTTTCTGCCATCTAGATAATGGCTCAGTTTTGCATTTGGATCCCAACTATTTCCGGAACTGTTTATTTCACTCCCAATCATTGCATAGTTACCAAGGCAGTTTATTTGGGCTTGTGATGGTCTATCCTCTTTTCCATCTGCTTTGGCTTGAGGATAAAAATGCTCTAGACTTCTTCGTGTTCTTGAAAAATAGAATTGTTCAAAGATTTTTAACCCAAAATCATTACAACCCAGTGCTTCAAAAAATAATTTTCTTTCAGTACTACCTTCTTTTGTTTTTTCACCTCGTAACTCATTAAAGTATTTTTCCCACAATTTATAATCCAAGTAATTAAATACGAATAATGGAATTCCGTTTGATTTTTCAGTACCATCGCCATATATTCCGATAAAATCCAAATTCGTATTTTGCGGGATAACAGACAGTTGGTTATTTGCGAGAATTGTGCTATCAAAACTACCCGGATTTGGTGTATTGATTGCATTTAGCTTATTCGAATCCAAGTAAACATCTTGAAAATATTTGTCTGCTAACCCATTTACAAATTGATAATAGATACTAGTATCCTCTCCTTCATTGAATAAATGTAACAAACAGTAAAACAAATAATTTTTTCTTTGTCTTGCTGTAAATGAGACTTCAAACATGGAAAGTAATTGAACCAATTTATGTTGTATATCACTCTCTCCATCGAGGTTTTTTAAATACTCTTTTTTGCCTTCTTTTTGCCAATATTGCAACTTCCATGGATTGCTCTCCATCGTATCATTTTCATTAGAGTGATGCACGATACAGTTATCCAAATAATATTTTGCTTTCAACAAGTTGAACCCAAACTCCTTTACAAATGCTTCATCTAATGGTATATTTTCTTCTTTAAGCTTATCAAATTCCCGAATTAGTTCCTTGTCATCCAATGTAAAATTCGATGCATTAAAATTGAGTTCTTTTAATCTTGTAATCTTAAGAACTATCAATAGTAAATTTGAGAAATCTATGATGGGCTGGAAGCTGTCAAGGTCATCGTTGTTGCCTGTCATCTGTTCGGCAACTTTACCATTTACAAGGTCTAGAATTGACTTTTTACCTGCACCAACTTCAACTTTGGGCAAGGCATCAAAACTTTCAATTATAAACTCACAGTGTGCTTTACCAAAAATGGCTTCCTGCCGGTATTTCTGCTGAATGTAAACATTCATGATACTGCAGTTTTCCCACAACTGGCTAAAGGTTACTTTATCTTCCTCGTTCAATTGCTCAATCATTCGAGCTTTTATAATCTCATGCTTTTCCAGTTGCTCGCCTCTTGAATTCATTATTTCAAAATAATGATTTAGGTCTATATCCTTGGGAACATTGTAATGTATAATATGTACATTTTCCTGAAAATACTTTTTGAAATTTTCTAATTCACTTTCTGGAACAATTTTATTTATTGCATTTTTAGCATAATCAAAACCATTAATAATCCCATTATCTTTTTCGTCAATATTAAAAAGCGGGATGCTCTTAATGGTTTCGTTTGATTTTTTTCGTGCCCTGTAGGTTAATTTATTCTGCCGGGGAACACCAAGAGCAGAAAGTACAATATTAATGGTGGTAAGTCTTTGCTGCCCATCTATTACTTCATACACTTGATCTCCTTTGTGATACGAAACTAATGTCCCAATAAAATAGGTGCCTTTCTTGCTTACACTCCTGTTTTGAAAGTATGCATCATACACATCCTGAATAAGTGCTGAAATCTCATCATCTTCCCATGCATAATTTCGCTGATAAATAGGCACTTCATAAGTTACCTGATTACCATTATATATATCGGCTATAGACTGTTCTTTTAAGGGTAAAATATTGCTTGCCATATTATTCTTCAATAAATTTGTTCAATCTAAAATAGTACAGGTAGTTCTGATAAACTCCATTAACCTCTTTATACATATCATCTGTTTTTGCAACTATTTCTCGCATTGGTATTGGACTCAATTTGTCGGATAGCGCACTTAAAAGTGTTACTGGTGAATCTGCTTCTGTGATCATTTTATAAATATTGAATGAATTTTTAACATTACTTCCTAAAATGTAATTTTGAGCAGATTGCCAGCCGAGATTATAGTATTGTGCCCTGAGTGAGTACGCCCAAATAAAAGCATACATTACAAATTGTTTCTCTAACATTTCCTTATCTGCTTTACTTGGTCGTTCGCTGGGGCAAAACCTATCTACATAAAGCAACACTGCCGTATCGAATAACAGACGTGTAATTCCGTTACCCACACCGTTTTTGTAAGTTCGCAAATCGAGTGTTTTAACAATTTCGTTGTCATTGATAAAGTACCCTTCGTATTTATTATTGTTTTGAATGTCTTTTAGAATAACAAAATAATGTTTAGCATAATCGAAAAACGATTTGCCGGCAATAATGGGTGTGTCTATCTGAAATGGTTTAAGGTTATTCATTCCAGAAACAAAAGGCATGGAAGATTGATTTACCATATCAGCATAGGCAAAAGCACCTTTAAAAAACTGCGCATAAGGATAATTGCCGTTGCGGTTTATACCCTTAAACTTTTGAATATTATGCTCATTAAGTTCCCAGGCTCTGTTTCCTTTAATCCATTCTTTTAGGCGGTAGAGGTAATCGCTAAACAGGAGTGAAAGCTTCTTCTGGTCCAGATCTTCCCAATCTTTGACTGTTTTTTCGGTTTGAGCAATATCTAAATTGTTCATTTCACGCAGGTGATAGGCCTTTAACAAATCATGCGGATAGAGCTTTTTCCCACGAGCATTTTGCGAATCAAAAAACTGGAATGCTTCAGAAATGTCCTCTGTAATAACAACAATAAGTTCGCAATTATTTTTGATATAATCATTGAGCTCTGATCGCTCCCTAACATCAGATATATTATGTATGCGCCTTTCGAGGGTTCTGTAATTATTGGGAATGTTTCTGGCGTTATGTGCATCGTCAGTCAACGACTGATTTAAGAAACGAATTGTATCTCCCTGCCCATTATTGAGCGCCATAAGTAAGAGCGAAAAGGTAATGGTACGCTGCTGACCATCCACAATGTTGTAAACGTTTTTTTTTGCATCAAAATGAAGAATAAGGGTTCCTACACGGTAGGTTTCTTTATTTTGGTTTTTGGCCTCAATAATATCATCAAATAGCTGGACGGCATTTTTTGCAGTCCATTTATATGGGCGCTGATATGGAGGAATGACGAGATTAATTTTGTCTATAGGTTTACCTTCTTCATCTTGGCTAATTTTATTGCCCAAAAGAAGGTCTCCGATTTTGGTAATAGCAAGTTTAAGTGCTGATGCCATTTGTTTTTAGTGATTTTTTGTATTTATATTTCTACCCTCACCTCCCCACTCATCAACTTCGGTATCAAGGTGTCTCGTTAATTATCGTCAAAATCATAGTACAGATTTTCAAAAGAAGTGTCAAGTATTTTTGACAGATTGTAATTTACAAATGACATCTTACTTTTCAATTCGAATACTGTTCTCAAATAATTGGAATAATGTTCCTGTACCTCTCTAGGTGGCAACAGTATAAGTTCACTGGTAATAAACTCATCTAGTTGGAAATTTTTTATACCACTTGGTTGATTTTCGTACTTTGTAGTAATCCCTTCCGCATATGCTTGTTGCCAATATAAATAGAACCAAAAAGGATGAATTTTTTCTGTTTTTACACGGATGACTTTACAGAAATTTGAACACACGAGAGGGTGTTCAAAATAATCTAGAAGTTGTTTGGTTACTATGGCACACCTCCCGGTTGGTTGATCTTTACTACCTCCCGACATTTCAATAATGAGATCATCTTCCTTTAGTTTGAGGTCTGCAACTTTGTCTTTATGTAAAAACCTTTTTGGTGTTTTTTTGAGATTATAAAGCGGAATATTCGGTAAATCTGTGCCTCTTATAACGTAAATAGGAATATTATCTTTTTTCTGTTCTTCATTACCCCAATTCCCACCAATTGTCGATGTGATTAATTCAGAGATTTCGTTTGGTTCCCAATTCTTTTTATCAAAAGTTTGATTAAAATTTTTGATGAGATTTAATTTAAATTCGCCCGTGTCAAGATGTATTTTGTCAATGGTTTGAACAATTTTTTCAGAATTATCTCTTGTAAATAGAAGATTTTCTTCTAATTGATCCTTGAAAGATATAACTCTCTTCTTTTTTGGCTTTTCCACATATCTATTTGGCGATAATATGCAATTTTTAGACTTTACTTCCTCAATGGTAACTGATTTACAAAAGCCAAGTTTATTTTCATAATTATCATTTGTTTTCCAACTATGATATGTACTCGCAATTAAATTTATATCAGGTATTTCTAATTCGCGAATTGTACTCTCTCTCATCTTCCCAAGATTGTAAGCGTCAATCATTAAAATATTAGAATTACTTTCAGAATTACGATTTAGTATCCATATATGAACTGGTAATGTTGTATTTGAAAATAATTGTGTGGGAAGAGCAACCATACAGTCTATTAATCCTTGACTGACTAATTTTTCTCTAATTCTACTTTCACTTTGACTTTTGTTACTTGCTGCACTGCAATGCATAATTATTGCTGCTTTTCCATGTGGTGCTAAGTGGTAAATAAAATGTTGCATCCAGGCAAAGTTGGCGTTGCCTGTTGGTGGCACACCGTATTGCCAACGCCCATCGGTTCGCATTAAATCACCGCCCCAATCACTCACGTTAAATGGTGGGTTGGCAATGATGTAATCGGCTTTCAGGTCTTTGTGTGCATCGTTCAAAAAAGAACCTTCGTTGTTCCATTTCACTTGTGAGCTATCAATGCCACGAATAGCCAGGTTCATTTTAGCTAGTCGCCAAGTGGTTTGGTTGCTCTCTTGTCCGTAAATGGAAATGTCGTTTACTTTTCCCTGGTGTTCGGTCACAAATTTTTCGGAGTGAACAAACATACCCCCAGAACCACAACAAGGGTCAAACACTCGTCCTTTGTATGGCTCCAACATTTCAACCAATAATTCTACAACGCTTCTTGGTGTATAGAACTGGCCGCCTTTCTTGCCTTCTGCAAGCGCAAACTCACCCAGGAAATATTCAAAAACGTGTCCAAGCACATCGGCACTTCTTGCTTTAGCATCGCCTAAGGCAATGTTTCCAACCAAGTCAATCAGTTCACCCAAACTGGTCGGGTCAAGATTTTGTCGGGCAAACACTTTGGGTAATACCCCTTTTAAGGATGCGTTCTCTTTTTCAATGGCATCCATGGCATCATCCACAAACTTTCCAATTTCAGGTTGTTTCGCTTTCGATTGCAAATAATTCCATCTGGCATCCTGCGGAACAAAGAATACATTTTCTGCTTTGTATTCGTCTTTGTCTTCGGGGTCTGCACCATTTGCTTCGTCTGCTTTTAGTTGTGCATATAGTTCTTCAAAAGCATCAGAAATATATTTCAGGAAGATTAAACCCAATACAATGTGCTTGTATTCGGCTGCATCAATGTTTTTGCGAAGCTTGTCTGCGGTCTTCCACAATTGTTTTTCTAAAGGTTCTTCCGCTGTCGCTTTTTGTTTAGCCATAATTTTCTGTTAAGTATTAAGTCGTTCAAAGTCTGCTAAGTTAAATTTTTAATGCCCATTATTGCCATTTGGTTCGTTGACAAGTTTGACTCTTTTGGTTTTGCTCATGTGTTGGCTTTTATGTCATTTTTCTGTCTTTTCATATTTAGTATTGTCTGTCTTTTTTGGTTTCTTATAACTGTTCGGGTACTATAGAAGGTAGGGCATTTCAGCACTACTGTTGATTTGAAAAACTAAAGTTTGGTCAAGCACTACACTGTGATAGTAGCAAGCCCCCAACCTGCTTTTGGCAATACTTTGATACCGGCTGGCATTCTTTCCTTCGTCATAGTTCGTTAATATTTTTTATAAGTGTCAACACACTGCTTGGGTTACTTAAGTCGTAAAACCAATTACTGTCAAAGTCCTTAATTGTTGCTGGATTTTGACTGTTGCCAATTACTAAACTATGGAATTTTGTTTTGTTGTCTTTCGCTGCCTTTAATTGATCTTGTATTATCTTATCAAAAGCAGGCATTACAAAATCGGAAACCATTAACACATCTGCTTTTTTAAAGTCTTGTGTATTCAACATTCTTAGTGCTTCTCGCATAGCAGGAGTAGCGTCTGTGCCACCGTGAAAACTCATTGATAGAAAAGAAATAATTTTATCCAATGAGTTTTTCAAATCTGTCAAGTTAAGCGTTTCAATACCAGTGGAGAATGAAATGAGATAGCATTTACGATTATCACGAATGGCAATTTTTAGAATGGCAAAGCAAAGTGTTTTGGCAACCGTTTCAGGCGTTCCGTGCATTGATCCACTTGTGTCAACGCAAATGATAAAAGGCCCCTTTGCTTCTTCCTTTTCTTTTTGTCGTTTGTCTTGAAATTCTTCTTCCCGGTATGAAAGCATTTTTGCTTGATACTCGAATGTTTGTAGTTTCTTTTCAGCAAATTTTTTGAAGAAAACCGATTGCGTTGTTTCATCAGCAAGTAAAGCCGTTTCAGATGGAAGCAAACTGCTTAAATCATCACTTTCGTGTATACCGATTAGGTCGGCTTTGCTGGCGTGATCAACATTCCATTCTGGTTTTAATTGAATATTTGCAAAAAGTTCTTCTTCGAATTCCTTTTCAGCTTGTCGCATTTTGCCTAACATTTCTGCAAGGTCTTTGAGTGATTTATCCTTCTTTAAAAGTTCTGTATACCTTTTTAAAATATCTAAATTGGCTCTTTGCCAATTTCCTTTGCTCATATCCCAAAGCCTTCCTAATTCTTTGGTAAATGGTTCAACTGCTTCTTGAAGTTTTTTTAATTCATCTATACGATTATATAAATCTATACAGAACTCTTTTCTCTCTGCCTCGATTTGGTCAAGCTCAAATTTAGTTTGCTTCTTGCAAAGCAATTCATCCCACTTTTCATTGAAGTGTTCTTTTACACTTTCAAAACTTGGCTTGTCTTTATCTCCTTTGTTTTTTTCATCTAAACTTCTGTTAAACTCTGTTTCATAGAAAGTAGTATCAAGTTCCTTTTTGTCGTAGTTGTTTTTAATGATAGGATTTACTTTCTCCCACTTACTTTTAAATTCTGAATTTTTACTTTGCTGAAATTCGTGTTTAAGTTCAATTTCATTTTCAAAAGGACTTTGAGTTTTGTTTAATTTTTTCTTGGTCTTATTTACGAAGTCAAGAATTTCTTGTGTTATCTTTTCGGCAAGTTCAGGGTCTTTCGAACACAACTCTTTCATTGTAGGGTTAGAAAGAATTTCTTCAATAGAAGTAGCAAAATTATCAGTATTAGCATTGGCAAAGCCAATGTCTTTTTCTGTTTTTTTTTGCAATTTAGAATAAATTGCAGTAGCCATTTGTTCTCTTGACTTTTTATCGCCAATCGAGCCAAAATGTATAAATCTATCAAAGGTATCTTTGTCCATTACTATATTACAATTTCTTCGTCTTTCAACTTTTTATAATCATTTTGGATTTTTCGTATTTCAACTTCAAACTTTTCGATTTCTTTCTTTGTAGAAGTCAAGTGACTTTCCACAATGTTTGCTAATTCTGGATTTACAAAAAGATTAGTTCTTAAATGTTGTAATTCTTTATTTTTATATGTTTCAAGTTCTTCTTTTTGGGTGTTTGTAACATCAAGATAGTTTGCAACTCTGTTATCCCAATCTTCTTCAACCTTTTTATGGGGCTTTTTAGTTATTTGGCGTTTTTCTCCTTTGGTTGTAGTTTTTAGTTTATATTCTTTATCATTTACAAAAACAGTAAATTTTGAATTACCTATTCTAATGTTAAATTTTGAATAGAAATCTTCCCTAACCCTTTTAGAGTATTGTTCCCAATATCCCAAACTAAATCTTTGATTAGAATTATTTAAAGCTCTATAGTCTGAATGTGACAACAAATTGTTTTGGGTATCAATTCCTTCAATTTCATAATATTCAACTCTTGAATTCGCCAATACTTCCAATCTCGAATCTTTCTCAAATTTTGTTTCTTCCTTAATTTCAGTTTTAAATTCTTGTAATTCTTCTTGTATTCCTTTAAAATTGAACTTTAGGGAATAGCCGTGTTTTTGGATAGCATCTCTAACAAACTGTGTAGTTGCTTGAATTTGTTCTGTATCGTTCCAAAGGCAATCTTTGATTAAAAAGCAGTCCATTAAATCAACAGCTTTTCTATCGTTCAAGAATGCAGAAGTGCGAAGAAGTCTTACAATTTTTCTCCACCTACGGTCTGAAATATAAATCGGATTTTGCTTGTTTTCTTCCCGTTGATTGTGTTGGTCTATAAATACCCGGATAATGTGTATTACATTGAATACATTTTCGGGAATTTCGATCTCGTCAATTAGTGTATTCCATTTCTTGTATTCATCATCAGAGATTTTTAAAGCTTCATTAACTGTATCGCTATATGAATTCAATGTCTTTGAAATCATATCATTGAAACTCTGTTTGTCTTTAACTCCGTCAACAATTATACGAAGAAGAAATCTGTCCCAAAGTGCTTCTAGACCTTCACCTTTACTTGGCAATTCATTTGAAGCTGAAATAAGGGCCTTCATTGGAACTTGAATTTCCTGCTCTCCGTTGCGGTAAATTTTTTCGTTTAGAACAGTCAATAAAGCGTTTTGTATGGAAGGTCCTGCTTTCCAAATTTCGTCAAGGAATACAACCGTTGCTGTCGGTAAGTAGTTTTTTACAATTCGCTCGTATTTGTCGTGGTCTTTTAGTTGTGAAATAGAAACGGGTCCAAAAATTTCGTCAGGTGTGCTGAAACGGTTCATAAGATATTCAAATGAACTTCCGTCTTTATAGGCGTATTTAAGACGTCTCGCAACTAAGGATTTTGCAACACCTGGTGCCCCTAAAAGAAAAATGCTTTCTCCTGCAACAGAAGAAAGTATAGATAAGGCAATCACTTCTTCCTTTTCTATTACTCCGTCATTTAATCGTTTGAGTAGTTCTGTGATTTTGGGTTTAACTGTCATTCGTCAATATTTTGTTTGTCTGTTTGATGGTTGCTGTGTCATTTGCTATTCTTGCTTGTAAAATTTTGCAGCTCCTTATATCGTAATGGAATTGGGTAAATAATTTTTATTTTAGTTACAATTTAAAACTAACTCAAACTTTCCAATTCACACAACAACCCGCATAGTGCTATAATGCTGTTAGCGTTAGTTAATTTTGTTTTATGAATATGTGTCTAATATTATTTATTCCAGTTTCTCTTTCGTCAATATCAAATTTGCCAATGTGTTTAATTAATGGATATAGTTTGGGAAATCCATAATTTCTTGGATCGAAGTCTGGCTTCTTTTTAAGAATGTAGTTTCCTAGACTTCCTAAGAAAGTCCAACCTGTTTCATCAGCTAAGTCATTTACACTCTCTGTTATCACTCGTATTGTTTCAGCATCCACTTTACTGATAGGTTCTTCCTCCTTCGGCTTTGCAATTGGTTTTGTTGTGGTTTTCGTGTTAACAATTACAGTTTTTAGGATTTCCAAATAGATAAATTTATCGCAAGCGGAGATAAAAGGCTTAGGTGTCTTTTTTTCGCCAAAACCAATAACTGTCATTCCGGCTTCTCTCAGTCTTGTCGCCAATCTTGTAAAGTCGCTGTCACTGGAAACAATGCAAAAACCATTTACTTTTCCTGAATACAAAATGTCCATTGCATCAATTATTAGAGCACTGTCACTCGAGTTTTTTCCACTAGTATAACTGTATTGTTGAATTGGTGTGATTGCATTTTCCAAAAGGACATTTTTCCAGCCTGAAACAGTTGGCTTAGTCCAATCGGCATAAATTCTTTTAATTGTCGGTGTCCCGTTTTTTGCAATTTCCTCAAGCATTTCTTTTACGTTGGAATAAGGGACATTGTCTGCATCAATTAATACTGCAAGTTTATCTTCTGTCATATAGTAGTTATTTTTTGGTGTATCTTATAATTAGAGTAAATGTTTTGCAGATTTGCGATGGGCGGGATTTGAAGCACGAAACTGTCAACCTACTACCAAAGTTTGATAGAAGCACAAAAGCTCAATTTACTCCTACACCAGCCATAATCGCCAATGTGCTGTAATGGGCTGGTTTGCTTATGCTACTTATTGGTAAAGTCTTTGCTAGTTTACTCTATACCGTCAAAATACTCTCCGACTTGCATGTCAGGTAATATAAGTTTTGCGGTGAACTTTTTTAGCTCCTTTATATAGCTCCCCATTGTGTTCGGTAGGTGCGGCATTCTCATAGTCAAAATTGTTTTTCCGTCTTTAACTTCAGATACAATTTGTATCTGCAGTTCACTGTCGTTGCCACCCGCATAATTTTTCCATAATGTTACTTTGCCTGCTGCTGCGTCAAAGTCCTTACTTCCGAATTTTAAACTTTTACCTGCTTCTTTGCATTTTCCCAAGGCATCGGTCACGGAAGCTGTTGTGGTAATTTGAACCTTTGCAATTTTTTGAGCACTTGCATTAAGTGAAAAAATTGTCGCCAAAAACAGAATTGCTAAGTATTTCATTTATATAATTTTATTGGTTAATCCTACTCTTATGGCTTTTCGGTGTCGCCCCGTTTTTAAAGTGTTTGCTGGTCTTCACTTTCGTTATTTGTCACTCTGGGTGGTCAGCCCGTTGGCTTTCGCAGACCATTTTTAACTTTTAAGGAAATCTAATTTGTTAAATGCATAGTCAATTTAGAGTTGTCAAAATATATTGTTGCTTTTGGTCGGTCATTGCAGTGTCGCACTTAAACTTGCCCATAACTATTAGATTGTAAAAACCACCTAATTTTCCAAACCTCACCATTCCTTTCCACAAAAACAACCGTATTTCTACGCATTTCCCAACTCCGTATTTCTACGCAATTTTTGCGTATTTCTACGGAAAATGCAAAAGCACTTTTGCGGTAAATATTGGAGCAAAAGCAATTACTATTTGTTTATTAAAAACAATTCCTAAAAAATGCAGATAGTTTGCGTATATTGAGTTTCAGGCATTATAAAACCAATAATTCTACCTGCACTTTTTTCAAAATAATATTGTATTGAGAAAGTGTTTTCATATCATTTTCCAATCCAATCCAATTTTAGCCCCTTTGTAAATCAAAACCGTTTGCTACAACTTTGTAGCCTATTTAATCACCCTCTTTAGGTTTTACCCCAAACCAAAGCAAATAGGTAAAACCTAGAGATTTAAAACATCTTTAGTTATGGAAACAGGACACGCAAAAAATGTTGCCAATTTCAGCAAGCTCATTACGGCTTGCACTTCGTTCGGGACCGATTACAACCCCGCCAGCACCAAACTTAAACTTACTGCCCTGCAAACGCTCTACACCGATAGCGATAAGGCGGTAAAGAAAGTAGATGCAGATCGCAAACCCTACAACCTCGCCATCGAACTGCGGAAAACGGCCTATGCCAATTTAAACACCACCGTACAATCGGCTCTAGATGCCCTTAACAGTTGCGATGATGTGCCCAAAGGCACCATTGCCGATGCCAAAACGTTGGTTAAAAAAATTAAAGGAACTAATCGCCCGTCAAAAGCAAAAACGGCTACTCCACCCGATACTCCCGATGCAGAACCTACTGCAACTACTTACTCTACCAGCCGGCAGAGTTACGATATTCGCCTTGCTAACTTCAACGATTTAATTGCATTGCTAGAAAGCACTACAGAATACATCCCCAACGAAACCGAGAACACCTTAACCGTTTTAAAGGCTTATGCGGCAGACTTACTGCAAAAAAATACCGATGTAAACGATATCTACACCAGCTTCTCCCAAGCCCTTACTACCCGAGATGTTACCCTCTACACCCCTGAGACCGGCTTATTCGATATCAGCAAGAAGGTAAAAAGTTATGTGGAATCGGTTAATAAATTCAGCAGCACACAGAAAAAATTAGTATCGTCTATTACTTTTAGTAAACCTAGCGCTAAAAGTTTGCACTTCTAGTTATCTTTATTGTTCTACACATTAATCGTAAATCGCAACAAGCTACTCGTAAAGTACTTGTTGCGATTTTTAGTTTACAACAAGGCGTTGCAGAAATACAACAAGCCTATTTCAAAATACAACAAGGCATTGCGCAAATACAACAAGCATATTTATAATTACAACAGCTCTTTGCAAAAGTACAACAGCCCTTTGCAACTTTACATTAACCCTTTAGTCAAATACAACAGCTATTTGTGATTTCACATGTGGTCTTCGCAACTATAGAACTACTCAATTTTTAAATCAGCTTCGTGAAATGTTGTAATACTTAGTAAGAATAATGTAACGTTTTGTAGTTTCCTTACTACTCTAATTTTAGTTCATCAGCTGGGTTATGACAAGAATTGGAGAGATTGCTTCGCTATCGAGGACGCTTGCTCGCAATGACGGTTTATGCTGCGGTCGTCATTTATTCTGCGGTCGTCATTGCGATCCTCCAGAGGCGGAGAAGCAATCTGTGTTTTGCTAATGCTTAATAGATTTCGCTCTGCGTTCGAAATAACAGGAAAATTATTCTTGGTTGCAGTATGCCAGCGTTCGGGATTGAAGTGGAAATCCTGCGGCAATTCTTATTGGCGCAGATTGGAACGGAAAGCCCGTAAAACGCCCAAAGAATTCAAAAGAGGAGATAACTACATCAAGGAAGGAGAGATTGCTTCGCCAGCGAAGACGCTTGCTCGCAATGACGGATTATTCAACTTGTGTTTTTATTAAACAAAAAAGACGACCCTTGCGAGTCGCCTTTCCTATAAGTTTGGTTTTGCTTAAAATACGTTCAACAACGAGCGCATGTGCTCCCAAGAACGTCCTTCTAACGTAAAGGCGATAATCGCCCAAATCAAGAACGTAAACGGTACAAATACAGTCATTAAAAAGCCTTTTGTTTCGTGTTTCAAGTGCATGAAAGTTCCCATGATGAAGTACACTTTCACAATAGAGGCAATAACCATGAATAGGTTAATGGCCCATTTGAAGTTTCCGCCTGTTGGGTTTAAGTGATCGTACAAAATGGCGATACCTACCTCTGTGATTGTTACAACAGAAAGAATGATAATGGTTTTCAATACATCTTTGCGGCTATCGCTATATTCTTGGTCGTTCCAGTGTAAGTGGCCTTCCGGCATTTCGTGATTATTTTCCATATCGAATAAGTTATTTAGAATTTAATAGATGATCGTAATTGATGGATTATAGTAGATAGAAGCTTAAGAATACATACACCCAAACTAAGTCAACAAAGTGCCAGTACAAACCAATTTTCTCTACCATTTCGTAGTGTCCGCGTTTTTCGAATGTGCCGTTCCAAGTAGCTACCGTTAACCAAGTTAACAATACTACTCCTCCGAATACGTGTAATCCGTGGAAACCGGTGATAATAAAGAACAACTGACCGAAGTTCAATACTTTTGTAGCCTCGCTAGCGGTTGTAGCGGTCATTCCATCGTGGATTAAGTGTGTCCACTCTAAATACTGGCAGCCCAAGAACAATACGCCACACACTAATGTAGGGATAAGGAACTTGATCACTCCGCTTTTGTTCATACGATAGCCTTCTTGTACAGCTCTTACCATGGTGTAAGAACTCACAATCAATAAGAAGGTCATAAAACTTACGAATACCAATGGTAAGTTATAGTGATCTAATCCGTGAATAGGAATAGATTTGAATACCTCTGCTGCTTTCGGCCATGCTTCAGACTGCGTGAAACGCAATGCAGAATAGGCAATAAGGAACGATGCAAACGTGAAGGTATCCGATATAAGGAAATACCACATCATCACCTTACCATAGCTGGTTTTGAACGGAGAACGACCTCCTGCCCATAATTCCTGCTCAGAAGGCTGAGCGTGATGTCCGTGTTCTAAAGTAGCTGCCATGTTTTACTAACTTTTTATTGATAATTAAAGTAAAAAAATAAATACAAATATATCCAAACGATATCGATGAAATGCCAAAACGAAACCAGTAATTCCATGTGCAACAAGCGTTTTGGATTAACGGTGTTGTTCATTTCGTATACCGGATTTTTTCGGTCGCGAAATGCAAAGAATAAGAAGAACAACGTCACAATCAGTCCGATGATAATATGAAATCCGTGTAAGTAGGAAATCAAAAACACAAACTGTCCCGAGATATTTCCGGTAATCGATTTACCGATGGCATTCATGGCACTCCAACCAATATATTGGCAGTAGAGAAACACAATAGCCATCAAAAAACCGGCTGTGAGCAAGGCTCTAAACGTTGAAAAACTTGCTTTTCGGTAAGCGACTAATGCGGCATGCATCAACACACTTACTAAAACAATAGCTACTGTTCCGTACATAAATACAGTTGGCAACCGAAAGTTTTCCCACGATTGAAAATCGCCTTTCTTCAAAATCATTGCGCTGGTTAACGCTGCAAAGAACATTGTCATACTTGCCATTCCAAGCCAGAGTGCAAACTTTTGCGGATGAACCCCGGTGTACTCGGTAGTACTTTTTAACTCGTTTAAATATTTATCCTCTCCCACTTTACTCCGTTAATTTTCAATTGTCAAATGCACTTTCAATGTCAAAATATCCAATCAACTTTGTGCCGCGGTTATATTCGGTCTAACACCATCGCCAATTGTACAATCGGCAGATAAGCAAAAGACATCAATAACACTCTTTTCGCTGAAGCGTCATCGCAATTTCTGTAGAACTGCGTAGCGGTCCACAAAAAGAAAACGCCCATAATCAACATCACACTTGCTCCGTAAATACCTACCATTCCAAAGGTGTAAGGCATCATTGAAACAATCAATAAGAACGCACAATAAATCAATGAATGAATAGCACTATATCTTGTTTTTCCGCTTTGTGAAGGCAACATCATAATGCCTGCTTTCAAGTAATCTTCATAGCGCAACCAACCTATCGACCAGAAATGCGGAAACTGCCACAAGAACTGTATAAAGAACAGCAATGAAGCCGTAAAGTAATTAAAGGTAGATGGATAGGTAGCACACACATAACCGATAGCCGGTGGTAATGCTCCGGGAATAGCACCAACAAACACAGCCGCTGAAGATACTTTCTTCATAGGTGTGTAGATGAATGCATAACTCAAAATAGAGATAGCGCCCATAATGGCAGCCAACGAACTAAACTTCAACCACAAAATCAACAAACCTGAAACACCCATCACACCTGCGGCAATAATCGCTTCGGAAGTGGTCATACGGCCTGTTGGCAATGGCCGATCTTTCGTTCTTTCCATTATCCCGTCTATATCTTTTTCGATTACTTCGTTGAAGGCATTAGCCGAACAAGTAATCAACAAACCCGATAACACGAACAAGAAGAAAACACCAAAACTGAATTGGGTATATTCTGCGCCAAACAAATAGCCCAACAAGCCCGATAACACCACGGTTACGCTCAATCTAAACTTAGTTAAGAGCGCATACTCTCTAAGTTTAAACAAGATCAGACTTGATAGTTTTAATGTTTGCGTTTGTGCCACGTACAGTTTTTATTAAAGCTTATTTATGTTCTTCTTCACCCGGTGCTAAAGGTGTAGTTTGTGGAGTAAACTCACGTCCGTTCACAGAGTAATCGTATGGCCAACGGTGTACTGCAGGAATATCGCCAGGCCAGTTGCCGTGCAATCTTGCTACAGGAGCAGTCCACTCTAATGTATTTCCACCCCATGGATTGTTGTACTCGCCTTCTAATTTTCTTCCTTTGAAGATGCTGTAGAAGAAGTTAACGATGAATAGGATTTGTGCTAAGAATACGATAATAGCAGCAATAGAGATAAACACTACTAAACTATCAAACGAACTAAATGTTTCGAAGTTAGCGAATGAATAATAACGTCTTGGCAAACCGGTCATGAAGTGCATTGGGAAGAAAATAGCATATCCTCCAATCAATGTAATATAGAAGTGAATGTACCCTAATGTTTCGTTCATGTAACGTCCGTACATACGAGGGAACCAGTGATACACCCCTGCAAACATACCGAAGAAACCGGCAACTCCCATTACAATGTGGAAGTGGGCTACAACGAAATACGTATCGTGCAATTGAATATCGATAGATGAGTTACCTAACATCAAACCGGTCAAACCTCCTGAAATAAACATCGATACGAATCCGATAGCGAACAACATTGGTGTTGTTAATCGAAGACTACCTTTCCAAATTGTACCAATCCAGTTAAATACTTTAATGGCAGAAGGAACAGCAATCAACAACGTAAACAATACGAAAACTGCTGCTAAGTTCGGGTTCAAACCGGTAACAAACATGTGGTGAGCCCAAACCAAGAACGAAATAATAACGATAGCCATCATCGACACTACCATCGCACGATATCCGAAGATAGGCTTACGCGCGTGTGTTGATAATACTTCTGAAACGATACCCATCGCAGGAAGAATAATGATATAAACCTCAGGGTGACCTAAGAACCAGAATAAGTGTTGGAACAATACCGGAGATCCGCCTTTGTAATCTAACAAGTTACCGTTAATGACAATTTGATTTAAGTAGAACGATGTTCCTAATAAACGGTCGAACTCCAATAAAGATACACCCGCTAACAATGCAGGGAAAGATAAGATACCTAATACTGCAGTGAACAAGAACGCCCAAATCGTTAATGGCATACGCAACATGTTCATTCCTTTTGTTCTTAAGTTAAGGATAGTGGCAACATAGTTCAAACTACCTAACAAAGAAGAAACAACGAATAATGTCATAGCCAAAGCCCAAAGGTCGAAGCCTAACATTGATCCTTTGTTTACCGCTTCCATACGCATACCGTTTAATGGCGGATAAGCCGTCCAACCTCCGGATGCAGCACCTGTTTGTACGAAGAACGAAGCAAACATGATAACTGAAGCAGAGAAGAAAAACCAATACGACAACATATTCATAAAACCTGAAGCCATATCACGTGCTCCAATTTGATACGGAATCAATAAGTTGGAAAATGTTCCCGATAAACCTCCCGTTAATACAAAGAATACAAGGATAGTTCCGTGCATGGTTACCAACGACAAGTAAAACTCGTTGCTGATTTTACCTCCTTCAGCCCATTTACCTAAGAATGTTTCTAAAACAGGAAACGTTTCGTTTGGCCATCCCAATTGCATACGGAAAATAACGGAAAGTAATCCTCCGACAACTCCCCAAAACATACCCGTAATCAAAAATTGTTTAGCGATCGTTTTGTGATCTTGACAGAAAACATAAGTCTCTAACCAAGATGACTCATGATGAGCATGATCATCATGTCCGTGCGCTGAATGTACTCCGTGGTCAACTGTTGCAGTATGCATATTATCTATGTTGTTTTTGAGAATAAATTATTTTTTAGTAACACGTACATCAATACGTCTGTTTTGCGCTTTTCCTTCGTCAGTTGCATTGTCAGCTACCGGATGTTGGTCTCCGTAACCTTCTGCTTTTAAACGCGATTCTTCAACGCCTAATTTTACTAACTCCGCTAAAACGCTTTTTGCTCTTTCGTCAGACAAAGCCAAGTTTTTCTTAGCATCACCAACGTTATCTGTATAACCACCAATTTTCAATTCAACAGCCGGATATGCTTTCAAAATTTCCGACATGTTTTTCAATTGCTCTTGTGATTCAGCTTTCAAAGTAGATTTACCGGTTTCAAACAATAAACGATCGAAAGAAAACCAAGTGGTTTTGTCTACTTGTTTGCCTTTATCTTCGATAAATGAAATCAATTTAGATTCGATACCGTTAGACAAAGCACCTAATAATTCTACACCACTTGCTAATGTCTTTTTGAAAATACTTACTTCGGTTGTAGGCTTAACTTCCTCCGTAGCTTTTTCAGCCAATGTAGCTTTTACAGTAGTTTCGTAGTATGATGATTGTGTTTTCATCCACTCGTTATATTCTGCTTCGTTAGCCAATACAACTACTTCTTTCTGCATACCGTAGTGTGAACGTCCACAAATTTCAGTACAAGCCAACTCGTATTTGAACGTTTTCCAACGTGGTAATCCTGTTGTAGGATTAACTTCTTGCCACCAAGGTAAAGTACTTAAGTACTCTTGCATTTCTTTGGTAGTGAATTTGGGTGTAAAATAAAATTGAGTAGGTAAACCCGGAACACAGTCCATTTTTACACGGAAGTGCGGCAAGTAGAACGAGTGAATTACATCTAACGCACCTAATTTTACTAATACCGGTTTATCTTTAATCAATACCAATTGCTCAGCGAAGAAGTCGTCATGACTTTTTGCATCGCTCCAGTTGATACCTAATTCGTTGGTTGGCGTAATGTGCTCTTTATCAATAATTCTTTCGCCAAATTTACCATCAGTACCAGGGTAACGTAATGTCCATTTAAATTGTTGAGCAGTAACCTCAACTACTTGCATGTTTTTATCGCGAGCATCTACGTCAAACATTTTGAACCAAGCACGCATACCCATTACAACAAGAATGGTCAAAACAATTGAAGGGATGATAGTCCAAACCACCTCCAATTTATTGTTGTGCGAGTAGAAATACGCTTTTTTGTTTCTTGATTCGTTATAACGGAATGCAAAGTAGAACAAAGCAATCTGCGTTAAGATAAATACCACTGTCATGAAGAACAGTGTTACATAGAACAATCTATCGGTTTCCTCACCATGATATGAAGCCGCTTTCGGAATCATCAATGGCGCTAAATGCTTTAACTGGAAAGCAATAGACCAAAATAGTCCAACTAAGAAGGCAAGCATCAAATAGCCATTCACCTTGCTTTCTTTTTCATAACTGTTCGGATTGCCCGATAATGATTTCGATAATTCGTTGGTTTTTCCAATTAAAACCAAGATTACATACATTAAAACTAAGGCACCAAATACTAATAAAGTTGTCATAATTTGATTATTCTATTTTCTAATTATTCTTTTCTCGTGTCGTTTATTGCTATCACTGAAAGTAGCTGATTAAGCGTACTCTACGTGGTGACGTAATGATTCTTTCAAATATGGATCGCTCTCGTTGATTAATGGTTCTTTGCTCAACGTGTTGAAGAACATGAACAAGAATGCACCAACGAAACCGGCTAACACCATTAATTCAAATATACCTAAACCAACATAAGATGTTACTTCAGCATGCTCACCATGGCCATCAGCGTGTTCTCCATGTGCTTCTGTAGCGTGCTCTCCATGTGCTTCAGCAGCATGTTCAACATGTGCCTCTGTAGCGTGAACTTCTTCTTTAGCAGCATCCGTAGCAGCAATAGCTTCGGTAGTGGCAACCGCTTCAGCAGCAGCAACCGCTTCTTTAGCCCCTTTGTTTTCTGCTAATAAAGTATAGTCCGCTTTTTTAATAGAAGCTTCGTGTTTTGCAGCATGATGGGTTTCAACAGCATTAGGTTCTAAAGCAACCATGTTGAAGAAATCTAAATAGTGACCGAAAATGATAACTACAGATGCAAATCCGATGATTTTGTAGTTACGTTTGTTACCTCTTTTCAAAATCACTAATAATGGGAACAAGAAGTTCAACGCCAAAGCTAAGAAGATAGTGAATTTCAATGTAGGAACGTTGAAACGTTTCACCCAATAGTTAGTATCCTCCGGCATGTTACCATACCATTGCAACATGAATTGAGAGAACCACAAGTAGGTCCAGAAGATAGAAAATCCAAACATGAATTTTCCTAAATCGTGGATGTGGTTTTCGTTTACTTGTGCTAAGTAACCTCTCGATTTCAAGAACAATACTAACAAGATAGAGAAGGCAAATGCTGCACAACCGTAGCTGGCGAAGTTATACCATCCGAACAAGGTTGAATACCAGTGCGGATCGATACACATTACATAATCCCAACTTGCAAACGACTCTGTAACAGCGAATACTAAAATCCAAAGTGCAGCCCATAATTTAGACCATTTGTACACTGCTTTATCGTTCATGTTTTTAGCAGAAAATGCTTTCACTACACGATTACCTAACACTACCCATAATACAACATAAAGCACCATACGTACGGCCCAAAATGTTGGGTTGTAGAATGTTTGTTTGGTAACATCCAATGCAGCTCTGTGCTCATCGATAAACCAGTGTGAGTATAAATTATGCAAATGACCATAAGCTCCGGCAATAATAACAAGCGTAAGTACCGCTCCTACTACAACGAAACCCGACAATGACATAACTACTCGTTTCACCACAGAAATCCATCCGCTATAGCCTAATGTGTTCGCGGCTACGAAGAAGATACCGAAAATGCCTATTCCCGTGAAGAAATAAGAGTTGATTAACAAGTTAGTCCAAAATCGGCTATGCTGATTTTCCGGGTACAAGATGAAGGATCCTAACAATCCCACTAAACCTACTACCATAAGTATGTAAAGTGTCTTTTTTATTCCGTCTGTGAATTCAAAACGTTCTGTCATCGCTTTATAATTGAATTATTTTTTTGAATCTGATTTGTCTTATTTTTTTGCAGTAGCAGTTGAATCGGTTTTAGCAGCTACAGCAGTAGCACCAACACCGGCTAAACTTTTTATGTACTGAATCACTTGCCATCTTTCTGTTACATTCAATGAGTAACCGTAACCACCCATCATACCTTTACCGTAGCTTACAGAATAGAAGATATTTCCATCGTTGATTTCCGTTAAGCGAGTTTTGTAACTTGGTGGAACAGCAGTATAAGGACCATCAGTACCATCTTCCAAAGTAATCAAGTTACCTGCTCCATCACCGGCTGCACCATGGCAGTTCACACAATGTGTAGTGTATAATTTTTTACCGGCATCTTTGTTCTCGTCAGTAAACGGAAGAGGATTTTTCAATGTAGCTCCTGCTCTATCGTATTCTTCTTGCCATTTATCTTGATCGTGTGTGAAGTGATTTTTAGCCGTGTACGAAAGTAAGTAGGCAGAATTGCTTCTGATGTTCTCATCCATAGGAATCCATCCGCGTGGAATTGTTCCTTGTACAGGCTTTCTTGCCGAAGCACTATCACCGCTTTCATTCACAATTACACTTTGAGCATACGGTTCCAAAGCGTTGGAATAAGTCATATCCGGCATGTAAATTTTGCCCGGTTTTTTGATGTCGTGGCTGCACGATGAAGTTACCAACGCAACTACAACAGCCATTACAGATAGATATAAATAATTTTTCATCATTGCTCTATGATTATTCGTTTTCAGAAAAAATTCGCTTCTTAACTTCTACAGCACCTTGACCGCTCAAAACCGCTTTCAATTGCTCTACATCAGCCTCTGATTTTCCTTCGATATCGAATACCAAAGCAAAACGATCGTCCGTTGTTCTTTTATCAAAAATTCGAGGGATATAACCCGGGAACAGTTTATTTCTAACACAATAGGTCAAAACCATACCTACCGCAGCGAACAATACCGTCATCTCGAATGTAATCGGGATGAAAGACGGTAATGGCCAATTTGGCTTACCACCAAAGTTCAATGGATAGTTGGTGGTCATCACCCAACTCATGATGGATAATGCGAAAGTTGTTCCGGTTGCACCAAACAAGAAACCTGCAGTATGCAAACGTGTATCTCTGTATCCTAGAGCAGTCTCCAATCCGTGAACCGGGAATGGAGTCAACGTCTCATAAATCTCAATTCCGTCATGACGAATATGCTCGATGGCGTGAAGAAATACTTCTTCATGATCCCACAATCCTAAAAGGTAATTGTTGCTTTGTGTTGCCATTATTGTGATGATTAATGTTTAAAATTATTTATCGTCTTTGTCTAATATTCCAAATGTAGTGTGACCTACGAAGCCTCCGTTTTGTTTTTCGTCTTTCAAGGCACGCTCACGTTTAGCTACCTCAGATGAAGTTCTGAATACTGATTTCACCTCGGCAATAGCGATTACCGGGAAGAAACGGCAGAACAACAAGAACAAGGTCATGAACAATCCGATTGATCCGATATAGATACCCATATCCACCCATGTTGGTGTGAAATAGTTCCAGCTTGAAGGCAAGAAGTCATCCGCCAAAGAAGTAACGATAATCACGAAACGCTCGAACCACATACCAATGTTTACGAAAATCGATAGGATAAACGTAATCCAAAGATTTCTACGGAAAGGTTTGAACCAATACAATTGAGGAGATAATACGTTACAGCTCATCATCCATGCATAAGCCCACCAGTATTTACCTAATGCTCTGTTGTAGAAAGCAAACTGCTCATACAAGTAACCTGAATACCAAGCGATGAACATCTCTGTGATATATGCGATACCCACGATAGAACCCGTTAATACGATGATTTTATTCATCGACTCGATGTGGTTCACAGTGATATAATCTTCCAAGTTAAATACCTTTCTAACAATCAACATCAACGTTTCCACCATAGCGAAACCAGAGAAAATCGCACCGGCTACGAAGTATGGAGGGAAGATAGTTGTATGCCATCCCGGAATAACTGAAGTGGCGAAGTCAAAAGATACAATCGTGTGAACTGAAAGTACCAATGGAGTAGATAAACCGGCCAATACCAACGATAATGATTCGAAACGTTGCCATTGTTTTGCTGTACCAGTCCATCCGAAAGAAAGGATGTTATATATCCATTTTCTTGTTTTTCCGTTTGCTCTATCACGGATAGTTGCGAAGTCAGGCATCAAACCTGAATACCAGAACAACAACGATACAGTGAAGTAAGTAGAGATTGCAAATACGTCCCAAAGCAATGGTGAGTTGAAGTTCACCCATAATGGACCTCTTGTATTCGGATAAGGGAAGATAAAGAAAGCCATCCAAACACGACCCATGTGGAATACCGGGAACATACCGGCACAAATTACGGCAAAGATAGTCATCGCCTCAGCTGCACGGTTAATACCAGTACGGAAACGCTGACGGAACAACAACAAGATCGCTGAGATCAATGTTCCTGCGTGACCGATACCAATCCACCAAACGAAGTTGGTAATATCCCAAGCCCAGTCTACCGTTTTGTTCAATCCCCAAGCTCCAATACCGTAGTAAACTGTCCATCCCAGACAGAATACAAATAATCCGGCAAGTGCTCCGAAGATAATCATTAACGGCCACCAGCCTTTGTACGTTCGCTCGGTTGGTCCTACGATATCATCAGTGATTTTTGTATAGTTCTTATCTAAACCGTTGATTAAGGGTTCCCGAAAGTCTGACTCGTATGCGTGCATTTCTTCTTATTTTTAAGTTTAGCGATTCTGTTAAATCTTACTTTTTCTTTATTATGCTTTTTCTGATCGGTTACGAACTTTTGTCAAGTAGTATACGTTCGGCATCGTGTGAATTTCTTCGATAACACCGAATGCGCGCTCATCGTTCATAGAAGTGAATACTTGACTTGTTTTATCATTTCTGTCTCCGAATACCAATGCTGATGTAGGACAAGCTGTAGTACAAGCTGTAGTTGCTTCTCCGTCTTTCAATGGTCGGTTTTCTTTCTTAGCGGTTAACTTAGCTGCTTGTAAGTTCTGAACGCAGAAAGAACATTTCTCGATAACACCTCTAGAACGAACAGTTACATCCGGATTCAATACCATTCTTGTTAATGGCTCTTGTAATTCGCGAGTAATACCTGAAAGTGCTCCTTCGTTCACCCACATTTTGCCTACTTTCTCGTTGAAGCTATCTGCTCCTTGGTAATCGTACCAGTTGAAACGTCTAACTTTATACGGACAGTTGTTGGCGCAGTAACGTGTACCGATACATCTGTTGTAAGCCATTTGGTTCAAACCTTCTGAAGAGTGGTTCGTTGCTGCCACCGGACAAACGTTCTCGCATGGTGCGTTATCGCAATGCTGACACATCATCGGTTGGAACACAACATCCAATTTCTCTGGTGCTAAAGTATCTGCTCCGTCTTGAATCATTTCAGTGTAAGTGAAATAACGGTCGATACGCAACCAGTGCATCTCACGTGAACGAATCACTTGATCTTTACCTACAACTGGTACGTTATTCTCTACGTTACAAGCTGCAACGCAAGATCCACAACCGATACAAGAGTTCAAGTCTACTGTTAACGTCCAGTGGTGACCTGATTTCTCGTGCTCGTAGTAAAGGGTAACCATTTCTTCTTTGATCTTCTCGCGATCTTCATTTCCTGCAGCAGCATTTTTTACATACTCAGGTAATGTAGTTTCTTTCACTACTCCACGTCTCTTAATTCCACCCAAACCTTTCAAGGTAATGTTGTGGTGTGTTTGTGTGATCGCTAATTTTTGAGTTTCTGCAGTTACTTTGATGGTAGCTGTTGTTGTTGATACTAAGTTATCGCCCACTAAAGCTAAGAACGGATAGGCGTTAGCACCGATTTTCAATTCATCGTGGTTAACTACTGTTTTTCCGTATCCAACTGCGATACCGAAAGCCCCTTCTGCTTGACCAGGAACAGCCACTGCCGGTAATTTGATTGTCTTTCCGTTTGCAGTAACTTCAACGATAGTGTAATCTTTCAATTCCAAATCGTTTTTGATACCGTTTTTCTTTGCCCAAGACACCGGTACACTTAAGTAGTTATCCCAACATACTTTCGTAATTGGATCCGGTAATTCTTGTAAGAAAGGATTATCAGCCCAGAAACCGTTTCCGGCTGCTACTGATTCGTATAATTTAATTTGAACATCTCCACCTTTGCTGTAAGCAGCTGCTACTGCTGATGCTGCTTCTTCAGCACCACCTTTGAAAGACGCTTCGCCTCCTCCTGAAGTAACTACTTCACCATCATGCACTGCGATATCCCAGAATCCGTCAAAACCAACGGTTCTTTTCTGATTCGGATATACCGAACGCTCCCAGTTGGAACGGATGAAATCGTAGTATGAAGTTTCAACACCCGACCATTTCAATAATGTGTCTTGCGCCTGACGAGTATCGAATAATTTAGAGATAGTAGGTTGAGCGATATTGTACACTCCTTTTTTAGGCGATACATCGTTCCAAGACTCTAACCAGTGAGAATCCGGGCAAACATAAGTACAAGCCTCAGATGTTTCGTCTCTTCTGTTACTGAAGGATACGCTCAATTCCGCTTTTTTCAACGCATCAGCCAATTTATCAGCCATAGGATGCGTTAATAATGGATTTGCATCGAAGAAAAGAACAGCTTTAGTAGAACCGTTTGCTAAACCTTCTAACAAAGAAGCTAATGCTTTATCAGAACCGGTTTTAGTGTTGTAGCTATTCGCGAAGGTAAGTGTAGTTCCGTAGTTGCCTAATGCGTTGTTGATAGCATTAACTACCACTTGGACATTCGCATCGTTAGAACCAGAAACCACTAAAGAAGAACCTTTAGCCGCTAATAATTCTTTCGCTACTGCGTTTATTTTTTCGTTTGAAGAACCTGCTCCTGAAACTGCTTTCAACAATTCAACCGCGTGTAATGATTCTTCGTTTGGTTTACAAACAATACGTTGATCGGCACTAGCACCGGTAAGCGTTAATGTAGATTCAACTTGAATATGACGAGACATTTTTCTGTTCTCGGCATTTACTTTTCTGTTTTTAGCCCAATCAGCTGCAAATTCTACAGGAGACAACCATGTTCCTAAGAAATCGCAACCTAAGCTTACAATTACAGAAGCTTTATCGAAGCTGTAAGAAGGAATGGCACGAACACCAAACGATTTCTCGTTAGCATCCAAAATACCTGCATAAGAAACAGCATCGTTTACTAAGTGTTCTGCTTTATATTTCGCTACAAACCCTTCGATAGCTGCTGCTGTAGAAGGTGAAGCTACTGAAGAAGAGAATAAAACGATTTTACCACCGGCAGCGCTGATGGCATTCAATTTTGCTCCGATTTCAGCATCAGCCGTTGCCCAAGAAATACTTTCTTTACCTTTTTTAGGTCCTGTGTAACGCGCTCCATCATACAAACTCAACACAGAAGCCTGTGCTCTTGCCGATGTTCCGCCTTTGGTAACAACAGATAATTTATTGCCTTCAATCTTGATTGGACGACCTTCACGTGTTTTAACCAACACAGAAGCGTAGTCGCCACCTTGATAGAATGTAGACGCATAATAGTTAGCTACACCCGGGATTACTTCTTCCGGTTTCAATGCATAAGGAATTGATTTACGCACAGGCATTTCACATGCAGTTGCAATAGCTGCAGCAGTAACGCTAAAGCCCAACATTTTCAAGAAATCTCTACGATTTGTTGAAGCAGTAGTGCTGATAGGCTCTACAACCGAATCCAATGCCGGCAATTCGCTGGCGAACTCCTTATCTAACTGGGCAACAAAAGCGGGGCTTTGCTCCAACTCTTCGATTCCTTTCCAGTAGTTTTTTTCCATGCTATATCTTTTTAAACGCTGACTTTTTTATAATTAAAGCACTAATTGATTTCTGATCGCTATTGATTAATAGTGACATTTAGCACACTCTGTACCTCCGATTTTCTCTACCGTAACCTTGTCGATAGTTTTGTTTTTCAACTGCTCGTGTAGTTTTTCGTAAGTACTATAGTAGTTGTTTCCTCCAAACTGAACTTCGGTTTGACGGTGACAGTTCACGCACCATCCCATTGAAAGTGGAGCGAACTGATACACTTCTTTCATTTCTTGAATTGGACCGTGACAAGTTTGACAAGCTACTTTACCCGCTACAACGTGTTGTGAGTGGTTGAAATAAACGTGATCAGGTAAGTTGTGAATTCTAATCCATTGTACCGGACGAGCTGGACGAACATATTTCTGTGTTTTCACATCCCAACCTACTGCATCGTAGATTTTAGCGATTTCTTCAGTACCATACTCAGGTCCTTTTTGAACGTTTTTGTGACAGTTCATACATGTATTCAACGATGGAATACCTGCTGCTTTACCTTTTGCCGCTGAAGTGTGGCAATACTGACAGTCGATTTTGTGTTTACCCGCGTGTAATGCGTGGTTATAACGAATAGGTTGCGTTGGTTGGTAACCTTGCATACGACCCAAACGAATCGCGTTATCCGCTAAGTAGAAACCACCCCATACCAAGAACAACAATAATGCTGCTACTCTGAATTTCGTGTTTTTCCAGAATGGAACACTAGCTGCAGGTGCATTACCTTTAGCTGTTTCTACTACGTTATCTAATTTACGGGCAACACCAACTAAGATTGCAGCTAATACCACTAAAAGAGCAACAAACAAGTATAAAACAGTACTGTTCTCTTCAGCCGGTTTTGCTGGAGTAGTTGCAGTAGCAGCTCCGGCAGCAGGTGTAGCACCCATTTCCGAATTATCTACATACAATAAGATTTTGTCGATGTCCTCGTCTTTCAAAGCCGGGAACAAATTCATAGCTGAAGGCGAGTAATTACTCATCTCCACAGCATAAGCATACTTCGCTCCTACCGGTGTGTTATAGTTTTTAATCCAAGCGTGTAACCATTCTTTTCCGCTTTTGCCTTGGTAAGCACCTGCGGCTTCCCAACGAGCCGTAACACCTTTCAAAGCAGGCCCAGTGCCCGCAGTTAAAGCATTGTGACAGCTGGCACAATTGGATTTAAACAATTTCTTTCCTTCAGCAACTTGTGCAGCATCAGCTGCATAAGATGAAGTTGCAACAAACAACAAAAGTGCTGAAAACGCAGTAGTAATAAGTGTTTTGGCTGATAGCCAGTGTATTTTTTTTCCCATCTTCAATTGAATTGTCATGGATTTGTCACAAGACGGGGCAAATATAACTGCTAAAATTTCAAAAAAACAAGCGAATGCGAACAAATATTATGGCTTTGTTAATTAACAGAACATTTGCTCCAAATTCACTGTTACAAAGGGTTTTAGGGAAGATTAGAATTATTCTAAATAAAGTATTTATCCACAATGTATAAAATGGAGTATTAATTTAACTACTCTCTAAATGCATTAATTGCACTTTTTACACTACCATGCTTCAAAAGTAAGTCCTTAGCGGATTCTGAACTCAAACCATTGATTTCCAATTGTATCATTTCAATTCCGCGTTGAATGAGCTTTTCGTTAGAGAGTTGCATGTTCACCATTCGATTCCCTTCTACCCTTCCAATTTTGATCATCACGGATGTGGACATCATATTGAGAATCAACTTTTGTGCAGTTCCACTTTTCATGCGAGTGCTCCCGGTTACAAATTCGGGTCCTACAACGCAAACAATAGGGAAATCAGCTGCTTTTTCTAACGGAGAATCGATGTTACAAGTAATACATCCTGTTACCACTCCATTTTTACGACATTCGTCTAAGGCGCCTATTACGTAAGGCGTAGTGCCGGATGCTGCAATTCCAACAACGACATCGTTTCCTGAAATATTATGTAGCTGTAAGTCTTTCCATCCCTGCACTCTATCGTCTTCTGCAAATTCAACAGCTTTCCGAATAGCACTGTCGCCTCCGGCAATTAAACCAATCACTAAACCATGCGGAACACCATATGTTGGAGGGCATTCAGAGGCATCTAATATCCCCAAACGCCCGCTCGTTCCGGCTCCCATATAAAACAAACGACCACCTGCCAACATTTTGTCGGCAATAATATCCACTAAACTTTCAATTTGAGGAAGACAACTTTCAACTGCCAAAGGAACAGTTTTATCGACAGTATTGATGTTCGTGAGCAATTCTCTTGTGCTCATTTTATCTAGATCTCTATACAAAGATTCTTGCTCCGTAATTTTTTGCATGGTGTTGATTTCGCATCAAAGATAATGCAGTTTTCGACTCTAGATTAACAGCAAAAGGGGAGTTGTCTATTATTGTTTTACACCGCATTCTCCGGCCTTCATTTCATCAATCCAACGATTGATCAATTCAACACCTTCTTTATGGGCTAATACACGACCCACTTCCGGCATTTTTACACCCGCTTCCACCGATTCCATTCGATACGATAAAATGGATGCATTGTGATTGCCTGGAACAATATCCCACATTCTGTTTCCTGTTCCTATACCGGCAGCAACAGGCGCTTTACAAATACCTAAATTTTCAAGATTGGTATTCTCCAAGTTCACATATAAGCCTGATGTATAGGCCGGTCCGTTCGGGTTATGACAATGGGCACAGTTAATCTCTAAATAGGCTCTGGCTCTATCGTTAACAGAAGCCGTAGTATCGTAATAACTAATCATTTTCGGACATTCTGCAGCAGTCTTAGCTCCTTTCAAAATACCCATAGCGGTCCATTTCTCAATTTGATTTTTTACACCATCAGTGTAGGTATAATCGTGATTCAAATTGCGCACCTTCGGACCGATTGGCATGAAAGCATTGTTCTTATTATCCCAATGACAACCTTTACATTGGTTTTTATTCGGAATCACATAATCAATATCCATTTTCTTGCCATCATCATGAATCCAACTTACTTGTTTAATATCACCGGCAACTTCAAGCGTGGCATCGCTTTGATCGTCTTTCCAAATATAAGAAAGCGATTCCCAACCATTTTCACGATGTACTAACATGCGCGTTTCAATAATTCTTCGGCCTTTCGAAAGATCACGAAAATCAAAAGGGTAATAAAAGTTTTTAATGTAGCATGAACCTACAGGTAAATTCAACACACCCTCTTCTTGATAATCTACTTGCTTTCCTTTCGGAACATAGACAAATCGGGCTTTGTGCGCATAGTCTGTAAAAAGTGGTGATGCTAAATCGTATGGCAATACACCTGCGTTAGGCTTTAAATCCTTTATCACTCCACTAAAAAAATTATATTTTGAAAGTAAGTCAAATGATTTATCGGCCACATTCAAAACCACTTCCCCTGAGGTTGGTGTGGTTGAACAAGAGTGCAAAATAAGACCAACAACAAGCGTTAGTAATGAAGTAATAACAATGATGGATTTACGCATATAAGTGAATTGTGCTGTGATAAACAAAATTAGTATTTCATTGGTTCAACGGAATTAATAATATGTGATTTTTGTCAGTATGCCGGTTATAAAAAAGGGAAGACAAATGCCTTCCCTTTCCATGTATTGCGAATTGATTATTGCATAATTTTTACTTCCTTGAGTGCTGGTATTGTACAATCCATTTTTGAGATATCAGTTGACATATTAGCTGATTTATGTTCTAAATCGATATTGGTATAAGTTACGTTTCCGTTGTTGTGGAAACAAATTTTTTGATCTTCTTTAATGGAGCCATCGGCATTTTTGTAGCTTGGATTTACCGAACCATCAAAAATAATATCAGGCACTTTATCGCCAAAGATTGCTGCAAACATTTGTCCGAATAACACAGAATTATCTAAAGCACCTGTTCCTCGTTCAAATTGATTATCGTGCACTGAAACGCCTCCTACATAAGGATCGTAAATAGTGTCTTTATATGGTTTCTGCAAAGCTAAATAACTCACCACAGCTAAGCTCACCGAGTTGTGCCCTTTAATTTCGTTACCAAACACCTCACATTGATTGGTAGCCATAATGACAACACCCGTTCCGGCTGCAATTTCAGATACGGTAGTACCTTTAGGTCCAAAATTCTTAATGTTATTGTTAATGATTTTATTGTTGTAAACACGGCATCTTGCACCATTTTTCACAGGTAAATCAGGCAAATCGAATACCAAAACTCCACCAGTATTTTTCTCACTTATATTTTCATACACATCGGCATCCATACAGTTCTCAATTTCAATGCCGGCTACATTACCATGTACCAAGTTTTTACGAACAACAATATTCTTTGATTGTCCAACATAGATTCCCGCATCAGAAGAACCGAATACTTCACATTCTTCAATAAGTACGTTTGATGATTGAACAGGATATAACCCATAAGAACCGTTTAAAGTAGAACCTTCCGTTGACCAACCCACTTTTACTCTGCGGAAAGTGATCCCTTGTGCATCTTGTGCTTTGATACAATCGCCTTTAGCATCAATCACGGCAAAATCTTCCAAAATTGTTCCGTTTGCAGTAATACGAAGTCCTTCAGCTCCATCTTTCTGCCCTTTGAAATTTAAAATCGTTTTGTCTTTTCCTTTTCCGCGAATCGTAACATTATTAATTCCATCCAAAATTAACGGACGAGTCATTGTGAACGTACCTTCCGGTAATTCAATGACTTCGCCTTCTTTGGCATTGATTAATTTTTCTTGAACTTCCTTTTCAAAGGCAGCACTATCGCCCGATGATGCTCCTTTTTGATGACAGCCAAACATGATTAAGCCGATGGTGGCTGTTGCAAAAACAGAAAATAATTTGCGCATGGTTTTGATTATTTTTTTGTGAATGTATGAAAAATGAATTTAACGTTTTGGATGATATGTAGTTTCAGCATGCGTTAGCCAATACTCTTTATTGAAAGGCATTTGCTTATGCTGTTTCTTTGTAAAAATCTCCATTTGATCAGTATAATGTTTGCTGGTTGGGTTTAATGAGTTGCCCAACGGCTCAAGTGTTTCAATCTTTTCAGCTCCGTCTTTGCCATATTGCACAAACATGCAATAGGTATCGCCATGTTCCGGATTAAACTCTAACTTACCATTTATGATATTTGCTTTCGGATAACTTGGCGATAACAAATCGGCAAAACTTTCGATGGAGAGGGATTTGTCGCCTCTTCGCAATTTGTGTACCTCGCCCCAAGGTACACGAATGGTTCCGAAATTTTTCAGCATGAAAGCTTGAGCCCGTTTCAAATAATCAACTGTTTGATCTTCTGTTAGTGGTGTAACACCGGTAATAAATTCATAATCGCCATAATGACGATCGTCCCAAATCGTTTTAATAAAAGAACCGAATAAAGTTGTAGGAACGGAATTAACATCGGTATTTCTATCCCAGATTTGAAGCATTTCAATAGCTTCAGTTAATTCCGGATACTTCGTTTTATCCAAACTCCATAATGGATTCAAGGATTTAATGAACTGACTATTTTCCGGGAAACGTGTTTCATACTTTATCTTCTTAAACTCTTTGTAAGAAAATGTTGGGTGTGTATTGAAGAAATTTTTCAACGTAACTGCTCGGTTATTATCGCCCGGACGTTCATTCACATAATCGGGTAAATTACAGCTCTTACTATTTTCGAGACATGTTGCATGATACACATTGTTGTTGGTATTGAACACATAACCACATTCAGGATTAATGTTATGTGGCATACTATCTAGCGGAACTAATTCTGTCCATAATGTTTCACTTGTGTTACCCGGAACAATGCCAGCCCATTTGTATTCGAGATGCTTTCGGTCGGGCAACATCCCATGCGACAAATAGAAGATATTGTTTTTCTCATCCGCATACACCATGTTGAATAGCGCAATGGCGTGATTATTTCGAAGGGCAGTCCAAAACTGATCGTAAGTTTGAGCTTTAGACATTTCGTAGAGTTGTTGCCCTGTTTTAATGGTCATATTAGCCGGGAAACGAACAGCATAAAAATTATTTACTTTATCGGATTTTATAGTGCAGCCGTATTTACTCCAATATGTCATTTTTCGAACTGGAATCACTAAGCCTTTTACTTTTACTTTAAGCCAAACCGGACGTTTCTCTAGTTTTTCGTATTTACCATCAAACTCGTATTGCAATTTATGCTTAGCATGCATGTTTAATTTAAACACATCCACTTTATCGAAATAATTCCAAGTAAAGCCCCAACCTAAATGTTTATTGGTGCCCATGGCGTGGGAGCTAGCCCCTTGAAAAGTCACACCTTGCATATCGAGACCTTCTTCGCTCTGCAAATGCATTTCGTAAAAACTTAAGGGACCATTCATTTGTAAGTGCGGATTGATACAAAGAAATGTTTTGTGTTCGTCTGTTACTTTATTACTCGCAGCATATGCATTAGATCCAACAGACGGATTAAGATGTTCAAAATTGATTGGCTCTTGATCGAACTTCCCTCCCACTGCATCGCCTACTTGATTTTGGGAATATGATAAAAAACTCATGGTGGCAACAAATGCAGTCAACACATCTTTATCTGTTACAGGGAAGGCCTTTCTAATTTTCACTTGTTCAGGATGTGCTGCAGCATAGGCATTTAAACCTTGAACATACCCATTGAGGTAGCGTTTGTATTCAGGCGTCAAATCAGTAGCATAGCGTTCTTCAACAATTCTTCGGGCACCAATCGCATGCACAAAAAAATCAGCTTTTACGCCATCGATACCATCTTTACGGCCCATAAAGCCTTTTGCTACATACATCAAGTTTTGTGTTTCAAAAAATGCATCTTCTGCATTCACCCATGCTAGACCATAGGCGCAATCGGCATCTGTTTTCCCGAATATATGCGGCACTCCAAAACTATCGCGAACTATAGTTACATTATCGGGATTGATAGTGTTTATCGATTGCGCAGAAAGATGAGCAGTGAAGAAGAATATCAGGGATAAAAAGAAAGTGGATTTCATATTACATTTATGTCTTACGAAAGTATGTCATTCCCACTACTTCAGGCACCTATTAAATAAAAAGAAGGAATGTTTCAACGAGTTCATTTGTCAATGTATATATTGCGTTACTAAATACCGAGACCAATGACATTTGACAACAAAAAAGCTATTCTCCTTCTCGGGTGTGCTTATTTTATATTGTCGATTGTTTTATCAATACAATTTGCTGAAGAACGAATTGCTTTCGGTGATGCCGCGTACCAGTTGTTCAGTATTTTAAGAACAAAAGATTTTGCCATTCAAGTGATGCGCTTTGGGGCATGCTGCACACAATTTTTTCCACTGGCCGGGAGTTGGTTGCACTTAGATTTGAAGTCGATTATGTATCTCTACTCGATGAGTTTTGAAATTGTGCCGTTCCTTATCTTTTTAATGTTGGTTATCTATTTCAACAACATTCGATTGGCAGTTGTGTTACTTATGTTTAAAACACTCATCACGACACACACTTTTTTTTGGGTACAATCGGAATTACTACAGGGAATTCCATTCTTAATTTTATTCCTGGCATGGTTAGAGCATAAAGTTATATCGCGATTTAATACTGCTGATTATGCTAAATATTTCACATTTATCTTAACGCTCAGTTTTTTTCATCCACTACTCATCTTCCCATTTTTGTTTTGCTTTGGATACATCCAACTTTTTAATAGCGAAGGATATATCAGGAAAACAATGCATACTACTATCGTACTCTTTGTTCTTCTCAGTATTATCAAAACACTACTCATTAAAAACACTTACGATCGCAGTGCAATTTCCGGTTTAAAAAATTTCATCACCCATTTCCCGCACTATTGGGATACTCCATCCAATCGCGACTTCATAAAATTCTGCATATCGGAATATTATCTTTTACCTTTATTAGCACTGCTTTTGATAATTGGATTAGTCATTCAAAAAAAATGGCAAGCGTTAGCCTATTCCCTTCTTTTTGTTGGTAGCTACTTTATGATTATCCAAGTCTCCAATTACAACAGTGAATCATTTCATTTTAGAATTGAAAGTTTCTACACACCAATAGTTGTGATGCTAGCGATGGTTTTAGTATATGCATTTTTTTCAGTTGCTTACTTAAATGCATCAATAGCATTTTTTTGTATTGTGTCTATCTGTTGTTTTGGGGTTAGAGTAGAAAAAAGTTCAGCACTTTATACGTCACAGCTTCAATGGAATAAAGATTTCATACAAAAACATGAGCATAAAAAACTCATTGTTGATGAAAAATATTTACCATCCGATATCATTCTATTGCCATGGACATTCACGTATCAAACATGGCTCATTTCATCCGTAGAGTATGGCAAAACAGTTTCTTGCCTATCTACAAACGACCCACATGCCTTTGATTGGGCACTTTCGAAAAAGGAAGAATACTTAACAACATGGGGAAATTTCGAACACAAAAAAATGAATCCGAAATATTTTATTTTCACCAATGACAGTATTGGCTATAAACAATACCAACCCTAAATAATGTTATAAACTCGGTGTAGAGTATACCCCCAAACTATCAAAATACACATTGCCGGTGCCATCAGCATTCCAATAATATATCTTCAAACTATCGAAAGCTTTGCTTTCTTCGTTTTTGATATCAACAAAAACTTCACTCCATTTTCCCGGCTCTAGCGCACGTTGTGCACGAATTGCTTTTTGCTTTTCTTCTCCACTTTGATTTTTTAAAATAAGTGTAAATTGTGTCCACTTCCAATAATTACTTTCCATTTGGGGAAAATACACCATTACCTTCGCTCGAATCCAACCTACTCCACTTTTTGGCAAGGGGATAGTTTGTGTTCCTGCAAATTGTATATCGCTGTTTAGCTCTACAGAACGTGTTCCATTCAGAACTACTTCTCCACAATTTCCTATACTGTCTTCATAATTCGTTTGGTAAAATAGTTTTAGTGTAGACTCCAATTGGGCAGGTAATTCTTCATCGGTGTCTAATAATTTTCGATCGTATTTGTCTATAGACGTCTTTCCAAAAATGCGCCAAAAATAGGCTTTAGTCATGCAATCGCTTTCCATAACATTGCCTTCCCCTACTGCTTGATAGGTCATTAATAGATTTAGCCAAGTACAAAAAAGAATAAATCCGAAAAGAAAAAAACGAGCTATCTTTTTTCGCGAAACCACTTGTATCAGCTCTACAAAAGGGAACATTAATATCGGATATGCTTGTATAATTGCCCGTTGTGAAAAACTACCCCCATACCACCAACAATCCCATGACGAAATCAAATAAAGATTCACTACAAAGAAAATTAATACCGGTACAAAAACGGTGCGCTTATTATGCCAAAGCCAATAAAATCCAAACATGGCAATGTACATAATAGGAGTATAAGTAAACCAACCTTTTTTATAACTAAATAAAAAATTGATAATATTCGGATGTAAAAAACTGAATGTTTGATCATCTTCATAGCTGTAAAAAAACCAATGACCGGAATATAATTTCCAATAAATCAATAAAGGAGATACTCCAACAAATGCCATCAATACAAACAAAGCAGTAGCTTTCCATTGATGAATGAAAACGGCAATTCTTCTTCTGAAAGCCTCCCAATTTCCAATGCCCCATAAAACTGGAATAAGGCAACTGATAATTTCGGTTGGACGACAAGCAGTTGCTAATCCACACAGCAAGCCAATTGCAGCTACTAAAGCATAATTGAATTTTTCACGTAAATACAATGTATCGGTTAACCAAAGAATGGTAGCATAAACGGTAAATAGATAAATATGCGTGTGTAACTGGGTGAATGTGATATAGCAAAACACATTGCTGGCTACTCCTAATGTCAAAATAGAAAGAGCAACAAAACGATCTTCATAATAACGTAGCAATAATCGACTAAGCACCCACAAACCAATCATTCCAAATAGTGTAGTCCATATACACATGGTTAATTGATAAGGCACAGAAAATCCGTCTACCGGATAACCTTGGATTTTTGCTAAAATATGTCCAACAATAAATCCCGGGAAATAAAGAAATGCAGCGCCTATTGGATAACGCATGATGAGGTTACCATTAGGCGCTTCTTTAACGCCTAAAGTGCCTCCTCCAGTTGGCGAATAATTTTTTTGTATATAATCGTACTGCTTAAATTCTTTAAAATCATCATAGAATAAGGTAGGGAGATAGAAGTAATAACCAAAGCCATCCCAACAAATAGGGGCTTGAGTCCCTTTGTTGTACCAACGGCCCTTAAGCACGGATGCTCCCAAAAAAAACAACAACAAAAAAAACAATACAATTGGGGTGTATTTAATGCGCATACCTATTGCTTTAGTCTCCGACAAATATCCTCAATCAATTGTGGGCCTTTGTATATGAAGCCAGAGTATAGTTGTACCAATTGTGCTCCTGCATTCATTTTTTCGATGGCGTGTTCTGCATTCATAATTCCTCCAACCCCAATGATAGGGATAGAACCGTTTGACGCCTTATTTAAATAGGCGATTACCTCTGTTGATTTTTGGGTAAGCGGTTTCCCACTTAATCCACCTGCTCCTATATTTTCAATTTCGGAAGGTAAATAATGAGGCAACCCTGTTCGTTCGATTGTAGTGTTGGTAGCAATAATTCCACTTATTCTTGTATCATGAACAATTTCTACAATTTCATCTAACTGCTCCAAACTTAAATCGGGAGCTATTTTCAAAAGAATGGGCTTAGCTTTTTTCTTACCATGATTCAAATGCTGAAGCTGGTGTAAGATTAAAGATAGTGCATCTTTCTCTTGTAAAGCTCTTAGACCGGGTGTGTTCGGAGAACTCACATTCACGGCAAAATAATCGACATCATCAAACAAGGCATTAAAACAAATTTCATAATCGCGAACAGCCTCTTCGTTCGGGGTGATTTTATTCTTACCAATATTCCCACCTACCAACACATCGCTTTTGCGCTTGTTCAAGTTGCGAACAGCTTCAGCAACGCCAATATTATTAAACCCCATTCGATTAATCAAAGCCTGATCTTGCGGCAAACGAAACAAACGGGGTTTCGGATTTCCATCCTGTGGTTTCGGGGTTATTGTCCCAATTTCTACAAAACCAAAACCTAACTCACCTAAAGCATCAATAGCTTCAGCATTTTTATCTAAACCTGCTGCTAAACCTACAGGATTCTTGAATTTCAAGCCAAATAGTTCTTTAGGACAGTCAACTTCTTTTGCTTTTGCTAACTGAACAAAAGGCGATAACATTTCGTTTTTAAGCAATGAAAGCGTGAGATGATGCGCCTTTTCGGCATCCATCGTAAATAACAAACTTTTAATCAGCGGGTAAATATTCATTGCAATTGGTTGGTGTTGCAATATACGCTTCAAATTTAATACCAAAAGGGATATGCGTGTTTATCTACGCACATTTCAATTCAACTACCGTAATTTCGGGCAAAATGCCAACGCGCCCGGGATAACCTAAAAAACCAAATCCTCGATTTACATATAGATATTGTTTGCCTTCTTGATATAATCCTGCCCACTGTTTATATACAAACTGGGATGGCGACCATTTGAAATACTTGGTTTCTATACCGAATTGAAATCCGTGTGTGTGGCCGCTTAAGGTCAAATCAATATCGCCATACTCAGGCCTAACTTCACCATCCCAATGTGATGGATCATGACTCATTAAGATTTTGAATGGAATGTTTTCTGTGCCAACAACAGCATCTTTCATTTTTCCATATTTAGGAAAATGAAGCGCTTTGCCCCAATTCTCAATGCCTAAAATGGCTATCTTTTCGCCATTTCGTTCCAAAACTCTGTTTTCATTCATCAATAAATCCCAGCCTAAATCTTTATGTGTTTTGATGAAACGTTGAAAGTTTTCTTTCTTAGCTTCCGGAGTTTCCCATTGCACATAATCGCCATAATCGTGATTGCCGGTTATTGACATCACGCCATGCTTTGCCTTCAACTGATTAAAAATAGACATGAACGGTTCCATTTCGCTCGTCATATTATTCACTAGATCTCCTGTAAACAAAATCACATCAACATTTAGAGCATTGATTTTTTCTATAACATCCACAATGGGTTGTGTTTGTGTAAAACTGCCGGAATGAATGTCGGATAATTGGACAAAAGTAAATCCATCAAAGGCTTTCGGGAGATTAGGAAATTTAAGTGTTACACGTTTGAATTGATAATTGTATGCATTCACTACAACTCCATAAATCAAACTAAGCACCGGAACAGCAGCAATACCCAACGCCATTTTACTCAAAAATGTTGAACGATTAATAGGAGGTCCTGATACTACTTGAGGCTGGCTTAACTTCAAGAAAGTAAATTTGACAATATGTACAGCATCATTCATAAAGAACACGAGAAACACCATTAACTTGGCTACTAAGAATAGGAAGAATCCGGCAGTTGCACTTGTTATAACTACCTTTGGGAAAAAACTTGGTCCCAATAATCGGTAAGAAAAAAACATAGCATAGAGTAACACATTCAGAGAAAGATAAGCCCACTTTAACCAACGAAATCTTTCTGCAGAAACTAACTGAATCGCTTTCCACATATAATACTCACCGAATACAAGTATCGTTAAAATCAATATCGGAATCAAAATTTTTGTCATTACTTTCTTTTAATCTAATCAAGTGTATCTTCAATAAAACAAAAGAACAATATGTTTCGAATTGTAAAGGTTAAAAAATCATTATTTATACTACTTTTTTCATGTATTGCATTGGGAATGAATGCCCAGTTGCTTTCTCAAAAAAAAGTATTTACACGTATGGATTCACTTCGTGGTTCATTGCGCCCAGAAAGAACATGCTTTGATGTTACCTTTTATAATTTAAGTGTGGATTTTGATACGATTAACAAGACAATCACAGGTCGAAACGCCATCTATTTCAATGTTACAGCCGGCACAGATAAGATGCAGATTGATCTTGCTGAAAATCTAAGTATAGATCAAATTGTGTATCATGGTAAACCCATAAGCTATACACGCGATTTTAATGCTGTTTTTGTTGCATTACCAACACTTCTTGGTGTCAACCAAAATGACTCACTTGTTATTACTTATCATGGAAGGCCACAAATAGCAAAGCGCGCACCATGGGATGGAGGTTTTGTATGGAAACACGATATACACAATAATTTATGGATTGCCGTTGCCTGTGAAGGGTTAGGTGCCAGTGCCTGGTGGCCGTGTAAAGATCATCTGTCTGACGAACCCGATAGCCTTCAAATTACTTGTATAGTTCCTGAGCAATTACAAGCTGTTTGCAATGGTAATTTGAGAAGCGAAAAAAGTATAGCAGGAGGCAAAAAAGCAGTAACCTGGTTTGTGAGTTATCCTATAAATCTCTATAATGTAACGTTCAATATTGGCCATTATATTCATTGGAACGATACCTTGAAATATAGTGATGGTGCTATTCTTCAACTTGATTATTATGTATTATCCCACAATAAAGAAAAGGCGGAAAAACAATTTCAACAAGTAAAACCAATGCTGTTGTGTTATGAAAAATTTCTAGGGAAATATCCTTTTATGAAAGACGGGTATGCTCTCGTAGAAACGCCATATTTAGGTATGGAACATCAAGGAGCCATTGCATATGGAAACAAGTATAAAACAGGGTATGACGGTAGAGATTATTCACGAATTGGTTTAGATTTTGACTATATTATTGTTCATGAAACCGGACATGAATGGTGGGGAAACAGCGTAAGTTGTGCCGATATTGGAGATATGTGGATCCATGAAGGATTTTGTACTTACACAGAAGCAATCTATGTTGAATGTATGTACGGACATGAAAAGGCATTGAAATATATCAACGCTAAGAAAACAACAATTGGGAATAAAGCTCCAATGCAAGGTCCGTATGGCGTGAATGAAGAAGGAGATGGAGATATGTACAATAAAGGTATGCTAATGCTAAATACATTAAGAACAATAGTCAATAATGATAGTTTGTGGTGGAATACCATTTACAATATCGCAAACAAACAATTCAAATATAAAACGACAAATGCTCAAGAAGTTATTGATTTTGTCGAAACCTCAACCGGCTTATCCCTAAAACCATTCTTTCAACAATACTTAAATTATTCTGATTTACCCGTTTTAAACTATTCATTGCGAAAAAAGAATAGCAAAAGTTATGTTTTTGAGTATAACTGGACCAGTAATGTTGATCGATTTGAAATGCCAGTGATTTTAAACGTAGGACCATCCCTCCTCCGTTTTAATGGCACAACTAAAAAGCAAACTCAACTCATAAAGGTCAAAAAGCGACAGAATGTAAGCTTGAATGAGGATTTACTCTATTTCAACGCCTTAAAAATGGAATAAACTGGAATTACACAACCATTTTTGTTTATTTTACAAATAATAACATTAAACAAATTTTGTTTTTAAAATATCTATCCCTACTTTTGTTTAATATTTAAACCAAAACATTAAACATGACTGCGATAGAATTTTCAACACAACTAGTAAACTATGAGTACGCATTGAAACCATTTGCCTACTCTTTAACAAAAGATACAGCAGAGGGAGAGGATTTGTTCCAAGATACCATTTACAGAGCTCTTCTTTATAGAGATAAGTTCCAATCCGGAACTAATTTTAAAGCTTGGTTGATGACCATAATGAAAAACATTTTCATTAACAATTATCGTAAGAATGCTAAACGTCCAACAATTTTGGATGGTTCTGAAAATCAGTTCTTGATTGACAGTATGCGCAATAAAGTACGAAATGAGGGCGAAAACGAAATATTAAAGCAAGAATTACACAGTATTATAAAGACTGTTAGCCAAGATATTGCAGCCCCATTTTTAATGTACTTTAATGGTTATAAATACAACGAAATTGCAGAACAGTTAAATCTGCCTATTGGAACTGTTAAATCACGAATTTTCTTAGCAAGAAAAGAGATGCAAACTAAACTAAAAGCAATTGGAATAGGGAACTCTGCTTACTAATCTCAAACTTTCAATGGTGTAAAGATTAAGCATCCTTTGTTTTTCCTCCAAACAGAAAAGGCTACCAATGGTAGCCTTTTCTGTTTATTATCCTAATTAATTATTTATCGAAACCTGGACCTGTTTTAGTTTGCGGAACAGGTTCAGTTGGGTCGTACTGAATTTCCGGTGCTTCTTCAGGTTTATCAGGCAAGATTTTGAACTCAACACGTCTGTTTCTTGCACGTCCTTCCGGATCATCTTTTCCATCTTTTTCGTTAGGCGCTAGAGGAACTTTCTCTCCGTAACCTTTAGCAACGATTCTTTCAGTTGTTATTCCTTTTCCTACTAAGTATGCTTTCGCTTCGTTAGCACGATTTTGAGATAACTTATCGTTGTATGCATCAGAACCTTTACTATCTGTGTGACCTTGAATCTCTAAGCTATATCCTGGGTTCTGCATCATTACACCAAAAACGGAATCCAATTTAAATTTGTAATAATCAATAACCAATGATTTGTCGAACTCGAAATAGATATTTTCAATCTTAACTTTCTTTTTCTCGATTTTATCGATGAAGAATACTTGATAGATAGTATCACGTTCTTCATTTTCATTTACAGAGATATTCTCAACAGCTGGCCAATATCCTTCTTTATTTCCGTTGATTTTGAATTTATCACCGCGTTTCAAATTATAATAGAAAGGGTTACTATTAGCTGTAACTTGTGTTCCGATGAAGTCGAAGTTTTTACCATCAACTTTGTACAATGATGCTTCAACACCATTAACAGGAGTTTGTGTAGGATCTGAACGAAGAGCGAAAATACCTTTCAACACAACTTCTTCTTTAACTGCTACGCTCCAAATATCATCGCAACAAGTTTCCCCTCTAATTGTTTTAGTACCCGGACGATTAGATACTTCATATCCTCGTTTGCCTTTGTCATCCAAAATGAAATAGATATCATCACAAGAAGAGTTTACAGGTGCTCCCATGTTATAGGCAATACCCCAACTTTCAGGAGCTCCGTTTGCTTTGAATACATCTAAACCTCCTAAACCAGGATGTCCATTAGATGAGAAATAAAACGCTTTACTTGTTTTATCAAAATAAGGAGAGAATTCATCGCCAGAAGTATTGATTTCAGAACCTGCATTTTTAACCGGTCCGAATTTACCTCCATCTTGAACTTCAGCGTAGAAAATATCTAAACCTCCTTTTCCTCCACGATCAGAAACAAAGTATAAAATATCCTTGCCGTCTTTATCAACACCAAAAGCGGGTTGAGTTGTAGTTCCAGTTGGAGTATTCAATGTTTTCAATTCTTCAGGATTAGACCATTCTGAACCTTGCTTAGTAACTCTGAAAAGTTTACAACGCATTCTAACCAACTCGGTTTGATCGCACTTAGTGTAAATCAACGTATTTTCATCAGCAGAAAGTAAACCGTTACCTACGTGTGTTTTAGAATCGTTAGGAGGGTAAGCAAACTTAGTATCATCTTTCCAATTCTTACCATCACGAGTAGCCATAAATAATTTAGCATAATAGTCATGATCACTCTTAGTAACGTTAATCGCGGTATCCGATTTCAATGATGAATATAACAAACGACCACCACTCAATGGTTTTGGAGCAAAATCGGTTAATACGTTATTGATGATACCTTCTTCGTGCTCTACTTTAATCTTATAAGGATTGTTTAACCAAGCTGCTGAAGAATCGCAACCAATAATTTCGGTTTTCGCCAAACTCTTGTAGCTCTTTTCGTCTTTATCCAATTTCACTTTCAAATAATCTTGAAAAGTCTTTTTGGCATCATCATATTTTCCGTTCATCTTCTGCATCTGCCCCAAGAAGAACATGTCATTTGGCCATTTATCTTTATCCTTTTCAATTTCCAAAGCGTAATATTTCTCCGCTAATTTATAATCGCGAAGACTTCTATTAATCTCTGCTAATTGATGAACTACCTTGATATTATCAGGTTTTGCCTTCAATACATCTTCGTAGTATTCAGACGCATTATAGTAGCTACCTTGTTTCACCAATGTTTCAGCGATCTTTTTCTTTTTTCGAACACTAACTTTTGGGAATTTCTCTACCTTTTGGCTTGGTTTCTCCTCTTCTTGTGCTTTGGCAGTCAATACTATGAAAGGCAATAGCGCAATTATTATCTTTTTCATCTTATTTAGGTATTGGGTTCTAAAGTTTTTAAATTCTAGTATCTTGGGTTGAATAGGTAGTTGTTCTCTTTAATCTTAGTAAGACCTCCGATGTAAGCTAAGCTAATCTCGAATGCCATTGGCTGGCTAGACTGTGCAATAGCAGACTTCGTATCCTTCTGTAATTGAGTTAATCGTACATCAAAAGCAGCACCAAAGCGGAATTTATTGTACTCGAATCCAATTTTTGGAATGATATCTCTACCTACACGTCCCCAACATCCTAAGAATAAAATAGCAGATTTTTCATCAGTGTTTAAGATTTTATATCCTAATGTAACACCTAAATCTGTTTCCGTTGCTTTTGCCATATATTGGAAATAAGCGCCTGGAATAATTAAAAATTTCTTTTTCAATTCGAATTCAAAACCTGCAGACGCAGCGTGACGGAAAGGACGTTTGTAATTGTTACCTGCTGCTACAGAAGTTTGTAAGTAAGTATCAGTAGGTCTAGCAATGTTAAACATTGAATAACCCGCGTAAAATGTTAACCAATCCAAAGGTTTTGTATTGAAAAACAAACCTGCATTGAAGTTAAAAGAAGTTTTAGACGGAAATGCTAATTGCTCACCACTGTTAGCCGCTGTGTAACTTAAATCCGGATTAAAGCCTTTATCAAAAGTATAATCAAAATTCAATTTTCTAAATTCAACAGCTGGTTGGAAACCAATTGAAAGTTGTGTGTTTTTATCTTTCCCAAATCCTAGTGTGTAACCTAATGCCAATGCTATTTTAGTGGTATTGATAGTGCTTTTTTTACCATTAGCTGCCCCACTTGGGTCACCACTAACTGCCATAAAATTTTGCATATCATTCGTTGCTACTAAACCAACACCCAAAACATTTCCTTTCATTTTGTCCTTTAATAAGCCAAAATCAACAGAAGCAGAAACTGTAGAGAATGGTTGAATGTCTTTAGGTAAAAACCATTGTCCTCGATAAATACCAGTAGCTCTCCAAGTACCATCAAACTTACCTACTAATGCAGGGTTGAGTGTGAGGGGTGAAGCGTAATACTGAGAAAAGTGTATATCCTGAGCAAAAGTAGTCAAGGACATGAATAACACACTTGCAATGAGTAGAGATTTCCTCATGTTGATTGTTTGGTTATTTATTAGTGCCACAATTATCGTATTTAAAATTGATTAAAAAAAATTATTTATCTGATTATAGCGAAACTTCCTGCTTTTAAGAATGTTGTTACTCCTGAAGGGCTATTCGCATCCGGAACAGCAATCTCCAAATAGTATGTATAAGTGTCTACCGGAGCATCAACACCGTTTATCTTTCCATCCCATCCCGGAGAACTTGGTCCGCTGTAAATTAATTGTCCCCAACGGTTGTAAATACGCATACTCACAACAGTTGCTGTGGAACCTGGGGAGAAGTATGGATAGAAATAATCGTTTTGGCCATCACCATTTGGCGTAAATCCGGTTGGAATCGCATATAATCCCGGAGGAATTACACCAATTGTTATTGTGTCGAAAGCTGAACAGTTATGGACATTATCTGCTACATAAACAATATAGGTAGTTGTAGCGGTAGGGCTAGCTTTTGGATTTTGAATTAAAGAATCTGTTAGCGTAGCACCAGGATGCCAAACATAAGATAATGTAGGGCTATAGTTTGAATTCACCACAACAGCATTTAATTGGGCTATTTGACCTGAATTTATTGTATTCTGACCATCTACCTTAGCATCAATATTTAAACACCATGCTTTTGCAGAATAAGTTGCAGTTGCCGTACAAGAATTAGCATCCGTAACTGTTACAGTATATGCGCCTGATGCAGTAACATGCAAGGTATCAACTGTAGAAGGATTAATTGATCCAGTTCCACTCCATTGATAAGTTACAGGATTTGCCAATGTTGTAACACTTGCCTGTATTATTGTATCAAGACTGCAATCACAAACATCAATGTCTGTAGGTAAAGTAACAATTGGAGCTTGAGCTGCATTTACAGTTGTTGATAGAGTTGCCGTACACCCATTGTTATCCGCTACAACAGAAACCGTTCCGGCTCCGGTAGTTATTGAGTCGGCCAAACCACCCGGTGACCAAGTATAAGTAACACCAGGAACTAAACCTGCATTAATGGTAACTGTTTCGCCCGGACAAACTGGATTTTTGAAGAAGCTGAAAGTAATCACAGGTTGTGATGTTACTGTTACAACTGCTACATTAGAATTTACAATACACCCATTAGCTAAAGCTGTATACGAATATTGACCTGCAGTTGACACAGTAATGTCTTGTGTTGTTTCCCCATTTGGAGACCATAATACATTTGTTAAACCAGCAGTTCCCAACAAAGTTGCAGATTGACCTTGACACAAGCCTTGATTAACAAGTGGCAATAATTGAGGAATTGTTTTTGCGTAAACGGCAAAGGTATCTGAAGTAAACACACAACCATTTGCATCGCTCACCTTCACATAGAAAGAATCAACAGGTTTTCCATAGAAAGGATTTCCGGTTTGTACAATTGCACCTGATGATGCAGAATGCCATTCATAATTCGAGAATGTACCACCTGCTACTGGAATCAAAAATGAATCTGTAGGACAAATTGTTTGGTCTGCAGCTGGCAATGTTACTGTAGGAGCCGGAGCAAAGTTTACAACAATAGAATCTTTTGTAGAACAACCGTTTGCATTTGCAGTAACATTGTATTGGCCTGAAGTCGTAACCGATAATGTAGGTGAAGTTATATTTCCAGGATTCCATGTATAGGTTACACCAGCTGTACTTCCGGCATCCAAAATTGCAATATCGTATGGACAAACAGGATTGGCTACAGGTGCGAAAGTAATAACCGGTGGGGCAATTACGGTAAGCGTTGTTGTATCTGAATGTAATAAACAACCATGAATATCTTGTCCGGAGTAGAAATAATCACCGGCTGTATTCACTGTTATAGAAGGTGTAGTTGCACTGTTAGACCAAAGGATATTTGAAATACCAACTGTAGCATTAAGCACCAATGATGCTCCATTACAAATAGAGGTATCGCCTGAAGTTGAAATAGTTCCTAATGAGTACTGACTTAAAGTAAATGTATCGGAGTAAACAGGGCAAATGCCAGGTTTTTGAACTTTCACAAAATAATCATTACCCGGTAAAGTTGTAATAGAAGGGGATGTACTTATTATAGTACTTCCAGTAGCAACAGAATACCATTCGTATGAGGTATATGGACCACCAGGAACCGAAATAGATAACGAACCTCCAGGACAAACACTTGTGTCGCTTCTTAGCGTTACCGGAGTGTAAGGACGAACCTTTAATGTTACAGAATCTAATGCCGAACAACCTTGTGCATTGGTAGCTGTAACAAAGAACTTAGTTGTATTAAGCACTGTTGCCTTAGGGTTGGCAATAGCAGGATTGGTAACATTCGCGGCCGGTGTCCAAGCATAAGTTACACCTGCGCCAGTAAAATTAAGTTGAGCGGTATCACCTGCACAAATTGTATCAGGCAATACTGATACAGAGTGAGGGAAAGAGCCTATATTGATACATACTGTATCTCTTACCACACAACCATTTGTGAAGGTAATAGCGCCAGTATAGCATGTTGAAGAAGAAGGAGTTGCAATTGGATTAGCAATAGTTGATGAACTTAGACCTGAGGTAGGTGTCCAAGTATAGCTAACAGGCGCAACACCACTGTATTGTGGTGTAAAGCGATACCCATCAGGTGTTGAAACGGTCCAAGCCTGTGAATTTCTTCCGGGAACTGCAACTCCGGCTGTTCCGGTAGCATTTTCAATACCTTGAGCATGTGTTCCGGCATCATTTTGAGATTGCGTCATAATCTCAATCACATTAGATGTTTCATATAAATGGATTTCGCCATTAATAGTGTTTGTACTCGCATAGTGGCGAACGTTATTGTAACGAACAACTAATATACGGTTCGGAGCTGTACCTTTAACAAAATAGTCAACTGTTCCTCCTGTTGAAGCATTCAAATCATCCCAACATAAAGCAACTAAACCGTTTGGTGTTCCTGCAGTAGGAATAGTTGAACTAAAGTCGGCATAAGGCTGTCCGGTTAAGAACGTAATGAAACCGTTACCACTAGCGGCAAAAGTCGTATAAGTAGTACAATAGAAATCAAAATTGAACCCTATCGGTAACATACCAGAAATCGTTTGGTCACCGGCAGGAATATTTGTAGTTGCACCTGTAGGTAAAATTGCGCTGTAAGGAACAGCTTGTATGCTGTAATTTTGAACGCAAACTAATGGCTGTGGGTTTAATTGTGCAACATTTAATTGTACACCTCCGGCAGTACAAAGAGAGGTATCTCTTCCAGCAGAGATTGCGGTACTTTGATTTACATGTAAATTAATTAGTGCTTCTCCGCTACATCCATTTTGGTCAATTACGTCTAACTTATATGTTCCATCATTAAACAATGCCACTTTAGGATTTTGACATGTTGTACATGTAAGTGGACTAGTTCCTGCTAACTGAGACCAATTGAATGTGTATCCTAATACTGGAGGATTACACATACCAAAAGTAACATTAGGTCTATCGGCACTTAAGGTTCCGGTACCCAGATTACAACCCACAGCGCCATCCTGATTTACATATAGTGTAGCACCCGTGAAAACGTTAGCTGTATATTGAACGGCATCGTATGAGGTATAAGCTCCATTATCGAAACAAACTTCAACGATAAGGTTAGAGAATCCATCCCAATCGTAAGGGTTATCTAAAATATGTGGATTCGAACCTGCATAGCTTGTATACGTCATCGGATTTAAAACAGTTTGCAAACCACCAACAAAAGAAGTGGTTAACTGGCTTAAACTTGTACATCCCATTTTTATAGTAAAACCGTTATAGTCGATTGTACTCGATTTAGTAGAAATAAAGAATGCAAGATCGGTAATTGTACCGGCAGTTAATCCAAGCGCTTGAAGTTCATTGGCCTTAAAGAGATATTGAACTCTACCATCATGCCAGAATCCGCGATACGGAGTAACAGTAGTTCCTGTAGCAGTTCCTGCCCCAACTGTTCTACTGATGAAACTACTTCCACCAGGACATGCACTTCCGCTACCGCCCGGTGTTAAACCACAATTCACAGCACTGATATTTGTTGTAATTGCAATGGTATCACCCGGACAGATATAATCTTTATCTGACGTCAATAATACTTGCGGCCCTGTACCGTTTATGATAATTCGGGCACTATCCTTAACTACAATACATCCGCTTGCTGAAGTAATTTGTACAACATAAGTAGTATTTACGGTAGGCTTAACGGTTACATTAGAGTCAATTGTATTAATGATAGTAGATGTTGGTGTCCAAGCATAGCTAAATGGACCAACACTATCCGGATAGGCATGTACTGTTAATGTAGACGTTCCATTTAAACAAATAGTATCGTCATCCACAGTCAGGTTTGAACTAAATCCGGGAACTCTAAAAATAGTAATTGTATCGCGATCTTTGCAACCGCCAGTTAAATCGCTTTTTACAACATAAGTAGTTGTAACTGTGGGTGCAAACGAAACAATATTACTATCGGTATTTGCACTAACCATGCCCACAGCAGGACCTCCACCTAAAGCGGTCCAAGAGAAATGATTTCCTCCGGTAACAGTTACAGTTGTTGGACCTCCTTCAGGGCAATACGCTTTATCCGGTCCGGCATTTACACCGCGAAGAACTGTAATATCATAGGTAAAAACTTGATTCCCTGTAATAGGGCATTGATTGTCTTTAACGGTTATCGTAAAATATCTGAACCCGGAATCAGAAGGTGCAGGTGTCCAAGTAAAGGTAACACGCACAGAGTCATTTGTTCCTTTAAGTGGGGTTGTAACTAAAGTGGCTCCAGGTATAGAAGTACTGATGTTTGAGGTTACTGTTATTGGCTGTTGAGTAGGATCATAAGCAGTAATATTAAAAGTAACCGTTGCACCAGGACAAACACCTAAAGAGTTATAGTCAATTACTGCACCTCCAGAGGAATTCGAAGTAGTAATATTTCCATTGATAATTGGCGGTGTATTCGTACAGCTTAATACTACGAATTGAATATCACGCATTGTTGTACCTATTAACACACCATTTCTATATTCATCTACTTTTACCGTTACAACATAATTTCCGGCTGTTGTAGGAGTGAACGTCATTTGTCCTGTTTGAGGGTCAAACAAAAATCCCGATGCTGTTGGCATTGGATTCGTTGGAGAATAAGGTGCTTGATAAGCAATAACAGTTCCTGATGATTGCAAAGGAGCAACTAGTGAATAGACTAATGAATCACCATCAATATCATAAGTACCATGGCTATAACTATACTGACTACCTATACAGTAATAAGGTACAGGATAGGTTGTAAATCTTGGACCATTGTTGCACAATCCGCCATTGGTATTAATTGTAGTTTCAACATATAAATCGAAACTTTGGGAACTTGCCAAATTATTTGAAGTATTTCTGCAACATTCTCCATAACTTATCGTATAGATACAATTAGGAAGAAGCGTAACAATTGCAGTGTAGGTATACACCTGAACTCCAGGATTTGCACCTCCATTACAAGTACTCGTAGCAGAAGGACAAAGTTGAGATACCTCGGTAGTAGGATAAAGCGGATCAGGATTAAGAGTTACAGTAGTTGTTCCGCATGTAGACGTAATATCAGCTATAACACTTGTTGATGCAGAGATACCGCTACAATCCCTATAAAATTGGTAAATAATCTTATACTGATTATTGCCTAAACACTCATAAGAAATGTCTGCTCCCTGTGCGTGAGACGCCATAGCCTTGTTGGCTGTTAAAAAACTCAATACAAATACCAGTAGTATTGATGAATAGAATTTTGCCATCTTGAATTAAAGTTATCCGACAAATTTAGTGAATTTTCACAAGTTTTATAATCATTTGTTACTAAATAATTAAACCTCTGTTTATTCTCAACAAAAAAATTGGCATACTCTTTGAAAGGTTTGAGCAGAATTATTACTTTTACAAAAATTTTAAAACAAAAAAAAACATGAAAAAACTAATTAATTACCTAATGATGGGTGCTGTAGCAGCAACTTTGATGACAACTTCATCTTGTACTAAAACTTGTGATTCAGGTTTCGAAGGTTCTGATTGCAAAACTGAGTCAAGAGCTAAATTTATTGGACAATGGAAAGGACAGGACGTTTGTACTACTGGAACATACACAAATATTACTATCACAACTACTAAAGCATCTTCTAACGTTCTAGATATTAATATCGCTAACGTAGGAGGTTTTGGTGCAACAGTTGTTGTTTCTGGAACTGTAAACTCGGCTAACTCTAATCAAGTTGACATTACTAGTCAAGATTTAGGAGGGGGTAGAACACTTACAGGTACACTTACACTTTCTGGAACTACAATTGCAACGTCTTATACAGTTACGCCAACAACTGGTTCTGTAGATGTATGTAGTGGTTCTTACACTAAACTATAATCAATGCGTTGTAACAAATAATTATTTGTTACGAATGATTTATAAAAAGCCGATAGTTAATACTATCGGCTTTTTTATGTTTAATGCAAGTCAAATTCACTTCTTTCCCTTGTTGCAATTCTTTAAAACAGTTAGCAACTTAGATTTGACAACAAGATATTTAAACCGATTACGAGACTGAATTCTCCAATAAACAACTTTAATGTCTAGTAAGCTGCATTTCCTCATAGACAAATTACAAAGCAGGAAATGGAAAATAATCTTTATCTATTTGAAAAAAGATTGGTATAAATAAAAAAGGCTCTCTATTTCATAGAGAGCCTTTTCATAAAAAAACTAGAGCAATTATTGTTTTGTTGCTCCCGGTCTATCCGATGTTGTTTTTACTTGTGTTGATGTATTAGCACCTGGTCTATCAGATGTTGTTTTTACTTCAGTTGAAGTATTTGCACCTGGTCGTGTTGTAGTTTTAGTTGGATCTGCTTTAGCAGGAGCTGCTTTAACAGGAGCTTTTGCTGGTGCTTTCTTAACAGGAGCTACAGCTTTCTTGACTTCAGCAGTAGGTTTAACTTTAGCTAATGAGTCTACAACTGCTTGAGCTGCTTCAGTTACTTTAGCATCACATGCTGCAGAAACTTCTGCATCAATTGCAGCCGTTTTTGAATCTACTAACGTTTGAATTGCAGCGTTATCGGCTTCTGCAGCCTTTTTATTCGCTTCTTCATTGCTGCAACTTGCCATAACTAATCCTATAGTTGCAAGTGCTGATAATTTTATAAGTGCTTTTTTCATTTCTTCTTGTTTTTATTGGATTAATTAATTGGAAGCAGTTGCTGCAGCTGCCGTTAATTCTTGAACTTTTGCATCTACTTTTGCTTGCATTTCTGCTGCACAAGCTGCTTCTTTCTCTGCTTTGTATGTAGCAGAGGTTGCAGCGAAGATAGAATCTGCCTTAGCAGTTTTTTGCTCTTCTGTCAGTGGCGTGTATTTATCGCCACAGCTAGACAACACAGCGCCTACAAAAGCACTTGCCATCAATAAACCGGTTATTTTTTTCATGTTGTTTTTTTTGTTTTAAAAATTGTTGCAAAATTAATCGCTTTGACGTAATAAGAGAAGAATTTCCATAAAAATAGATTTCCCCCTTGTTAAAATAAACTAACTAAATTAGTGCCAAAGAACATTTTGGTACGAGATTAGCAATACAGGTAATTAAAAGGTATAATATGAAAAATCCTAGTTTGAATATCAGAACAATTAGTTTAATAGCTATGATGCTATTTATGGCTAAAAATTCAGTAGCAGAAAGTACTATTGGAATTGACTCTAGCGCCATTGCATTAGCAGACACATCTATTAATATTACCTTAAAAGATGTAACCGTTTTGCAATTTCGAAATCCGGATGATGAAAGAGAGTATTGGCTAAGCTTAAATCGAATTAGAAAAGTGCTTCCCTATGTGAAAATGGCAAAACAGTTATATCTTGATGTAAGTGACAAAAAGGAGAATGAAAAGAAAAAAGATTACCGCCATTACAGAAAGGATCTTGAAAAAGAAATGCGTGAGAAATTTGAAAAAGAGTTACGCGATTTAACTATTGGGCAAGGTAAGGTACTTGTAAAACTAATCAATAGAGAAACCGGAAATAACTGCTATGAAATCATTAAGGATGTGAAAGGTGGTTTCTCGGCATTTACATGGCAAATTGTGGCTAAACACTATGATTATAATCTAAAAGAAAAATACGATCCTAAAAAGGAGTGGATTATGGAAATGGCCATTCGTTCACTAGGAGCCGAATATTCAGTGCGCTAACGCATAAGAAGAGATTGAAGTTGTTGAAGCAATTCAACAACTTCAATGCCTTCCATACATTTAAAATGACCTCTTGGACAATTATCATAGCCTAATTTTGAACATGGACGGCATAACAAATCGGGTACTTGTAGTATACGATTATCAACGTCATTCTTACCGTAATATGGAGTCATTCCAAATTCAGGAATTGTATTTCCCCAAAAGGAGATAATAGGTTTTCGTAATGCAGCTGCTATATGCATTAAACCGGTATCATTAGTGATCACGACTTGTGCATTTTTTAATATCGTAGCCGATTCTTGCAAACTGGATTTCCCAACAAGCGATTCTATAGCAATTGTAGCTGTGGCCTTCATAATTAATTCGGCACGAGCAGTATCTTCTTTCCCTCCAAGGAGAACTACTTTTATGTTTGGAAATGCAGAACTATTGAGCACTTCGATAATTTTTTGAACAGGGAACTGTTTTGTTCCTTGCTTAGCTCCAATGGCCCATGCTATATAGGGTGAAGCCATTGATTGTTGCAAAGTATCTCCAGCAGCAATAAAAAAATCTAATCCCTTTTGATCGCTTATGACTCCAATAGTTTTCACCGCATCAAAATAGCGATCTACAATATGCAGATGAGGTAAACGATTGATTTTAAAATTAACCATCAACCATTTTTCGAAATTGATTTTTGGGAATGAAAAAGATTTTATGCCAAGTATTCGCTTTATCAACCATGTACGTTGATTATTATGCAAATCGATTACGACATCATAGTGTTCATCGCGCAACATTTTTATGGTTGCCCATATAGACGGTTGCAAGAATAATAATTTATCTATATAAGGATTTTCGGATAGAATTTGTCGGTTTTCTTCCTTTGTGATATAATGCAACTCCACTCCTTCTAGCTGATTTTTAATGCACCTTACAATAGGAGTAGTAAGCACAATATCGCCTATAGATGAAAATCGTATGACAAGAATTTTTTTCACACCTCCAAATATTTCAATGCTTCTTGAACATATGCAAAAGCGCCTAATTTTAGTTTTTCTATAATTGACTCAGGCAATTGCTTTACTATCTTTCCTGGCGAGCCTAAAACCATTGAGTAATCGGGAACTTCCATACCCTCTGTTACTAAAGCATGCGCTCCTATAATGCAACAATTACCTATTTTAGCATTATTCAAAATAGTAGAACGTATACCTATTAAATTATTGCTACCTACCGTGCATCCATGAAGAATAGCGCCATGGCCTATCACATTCTCTTCTCCAATTTTTATTGGCTTTGATGGATCGGTATGCATGATAACTCCGTCTTGTACATTGCTACGGCAACCAATTTCAATACTATCCATATCGGCACGTAGTATAGCGCCATACCAAATAGATACATTTTCAGCTAAAGAAATATTTCCCATCAAAGTAGCATTCGGAGCAATGAAAACATTTTTACCTATTTTCACCTGCGCTTTTAATTGTTCTTCGTATCTACTCATGATTACAAAACAAGTTTAATTTTCTTACAAAATAAATTTTGAATGGCTGAACTTAGATGGAATCCACTTCTCGACACGTATACCATGGTGGCTACAAATCGGCAACACCGGCCGCATATGCCCAATAATTGGTGCGCCTTTTGTCCGGGTAAAGGCAAAAAAGTGCCAGATGATTTTGATGTGTTTTCATATCCTAACGACTTTCCGGTACTCTCGCAAAAGCCTGATAATATTGAAGCATACAATACCCCAATTGTAAAAAACAAAAAAGCATATGGGAAATGTGAAGTGCTTTTATATTCTCCAAAACACGATATTAAACTTTACGAGCTTAGCGATGAGCATATCTTAAAGCTAGTAGAACTATGGACTTCACGCTTTGTTGCATTAGCAAAGGATAAAAAAATTAAATACATTTTTGAATTTGAAAACAGAGGTGAAGAAGTTGGCGTAACAATGCCACATCCGCACGGACAGTTATACGCCTATTCATGGATTCCATTCAAAATAAAATCGGAGCTCGATAATTGCAAAAAGTATTTCACCCAACACAAACGCAATTTGTTCGAAGATTTGAACCAATCTGAAAAAATATACAAAAAGCGAGTAGTAGCAGAGAATGAAGACTTCATTGCCTACATCCCTTATTTTACGGATTATCCGTTTGGCGTCTTCATTGTTGCAAAAAATAATCTGCTCAACTTTTCTGATTTTAATACAGAAGAAATGAAATCGTTCGGGTTGCTTTTAAAATTACTTACCAAAGGGTTTGATGCTATTTACGATCGTCCTTTCCCGTACATGATGTGTATACATCAATCACCTGTGAACACAAAAAAGTATGCAGATTGTACTAACTATTTTCGCTTTCATGTAGAGTTCTATCCTCCATTACGTGCCAAGGATAAAATCAAATATTATGCAGGTAGTGAAATGGGTGCAGGTGCAGCCGCAAACCCTTTGGATATAGACGAATGCGCTCAAATTCTCAGAGATAAAATCATACAGTAATGGCACTTGAAAGAAAATATTTCGCACCGGGTCGTGTGAATCTAATTGGAGAACATTTAGACTATAATGGAGGATTAGTAATGCCTTGCGCCATTGAACTTGGCATTAGTGCCACTGTAACGAATCATACTGAAGGCGAGATAAAATTTACCTCAGAGGCACATGCAAATGAGTTTCATTTCCAGATTAGTGCATTGCCGGAATCTCAGCCGAAAAATGAATGGAGTAATTATCCTCTTGGCATTTTCAAACACTTGCAAAACGAAGGACTAAACTTACCGTCCATTGCTATTTCTTTTGCTAGTAATTTACCTGAAGGGTCCGGACTATCTTCTTCTGCAGCCATTGAAGTGCTCACAGCGTACATCGTACAAGACCTTTTGGAAATTCAGATAGACAGAAAACAATTGGCGCAATTTTGTCAAAAAGTAGAAAACGATTTTATTGGTGTAAAATGCGGAATCATGGATCAGTTTGCAGTAGCCAATGGCAAAAAAGAACATGCCCTTTTATTAGATTGCAATACACTCAACTATGAACATATTCCTTTTGAATTAGATGATTACAGCTTACTCATCTTGAACAGCAAGAAACCACGATCGCTAATTAAATCAGCCTATAACGAGCGAAAAGCCAGTTGTGATGAAGCGTTACGCTTACTTCAACAACATGCGCCAATTCAAACATTAGCAGAAGCGCGTATGGAACATTTGTTGTTACTGAAAGATGAAGAGTTAATCAAACGCGCACGCCATGTTATTGCAGAACAACTGCGCGTAAATCTTTCTAAAAAAATGTTGGAGAATGGCGATTTATTCACTTTCGGGAAGTTACTGAACGCATCACATGCTTCGCTTAAAGACGATTTTGAAGTAAGCGGATTTGAGCTTGATACATTGGCAGAAACAGCTCAAGAACTGCCGGGATGTTTGGGTGCACGTATGACCGGTGCAGGTTTTGGCGGATGCGCTATTGCCATTGTTAAGAAAGAATCAATACCGGCTTTTAGCGAAGTTGTTGCAACATCTTACACCAAAGCAACAGGGATGAACTGCGAAGTGTATGAGACATTTGCCTGCGATGGCGTTGGTCGATTAAATTATTAATGATAAAGAAATAAGAAGCGAAGATAAACAACTTCAACACCATAAGGCGACATGGTATAATCCAACACAAAAGTTCCAATTTTTGGATGACGCATAATTAAATCACGTGGGGCATTCGGCTTTTCTTTATTTACATGATAACTGTATTCCCAACCTTCTGAAACAGGGAAACTAGATAAAATCAAATCAGCATATCGATCATAAACAGGTTGTATCTGATGATGCGTTTCAGCCAATACACACACAAAATCGCGTTGTGAATTTTCGAATGGAAACGAGTAAACAAAATTATACAACTCACCCGGGACGCTGATTGTGGTCTTATATGTATGTGTGTAATTCCAAATATTTTCTCGCTGCCATTTATACTGCAGTACATTCTTCAAATCATAATTCTGCGCGGAAGCAAATATCCCAAGTATTGAAGATTTGAACGTGTTTTGTGTATCGGTGTTAGCGTAAATATCACTTGCTACAACATTGACACTCTGTTTGGTCGCTACAATGGTATCATATCTATAGGATATACTGAGAATAGAATCCATTTTTAAAGGATCAGCAAAATCAATAGTTACAAGTATATTATTACGCTTAAAGCAAGCAAAGCCTGCATTACTTATACAAGTTGGCTCTACTTTTGTGCGGATATCATTAAAGGAATAGTTGAACGACAAATTAAAAGGTAATATTCCGTTGTATCGGTTAAATAATTTCTGATTAATGTTTTGATTCGCATTCGTAAACATCACCGCTTTTACTTTCTGATGATTCGCATCCGTATATAATTTGAGACCAGAACGTGGATTGGAAAGCGAATTGTCTAATTGATTCTTTGCCCTAAAAAACATAAATGCCTCAGTTGCAACAGGTGTTTCCAGCACCTTCAGCAGATCCTCGGATTGTGCAAATGTTGTCAACGCCATTAAAAAAATCAGACAGCAAAAAAGTGATTTCTTAATCATAATAAAGTAAGAATCGAAGATATAAAACGCTTTGTCCTTGGGGATTTTGGTGATAATCCAACACTATCGAACCATACTTCGCATTTTGTGCTTCAAAGTCTTTGAGTGGAAAGTTAACATTTTCATCCAAAGGATTGGTGTACTTCCAACCTTCTGCTGGAGTAAAATCAGCTTTTATTTTAGATAAAAACTCATCATACGTTTGTTTGAAAGAAGCATCATAATTGCCTTCTTTCAGCACTACCACAAAATCTTTTTGTGAAGTAGAAAATGGAAACCGATAAATGAAATTGTATTTTTCTCCAGGAATTTTAACTGTACTTTTATGTGTGTATTTGTAATTCCAAAAGTTAGACACTGCTGCTTCTGTTGGCTCTTGGATACTTTCAAAATAAGACTCTGAGCCTGCTTCCATTACTTCCATCATGCGTTTATAGAACTCTGATTTTTTTGACAATGATGCGTTTGTATTTCGAGGTGCAGGTTTTGAAGAGGAGAAATCTGCAGGCATAGTTTCATTTATGGTAATTTTTTCTTTTGTGCTTGATGGCTCCACTTTCTTTTCGTTTGTTGTCGGTTGATTAACCTCTTTAATCGGCTCTGCGGGAGCTTCTGTTGCGACATCGGTATTCTCGCCAGCATTGGGGTTATATTCTAGAACACCAAAGCCTAAACTAATCTTTACAACTTGTAACTTAGTTTTCGATTTATTAGAAAATGTTGCAATGATACTTAAGCCATTTTTAGCAAATTTAGAAACGGTTTCAGCATCTTTTTTTGGGACTCCCAGTTTATTTCTCAATGTAGTATAATCATCATTCATCGATAAACCAAAAGGCATCTGCCCTTCAAACTTATTGAATTTCACATCCCCCACTTCATAGCCTTTCCCGGCAAAAGAAATGGCGATGATTCTTCCCGTTTCACTGTTTTTATTCACCTTAATCCCTTTTTCGGGCATAGCTGTTTTGCGACCTAAACCCCATTCACGGGCAAAGGCTTTGTAGGTGTCACTACTGTCTTTTTCTTGGCCCAATATGGATAATAGTGCATCGCCCTGATACTTTTGGGCGTAAGTAAAAGAAGTTAAACTGAATAACAGCAGGAATAAACACAATCGCATAGGCTCATTCCTAAACAAGTTTCATGCCAAGGGATGGCATTAACGAATGTATTTAAATGATTTTCCGGGATAGTGTGCCATATGTCCCAATTCTTCTTCAATGCGAAGCAATTGGTTATATTTAGCAATACGATCTGTACGCGAAGCAGAACCGGTTTTAATCTGTCCGCAATTCAACGCAACTGCTAAATCGGCAATGGTTACATCTTCGGTTTCTCCAGAACGGTGACTCATGATAGACGTGTATGAATTGTTCTTCGCTAAGTTCACCGCATTTATGGTTTCCGTTAAAGAACCAATTTGATTCACTTTCACCAAAATAGAATTGGCAATATTTTGATCGATACCTTTAGCCAAGCGTTGAACATTTGTTACAAATAAATCATCACCTACTAACTGAACCTTATCGCCTAACTTTTTCGTCAATAACTCCCAACCTTTCCAATCATCTTCAGCCATACCGTCTTCGATAGAAACAATTGGATATTTTTTGCACCAAGTGGCCCAATAATTCACCATTTCCTCTGACGTTAATTTTTTATTGTTTGATTTATGGAAATGATACAATTTGCTTTTCTCATCGTAGAACTCAGTAACAGCAGCATCCATAGCAATGAAAATATCTTTTCCGGGTTTGAAACCTGCTGCTTCGATAGCAGATAATACAATTTCAATGGCTTCTTCATTCGAAGCAATGTTTGGTGCAAAACCACCTTCATCGCCAACATTCGTAGAATAGCCTTTTTTCTTTAACACCGTTTTCAAATGATGGAATACCTCAGTACCCATTTGCAATGCTCTTGAAAAGGTATCAGCACCGGTGGGAACAATCATGAATTCCTGAAAATCGATTTTGTTATCGGCATGTGAACCTCCATTCAAAATATTCATTAACGGGATAGGCAACGTATTGGCATTCACTCCGCCAACATAGCGATACAAGCTCAGTCCACTTTCATCGGCAGCTGCTTTTGCAACCGCTAACGATACAGCCAGAATAGCGTTAGCCCCTAATTTTGCTTTGTTTGGTGTTCCATCCAAAGTAAGCATAATTGAATCGATAAGATTTTGTTCGTAAACAGAAATACCTAACAATTCTTTGGCAATAATTTTATTGACATTGTTTACCGCCTTCATTACCCCTTTGCCCAAAAACTCAGTTTTTTTGCCATCGCGAAGTTCAACCGCTTCGTGCTTGCCGGTAGATGCACCGGATGGCACAGCAGCACGACCCAAAGCGCCTGTACTGGTGTACACGTCAACTTCTACAGTCGGATTACCACGTGAATCGAGAATTTGTCTTGCATGGATGGAAGCGATTAAACTCATAAAACTGGTTGTATTTTGGTTGAATAAATGCTACTATAAAACGGCCTCAGCCTTTTCGGGTTTGAAATTATTATTTTTTAGTTTGAAATAAAGCCATTCGTAACCCTGTACCGTATCTTTTGTATTATTTAATAAATTGCCTTTTTCGATTAGGAAACCGTCTTTTACTGTCCACTCCACTCCTACTACTTTCTTATTTGTTTCGAATGTGGCTTTCGTCCAGCGTCCACTGTAGTTCAACACAACACTATCGGAGACTGCATTTGATGGGATGTGTTTAAAAATTAAGTGCAATTCCGGTGATTTATTGGCATCTAAATCTGTTATAAAAGCATCTACAATTCGTGTAACAGAATCAGGAGAAAGATGATACAATGTATCGATGATATTATTGGCTTTGGTTTCCACAATCACAACTTGCTTAAATTCAACATACCCCCCTGTAAGCACTGTAAACCTTCGATCTTTGAAATCTAAATCTTTTACATATTCAAAGGAGTTATCGATAATCACTTGCGTAGTCGTATCGGCTGCAATGGCCTCTTTATCTATATTTCCGAGATGTTCTATGCCATCGGATTTAGGTTTGCATGCACACAAAATCAATCCAATAAAAAGAGCAAAAACAATATGAACGTTACGCTTGCCCATTATTAATTCTGCATCATTTCGATAAACTGATTGAATAGATAGCGCGAATCGTGAGGTCCAGGACTCGCTTCAGGGTGATGTTGCACAGAAAATGCTTTTGCGTTTTTCACTCGAATTCCTTCAACCGTATCATCATTGAGATTGATGTGCGTAATTTCAACATTCGGATTTTTCGCCACATCTTCTCTGCTTACCGCAAAACCGTGATTTTGAGAGGTTATTTCAGAAATACCGGTTTCCAAATTTTTCACCGGATGGTTCAAGCCTCGGTGTCCATGGTGCATTTTATAGGTTGGAATACCATTTGCTAAAGCCAACAACTGATGCCCCAAGCAAATACCAAACACCGGTTTCCCGCTCGCTTGAATTTGTTTAACGGTTTCAATAGCATACGACATAGCAGAAGGATCGCCCGGGCCGTTTGAAATGAAATACCCATTTGGGTTCCATGTTTTCATTTCGTCAAAAGAGGAACAGGCGTTAAACACCTTTGCGTACACACCGGCATCTGTCAAACAGTTGAGGATGCTTTGTTTCACGCCACAATCTAAAACAGCTACTTTGTATGGAGCAGTTTCATTGCCCGTAAAATAAGCTTCTTTAGTAGACACCTCTTTCGCCAAATCTAAACCACTCATATCAGGCGTTTCAGCCAATTTCCTTTTCAATATATCGATATCGGAAATTTCAGAAGAAATAATACAATTCATGGCTCCGTTCTCGCGTACATGGATAGTCAATGCTCTTGTATCCACATCAGAAATACCCACCAAATTATTTTTTTCAAAATAAGCTTGAAGTGATTCAGTAGCCGACAATCGAGAATAATTATGTGCGGAAAATTTCTTGCAAATTAAGCCGGAAATAGCAATGCTCCTCGATTCTACTTCAGTATCCAATGCTCCATAATTACCAATATGATCGTTGGTCATAATAATAATTTGGCCGAAATAAGACGGATCGGTAAACACTTCTTGGTAGCCGGTCATACCGGTATTGAAACAAATTTCCCCTGAGGTGGTGCCAATTTTCCCTAAAGACTTACCGTAGAATACTGTACCATCGGCTAAAAGGAGGATGGCTGGCTGCTGATCGAATGGTTTAATCATTCCTGTTTTTTGGAATGTAAAGGTAATAGAAAATCAGAATAGCAGCGGTCGAGATATACACCAATTATCAACCAACGAAAAAACGGGTTCAATGCATATGTTCCATGGAATTTCGGTTGTATTTTTTTGGATCGATGGTAAAGTTTTCACTTTTGTTAATTGCGGTTGCTGTAAAGCTTGAAACCATTTGTCCGTTTCGGTATGAAATACTCTCCAATACAACACCTTCATTCAACGCAGCATTCGGATTTAAGAAATTAACGCCCTTAAAATCGGCCAAGGTCGCCACCCAATATTCGTCCACCAGCTTGCCTTCATCGTTTAACTTCTGAAATTGTTTGCAGGTATACCCCAAAATAGTTTTTGTTTTACCGGTTGGTTTCAAGTTTGTCATTGCATTTGGTGCCTTTCCGGCATTTGCTTCCTCTTGCATTCTTCTGCTCATAAATGCATTTTGATTGATGGCCATATAGGTCATTTTCTCGTTATCAAATATCATTTGCACATGCGACTTCAAGTCCAGAACCATCATGCCTTTTCGCTTGTCGTCCATCTTTGTGGCAACCAACGATTCCTTTGCGTTGGCGTAAATGACCGACTCATTAGTTTCCGTTTCCTTTCCGTTACGATATTTTTTATGCTGATAGGTCATGGATTGAGTAAATGCATACTTCTCCCGCACAGGCGCATCGTTAACATTATCGGCCCATGAATTGAATTTCGACTTTCCCGGCTCACCGTATTTCTCCTCATTTTTCTTTTCGATATCACGTTCAATGGCTCTATGCACATAGGAACGTTGGGCGAATGTAGGAAGCGCCACAAAAGCAGCTATTCCCAAAAAAAGTATTTGTTTCATCGTTTCAGTTTTGAGTGAAAAGAATTTTACGACCTCATTAAAATAAGGATTCTACTGCAAAGGGAAACAAAATTCGACTGTTTATCAAGGAAGAATTGCTAGTTTTATAACACTTTTTAGCCTAATTATTCACACAAAACATTGAATACCAGCAATTCCAAATGAAATTTTTCGAACTTAAAGACTGTCTAACAAAAAAAGAACTACAACTGATTACTGAACAACTTCCATCCACTTCGAAAACTCATTTTGCGCTGTTCAATGCCCTTCAAAAACTAACAGAAGACGAATTTAAGACGCAAAAAGGCAAAGTGTATCGCAGCGTATTCGGAAAACCATTTGAGGAAAAGCACGAACAATACCTCCGAAACCAAATTAGCGCAGTGTATGAAGCCATGGTGGCGATTGTTTCCGGCCATTTGAAATCGCTCCGATTAGAATATGATACTGAAGGTATTATTAGTTTTTTGAACGAATTGAATAAACGCAGAGCTTTTGATTTGTTGGAAAAAGAGTGGCATCGCTATGTTCAACTGTTAGAAGAAGCCAAAGACTATGCAGGATTGAAAGCCTTATATGAAATCAGAATCCGATTTTTATTTACCAAGCAGCTTTCTACAACTAACATTGAAGATTTGAAAACCGCATCCTATAAGGTGATTGAGTATAATGCAACAGCCCTTAACGAATCGGAAGAGGCTTCAAAATATTACCTTCACTTCCTCAACAATGTGTATACAAAACTGCAATTACCGCTCATTGCTATTGACAATGAGATTGGCAGAATATCCATCGAAGCTGAGTCGTTTTACACGCCAATGATAAAGGCAAATAATTTGTTCACAAGTGAAACCAATATTGAAAACCGTATTGCGCATATAGCTGAAATATTGAAATACAGTGACGATCCGTTTGTTCATCGTCCGCAGTATAAGCGCTATATCGCCACTTCCGTTTTTAATTTAGGAGTAGAGCTATCGCTGCAAGGGCGTTACGAGGAAGCACATCAATATTTCAATCGCTATTTTGATCATCACTTCAAAGATGACGAAACCGATTACCAATTGATTTTTTTGTTGACCTATTCTACCAACCTCATCAACACCAATCGCTTTGAACAAGTGTTTGACGTGTATCAGCAAGTACCGGAAAAGGACGTAAACAAAAGCGCCTACCGCTTTCGGTTGAAAATCAACTTGGCGATTATTCATATTTTTCGGAAAGAGTATGCATTAGCGTATCCCTATATTGACGAGGTATTGAAGCATTCAAAAGAACTATACACCTTGTTTTATGCACGAATCCTCCTCTCCTATTACTTTTTCAAGACAAACGATATAGAATCTGCAATTCGGGAATTGGAAAATCTGGAAAAACACCAACAGTTTAACACAGGCATAGTAGCTAATGAAACACAAGCTTGCAAATGGTTTCAGAAGTTTTATAAAATCAAAGCTACGGATGATAAAGCTCAAAAAACAAAACTATTGGCATTGCACGAGGGTATTCAGAAAGAAATTGCAGTCAACAAGAATCGTTCACTTTTGGCTAAATTGATTGTTGAGGCTTGTCAGTAGTATATTCGTTCTAAATATCATGCAGATAGATTAGATTCGCCTTTCGTTAAACTTATTTCAACACCTTGGAACTTGCAAAATACATATCGGAAATACTGATTCGCGGAAAGGAATTTCAAAAGCAGAACGCGCAAATGTTTAAGCGAATTAAGCACAAAAAAGGGCTAGAAAAGTATTTGCCCGATGCGCATGAAGAGGCCTTTGCGCAAGTGAATTGCCTAGACTGCGGCAATTGTTGCAAGAGCATTTCACCTCGCTTCAAAACACCAGATTTAAAGCGTATTTCAAAATTCTTAGGCATGAAAGAATCGCAGTTTATTGAAACTTATTTGCGATTAGATAACGATGGCGATTATGTGGTGCACCGCAGTCCATGTCCTTTTTTGCAAGACAACAACGAATGCGAAATTTATGAAGTACGACCGGGAGATTGTGCTAATTATCCCTACACTGATTCAGGTCATTTCTTTAAGTACCCAAACACTACGTTGCAAAACACCGCTGTTTGTCCGGCAGTGAATGTCGTGATGGAAAAGCTCAGAAATCTAGATTTATAATTCATTCATTTTACACAAAGCGAAACATGAAATTCTTACAAATATTGGAAAAGGCTTGGCTTGCTGCAATTGTTGCTGCATTTGGGCTTGGTGTTTATTTTTTAGCAACGAAACAGCAACTCACTAGTCAAGTATACATTTCATTCATGTGTGCCTTGTTCGCGGCTTTGATATATTACAACATCCGAACACAACGCCAATTTTTGGAAGAACGCAACAAAAACAAATAAGGCTTCCTTTTACAGAAGCCTCATTCGTTTAACCCTAAAACAAAAGTTTATTAGAACTTAATCACCAATGTGTTGTATGGATCATCGTTCAATACATATTTTACCACAGTTGGTTGTTTTGATTCGTCAGGCAACAAGCGAATATCCATATCAACATATGCTTGTGTACGTTTGATTTTTTTCACTGTGAAATCTTCATAGCCTTCAATTTTAAAGGTTAGTCCGGTACTTGCCGTTACCAAGTCCTTATCAAGGGCTAGTGCGTAATTGCCGTTTTTATCGACAGCTGCATTCAGCAAGCCCTTGCTCACATTCGACAGTTTTACATTCGCATCCGTAATAGGATTGCTCGTTGCTGCGTTTAACAATTTCCCTGTAATGATGATTACATTTGGGTTGGTCACCACTGTATTCAATACAGCTTGTGTTGCAGGCACCAATTTGCCGTTAAAAGAACTTTGTGCGTTTACTGTTAACCCCACCAACGCAACCAAGAGGGTCGCTACATACTTTTTCATAGATATATATTTTGAATTTGAAAAATCTAACCGCGAGAGAGTTTTGCTCTGCTTTGCTACACCCGGATGTTCACTGATCAACCCCTATTTCTATCCGAATGCTGATGCAAATATAGTTCAGCAGACAGCACAAGTGCAAGTGCTTCAACGAGAAATAGCATGAACGGACGTCAATTATCGGTAAACGATTTTTTCTTTAAATCCTCTTAACATTTGGAAAAATAAACGACTATTTTCTTTCAATGAAAGGGATTTCAGATATAGAAAATGCGTTATACAAACTGTTGTAATTCGATCATTTTGGCATAGGCTCCATTTTGTCGGAGTAAAGCATCGTGTGTGCCCGACTCCACAATTTTTCCATCGCTAAGTACAACAATTTGATCGGCATGTGTGATGGTCGACAAACGATGCGCAATGGCAATCACCGTGCGGTTTTGCATAGCATTCGTCAAAGCAGCTTGTACCGCTTTTTCTGATTCAGAATCGAGCGAAGATGTGGCTTCATCTAAAATTAAAATAGCAGGATTGCGCAAAATAGCTCGAGCGATAGTAAGACGCTGACGCTCGCCACCACTGAGTCGCATGCCTCTGTCGCCAATATTGGTTTGAAATCCGTATTCCAATTTCTCGATAAAATCAAGTGCATTAGCAATACGAGCAGCCTCTATAACCTGCTCCTTTGTGGCGTTTGGCCAACCAAAGACAATATTATTATACACAGTATCGTTGAACAACACCGGCTCTTGCGATACCACAGAAAGCAATCCCCTCAAGCTATTCAGCCTAAGCGAGCGAATATCTTGTCCGTCAACAGCTACAGCACCCGATTGTACATCATAGAAACGCAGTAAAAGGTCGGTGAGCGTTGACTTTCCTGCACCTGATGCGCCAACTAGGGCCACCAACTTGCCTTTGGGTATCGTTAACGAGAACTCTTTAATCGCATTTTTTTCGCCATTCGGATAGCTAAACGATACATTATTATAGCTTATCGAATGCTCAAAGTTCTTTATTTCATTGGCGTTGGGAGCATCTTGAATGGTTACAGGCGCATCCATTACTTCAAATACTCGATCGGCTGCGGCTAAACCAATACGTATATTATAGAAGGCGTTAGAGAAACTCTTAGCCGGCTGAATGAGTAACGAAAACATGGCAATGAAACCAATGAAAGTAGAAGCATCCAACTCTTTGTGAAACACTAATACACCGCCAAACCAAAGCACAGCGCTGAATACGCAAATCGACAAAAACTCTGTGAGCGGAGAAGACAACTCGTAACGCATATTGATTACATTCGATTGTTCGTAAATACTGCGATTTAGCTCGGCAAACTGTTCTTTTTTATAATCGCGGGCATTAAACGCCTGAATAATTTTCAAGCCCGAAATGGTTTCTTCAATTAAGGCAATCATTTGCCCCATGGTGCTTTGGATATCGAAGGAACTGCGCTTTAAGCTCTTCCCTATTTTGCCAATAATTCCGCCTGTTACAGCTAGCATCACAAACACGAACAAGGTGAGCTTTACGCTAATCATCAACATCCAAACTAAAGAAAGGATAATATTAATGGGTTCCCGAACGCTTACTTCCAACATACTTATAACGCCCATTTCAATGGCTTTAACATCATTGGTAATACGAGAAATCAAATCGCCTTTCTTTTCTTTCTGATAAAACGACAATGAGAGCACAATCAATTTCTCGTAGAGTTCATTTCGAATATCGCGCAAAACCCCATTGCGTATGGGAGCCAGCGCTCGTAAGGCCAAATAGCGACACACATTTTTGATAAAAATGATGACCACTACAGCAATACACACCAACATCAACGCATGGGCTACACCGTTTTGGTGCATTTGTTGGCTAAGATTGTATTTTATTAAATCAAGAACAGATGTGGCGTTCCATTGAAATTCGGGTTTTTCAGTTACATCAGGTACTTGTCCGAAAAGTAACTGTAGCAAAGGAATAACCATTACCACCGAAAACATAGAAAAAAAGGCAGAAAGCACATTGAAAAACAGATTCAAAAACGCATAGCCCAAATTATGCCGTAAGTAAAAAATAATGCGTTTAAATGGACTTTTCATGCGGTTTCAAAAATGAATAAACGAAAAATGCTGTTTTTATTGTTCCCAATGTTGGAGGCGCAAAATACGAAAACCTTTAGATGTATGGTTATCCGTTCTCATTTTGGCTTTCCAAGTTACCCATAATTTTATGTAGGTTTGCGAAAAGTACGTTATGGACAATCGAAGACAAAATAAAATAGGCTCGTTGATGAAAGAAGTCATCACCGAAATTCTGATGCGCGAGGGGAAAGGCATTTACGGGAGCGCGTTGGTGTCTGTAACGAATGTGAAAGTAACTACCGACTTATCGTTAGCGCGTTTTTATTTTAGCATCTATAATACCGATCAGAAAGAGGCCGTTTTAGGCATGTTGAACGAGGCGAAACCTAATTTGAAACGTTTGATCGTAGCCAAGATTAAGGATTTACGAAAAATGCCCGAGTTTGAATTCTATTTGGATGAAACACTCGATGAACTCTTTAAAATTGAAGAGTTGTTCAAAAAAATTCACGAAGAAGACGAGAAAATAGCCAAGAATAGCTAATGTACAAGCTCCGTATTGCTTTCCGGTATTTGTTTTCCAAGAAATCGACTAATGCCATTAATGTGGTAACATGGGTGTCGATGCTAGGCATGGGTGTTGGTGCCTTTGCCTTGGTAATTGTACTTAGTGTTTTCAATGGTTTTGAAGGGTTGGTGGTTTCGCTATACAATTCCTTTTACCCTGAATTACAGATTACTACTGCTTCGGGGAAATTTTTCCAAGATGCCGATGCATTGCGAAATAGCATTAACAAGACAGGTGCTGTGGAAACCATTTCAGCAACGTTGGAAGAAAATGCCTATTTACAGTATGCCGGCAAAGATTACATCGCAACAGTAAAGGGTGTAGACAACAATTACTTGAAAGTAACTTCGCTCAACGACAAAGTAAAAGAAGGTTCCTTCTCCTTGAAAAAAGGAGATTTTGATGGTACCGTTATTGGCGCGAACATCTGTGATGCCTTAAGCTTAAACGTTAAGGGGTTTACAGAGCCGCTCATTATTAATGTACCGCGAAACGGAAGTGGCACTTCACTTTCACCGGATGATGCTTTTTATACTGCATCGGTTATTCCAACCGGTATGTTTTCTATTCAACAGGAATTTGATGGAAAGTATTTGTTTGTTTCGCTAGAATTTATGCAGAAGCTCATGGGTGAAGAGCAGCAGCTATCGGCATTGGAGCTTAAACTCAAAAAAGACATCGACCCTAAAGCAGCGAAAAAACTGGTACAAGCTGCACTGGGCAACGAATATCAAGTCAAAACAAAATACGAACAAAAGGAAACCCTATACAGAATCATGCAAATCGAACGTTGGGCGGTATATGCCATTCTCAGTTTTATTATGCTGATTGTGTCGTTTAATATTATTGGTTCGTTGTTGATGATCGTTTTAGAGAAACGAAAAGACATTTCCATCTTAAAAACCATGGGGGCTACTGAAAAGGATATTCAGTTTATTTTTGTCATGGAAGGGATACTATCCGCCTTGATAGGAGCGGGAATAGGTATTTTGCTTGCCATTGCCATCTGTTTGTTGCAAATGAAATATGGCTTTGTAAAATTAGGCACATCGGGAAGTACTTTTGTGGTAGATGCGTATCCGGTAGTACTCAAATTCAGCGATGTTGTATTGGCCTTTTTTACGGTAGTAGTTATTTCAGGCTTGGCATCGTTTATTCCTTCGCGCAGAGCCGCAAAAGGAAACATGGAGTTTAAATTGTAATTATTTTGAGGTCGTCAACTGCTTAAACACCTCTTCTAGGCTATACGACTCTTTTTCCAAATGCAGTAAAATCAAGTCTTTCTGCTTCGCAAATTCAAACACAGATTCACGTAAATCGGTTGTTCCGTTAGAAACCACGCTCCATCGTCCATCATTCAATTTTGAAATAGACTTTACGCCTTTGATGTGTTCCAATTGCGCATTTGTAACCGATTGTTTAAACTCCACTTTAACGATGGTTTGGTTCTGCAATTTATCTTGCAATGCGGAAGCAGTATCATCCGCTACTAACTTTCCTTTATTGATAATAACGATACGATCGGCAATGGCTTGCACTTCTTGTAAAATGTGCGAAGAAAACACCACCGTCTTGTCTTTTCCTAACTGTTTAATCAATGAACGAATTTCAACCAATTGGTTCGGATCCAGACCAGATGTAGGTTCATCTAAAATCAAAACCTTAGGATCGTGTAACATAGCTTGTGCCAAGCCTACTCGTTGCTTATACCCTTTCGATAATTGCCGAATTGTTTTACTCCGTTCAGCCGTTAGTCCGGTGCGTTCCAACATTTCGTCAATTCTGCTTTTCGTTTTGTCGCCTAATTGATGGATGCGTGCAGAAAATTCCAAATACTCCGTCACATACATGTCGTAGTACAACGGATTACTCTCCGGCAGATAGCCTATCATTTTTCGAATCTCTAACGGATGGGCCTCTACATTTTGTCCACATACGATTGCCTCCCCGGTTGTTTGTGGAATAAAACCGGTTAAAATTTTCATGGTAGTTGACTTACCGGCACCGTTTGGCCCCAAAAAACCCAATACCTGACCGTTATGGGCTTCGAAAGAAATATCGTTCAACGCATATTGCGATCCATATACTTTCGTTAAATGTTTTACTTCAATCGACATGCCTTAGAGTTTATATTTCTTTTTGGTCAACTTAAACAACTTCTTTTCTTTGGAGGTTACTTTTATACATTTCAATTTTATGGGTGTTCCTGCCATTCGAATATAAGGCGGGATAGGTGCTTCTAAGCCACTAAAAGTAACATGCAAGCCGTCCTTTTTAAATTCATCAGGAAGATTCGAGGCAACATAACGCTTATTTTCATTTTTCACTAACTCAATAACGGTAAGTTCGCTATTGAGTTTCTTAACTACACCTTTTACATTTCGAACAGGTATTTTAAAATCAAAGCCACCCGTTTGTGCGAATGACGATAATGTAAAAAGGATAAATACGATGGATATTATACGTTTCATTAGTTTATGCTTTCTTAATAAATATAGAAAAGAATCGTGCCAAATATAGATTAATGGTTGAAATCAAACACCCAAAAAAAACAAAAACGGCCGCTCCTATCGAAAGGAAGCGGCCGTTTAAATATTTTGATACAATTAGTAATTCAATACTTGTTTTGAAGTAGATTTAATGATATAAGCAATATTACGCAATGCCAATTGATCCATTACATCTTTGTCGACAGCTATTTTATGAATTTCTAAATCGGCACTAGTCTTTCTTTCCTGATAGCTGATGCCATCTACTGTAACCGTCAATCCTTCTACTTGATACTCATCAGGTAGACCTATCGGACTGAAATTATAACCACAATATTCCGTAGGAACCAGAACATACGAACCGCCTACTAAATGCACTTGAGCTTTGAGAGAACTTATTGCCTTTCCTTTTCCTGAAGCAAAAACAGAACCTAACGATAAAAGACAAATGGTAATGAGTGTCAAAATCTTTTTCATATCAATCAATTCAGTTGGTTAGTTAAGGACTCTTATTTACGCCCTTACACTAATAATGTTTCACTTTCTATCCCATTTCTTCAAAAAAAAGGAAGTAAACAGAAGAAACATATTCAACTAGTTGATTATCAATCGAAAAACTCAACTAATGTGCGTTAGAATTTAGCGGCCGAGAGCGCATACGACTTAATATTATATTCGATATGTTGCAATCCGAGTTGTTGTTGCACATCTTGCTCAATAGCAATGGCGTTAATGGCAATATCAATTGTTTTATTTTTACAACGTGAAATTGTTCCATCAACAGTAACCGATAACCCTTCAATTTGATATTCAGCCGGCAAGCCAAGTGGCACTAATTTATGATCAGCAAACTTTTCAGGTATTAATACAAACATACCATTCACTTCATGCACTGTTGCTTTTATTGCATTCACTTGCTTGTGATGTGTTATTGCAAATGTTGAACAAGATAATAAGGTTAGGATAGCGAGTGTAAATAAGTTTTTCATAATACCTGATTTAAAAATGATGAAATCGATTACTACCTATATCTACGCTGTTCCCTGATACATGTTACAGATTTTCCGACTATGTTATCCACCAATAAATGTGGAGAACTACGCTCCTATCAATTACCTGAAAGTACTTCTAATAAAAGGTTTCAGCTAAAACAAAAAAAACGGTCGCCTCAAAGAAGCGACCGTTCAAAACATAAAAAAACAAATTAAAATCGAGAAGCCGATAAGGCGTATGATTTGTTGTTATATTCAATATGATGTAATCCTAATTTTTTCTGAACTTCTTGCTCAACAGCAATAGCGCTAATCGAAATATCAATGTGCTTGTTTTTGCATTTCGAAATAACACCTTCCACTGTTACCTCCAATCCATCTACTTCGTACTCAGCCGGAAGACCAAGAGGTATCAATTTGTGATCATTAAAAGAATTCGGAACCAAAACATATATACCATCCACTTCATGAACAGTAGCTTTTAAGCCACTTACCTCTTTCTTATGTCCAGAGGCAAAAGCTGATGTTATAACTAGGATAGTAAGTGTTGCGAGTGTAAATAGCTTTTTCATATCATTGGAATTAAAAGTGATTAATAGAACTTATAATCAGTTACGCCCCATCTCAAATAAATGTTACGATTGGTGTAATATTTTTAAAAATTTTTTTTCGCAAAATCTATAACTTATTGATAGCTATAGCCTAATCATTAAAACAATGATTTATATAAATCCTTATATTCGCCCGTTATGAGTAAAGAAACAAACACAAACAATCTACAGGAAGTAATTTCCCATTGTAAAGAATACGGATTCATATTCCCTTCTTCTGAAATCTATGACGGTCTTGGTGCAGTTTATGATTACGGACAGTATGGTATAGAATTGAAACGAAATATTCAAGACTATTGGTGGAAATCGATGGTACAATTGAACGAGAATATTGTTGGTTTAGATGCCGCAATTTTCATGCATCCTAAAACATGGAAAGCCAGCGGACACGTGGATGCCTTCAATGATCCATTAATTGACAATAAGGATTCGAAAAAACGCTACCGTGCAGATGTTTTGATTGAAGAAGCGATGGCAAAAATCGAAGATAAAATCACTAAAGAGGTTGAAAAAGCAGAGAAGAAATTTGGTGAAACGTTCGACAAAGCTATGTTTTTGCAAACAAATCCGAATGTACTTCGCAACCGCGAAAAGGTAGATGCAATTGAAGCTCGATTCAAAAAGGCTTTGGAAGATAGTAACCTAGATGAGATAAAGCAAATCATTGTTGACTTAGAAATCGTTTGTCCGATAAGTGGTTCACGTAATTGGACGGATGTTCGTCAGTTTAACTTAATGTTCTCTACGCAAATGGGGTCAGTTGCTGAAGATTCTGATACGATTTATCTTCGTCCGGAAACAGCACAAGGAATTTTTGTGAACTTCTTAAATGTATTGAATACTTCCCGTCAGCGTATTCCATTTGGTATAGCGCAAGTAGGAAAAGCATTTAGAAATGAAATCGTTGCTCGTCAGTTTATTTTCCGTACGCGCGAATTCGAACAAATGGAAATGCAATTCTTTGTTCGGCCCGGTTCTGAAATGGAATGGTATAAGCATTGGAAAGAGGCGCGTATGCAATGGCATAAATCGCTTGGATTCCCGGAATCGAAACTAAAATTCAAAGACCATTTAAAAACCGCACACTACGCTAATGCTGCTGTAGATATTGAGTTTGAGTTCCCATTTGGTTTTAAAGAAATGGAAGGTATTCACTCACGTACCGATTTCGATTTAACGCAACATCAAAATTTGAGCGGAAAGAAATTACAATACTTCGATCCTGAATTGAATCAAAGTTATGTGCCGTATGTAGTAGAAACATCGGTGGGCTTGAACCGAACCTTCTTAGCAGTAATGTGTAATGCTTTCGAACAAGAAAAATTGGAAGATGGTTCAGACAGAACAGTTTTAAGACTTCCTGCGTTTTTAGCACCAATTAAAGTAGCTGTGTTGCCGTTGATGAAAAAAGACGGATTATCGGAAAAAGCAAGAGAAATATACAACGACTTGAAATTTGAAACCAATTGTTTCTTTGAAGAAAAAGATGCCATCGGAAAACGATACAGACGTCAGGATGCTATTGGTACGCCATATTGTATTACTATCGACCATCAAACATTAGAAGACAATACAGTAACGCTTCGCGACCGCGACACCATGAAACAAGAACGCGTTTCAATCGACCAATTGAAAGCAGTGGTGAGCGAAAAAACAGACTGGAGAAAAGGCTTACGATGATGCCTTCGAGAAAAGCTATAGCACATATATTACTCTTTTTAGTGAATTTGTTTTACGGAGCAAACTTCATTATTTCTAAAACGTTAATGCCTGAGTTCATTTTACCTCAGGCATTTATCTTTATTCGAGTATCGGTAACCGTTATGTTGTTTTTTGTTGTTGACTTTTTCTGGGTAAACGAAAAAATAAAACGAAAAGACATTCCGCTTCTCATTGGCTGTGCGCTTTTTGGCGTAGTCATTAATCAAGAAATGTTTTATGCGGGTTTAAATTTAACCACGCCTATTAATGGTGCATTAATTATGATTACTACACCTATATTGGTAATGGTAATTTCCTTTTTCATAAAACACGAACAACCTACTTGGTATAAAATTGCAGGTATTTTGTTTGGGGCAACCGGAGCCTTTCTCATCATCAGTGGAAAACAATTTAATTTTTCATCAGAAACCATGTTAGGCGATATTTTCATTCTACTCAATGCTGCATCCTATGCATTGTATTTAGTGATGGTCCGCCCATTGATGAAGAAGTACCACCCTATGACTGTTATTAAATGGGTGTTTCTATTTGGGCTTCTACCTGTAATTGTATTGGGATGGAATCAATTCCATTCCATTCAGTGGCAAATGTTTACTGCAAACGCTTGGCTTGCACTGGCATTTGTTGTGATATTTGTAACGTTCTGCGCCTATTTATTCAACATTCTTGCACTTCGTGAAGTACATTCATCTGTAGTAGGCGCCTACATTTATTTACAACCTATTCTTGCCGCTATTATTTCCATTGCGGTAGGTAAAGATGCATTGAGTTGGAATAAAATTATTGCAGCACTCTTTATTTTTACAGGCGTATTTTTGGTGGCTTTTGGCCATCAATTCTTCAAAAGCAAAGCTATCAAAGAATTATAGGACATTAATTGATTCATCTTTACTTATAGTTTTATAGTGCAGAAGAAATCGTTACTCAACACTCCAAACGCATAAAATATAGACAAATAACAAATATGCGAAGCGATTGCTATTTTTGAGCAGTATGTCAACACCTATACAATATCTTTCTATTTATGAGTTCCTACTGCAATCGGAAGGCTATTTATTATTAGATGTGCGTGCGCCAAAGGAATACAACAAAGGACATATTCCTCACGCAACAAGTTTTCCGCTTTTTAATGATGAAGAACGAGCAGTGGTAGGTACTGCATACAAAAAAGAAGGCAAAGAAAAAGCAATTGAAATCGGGCTCGATATTGTAGGAAAGAAAATGGGTGATTTTGCACGTTCCCTTCGCACATTAACTGTTGAAAAGAAAGTATTCATCCATTGTTGGCGTGGCGGTATGCGTTCAGGCGCATTGGCATGGTTAATTAACCTGTTAGGCTATGAAGTTTATGTTTTACAAGGTGGCTACAAAGCTTATCGCCAAAAAGTTTTAGATGATTTAGCAACACCTCTAAAACTCTGTGTAATTGGCGGTGAAACCGGAAGCGGAAAAACAGAAATCCTGTATGCTTTGCAAAATACCGGAGAACAAATTATAGATTTAGAAAAAATCGCCAATCACAAAGGATCTGCTTTTGGCGGATTAGGTCAATCACCACAACCAAAGCCAGAACAGTTTGAAAACAATTTACATCAGGCACTTTCACGAATTGACTGCACTAAAATATGTTGGTTGGAAGATGAAAGTAAAGCACTAGGCACTTGTTATATTCCTGAACCATTTTGGGTACAATTGAAAGCTGCTCCCGTTTTCAAAATTCATTTACCCTGTGAAAGAAGAATTCGCCATTTGATGAACCAATATGCGTCCTTCCCGATTGAATCATTAAGTGAGTGTATTCGTCCCTTAGCGAAACGCATGGGCACTGAATCCATGAACAATGCGCTTGAAGCATTACAGCAAAATCAATTGGAAGAAGTTGCCAAAATAATGTTACGGTATTACGACAAAGCGTATCACTTCAGTGCAACAAAAAAACAACATCCTATTGCAGAAGATCTGCTTTTCGACAAACAGAGCTATCAAGAAATTGCAAACATTCTTATTCAAAAAACAAGCGCGTAATGGAAAATATAAAACTCACACAATACAGCCACGGTGCAGGTTGCGGATGTAAGATTGCACCAAAAATTTTGGACAGCATACTCCATTCTACTGCTATGATTCAAGGCACATTACCGGATAGCAAACGCTTATTGGTTGGCAACGAAGCAAAAGACGATGCAGCGGTTTATGATTTAGAAGATGGTACAGCTATTATCAGCACCACCGATTTTTTCATGCCCATTGTAGATGATGCATTCGACTTCGGAAGAATTGCTTCAGTGAATGCTATCAGTGATGTGTATGCCATGGGAGGAACACCATTACTCGCCATTGCCATTTTAGGATGGCCCATTGCTAAACTCGATGCGTTAGTAGCCGCAAGGGTTCTGGATGGCGCACGACAAGCTTGTGCAGATGCAGGCATTTTATTAGCCGGTGGACATAGCATAGATTCTCCGGAACCGATTTTTGGATTAGCAGTAACTGGCCGGGTGAATATTTCCCAGCTTAAAAAGAACAACACGGCAACTGAAGGGTGTTCCTTATTTCTTACCAAACCTCTTGGTGTAGGCGCTTTAACAACTGCCGAGAAAAAAGGCATTCTACTTCCAGGACATCAACGCATTGCACCGGAATCGATGATGAAGCTAAATAAAACAGGTGAAGTGTTTGCTACATTACCTTATGTACATGCTATGACAGATGTCACCGGATTCGGACTATTAGGCCATTTGACAGAAATGTGCGAAGGCAGTAAACTAAGTGCACAAATTCATTACGATAAAATACCGGTGTTTGCAGAGGCATTGCATTACATCGAACAAGGCGCTGTACCCGGTGGTACACATCGTAATTGGGATAGTTATGGCATGAAAATCAAACTGCATAATGAAACATATAAACTCATTCTTGCCGATCCGCAAACGAGCGGTGGCTTATTGGTTGCTGTTGCTTCCGGTCAAGAACATGAATTTGTAACAATAGCAAAAGCAAATGGATTAGCCCTTGAATCCTTTGGAACGTTGACTTCCCAAAAAGAACATTTGATTGAAGTTCTATAATTGCTGAGCTTGTACAGCACAAAAAAAATTAGTTTCGCAAACAATTCAATTGCAATGAAAAAACTGTTTCGCTTCTTAGGCTTTTTCTTTATCGCCATTATACTCTTAATCACAGCTGTGGTATTTCTTCGTCCGAGTGCTATTGTTTCCAAGCAAGAAGCGAAAAGTAAATTAGCTTCACCTGCTTCGCACTTTTTGAAATGGCGCGATGCCGAAGTGCATTATACCGATGAAGGCAAAGGCTTTCCGATATTGATGATTCACGGTTTTGGAGGATCGTATATGAACTTTGATGCATTAGCCGATGCGTTCAAAGATAGTTTTCGTGTTATTCGAGTTGATTTACCGGGCTTCGGACTTTCCGATTTTCCTTCGGTTAAAGAAAACGAAAACTATATTCAAGACTATAACGACTATATGCGTTTTATGCTCGACACATTACACATCGATTCGTTGTATGTTATCGGAAACTCAATGGGCGGAGGTATTGCATGGCTTACTGCCGGTGAGCAGCCTGAGCGCGTTAAAAAATTAGTATTACTCAATAGCGCAGGCTACGACACAAAAGCTGTTGCCGATAAATTAGCGATGTTCAAATACAAATCGGTAGGGAAAATTTTCGATAGAGGAATGCCTATGTTTATGTCGAAAAGTGGTGCCGAAAATTGTTATGCCGATAAATCAAAAGTAGATCCACAGAGTGTTTTACGCAATAACATATCTACTAATCGCGAAGGGAATCTTGCGTTTATGCTTGCATTAGCGCGTTCCAAACAATTCCCAGATACAACATTAATCAGTCGCGTGCAATGCCCAACATTAATTGTTTGGGGTAAGCAAGACAAAATCATTCCGGTTGAACATGCAGAGCGTTTTCGTCACGATATAAAAAACAGCGAAGTCCTTATTTTCGACTCTTGCGGACATGTACCGATGATTGAAAAAACAAAGGAAACGCATGATGCGTTGTTGAGGTTTTTTAAGGAATAAAACACAACAACGCTTCAGTTAAAAACGCAATCTACATTAATCAAGATTACATTTTACCCTTCACAAAGTCATTTGTACCATTCGCAAAACGGAATTGACAATTAACAACACATATATGATTTTAGCCTCATAAATTCTAATTATGAGAAAAACATTATCCATTTTATGTCTTATTGCCATTGGCCTTGCCGGTTGCAAAAAAGAAAACATTATCGTTAACAAAAACGATGAGCATTATTCCGTAAGCGATTTTATTGACAGCAGAGCTACTGATAACAATGCTTCGCGAAGCAATACCATTTCTCCGAAAAGCAATTTGAAAGCGATTATCCGAAAAATACCTAACACCATTAACCAATACAGATTAATACTGAAGGTGGACTCGGTGGAAGTACAAACTGCAGAAACCATTGGAGGTGTTCCGCAATTCAAAATGGTGGCTATGGAAACATTTGAATCGATTACAATTACTGCCGGACTTTCTATTCCCGATCCAATGAATCCCGATAAAACATCAACGCTTTTTTCGAAAAGCAATCTCAATTTCACTAAACAAAACGAGAACGGTTTCTTCGTTTATGCAAGTGCGCCTTTTGGCGGACCATCAGGAACAACAGATGAAACCACTAATTCCTTTGATTACGAATTGGTAAATATTTCTTACAACATGCTATTAGGCTTAACAACGACTAGCGTATTAACGGTAAGTGATGAACATCTTTGTTTCATTTTACCAAGTGGTAAAGCGATTGAACAGAACCCAGTGGTCGAAAAAGCAAAAGGATTATATAAAAACAATGGCAATATAGAAAACATTGAAATCACCATTTCCGGAGATCCAGCGCAAAAAATCGAATTGTTGAAATTTGTACCGGACCCTATATACCTTGATCCCAATGATCCCAAAAGCGCTACGCAACTCCCATCGGTGATTTTGAACAAAACACATTTTAATCAAAACACGGGTATTGCTAAATTTAAAATTGCCGATAAATTAGTATGGACAGTCTCTCATGATGTGAGAGGGAAGGTTTATGCTGATGGGCCTAATTACGATAAAAAATTTGAGCCTATCTATTCGCTTGATGTAGAACCAAAGGTTCTCAAATAACAATTAAAAAGGGGATTATCATTTAAAACTTGATAGTCCCCTTTTGTTTTTCAACTAAACTAAAAAATGCTTCTCGCCTGTCGCGGGCTAAATCAATCACTGCATCATCGTTCATTACAATTGTCCCTCTATCGGCTTTATCAAAACGTTTCATGTGTTGTGTATTAATCAAAAATGAACGATGTACCCGAACAAATTGCTCAAAAGATGACAATGCATTTTCAAAATATTTCAAATTCTTCGAAACAGTTATAGGCGGTTTACCGGCAATATAAATTTCGGTATAAGAGCCATTGGCTTTGATATAGAGCACATCAACCACTTTCAGAAAAATATACCCATTCAACGCAGGAACGCTTAGTGTAGCCTCTCCTTCGTTTTTCATATTCTTCAAAAAATGTTGCAATCGGATTTCACTTTGGTGAGCAGACTTAACTAACCGTATTTTTGCAACCGCTTCTGCCAATTGATTTTCGTCTATTGGCTTTAATAAATAATCAATTGCAGAAAGTCGAAAAGCCTTTAAAGCATACTCATTATAAGCTGTAGTGAAAATAACTTCGTAAGGAACTACAGTCCTACTTAACTCATCTACTAATTGTAACCCAGATTTGCCGGGCATTTCAATATCAAGAAAAACAACATCGGGTAGTACTTGCTGAATTAGAGCAACCGCATCGCTAACATTTGCAGCCTCGCCCTTTATAATCACATCGGGGGCAAGTTCAGTTAACATCATTCGCAATAATTTTCTGGCTTGCGAAGAATCGTCAACAATCACTGCATTGATTTCTATGTTTCTCATATCGGTAAATATAAAATGACAATTGTTCCCAATGGATGCCCATCGCTATCGGCCTTATCTTGAAATGCTACACTTACTTTTTCGATGTTACTTTTATTTAATAAATCCAAACGTTTTGTGCTTGCTTCCGTTGCAAACGAAATATGAGTTTTCGTATTGGATTGATTCAAAACAGAAGATTGCACTCTACCAATCCCATTGTCTTCAATTTCAATAATCAACTGCCTTTTTTCATTATCCGATTTTATGCGAATGTGTAATTCTTTATCTCCTGCTTTATGCCGTAATCCATGTTTAAAAGCATTCTCAACAAAAGGTTGTATCACTAACGAAGGAATAGCAATGGTCTCACTATCCAATCCTTCATCTACAACTATTGTGTATGAAAAAGAACCATCCAATTGCATCGCTTCGAGTTGAATGTATAATTCCAGAGCTTTTAGTTCATCGTCTAATCGTACAACCTGCATACTGCTCATCGTCAAAATACTTCGCACAAGCTCAGCAAACTTGCTCAAATATTCTGCAGCAGCCTTTTTATCATTCTCATATATATAGCTCTTTATAGAATTCAAAACATTAAAAATAAAATGCGGATTCATCTGCGCTTTGAGCGCTGTTTGTTGCGACAAGGCTAAGTCGTTTTCCAGTTTTATTTTAGCCATTACATCCGCCTGTTGTTGCTTCATTAATCGAATTCGTTTTTGAAAAAACAAGTACACCAAACCAACGGCTAACATCACAATTAAAATATAAAACCACCACCGTTGCCAAAATGGAGGAATTACATCTCCATTAATTTCAATTGTATTTTCGGAAAATCGCCCCCTATAATCTACTGCTTTTGCTTGAAGGGTAAATGAACCTGAAGGTATTCCGGAAATGAGAATATTGCCATTACTACTATTTACAAATTGCCATTGTGAATCTTTTTCCAATATCCTATAGGCATACTTAAAATCTTGTAAAGAAGAATAACAAACAGCTTCCAACGCAATGTTAATAGTTGATTTGTAGCTAATCCTTAAAGCATTTGTAATTGCTGTTTTTTTTCCATCAACAACAAGGTTGGCTAAATATATTTTGGGAAGAGGCTTTTCAGAAACAAGTTGCAAGGGAATAGATTGTAAGCCTTTTGCTGTTCCTAAGTATAAAGTTGAATCTTGCACACAAAGGGTTTGTACATCGTTTGATGCGATACCTGAAGTGTGATTTATGTTTGTCCATTGCTGCTGCTGAATAACATAACGCCAAATACCCATTGCTGTAGCTACAAACATTGAATTTTCATCACTTGCAATGGCATACACACGTGTATCGACAGGCAATTCTGTTAGCTTCTTACAAGTATTGGCATTGCATAGAAACACTTCACGTTTAAAGGTAAGCGCATATAAAGAATTCGATTTTTCATTAGCATTCAATGCAACAACTTGAACATCTTTAAATAACAACGTATCCTTTGTTATTTGGCCGTGAGCATAATCGGCTCGCAACAAACCTTGATTCGTGGCAATGAATAATCGTTTAGACGCATTCAAAAAAACGGCATCTCTGGCCCAAGCATCCGTTAATTTTTGACGAGTTTGTATAGCATTCAAATGCGCATAACTAAATGCGCCTAATGAGGTACAAATAATATAATCACCATCTGCCTTTATGATTTTTTTTACCGGCCCAATCGTGCTAGATATTTCCTGTATTGTATTAGCCTGCACAGCAAACAACGAATTGTTAGTGTTATATATCAACTGTTGTGAAGTTGCATCAAAAAACAGATTTCGAATGTCCGCTTTAGCTCTTGTAGCTTGAATTTCAACACCTTTCGTTTTCGTTTCCAATTGCCCTATATATCCACTTTGTAAAGAAAAATAGATTCGATTAGAAGACGAACAAATATCCGTTACTCTATTTTCAGGCAACTGGCTTTGGGCTTTATTCCAAACGCGGAATTGCGTTTCGGGAATCAAATAAATTCCGTTACGCAATGTTGTTAACCACAAATTATTTTCTGTATCAAATAACACGTTCGAAAATGTCTCTTGCGGATACAACACCTCAATCGTTTTCCTATTTATATCATAAATCACCAAACCCGAATAGGTAGCGATATACAACTTCGATTGCATTATTTTTACGGAAGTTACTTTGCGATTTTGGAGTGTTTTATATAACTGCTCGTTACCCAAAGCATGGAATGCTTGTCCATCAAAACGATATATCGCTCCACCGGCAATAGCTACCAACCAAACATCGTTTGTTGCTGCACATAAAACATAATCAGCAATATTCAGCGAACTCCCCGAAGTAAACGGAACAGGATAAACCCGAACCTTATTCTTTTTAAGACATCCTATACCGCTATCGCAACCAAACCATATATTGCCGATTGGGTCGGCTGACATAACATTGACTGAGCCTGTTTTCCCTGAAGTTATTAGTGCTACTTCAGACCAAAGCTCCCCTTTGCGATCGAAGCGATAGATAGCGTTCTCGCTCGTTGCCCAAAGACAATTATCTTTAGTGGTTACAATACTCGGAAACCCATATTTCCGCTTCCCTTGCCACGAGCTAATTTCGTGTAAGCTATCCGCTTTTACATAAAAAACTTGATTCGAAAAATTGTAACAATAAAGAATACTATCGCCTGCTAAGGTTAATCCGGTTATGCCTGCAGACTTTTGATTGGGATTAGCAATTTTCTTGAATTGTATGCCATTGTATCTATACAATCCGGCATCACATCCCACCCATATAAAACCTTTGGCATCTTGGACTATGCTATACACTTCATTACTTGGCAAACCTTGCTCATCAGTAATATGATGAAAAAAAGGATACTGCGCATGGATGTTGCTACGAATAACAACAAAGCAAATAAAGAGGATTAATCGTTTCACGCTTCCTAACAAATATATGAAAATGTTATGATGCGAACTAGTGCTCTATACTTCTTTTGCAAGTTTGCTTTAGGGCAATAAAAAAGGCACAAACCAAACGCCTGAGCCTTTCCAAATATTTTCCAAGCTGTGTTTACATATTCAACACTCTGTTATCAGTAGCCATCAAACAAGCTTATTGCTCTTCGACATGTTCCGCAGGGCATGTCGAAGTACAGATAAAAGAATTTTTAAATTCTTTAAGCAAATATAATATCCAAAGCCCCTTTTCGAACTCCACAATAATCGCCACTACTGCTATACAAATAGTCCTCGGCTTTCTCTACAAAACCTGCCCTCACAGGGTTGTGGTGAATATAATTCAACTTCGAATCAAAAAAAATATTGGAATAAATCTCTTCGCCATGATAGCCCTCTTCCCAAAACCAAATATTATCGCCTTTCTTTAGCATCCATAAAAGCCAACCTCTTCGACTTTCACCTGGATTATTAGTAATTGCTTCAATCAGTTTTGTTGCAGTGAATTTCTTAAAATCCCTGATGATATCACTCAACTTATTTTGATGACTACTTATTATTAAATGAATGTGATTGGTCATAATCACCCATGCATAGATTTGCAAACCTTTTTGTTGCTGACAATATTTTAAACTATCAACAACAATATCTCGGTATTCATTTCTTGTGAAAACATCTACCCATTTATGCACTGTAAATGTTACGAAATAAACACCATACTGGTCTTTGATGCGATATTCATAAGCCATAAAATTTTGATTTGGGGTAATAGAATATTCGAATATAATTAATGCCATTTGACATTACAAATGTATAGGTCTATACTTTGAGTTAGATACCGACATTAGAAATGTCGCGGTCTAAACTTCGACATGTCGGGGACGAACATGTCGAAGAGCAATAGGTTTCCGAACAATAGCGCAATATAAAAAGGCACAAGCCAAACGCCTGTGCCTTTTCAAATACGTTCAAAACAAATTACATATTCAATGCTCTGTTATCAGTAGCTATCAAACAGGCTTCTTTAAAAGCTTCTGTGTATGTTGGATGCGGGTGACTCATACGCGCAACATCTTCAGCACTAGCGCGATATTCCATCGCCACAACACCTTCAATAATTAAATCGGCAGCACGAGCACCTAAAATATGTACACCCAAAATTTCATCGGTTGCTGTATCCGCTAATACTTTTACAAAACCATCTAAATCGCCTGAAGCACGCGCCCTTCCTAGTGCGCGGAATGGAAACTTACCTACTTTATACGTTTTGCCTTGCGCTTTTAATTCCGCTTCTGTTGCGCCAACACTAGCCGCCTCAGGCCATGTATAAGCAACACCCGGAATTAAATTGTAGTTGATATGCGGTTTTTGTCCGGCAATAACCTCAGCCACCAGCACACCTTCTTCTTCTGCTTTATGGGCCAACATCGCACCACGCACCACATCTCCTAAAGCATAAATACCCGGAACAGCCGTTTCTAAATGGTCGTTCACCGGAATACGTTTGCGCTCATCTAAAGTAACGCCTGCATTTTCCAAGCCTAAGCCTTCGGTATAAGGTGCACGACCAACGGCTACTAAACAGTAATCGCCTTTCACTTCAACTTTCTCGCCATTTTTATTTTCAGCCGAAACCGTTACTTCTTTTCCTTTTACTGTTGCTCCACTCACTTTGTGCGACAACATAAACTCCATACCTTGTTTCTTCAACACACGTTGCATTTCTTTGCTTAAGTCTTCGTCCATAGACGGAATAATTTTATCCAAATATTCCACCACAGTAACCTTCGCCCCTAATCTTAAAAACACAGAACCTAACTCTACACCAATAATTCCACCGCCAATAATCACCAAGTGTTTCGGTACTTCCGGCAAGTTCAATGCCTCTGTAGAGGTAATAATTCGTTTTTTATCTACCGGTAAAAACGGCAATGCAGTTGGTTTTGAGCCTGTTGCAATAATTGTTTTTTCAGTTTCAATTTCAGTTTTCTTTCCGGCTGCATCGGTAATCGCAATTTTGTTTTTCGTTACAAACGAACCCAAACCGTAATACACATCAATTTTATTCTTCTTCATCAAAAACGCAATTCCATCGTTATTCGCTTTCACCACACCATTCTTGCGTTCTACCATGGTTTTGAAATTAAACGAAAGTCCTTTCACATCAATACCATGCTCGGTAAATTTATGTGCAGCCGCTTCGTAGTGCTCCGAAGAATCTAACAATGCTTTTGAAGGAATACAGCCCACATTGGTACAAGTACCGCCTAACACGGCATACTTTTCAACGATAGCTACTTTCATACCCAATTGAGCGCAACGAATAGCAGCAATGTAACCTCCCGGACCGGAACCAATAACCGTAACTTGATATTGTGACATACAGATTTATTTTTTAGATGAGCGAAAATAGGCTAAAAGAATCAAGTGCAAAGCATGAAAGCGAATTATTTTAGAGGTTTTGGCGATTAGCCGCTAGCTGCTAGAAGCTAGAAACGAGGAAATGCAGATCCTACTCTAGCCGCTACTGGCTATCAGCTAGCAACTTTCTTTGGCGTAAGCGCTTTCGCTAATGGCTAACAGCTAGCAGCTTTCTCTGGCGTAAGCTCTTCCTCTAACAGCTAGTGGCTAAAAGCTATAAGCTTCCTCTGGCGTAAGCTCTTCCTCTAGCCGCTAGTGGCTAAAAGCTATAAGCTTCCTCTGGCGTAAGCTCTTCCTCTAGCCGCTAGTGGCTAAAAGCTAGCAGCTACCTATAGCGTAAGCTATTCCTCTAGTAGCTAATGGCTAGAGGCTAAAAGCTTCCCCCTACTTAGGCGCTTTCTTCAACAAATACAACGCAATTGCCCCATAAATTAAATTCGGAATCCAAACGCCCATCACCGGTGGTAAAGAGGCATTCGTAGAAAACGTAACCGAAAACTTCATAATAATCTCGTACGTAGCACTCAAACCAATGCCCAACACCACATGCCATCCCAATCCTCCGCGAAGTTTTCGTGAAGCTAAACTCACTCCTATCAATGTCATAATAAAAATACTAAACGGAATGGAGGTTCTACGATAGCGCTCAATTTCGTAGAACTCTAAATAGCTCTGTCCCGCTTTTTTCATTTCATCGATGTACTCCTCCAACTCCGGTGTAGTCATGGCTTCTTTTACCCCCGACCCAAACTGAAAATCATCGGGCTTGAACGGAAGCGTTTTCTCAATCGATTCGCCATACTGCAATCGGTATTGCTCGCCTACCAATGTGCGGATGTAATAATTGCTGATACGCCATTTCTTAGTGGCCTTTATGTATTCTATTCGATCACCTCTCAATTTATACTGCAAACTTCCTTTATCGAATTGCTCCATCGAAAACCGGTAGGCCGTTGCGTCATAGGGGCGATACGCTTCCATATAAATAATAGTACCCGGAGCTACCTGTCGGTGAAAATTATACGCAGCCGTTTTCGAAACTTTGTTGATGTATTTATCTTCAAATGCAATGCGCGTTTTGTTAGCGCGCGGAATAAAATAATGATTTCCGAAATACAATAACACCGCAAAAAACAAGGCTCCGTAAAAGTAAGGCAACAGAAATCGATAGAAACTGGTACCGCTGTTCAGAATGGCAATAATCTCGGACCGGTCGGCCAATTGCGAAGTAAAAAAGATCACCGCTACCAAAATAAAAAACGGAGCTAGCAGCGAAGAAATATAAGGGATGAAACCAAAATAATACTGTGTAATAATCAACTTCAAAGGTATACCCCCATCCAAAAGCGTGTCGATTTTTTCGGAGATATCAATAACAATGGTAATGGCGATTAGCAACCCCATAATAAAGAAAAAAGTACCTACATACTTTCTAAAAATGTACCAATCAATTTTCTTCATGCTTCGTTCCTGATGATCAAAGTCTGGTCATCACCTGTTTCACCATTTTATCTTTCCACGATTTGTAAGTGCCCGCCAAAATCTGTTCGCGTGCTTGTCCCACCAACCACAAATAAAAACTCAAATTATTCAACGTTGCTAGTTGCGCAGCCAACATCTCGCCTGAATGCATCAAGTGGCGCAAATACGCTTTTGTGTGCGTGCGCATCAATTCACACTCGCTGTTGGCATCAATAGGCGAAAAATCGCTCTTCCACTTTTCGTTTTTAATATTGATAATCCCTTGTGTGGTGAACAGCATACCATTTCTGGCGTTGCGGGTTGGCATCACACAATCAAACATATCAATCCCCAAGGCAATCGACTCTAATATATTAGCCGGAGTGCCCACGCCCATTAAGTAGCGCGGTTTATCTTTGGGCAAAATCGAACAACACAAATCTGTCATGCCATACATTTCTTCATCGGGCTCACCTACCGATAGACCGCCAATCGCATTACCCGTCATACCTTTCGAGGCAATGTATTCAGCCGACTGTTTCCGCAAATCGGCATACACACTGCCTTGCACAATCGGGAACAACGCTTGCTCATAACCATATTTCGGTTGTGTTTCCTGAAAACGCGTTACACAACGATCCAACCATCGATGCGTCATCGCCATCGATTTCTTCGCATAATCGTATTCACAAGGGTAAGGCGTACACTCGTCAAACGCCATAATAATATCGGCCCCAATGGTACGCTGAATGTCCATCACATACTCGGGCGAAAAAAAATGTTTCGACCCATCAATATGCGAACGAAACTCCGCTCCTTCCTCTTTTATCTTTCGAATTTCCGACAACGAATACACTTGGTAACCGCCACTATCCGTTAAAATAGGGTGATCCCAACCAATAAATTTATGCAAACCACCGGCCGCTTCGAGCACATTCAAACCCGGGCGTAAATACAAATGATACGTATTCCCCAAAATAATTTGCGCCTTTACATCGCGCTCCAACTCGCGGAAATGCACCGCCTTCACCGTGCCCGCAGTACCCACCGGCATAAAAATAGGCGTTTGAATCTCGCCATGTGCCGTTTGCAGCAGCCCCGCTCTGGCATTCGAATCCTTATCTGTAGCTAATAATTGAAAACTCATATAGGCGGTGAAAATAGTTAAAATGCCTATACCGCGAAAAGAAAAGTTTCGGGCAATAATAACTGTTGGTGGTTGGGCGTTTTAACGCGCTTTCCGCTACAATCTTTTGCTCGTTCCTCACAAAAGGATTTTCGCTTCAATCGCTAACGCGGCATGGTGCTTCAATTCGAAATACCAAAAAAATGAATGACGTCACTGCGAGGAACGAAGCAGGCTGTGTTTGTTTACGCATATTGTTGCACGTTTTGAATTGGTGGTGGAACACCGACTAATGAAAAAAAATGTTACCGTCACTTCGAGTTCCCACGAGAAGTCTCAATCTATAACCTCGAATCTCCATTGATGAGATTTCTCCGCCTCTGGCGGACTCGTTCGAAAAGACGGAAGCAGCATACGTCACTGCGAGGAACGAAGAAGTCTATGTTTGCTTCTATGCATATTGTTGCGCGTTTGGGTTGGTGGCGGAACACCAACCAAAGGAAAAAAATGTAACCGTCACTTCGAGTTCCCACGAGAAGTCTCAATCTATAGCCTCGAATCTCCATTGATGAGATTTCTCCGCCTCTGGCGGACTCGTTCGAAAAGACGGAAGCAACATACGTCACTGCGAGGCACGAAGTAGGCTGTGTTTGTTTACGCATATTGTTGCATGCATTGAATTGGTGGTGGAACACCGCGACTAATGAAAAAAATGTTACCGTCACTTCGAGTTCCCACGAGAAGTCTCAATCTATAGCCTCGAATCTCCATTGATGAGATTTCTCCGCCTCTGGCGGACTCGTTCGAAAAGACGGAAGCAGCATACGTCACTGCGAGGAACGAAGTAGGCTGTGTTTCATTTTACTCTTACTGTGCAAATTTTGGTTGGTGGCGGAACACCAACCAAAGGAAAAAAACTAGTTACTAATTACATTAAACAACCACAAGGGAGACGCTTGCGAGAGCTGGGAGCTAGGTTTCTCTCACATCTTTACAAATTGTATCATAAATGAACCCCACATCATTTTTAATCCTAAAGAAGTGTCATCAAATAGTTGAAATCTAAAAACATCACCGTCTTCGTCTAAGGCATTTATTATTTGATAGTGCTTATCTCCCTTTTTTGTATAACCTTCTTCCACACCAGATAATTTCTTATAAATAACTGTTTCTCCATTCGCTTTAAGATGAGCTATGTCGCCCTTCTCGTTAATGTTAATAACAAAAGTATTGTCGCCAGATTTCCATTCACCCCACGTTTCAGTTTTAGGGTCATATACAGCAATATAGTTGTAGTCTATTCTAAATTTTGTTGTAGAACTGCTTGTTGTTTCTGTTTTTTTTAACTGAACGCCATAAAAGTCCCAAGACCCTGAACTTCCTTCAATTAGGTCAAATTGGGTTGTATATGACGGAAGTCTTTCAAATCTTGCAGAGAACTCTACAAGCTCCCCTGGCATAGCCATTGTAATACCATCGGTATTGGCAATATTTTGTGTGCTTAACAATTTATATGTCTGACCGTTTGCTTTTATGTAATATGCGTCCTTATGTCCGGGGGGATTTAGAAAGATGTAATGACCTACTGACTTCGTGTTTTTACACACAAAAGTAATTTGAGTAGAATAGTCTGTTGTATTTACTTTTTTAATGTAAACATCTTTTTCGCCTTTTCTGCCAATGTCAGGATAAGAAACAGATTGAGCAAATGTATTGATTGCAATTAGCAATACTGTCAAAATTAAAAGTGTCTTTTTCATTTTATATGTTGTTTTTAAAATTGCCTATAACGTTTTAGAGCTTTGTGTTTGGGCGGGCTTAAATTCAGAAAACTGACAATCTAAACTGAACATAAATATAAGCAGAATTCGCCATTTTAGCACTTCAGCCCGCTTGAAACAGTACCCGTGTTAGCAGCAGTCTATTTTATTCATCTTCGTTTTCCTTATTTTCTTTTTCTTCTTTATCTCGTTTACAACTTGAACAAAGTCCGCCATTAACACCATATTCATAATTACCGCAACTAGAACAAGTATTTTCTTCTTTGTCTTCAATTTTTCTTTTACAAGTAAAGCAGTAATCATCGTATTCGTCTTTTTCGTCACCACACTTTGGGCAAGTTGTTGCTTCTACTTCATCGTTTACATCTCGTCTTATTTTATGTTCGTCAGTATATCCGCAACCACCTATTTCTCCTAAAGTTACAGTATAACGATATCCTCTGTCGGAAGTAAACTCACATTCTCCGTCAGTAATATCTTCTGGATTGAAATGTGAATTGTCTAACCAGCCTCCATTTGGCCAGTGAATTTCAGTCAATTCGCCTCCTTCAACTTCAACGTTTAAATCATAAGTGTTTCTTGTTCCTGTCGAAGGATTATAGTATTCAACTTCTGCACAATATGTTCCGTCTTCATAGCCGTCATCTTCCGACTCTTTATTTTCATTTTCCGAATAACCTATATTTGTGTCCCTATAACTTCGGCTACTACTATTATTGTTGCATCCTATGTTGAATAATAATAAACTGCTAAAAAATAATATCCAAATTTTCTTTTTCACGGTGTCTGACTTAATTTGCTGCTAACTATAAGATTTGCAAAGTTATCCAATTCTCCAAACCTCCCCATTCCCCCTCACAATAACAACCGTATTTCTACGCATTTTTACCGTATTTCTTTTCCCTCGGTTCGTGTCATCACGAAACGAAACTATGCACATTATACTAAACAACCACAAGCGAGACGCTTGCGGAAGCTGGGTATACATTCGTTAATTTAAACACTTCATTCAATTGATTGAAGGTTAAACAAATTAATTTGCTCAATTCTATCTTTGTGTATCACTATTGTCAACTTGGCTGGATATTTAAATTTCATTTCACTTAGTCTAAATGTCCAAAGCATAATTTTCAATAAATCTTCATCTCCTATATTTTTGTGCTCTTTAATTCGAGTAATGCCTGACCCAAATATTGGCACTGAAACATCCTTCTGAGCATAGACTCTGTTCACTCTATCCCAAAAATTTATGAGAAACTCGATATAATCTGGCATTGTTAATATTGCTCTATCATGCTCGTCAAATTTGGAGAATGCTGTTAATATAAAGTCATTGTATACTATTATTGTACTTAACTTGATTCTTTTTGTTTTCCCCCCTTGCTTTCTTAGTATCTGGCTACTAACTAAGTCTTCGTCTTGCAAATTCGCATCAATTAAATTGTCGAGCTCAGTGACTTTATCCTTAAAATAACGATTAATAAAAATTCCATTAAGTGACTTGCTCGAAATTATTTTATCGTCAACAATAGTGTCAAAATATTCATTAAATGATATTGCCTTCAGACCTTCTTCTAAGAAAAGGTCACCACACTTAATATTAACAGTGCTTCCATCTACATCAACACTAATATCTGTAAGGCTATTCGCTTTCCACCAAATAAATAAATAAACTATAATCAACACAAGAAAAATTAGATATCCAAAGTATCTTAAACAATCTTTGTGTTGATCCGGAACAGTAATAAAAAGTAGTATAAATGATAAAATACCAGAAGTTATTGAAAAGAAAAGCCAGAATCTGTCTCTAACACCTTTGTTGAATAATTTAACTTTCATATTTTTAGTTATTATAAAAATAATCGTTAGCCTCTTTTTTTGAAGCCAATCTAAAACTTGCATTGTTTAATGCTGTTCGAATAATTTCTTTATTTAGTGGAATATGTAATACAGGAACTTTCGATTTTGAATCTCTAAATACGGGCAATTTATCCCATAAACTTAAAACAGTATTGTTCAATCTTGTTTTATCAATGTTTAATAAATCTTCTTTAGTTTTTAAATCAGGATAAATTACAATTACCGGAAGTCCAAGAGTATTTATTCCATAATCTATTTCTTCTCTTAAGGCTCGCGAGTTTGCGGTGCTATCACCTAAGAACAGGATGATATTCTCGGATTTTTTTAGTCTTTCACGAAGTCTTGGTTTAAGTGTTGATTCCCAATCACTATTATCACGAACATTATAAGTCGTATCATGAGCATTATTAAACGGAAATGTGCTGTCTAAACCTTTCCATGCTTTTAACATATTGTAATAACAAAAATCTTTAGAAGCATACGCTCCAAGTCCTGATTCACTAAATGGTTCGCTAACGTAAAATGCGCTATAGTTGTAAATTTTACTCATGGTTTAATTTGTTTATAACTTAGTATTCGTATCCCGTGGTTCGTGTCGTCACGGACCACTCAATAACATTTTATAATTATTTTCCCACAAACCTCCCCATTCCCCCTCACAATTCCAACCGTATTTCTACGCAATTTTCCCGTATTTCTACGCAACAGCACTTTGCGTATTTCTACGCAAAATCTCCGTATTTCTACGGAAAATGTAAGGAAAGCCGGAAGGATTATAACTATATTCAAGGCTAGGTTTGAGGCCAATTTAACTCCACCCCTTAAACCTACCCCCAACCCAAACTCGCTTGGTTTTTTCATAAACCCATTTTAGGTTTATATCACGTAGGTAAGCGTCCTGTTTGCCTTCACCCTATTTCAAAACAAATAACCCCGGATGCCGAAAAGGGGATCCAAGAGTAGGCACATCAAAACCAATTACTATGGCGAACATCACCAACAACCGCCTCAGCATTACTATGACTGCGGCACAAATCACTGCTGTAAAAACAGCTATTCAAACCATTCAAACCAATATGCCCTTTTTATTGGGATTAACGGTAGAAGAGCGCACATCATTGCCTAAAATCAATGTATCCAACAAAGCCTTTACTGAAGATGCCATTAATTCGATGGTGAACAACCCCGGCTTATTGCCTGCCTATTTTAATGTGGCAGAAATGCAAAAAGACATGACCCTCTTTGTGCAACTCGATGAACTGTTTACACTGGTTAATCAATTATCGGAACGCATTAGCGATACCCAATTATTAGCCGGAAGCGAAGCCTATGTATCGGCATTGGCAGCCTACCGCAATTTTGAGGCGGCAGCGAATGCAGGTGTAGCAGGTGCCGATACCATTTACGATTTGTTAAAATCCCGATTTGCGAACCAAGGTGGTTCTTCTTCGGAAACGACCACACCATAAATGGGTTTACCTACCCAAAACATAAACCGAGGGTAGGCAAAAGGTTAACTACCCCCACCCCTAGGGGTGGGGGTACCCACCCAAAAGGTGAACATACCCTACCCAAAAGGTTAACTCAGGGGAGCAAATAGGACAACCGACCCTACCCGAATGGTGGCTACCCCCACCCTCTAGGTAGGGTCGGTTTATGTTTAGGGGAGGGGAAGTTTATGTTTGGGGTGGGGTAACGTGTATTTTTCCAAAATTCCAATACCTTTACACCGCTGATGCAGGATGCCGGACTCACTCATTGTGACTTGAAACAGGTTCCATCAGCATTTTTTTATAAACTACAATCAACATACAAAAAGGCACGAGCAAATAGCTTGTGCCTTTTTTTGTTGGTCTTTCGCTGACCTATTTAACGATATACTATATTTGGACTTATAAAACAGCCCTACGAAAGGAGCCTTTCCACGGCAAGCGAGTAGTGGGGTTGTTTTATTTTAGCTATTACCTTCAACTATTTTAATTTCTTCTTCTGTTAGGTTGTAAAGTTTGTAAACAAGACTGTCAATTTTGGTTATGAGATCTTCAATGTTCCTGCCTGATTTGTTTTTTTCTAAAATAGTAGTTACGAGTTTCGCTATTTCTTTCTCTGTTTGCTTGTCGTGTTTTATTGGTATTTGATGTAATTCATAACCACTGATAGTTGGATTTTTAAATTCGTCATTAAACCACCAATTAATCAATTTTGAATTTATTAAACCTACAATAAATTTTAAGTCGTAGTTTTTATCAATAATTTCAGATGAAACATTTGTAGTATCTAAACAAAAAAACTGATCATTGTCGTAAGTCGCTAATAGTTGTCCGCTACTGTTTACTCGCTGAGTAATTATTTTTTCAGGTGTTAAAAACAATTCCTTTGTGTGAGGCAAACACCCTGCTTTCTCTTTCATCAAGTCTGGCCGATACCAAATGTATTCGTTGTCATAGTCAATTCTATATGCTTTGATATTCCTGCCTCTTATGACTTTATAACAATCCTTACCGTTATTTTTATTAAATAAAAATCTATTGTCGTTACTAGTTTTAATGCCCCTTGAAAAATGAACTATGTTCCCAAGCTTTATTGCATCATTTTTTATTTTTGTATAGATGTTATGTTTAATAAGGTTCCAAGTCAGATTGATTTTTAATTCTTCATCTTTTTGAATTGTTTCTTTTGGAATTTCAACTTTCAAAACAAAATTTTCATCAAGTAATCGGATTTTACTTTTTGGCTTGTTGTCCGTTTGAATGATTACGGTTTTAACATAGGCATCTTTAAACACTCCAAAATCAAGTTCAACAATTGACATTAAATTTATTTGGTCAAGTAGTAGTTTTCGTAGCGGCAGGAAACTTGTTGTTGATACCCAAGTGTGAGGTATAATAAGACAAATGAAGCCTTTCTGATTTTTAATTTTTGCTCCTAATCCAACAAAGAAAGCATACAAATCAGTTTTATTCTTGTATAGTTCAAACTTGTTATAATATTCTCTTTCTGCTTCTGGGAGATTTGCAAAATTTATATATGGTGGATTCCCAATTATAACATCAAAGCCCACAAAATCACCATCATTATTCAGTACTTCAGGAAATTCAAAACGCCATTCAAAAGCATGCTCAAAAATCTTATTAGATTTTATTTCTTCTATTTCAGCTTTTAGTTTTTGCACCTCTGCCCATAATTTTTCTTCGCGCTCTTTTGCCTTTTTTTTGTCTGCTTTAGAACCATAAGCGGCTGCATCTTCATTAAAAATATTGGGTGCTACTAAGACACCATAATCATATTCTAACTTTAATAACTTTTGAATTTTAGGGTCAGTCCGAGCAATTTCACTTCTAAAATCTGATTTAATATCCGCAATCAAACGTTCCATTTCGCGTTTCTGCTCTTTGTTTTCAGCATTACGGTAGGTGTCAACAGCCAATCGGTAGCTGTCAATTGTCCATTTGCTCTTTTTGAGAGCTTGCTTCATGTCGGCATCAATTGCAAAGCGGCTCACTAAAGAGTTGCCGCATTTAATGTTGATGTCGATATTAGGTAATGTTTCTAACTCGGTAGCATTTTTATAATAGGCGTTTTTTAAAAGCTCAATCCACAAACGCAAACGGCATATTTTTACCGAATTGGCATTAATATCTACCCCAAACAAACAGTTTTCGATAATGGTTTGCTTTTCGTGAAATAGCGTTTCTTGAATGCGTTGGCTTTCTTTATTTGTTGGGTTATACTCGAATAACTCTCCATCATCATCTGTAACAATCAACTCATCGTTTACAACCTCTACCTGATATTCTTTCAATCGTTTACCATCACGATCTACTAAAATCTTCAAGTCGTTTTTAACCGCTATGATTTCGTTCAATGCCGAAACTAAAAAGTGCCCTGAACCCACAGCCGGGTCACATATTTTAATACTGTTTACAATTTGGTTGGCTTCTTTGCGGTCTTCAATTTTATCGTAGAGTTCTTCAATACTAATGCAATTCCATTGCTTGGTTTCGTTAAACTTTTGAACCACCGCTTTACGAATTGTTTCGCGGCACATATACATGGTAATAAAACCCGGTGTAAAAAAGGAACCGTCTTTATAGCCATTTATTTTTTCAAAAATCAATCCTAGCACAGAGGCATTGATTAGAGTTTTGTTGTCTTCTTGTATCTCTTCCGAACCTTCGCTACTGAAATCGTAGGCATTCAAAAATTCAAATAAGTACTCTAGCGTATTCAATTGCCCTGTCCGCTTTTTGCCTTGCTTATCTTTTAGAACTGTAGAGGCAATTACGGGGATTGTTTTATCGTCTTTCAAGTTACTGATAAATAAAGTAACTTGTTCAATATCGGTAGGCTCAAACAACGATGAATTAAGGTATGGTACTTTTTCAAATAGCTTTTTTACATCTTGGTTACGTTCCTCATATTTACGAGCTAGCACTTGAAAGAAAAGACTATTTAAATCATCGTAATTTTTGATGCTATCGAGATTAAGAAACGAGTACGCTTTATCTCCTTTATGATAGGTTATCAATTGCGCTTCTAACAGTTTGAGAAATAGAATACGGTTAATCCAAGTAATGGATAATTCTAGCGCTACATTAAATAAACGTTCCTGTGTAGTAGCTCCAAATTGTGTTGGTTTTTCTAAACGACTGAGTTTATCCAGACTATCTAATTGTATGATAGTATCTTCAAGAATAGAGCCTGTGTTGCGCTCGCCTTCTTTATTCCTACCAATTAATTTCTTACCTCCTTCTTTAGTTTCAGTTAAGCCAATGATATGTAACAACTCGCTATAGAATCGTTTATCAAGACTATTGCTATCATTGGCAAAAGGCAGTTTTAAAAGATGTTCAGGTGACAACAACTTAAATAATGCAATCAGCGATGCGTCATCGGCTTTATCGTTATTCCTTAGCGGTTTCTGGTAGTCTTGGAAATTAAAATAAGTAAATTCAATTTCAGATGTTATTTCAGATATAAAAGGTTCAGCAATTTGCTTATAAAAAAAGTCTGTTTTATTATCAGCCAATCGGCCTTCCTCAAAATCAGTAAATTGTTTTACAAGATTTTTGTTTTGTGCAAAAAGTCGGTCGAAAAGCGTAGCATCAAAAATATACCATTCATTAATGTTGGTTGCTACTAAGTGCTTTACTTCTAAATTCTTTTGAGTAATTCTTTCGCGCAAATAATACAATACCAATTCTTGAAAAGCCTTTGTATTCAGCTTTTTGACCGTCATCATCTCTGCCTTGTTAGTTTGCTTTTTGGCTTCGATTATTACTCCCACAGTGCTATTAGCATTTGAGCCGTTGTGAATTACAAGGTCGTTACGCCCTTTGGTATTGATGAAATGATTTTGTTTGTAGTATGTATCTTTAAGGAAATCCGACACAAGATTTTTATGGTGTTCTTCACTTTCCGAATCATTGGTATGGTTGAGCAGGGTAATAAGGTTAGTCTTGAAACTTTCAATTTCAGACCGATTGGGCTTTACTTTTAAGAAGGCCTTGTTCAATGCCTTTCTTGGTTTCAATACGTTTAAATTCATCATTAAATGGTATTTACTTTTCTGTGGGTTAAGATAAGTTTTAAGTTGGAAAGTTGACAGTACATGCTGGAAAAAATGGGCTTTTGTAGTTCTATGTCCTGTTTAATTGATTATGCGAACGGGAGTACATTGATTTTTATTCAAAAACAAATATCTTTCGCAAGCATGAAATCAACGTAAACAGTCAATGGCAAAATTCTTAAACACCACCCTACTTAATCAATGGATTCCAAAGTTAATTGATGAAACAGAGCGAGAGCTTATTATTATAGTTCCGTACATCAAAATGTCGGAGCAAATTTTTAATCACTAAAAAAAAGCAAACCAAAGAGGTGTAGAAACAACCATCATTTACCGAGAAGATAAATTATCGGTGATAGAGAAAAAGAAATTGATGGAGCTTTCGAACCTCAATTTATTACATCACCCCAATGTGCATGCTAAATGTTATTACAACGAGCATTACATGATTATTGGTTCTATGAATTTGTACGAGTTCTCGCAACTCAACAATCGCGAAATGAGTGTTTTATTACACAGAGATGCTTTAGAAGAAGATGAACATTTGTTTGGCGCAGGAGGCGATGGCGAAGAAATATTTTTGGATGCCATACGCGAAATTCGCGATATAGTGAATGGGGCACACATCGAGAAAAAAAGTAGAGAAACCATTGAAGAAGGGTTTGAGATGAACATCATTAAAACACCTGATGAATTTGCAGAAGACCAATGTAGAAAACTCAACAAAATATTCTTGAACAAGAAGTTTAAAGCCCAAGAAGTTAACGGTAACTGGTGTTGTGTTTCCAAAAACTATTTCGATAATATTGATATTCGAATTACACACCGTGTAGAATTTGTATTCAATAAAGACGAAAAGTGGTTTGCTGAATTGCATAAACGAGCATTACCACAATACAAAGAATTTATGTTTGAAGGGTTTAAGTTCTATTGGACTCCATATTTAAAAATGACATCGCTTTATGTAGATGGTTATTATAAAAAATGGTCAACTTTTAACGAAGAACAATATTGGTTGGAAATGAAAGCCGGTATTGACAATGTGATTAAGTATTTACGGCAGTATATGTAATTCGATAAATAACAGTAATCATTTCCCAAAAACCTACCCATGGAAAAGCACAACTTAAGTAAAGAGGAAGTACAAGCACTTATAGCAAGCAAAATAAAAGCGGCTGATGAGACTATTGATGCCATAGCAAAAGAGCGAGCCGAGATAAAAAGACAAATTAAGATAAAACGTGAGTCGGCACAAGTAGGTGGCATTCTTATACTTTGCCTCATTGCCGCGATTATGTACATGACTATGTGTAAATAAATTTTCCCTCATTTCCTGTCATCACGAAACGAAACTATTGACATTATATTAATGGTCCGTGGTGACACGAACCATGGAGAAAAAAGCACAACAAGAAAAACGAGGGTAAACAGCATTTGCCTTTTAAGTATCCCTTACTTATTCTATTTTGTATAATAGAGTGTTGTGTAATTCTTACTAAAATGGGTATCACTAATACTCCCCGTTATTACCCCCCCGGTTGAAACCTGATTAGTTGTTTTCGTATAAGCATGATATTCGCCAATTGCCAAGCCGGCATCGTTGCGAATAGCAATAGGAAGTTCGGTGTTAAACGATATAGGCATTGACGCTTCAGCATACCAAATGATAGGCGCTACAACACTTGCATTTATGATTTCTCGATTCATCGTATTCACCCCATCTATATCTATTCCCAAAGAAAAGGATGCTTGTGCATAACTTCCGCCAATAAACGCACCGGCTATACAATGAAAATCGGAATAATTACATCTTGTTTTCACGGAAAGGTATCGATACACACGATCAGGTAAGTTTGTTTTTATTCCGTTTGTGGTGGTAATGTTACATCCTCCTGCTAATGATGCGCGCATATCAACAGTAGTAGAATAAGCACCATGTACTATCGTGTTTGCGGCTATGGCACCACAACTTTCGTTTTTCGATAATTGATTACAAGCAATATATCCTTTTGTGCTGTCGTTGGGGTAATCAGGAAGTACTCCATTGGGCACTTCGTTCGATAAAACAGTAATTGTCCCAAACGGTCCTGTAATAAATGGTGTGCTTCCTAAAATGGCACTGTAACGAGCATTCAAGGTGGAAATAGAAGGCGCTATTTTATTCCAGGTATTCAGCACTGGGGTATAATACAACTGATTAAATTTATTGAGTGCGCTTTGTTGAAGTGCAGTGTCGGTGGTTTCGATATACGTTTTCCAATCTGCATCCATTTGCGATTTTAGGCCCGGATAGTCGGTGGCGAGTTGTGTTACAAATGCGGCTCGAATATCGGCTACCGTATCGTAGAGCCGTTGTGCAATACTCTCGTTTACTTTGGGAAGATCAATAGGTTGGGCAATGGCATTCAATTCGGTATAGTTTTTCTGCAAAGCATTTTCCTTTTTGCACGATAAAATTGCGGTTAAGCAAAAGAATGTGGCATAGATTAATTTCGTTTTCATGATTTTGGTTTTTAAAAGAAATTTCACTTGTTAAGTGTAGTTTCTCGATTATGAAACGAAACTATTATAAGCATAGCTGTTCAGCAATGAAAAAAAAACGGTTTGTGATAAACACAATTACAAACTAGAACAATAGAACCATGTAATCTAAGACATCATTACCATTATTTGGATTTATTTTCTTTACCCTCGGCTCCTGTCATCACGTAACGAAACTATTGACATTATATTGATGGTCCCCCGTTCCCTCAAGTCTTCCGAATTGAGGGAAATATAAAATGGAGATTTCAATCTCCATTGCTTCGCTACTGTTGGTCAGGGGATCAACAACAGTATAGAATACGAATAAACGAATGCTTTTGATTGAAAACAGATGCCGCGTGCCGGATGGCAGTGGAAATCCTTTGCTCATTCTTATGGCAAAGATTGTAACGAACAGCCGGTTACACGCCCTATAAAAACAAGAAAACTTTACAGCACATCAAATACTGTTACAACTCTGCTATAGCCAATTCCGTTTTATAAAACCAGCCTACGATTAACGCTGCCAGCGTAAAATAAGTGACTACTGCAACTGAGCCAAACGGAACAAAACTATTCAAGCCAAACCAGTCGCCTTTTACCAAAACAAAAACAACAATACCGATAGAGGTAAACAACATACCCATAAACCCGTAGTGCTTTTTATCAAGCATAGCGGTGAATCCAAAAACAGCGAGCAGCAGCATAATGCCATTCAACAGCGCATCGGCTTTGGTGATTTCTCCAAACCGAAAAAACAAAAAACACACCAATAAAAATACGATATGTATGTGCATGAAACTGTAGCGGACAAACCATTTGCTGTAACCCGGATTGTACTTTTGCAAGTCGTTCATAGTTTGAATTGTAAACAATGGATATTGTTCGGAAACATCTGCGGGTCGCCAACCTGTGGGCATAAACCACAGCTTTACTTTATCGCTCCACTTTTGCGTATAAAAAGCATCTTTAGCCAAAGTATACCAGTGCTTAAAGTTAATAACTATAGGGTTCCACGATTGTGCCGGTCTGCGCATACCATAAACACAAGGCTCGGTAGACAGCTCGCTTTGATAGGTCCCAAACATTCGATCCCAGATAATAAAAATGGCACTGTAGTTTTTATCCATGTACATATCATTCATGGCGTGGTGTACCCGGTGCGCAGAAGGCGTTACAAATATATATTCCAATACACCCAAACGGCCAATGTACCGCGTGTGATACCAAAACTGACTGAACAAATGAATAGGGCCTACAATACCTAACACTTGCGGAGGAATCCCCATTAAGGCCAAAGGGAAAACAGCCAAAGTGGTTAGGTTCGTTATCATGGTAATGCCTTGGCGCAATGCACAGGGTAAATTAAATTCTTCGCTGCTATGATGCACCACATGATGTCCCCAAAAAAAATTAACGCGGTGACTCAATCGATGCATCCAATAGCCAATAAAATCGAGGGCAACAAAGGTAATGATATACGTCCAAGCACTACTTGCACTCAACTGTATTATATGCAAATGCGATTCCATCCATGCATACGAAAAGATAACAATGGTAAGCCCAAGTGTTGCCTTTAAGATATTGGTAAAGCCACAGGCTACACTGGCTACAGCATCTATGAGCGGTTGTTGTTCGTTATGTTTCCATCGACCCCAAAACATTTCAAACATGATAAGCACAAAGAAGCCGGGCATGGCAATCAACAATACATTTCCGAATTGATTCATAAAAAATATTTAGTAACTACTTTTGTTTTGCTGTTGCTAAAATAGATGGATGATTGGATTTGTTGTTTGATAAATATCAAATAATGAGTGGCCTCGTATTTATTGATAAAAGTCAAAAAGCTAATGTGACAAGCTTATTTATTACCTCTTATTCGGCTAAGGGTTTCTTGCGTAATCCCTAAATATGAAGCGATGTATTTAAGGGGTACACGTTCAATTATTTTGGGGTGTAGTTCGCACATTTTATCGTACTTATCTTTAGCCAGTGGTTGATGTAAATACTCCATTCGATATTTACCCTCGGCAAACCACTTTGCCAAGGCCGAAATCAAGACACTATTATATTTTGGAAACTTGTTGATAAAAGCGGTGTAACGTTCAAGGTCTGTCCAAACAATAACAGATGGCTCTAGCGTAACGGTGGTAACCGAACTGGGCAATTGATTGAAAAAACTTTCTACTGCAATTAAAGGTTGACCTTCAAAGATAAATCCCACCACTTTATCGTTGCCTTGTGTGTCGGTAAAATAGGTACGTACAGCCCCTTTCACCAACAACCCAATGCTAGAAGAAACTTGACCTTGCTTCAAGATAACTTCATTGGCATTTAACGTTGAGGTTTCTATAATCGCTTGTATAGCTTCCAATTCCTCATCAGTTACTTGCACAAACTCTTGAAGCCATTGCTGAACAGTTAGCATATTTTCGCTTTGCAACGAAGATAGGCTTAATTCCATAAAACACGGAAAAGCCGGGGTTGGGCAAAAATAGACAGATAGTCCATTAGCTTTCATTTAGTGGCATTGCAGTAGGATTCGATTTTCAAAATCATCTTTATCATTAGCAATAACAAAATCGATCTACCTTAAATCGAAAAATTTTAAATGCAAGCACTATGCTGCGTTCGGGATTGCAGTGGAAATCCTTTTGCGCGAAGCGAGCAAAAGATTGGAACGGAAAGCCCGTTAAAACGCCCAAAACACTTTTCCGGTATAAACGGTGTTAGGTATTTTAGACATAGCTAACAAAAACATCATATTATCAACGGCCTAAAAAAGCACAAAATCACTTTTTTATTTAGGTTTGTGCAATGAATTGGGTACTTGAACTTTATTTAGGTATATGCGGGGCGCTTCTTCTCTACTACCTTGTTTTTTTCCGAAAACTCCTTTTTTTCAAACCTAAACAGTACGCACCGGAAAAATTGCCGCCTGTTTCGGTAGTGATTTGTGCAAAAAACGAAGCGGAGAACTTAGAGAAAAACTTGAAAGTGGTGCTGATTCAGAACTACCCGAAGTTTGAAGTGATTGTGGTGAACGACCAATCTACAGACGCAACGGCCAAGGTCGTAGAAAAATACATCGAACGCAATCCGAATCTGCGCCTGATTAACATCAAAAAAGATATCGAAAAACCGATGTTGGGCAAAAAATTCCCGCTTAAAGTGGGAATCGAAGCGGCTATTTACGAAACGATTGCAGTTACCGATGCCGATTGTAAACCTTCGAACACCTTGTGGTTACAACATTTAATTGCCGATTTCTTACACGAAACGAAGTTTGTATTGGGTTACGCTCCGTTTACTAAAGCATCGGGGTTTATCAATAAATTAATTCGTTTCGATAATGTGATGACGGCTATGCAATATTTTTCGTACGCGCTGATGGGTATGCCGTATATGGGTGTTGGACGAAATATGGCCTTTAAAAAATCGGTGTTTCAGGAGTGGAATGGCTTTGAGAAATATAAACATGTGATTTCGGGCGATGATGACTTGTTTGTGAACGCTAATGCCAAAACCAGTTCTACAGAAATTGCGTTGAACAAAGATTCGTTTATCTATTCGCAACCTAAAGCCACTTATGCGGATTGGATGACGCAAAAAAGCCGTCACGCTAAAACCAGTTACCATTATAAATTGCACCATCGGTTACTGCTCTTTTTGTTCGCACTCCTCAACTTTGCGTTCTATTTAACGCCCTTGTTGTTTGTTTTTTACCCTGAACAGTACATATTTGGATTAATTGCCATATTTGGCACAGTATTGGTTAAGTTCGTTTTCCATGCACGAATCAGTGGAAAACTAAACAATCATGATCTCATTCCGTATCTACCGATACTTGACTTTATTTTTGTGATAAATCTTCCATTATTATTTTTCAAATCATTAACTTCACCGAATAAGGAATGGAAATAAAGAAACCAAAATCGAACACGGACTTCGAGTTGATTCGCAAAGCGAAGGAGGGCGATCAGGTGTCGTTTTCAAAATTGATGGAACAATACCGCCAGTCGGTTTATTTCATGATTCTGAAAATGATACACAACCGTGACGATGCGGACGATATTTTAATGATTACCTTTTCGAAGGCGTTCAATAACATTCAAGCTTACAGCGAAGATTTTGCTTTTAGTACCTGGCTATTTAAAATTGCATCGAATAACTGTATAGACTTTATTCGAAAGAAGAAATTACAAATTACTTCGTTAGATGGGGCTCCGCGCGATGAAGACGAAAACTCGACTCCATTGCATTTACCGGATAAAAGTGAAGACCCGGAAGAGTCTATTATCAAAGAACAGAAAGCTTTGAAACTCCGCGCCATTGTAGAGAAGTTAAATCCGAAATACCGTCAATTAATTGAACTGCGCTACTTTGAAGAGTTGTCGTATGACGAGATTGCGGAAAAGACAGACCTTCCTATCGGTACTGTAAAAGCACAACTTTTCCGCGCTAAGGATTTACTCTATCAATTGTACAACCCGTCAAAAGACAAATATTAACCATGCGCTGCGCTATGGTAGTTGCGGTTGACGAACATTTTGCCATTGGCAAGCATGGTAATTTGTTGTGGAGTTTACCGAACGATATGAAACGTTTTAAGGAAATTACCTACGGGCATCATGTGCTGATGGGCCGAAAAACATACGAATCGATTCCTGCAAAATTTCGTCCGCTACCCGGCAGAGCTAATATTGTGGTTTCCCGAACCCAACAGTTTGAAGGTTGTAAATCGGTGGCTACCATTGATGAAGCGGTTACTTTTGCGGCCGATTGTAATGAGCGCGAATTGATGATTATTGGCGGAAGTGAAATCTACAAGCAACTGTTTGAACGCACCGATACAATCTATTTAACTATCGTTCATCACACCTTTGATGCGGATGCATTTTTCCCAACTATAGATTGGAGCGAATGGGACATCAGTAATGAGCAGCGTTTCGAGAAAGATGAAAAGCATGCTTATGCCTATTCTTTCCTCGACTTAACCCGTAAAAACACTACGGCAAAATATACTTTAGCGAAATAAAACCATATGCTCCTTTCATGGGCGAGTAGGTATAAGAAGAATCGAAGCGATGACCGTTAGGATTTGTGGTAGTGTTATCTGCGGTGTAGTTAAACGGATCATTCGGACGCAGAAAAATATTCTTGGGCACGAAATTAAGTATATTGTTTGCACCAACACTTACGCTTATGCCCATTTTAAAGCGCTTTTCCAGCAATACATTCATGATACAAAACCAAGGAGAGACACTCGCGCGTGTATCGTTTTCTTGCACATTTAAATGCATAGGCGAATTCACAACACCATTCACACTAACCAATACACCTTTGGCTTCATTATCGTAACCCAATTCGAAGTTGGCGTTTAATGCAGGAGCATTAATCTGTTGTTCAAAACTTGTTTCTTGGGCTGTCTTACGCAGAAGGTACGATTGCTGAAAGGTAGCAGCAACACGTAAATACAACGGTATTGAAAATCGAGCTTCTAAGCTAGTTTGCAAGCCGAAATAAAGTACGTGTGTACTATCATTAGAGAATAAAACCGTTTCATTATCTTCTTCTAATTCTGCTTCAATTTTATTGACTATTGCGTTAAAAAAAGTGCGTGCCTCAAAACGAATCCGTTGCTCATTTATAGGTTTCTTCCACTCATAATGCAAATGAATACCATACGCTAATTCGTTTTTTAGGTCATCGGCAAATTCCATTTTTTTGCCTTGAGTATAACCAATACGATCATCGGCAAATAAATTCGGAGAACGAAATCCAGAACCCAAGCCTAATCGAACCGATGACACTTTATTCTCCGACATCCATTTGTAATCGAAACGCGGACAAATAGCATAACCTTTGTTAGCGGTGTTGTACTCTACACGAATGCCTGCAAGAATTTCATTTTGGGCATTCACATGAATCATATCTTGTAAAAAAAGTGCAGGAGAATGACTGATAAAAGCTTTATCCTTATTGGCTCCAGCAATAGTATCGTATGTGCCGGGTTGATTATCGTTGAAGCGGTAGAAACGATAAGCGGCCCCTAACATCAAATCGCTAATGCGAGCAATATTCTTGTCGTATACCAATTGAATTTGCGCATTTTGTTCGTTACTCACAAAGGATTTTATGCCATAAAAAGAATTCAAGTCTTGCGCAGTAAAGGATGTGATGAGCGATACATTTTCGTTAGCAAATGGGAGTGCAAAATTGCCAACAGCTTCATATCGATTCATCCGTATGCTTTCCCCATAAATATAGTCGGAGCCTCTGTACTTTGCACTAAAATCGGACTCGCCTCCATCTCTTCGATCGTTGGCATATCGAAACCACACATTGGAAGGTTTTTGAAAACGATTGCGCATGGTCCATTTACTGAAAAAAGCAAATCGGTTTTGTAATGGAATATCCAAATACTTGTCGTTATTGAGATCCCAAGCATGAGGCTGGTTAAAATTACTGAACGCAAACAAACCTTGAAGTTTACCTGTATTCACTTTGAAACTAACTTCAGCCATACTTTCCAGGTATGAATTCAATGAGCCTTCTACTGATAATCGATTCGCTTTTTCTACATTTTTAGTAATAACATTGATTACACCGGATACAGCGTCAGAGCCGTAAACAGTGGAAGATGGTCCTTGCATTACTTCAATACGGTCAATTAAGCTGAGCGGAATTCCACTCATGGCATAAACGGTTGCATTCCCCCCGGAAATGGGCACTCCATCCAATAAAACTAAAGTATACACGCCTTCTTGTCCATTCACTTCAATATCCCCTGCGCCATCTAAACTCCCATCAATATTCGATTGTATGCCACTAATCATGCGCATCGCATCTTGCAAATTCGATATGTTTTGGCGTTGGAAGTATGCGGCATCATAAATTTGAATAGGGATGGCGAGCTCATCTTTTCGCATTTCCTTCATAGAACCTGTAACAACAACCTCTTTGGAAAAAGCAGAATCTGTTTTGTGTCCACTTGGCAAGTGAATCCGGATCGCAAAGATATCTGCGAAAAAAAAGAATGAAAATGCAAGTAGCGTTCCTTTCAACTTATTTTATTATTGGAACGATGAAAATACATTTTTTTTAAAAGCGTTTCAGTTTTGTGGCCGGCCATTGAATGAAATCACGAATTACGGCATTTACCACTGCTGGTTTTTCTTTAATACAGTAGTGCGTTGCTCCGGAAATAACACTTAAAAAACCATTGGGTACATTTTCGTACATAAACTCGGTGTGCGAAATTTTAATGAGATCGTGATCGCCAACCATGAACAACACCGGACATTTAATGGCATCCAAATCATCGGCACTTAAATTCGGCTCGGTAAGGAGCAATGTTTGCATACGCTTTGCAAAGGCATTCAACAACTTCGGATTTGGATTTTCTTTGAATTTCATTTGCAGGTAGAAGGCCATTTTATCGATATCCCAAGCCTTTACCTTTTGAATAATTTCAGGATATACGGCTGTAGAATCAGGTCTACAATTCGACCCGATTGCAATTACTTTTCGCACGCGTAATGGGTATTTCATCGCAATTTTCATGGCAATAATCCCTCCATCGCCATAGCCAATTACATTGGCACTGTCGATTTGTGTTTTGTTCATTACCGCTATAATATCTTCGGCAAACATATCATAACTCAACGGTACATCGGTGAAGCTGGATTCGCCATGTCCGCGGGTATCCACAGCTATTACACGATATTTTTTAGCTAACTCGGGAATCTGATTTTTCCATTCTTTCCAATATTCCATAGCTCCGTGCAATAACACAATGGGCTCGCCTTTTCCCCATACTTTGTAATGAATTTTGACATCGCCAACTCGTATATAATTGCTTTTGGCGGTATCGAGCATTACCGCTTGGGCGAACGATTGTTGAGCAAAAGTGAATAGCAAAAGGGATATAAGTAGGCGCATAGTTAAGTTTGAGGGAATAGTGCCTAATTTACATGATTCGTGTAAAAAAAGAAAAGAAACAAAACAAACAGCCGATAGTTTGCATTGAAACGCAAATGCAACAGTTATCGGATATGAAATATTGGAATTCCTTATTACATTGGAAAGAGAATTTATTCATGCCACCGGAAATCAGTCTTATTATCTGTTTTAGAAACGAAGCCGCTAAACTTCCCGCGTTACTTCAGGCATTGCTTTGCCAAACCTTTACATCGTTTGAGCTGATTTTAGTGGACGATTTTAGCGAAGACGGAAGCGCAGAAACGGCAGCATCCATCCTCCAAAACAGCAATATTTCTAATACATTCATCAAACTGAAACAACATCTGGGAGAGGATTTCAGAAACACATCCAACAAGAAAAGAGGCATTGCTTTAGCGCTTTCCAAGTGTCGTTCCAATACTGTTTTACTAACAGATGCCGATTGCACGATGGAGTCGCAATGGATAGAAAGTATGCTTACTGAATATAGAAAACAACAATTGGCACTGGCATTTGGCCCTGTTTGTTTTTCGAAAGGCGACACCCTTTTTACTCGTTTTCAGGAGATTGATTTAGTGGCTATGATGGCCTGCACAAAATGGACCATACAACATAAAATACCGATGTTGGGAAATGCCGCCAACATGCTATTCGACAAATCAATATTCTTAGCGTTGAATGGCTATGCCAACAATATTCACCTTCCTTCGGGCGATGATATTTTTTTATTGCAGCAATTTATGGCAGCCGGCAAACCGGTTGGGTTTATAGCATCAGCAGATAGTATTGTTGTAACGCATCCGGAAAGAACACTTTTAGGTTTTATTCAACAACGTATTCGTTGGGCAGGTAAAAGTTCCAGCTACAAAAACAACACCGTAAAAGTAGCACTATTGGGCATCTATCTCCTTAATTTGTATGTACTGCTCTTATTCCCTTTAACGCTATTGTTTATAGTTCCGGTTTGGCTACTGCTAACAACTTTTATGCTTAAAACAATAGTTGATTCATTCATCATTTACCCTTCACTTGCCTTTTTTAAACGAAAAAAACTGATTTGGGGCATGCCTATTTTTGAATGTATGCATATTTTATATGTTGTTTCCATTGGTTTTTTATCTTTAAAGAAATCCTACATTTGGAAAGGAAGACAGATAAAACAATAAGATGAGCAGTTCAGATTCATTAAATCAAAAAACTTGGAAGCGTTTCAAACGCAACGGCTCTGCCATGGTTGGTTTGGTGATTATCTTATTGTGTTTGTTACTTGCAGTGTTTGCCTACCAAATTGCACCGGATGGAACTCCGGATGCCAATGAACAAGTGCTGGAACTCGAAACACATCCACCCGGTTTCAAGACAGATTTTGTGAAGGTAAAACGGCAAAATTCAGCACAAGAAAAACTAGGCTTTTTAAACCATTTCTTTTTTGGCACTCCCGTTAACTATTCTTTAGTACCGGTATCAAAAGCTACAGAAAAAGGCGATTCCGTTCAATGCACACTTTACAAAGGACTTCATTTTCAGGGCGAAGAGAAGACATTTGCCAAAGCAGATTTAGACAGTGAAAACGGTCTTGTGATTTCTAAGAAATATATACTAGGCACGGATCGCTTCGGAAGAGATATCCTAAGTCGATTAATTATTGGCGTTCGTGTTTCCCTTTTTGTTGGATTAATTGCGGTGCTTATTTCCCTTATTATTGGGGTGTTCTTAGGCGCATTGGCCGGCTATTTCAGGGGATGGGTAGATGAAGGCATTATGTGGCTAATCAATGTATTCTGGGCAATCCCAACACTACTTTTAGCCATGGGATTATATGTTGGTGTAGGCGGATTAATAGAATCGAAACTCTTACTCATCTTTATTGCAGTAGGGTTAACCATGTGGGTAGATGTGGCGCGTTTGGTGCGTGGTCAATTCATTTTGTTGCGCGAAATGGAATTTGTGACGGCCTCTTCTAGCTTGGGATACAGCCACATGCGCACCATTTTCATTCACATTTTGCCGAATGCAATGGGCCCCATTATCGTTGTTGCATGCTCGAACTTTGCCAATGCTATTTTGGTGGAATCGGGGCTTAGCTTTATTGGACTAGGTATTCAACCTCCTGCCCCATCGTGGGGGGGAATGTTGAATGAATATCGCGATTTTATCGATTCATCAAAAGCCTTTTTAGCGTTAGCCCCGGGATTAGCCATTATGCTGTTGGTGTTGGCGTTTAATTTGGTAGGAAACGGACTTCGAGATGCATTAGATGTTAAAGGAAAAACTTCATAAGATTGGATTATATGCCGTTTGATAAGATTGAATACTATAAAGATCGATTAAGTGTAATCGAACCGCTGTTTTCATTAAAACAACTTCAGTTCAACCAATTGCTGGAAATCACACAGGCAGTGAATTACAACTTACCGATTAGTGCATTGGTACGAATTCTCGAAGGAATCATCTTAGCACAATTCGAAATCAAACGGAATGCACTAATCATCAAAAAAAACAGTTCCGAGTGGGAATGCATTTCTTACCATGGCGAAAACGAATCGTTTCTCAAAGAAAACTTTAAAGAATACGTTCAACGTTATAAAGACATACAATACATTACGGCATTGAACTCCTATGATGAACCGGAATTCGAGTTTGTGATTCCAATTACACTGAAAGGAGAATCAATTGCTTACATGTTGGTGGGCGATATCCCTGAAGACAAACTCAACACCAAAGAGGAAAAAATTAAGTTCATTCAAATTATTTCCAACATCATTTGCGTTGCCAACGAGAACAAGCGGTTAACGGATTTAGAAGTAAACCAGAAATTAATTCAAAAGGATTTGGAATTAGCTTCGGAAATTCAACGTTTGTTGATTCCAAGGAAATTCCCCAAAAATGAAACCTTTGATATTGCTGCGTTCTACAAGCCATTCCGCGGTATTGGTGGAGACTATTACGATTTTATTCCGGTAAGTTTTTACGAGTATATTTTCTGCATGTGCGATATTTCGGGAAAAGGAATTGCTGCTGCCATGCTCATGGCAAACTTTCAAGCCAACCTCCGCATTATTGTAAAGCAAAATTTGTCGCTTAAAGAAATAGTAGCCACCCTCAATAAAAGTGTATTAGATCTTACAAAAGGGGAATCGTTTATCACTGTATTCATTGGTTTGATTAATACCAAAACAATGGAATTGGAATATATCAATGCCGGTCACAATCCATCGTACGCTATGATCGACAAAAAAATTGTGCCTTTAAAAACCGGCTGTACCATTTTAGGAGCTTTCGATAAACTACCATTTATTCATTCCGAAAAAATTGCACTAACGCCTTCTTCGCTCATAGTAAGCTACACCGATGGTATTACTGAATCGTCAAACGCTGAAGAAGAATATTATGGAGAAGAACGGCTTGTGCCATTCATCGAAAAAAATCATGAAGAACCTCCTTCTCTTTTCAATCTAAAATTGATTGACGAAATTGTCAATTTCTCTAAAAAAGATGTGTTTGACGATGACTTATCCTTACTTACTATCCGCATCCTCTGATGCTTGAACTATGCCTTGTTTGGGGAAATGGATAAGGTTAATATTTAGGGCTACTAGCAAACCAATAATCATAAAATAGATAGTACCTACTTTATCACTTTCTAGCATATCGCTTAAAAGTAAATTGACATAAATAGCCACCATACTTTGCAGTAGAATGAGTATAGTTCTCTTTTCTCGATCTTTTGTTTCTTGATAACGTTTGTTCCCATCTAGGAAAATATACATAGTCAATAGAACAAAAATAGCAAGCCCAATAGCGCCTTGTTCTACCAAAATCAAAAGAAAATAATTGTGGACTGTACTTCGCTCTTCGTTATCGGAGATATATGTTTCAAATTCTGCAACAGCATACTTTTTATAATACTCGTAAAAATTACCATTCCCAACACCCATCCACGGACGGTCTTCAAACATTCGTTTTGCCGCTACCCAACGATACACCCGTTCCATACTCGACACATCTTCACCAGCAAAAGTGGACGTTAAGTGCGAGCTAAAATCATCGTGATAAATAGTGCGTTTGAAATCCGGAGCAAACTTTAAATAATGATTGTCTTTCACCAGATTTGCCACTACCATAGCGGCTACAACTAAAACCGCAATGAGTGTAGGCTTCATTAAATCCCACTTCATCACAAAATAAAATGGAATCATGGCCAAGAGTGCCAGCATACATGTTCTCGTATAAGAGAAATAAATGGCTACAACATACAATAGCTTCGAAAACTGAATAAGCTTGTATTTCAATGAGGTTTTCGGATACCACTTATCGGCCAACCACAACCATGGGAAAAAGATGGATACCATGGCTGCATAATTCACGTGATTTCTGAAATATGGACCAACAGAGCGATTGATGTCTTCAAAATAAAAGTGATAAAAGTATCCGTGCCGGAATAATGTTACCACAATGGCAAGTGTAAGCGGAATGTATAAACACCAAAAAATCTTTCGAATATCGGCTTCGGAACGAATAATAAATAATACTAGTATAGAGAAAGGTGTTACATACCAAAGTTTAGATAGAAACACTTTAAAGGAGTGTACAAAATTTTCACCTTGAATGGCACAAAGTAAAATCCAAAATAAGTGAAGTAATAACAACAAAAACAATTTCTGTTTCAGCGCATGAAATGGGAATTGGTTATGCCGAGTTATTAACAACAAGAAGGTTACACCCATCATACCTATCATCAAAGGCTCGGTGGGTAAATCCGTGGCGAGACTATCAGAAAAATAATACTCTACAGAAATGGGCAACATGGCCACCAACAGGAAGAATAAACTTTTGTAATTTGCAAAAGCCCAAACAAAAACCAAAAGGGCAAGTGGAGCAAAACCAACGATTGGGGTATCAAATTTCACCCCAATAGCAAAAAGCAAAACGGTACATGCTACAAAACCATATAGCAGGTATAGCGAGCGCTTTTCAATGTCGGTTGAAACTATCAAATTTTAGTGCGGATATCTTTTATTTCCTCTAGTGTTAACACCCCAAAAACTGAAGCTGCCAAGGCCAATAAACCGGCAATCAATACAATAATGGAACGTTTAGGTTTTTCCTTTCTATCGGCTACTGAAGGCTTTTCAATAACAGAAAGTGATAATGAATTGGCATCTAAAGAAGATTTAATCTGCTGACGGATATCCATGTTATTGTTCAACTGTTCTACTGCATCCTTCTGTTTACTGGCAAGCACTTTATAGTTTTGTACGGCATTATAATCCTCGCCTTCTATCATTTCAGAACCACCAACGCTTCGGGCAACAATATGATATTCTTTAGCCAATTTCGCCAACGAATCGGCATTCTTTTGAACAAGCATAGTTTGCACATAATTGAGATTATCGAACAATTCAATTTGCTTCACCTTGTTCATATTCACTGTATTCCGATTAATTTCATCAGTAATTGAAATGGCATCATCAATCATTTGTTTTGCCAATTGTGGATCGGTATCCAAAATGGAAAGTTCAATAGCTCCTTGTTCTGTTTTTACAACCTTATAATTGGATTCAAATTCTTTTTGAACTTTAGTTCTCCAATATTTTTTTGTTGTATCAATCTTATAATGCTTCACTAAATCATATTTCTTAATCAGCATTTGGGCTAATTCTGCAGAATTTGCTGTAGTTAGCACACGGCTTACATCGTCTTTATCGCCAAAATAAGGAATATCGACTCCTCCATTCATATTGAACATGGTGCTTCTATCGGTATAAGCCATATTCACCGGATACAGACGTGCATAAGAAAGGTAATAGTCATCTAAAAAGAACCACGAAAATAGTGCTGTAAACACCATAGCGGCAAAGGAAATAATCAGAATATGATTTCTCCATTTCTTAAGAATTCGAAGGATGTGAATGAGATTATATTCCTGAGAAGGCATGTTCTATTTTTAAGCAGGTTAAGAATACAAGGATAGGAAAAAAGAGGCACTTGATGAAGCAGACAGAAGGCTTTACAAGATAAACCAATAAATAAGCGCCCACACCGAAAAGAATGAAAGTCCAATCACTACATTATTAGTTTGCGCTTTAATATCTTTTTTCACAAAACTGTGATAAAGTACCCAAACAATAAACAATAAAAGAAATACAACAGGCATGATTAATCTAAGCATATACAATGGTGTTAGTCGATGAAAACAATATTAACGTCAAGTTTAAAGTAAAGGTATATCTTTTATTAAAAAAAATATGCCACAGGTTTCCCTATGGCACATTATAATAACTTATAAACGGAATTATTTAGTTGGAGTAGGTGTGGTTGACGCTGGCGTTTGTGTTGGCTGAACCGGAGCATTAAAACCTCCTGTTTCATTCAAACGTTTTTCAACTTCTGATTTTTCTACAGCCACTTTACTTGTAGCAGCACCTTTATCACGTTTAATGAAGAATGCAGTGCTTAAACAAAATACAAGCATTAATGCTGCTAACGTCCAAGTTGCTTTTTCTACAACATCTGAAGAACGAGATGCACCAAACAATTGCTGACTTGCTCCGCTGAACGATGCACTTACTCCCCCTCCTTTCGGATTCTGAATTAACACAACTGCAGCTAATAAAATACAAACGATAATAATAAGAACCGTGATTAAAATATACATGACTACTTCTTTAATTTTTGAATTTGAGTGGCGAAATAACTGCTTTTTTCTGGATTTATCAAAATTAGCTTCTTATATATATCTGTAGCCTGTTCAAAAAGCCCCTGTTGTATATATAATTTGGCTAAAGTTTCTGTCACCATTTCGCCCTTTCGTTTCGCTAATTGCTTACGCTTTTTCTCTTTTTGTGCGTCCAAAAAGCTTTCTAATCCCTTGGAATAGTGTGTTTCTTCTTCCAACTTTTGAGCAAACTGATAGGTTTGAGCATTACTCATAATTAATTTGTCGAGCTCATCATCCGGTTCCGATGGAGCAACTGTACTATTAATCGATTCCTCGTCCGTCTTACCTAAACCTTTGTTTAACAAGGTAATCCATTGATCAAAGGTATGTGCTTTATGCTTTTCCTCAACAATTGGAGCAACATCAACTTCTGCTTCAGACTTGATTTCATTAACAATAGGAGCCACAGCATTTGCCGTTACATCCGACATATACAAAAACTTGCGTAATTCGTTGCGATCGGAACTGCTCAGTAGTGCTAACAAAGCATCTTTCTCGAAATGCGGAGACGATTTCATTTTCTTCGCCCCAACACCCAATGCCAACGAGAAATACGGATGCTTTTCCCGCAAAGCTAACAACTGCTCTAAAGGAACCGACCCAAAATCTTCGTATTGTTTTTGCACCGACACGTTACCAAATTTACTTATTTATTCCGAACTGTAAAACCCGCTAATCTTACGTTTGGATTACCCCAACATTAAAGGCTTTGGTGATGGGAGCACCATCCGCCATTTCAATACCCATAGAAATCACTTTACGTGTTTCTAACGGATCTATGATACCATCGGTCCAAAGCCTTGCTGCTGCATACTTTGGATCTAATGTTTTGAAGTATTTCGCACGAATATCTTGTAACAAAGCCTGTTCGTCTTCCGGTTTAATTTCTTGTCCTTTCGCCTTCAATTGCGACACTTGAATCTGCACCATCGTTTTAGCCGCCTGCTCCCCTCCCATTACGGCAATTTTGGATGTAGGCCAAGCGTAAATCAAGCGTGGATCGTAGGCTTTACCGCACATAGCATAATTTCCTGCACCGTAAGAGTTCCCTACTATAATGGTGAATTTAGGCACTACTGAATTCGCCACAGCCGATACCAACTTAGCACCATCCTTAATAATTCCGGCATGTTCAGAACGTGAACCCACCATAAAGCCGGTTACATCTTGCAGGAACACCAACGGAATTTTCTTCTGATTACAGTTCATAATAAAGCGTGCCGCCTTATCAGCCGAATCGTTGTAAATCACCCCGCCAAACTGCATTTCGCCTTTTTTGCTCTTCACCACTTTACGTTGGTTGGCTACAATTCCCACTGCCCAGCCATCAATACGCGCATAGCAACAAATTATCGACTTACCGTATTCCTCTTTGTATTGATCTACCTCACTATTATCCACCAAACGCTTAATCAACTCCAACATGTCGTATTGTTTCGCCATGTCTTCCGGGAAAATACCGTAGATATCTTCCACCGGGAATGCAGGCTTCTGCGACTCTGCTCTGTCAAATCCGGCTTTCTCAGGCTTACCGTATTTATCAATCAGTGAACGAATTTTTTCGATGCACTCCTGATCATTCTTCATTTTATAATCCGTAACCCCACTGATTTCGCAGTGTGTAGTGGCTCCACCTAATGTTTCGTTATCGATATCTTCGCCAATAGCCGATTTCACCAAAAACGATCCGGCCAAAAACACAGAACCCGTTCCTTCTACAATCAAAGCTTCATCGCTCATAATCGGCAAATACGCCCCTCCGGCCACACAACTGCCCATAATAGCAGCTATTTGTGGAATTCCGGCAGCCGACATCACTGCATTATTTCTGAAAATTCTTCCGAAGTTTTCTTTATCCGGAAAAATCTCGTCTTGCATCGGCAAAAACGCACCGGCACTGTCTACCAAATAAATAATCGGCAAACGGTTTTCCATGGCAATTTCCTGTGCCCGTAAATTCTTTTTGCCGGTCATCGGAAACCACGCTCCCGCTTTCACTGTAGCATCGTTCGCTACAGCCATACACAATCTACCTTTCACATAACCTAACATCGTTACTACGCCTGCACTTGGGCAACCGCCTTGCTCGGGATACATGTCGTATGCAGCTAACAAACCCACTTCCAACGTTGGTTTATTTTTATCGAACAATAGCTCTAGTCGCTCGCGGGCTGTTAGTTTTCCTTTTTCTTTATGACGTTCGATCGACTTTTTCCCACCGCCCAGTTTCACCTGCTCGTTGATTTTTTTCAAATCGGAAATAGCCATTTTCATGGCATCTTCGTTCTTGTTGAATTCTAAATTTATGGCCGTTGACATGTACTGATTTTATGTGGTAAAAATAGACGAAAAGGCAAATTTTCAAAGCATGACAAAGATTATTTGTATTTCTTGTTTAGACTCGTAATATAGCCCAATAATTCAAACATTATGAAACCTGTTTATTACAGCGAATATCTGCAACTCGATAAAATTTTGGAAGCGCAAACATTGGAGTCGGATAAACACGGCCGACATGCGCACGATGAAATGCTTTTTATTGTGATTCACCAAGCCTACGAATTATGGTTTAAACAGGTGCTGTTTGAAGTAGATTCTGTACTCAATATTTTTGAGCAAGATAAAATTAACGACAACTCGCCCGACTTACAAATTGCCGTGCATCGTTTGCAACGAGTATGCACTATCTTGAAAGTGTTAGTACAACAAATCGATATTATGGAAACCATGACACCTATGGATTTCTTGGATTTTAGAGATTTGTTGCGTCCGGCCTCGGGTTTCCAAAGCATTCAATTTAAAATGCTGGAAGCATTGCTGGGATTGAAGTTTGAGCACCGACATGGTCAATCGTATTACACTTCGCAACTCACTCCGGCCGATGTAGAGCGCGTGAAATCATTGGAAAAACGCAGTACCCTTTTGGAGCTCGTGAGTAAATGGCTAGAGCGTATGCCGTATTTCAAAAGCGAAAATTTGTGGCAAGATTACCGCGCCATTTATGCATCTACATTGAATGAAAACGAAATGGGCAATTTGGAGCAATTCGATAAACGCTTTATTGCCGATGAACGCGAAGGCATGACGCTTTCAAAAGACGCAAGTCGTGCTTCCTTATTCATTATGTTGTATCGCCATTATCCGTTAATGCACTTGCCGTTTGAATTAATTGAAACCTTGTTGGAAGTAGATGAATTACTGTCTACATGGCGTTTCCGTCACATCAACATGGTCCATCGTATTATTGGCTTACGTACTGGAACAGGTGGAAGTACAGGCAAAGATTATTTGCGAGGTGCGTTAGATAAACATTATATCTTCAGTGAATTCGCAAACCTTTCCAGCTTCTTAATTGAACGCAATAAACTCCCAAAATTGAATTTGGATATTGTGGAGAAAATGGGCTTTGATCAGGACTAATCAAAATTAATTGATAAGATTTTTTGGGCGTGTAACCGGCTGTACGTTTCAATCTCTATCCCGCTATTAAGCGGGATAGAGGATTTCCACTGCCATCCGCACGCGGCATTTTGCTTCATTTTTTAATTTTTGTTTTAACATAGTCTTTGCTCGCATCTTGTCAAAGCTTTACGGAAGAAATATCTTCCGTCTTTTCGAACGAGTCTTCGAGGAGAAATCCCGATAACCGTAGTTAGAGACTTCTCCTGGGAAGTCGAAGTGACGGTTTCAATTCTTAAACAAATAATCAATTTCTAATCATCCAAAAGCTTTGGCAGTAAACGAGCGATGGCAACAGATTACAGTTCTAACTCAAAATCAATCTTCCGCTCCGCCAAATTCGTATTCTTCACTGTAACACGCAACTGATCGCCTAATCGGAAATTCAACTTCGTTTTATATCCTTTCAATGAAATGGTTTTCTCATCGAATTGGAATGAATCGTTGCCCAAATTATCTACCGAAATAAAGCCTTCGCATTTATTTTCGGTGAGTTCTACAAATATGCCTCGTGCAATTACTCCCGTGATAATTCCATCGAATGTCTCGCCAATTCTATCTTGCAAGAATTCTACCTGCTTGTATTTCGTGGCTTCGCGTTCCGCATCCATAGCTTTTCGTTCCATCAGTGAACTGTTTCTACAAGCTTCTTCTAATTCTTCTCTGGCAATAAATTCGTGGTTTTCATTCATCGATTCAAACACTAAACGATGCACCAACACATCCGGATATCTTCGAATCGGTGAAGTAAAGTGCGTGTAAAATTCCATTGCCAAACCATAATGCCCAATATTCTTTGTAGTGTACTCTGCCTTCGCCATCGAGCGAATCGCCAAGCTTTCCAATACATTCTGTTCGGGTTTACCTTCTACCTTTTTCAACAAAATATTCATGGCACCCGCCACTTCTTCTGCACTTTTGAAATTCACATTATAACCAAAACGCTTGGCTATCTCTGAGAACTGCTCTAGCTTTCCGGCATCGGGCTTATCGTGTACACGATAAACAAAAGGTTGATGTGTTGCTCCAACTTTCAACTTCGAACCAAATTTCGCAATCGATTCATTCGCCAGCAACATGAAATCTTCAATGAGTAAATGCGCATCTTTACGCACCTTCGTGTAAATACCGATTGGCTTTCCTGTAGCATCTAATTTAAATCGTACTTCAGGCTTTTCAAAGGAAATAGCGCCTTTTGCAGTACGTAACTTGCGAATATTTTTTGCGATTTTATCAAGCGTCAATAATTCGTTCACATAATCGCCATTTTTAGTCTCCAAAACGTCTTGCACTTCTTCGTACGAAAATCTTCGCTTCGAATGAATAATCGTTTTCGCAATGCTGAACGTAAGCATTTCCAATGTTTCCGGAGAGAAAGTAAATATTGCTGCAAAAGTGAGTTTGTCTTCATTGGGGCGTAACGAACATAATTCGTTGGATAAGCGTTCCGGTAACATCGGACAAACACGATCCGGTAAATACACCGAAGTGGTTCTGCGCTCACCTTCTTTATCCAGTGCACTTCCTTTCTTAATGTAATGTGCCACATCGGCAATGTGTACGCCTACTTCGTAATCGCCATTCGGTAAAATGCGGTAGGAAATGGCATCATCAAAATCTTTGGCATCGGCAGGATCTATGGTGATAGTGAGAATATCGCGGTAATCGGTCCGTTTCTTAATTTCTTCTGGAGAAATCACATCCGAAATGGCTGCACATTCCTGCATTACTTCGCTTGGGAAATCAATATGAAAACCGTTCTGAATCAGAATACGCTTCATTTCTATATCCGACATCGACTGATTACTAAGCACTTCTACAATTTCTGCATCAGGCTTTCCATGCTCTTGTTTCCAACGCAAAATCCGCGCTATTACGCGTTGACCGTCTCTGATATCTGCACAAGCGGCATCGTCTAAATGAAAGATTTTTCGAATCCGGTTTTCGAGCGGACGGAAATAAAATCCGGTTTTGTTTTGATGTACTGTGCCTTCAAAACTTTCTTGAGAGCGTTTCACTATGGCTGTTACTATACCTTCCGGCCTACCGGTTTTCCCGCCCCGCAATTGCACTTCTACAGTATCTCCTTGCAAAGCGCCACCGGTATTGCGTTCCATAATAAACACATCTCTATCTAATTGCTGAACCTTAACATAAGCTGCTCCGGTTCTTGTAATGTCGATTGTGCCCACCAATACTTTTCCCATGGCCGTCTTTTCCGGTCTCTTTTTCGATAAAACTTCTATTCGGCCCCGTTGGTGAACGGTAATTTTAGCTTGTTGCTCTAATTTGTCTAATGCCGATACTATATCAGCCTGTGTGAATGTATCGAGTGCGATGTCAAAAATGGACTTCAAATCGGCTTTTGAACCGAGGTGTTTGATAATACTGAAAATGGTTTCTGATGTTTCGTTTGCCCCTTTGAGGTGCCGTTTTGAGGTTTGTTTTTGCTTACGCTGAGGTAATTTCTTTTTTGTCATGTACTGCAAAAGTAAAAAATGATTTTGCGTATTTGCAAAAAAAACTACATTTGCAATCCAATGGTCGGGTGGCCGAGTGGCTAGGCAGAGCTCTGCAAAAGCTTGTACAGCGGTTCGAATCCGCTCTCGACCTCTAAAAGGTTGTCGATTTTTTCGGCAACCTTTTTTAGTTTTTATAACATTTGAATTGATTATTTCCGGCAACAATCCCCTTCATTTTGATACACAACTAAGGCTCCACTAACCGATTTCGACCTGCAATCCAATCCCTAAAAAACAATATTTACAAACCACAAATACACCCAATAACGCATTACAAAAATGTAAACTTTATTTGTCAACACCATTTTGATTAATAAATTTAATGCAGGGGAAAATCTATTGTGCCGGAAATCACAATATGCGGTGAATTCGTAAGGTTAATGATAATCACAGCATGAAAACAAACGACATTAGAATCATCGTTGCCGATGATCATAAACTTTTCCGTAAGGGCTTAATATCTATTTTGTCCGATTTGCCACAAGTAAGTGTAATTGCTGAAGCTGAAAACGGAGAGCAATTACTAAATATCCTAAAAACTACTCCAACAGATATCGTCTTACTTGATCTTCGAATGCCCCTCATGGATGGGTACGAAGTTTTAGCAATCGTCAAATCAAAATTCCCTACAGTTAAGGCCATAGTAATTTCTATGTTTGATGCCGAAAGTCATATCGTGAATGCCATTGAGGCAGGAGCAAAAGGCTTTCTCACCAAGGATTCTGACCCTGAAGAAATTGCCATTGCCATTGAAAGTGTTTTTTATAACAATTTCTATTTCAACGAAAAGTCGAATATAGCCATGCTAAACCGACTGCTGAAACGCAGTAATATCAATCCTCATTTTAACGATAATGGCACTCCGCTTTTAGAAACAGAATTGAATATCTTGAAACTCATTTGCGAAGAGTTAACCAGCGAAGAAATAGCCAAACGTGTATTCCTCAGCAAAAAAAGAGTTGACGCCATTCGCCTTGAACTCATGAAAAAAATTGGCGTTTCCAATGTAGCAGGGCTAGTACTTTATGCCGTACGCAACAATATTGTAGCATAACAATACGCCACTCATAATCGAATTTCCAATTCTTCTAAACAGGTATTTATACTCGTTTTTCAAGTACCTATTTTTCTGTTTTCCTTTTTTTCATAACTTGTTTTGTAAGAACTAGTGCACCTGTATTTGAATACACAACAATAACCCCGCTTTGTGTATTACTTGAGCTGATTTGTTTTATCTATTAAATACATACAACTTGATTTTACAAGTGGATGCGTAAACTTAAACTCACTATATGCCAACATTAACTCCTGCTCTGCGAAGCGAATACCAAATGCTTTTCGAAACTTGTCGATTGAAACCCGGCAACGCTAATACGGTAAAAGACATAGCTGAAAAAATCTTAGCGAACAAACCGCGATATGACGCAGTTGCTGTTGCAGCAGGTGTTCCATGGTTCTTTATTGGCATAACCCACTATTTGGAATGCAGTTTAAGCTTTAGTAAACACTTACATAATGGAGATCCTTTAAACGCCAAAACCATACATGTGCCAGCCGGTAGACCACTTAGTAAAACTTGGACATGGGAAACGAGTGCCATGGATGCTATTGGTATCGAAAAAACAAACAAACCCTCTTTACTATGGAGCGATTGGACCATTGCAGGAACACTTTTCAAATTAGAAGCCTACAATGGTTTTGGTTACCGAGATTATCATGCAATGAATACCCCTTACCTATGGAGTTTTTCGCAGCACTACAAAACCGGAAAATATATTGAAGTGATGGTAAATGGTAAACCTGTTGTGCAATGGCGCCCGGAATTAGTATCGCAACAACTTGGCTCTGCTTGTATCTTACGCTACTTAGCTAATAAAAACGCTATTACATTTCCAACAGATACAAAAGTGGTTGCCGATTATCAAGCCCTTGCATTTCAAGCTGAATATGCCCCTGCTAAATTTAGCGATGTAGCGCATTTTATGCAGACCTATTTGAATGCCACATACGATGCCGGTTTGGAACAAGATGGTAAAGCAGGATTTATTTCATCAGATATATTATTCGCACTTACAGGAAAGCATTTAGTGAACGATCCGCGCTACAAAAAATAATCCCTTCACAAAAAAAACATTACATGAAACGACAAATAAAACGCTTCGGCTGGACGCCCGATTTGCCCGATCAACGCGATTTTCGATTTCTTGCCCAACCTGCAATGTTGCGTCAACTCCCAAAAAAAGTAGACCTTGCAAAACAAATGCCTATAGTCTACGATCAAGGTAATTTGGGCAGTTGTACCGCCAACGCTATTGGAGCCGCATTCCAATTTTGTTTGCTGAAACAAAACCCTGCATTAGCTTTTATGCCTTCCCGCCTTTTTATTTATTACAACGAACGTATAATTTTAAATACCATTCAAGAAGATAGTGGAGCAATGATTCGCGATGGTTTTAAAACGATTAACAAACAAGGCGTTTGCCCGGAAACGATGTTGCCATACCATATTGCAAAATTCACCCAAAAGCCGGAAACAAAATGCTATAAAGAAGCTGAAAAACATCAGGCCATCAGTTATAATCGAGTTACTCGAAATTTGAATCAAATGAAAGCCTGTTTGGCAGAAGGATTCCCTTTTGTATTCGGGTTCTCGGTGTACGAAAGTTTTGAAAGCACAACAGTAGCAAAAACAGGAAAAGTAAACTTGCCCAAGCAGGAAGAAAGCAATTTAGGTGGTCATGCAGTGCTCGCTGTTGGTTACGATGAGAACACAAAACGTTTTATTGTGCGCAACAGTTGGGGCGATGCTTGGGGAAAGAAAGGCTATTTCACTATGCCCTACGATTACTTGTTAAATGAAAATTTAGCAGATGATTTTTGGACAGTTCGATTAGTAGAAGAAAACACAGTAGTTCCAAAGACAAAAAAGAAAGTAAAATAATAACAGCATTATAAACGGTAAATAAAATACAACATGTTTGAAAAATTAAAACAAGGGAAAAATTGGTTCGGATTTTTAATTCTATTACACACTATTGCAGTAGTATCGTATGTAATTGCCCATTTTTTCCTACCGGGTAGTGAAATGAAAACGCTCAGTAATAGCCAGTTTCAAAACCTTACACTACTTGTAGAAGATTTCGATAACCCATCTGATAGCGTTGAACTGTTGAATCGACCACAACGCGACAAACGAATTATCACATATCTAAAAACTTCCTTTGACGAAGATTCAATTGTACCGCTGAACAGAATATTCGTCAGTCTACCCGATGTAAAAACAAAAAATCTAATGTCGTTTCTGAAAGATCAGGAATTTAAAGTGTCGTCCTTTTTTTGGTTACACGGCTACCAAAGCTTTGCAGAAGTGTTGCTTTGGGCATTAGTTGGTGTGTTGCTTAGTTTGATTTATTATGTAAGCATTGCCAATAGAGGAAAACCTGCCGATGGTTCGACAACACTGGAAGTTAGAGCCTTCGACTATAAAGAAATCTATGACCACATTGCCAAAATGGTTTACGCACCTGTTTGTACGCTTGTTTTAATTTTGAGTTATTCTTATGTTTCTTCAGATAGTTCTGTGGCTAATGTTAGCGCAGGGAAAGGCATGTTAGTGTTTTCATTTATAGCCGGATTTTATTCCGGACGTGTAATGAAATTCCTTGATAAACTCAAAGACTTATTACTACCAAGTAGTGGAGGCGATGCAACAATCACTCCAATCCCACCAAAAACAAATCATGCTATTATAACGGAAACAACATTTGCTATAAATACAACTGCATTAGAACATAGAGCACAATTAGATTGTAGTAAATTAAAAATTACACTCACATCTCCTTCGAACATTATTGTTCAACCCGAATGGAAAGAAAATACTGAAATGTTTACGACTAATGTCAAAATGGAGGAAGGAATTTATGCTGTTCAAGCTGAGCTTCTTAACGATGCTAATAATACAGTACAAACCTTCTCTGCTTCTTCGATAGATATACAGGAAAACAAAACTGAGTACACGATCAAACTCACTTAATTGGGCATTTGAAAACCTTCCATTGTATTTTTCGTATAAAAAAAATGAAAACATGAAAACAAAAGAACAAGACTACAAGATAAGTATTGCAGAAGGCGACCAAGTAGAAATTGAAATCAAAATCAATCCCTCAAACTACTTTGCCGGTGGTGTTTACGACTTCGAGAGAAAGTTTTTGACTATAGATTCAGCAAATCCTAAAGCGGATTTAGGCGAATATAACGGAGCGAAAAAACGAACCATAACAATTACTGAAAGCGGTATAAATGCAACAACAGAAATGACATTTGAACTATTTGTAAATGGCGAAAAACAAGATACTATGAAAGGGAAACCCGATAATCAAGGAATCGAATTTGTAGCGTACTTAAATTTCAAATCATGAAACACTTTTTACTTCCCTTGCTTATTTTTTTAAATTCATTTGCATTTGGCCAACAAGAAATAGAAATAAGTGAGTTGAAAACCCCTACTTCTCCGGCTTTTGCGCTGTTAGGGGTATCGCCTAATGAAATCAGTCGTCCTAAATCTTTGAACGACTTGGAAGTTTCGTTTATGAATGCTTTTTATAACAATGGAGGATTTCAATTTCCACGTAACTTTGCCTTGGAAACTAACCCGAGTCAGCTTTTTAGAAAAAAACAAGAAATGACGTTGGAAGAATGGAAGAACCCAACTTATGGACAACAAATGTGGCGCAATTTTTCCATTAGTGCAGCAACAAGTCCTCGAACGGATTTAGTAGACACTACAAAACTTTGGCAACAATTTTCAGTGGGTATGCGCACTCAGTTTTATTTCACATTTAAAGAAGATAAAGAGCGAATTGCACAATGGGTCACTGCCGCTACAGAATACAAAGCAGCAGCACTTCCGGTAGCAAAAATAAGAGGTATGCTCGATTTTATTGAATACGATTCCAAACTTTTTGCTGGTGATGAAAAGCAAAAACTCAATGCCTTTTTCAATGCTTTTAATGAACAATTATTCAAGAACAAAGCGTTAACGGAAGATGAAAAAACTTCTCTTTTTGAGCGAATGACTAGAATTAGAAAAGAAGTTGAGCGCCATGCAACAGCGTATTCCTTTTCCAATGAACTAGAATATACTAAAGCCGTAAACAACATTCTTAATCTATTGAAAGACGATTATTACGAAAAAAGTGGTATTGAAAAAACAACTAGGCGTCTACGTGATACGTACAATGGCCCACAGTCGTTTTTTGTTGAAATGGGAACAGCAATGGCATGGTACTTTCCGGAAGATAAAATCACTAAAACTCGAGCTAGCCGTTTTGGCATTTGGCTATCCCCTACATTTCGCACAAACGAAGGAAACAAAGGCGTACAAGGCGAAATTATTGGTTTAGGTAGATTCATGAACGACTTTGTACATGCCGATTCCATACGAAATAAATGCTACTTAGATTTAGGGGTAAGAGCCGTACTGAAATATAAACGCGCTTCATTTTCATTAGAAGCGCTTTATCGAAGTGCGGGCATTACACAACGGGTTGTTTTTCAAAATGTGGAACTGAAAGCAATTCCAACATTCCAATCCGACTACAAAGTATCTTTCAATGTTGAATATAGAATTACAAATACGTTTTCAGTAACCTATTCGATTGGTAAAGACTTCAACACTAACACTTTCCATCAAGGAGGCAACCTAATTAATCTACTTGGGTTGAATATGGGGATTTTCCCGGCCTTTGTAAAAATGATTCAGCAATAAGTATTTCTAAATGCTTTTTGTTTTGATTAATTTTTCTCCTCATCTTTCCACGAGAAAGCAGAACATTGGAAGAACAGAACGACATTCGAAAATACGAGAACTTACACATCTTTATTTGGCTAATTAAAGATATGTGTTGGGTTACGGTTAGTCGCCCTATTGGTGTGGCGATGATTATTCCTACCATTACAATGGCATTGTATATTACATGGGTAAATCGGAAAATATGGAGCGAATTGGCGCATAACCTTGCCATCTGTTGTTGGATTTGTGCTAACTCTTCGTGGATGATTGGAGAATTTTACTTTCAAGATACATGGCGCCCCTATGCCATAACTTTTTTTGTTGCAGGATTAATTATCGTCTCAGGCTATTACCTATCGTTGCTATTGAAAAAAGCAAAAGATTAATTCTTTCCGCTAAACACGTAACGGATAATATTAGCCCCCATTTTCAAAGCCTTTTCGTGATTCTCCGGAGCGTCTTTATGCACTTCCGGATCTTCCCAACCATCACCTAAATCGCACTCAAAAGTATATAAAACCACCATTCTACCTTCATGGAACAATCCAAAGGCTTGTGAAGGTTTGTTATCATGTTCGTGTATTTTTGGCAACCCCTTTGGGAATTCATATTGTTGATGAAAGAGAGGATGTGATGCAGGCAATTCCACCAATTTATCTCCTGGAAATAATTTTTCCAATTGAATACGAATGAATTTATCCATACCATAATTATCATCGGCATGTAAAAAACCACCGGCTAACAAATACGTTCTTAAATTCTCCAATTCTTGATTACTGAATACAACATTACCATGACCGGTCATATGCACGAAAGGATAATTAAACAGTTCAGCACTTCCCACTTCAACAGTCCCTGGATCGGGCTCAATATTCATGCGCATTGTTTGATTGCAATATTTTATCAGATTGGGTAAGGATGTTGGATTCGCATACCAATCCCCTCCACCATTGTATTTCAGCAAAGCAATTTGTAAGGGTTTCTCTTGTGCAATACTAGCATAAGAAAGCAACAGACAAACAAAAAAAGATAAGGCAACTTTCATTTTCAAATTAATACGCTAAACATACAACAAAATTTCAGCAAGCTATACGAATGCATTGTTCATTAACTTCTAACGAACAACTCCATTGTATTATAATCGATAATAGCACCAATTTTTACAAGTAAATCGCTGCCGATAATTCCATTTATTTTCAATTTCAAATTGCGCATTTTATAGGCCTGATTTACGTGCGATAAATCAATACACGACACTTGGACGTTTTTAAATTGTAGAGTCCCAATTTCAAGTGTTTTTAATTTTCCAACGTGCGTTTGACTTTGGGTACTGTGCAATCCACGAACCTCTTGATTTATCGTTTTATGTTTTGCATCCAAATTTTTGGTGTAATAATTTAAATCCACTACAGAGCCAGAGGCTCCTGTATCTAAGATGAAAACATTTCGTTTGCCATTGGTCTTTACTGTTAAAAAAACATGGTAATTATGCTCGGCTAATTCAACTAATTTGAGCTTAGCTACTTTATTAACGGTTATGTTCATTGGATTGAATTTATCTCGAATGTAATTATTTTTAGCTTTAAGGCATGATTCCGAAACTCACTATCGCCAGAATTATTGATGCTGCTCATATTGATGAGGTGGTGGGAGAATTCGTTGCGCTGAAAAAAAGAGGTTCATCCTTAATTGGTTGTTGCCCTTTTCATAACGAAAAAACGCCCTCCTTTAATGTCTCTGTAGCCAAAAATATTTATAAATGTTTTGGTTGCGGGAAAGCCGGAAACTCCATTACGTTTTTAATGGAACATCAGCAACTCAGTTATACAGAGGCATTGCGCTATTTGGCAAAAAAGTACAACATCGAAGTGGTAGAGGAATTTGTGTCGGAAGAAAAACAACGCGAAGACGAAATCAAACACTCACAACAAGAAAGTATTTTAATTGTGAATCAGTTTGCACAACGCTTTTTTACCGATTATATGTTGAACAACGAAGAAGGTCGCGTAGGTTTAGCATACTTCAAAGAACGTGGATTTTCACAACAAACGATTGATAAATTCCAACTCGGTTTCTCACCTGAATCGGGCTCGCTGCTCACTGAAACAGGATTAAAACAAGGCTACCAGTTAGATATACTAAAGAAAGCAGGACTTACTTCATCAAAAGAAGATTCGCGTTTTGATTTCTTCCGCAACCGAGCCATGTTTCCTATTCATAATCTGATGGGCAAAGTAATTGCCTTTGGCGGAAGGATTATGAAAAAGGACGAGAGGGCGCCTAAGTATGTAAACACACCTGAATCGGATGTGTACATCAAAAGCAAAATTCTCTATGGTATTTTTCAAGCCAAAAGCGATATCCGAAAAAAAGATGAATGTCTTTTGTGTGAAGGGTATACCGATGTTATTTCATTAGTGCAAAATGGAATTGAAAACGTAGTTGCTTCTTCAGGAACTGCGCTAACCGTGGATCAGATAAAATTAGTAAAACGTTTTACTAATAACATTACGTTGTTGTATGATGGCGATAGTGCTGGTGTAAAGGCCGCATTGCGTGGAACAGATTTGATTTTGGAAGAAGGTATGAATGTGCGCATTGTTGTACTTCCTGAACCGGAAGACCCGGATTCTTACATCAAAAAGGTAGGCACTACTGCGTTTGAAGAATATGTAAAAACACATAAACAAGATTTGATTCTTTTCAAATCGTCATTGTTTGCAGCAGAAGCTAAGAACGATCCAATAAAAAAAGCCGAGTTGATTAAAGACATCGTTTCTTCTGTAGCTAAAATTCCGGATGCCATACAACGCTCTGTTTATGTACGTTCTTGCGCGGATAAATTTGGCATGTCGGAACAGTTGTTAATCATAGAGGTAAATAAACTTCGAAGAAAAAACCAAACTTCAAAACCCAATGAGGAAACATATCAAGGTCCACCATCCTACGAACAGCAAGTAGAGGCTGATATGCATAAAATACAGCAAGTAGAGGTTGCAACTCCTTCGCTGGAATATTATGAGCGCGATATTGTTCGTATTTTAATGGAATTTGGCGCCATGCGTATTAAATACGATGAGCAAGATGAAACTATAGCCAAATTTATTTTTGATGAATTAGACGGCATTGATTTTGAAACGAAATATAAATATGCATTCGACTTTATCAAGCAAACCGATCCTCCTTTGGAAACAAATGCCTACATGCATCATGAAGATCAAGGAATTGCTGTAATTGCATATGAGTTATTGACGAGCCAACATGAAATAAGCGATGGCTGGTGGAAACGCTATCAGGTTATCGTACCCGACAAACAAATGCTTTTCCAGAAAGATATGTTTTCGGCTGTGTTGCGATTAAAACAATATCATAGTTTAGAACAAGTAAAAATGATAGAGCAACAATTGCAAACGGAAACAGACGAAATCAAACAAATTGAACTTCTCAAAAAACTACAGGTTTTAACTGCACAACGCATCGATTTCAACAATGAAACCGGTACTGTTATTTTCCGCCCCAATATGGGTAAGGGTTAACGCCTAAAGCCGATTCAAAAACTTGAAAGCAGCTACTGCATATAACCCTGCTGTTTCAGAACGCAAACGACTTTCCCCCAAACTAACCGATTGATAGCCTTGTTGAACGGCTAGCTCTACTTCTTCATCCGTAAAATCGCCCTCCGGACCAATAAGAATACGCAAAGGCTTTCCTACTGAAATAGAATCATGTATTGGTATTGTCTTTTCGCCACAAAAAGCAATGCATTTTTCAGCTTCAGTCTTTTCTGTGATGTAATCAGAAAACGTTTTCACCACACGTAATTCCGGAAAATGGAAATGCTGACTTTGCTTAGCAGCCGATATCATTACTTTTCTTAAGCGCTCTTCATTCACAGTCTTTCGCTCAGAACGAGTACATGGAAGAATAGTAAATGCCGTAATACCCATTTCAGTTGCCTTCTCTAATAGCCATTCAATGCGCTCGTTGTTCTTTAGAGGCGAAATAGCGAGTTCCATAGAATGCCTTGTAACATTTGTATATTCTCGCTTTAAAACGCGAACTGTCCATTGTTTACGTTTATTTTGCTCAATGGCAACTATAGCCAATGTTCCTCTCCCATCAGTAATACTGATTTGCTCATCTATTTGCAGACGCAAAACTTTGAGATGAACCGACTCTTCTTCAGTTAAATCAAAGGTATCTATCGATAAATCAGGATGATAATATAATTGCATATCCATAAAAAAAGGGTTGACCAATCGATCAACCCTTTATAAGAATGAGTTATTAATTATTTCAATTTAAGAATCTTGAATTCTGTTCTTCTATTTGCTTGATGTTGCGCATCAGTACAATTAGATTTCACTGAACCTTCACAAGCACAATCGTTAGTCAATTTTCTTTCACCGTAACCGGCAGCAATCATTCTTGAGCCACTAACCCCTTTGCTAATCAACCAATTTACACAAGCCTGAGCTCTACGTGCAGAAAGTTGATCATTGTATTTGATGGTTGCACGACAATCGGTATGTGAACTCAATTCAATTTCCATTACTGGGAATTTGTTCATTAAGCTCAATAATTTACCTAATTCAATTTCAGCATCAGGACGGATATTTGCTTTATCTAAGTCGTAGTAAATATTCTCTAACTTGATAACCATTCCTTCTTCTAAATACGTCAATTCTAGGTTTTCTTGCAAACTAGCCGGAGCAGTTTTTCCTTTAGTTGTAATTTGTTTGCATGGCTTATCGTAGTCACCGTTTGCATTTGCAGATTCTTTAGAAGCGCAAATTTCATAATCAGACTCAGGTTGCAAATCAAAAGTACATTTGCAATCTGCAGTTATTACGCAAGATTTTTTCTCACCAGTAGCTTTATTGGTTAAGATGACAATTGCACCTTCGGCTGTTCCTTTTCCTTTTTCAGTTACACAAACAGCTAAATCAATTCCACCGGTTTTAGATAATGGAATTTGTACAATCGTATTTTCCTTTCTCGTAGTTAAGCTTACTCCGTTAGGCTCATACTCTGCTTTTGTAGCATTAACTTTATAAGATTTACCCGGTAAAACATTAAAGCAGAATTCTCCTTTAGCACCTGCGTTTTTTGTACCGATTACTTTATCGCCTTCGTACAATTTAACTTCAGAACCCGGAAGTAAATCTTTTGTTCGAGCATCTACAACAGTTCCACAAAGTGTGATACCTGTTTTCTTGAACTTGTAAATATCATCCTCACCCTGACCTCCGGTTCGGTTAGATGCAAAATATCCGTTTTCGTTTTTGCTATCTATAATATAACCGAAATCATCAGCATTGGTATTGATTGGAGCACCTAAGTTCTGAACGTTAGACCATTCTGCATTAGCATAGTTTGCTGAGTAAACATCCAAACCGCCAAGTCCTGTTTTTGTATCAGAAGAGTAGTACAACGTACCATCTTCAGCAATAAAAGGAAACATTTCGCGACCAGGAGTATTTACGTTTTTACCTAAGTTGATTGGCGGACCCCAAGTTGAGCCGTCTTTGTAAGACACATAAACATCTGTTTCGCCATATCCTCCAGGCATGTCAGAGATAAAGTACAAACGTTTTCCATCTTTAGACAATGATGGATGTCCTACTGAATATTCATTACTGTTAAATGGAAGTGGAGTAATGTTTGACCACTTATTTTTTGTTGAATCGAAACTAGCATAAAATATTTTCAATTTTACGATTCTGTCTTTGCTCTTTCCAACTTTACATTTCACATAATTGCTTCTAGTGAAATACATTTCTTTTCCACCGGTAGCAAAAGTAACCGGACCTTCATGAAATCTTCTGTTTGGTTGTTTTCCTTTCAATAACTTTGCATCGTAAAGATTACCATTTTGATCTCCATTTACTACATAGATATCATAGAATTTACGACCTGTCCAGTTATCAAAACGAACTACAGAAGCATCAAGACCTTTGTTTGCGCTATACGTAATTCCTTCTTTATAGAAAGCAGGACCCATGTCAGAAGCAGTAGAGTTGATAGGAAGATTAGTAATAGCATATACCTTCTTATCTTGAGCTAAATCCAACACTTTATTTAAACCGTTGCTCAACTCTTTTCCACGAACGTCAGACGGTGCACCGGCAGCATATAAGTTGAATTGATCATCAGCCTCTTTGTATTTTCCATTTGCACGTAATTCCTGTCCATAGTACAAGTGATTAACAGCCGGAACGTTCGGCAATTTTAATAAGTCGGCATATGTAGCTTCAGCATTTGTATGATCTTCTGCTAATACATAAGCTCTAGCTAAACGCTGACGAGCATCTACATCATTAGGCGCCTTTTTAACTACTGTTTTGTAGGCTTCAGTCGCATCTTTGAATCGGAACGATTTTAATAATCTATCGCCTCTTTTCACGTTGGTTTGCGCAACAACTGAAAGGATTAAAAGACTTACTAAAGTGGTTAATATACTTTTCTTCATCATCACAAGGATTAAGGATTTTTTATTAGAAATATCTTACGTAACGTGGGTTAACAATGCTCTTATTTTTGAATTCAAAGTCGTACCCAACCATTACTTCGTGTGAACCGGTAGTGAATTTTGAAAGCGGACTAACAGTTAAGTCGTAAGCATAACCTACACGAAGCTGAGGCAATACATTAAATGCAGCCATGAAACCGTAAGAATCAGACAAACGATAACTTGCACCTAACCAAATGCGATCGATGAAAATAAAGTTAGCATTGAAATCGAAATCAATAGGCGCATGTTTAGGTGCATACTTCATCAAAATAGATGGAGCAAATTTCACTTTTTTGCCTAAACTAAACACATATCCAGCTGTAGCATATAGTTGAAGATACTGGTGAGCATCAGTAACACCTGTTTCCCATACTTTATTTTTCTTAGACAAAGAATTAGAAAGGATATGCGGTACAGAAACGCCTACAAAGAACTTATCACTATAAGCATAAACACCTGCTCCAACATTCGGAATCCAAAGAGAAACGTTTTGGCTAAAGTTAGGATCAGGGTTGCCGGTTTGGACACCGCTCAATGTTGAACGGTAGTTCGTAGCCCCTACGTTAATACCAAAACATAACTTCACATTTTTCTTCTTTCCTAATGGAATTCTATAAGCGAAATTACCTTCGATTTTGTTGGTTTGTGTAACCCCCAAGCGATCATTTGTAAATGTTAATCCCAAACCGACATGGTCGTTTTTCAACGGAGAGTGTATTGAAAACGATCCAGTGCGAGGTGCACCCGGAATGTTAATCCACTGCCATCTGTAAATAGCTGTAGCAGAAAGAGCATCTCTACTTCCAGCACAAGCCGGATTAAAAATGGTGTTGTTGAATCTGTACATTGTGTACTCGATGTCCTGCTGTGCAGACACCATTCCAGACACAAACAAACTAATCGCAAATAGATATTTCTTTATCATTATATAGCTTTGTTGTTTTGAATTAACGATTGATTACGATATACCCTACTCTATCTTTCACTCCGTCTCTGTTGAATTTGAAGATATAGTAATACGTTCCATCAGGCAATGCGGCACCATTTTTCTTGTAGTTACCGTCAAAATCATTCTGATAGCCAGAGTCATTTCTCCATACCTCATCACCCCAACGGTTGTAAACCAACAATTGCGATTGAGGATATTCTTCTGCAGAGACAATCACAAACTTATCGTTTGTTCCGTCACCACTTGGCGAAAATCCTTCCGGAATAAAGAACTTAGGTTTTGGAATAATAGTAACATAAACCCAAGCTACATCGCAGTGACCTGCACCATCGCAAAGGGTATAACAGAAAGAATCTAAACCGTTTCCAATCGTATTATCTTGAATTGGATCATAAGGGTAATCATCGTTTGGCGTGTATTTGATTTGACCGTTTTCAACCGAAGCTGTTCCGTGTTGAGGCTGACTGCAAAGTGTTACTTGCTCACCATCGAAACGGGTATCGTTAGCTTTAACATCAAACGTAGTTTCTTGCTCTTGGTTGATGGTATAATTATCATCTCTAGCAGTTAATGGAACATTCACAACAACAAACGTAGTTGCACAAAGTGGAGTGGTATCACAAATAGTATAGAATATAGTATCGATACCTGTAAATGAAGGATTAGCTGTGTAACACAATACACTATCAGAAGTTTGCGTTACAGTTCCACCTTTTCCGGTAGTTGCAGAGAATGTTGTGATGGTAAATGAATCCAACAAGTCAACATCATAATCATTAGTTAATACATTCAATCCGTTGCAAGCAATAGACCAATCATAATTAATTACGTTTGGTAAAGCTACCGGTGCATCTTCGCGTGGAGTAACATTGATTACCACTAACACAGTATCACACAAAGGATATTCATCGCAAACAATTACTTGAACAGTATCAACGCCTACATAATCATGCGGAGGAGTGATGCCTAAACAAGGAGTCGGACTTAAACCTGTTGGAATTGATACAATAGTATCTATAGATGGTTCAACTGAAGTAGTTACCCAATCTCCATCAGCATCTGAATAAGTCAAACACAATGTTCCGTTTGAATCTTCAGGTATTGTTATGTAAAGGATATCAGTAGGATTTCCTAAACCATTTAACACAACCGGTGGATTATTACAGTGGTTCACGGTAACAAAAACCTGTGCTTGGTCATACAATCGCGGACTGCCATTATCGCCACCTTGGTAAACAAATGTATCTACTCCGTAGAAGTTTACGTTCGGGATATACAACAATGTAACAGAATCGGCTTTAACAACAGTACCGAATTTAGGTTGACCAACAACGCTATTTCCATTTGTATCAGTCAAAGTAACATAGCTTCCTTCTAAATCATAATCGTTTGCTGTAACTTTAATCCAAACTGAATCGTTTCTACAAACAGAAGCATAATCAGGTAATATAGTAGGTTTTACTCCATTGCAAGGATAGTTAGTGATAACAATGCTCAAACGAGCTGTATCACAAAAACAATCGTTACATAATGAATAGAATAAATCATCGGTTGAACCGATTTGTGTTGTATCAGTAACAGAGTATACGATTTGATTATTTACCACAGTAGCCGTTCCAAAGGTTGGAGGTGTAGCAATAGTCACTACAGCGTTTCCACCACCTACCGGGTTAATATCATTAATAAGAACATTAAATGTCGAAGAACAAGATGCAGAATAACCTGCATAATATTGATCTACTATTGCATTAGGGGCAGTACAAGGCGCTTGACTAATATTCAAATATAATTTTGCCGTATCGCAACCACAATCAGTACAAACTGAATATAATAATGAGTCTAGTCCAAAATAGTTATTGGCACCGGTGAAGTCGATTTGATTTCCAACAACAGCAGCAGTTCCGTGAGTTGGAGCTTTAGCAATTGTCACTTTAGGTGTTCCGAATGCTGTATTGGTATCATTGGCCAAAACATTTGCGGTAGCAGAAGTACCTTGAACCAAGCCAATAATATCATTCACAGCTCCAACGCTTAAACATGGAACAATATTTAAGAAAACAGATGCAGTATCTTTTACACCACATGCATTTGTTACAACATACACGAGTGTATCAGGACCTGTATAGCTATTATTTCCGCTGAAGTTAACAGCACCTCCTGAAACTACAGCAGTACCGTGTGCCGGGTTTTGAATCACAGCAATTGAAGAAAAAGTAGAAGGGAACAAATTATCGTTTGACGATACTTCCAATGGAAAATTAGAAACGTTAGTATAAGCGGTCAAGTTGTCATCGTTCGCTAAAGGCTTCGGACAAACAATAGAGATATAAGCGTTGCACTCTACAGTAGTATGACAAGCATCATTTGCTACAACAACGTAAACAACTTTAGCGGTACCTAAAGTAGAATATGAATCGAAATGCAAACAACTGTCGTTTACAAAATAGGCATTCCCTTTAAAATCTTGTGTTTTCACATAAGCAGTGTCAACATTAGGAATAGCGTATGTTCCACCACTCAAATCATTAACGCCTACACCCGGTGCAAAACACATTGTTAAAGAGCTGTTAACATTAACAGTGCCTATAAAAGACTTACACTGGAGATCAGCACAAGGCTGAGCGAAACCAGAAATTGACACCATTAATAAAGAAAGGGCAAATAAAATATTCTTCATGTAGATTGATTTAATCGATGAGCAGTTTAATGCTCGGGTGCAAATTTACAGTTCTAATCCATAAAACAAAATTTCGTTAATACATCTCCTTATTGCTTGGGAAACTCATTGATTTTACGTCAGTTATGTATTGCTTTACTGCACCATCCATCAAATCGGCCATCTCTAAATAACGTCTAACGAAGCGAGGACGAAACTCTTTATTAATACCCAACATATCGTGCAAAACGAGTACTTGTCCATCTACTCCTGAACCGGCTCCAATGCCTATAACAGGAATATGTACACTTTTTGCTACTTTTTCGGCCAATTGAGCCGGAATTTTCTCTACTACAAAAGAAAAGCAGCCTATTTTCTCCAAAAGCATCGCATCTTCCAATAGTTTTTGCGCTTCCAACTCTTCTTTCGCTCGAACAGTGTATGTGCCAAACTTATATATAGACTGTGGAGTTAATCCCAAATGCCCCATCACCGGAATACCGGCTGTTAAAATCCGTTCTATTGATTCGCGGATTTCTCCCCCACCTTCCATTTTCACGGCATGGGCTCCTGATTCTTTCATTATACGTATAGCCGACTCTAAAGCCAAACGTGAGTTCCCCTGGTAAGTTCCGAATGGTAAATCCACCACCACCAAAGCACGACTCACCGCTCTTACCACTGCAGAAGCATGATAAATCATTTCATTCAAGGTAATTGGAAGGGTTGTTTCGTGACCGGCCATCACATTTGAAGCCGAATCACCTACCAAAATCACATCGATTCCGGCTCTATCTACTATACCGGCCATAGAGAAGTCGTATGCCGTGAGCATCGATATCTTTTCGCCATTTTCTTTAAAATCTTGTAGGGTTTGCGTGGTAATACGCTTAATTTCTTTGTGTGTCGACACGTTTTTGGTGTTTTATGAGCAATGTTAAGTTTGTAAATGTAGGGGATTTAATCAAAAAGCAAGTCAAAGCCGTCCAATTTTCTTGCCTTTTTTGCAAGGCTGACAATATTTAAATGACAAACTGACTTTTTTTTGACAATAATACCTCAAATCGGGCGGTGGCACATTCATTGATTATGTATTTCAAAACAAAATAAATCAACATGGCAAAAATAATAGGTATAGACTTGGGAACAACCAACTCGTGCGTTTCTGTGATGGAGGGAAATGACCCGATTGTGATCGCCAACGATGAAGGCAGAAGAACTACCCCATCCATTATCGGTTTCTTAACCAATGGAGAGCGTAAAGTGGGTGACCCTGCAAAACGTCAGGCTATTACCAACCCAACCAAAACAATTCAATCCATTAAACGATTCATGGGTATCAAATTTTCTGAGGCAACAAAAGAAATGACCCGTGTTCCTTATAAAGTAGTTAAAGGCGATAACGATACGGTTCGTGTAGATATTGACGGACGTATGTACTCTGCACAAGAGCTTTCAGCTATGGTGTTGCAGAAAATGAAAAAAACAGCTGAAGATTATTTAGGACAAACCATTACTGAAGCGGTTATTACCGTTCCGGCTTACTTCAACGATGCACAACGTCAGGCCACTAAAGAAGCAGGCGAAATTGCAGGTTTGACCGTAAGAAGAATCTTGAACGAGCCTACAGCAGCAGCTTTGGCTTACGGTTTAGATAAACAAGGTAAAGATTTGAAAGTAGCCGTTTATGACTTAGGAGGTGGAACATTCGATATCTCTATCCTTGAAATGGGTGACGGGGTATTTGAAGTAAAATCTACAAACGGAGATACACACTTAGGTGGTGATGACTTCGACCACGAAATCATTCAATGGCTAGCTAATGAATTCTTGGCTGAAGAGCGTGTAGATTTGCGTAAAGATCCAATGGCACTTCAACGTTTGAAAGAAGCTGCGGAAAAAGCGAAAATCGAGTTATCGTCTTCTCAAGAAACAGAAATCAACTTGCCTTATGTAACGGCTGTTGACGGAGTGCCTAAACACTTAGTGAAAAAATTATCGCGTGCTAAATTCGATCAATTAACGAACGATTTAGTAGAAAGAACATTGAAACCATGTGAGCAAGCATTGAAAGATGCTGGTTACAACATCAGCCAAATCGATGATGTGATTTTGGTAGGAGGTTCTACACGTATCCCTAAAATTCAAGAGGCTGTGGAGAAATTCTTCAACCGCAAACCTAACAAAGGTGTGAATCCGGATGAAGTAGTGGCCGTTGGTGCTGCTATCCAAGGAGGAATTTTGAGCGGTGATGTGAAAGACGATATTGTATTGGTGGATGTAACTCCACTTTCATTGGGTATCGAAACTATGGGCGGTGTAATGACGAAATTAATCGAATCAAACAGCACTATCCCAACCAAAAAATCGCAAGTGTTTACTACTGCACAAGATAATCAACCATCGGTTGAAATCCATGTGTTGCAAGGCGAGCGTGCCATGGCGAAAGACAATAAAACTATCGGCCGATTCCACTTGAATGATATTCCACCTGCACAACGTGGTGTACCGCAAATCGAGGTTATTTTCGACATCGACTCTAACGGTATCATCCATGTTACCGCTAAAGATAAAGGCACCGGCAAAGAGCAAAACATTCGTATCGAGGCTTCTTCAGGCTTAAGCAAAGAAGAAATCGAAAAAATGAAAGCAGAAGCTAAAGCCAACGAAGATGCCGATAAAGCCCTTCGCGAAAGAGCAGAAAAGCTGAACACAGCCGATAACTTAGCATTCCAAACCGAGAAGCAATTGAAAGAGTTTGGCGATAAAATTCCGGCTGATAAAAAAGAGCCAATCGAAAAAGCGTTGAAAGAATTGCAAGACGCAAGAAGCTCTGAAGATTTGACAAGAATTGAAAAAGCGCTAGAAGAACTGAACACCGTTTGGAATGCCGCTTCTCAAGATATCTATAATGCATCGCAACAAGCGGGTAATGCAGGAGGAGGAGAGCCACAAGCAAATGCTACAACAGAAGAACCTGTTTCTGATGTTGAGTTCGAAGAGGTGAAAGACAACAAATAATTAAACTCGCTTTTGTTGCTGTGCTGCAAAGCATAGTAATATACTTCCCGCCAGCAATGGCGGGATTTTTTTTGTGGCGTATGCACTAAGCAGCGCACCGGGTCTTTCGCTGCAAGTCCTCGTTCCGCTATGCAGCTCCACTGTGGGCTTTCCGCTGCAGCCCCTTACGCAAATTGTACTTCAATAATAAATTATTCTGCAGTTAATATTGCTGCAGTTGAATTGAAACAAACCAGAGTATTCATTACTCGCAGTCGGGTGGAAACACCCGATCCGATGGCGAAACCGTCACTTCGACTTCCGAGGAGAAGTCTCATCTTCAAAGGCGATATTTCTCCTCGAAGACTCGGTCGAAATGACGAAAAATAGCACTTCCAAACATCTGTGATTGAAGCAAGCGAGAGCAAGAAATAGCTAAAATCGAGATTATACTATTCATCTACCATAAGTATAATGACCAATAATCTTGAAACTAAAAAGACAATCAGCCAAGACTTGCCCGCCACCAATATTATGCACAATCAAATAGCGTTGTCCATCATCCGATTTTCTATCCACCACTAATCCAATATGCACAATCCCTTTCCCTAAATCCCAACAAACAATATCACCCGGCATATAATCCTTCGCTTGAATAGAACTTGGTTTAACAACACCAAATCGCGAAAAGAATACCATTAAATTCTGAACTCTTCGATGATCTATATTTTTATCGGGTTGTTTTAACTGCCATAGTTTGGGGTACTTGTCGAAATGTGCTAACATATCCTCATGCACCTTCTGTTGCAAATCAAGCCCTAATTTTCTGTAAGCTCTAATCACAACATCCGTGCAAACACCTTTGCCAATAGGGACATCCCCATTTGGATAGTCGATTGTAAAATAGGCAGGATCGTACTCCACCTTTTGCTTTATTAGTGCAATTGCAGCAGAGGATAGTTTATTTTGAAAACTAGTCTGGCTGAAAGCAACATTAGAAACGAGTAATAACAAAAATATTCGCAGCATATTATGCTAACGAAAAGGGACTTCAATTTAGTATCGCAGAATATATCAGGAAACAAATCTTAACAACTAAGTCTAGAGTCCTGATAACTCCAACCCCTTCCCTCTCACACCATCAATAATTTCCGGCAATGCATCAACGGTATAGGTTCCCCAATCGTGCAATAAAATAATATCGCCTGCTTTTACTTTTGAAAGTATTGTTTGCACTAATTGTTCTTTTGATTTCGACATTGTATCGTAGGTGCGCAACGACCAACCAATAGACTGAAAGTTACATTGCTGAATGGCTTTAGCAATATTCGGATTCGACAAACCGAATGGAATTCGAAAACGCAAATTTTGTTGGCCAGTTATATTCACTAATATTGATGCGGCTTTGGCAATATCCTCTTTCACTTTTTGTGTACTCCACATAGGAAAAGTATTCACATGCGAATAGCTGTGATGCCCCACCTGATGCCCTTCTGTAATAATTTGTTTTACCAACTCGGGATGTTGCTCCATATTCTTTCCTATCAAAAAGAAACAAGCTTTTGCCTTCTTCTCGGCTAAAACAGCTAAAACTTTTTCGGTGTGGCCGGGCATAGGACCATCGTCAAAAGTGAGCACAACGAAGTTTCCTGAGGCAGGGATACGATGCAATGATTCCAAAAAAAAATTGAGTTGCGGAATGAGTACAGCTAGAAACAAGAGTAACAAATACAAGAAAACAACGAATACTAACCACCAATAATGCTGAAAAAATACACAAGCCATGCCGGCTGCAACAAAAACAAAAAGCGTTATTCGATGCTTGTTCATTGCTTCAACAAAATGAGTGAATGGTTCGTTTTATAAGCGTTGTGAATGAGCATAGTTTTAGGGGCACGAGCTGTATTGCGCAACACAACCGAATCAGGAACTTGTTGCGTTTTCAACATCTTCGCTCCCAACCAAACAGCAAAGGAAGATGCCGTCATATACTCGCCACACAAATGCTTGAAGCCAATTATACTTTGTTCGGTATATACTTTTTCATTGCAGTAACTCAACAAAGTATCTCTGCTTTCATCGCCACACAAACCACTGATCACAATATCTACATCGCTTACCGTTAGTTGCTGCTGTGCTAAAAAAGCATGAATAGCTTTTTCAATAGCAGCTTCGTTTTTAGGATTGGAAATCATTTTTACATCTACAAAACGGCCATACGAATTCTCAGTTGCAGATTTTCCCAATACTATATATGCCGCTCCTTCGCCTGCTATCACTCCTTTTCCGAGTGATGCTAATTGCGATAGATTATCACAAGGTTCTTTTCTAAAAATATTCATACGCGACATAATCGCATAACTTGCTGTGCTGACTTCATCAGAAGAACCCACCAAGAAATTTTGCTGTGTAGGATAATCTAATGCATTCAAACGCGCATCTAACAAAGCACTTTCAAACGAAAACCCTTTGTGCGAAAAGGTATTATTCGCTTTCTGGCATTTCAACAATAAGGCTATTTGTCCGCTTACTGTATTATGCGTTGATTGTATAAATGGCGTTGGACTTACCACACCTTCGTTCTCTGCCACAATATTGCGAAGAAATATTTCAGAATCTTCTAAACAACCGAAACCTGTTCCTGTACTGATAGCATCTAATTCCGGCTTTCCTGCATCGTCAATGGCAATCATAGCCGCAGCAATTCCGAACTTTAAAATTCGGCTCATTCTGCGAATCGCTCTTCCATCAAAAAACAAGCTATAGTCCGGATCAACACACATCATTTTGTTCGTGGAATAGCTCAACACCTCCTCCAAGAAAACACTATTATCGAATGTTTTTTGTGGAGAGATAGCACCAATTCCGTTGATGTAGAGTTCCATATTAATTTACTTTCGAAAAGATGAGTGATGTACAATTTCCGCCAAAGCCAAAAGAATTCGACAACACATGACGAATCTCTTTTCCTTCCAATAAATTGGTTTGTGGTTCAAATTCCAATTCTTTCATTTGATGTTGGAATCGAAGATTAGGAAACACTACGCCTTCTTCAATGGCTAATGTTGAGTATATAGCTTCAATACCGCCACAGGCGGCAAGCGTGTGACCGGTGTATGTTTTTGTTGAACTTAAATACGGCAAATCTGAGCCGAATAATCTTGAAATCGCAATCCCTTCTGATGAATCGTTATTCGCAGTTCCGGTGCCATGCAAATTAATATAATCGATATCCGATGGCTGAAGTCCTGCCTCTGCAAGGGCTCCAGACATCGCGTCAAAATTCCCTCTTCCTTCAGGTGATGATGCGGTTTGATGATAGGCATCATTCGCATTGGCAAAACCACTGAGCTTAACTGTTGGTTGTTGTGCTAATAGCGCTACTATTTTTTCGGAAGCGAGAACTACATAACCCGCTCCTTCGCCTAAGTTCAAGCCTTTTCGTGTATCATCAAAAGGCCGACATAATTCATTATCTAAAATCATCAACGAATTAAATCCGTTAATTGTAAATCGAGAAAGGGCATCGGTACCTCCGGCTATAGCCCAATCGAGATAGCCGTTTCGGATTAATCGTGCCGCATAAATCATAGCATTAGCGGCTGATGAACAGGCTGTGCTAATGGTAGTTACTACTTCTGTAATCCCTAATTTTTCAGCCACTAATTCCGTTGCTGCACCGCAATCGTGATGAATCACATCATGTAGTTTTCCTTTTGTGGTATCCACAGCAAACTCCTTCATGAAGTCTTCCGTTTTATCCATACCTCCCACAGTGTTAGCCGAAATAAAACCGGCTCTATAATTTAACTTATCCGGCAAATTGAAACTATCAAAAGCTTCTTTAGCCGCAATCATGCTCAACAATGCGGTGCGTGTTGTATTCACGGGCATATCCGCCATTTCGGCCAATTTTTCATTGGAATACGGCACTTCCGCTGCAGGTAGTATTTCGGAGTAACGCGTATTTAATCGTGTTATCGCTTTTATGCCGGCTTGCGATTGCAGCAACGATTGTCTGTTTCCGCATAGATCATCGCCTAATGCAGAAATAACACCTCTGCCAACAATATACACAGCCGCGGGCATCTTATTTTTTCTGATTAGCAGTGATAAATTCCGCTAAAGCACGAACGGTATGAAACACCTTTGGCCCCTCTTCAGGGTTCGCCAATTTGATGCCATATTTTTGTTGCAATAAAACAATCAACTCTAATGCATCAATGGAATCTAAACCTAAACCGTCCACAAACAAAGGTTGATCGTCACCGATTTCCTCCGGCTTGATGTGTTTCAAGTTCAATTGCTCTACAATCTGTTGTTTCAATGTGTTAATCAATTCCTGCATAGTTCGATATTGTTTTATTAATCAATTCCGGTGAATGAAGTTCGCCTTCCGTTTCACCATTATTTACTGTTAAAAATAAAAAAGCTGCGTATTCTTCTTTGAAAAAATTCACCCAACCGTGAACGCAAACTTTTGCTCGCTTTTCGAGTAAACTATTTACATAATTCACTTGAAAAGCGGTATCAAATGTATTAAAAATAAAACATGAATTTTCACCCTTAAACCCATGACGAATACAGATTTCGCCCAGCATTACATTGGGTAGCGTATACACAAATGCTGCGGGACTAGGTGCCTGACGAGCATTTTCCCAATATTTGATATCCGTATCATTACTGGAATTAGCGCACGATAATACAACCGACCAATCGAATGGCGTGGTATCCTCTACACTATTATCTTTCAACAAAAACTCTGCACACAAAAACGCCAATTGCGACTGCGCGTCCATTTTGTAGAATTTCGGGTAATTAGCTCCTGAAAGGGTATATAACTCGGTAAAAAACGATTCAACTGGTGCTTTAGACGAAAAAACAACATTCCCGTTCACCACCAATTTCCCTTGATGAATAAAACAAGATGCCACAAAAGTAGGTAAGGATGCGGAACTACTGCTCACTATCCTTCTGCTAAAATCTTATCAATTTCGAGCACGCGGGCAAGCTTACGAACGGATTCTTCGTGGTTATTCACATACGGATTCTCCATGTCCCAAACGTAGCCGGCTAAAACAGAGCAAATTTTTTCTTTCACATCCTCCATTTGCTTTTCAGCAAAGAAAATAGAGTGCAATTTGCCATCGTACCAACCACTCACATAAGTCCTGAAGGTATTGATTCCTTGCATCATATAATCCGTGTATTCTTTTTGCCAATCGATGTTTCTTCCGCCCAACATCTCTCCTACTAATTTACCGGCTTTATTGCCTGATTCCATAGCAAACGTTACGCCCGATGAAAACACAGGATCTAAGAATTCAGTGGCATTACCACACAACACATACCCTTCGCCAAATAACTGTTTCGTAGAAATAGAATACCCTTCAATGGTTCTTGGTTCGAACATCATTTCGGCATCTTTGAAACGCTCTGCAGTATGCATGTCTGTTGCTATAATGGATTTCATACGCTCAATTGGGTTCTCCGGATGATCCAAGAAAAATTCAGGATCGCCCACAAAACCAACTGAGGTAACGCCATTTGAAAATGGGATAATCCAAATCCAAGTGCGTTGCTGATGCACTACAACAGTGATACGGTTTCCATCGATGCCTTCCGGACGTTTCAAATCGCGAAAATGCGTGAAATGTGTTTTTCTCACACCTAAGTTTGAAGGCTCATCTAAGCCAAACATTCTTGGAATTACACGACCATAACCGCTCGCATCCACAATGAATTTTGCATTCACTGTTGACTCTACTCCATCTTTATCGACAATAGTTGTAGTAGAATCAGTTCCTGAAAACTTAATATCGGTTACTGCTGTTTGGAAGTTCACTTCAATGCCCATTTTCTGTACTTCCGTAGCCAAAATTTGATCGAATTGGCCGCGCGGCACCTGCCACGTCCACTTCCAGCCTTTGCTGAATTGCTGTGAGAAGTTGAAATCGCACACTTCATGTCCGCGTACAAACTTCGCCCCGAATTTCTCTTGAAATCCTGCGGCCTTCACGCCTTCCAGCAAACCCGCTTCATCTAAATGATCCATTACGCGCGGCAATAAGCTTTCGCCAATTACAAAACGTGGAAATTTTTCCTTTTCCACAATCTTCACCTTGTAGCCGGCTTTATTAATCATGGAAGCGGCAACAGTTCCAGCCGGACCTGCACCGATCACTAATACATCAACATTTTCAGTTTTCATATTATATTTTTTTTCGGGAGTTATTTTTTCGAATATACAACAGAAGCATTACAACCTCCAAATCCTGAAGCTGTTTTCAGTATATTTCTTTGATAAACAGCTTGATTTTTTTGATTAACAGTAATTTTGCCCGATACCCCATATTCATTGTAATTCAATGAGGGCAAGACAATTCCTTCTTTTAACGCTTTTATGGAAATAATAGATTCTAATACACCTGCTGCACCGAGCGTATGGCCGAAATGTGGTTTCAAACTTTGGAGAGGCACTTCAGAAAGACCGGCTAATTCAAAGGCTTTGGACTCCATTTCATCGTTGAAAACTGTAGCGGTTCCATGAGCAGAAATGAATGCCAAGTCTGTAGCTTGAATTTCGCTTTCAGCTAGCGCTAATTCCGCTGTTTTGGCTAATTCAGCCCCTGTTCGCGATGGTCCGGAAATATGGTTTGCATCGTTAGAAACACTTCCGCCTTTCACCTGTATTGTAGAAAAATGAGAGGTTGATAATACCACGGTAGCAGCAGCTTCGCCTAAGTTAATCCCATTTCTCGAAGCATCGTAAGGTTTGGAATACCCGTCTGCTGTGGCGTTCAAGGCTTGAAATCCTTTCGCTACAAACTCGGTAATAATATCTGCTCCGCAAATAATAGCGTTTTCATATTCTCCGGCAACTAAAAAACGTTGTGCCGTTATGATGGCTGAAACACCAGAAATACAAGCGTTTGACACTACCAAAGGAAAGGCATCTATCCCGCAAGCTTTTAAAATACGTTGCGCAGTAGTTTGTAATGGTAGTCGCACATCATCTGGCGTATCAATCAATTCAATATTCCCCTTTGTAGTGGAAAGAATAAAAAGATTTTTGGAGGCCGAAAAATCTATCTTTGAATTGAAAACTGCTTCCTGAACCGATAGCACACAAAGCGTTTCAAACCAAGTAAGATTGTTTGAATGCTCAACGCTTATGGCTCCGGTATGCCGAAGTTCCAACAACTCATCTTCTAAACCTATGCGTTGCTCTTCAGTAAATAGTGAAGCAAAAAAAGGTTTATCGTTCAGTGAAAATTTTGCCTGATTGGCAACAGCGGTTTGTCCTTCTTTTGTAAGCAGGTAGTTCTCTTCAGATGTAAATGCTAAAGGCGTTAATGCACAATCTTCAACCCAATACACAGCTTTCATAACAAACCCACTTCTTTTTTCCAATCGTCAATAAAATCGGGAACGGTGAGGCTCAACTCCATCGTATCTTTGTGCACAAACACCTGAACAGTGTTGCCTTTGCACACAATTTCACCATCGTTTTCTTTTCGAATCACATAATCGAAAATAATTTTGGCAGCATCCGTTTTTTTGAATGTAGCTTCAATAAGCGCTATATCTCTATATTTCAGCGATTTTCTATAATCACAGGAAACATGCACAATTGGAGCAGCGAAGCCTTTATTGTAAAAACTCAAATAATCGAATCCATATTTTTTACTAAACGCTTCACGTCCGTCTTCCAAAAACTTAATGTAATTACCATGCCACACAATACCTAACGGGTCGCAATCGTTGAACCGCACTTCTACACGGGCTGTGGCTGATAATTTATGTTTGGAATGCGGCATGAATACAGATTAACTTAACTATAAAACTAAAAAGGCTGGAAATTGTTTAGAATCGTTTCTTAGCATCAAATGCCTCTTTAAATTCTTTAAACTTTTGCTTGGTGTGTGCCGGAAAATCGCCTTGCATCATCCAAGAATAGTAACTCGGTTCCTCTTTCAACACTTGCTCTACCGACTTTCCTTTATGTTTTCCAAAATTCACGGTTGGCTTTCCATTTTGATATACGAAACGTCTACCGCTATCTATAATAATATCTTTGTTCGTGAGTTCGTGCAAAGCACGCATATCGTTCTCTAATGTATCGTAGCGTTGTAATTGCGCCAATAGCACTTCATACGTAGCCTGAATATCAGCATCCGCACTGTGTGCGTTTTCGATGGTTTTATCGCAATAGAATTTATAGGCAGAGGATAAATCGCGTTTTTCGTAGTGCGTGAAAATTTTGAACACATCCACCAAATTGCGCTTTTCAATATCTAAAGCGATTCCCACACGCATAAACTCTTCCAATAGCATTGGAATATCGAAATAATTAGAGTTGTAACCGGCAAAGTCGCAAGGATCCAAGAAATCGAAAATTTGTTGTGCTACTTCTTTGAAGGTTGGGCAAGTTACCACATCTTCATCATATATACCGTGTACTTGCGATGCCTCCAATGGAATTGGGATAGTTGGATTGATGCGCATCGACAAGCGATCTTGGCTTTGATCGATATTGATACGAATAACGCCAATTTCAACAATTCTGTCTTTGGCGATATCCACTCCGGTTGTTTCCAAATCGAAGAAGGCTAGCGGTTTTTTCAGGTTCAGTTTAAAGCCGAACAAATCAGGTTGTGCCACGGTGAAAATTTTGCGTAAACGTACAAAAATTAATGACTCGTTTAACCAAGAACCTTATCCGTCAAACTTTTCACATCCATCCCACCAAAGGTACCGCTAGTCATTAACAACAACATAGCATTGTCATATGAATGTGAAAGCAACTCTTGCTCTAGCGCTTCTTTGTTTTGCAGAATTTTCAAATCGGTGCGTCCGAAATTTTTCTTTACTTCCTCGATATTCAAATCGGGCATGCGTTTTAAAGCCAGTGTTTCTTTGTCTACATACACGATCGCTACATCGGCTTCGTTCATGCTCCCTTCATATTCTGCCCAGAAATCTTTGTTCAGGCTAGAGAAGGTGTGCAATTCCATAACCGCAATAATTTTGCGATGAGCATATTGCGTACGAGCCGCTTTTACTGTGGCTTTCAGCTTCGATGGAGAATGGGCAAAATCTTTAAAAATCACTGTCTTTTCATTTTCCGCCAACTTCTGCAAACGATTAGCAGCCCCTTCAAAACTTTGGATGGCAGAATAAAAATCGGCCTTTGTCACTCCTAAACTTTCGCACACCAAACGTGCGCCTTCTATATTTTGCAGATTATGTTCGCCAAATACTTTTAGTGCATAATCTTGCTCTGCTTCAATCACCGTTTGTTCGTTCACGACCTTGTACTTTGGTGTGTTATAAGGATGAATACGTGCAGTTCCTTTGTAGTTTGCCACTATGGTTTGCATTTCTTTATCCCCTTCGAAATAAACCATATCTTCGGATACCGTGTCCATAAACTTGGCAAACTGATTCACATAGCCTTCATACACCGGGAATACATTAATGTGATCCCATGCTATACCGCTCACCAGCGCCACATGCGGATGGTAGAACATGAATTTCGATTCTTTATGTAATGGAGACGCTAGGTATTCATCGCCTTCCAACACAATAATAGGTGCATCATCGCTCAGTTTCACAGCCGTATCAAAACCTTTTACTGCAGCCCCTACCAGATAATCGAATTGCAGTCCATTCGCTTTAAGCGCATGCATCACCATAGATGTGATGGAGGTTTTACCATGGCTTCCTGCAATCACCACACGCTTTTTATTCTTGGCAATTTCATAGATAAAGTGAGGGAAAGAATAGATTTTCACGCCTAATTCCTGTGCTCGTTTTAACTCTTCATTATCTTCATGAGCATGCATCCCTAAAATAATCGCATCGATATCTGAAGTTATTCGCTCTGCATAGAAACCGATGGATTCAGGCAAAAGCCCTTCTTTATCAAGATTAGTTTTAGCCGGATCGGCAATCTTATCATCAGAACCTGTAACTTGGTGCCCTTGACGTTTCAGTACTATGGCCATATTGTGCATAATGGCACCCCCAATCGCAATAAAGTGTATTCTCATTTTACGAGCTTTTTATAGACTGCAAATAAACAATTTCCCAATACTTTTGGTTTACAATAAAAAATTTACATTTACGTTCTTAAACTAAATCAGGAGTTATGAGCAAGAAATTCTTAATCGTTTTGGGTGTAGTAGTAGCATTGTCTGCAGCGCTTTCTTCATGTGAGCGTCACTCATGTCCGGCCTATTCAAAGGTAGAAAACAAAACTGCTGAACCAAGAGCATAAGCACAAGTATTTCTATGCAATGGATAGCTCTTACCACTGAAGAAAAGTTCGCTTCCCTTCTAGAACAATCTAAAATCAATCCCGTTTTAATTTTCAAGCATAGCACTCGCTGTTCGGTGAGTGCGATGGCAAAGCGTTCCTTTGAGCAAGCGTGGCCTACTTCGGCTAATGCAGAGGTCTATCTATTGGATTTGATAGCTTATCGTTCCGTTTCCAATTTGATTGCAGATAAGCTATCGGTGGTGCACCAATCGCCACAAGCATTACTGCTAAAAGACGGCAAATGCATCTATAATGCTTCTCATGAAGACATTAATGCAGCGTATATATCGTCACTCGTTTAAGTTCTTTAAAAAAAACGAGTACATTTACCCCATATTATGAGTTTTACTGTAGCTATTGTCGGCCGACCAAATGTCGGAAAATCAACCCTTTTTAATCGTCTCATCGAAGAGCGTAAAGCCATCATTGATGATGTTAGCGGGGTAACTCGCGATCGAATTTACGGTGAAGGTGAATGGGGTGGAAAGAAATTCAACATTATTGACACCGGTGGGTTTGTGCCCCGTTCGCAAGATGTTTTCGAGAAAAACATTCGCGATCAGGTGATGATTGCGATGGAAGAGGCATCTATCCTTTTTTTCGTTGTTGATGCCACTTGCGGAATCACAGATTTGGACGATGAATTTGCCAATATCCTCAGACGTTCACCGAAGAAAGTGTTTTTGGTGGTGAATAAATGCGATAATTTCGAGCGATTGATGAACGCCAACGAGTTTTACAGCTTAGGCTTTGAAAACATGTTCAGTCTTTCGGCCATGACCGGTAGCGGAACGGGTGAAGTTTTGGATGCATTGGTAGAATTAATCCCTGATGAAATCGTTGAAAAGAAAGACGAGAACATTCCGAAAGTATGTATTATCGGGCAACCAAATGTTGGAAAATCATCGTTGGTGAACGCCTTGCTAGGCGAAGATCGCAACATTGTTACGAATATAGCCGGCACAACCCGCGATTCTATACATACCTTATATTCTAAGTTCGATAAAAAATTCTGGTTAATCGATACAGCCGGAATAAGAAGAAAAGCTAAAGTTCATGAGGACTTAGAGTTCTATTCGGTAATTCGGGCAGTGAAAGCCGTAGATGAGTCGGATGTGGCTGTAGTGGTTTTTGATGCTACTACCGAGCTATCGCAGCAAGATTTGACCATTTTCAGAATGGCTGTAAAAAAGAAACGAGGCATTATTATATGTATCAATAAATGGGATTTGGTCAAAAAGGACGACAAGACTATTCTTAAGTTTGAAGATGAACTGAAACGCAAGTTGGCCCCTTTTAATGATATACCGCTTTTGTTCATTTCTGCACTTGAAAAACAACGTATTTTCAAGTTGGTGGATATGATTGAAGAGATTTACGGTAATATGAACATTAAAATTCCTACTGCTCGTTTGAACGAGATTATGTTGAAGGAAATTGAGCGCTACCATCCGCCTGCGGTTTCCGGAAAATTGGTGACCATCAAATATATAACGCAAATTCCGTCAAGAACGCCCACTTTTGCCTTCTTTGCGAACCATCCTAAGTATATAGGCGATAGCTATAAGCACTTTTTGGAGAACCAATTAAGGAAGCATTTCCCGTTGAAAGGGGTGCCGATTAGCATCATTTTCCGAGAAAAATAAAATTTTAACAAATAATTGTTATATTTTATCAAAAAGTCATATTACATTCGCACGTCAATTATTTAACCCAAATTTAAAAAACTCAAAAAGAAATGAAAAAATTATTCTTCTCTTTCGCAGTTGTTGCTGGTGTAGTATTAGCTGCTTGTAACAACAAACCAGCTGAAGAAGCTGCTACTGCTGCTGTTGATTCTGCTGCTACTGCAGTAACTGAAGTTGCTACTGAAACTGCTGCTGTTGTTGATTCTACAGCTGTTGCAGCTGTTGACACTGCTGCTGCTAAAACTGCTGAAGCTGCTACTGCAGTTAAAGAAGCGGTTAAGAAGTAATCTAACTCTTCAAAAGATAAAGGAGTCCCGACTAATTGTTCGGGACTTTTTTATTTCAACTATTTCTTCAATCCAAGAATCAGCTGTCGCTTAACGATGAATAAAACATTACCACTTCAACAATTAATCAGAAGAGCTCACCAAAAGAAAAAACACTTAGGAGAATTTCTTAAAAAACTAGCCCGAAGAAAGCCCGCTCACCTACTGAAAGAAGTAAAACAAATCGAAACACAGGTTTGGAAGGAAGTGGATTGCCTAGAATGTTCGAATTGTTGCCGAACAATGACACCAACATTCAAAAAATCGGAAGTGAAGAAGATTGCTGAACATGTGGGCATGACCTATGATCAATATTTCAAAAAATATTTGAAGATTGATGAAGACAATGGCGATATTGTAAATCAAAATCAACCTTGTCAACACCTCAATCTCCGCACCAACAAATGTAGCGTGTATGCTATCAGACCTATTGACTGTAGTGGCTTTCCGCATTTGAAACGCAAAGATTTCCTCGATCAAACTAAAGTTTACACCAATAACTTGCAATACTGTCCGGCTACACTAGCCACTATTGAGCGATTGGAAAAAGCAATGACAACTAAGTAGTAATCCTACCTTATCCACACCATAACTTAGAGACTTAACCGTAAATATTATCTTTACGAAAAATATACGCATGCAAGTTTTTGACTCTATTTTAGATACTATTGGAAATACCCCCCTCGTTCGCATCAATAAAATTGGAAAAGATATTATCAAAGCCAACCTTTTTGCTAAGGTAGAATACTTCAATCCGGGGAATTCCATTAAAGACCGCATTGGCTTGCAGATGGTATTGGATGCAGAAGCTTCCGGAGCATTAAAACCAGGGGGAACCATTATCGAATGTACATCAGGGAATACAGGAATGGGATTGGCCCTAGCAGCCGCAGTAAAAGGATATAAATGTATCTTCACTACTACCGATAAACAATCGAAAGAAAAAATCGACATCTTACGTGCTATTGGTGCGGAAGTAATTGTTTGTCCGACTAACGTAGCTAACGATGACCCAAGAAACTACCACTCTGTTGCGCATCGTCTTTCGCATGAAATTCCGAACTCTTGTTTTATCAATCAATACGAGAATTTATCGAACCGTAAAGCGCATTATTTAACTACAGGTCCGGAAATTTGGAATCAAACTGATGGACAAATCACTCATTTTGTAGCCACTATTGGAACAGGTGGAACAATGACCGGAACGGCTACCTATTTAAAAGAGAAAAACAAAAACATTCATACACTGGCTGTCGATTCATACGGTTCACTATTGAAACGATTCAAGGAAACCGGTGAAATGGATTACAAAGAAGTATATCCGTATTTGATAGAAGGTATCGGGCAAGATATCATTCCGGGGAATTTCGATTTTTCAGTGATTGATTATGTAGAACAAGTAAACGATAAAGATGCCGCTTTGATGTGTAGAAGATTAGCGCGCGAAGAAGGCCTATTCACGGGCTATTCAGGCGGTGCTGTAATGCAGGGCGTTTTGCAAATGGCCGATCGTTTCAAAGAAGGCGATAATGTGGTAATTATATTTCACGATCATGGCAGCCGCTATGTAGGTAAAGTTTACAACGATGATTGGATGCGTGAGCGTGGCTTTTTGAAAGACGAAGTAATTACAGCTAAATCTATCATCGAACGCAAAAAAGATTTGAATCTTTTGATTAGTGCTTCTGCTGAAGACAGTATCATTGAAGCCTTTCACAAGATGAAAGAAAAAGGACTAACACAATTGCCGGTCATCGAAAACGAGAAAGTATTAGGCAGTATTTCTGAAAACAAAATTCTTCATTTGTTGATTGACAACCCTAATGCAAAAACAGCAAAAGTTGGTGATGTGATGGCTAAGGCCTTCCCTTTTGTAGATTGGAACTCAACATCCACTGATATTTCAAAACATATTACAAAAGATAATTCGGCTGTTTTAGTAACAAAACCAACCGGAGATTTAGCGATTATAACAGAGTTTGATTTAATTGAAGCAATGGCATAGTTTAGTTAAGGTTGTATCTTTGAATACAAACCTTAACTATAAAAAGAACAAATCAATTAATTAGTGCAATTTTCTTTTGTCGAACTTTCACGAAAATAAATACCATACCTACTGCTAGAGTATGAAGCACGAAAGTCGCTTATTGCTTTATCCCAAGCCTCTTGAGTAGAACACTCCGTTGGTGATTGCGCTACGGTTTGTCCACCGTAATTCCCATCCATGACAATAACATAGCCACACTTAAGTGTAACACAAGACTGCTTTTTGCAAGAAGATAAGTTTGAAATAATAATAGTTGCCGAAAACAGCAAAGCAAAAGGGGAATACTTTTTCATAATAATGAGTTTTTACAAAACTAGAAAAACAAATTCTATTCTCAAGTACTAAAACATTGTACTTTTCTGAAAATTTTTCACTTTTTAAAGAACCTCATCGACTTTAAATACTTTTTATCCGCCAACACTTTTACTGTGTATTCACCTTGCGAAAGGGTGCTTACATCTATGGGTAAAACATATTGATTACTGAATGTTTGTTCAGACACGACCAACTTCCCTTGCACGTCAAATACTGAAACCGAATAGACATCAGCAGCATGTCCGTTAAGCAACACATTTAATTGTTGTGTGGCAGGATTGGGAAAGAGTAAAATTTTGCTTTCATCATTCAAATCGGGCACTTCATATACCACATTATCTGCCGATAAAATCCAACGCTGCGGATCAAAATACACCGAATCGATGGTATGCGAAAAATGCCAAGTCCATTGTTGACCAGAAGCGTTATGATTTACCCAAATGGTAGTATCCCAATCCATACTTTTAAAATAAATCGGGGTATTCATTTCGAAAAAAGCAATGGAAGTATCGGAAGTTGTTTGAAATAATTGAACGTCCACTTTATGCTCATTTTCAGACCATAACAATTGATACGAAGGATAGCCGCGCTTAAATACCCATTGATCAAAAAAACGATTCAACGCTTTACCGGATGTTTGCTCCAAATTGCGTTGTAAGTCTACTGTTCGTGTGTAGTTGTAGGTTAATGCAGCATCAGACAGGTAATTTCGCAACGACAGAAAAAATAAACTGTCGCCCAATTGTCCGCGTAACATATGCAATACGTAAGCGCCTTTACTATAACTTAAATAGCTACTGAAAATTCGAGGTACACTAGTGGTATCATCTACAGCTACACTGCCATTCTTTTCTCTGCATCCACGCTCTTGATTGCTTTTCAAAAATATATCCCAATATTGTGGTTGATAACGTTGAAAGCAAAGACCGGAGCAGTATGTAGCAAAGCCTTCATTCAACCAAATTTCTTTCCATGAAGCACAAGTAAGTTTATCGCCAAACCATTGATGGGCCAATTCATGGGCAGATAAATCGAAAAAAATATTGTACATAAAGGAATTGGATTGATGTTCCATTCCTCCGCCCCAACTGAATTGCGTTTGCCCATAATGATCACGCATGAAAGGATACTCGCCAAACAAAGAATCATAGAACAGCATCGCATTGGTCACATTCACTTCATCACGCTCCCACTCTACTTTACTTTGTGGATAATGGTAATAGTGAATAGGTAATGGTCCATGACTTGTATTCACTACTCTCGAGAATGTATCATAATTGGTAAGTGCAATAGCGATTAGATATGTTGCTATAGGATAACTGTGATGCCAATGATAAACAGTATCGCCATTGGGTTGTGGAATCAATGCTTTTAGCACACCATTTGAAATCCCTTTATAATTTCCACGCGAATGAATAAACAAATCAAAGGAATCTATCTTATCCGTTAATGTCATTTTGCATGGCAGCCAATCTCTCGCTCCATAAGGTTCAGAGAGCGTCCAAAGCACTGGCACACTATCAGCCCCTTGTTTCGTATTCCCAAATGAACCAAAGCCTGAAGAAGTAACTCTACCGGAGTAATGTATTACAACTGTATCTTCTAAGGAAGAAAAAGTACTTGGAAGTTTAACTGTAATAATATCTCCATATTGTGTTGTAACAGCAGCCACTCCATTAATAAAAACAGAATCTGCTTGCATTCCATTACTTAAATCAAATTCTAATTGATTACCTGAAGTACGGTGCAAGATGTATAGTACTGATCCCGATAAATTCCCTCCCGAAAAAACAGCCAATGGGTTGATGGTTATTTTTGCATATTTCAAATCATAGTTAGCCGAATTCGCCAACACAATTCCATCGGTATTGAGTTTCCGATGTTGCTGTTCGGAAATTGAAATTTTATCGATGAAATTTTCATCGTATTGAAATTGACTAAATGCATTTGAAATAACAGCCAATAGGAGCATTACAAGTAGCCCCTTAATATGCATTTGTTTGTAGGTGTAAGTCTGTACTGAAGCCATCTGAACAAACTTAGTCAATTTTTATTGAGGGTGCAAGATGTTTGGATCAACTTGAATGGAAATAAAGGATGAGAGACACTTCTTCAAAAACATAAATGAATACAGCATAAATCTTAAATTACATTACAATTCAAACTATTATGGAACTTAACAGCAAGAAATTAGAGCGCACTTCCCGCATTATTTATTTCACCATATCAACAATGCTTTGTTTTTTCTTGGTGTTATTATCCAATCGAATTATTGATGATATAGATCGGCTTACGGAAAGTCCGATGCAAGACCAATTCGAAAACAAAACAATACGTAAAGAATTGGACAAGAAAATGGAAATAATGGCCATTGAAATCGATAACTTGAATAACAAAAAAGCGTTGCTTGAAAAAACAATCGCAACCGCCAAAGAGAATTATACGAATGAAAAGCAATCGTTCGACAATTGGCTACAAACCAGAAAAACACTGGGTTCTCCCGATAAAGATCAGGAAGTAATTTCAAGAGCAAAACAACTGGATGAATTCTATAAAATTGAACAAGAGTGGAGAGCTCAGCTGAATGCCAAGCAAACAGAACTTGAGCAAAAAGAAAAAGAGCAAGCGCTTATTCAGCAAAAAATCGACAAAGAAATTCTTGCGGGTAGTGTCCAATACGATAAAGCCTATAAGCAATACGAGTTGAAAGTATTTTTGATTCGTTTACTTTTTGTTGGCCCCATCTTAGCATTGGGTATTTTCTTTTTTATTCGTTACAGACGACATAAATTTTGGCCTTTATTTTTCGGATTTACTTTATTCTCCATCTACACATTTTTCTTTGGACTAGTGCCGTATCTTCCTAGCTATGGAGGATACGTACATTACGCTGTAGGCATTATCCTATCACTCGGATTGGGCTATTACGCAATTAAAACGATTCGTCAGTTTATAGAACAAAAACAAGCAGAGTTGAAAATCTCAACACAGGAACGCGCGAAAAATGTGCAAACCGAAGTGGCAGAAAAGGCTCTAGATAATCACTTCTGTCCAAGCTGCGGCAAAGATTTCCTTATCAAAAAATGGGAAACGCCAACAAAGAATAACGACTCAGATGTATACAAACTGGTAACGAATTATTGTCGCCATTGCGGTTTAGAATTGTTTAAAAACTGTAGTTCTTGCGGCAATAAGAACTTTGCACACCTCCCATTCTGTGCTTCTTGCGGAGAGCCTTCTTCAAAACCGAACAGCTAATTTATTTGTATCCGTCAGTAAGCGTTTTGAGAAAAGCAACAATATCAGCTTCCTCTTGTGGCGTAAGTTTAAGGTTGCCCAGTTCATCTTTATTTACATTCATCGGCACTTCAGGCTTAGGAATAGTAGGATCAACATCTCGTGAATTATAGAAATGCACTGCTTCTTCCAGCGTTGTATAAAATCCGTTGTGGAAATAAGGAGCTGTAACGGCAACATTACGAAGTGTTGGCACTTTAAACTTCCCGTTTTCAGCAGGAGAGTTTACTGTTACAGCTAATCCGTAATCAATGAAATTAATGCCTAAATCATTGAACGGTGGGCCAAGCTGAAGAAACGGACTATTGTTATTTTTGGGCACTCCCACATTATCATAAGTGAAATCAGTAAAGAGTGCATTCCCTGCAACCTCATCTCGATCGGTGATATGGCAGTTAGCACATTTTCCTTTTGCAGTGTCTTGAAAAAGTTTTAATCCATTTAATTCTTGCGGAGTAAGCTGAGCTTGGCCCTTCAAATAAAAATCGTACTTAGAAGAAAACGGTCGAAACGCTTGTGATTGCTCGAAGTTTGCAATAGCATCAGCAACATAACTCATCAACACATCATCACTTACAGAATTACCGTAGAGTGTTGTTAGTTCATTGTAATAATCGGCATTCTTCACTTTAGCCACGATGGCATGAACATCTTTCATATTCATTTCCACATTGCTTAAGAAAGGTTTTAATGCCTGTTCTTGTAAGCTATTCGTTCTGCCATCTAAAAACAAACCACCTACATAAGTTGAATCATCAGCATTATAGTTTAAAGGAGGTGTGAACATTGCGTACATTATACTTGGTCCATTGCGCTTTCCAAATAAGCCTTTTACTGCACCTTCAGAAATTAAGCTTCCGAGAGGATCGCTGAATGCCTTTTCAGGGGCATGACAACTGGCACATGCCTGTCCTTCAGGATTGGAAAGCCTTTTGTCAAAAAATATTTTCTTACCTAGCTCTGCCTTTCGATTACTTATACCACCAACCACTTGCTCTTTTTTACAAGCAGAAAGCAGGAAGGATAAACAAAACAATACAACGAAATGATACTGTACTTTTTTAAGCATATTCAACTCTATTTTGAATTATAATTTAACACTAAAGCCTACATAAAAATTTCTTCCTATAGACGGAATAATTCCGGGACCTGGGTATTCATCGGCACGTTGCGTAAAATATTTCTGATCGGTTAAATTATTCAAGCCGGCTTTGAGGGTAAACATTTTCACTTTGTAGGAAGCCGACCAATCGATAACATAATACGCAGGAATGATACCCGCTGCAGGGTTATCGCCTCCGATAGCATTTGTAGCATCGCCATACGCTTTGGTTTGATTACCCACTTGGAATGTTGTAGAGAAGCCTTTCACAGCATAAGAAACACCAACCCGATTAATAATATCAGGTGCATACTCCACGCGATTGCCTTTGTAATCGCCTGTTGTGTAACGTGCATGCACATAGGCGAATGAATTGAAAACACTAATATTGCCAAATTTTGAATTGGGCGCTAACCACTTCATCAAATTCAATTCGATATAACTTTCTACCCCAACATGTAAGCTATTTGCTACATTCGTGCGGAGTGTATATTGTTTTCCTGTTACTGCATCTGTCTTCAAAACAATACCAATGCGCTTGTTGTACTGCATGCAAAATCCTCCTAAATCAAAATTGAGGATATTTTTAATTGTTCCTCTATATCCCAAATCTGCATTCCAACCATAAGCATCTTTCATGTTTGGGTCTATTTTTGAAGTTACACCAAATGGAGTCAAATCACTATAGTCGAAAGGTTTGTAGGCTTGGCTAAAATTTGCATATACGTTTGTTGTACGCGCTACTTTATATTCCAGCCCTATACCAGCCAGCGGTATGTATCGATTTCTACTATCATTTGTATTAAGTTGAACATCATCTTTGATTTTATACCCTGTGGCCTTTGAATTTAGATATTCAAAACGCACACCCGGAGTAATTGAAAAGTTGTTGCCGATACGGAAAGTATTTTCAAAATATGGCGCTACGTTCAAAGTGGTAAATATCAAATCATATTCAAATTGACTACTTACGAGTGTAAAGTTATAGTCGAAACCTGTGGTACCTTCTCCCCCTCCCTGACGATGAAACTTTGAATAAGCTATACGAACCCCAGCCGCTAATGTTTGCTTTGTTTTCAGAATAGAATAGTTCGTAAGAAAACGCACTTCAGTTGTGATGCTGTTTACTACCGATTTTCCCAATTCGCGTGGTATAAAGTCGCCTGTAGTGGGATCAATAACATCAAGGGCTTGAGGTCCACCATCTTCGTTACGCCAAATTACATTTCGTCCACTATGGTTGTAAACCGCTTTTAAACTAAGAGAAGTATTTTCCGAAAATGTATAACGTGTGGTAAATGCTAAAATATTCCAAGGTGTAGTAACCCAGTTTCTGGCACGAAAAGAAGCTCGCGGATTGGCAAGGTATTGATCATCCGACAATCCTCCGGGCATTTGAATTTTGCTGCGTAACAGAGAATATTCTAAACCTAACGTGAGTTTATTGATAGGTTTGTATTCTAATCGAGCAAAGCCCGACCACTGTGTTTGACGGGAATTGGGACGCCATCCATCGAAATAACGATATTGTCCGAAACCATAATAACTAAACTTTTTCACCGTTCCACCTAGCGATGCAAATGCATTGAATAAACCAAAACTGCCAGTAGTAAGTGATGAATTAAATTCTACCTTTTTGTTTTCAGGGGCTTGCTTCACTTCATAGTTCACCATCCCGCCAAAATGCGGACCGAACTGCAGTGAGGATGCACCTCTTACCACTTCAATGCGCTCCACCGCTTCCATAGCCGGAACATAATAAGCCTCGTTATAACCGTAAATATCAGCGGCAATGTTATAGCCATTCTGCCGTGTATTTACTTCCAACGATTGTACAGGATTCAAACCTCGAAAACCAATTCCATTAGCCGAAAAACCTCCAGTCTCCGATTCAACAATATTCAACCCCGGAATTCGGCCAATAATCTGTCGAGTGTTGTTTACCGCTTTGTTGGCATTAATGCTATCGGTGATAATCACTTCGTTTTTCTTTCCTGCAAAAATCATTTCATCGTGCACTTCGCCCAAGTGCCCGGTTCCATTTACCGTGCGGACTGCTCGAATTTCAACATCCGAAAATCGGACTGTTTTTGTGGAGTCTTTTTGGGCAGAAACAGTATTCTGCACAGAAAAAAGAACAATTAACGATAATAGAATTGTACTGTTGTTTTGCATACGCTATTTAGATTAGTTCTAAAATACGATGCAAATTATATTGGTTTTTTTCAGAAAAACAAGTTATTTAGACTTAATCTAAATAAAAACTATATGATTTTCGTCAGTTAACAGGATATTCAAAGTAATTTCTTTCTGTTTCCCAGAGTTTTATCTTCAAATCGTAACGTGGATCCAATTTAGCTCTAAGTAAATCATAGATAACCCAAACGATGTTTTCACCGGTAGGATTCAAATTATTGAATTCCGGAACATCTAAATTCAAATTATTGTGATCGAGTTTTTCGTGTACCTCACTTTCAATTAAATCGTTCAATAACTTTAAATCTATCACATATCCGGTTTCAGGATCAATCTCACCAACAACTTTCACTTCAAGTGTGTAATTATGTCCGTGGTAATTTTTGTTGGCACATAATCCAAATACAGCTTTATTTTGCTCGTCACTCCAATCTTCTCGATATAAGCGGTGAGCTGCATTGAAATTCGCTTTTCGATATACAGCAACTTTTTTCATTTCTACATTTTGATATATCATTACATAACGACATTCATCAAAAATAAGTAAAATTGAGGGATAACGTAATAAAGACATGATTCATGGAATTGCAGACAAAAGTAAAATTACCCAATCCCGATTTCACAATAGATCATCAGCATTCTTTGTTGTCTATAGGCTCGTGCTTTTCAGAAAACATTGGGAGGAAGTTCAACTACTTCAAATTTAATATTCAGGTAAATCCATTTGGGCAGCAATACAATCCGCTGTCAGTTGCGGCAGGAATAGAACGCCTATTGCGCAATAAGGAATACACCAATAGCGATTTAATATTTCACAACGAATTATATCACTCGTTCGATCATCACAGCGATTTTTCTTCGGCTAACGAAGTCGATGCTTTGCAACATATCAATCAAGCGTTTCGCAAGTCCGCTCATGCTTTACTTCATGCCAATTACCTTTTTCTAACCTTCGGTACAGCAAATTATTTTGAGCATATAGAAAGCAGTATGATTGTATCCAACTGCCACAAGTTTCCTTCCAAAACATTCCATCAAAAATTAGCTACACCCAACGAAATAGTTGATGCGTTGAACACTGCATTATTAGCTTTAATGGAAGTAAATCCGAAACTGAAAGTGATATTTACTATAAGTCCGGTACGCTACTTTGCATTCGGACATTTTGAAAATTCACTTAGTAAAGCACATCTGTTTACATCCATTGGAGAACTAATAGCTAACAATGCTGCTTTCTCCTATTTCCCAGCTTATGAAATAATTTTGGATGAATTACGTGATTATCGTTTTTATGCGGAAGATATGATTCATCCGAATGCAATAGCCATAGAATATGTGTGGAATAAATTAGCAGAATGTTATTTCGATTCGAATACGATTGGGATTAATAAAGAGATTGAAGACATTCAGAAAATAATACATCATCGTCCACGTAACGAAAATTCAATTGCACATCAAAAGCTTTTAGACAACTGCAAATTAAAAATAGATACGCTAAAACATAAGCACAACATAGATTTCAGCCATTCATTGTAAGGATCTACATGACACGTATTAAATCTTCCATAGAGTTGATACGCTCAACATTATGTGGAAGTTTTAGCGATTCATCATTCATTTGGTGCCCACCAACAATAATTTTTAGTGCAGGAAATGTGTCTGATAGCCCATCAATAAATTGTTGTATAGATACCGATTTTAAAGGAACAGTAACGTAGGTCAACAACACATCAGGCTTAAACTTACGATGCACAAAAGGGATATCATCGGAAGGAAGTGAGGAACCGATATAGGCCACCTGATGATTGTTTTTCCGTAGAATATATTCGGTAAACAATAACAGTAATTCATGTGTTTCTCCTTCCGGTAAAAAAAGTAAGAACTTTTTTGATGGCTTTTCTTTATCGTGAAAAATATTGTCGACCGCCACGCACAATTTTCTTCGAATCAAATTGGATATGAAATGTTCTTGTGAAGGTTTCACAGATCCAGAAACCCATAGCACACCAGTACGTTGCATGAGTGGAAGTAAAACATGAACAAAAGCTTTTTCAAAACCTTCGCGCATAATCGCGGTATTCAATGCTTTTTCAAAACGATCTTCGTCAAAATCGAGCATAGACCGCAATAGCGATTCAGTAAGCACATCCTCGTCTGAAGAAGCAGATGTTACACTTAATACCTTTTCACCCATCTCGTTCTTATCCATGTGGGCAATACTGGAGATCTTTATACCATGTTTGTTCAATAAGGAAACGTTCAACAACGTTTTCAAATCTTCATCGGTATAATAGCGAATGTTGGTGGGCGTTCGAGAGGGATGCAACAACTGATAGCGTTGCTCCCAAATACGAATGGTATGCGCTTTCACGCCCGACAACGACTCTAAATCTTTTATTGAATACTTTCCCATACTATCTACTACTAATCAAATTCCGCTTTCCTCAACCAAATAACAACAAAAAAGAGAATTTGTTTAATTGTTCACATCAAATTCTTTGAGGTGCTGGTATACTTTATTCACGGGCAATCCCACCACATTAAAATAATCGCCTTCAAATTTTGCAATGGCTACGGCACCAATCCACTCCTGACAAGCATATGCACCGGCTTTATCGTAAGGCTTAAAATTATCGACATAAAAAGCTATCTCGCTTTCGGTCAATGCATTAAACGTAACTTTCGTTTCATCACGAAATGCAACTTTCTTACTTTTTGACAACAAACATACACCCGTAACTACCTTATGGGTTTGTCCGCCTAATGAAGTAAGCATAGCTATTGCTTCTTCACGATGTTGTGGCTTCTCAAAAATCTTTCCGTTTAAAATAACTATAGTATCAGCTGCTACAATTACTTCGTCCTCTGCTATTTCATCAAAAAAGGCCATTGCCTTTCGCTCGGCTAGGTGTTGAGGAATAGCTTCAATGATAGCTTCTTCAGGATGTGTTTCCGGAGTATTTTTTACGCGAACGTCAAAAGAAAATCCGGCCATTTTCATTAAATCGCTTCTGCGTGGAGAAGCCGATGCCAAAATTATTTTCATGCCTTATCCGTATAATTCAAAGTAATAAAAAAGCGGCATTGCAAACACACCAAACAAAATAACCAACTTCATAAATACCGATAAATTATGGTAATCGGCTTGTGTTGAAGTACTAAATAACGTAATGAGATTCGTAGATAACGTGAGCTGAATAAACAACAAAATATACCAAAACGGTTTCATATCACCGGCCAAGTAATATTGATATTGTACCCAACCTAATGTTAGCATTAAAAGCAAAATCAAGAAACCAATAACAAGATTGGTGATACGAACAGAAAGCACAACAGGCAAAGTTTTCATTCCTGCTGCACGGTCACCTTCTTTATCCTCAGCGTCTTTTACAATCTCACGAATCAGGGAAACAAAAAAGGCAAAAAAAGCATAACCTCTTAGTTGCTGCATCACTTTACCGAAATAATATTCATTCCCGTTGATGTAAGTGTTGTAGAAAAACTTGTATTCGTATAGCACCACGAGTACAAAAACAAATGCCGAAAGCGCAGCCACAACAATATTTCCAATCAAGAAATACTTCTTTAAAAACATAGAATATATAACAAGTAGTAGCACACAAAAAAGCGCATAGTTGCCAAGTGAATAATTCCCCAATTGCCAACCCACATAATAACACAAACCGAGACCGATTAAATTCAACGCCAATTGCAAATTGAATGCATTGTCTAATGAAAGCCATACACCTAAAACATTTCGATTGGCCTTGAATTCTTTGTCGATTTCAAAATCAAAAAAATCGTTGATGATATAACCGGCTGCTGTAATCATGACTACGCCAAGCGTAAGCAAAAAGAACAGTGTATTATCAACGGAAGGGATTAAGGGAATTTGCATGAATTGCGGCTTCAATACAAAGTATTGGAAGAAATACATACACAAAACAACAATGACCAAATTTCCTCCGCGAACGAGTTTAAATGTGTTTTTCAAATGCGCTACCATAATGAATTATTGTGGTGGAAGTTTTTGAATTTGTGCCGTCAACAAACGGTATAGCTCTTTAACATCAGGATGTCCGACTAACAGTTCTAAGTGCTTTTGAATGACGCGATCATCGTGGCGAATAGCAGGACCGGTTTGTATTTCCGCAGGATTAGATTGCAACAACAATTGAAAATAATTCGATAACATTGGACGAAGTACATCAAAATCCATTCCGTTTTCGTTGAGTAATTGTTGGGCTGTGATAAATTGAATATTTACAAAATTATTTGCAAACACTCCAGCTATGTGAAGCGCTAATCTGGCTTTTGAGCTCAATGGCTTTACATTATTACTTAACTTTTTTGCAAGTTCCTTCAATAAAGAAAGATGAATTTCATCATTCGCCTCAATAAAAAAATCAACGTTTGTAAAATCAGTTCTAACTGCCTTCCGCATAACTACAAACGGATAAAGTACGCCATAGTTTTTACAACCCTTTAGCACCTCCATATCTACTGAACCAGAGCAATGCACCACCAGCGCTGAATGATCATGCAACTGATGAGCTACATGTCCAATTTCATCATCGGAAACAGCAATAATAATCACGGCAACATCCGGATTTATTTCTGCCAAAGATGAAATAGCACTTGCATTCACTTTTGTTGCTAAAACACGCGTATTTTCAGCATTTCGAGAATAGACACAACGAATATTCACACCAGACTCAAACAGCGATAACGCCAAATTAGTAGCTACATTTCCTGCCCCAACAATTGCTATTGAAATGGAATCTGTCATTTTCTATAATTAATTTCTTCTACGCCAAGCACTGATAAAAATACCTAAGAAGGTAATAATACCTCCTAGCCACACTAAATTGATATAAGGAAAAACAATTGCCTTTAAGATGATAAACTCTTGTTGTAATTCCTTTTGATGAATTATGAATGAAAACTTTTTGGTTTCCGGATTAATACGGGCAATATCAATGGAAACACCCCATTGCTCATTATCGAAAGCATGAGAAGACGTTTCATTACCATGTTCTACATCAATAAAAAAGACAGGTGTAGAAGCAACCGAATTACCCCTTAAATCTTTAATAGTTAAATTTGCTTGTACAGCTAACTTATCCTTATCCTGTGGTTCAACATGTGGATGGGGATTAATCGACTCAAACACAACAAAGTATTTATTCAAATAAAAAGTATCGCCAACTGCCACGTCACTTAAAATGGTTGTGTCTTTGGCATTTGAATTATCAGATGCTGCTGTAACATGCGTAAATACATCTTTCGACAAATAATGCTTTGTACTTGGGTTCGGAGAATCGCCCATTTTTTTGTTGTGAACGATGTTAGGCGTAAGTGTAAAATTCTCCACTTCTGCTTTACCTTCTTTATCTAACTTGCGATAGTTTACATTAAAAATCTGTTCATGTTTATCGTCTGTTCGTCCCGTATACGTTACATCGTAGCCACTCATCTTATAGGTTGAATCTTTCATCAACAACACATTTTCTACGAGTTCTTTTGCATCGAATCCTTTCCCGAAATTATCGCCACGGGTATTGATAGAAACAACTTCTTTTTTATGCTGTGAAATTAAAACACCCACTAAAAAAAGTCCGAAACCAAAGTGTGTAATGCTACCGCCACTTAAATTCCACTTTCCTTTTATGATAAAAATAAGATAAATGAGATTGGCCACCACAGCAAATACAGAAGCCAATAGGAATAAAAAGTAAGGCGATATAAAAGAAATACTTTCTGATATCGGCAACATAAAGCGAATATCACAACCCCATGCAATAAAGGCAGCCAGCACCACAGCAATGGCTGCGCTATACGCTAACCATTTTACACCTGATGGAATTTTAGACGACTTATAGGCCAAGAACTGAATCTTTGCCGTGAAGACGGCCACAAATAAACCAATCCACAGTTGAATACTATTGTAGTGCGACACAACATCGGCAGGAGGTGCGAGTTTAGTACCAAATACTTTATTCCAAACCGGAATAGAAGTGGTAAAGGTCATTTGTACCGCTGAAAGTAGCAACAATAAAGCGCCAACAAACATCCAGAATTCGCGCGAAAAGAAAGGCTCTTCCTTTTCCATTTTTGGGAATGAAGGATAACGAAATGCCATCAATGCAACTGCCGGAACTAAATAGGCTATACCATATATAATCAGTTGCCCCGACATGCCTAAATCTGTAAATGCATGAACGGATGTATCGCCCAAAATACCGCTACGGGTAAGGAAAGTGGAATACAAGACCATTAACCATCCTAAAATATAGAATAGGAATGTGCTGAAAATTCCATGTCCGGTATAGCGATACACCAAGTGAAGGTGCAAGCCTGCCACAATCAACAACCATGGCACGAACGACATATTCTCTACCGGATCCCACGCCCAGAAACCTCCGAAACTCAATGCTTCGTATGCCCATGCACCACCCATTAAAATACCGGTACCTAAAATAGCCATATTGAACAAAGCCCATGGTAATGCAGGTTTTATCCATCCGGTAAAATCTTTTCTCCACAAACTAGCAAACACATAAGCGCAAGGAATCAAAGTAGAAGCAAAGCCCAAAAACAATACCGGTGGGTGAATCGTCATCCAATAATTCTGCAAAAGAGGATTCAATCCATTTCCATCGGCTATCATAGTCAAGTACTCCGGACGTTGAAAAATTGGCGCTTCTGCCATTTCGTTGCGCAATAAAATAAAGGGATTACTTCCAATTTTGTAACCAAAAACATAAACGCCTAAAAGCATGGAACCTAGGAAAGCTTGCGTTAATCCTACTACTGTCATCACTCCACCTTCCCATTCTTTAGCGGTTTTCAACAATATCAAACCTAAAATTGCGCCCCAAAATTCCCACAACAAAAAGCTACCTTCTTGTCCTTCCCAGAAGCTGGAAATTATATACTTCATCGGTAAATCTTGCGATGAATGTCGCCAAGCGTAATGATATTCGAACCAATGATTGAGAATCATCACAAAAAGCAACACAAAAATACCAAACACAGTACTACTGTGGGTAATAAAAGAAAAGCGTGCTATTTTATGCCATACCCCATCTTTCGTTTTTTCGAAACTAGCATAGGCAACAAAAGATAGTAAGGCGGCAAAAAAACCGAAAATAACTAGAAAGTGTCCAACGTGACCCAGCCAAAGATGCTCTCCTACAAAGCCGTTTGCCCCGAATCGTTCCATAAAGAAATTCATACTCAACAACAATTTGGTGACGAATGTACTCGAGCAATTCGAATATTACTAATTCAACGAAAATATTGGGGAAAATAAACAAAAAAGACTAGGCCTTTTCTTTCAAACGAATCTGATCGTCAGTGTATTTTGAAGGGCACTTCATTAAGATTTCAGAGGCATGAAAGTTTGCGCCTTCCATTTTGCCCTTAACAACAATTTGCTCGGAACGCTCAAAATCTTGAGGTTTTGAACCTTTGTAAAAAACCTGCTGTACATTCCCTTCTTTATCACTCATGGTGAACTCAAAATAGTTGGGATCTACTTTCGGGTCGTATTTCAGCGGCTTATCTTTCTGCAAATAGCCCACAACATTCAATGTTTGGGTTGGACTAGCCTTCGACAATGCAAAACTGCCGTAGGTAGTATAATCGCCCGTCATGGCTACAATTACACCAATGCTTACGGCCACTACAATCAATAAAAGGATATGTATCTTTTTCATTTCGATGGCAAATTTAATGGCATATTCGGCAATTAAGAAACTTCTGATTAATCTATTCCCTTAAATTATAACTTTGTGCAACTTTTTAACAATTCTAGCTATGCCACTCAGTTCACTTACTGCCATCTCGCCAATAGACGGACGATATCATTCCAAAACCGCAGCATTTTCTCCTTATTTCTCGGAATATGGGTTGATTTACTATCGCGTTTTTGTAGAAATTGAATACTTAATTGCGTTGTCGAATGCCGGCATTGCTTCGTTTCCACCCCTTGATGAAGCGAGTGTAGCCAAGTTGCGAAGTATCTGTTCTAATTTTAATGAAGCGCAGGCAGCACGAATCAAAGAGATTGAAAAAACCACCAATCACGATGTGAAAGCCGTGGAGTATTTTCTCAAAGAAAAAATGGAAGAATTGCAATTGGATTTGAACAAAGAATTCGTTCACTTCGGATTGACCTCACAAGACATAAACAATACAGCCATTCCGTTATCGATTAAAGAAGCGGAATTGAACGTTTTGTTTCCAAAATTAAATGAAGTCATTGCATCCCTCACTGCCTTATCAAAAACATGGGCGAATATTCCGATGTTGGCTAAAACACACGGACAGCCTGCTTCTCCAACATCGCTCGGCAAAGAAATCTATGTTTTCGTAGAGCGTTTGAATATTCAATTCAATGCCCTTTCGCATATTCCGTATGCCTCGAAATTTGGAGGTGCAACAGGCAATTTAAACGCCCATCATATCACTTTTCCGGAGATTAATTGGATTGACTTTTCTAACCATTTTGTGTTTGAAAAATTAGGTTTGAAACGCCAACAGTTCACCACCCAAATCGAGCACTACGATTCTTTGGCAGCCCGTTTCGATGCATTGAAACGCATTAACACAATTCTCTTAGATTTTTCGCGTGATATCTGGACATATATTTCCATGGATTACTTCAAGCAACAAACAAAAGCCGGTGAAATTGGGTCTTCAGCCATGCCGCACAAAGTAAATCCAATTGATTTTGAAAATGCAGAAGGCAACCTCGGTATCGCAAACGCTTTATTGGAGCACCTTTCGGCTAAACTACCCATTTCTCGTTTGCAACGCGACCTTACTGATTCTACTGTTTTACGCAATGTGGGCGTACCTTATGCACATACTCTAATTGCTTTAGAATCGCTGCTAAAAGGCATTGGCAAGTTAAAATTGAACGAAGAAAAAATCGATGCCGACCTAGAAGCCAATTGGGCAGTAGTGGCAGAGGCTATTCAAACTATTTTGAGAGCGAACGGCTATCCTAATCCATACGAAAAGTTGAAGGAACTTACTCGTGGCAAGGCTATTGACAAAGCCGCAATTCAAGCTTTCATCGAATCGTTAGACACTTCAGAAGAAATCAAAATCCGACTTCGAAAAATAACACCGCAAAATTATATAGGCATCAACCCAAGCTTCTAAAACAAAAAAGGCTTTCTCGTTGGAGAAAGCCTTTTTGATAAATAGACAATTTCGATTATCTAACAATGTTAACAGTCCCGTTTTTAACCGTTCCTGAAACAGATGAAACGCGATAGAAATAAGTGCCCACTTCAAAATCGTTACAAGCTATAGTGTTTTTTGTCCCATCTAAAGCTTTTGTAGCAACCACTTTACCGGTAACATCTAACAATTCAAATGTCAAATCTTTTGTATCAGTATCGGCAACTACGGTCAATAGATCGCTCACCGGATTAGGGAATAAGGCTATACGAATATTATCTGCAACAGTATTAATTGCCGTAGTGTTTTTATAACCAAAACGAACACCATCAACATGTAATACTGAGCCTTGCACTCCTGCACCTTTACTTGAAGAAAACATTACAGAGAAAGAATCTACTGATCCTGCAGCATAGTTAGGGGTTAGAACAGCATAAGTTTGCAACCATAAACCGGCAGTACTGGTTAGAAGAAATCCTCCATTTAACAATGTGCCTGATGGACCAGAAGCGGTAAGATTGATAAGAGCAGTGTCGTTGCCTGCAGGTACATATTTATACCAGAAGAAAATCGTATCCGGTTTAAAGGCAAAGGCCGATTCTACAAATTGAAGCGGAGCAGGCGGTGCATATGATACTGAACCGTAATGTACGAAACCCGGAATCAAACGCTTACTTGGACCCGCTTGAATAGAATCGGTTTTGATTTTAACAGAAGCCAACCCTTCCTTTTTATCGGCAGTATCTTTAGTGGCCAAACCCAGTGGAGCGCCAATGGCTTTTTCCCACGAAGACCAGTTATCGGCAGTTGACGTTCCGTTGCCGGCAGTTGTCCAGTTCTCAAAACCGGCATTATTCAATTGTTGAGCAAAAACGCCACAACCAAAGAAAAGCATTGCAAAAAGTGTAAATATTTTGTTCATCTGATTAATTTTTGCGCAATGATATAAAGTACACCTCCTTATAAAAATGATTTTTACCCTTTTAGCAATTAAATGACAATTGAATGACAATTCCCTTCCATAATTTATTGCGGGCTGCCTTCATTTGGAAAATAAATAGAAAATGCTATATTTGCAGTCCTTTTTTAGGAACCGAATAAAAATTTGGCTGTGAAGGCTTTACGAGAATATCAAATCCCTTATGTGGGATTGAAAATTGGAATACACGAATTCAATTATCAGATTGACGGAAAGTTTTTTGAAGCCTTTGAAGGTTCACTGATTTCGGATTGCCAAGTGCATGTGAAGTTAGAACTGGAAAAGAAAGAAACGCTCTTTATATTGAATTTTTTCATTGACGGAACCGTTAATGTAGTTTGCGATCGTTGCTCAGAAAACTTCGACAAGAAGATTTTCGGAGATTATCAATGTATCGTTAAGTTTAAGGATGCCCGTGCAGACTTTACTAACGATGACGATGAGCTTATCTTCATCAGTAGAGAAGATAATTTTATTGAAACAGCTGATTTGATTTACGATTACATCAACCTTAGCTTACCGATGCAATTGATTCATCCTGACAAAGAAGATGGGACTCCGGGTTGTAATCCTGAAGTACTGAAATATCTTACTTCAACGGAAGAGTCAACACCAGATGATGAAGATCCACGTTGGGCAGCCCTGAAAAAATTCAAGAACGAGAACTAAAAAGATATATTTACAAAACATACATAAATTAGAAACAAATGCCACATCCTAAACATAAGATCTCCAAAGCGAGAAGAGACAAAAGGAGAACGCACTACAAATCTGAAGCTCCTACTACCGGTGTTGATGCATTGACAGGTGAGTCACATTTGTATCACCGTGCACACTGGAGCGAAGATAAATTGGTTTATCGCGGAAAAGTTGTTGTTGACAAATCAACTCCGGCATCTGCTGAAGAATAATTCACTAAATTAATGATTAGCCCTGCATTCATGCGGGGTTTGTCAGTTTAAAAAGATAACAATGGCTACAACAGCAGACATCAAAAACGGACTTTGTATAGTTTGGAATCACGATATTTTCCAATTCGTGGAATTTCAACACGTTAAACCTGGTAAAGGAAACGCTTTCGTGCGTTGTCGCATGAAAAGTTTTAAAACCGGACGTGTATTAGAGCACACCTTCCCATCAGGACATGAAATTGAAACAGCACGTGTATTGCGTATACCACATCAATTTTTATACAACGATGAGAGCGGTTACCATTTCATGAATCAAGAAACTTACGATCAGATTTTTGTTAACGGAGATATGATTGAAAACAAAGATTTATTGAAAGAAGGAGATGTTTGTGATATCGTTTTACACGAAGAAACAAATCAAATTTTGGCTACAGAACTTCCAAACTTTGTTGTTTTAGAAGTAATCGAAGCCGATCCAAACGTAAAAGGAAACTCTTCTTCCAACGTTACTAAAAACTGTAAAGTGGAAACCGGAGCTACCATCAAAGTACCTATGTTTGTTGAGGCCGGAACAAAAATCAAAATCGACACTCGAACAAGAGAATATATGGATAGAGTTTAATCGCTCGCCAAAACTCACCAAAAAGACCATCGGAATCGGTGGTCTTTTTTTATGCCTACTGGTGATGTTTGTCACGCAATTGTCAAAACAATGGGCAAAACAAAAAGCATTTATGGATTTCAAAATCACGTTTCATCTCCATTGAAAATCATAAATTATGAAACGTATCATCATCGTATTGCTTGGCGTGCTTTGCATTGCAGCTTGCGGAAAATTAAGAGAATCAAAAGAAACACAAGTTACATTGGTTGAACCTTCTGCATGTGAAGCTGTGATGCCAAAGGCATGTTCTTTAGCTGCGCCTCCTGAAATTAAGTTCGAGTTAAGAATGCCAGCTAAAATCATTAAAAATGCAGAGGTGCGTATGCAAGTCGACCGCCTCGATCCGGGTTATACAAAAGTGAAAGCCATTGTGGCAAAGTATAATGCTTACTTCGGTAGCGATAATCGTTCGCAAAGCGATAATGAAATAACCCAAAACATGAATATTCGTGTGCCTGCCGTGAAATTCGACAGCATTTTGGAAGAATTGGTGAATGAAGGCATCTACATTAATTACAAAAATGTGAGTGCTGAAGATGTAACTGATCAATTTGTGGATGTGGAGGCACGTTTAAAGACAAAAAAAGAGGTAGAACTCCGCTATTTGGCCTTATTGAAGGATGCAAAAAAAGTATCGGACATATTGGAAGTGGAGAACAATTTGCGCACCATTCGTGAGGAAATCGAATCTTTCGAAGGCCGAATGAAACACTTAAAAGATCAAATCGCCTACTCTGATATTAACTTAGACATGTATCAAACCTTGGAATACAAAGCAAAACCAAAGGTGAGTTTCGGCTCGCAGGTGGTGGAATCGCTTGCCAACGGCTGGACCAATTTAACCGATTTTACACTGTATGTGATTGCAGCTTGGCCATTTCTAATCGCCATTTTATTGATCGCCATTGCAATAAAAAAATGGCGTTCCAGAAAGAAATAAACAATTCGTAAATTTGGTATTGGCTGCCTGAATAATTTTAGCAGAAATACTAATTTTACGTTATGCAGCAATACCACGACTTACTTCGCCACATATTAGACAATGGTACTTGGAAAGACGACCGCACCGGCACCGGCACCTGGAGTTGCTTTGGTTACCAAATGCGATTTGATTTGCAGAAAGGCTTTCCGTTGCTTACAACAAAGAAAGTGTTCACCAAAGCCATTATCCATGAACTGTTGTGGTTTTTAAAAGGAAGTTCGAACATCGATTATTTATGTCAAAATGGGGTATCGATTTGGGACGATTGGCCGTTTGCTAAGTACAAAAACAGCGCAGACTATAAAGGAGAAACGCTTAAAGAATTCAGCAAGAAAATCGCTGAAGATGCTGCTTTCGCGAAGCAATGGGGCGAGTTAGGCCCTGTGTATGGCGTGCAATGGCGTTCTTGGGCCGGAGCGAATGGAGAAACGATTGATCAGATTTCGCAACTTGTTGAGCAAATTAAAAAGAACCCGAATTCCAGACGTCTTTTAGTAAATGCATGGAACGTAGCTTTGGTAGACCAAATGGCTTTACCGCCTTGCCACACTATGTTTCAGTTTTATGTAAGCAACGGGAAATTATCTTGTCAACTTTACCAACGCAGTGCCGATGTTTTCTTGGGAGTGCCATTTAACATTGCTTCGTACGCTTTGCTCACACACATGGTAGCACAGGTATGCGGATTAGCAGTAGGTGAATTCATTCACACGTTTGGTGATGTGCATTTGTATAGCAACCACAAAGAGCAAGCCTTGCTGCAATTGTCGAGAGATTGTAGAACATTGCCTACATTACAAATGAACGCAGAAGTAAATGATATTTTTGGATTCAAATACGAAGATTTTAAAATATTGAACTACGACCCACACCCGGCAATTGCGGGAGAAGTGGCGGTGTAAACCCATACAATCACTCCGTTTAAATGAAACTATGGCTTTTGAAGCATTGCATCAGTTCTTCCAAAAAACATTAAACGGAAAACGTTTTCTTACACAACTATTCTTTGAATTAGCGATACAGATTGGATGTATTGCCATACTTAGTCCACTTTTCTTTCGTTGGGATTATGTGTTACGCGTGCATAGAGCAGTGATGTATGTGATAACTGACGACTATGGAAACATCGTTCACAATTTTACCGGTATTGGTCAACTCATATACATTATTGTGCGCATTTTTCCAATACTTTTCACCTTGGTAGTGATAAGCATTTGGGTGTTCAAAAGGTATTCATCAGCATTGCTTTATCCATTCAAGCAATATATAAACGCACGTCTTTTCGAACATTCCGACAATTCCTTTTTCGCAGAATTATACACAAGAATTACGATTACATTAGGCGTTTTTTCGGCTGCCTATTTTCTGCTCACTCCGCTGTTAACCTTTGGTACTACTCCATTTTACGATTTTGTGGTATTGCTATCAAGATTGTTGGTACTGTTCCTTGCCATTCAATTAGGGAAAGCCATTCACACGCATCACTATTCTTTCAAACTTATTATTGACAACTATTTTAATGCGAAAGAATTGCCCTATGCATTAGCGATTTTCAGAATTGTTTATGCTTGTCTTTTGCTCTTTGGTTTGTATATGCCTACACATGAGCTCTACCATTGGGCAGAATTGGGAAAAGAAGATCGAGTAGCTCTACCTTTTATTGGTTGGTTGATTGACATCATTCCCATCAGTAAAGGCTTGTACCTCTTTGTCTGTCAAGTTGCCATAATCAGTGCCTTTGGCTTAATGTTTGGTTTCTTTACCCGACTATCGGGCATTATACTTACCCTTTCGCTGTTTTATATTTGGTCGGTGCCTTGTTTTTTCGGCAAGCTGAATCACAATCAGGTGCAATGTTGGACGGCACTCATTTTGGCGTTAAGCAATAGTGGCCGTGTACTTTCCATCGACTCGCTGATTCGAAAATTCATTTTCAAAGAAAGCATCGATACCCAACCGCAACGCGCCTTTTCACTTCCATTTCGATTGATTTGGCTGATGCTGGGGATTATGTATTTCTGGTCAGGGGTACATAAACTATGGGACAATGGTTTATGCTGGACCTATAGCGACCACTTCATTTATCAAATCCAGGAAGAGTGGATTGAAAATTTTAATCGCATCCCCGGCTTTCGCATCGACCACTACCCTACCCTTGCCAAAGCGCTTGGTATGGCAACTATATACTTCGAATTGCTTTACATTTTTTGGATTCTTTCTCCATATACCCGATGGATGGCTATTTTCAGCGGATTAACTTTACACCTATCGGCCCGTTACTTCATGAACATTGGCTTTGAAAACATACAACATGTTTATGTTTCGTATATCAATTGGAATAAACTGTTGCGTAAAAAAACGAAAACAGCCATATCGCGGTTCTACCATGTTGGCAACACTTTTGCGCCATCGGTAAGAGATAAAACACTCATCGTATTTATCGGATTATTGCTCTTCGGCAATAGTTTGTGCGGATTATTTCAAATCCACACTTGGCCAATTTCAGCCTATCCTTCGTATTCGAATTTAGCTTCCGGTAGCACGTATGTGATGAAGTTTATCCTCAACGAAAAAGTGGATATGGATTCGATAATGAAAGCACGTCATTTTCGCAAAGAAAATTACAGACGATTTGAAACCGAAATATTCAAGCTAGAGGCGAATCCTGCTCAACAACAGGAAGCTGTTTTGAAGCTGTGGAAGAAGTATCAAACCTCCGTTCCCGAACTTCAGCAATACAAGAATATCAATGTGTATCAGGATAGCATTGCTGTAAATCCCGATTTAGGAGACCATATTTTAGGGCGGAAACTACTTTTGAGCGCTAAAGTTTCCGAATAATTTCCGCAAAAGGGGTTAATCTGCCCTTAAAACATTTGCATATTTTAAATAAACTTCTACATTTGCAATCCTTTTGCGGGCGTGGCGAAATTGGCAGACGCACTAGACTTAGGATCTAGCGCCTCACGGCATGGGGGTTCAAGTCCCTCCGCCCGCACTTTGAAACGATTGCCCTGCTTTAGGGCAATCTTTTTTTAATACAAACACAAAAAAGCAATGACAGTTACACAAGAAAGCACCAACGCGTTAGTGTCGACCATCAAAGTCCAACTTAAAAAAGAAGACTACGAGAAGAAAGTAACCGAAACTATAAAAAAAGTGGCGAAACAAGCTACGTTGAAAGGTTTCCGTCCGGGTATGGCCCCACTAGGATTGGTAAAGAAAATGTACGGAACATCCGTATTAGCTGAAGAAGTTCAAAAATTATTGAACGATCAAATCTTCACTTACTTGCAAGAAAATAAAATCGATGTATTGGGTCAGCCGATGCCATCGCCAAACCAACCATTGTTGGATTTGGATATCAACAACATGAAAGACATCGACTTCACTTATGAAGTAGGTTTATCGCCAGAAGTGAAATTTAATTTCTTGGACTCGAAACCAACATTCACAAAATACAAAGTTGGTGTTGAAGACCACATGTTGAACGAAGAAATCGATCGTATCAGAAAACGTTTCGCGAAATACGAATATCCTGAAAACGTTGAAGAGAATGATATTCTTTCTTTCACAGTTGAAGAATTAAGCGCAGATGGTTCAGTACGAATTGGAGGTGCAAACAATGTTACTTCATTGATGTTGGATATGTTTAAAGAAGCGGCTCGCCCTTCTATTTTGGCATTGAAAAAGCACGAATCGGTTACCTTGAACCTATGGGAAACATTGGATCGTGGTAAAGAAGAAATCATCAAACACATTTTGAATGTTACCGATGAAATGGTGATTCCTACATTAGGCGATAATTTCAAGTTAACCTTGAACAATATCACTCGTTCCTTGCCTGCCGATATGAACGAAGAATTTTTCGTAAAAGCCTTTGGTGAAAACGGTCCGAAAACGGAAGCCGAAATGCGTGATAACATCACCAAAGATTTAGAATCGTATTTCAGCGGACAAGCCGACTCATACTTAACCAACGAATTGTACAATGCGTTGATGGAAAAAGTAGAATTGCCTTTGCCGGACGAGTTCATGAAACGTTGGGTAAAAACAGCCAACGAAAAAGAAATTTCTGACGAGCAAATCGAAAAAGAATATCCAATGTTTGCGAAACAAATTCGCTGGAATTTGATTGTGAAAAAAATTATCACCGACCAACAAATTACCGTTTCTGAACAAGAGTTGAGAGACAAAGTGAAAGTGGATACGATTGCTCAAATGTACAGCTACGGCTTAAGAAATATTGGCGATGAGTGGGTAGATCAATTCATTGAAAAACAGTTGAAAGACAAACAGTATATGGATAAAACCCGTGAGCAAATTTTAGATAACAAAGCATTAGACTACGTTAAAACAAAAGTTGTATTAACCGAAAAAGCCATCAGTTTTGACGACTTCAAAGCTTTGGTAGAGAAAAAAGCATAATAGATTCAACCTAAACATAAGAAGGCGATCTCCATTTGAGGTCGCCTTTTTTATGTTATCAGTAAGAAATTGCAATTTTTGGGCGAAAAAAAATCAACGCATAGCTGTAAGTTTGTGTCAAAATTAATAACCAATGAAAAAAACAGCAATTTATTTATCCGCTTTATTACTTGTAGCCGTTTTACCATCGTGTAACAAAAGCAGTTCATCTACCCCAACTCCTCCAGCCAATACTGCCCCAACAGTTAACACACCAAAAGACGCATGGGGCGTTATGGGTGTAGTGAAACTTCAAACGTCATACACAACACCATCATATCCCGGTGTTCCTTCTTATACTGTAGACTACAACATCGGATCAGCATTAGCCGCTTTTAGCGATGCAGTTGGTAGCGCTAATCTTGTTGATGCAGGCACAGTAAAGGTAAACGATTCACTACTAACCAAAGTGCAAAACAATGGCTACGGTTATACTCCTGTTGGTGTAGCATCGGGAAGCGATTTAGGATTAAGCACTAGCGCCTATACCCACAATTGGGTCGTTACCGGAAGTTCAGCAGTAACAGGATTTACCTATCAACATTATGGTTATTTGCCAACGGTAGGTACAATTACCAGCAGTAGTGATATCCAAACAAGTGCAGCATATACGTTAAGCGTAAATAATATTTCGAACAATTGTGATTCAATTATATGGATTATGGCAGGACCGAACGGAAATGTTCGTCATACTACCGGACCTGGCGTTTATTCTAACTCATTCTCGGCTAGTGAAGTAGGTTCGTTAGGGAAAGGAGACAATGTTGGATTATTACAAGTAACACCATATTTTGTAATGCCAGCAACCATCAACAGCAAAAAGTACTATTTCATCAAAGAAAGTTGTGCGACAAAATTTGTCAATCTAAAATAAATCGCGGGCAGAAAACAGCAACGGGTTACTCTGAAAAGGGTAGCCCGTTTTTATTTCCGGCAACTATTTGACAACTGCGAATCGCTTACGAACTTCTCCCTTATTGGTTTGCAGCAAAACAGCATAAATACCTGCATGTAACTGCGAGATTGAAATTACATCAGCAGCAGAACTCAGCAACAATTTTCCGTTACTATCATAAATAGAAGCCTGGATGAATTTCACATCATTCGGATAAACAAACCGAATACTATTTTGTGCCGGATTCGGATACAAGGCAATAGCTTGCTCCAATGCTGTATTTTGAATGCCGGTATTTAAAACAACGACCACGCGTTGTTCAGCGGTATCGGTACATCCCAGACTATCGGCATATGTATAAACAAATGTATGGCTGCCTACTCCGGCTACTCCCGGATAAAATGTGCCGGCATTCACCCCGTTCCCTGAATAGGTTCCACCACTTGGACTGCCACCCTGCAATGAAACCGGAGCTGCATCCGACAAAAACGTATCGGGTAGATTGGTCCAAACTACATTCGGTAGTGGCGCTACCAATAAATTCAATTGCACAACACTATCGCATCCTGTTGAAGCCGTTAAAGTATCGCTAAAAACACCCGATTGAAAACGAGGAACGCCAGAAAAATAAACAGTATCACCTGCGCAGATTTTTCGGTTTAAAGTGGTTTGCAAAACATTAGAAACAGTGAGTTGCAAACGCATTACACTATCACAACCCGTTACCGAAGAAAGCGTATCGGAATATACCCCTGCAACTTTTAAGTATTTGCCGCCAAACAAAATACTATCACCGAAACATAGCTGAGTTGAATTATTCACTGACAAGACAGGACGAACCACTAGATTCACAGTGATTGTACTATCGCAACCGGAATGATTGGTAAGTACATGGTTATAGCTACCACTAGATGTTAACTGCTGACTGTAAAATGGATAGGTTTCTCCATCACAAATATATTCGAGATAGGCTGTACCACTGGCACCATAGCAATTGGCATAAAGCGGACAAATTTGATTGGCGACTAATGTTTCTCCTGTAATAAAATCGCTGGAGAGTGTCTTTATCATTTTGTCTTTAATTGCACCTGCACTCCCACTTTGTGCAGCCAGAAAATTCGCTGTTCCACATGGATCGTTTCCTGCATATGCGGCATAAACAGTACCTAAATCTGTAATGAGTGCGAACCCCGGTTCTCCAATATTTATTGGTTTTACTTTTTTTGCAGAAGGAATGCCTCCACAACCCGGATTGCAAATAAATGAACTTCCACACTTACTAATCGTGAGATAATTGCCGTGTTTATCAGGAGAAGCATAAACTGTATCGTTGGCAATAAATGGCGGGATAACTTTTGACGGTTTTGTTTCAATTTGTTCGCACAGTGTAGACGCGTGCGATACTGTTTGAATAGTGCCTCCCTGCCAATGCGTAAGCACAGTATCATACATCCAACCTGCAGCTGTATCAGGGCCAATATATTTCAGCGAATAGCTAAAGCCTTCCACATCGGCTGTATGGCCCGACAATCCGCAATCTTTACCATACAACAAGGCTGTGTGCACCATAATTAAAGGATTATACCACATCAAACCCGGATATAAACCTCGTTTCGGCACAAGGGCTGTAGGATTTGTTTTCACCGAATCTAACGAAGAAGATATACAGTATTGTTGCGGATAAGGATAGATATGGCAAACCACTAAGTTCGAATCACCGGTACCATCTAAGGCAGGACCCGGGCAGCTTTCATCATCGAATTGAATAATTTTCGGACAAAACCTGCGAATCAATTTCAGTTCCAAAGCATCATCCATTCTGTCGTGATCGTTATCCGTAATGGTTGGAATAAAAACAGTATCAACACCACCACATCGGCTGATTACAGTTACTTGCTGTTGAGCATTGCTCGAAACAGAAAGGAGTATTAAGTGAAAAGCCAATAAAATAATTCGTTGCATATCCTAAATATAGCTATTTCTTAAAAGGAGAAAGACAAGACAGCAATAGATTAAGTACGCATATAAATTAACCAATTGGCTTATTTATTGCTATATTTCTAAAACAAATTCATGCAATGAGAAAATTCTTTACACTTCTTGTTTGTCTTTTTCTGTTCATATCATTTGTACAGGCTCAGCAGTATTCAAAACTAGGGTCGTATCTTTCAGAACGTTTAAAACGAGTTGAATTTGACCAAACCGAAAAACTTCAAGCTTTGTTAGTTAAGGGAAATCCGGAAGACATTAGACGAGCCGTTGAGCAGTATCAGGGTATCTTCAAGTTCAACGCAAAAAATGTGTGTTCGATTGAAATACCTTACAAAAATCTAAAGGCTTTTTCGGAAGAAAAATGTGTAGAGCGAATAGAAAATTCATTTGGGCCCGGACAATTATTGATGGATACAGCTCGAGTGAATAACAATATTGATAAGGTACACAGTGGAATAGCCCCACTCATTCAAAGTTATTCCGGGAGGAATGTTGTAGTTGGTATTATTGACGGTGGTATATATTTCCCGCATGGCGATTTCAGAACGATAAGCGGGTTAACACGCATTCGCAATTTATGGGATCAAAATGGGACAGGAACAGCCCCTTCGCCCTATAACTATGGTGCTGATTGGGATTCCTCTGCTATTAACAACGGAACCTGTACACACATTCCGCCTTCCAGTGATCAGGGGCATGGTACAAATGTTGCAGGTATTGCAGCAGGGAACGGATTGGGCGCCACAACAGCTCCATTAAAGGCACAATATAAAGGAGTTGCATACGATGCAAATTTGGTAGTAGTGCGGGTAGATGCCGCTAGTCCGGATTTTCTGCAAAAAATGGCTGATGCAGTAGATTATATTTACAAGAAAGCAGATGCATTGGGAATGCCTTGTGTAATTAACACGAGTGTTGGAACGTATTACGGCTCTCATGACGGACATGATTTAGCCACAGAAATTATTGAAAATTTATTGTGTGAGAAAAAAGGACGTGTACTCGTAGCCGCTGCGGGGAATGCAGCTGACAAACGAACGCATGTCTCATATCCTTTAAATGCAACTGATTCTTTATTCACATGGTTTAAGTATAATGCTTCAGCCGGAATGGTGTATTTCGATTTTTGGGCCGATACCAACAATTTTAAATCGGCTAACTTTGCTATTGGTTGCGATAACAGTTCCGCGGTATTTTTAAAACGCACCAAGTATTACAATATTATTACCGATTTCAATCCGCCTCAAGGTGGAGTAGTGCAACTCGATGATTCACTTTTCAACGGGATTACTAAACTCGGCAAATACAGCATTTATGCATCGTTGGAAGGCGGTACGTACCATGTTGAATTTGTGATTATTCCCACCAACACCACTTATCTATGGCGATTACAAACCAAAGGTACCGGGCAGTTTGACCTTTGGGCCAATAAGGCTTTAATAGGTACATCCGATATGCAGTTCAGTCCTTTGCCGGGTGGATTTTCTGCAGCCAATTACCGCTTTGGGGATTCATTGAAAACCATGGTTTCATCCTGGCAATGTTCCGACAAAGTGATAACCGTTGGTAATTATTCAGGGGGGCATATCTATTCAGATGTTGATGGTATTAATAGAAATCCATTGTTATCGGCAGGTGAAGTTAGACAGAACTTATTTCCCTCCTCGAGTTGGGGTCCAACGCGTGATGGCCGTCAGAAGCCGAATATTACCGCTACAGGCAGCACCACTATAGCTACAGGCGATTCATTTAATATTGCATTACTACTTACCGCACCGGCCAATCGCTTAAAAGTTGGAATAGGCGGAAAGCACAATCGCAATGGAGGAACATCTATGGCATCGCCTATTGTGACAGGTATTGTAGCTTTATATTTGGAAAAACATCCAACGGCATCCTATAACGAAGTGATGCAAGCTATTCAGCAAACCGCAAAAACAGATGCGTTTACAGGATCAGTTCCAAACGTAAAATGGGGCTATGGAAAAATTGATGCATTCAAAATGTTAACTGTTCCGGTATACGGCTGTAAAGATCCTTCATCGAGCAACTATAACCCTGCTGCAACAATTGACACAGGAGGTTGTGCTTATAATTATACATGGAATGGAACGAAATCAAACAACTGGAATGACCCGCTGAATTGGACGCCAAATCCGGTGTGCTGTGGCCCAAATAGTTGTGATGCTAATGTAATCATTCCGGCAGGAACAAGCTTTGCGCCTACTATCATCTATGGCGATGTGCAAACAGGTAATGTTACCATCAATAATGGCGCAACCATAACTATACAAAACAACAAAAAGTTGAATGTTTGTAAGGATTTTAGCGGTGGAGGTGCAAATGCAATAGTAACAGGAGGAAGAGTAGTGATGAACGGAACCGCAGTACAAAATTTTAGTGGTATGTCACAAATTGACACATTAGAATTGAACAATAGTGCAGGATACAGTATCTCCGGAACAACGTCCATTCAATATCGCTTAATTCCTAAAAAGGGCATCTTTAACACTACAGGCGGAACATTGAAATTCTTGAGTACTTCTGCTACACATATAGCTACTATTGATTTTTCAGCATCAAACACAGGAAGTATAAACGGAAATATTGTTGCAGAGCGTTGGGTGCCGGTAGCCGGAAAAAATCAACATTACATTGCTTCTCCGCTGAACAATTTACCATTATCGCAATGGGGTGCAAGTGGCACTGCGGGTTTTGTGATTCCTACCTCAGACTGTGATGAAACGCAAATACAATCGGGATCACCTTACGGAACAGTTTTTAAAAACCATGAAGATCAATCAGCCACATGCGCATTGAAAGGTTGGGAATCATTAACCTCGGGCAATGCAGACAATGCAAGAGGATATTCTGTTTATTTAGACGGCAATCAAACGCTTTCTATAAATGGATCACCTAACTTCTCCAATAGCTATAACCTAGCCGGATTAAGCAATACAGGTTGGGCAACTCATACAAGTAAGCAAGGTCGTCCGATGTCTGCAGGATGGAATTTAGTGGGTAACCCCTATCTTTCCGTCATCAACCTAAATCCTCAGCCCGATTTTGATGCACAAGTAGCTGTATGGCAAACTTCAGGACCATATACAGGCACTTATCAAACGCTGCTTATGGGCACAAATGCTGTTATTCCACCATTTCAAGGTTTTATGGTGCATAAAACGGCTGTCGGAATTTCTTCATTTACAATCAACAGAACAGATTGCATCAACAATCCATCCATTCTCCCTAACTTTTACAAAACAGGCAATGATGCAACTTTGAGCATTACGATCGCAGGTAATGGATTTGCCGATAAAACAGCTATTCTCTTTAATGAAAATGCTACTTCTGATTTCGACCCAATGTTTGATGCCAATAAAATCCATAGCCGATTGGGGCAACCAACGCTTTATACGTTGAATGGAGCAGAACACATGTCCATAAATACGCTGTATAGTGTGTCTGAAAGTAATGTTGTGCCGCTCAGCTTAGAACCCGGAGCAAATGGGCTTTTCACCCTACAGTTCGACAGTGTTCAAACCTTTTCGCCTTCCGTTCAAATTTTGTTGGAAGACAAAGTTGCTTTAACATGGACGAATATTAGTCAACAGCCTACATACAGTTTTCAAGCCCATACAAACGATAATTGGAATCGATTTGCAATACACTTTCAGGAAACAGCTACCGGCATTAAAAATGCAGCAAATGGCAGCAATTCGATTGAGGTTTTACCAAACCCATTCTCAAAAGAAACAATTTTCCGATTGTCAATTGCTGAAAAGGTGGGCGATTTACAGCTTGTTATTTACAATACCTTAGGTCAAAAAGCCGATAAAATAAGCTTAGAACAAGCTTCCCAAACAATTCGATATGAAAACACAAAATTGGCTACAGGTATTTATTATGCTGTAATAGAGCAAAATGGTAAAGCCATTGCGAGTCGAAGAATTGTGGTAGAATAAATAGCCATAGATTAACACTATTTGGTACTAGGTCAGGCAAAGGACTTTTATATCTTCGCATCGTAAAAGTGGAAACATTGGGAGTTAAAAACTGTTTCTGTTTTACCGAAGTTAATTTACGAAAAACATGAAAGGTTCAACCGTCAAAATATTAGCACTGGTGTTGGTGATTGCCGCACCGGTTTTCTTTTTTCTATTATTCCGGCCTTTAAGCAAAGTTCCTCGCCCGCATCCGCCACATAAACTTTATCCAACCGGTGAAGTAGTCTCATACAAAGATGCAGATGGCAAACAGTTCACCGATTCGTTGTACCACGAAATTCCGAATCAAGTTTTTACTTCGCACGAAGGAGAAAAATTTGAGTTAGACAGTATGCGTGGACAAGTATATGTTGCCGATTTCTTTTTTGCTACCTGTCCGGGTATTTGTCCGGTGATGACCAAACAATTAGAGCGCGTACAAAACGCTTTTATCAAAGATCACAATTTTAAAATCCTATCGTTTACTGTAGATCCGGCTAGAGACACCCTTTCTGCACTACGTGAATATGCACGCAACAATAATGCTGTTCCAGGTAAATGGTATTTTTTAAGAACTGAAAAAGATGAAATATTCAAACTCGCAAAAGACGGGTTTTTCTTGGTAGCCAAAGATAATCCGGGTCAAGCAGAATCTTTTTTACATAGTGAAAAACTTACGTTGGTTGATGCAGAAGGCAATATTCGCGGATATTACAACGGTGTTGATAGCAACAGTGTAAATAAAATGATGGGCGATGTAGTATTGCTGTTACGCGATATGGAAAAAAATTATTCATTCCGAAAAGACCCTAAAAAACGAGGAAGTCTTTTCACTAAATAATATAGAGTATGCAAGCATTAATAGAAAAAAACGACAAAGTAGCCTATCCTTTAATAGGTGTGTTTTCGTTAGTCGTATTTTTAGTAGTTGTATCGTTAGGTAAATTTAAATTGTTAGATATCGAGTTAGGTTTTGATCCGCACATTTTTGCAAAAATCAACGCTATCATCAACACAACAGTATCGCTCACATTATTATTGGGGTTGTATTATGTAAAACAAAAGCAGTACGAAAGCCACAAACGTGTAATGATGGGCGCTATGGTACTTTCCTTTTTCTTTCTGGTGTCTTACATTTTACATCACTTGCTTACAGTAGATACGCATTTTGGTGGAGAAGGTGCCATTCGCTATTTCTATTTCCCTTTACTGATTACACACATTGTTTTGGCGGCTACTATTCTTCCCTTTATCTTGTTAACCACCTATAGAGCATTAACCGGTGATTTTTCTGCGCACAAAAAAATTGCACGCATTACATACCCTATTTGGTTGTATGTTTCGATTAGTGGAGTCTTGGTTTATTTACTCATCAGTCCTTATTACAGCGCCTTATAAGTTATGAAACGAATTACAGTTCTTCTTTTGCTTATCGCTTTTCTTTTTGCTACGCAAGAAATGCAAGCGCAATGTGCCATGTGTACAGCCGTTGCCGATGAAGCGATGAAACAAGGATCTGCACAAGGAGCGGGCATCAACAAAGCTGTATTGTATATGTTTCTAATGCCGTATTTGATTGTAGCCACAATTGGATTTATTTGGTGGCGTAAACGAGTGAAAGCGAAACAAGAAGAAACCGTTTAATTATTTAAATTCTTGCTGATATACACCCTCGTCAAAGCCAAGAACTATCTTCTTTGCAGTCTCAACAACCGGACGTTTAATTACACTGCTCTTCTCTAGCATTAATGAGATAGCTGAAGTTTCATCGACAATATTTTCTTGTACTTTTGGATCTAACTGACGCCATGTGGTACCCTTCTTATTAACTAAAGCTTGCCAGCCCAAGCGCTTAGACCATTCTTTCAATTTAGCCTCTGTGATACCTGCTTTCTTAAAATCGTGAAACGTGTAATCGACCTTGTTTTGTTTCAGCCAATCTTGCGCTTTCTTCACTGTATTGCAATTGGGAATGCCGTAAACTATCATTATGAAAATTTGAATTTTGAGTTTGAATTATTCTAAGAAACGCCAAGTCACAAAAAACCGGAAAGAAGCATCCTTAGCGGGATACAGATAGCCATTATAGTGCGGCCGTCCTTGAATTAATTGTGTAAGGTCGCTACCTAACAACGAAACACGAACAGTTCGAATCTTCACATTTAAGAATACATCCCACACCGGAGCATAAGCCATTTTCTTGTTATCTTGCAAATAGAATTGCCCTACTAAAGGATTATAGGCATTAGCGTAAAAACTAGTGTAATACCGCAAATCGCAACCAATGGCAAACCACAAATTCTTTTTAAACAATCGGTTTTCGTAATACACGCTATGCTTACTCACAAAAAGTGGGAGCCGAATAACATCAGTGCCGCTTGCCTTCTGAAACCAAACATCATTATCTAAGTGAAATCCTTTAATCGCAAAACGATTATAAGCATGAACAACAAATACATTGAGTGCCGATGAAAGCTGTTGTGGTTTTGCATCATTGTTGTAATAAATGAAATTCTGCAGAATTGTATTGTACACCTCAGCTCCCACTCCAATCTTCGGTGAATAAACCGTACCTCCGGCAGTTAATTGATTTTGCTTGCCGAAATTATTGTTCCAACCTGCGCCATTTTTCACTGTAAAATACTGTTGTGTGTAGCCTGGTTCGGTGAGCGAATAAAGCACGTACGCTTTAATAGAAAGATAATTCTTCAAAGCATAACGAATATTTCCGTTCACAATTAAATCGTTGCGATTGTAGCCACTGAAAAAATATTTCACGCGCCCTTCGAAATGAATGGGCGTTTTAAAAGCCGTATTGCTTTTTACAAAACCTTCCACACTTCCATTAACAAATGGAGCCTTACCGGTGTTAGTTTTCGAATACCAATAATCTAGATTCACTATCCCTCCAGCCGTTAAGAACTGTTCTTTATAAGTAGAATCAGAAGTAATGCGTTGTGGCATCCAAGTAAATGAAATACTGTTTCCTGCTTTAAAAAAATCGAATTGATTTTTGAGCGAGTCTTTCAAATAATAGTATTCCCCATAAAAAAGTGAATCGGGTTTCATATCCAAAAACTTGTAGCGATTCGATTGTAATGAAAACTCATAACCAATTCGAAACCTTGGAATCACTTTCTGTATAACGGTAGTATCGTTAATCTGTTGCTTTATTTTTTTGCCGAGATTATAGTTCATGCCCAAAGCCCATGTCCATTCGCGATAATTGTTTACTGCTGTAGTATTATTAACCGGAGCTAAGTTTTTCTGAAAAAAACTGGTATCGCTCGAAAAAAAATCACCTTGTAAGCCACTATTTTCAGCTACTTTATATTGATTGAACATCAGGTCGGTATACACATTCCAGCGTTCGTTTTTAGGATGATACTTTGCATACAAATAAAATCCTGCATCTAAAGCATTCTGATGCGCATAACTTCCGGTGGAATTGATTCTAAAAAAATCAACACCATAGTCAAAGCCCACTTTTGTGGAATGAAAAAATCGCCCCCGAAACACTTGCTCTTTCTTTAATCCAATGATATAGCTCAATTCGGTATAAGGACGTTGGGCATTGTAATAGCGAATAGAATCGCGGTTATAGCCGTAGACATTAAACTGCGAAAACCCAGAACCGAAATCCTTTTGTGTTCCCGGCTGGAAAACAATTGGAAAAGCAGCCGTTCCAACATTGCCCAAGTGAAAATACTCCGCACCATCGCGGTTCACAAAATCGTTTCGATGGAGTTGAAAAATAGACGTATCAATTCCTGTAAATGCATTTACATCGTGACGTTGGTACGATACATCATAAATGGCTTTTGGTCTGATTTTCTTTACAGATAAGGAATCCGGAGCCGCCACTACATGAAATGCGGAAAACATAAGCGTAAAAAAAATACAACTGCAAAACGAGCCAACCGGGAAACGGAAACTCAATTGCGGTATAAATTTTCTAATCGTTATGCTGTCCTTCACGTTTAAATTTCCTTCAATAATTCGATGATAATCTTTGTCATTTTCGGTTCAGCTGCAGCGGCTTTTTCCAACACAAAAGCATGTGAAACACGGTCTGCTTTTTCCGGTGGATAGCCCATATCGCTAATTACAGAAATCGCAAACACTTCCATATTCATGTGGCGCGCTACAACCACTTCCGGAGTTGTACTCATACCCACGGCATCACCACCCATAATGCTAAAACACTTGTATTCAGCCGGTGTTTCAAATGTTGGGCCTTGAACGCCAACGTAAACGCCAGTATGCACTAAAATATTGTTTTGCGCAGCAATGTTTTTTGCTTTTTTAATGAATTCCGGATTGTAAGCATCATTCATATTCGGGAAACGAGGTCCGAAACGCTCGTCATTTCTACCACGTAATGGATGATCGGGTTGCAAGTAAATATGATCGGTGATAATCATCAAATCGCCTACTTCAAAGTCTTTATTCATACCCCCTGAAGCGTTTGATACCAGTAGATTTTGAACGCCCATGAACTTCATCACACGAATCGGGAATACCACTTCTTCCATAGAATACCCTTCGTAGTAATGGAAACGACCGCCCATGGCTATGATGTTTTTCCCGCCTAGTTCACCAAAAATGAGACTGCCTTTATGCCCTTCCACGGTAGATACCGGAAAGTTTGGAATATCTTTATAACTAATTTCAAAGTGCACATTAATTTGTGCGGTAAGGTTACCTAAACCACTTCCAAGGATTATTCCATGGTTATAGCTTTTCGTGATTTTTGATTTCAGAAAATCGGCAGTTTGCGTTACGCGTTCGTATAAATTCGACATGTGGGTTAGTGTTTATGCTGTAAATATGCAAAAAAGCGCGAAGGGTAAAACCACTTACTCTAAAATATTGTCGAAGGTCGATTCTTCCTCTTGTGGCGGCTTATAAATGTTTAAATCGTGTGTTACATATTTTTGAACATCCGCATTAAAATTCAAAGCGTCCTCGCCCACGAATTTCACTTCAATAGGCTGACAATACACCTGAATATTATTTCGTGTAAACCAGTCACGGAATTTCAATAAACGGACGGCATCCTTCTCGGTAGTAACAATCATGCAGTTTTCAGCCCCAATATCGTTATGTGCCGTGCGAATCACTTCCAAGTCGTGATCGTCAAAATGATGATGATCAGCATAATGTTGCGCATACACTTGCTTGAAAGAAGATCGTAGCTCTTTTTCCAAAGGCGCTGCATTGGCAATGCCTGTAACCAACAAACAGTTATCTTTCAATTTAATTTCATTGCGTACTAAACGGTAAAATTGTTGCCCGTTTTCAATATAACTTTCGTACCGCCAAGCATTTTCTTGTCCAAAGTTGAATAGTGGATACAAACTCCCGTATCGAATGGATGAAAAATAAACATGCTGATAGGCGAATGGTTTTAGCTGTTTAATAATGCGTTCTCGTTCAGTATTATCAATACTTTCAGGACATTTAGTGACCACAATAATATCGGCACGGAGATAACCCTTTCTGCGTTCACGCAAACGACCGGCAGGCAATAAAAAATCATCCGTAAACAAATTGGAATAATCGGTAAGTAAAATACTCAAACCTGCTCTAACGCTGCGGTGCTGAAAGGCATCATCCAAAATAATCACGTCTAAATCAGGTGCATCGGCAATCATGCGGGGAATGGTTTGTAAACGATCAATACCCACAACCACCTGTGTATTTGGGTATTTCAGCTTTAACATTAACGGCTCATCCCCTACTTGCTCGGCTGTAGAATCCATTTGCGCAATATGGTATTCGCGTGTTTTTCTTCCATACCCCCTACTTAATGCACCTACTTTGAATTGTTGTTGCAACAAAGCCACTAAGTAGGCTACATGTGGCGATTTACCTGTTCCCCCTACACTCAAATTCCCAACATTAATTACCGGAATTTGGAAACGAGCCGATTTGAAGTAACGTTTATCAAACATCCGATTTCGGAAATCGGTTATCCATCCGTACAACTCGGCAAAGGGCAAAAGAAGATATTGGAGTAGCTTTTTGATAGGATATAAATTTGTTGAATGCTACTTAAAAATAGAATTTAAAATGGAGGAGTGGTAGAGGTTGAATTTATTTAGAAACTTTAAACATTTCCCTCAAAAAAAACTAGGCGTAATCGAAAAGATTACGCCTAGCAATATAGAGTTAGTTCAAATAAATTAATCCAACAACGCCCCCTTCACTTGTGTTAGAATTTCTTCTACACGTTCCGGAGAGCCGGCTTCAGCGTACACACGCAACACAGGCTCTGTTCCGGATGCACGAATCATTACCGATTCTTCGTTAGCGAAGTGATATTTGAATCCATCAATATCTTCTAAACGCTCTATCGTTAAATTGCCAAATGCCTTATACTCACGCGCATTGCATTTCGCAAGAATCGCTTGTTTCTGTTCTTCTTTCAAATGCAAATCGTTGCGGTTGTAGGAGAATTTTCCTACAATGTCGTATACTTCAGCAATCAATTCCGGTAAGCTCATGCCTGTTTGTGCCAAATGTTCTATCAATACCAAACCATCCCAAATACCATCGCGCTCAGGGATGTGGCCTTTAACGGCAATACCGCCAGACTCTTCTCCGCCTACCAAAACATCTTCAGTAATCATTTTCTCGCAGATATATTTGAAACCGATTTTTGTCACTTCTACTTCGATGCCATAAGCATTACACAGCTTTTTGATTTTATCTGAAACAGAGAAGGCCACTACCACTTTACCGGTCATGCCTTTGTATTTGTGCAATACGTGAATCAACAACAAAATCACATGGTGCGCATCTACAAAATTGCCTTTACCATCGTACAAGCCAATTCTATCGGCATCACCATCAGTAGCTAATCCGAAATCAGCATGTTTGGTTTGACGAAGATAGTTTGCAAATTCCTGTAAATTCTTCGCAATCGGCTCCGGTGCTTGTCCGTAGAACGATGGATTATATTCACAATGCAACAAATCGGCATGCGGTAAAATGCGCGGCAGAATGCTTTGTCCGGCACCGTACATGGCATCGTAAGCCACCACAAAACCACTATTGTTAATGGCATCTAAATCGAAATGTTCGGCTACATGATTGAAGTACATGTCTTCCAAATCCACTACTTCCACTTTGCCTTGTTTCACTAATTCTTCAACGCCTGTTTCTTCAACAACAAACGCATCCGGAATTTCATTTTCGATTTCTTCGATATATTTTACAATCAATGGTCCACCATGTTTGGCTTTCAGTTTATAACCATTATAGGAAGGCGGATTGTGTGAAGCTGTGAAAATCACACCCAGCTCACAGCCCAAAGTTTTAGCTGCTAACGAAATCATTGGTGTTGATACAAAGTTCGGATCGAAGTAGACTTTTACTCCTTGTTGCACGAAAACATTAATAGCCGTTGTAGAAAACAAGGTTCCACCAAATCGGCAATCGTAACCTACAACAATAGATGCATTAGGGTTTTGGCGTAATACCCAATCAGCAGTTGCTTTAGCCACACGAGCCACATTGGCTACTGTAAAATCTTTGGCGATAATTCCACGCCATCCGTCTGTTCCGAATTTAATTTTTGACATAGTAAAATTTGAGCGGTAAATATATAAGAAAAGCCTTTTGAATGGAACTTTTGCTTTGCAGCGATGTACGCATGGTATTTCTCAAACAAAAAAGGGGCTGAAAAATCAACCCCTTTTATAATATATAGATAACAATTAGTCCTCTAACTCATCTTCCTCGTTTGCTTTAGCCGCATTTTTGCTGTCTTTTTTCTTTGCTTTAGCTGCTTCCCAAGCCTTTTTAACTTGCGCGAATTGATCAGCCGTTAATGCTGATTGTAACCCCGCTTTGTACTTTTCGTTAGCTAATTTAACAGCAGATTTATCGACAGGCTGTGTAGCTTTTGCAGCACGAATAGCCGTAATTCGATCGAACTTTAACGTATAGATTTTCTCTTTCAAATCTTGTGGAAAACCAAATTTTGCTACCATTTTATCGGCACGTTTATGCGCTAAATCTTCTACGCTTAATGCAGCATTTTTCGCTTTACCTTTGCCGGCACCTTTTCCCTTACCTTGTGCATTAACAGATGTTGCTGCAATCAATAATGCAACAAGCATGAACATCACTTTCTTCATTGTTTAGATTTTTGTTTTTATAAAATTCAAAGTAAAGATTTCAAACATCGTGCCGAATTCATTGAATTAATTTACAACGGAATATTGCCATGTTTCTTTCGTGGTAGCTTCACCGCTTTGGTTTCGCAAACTTGAAAAGCACGAATGAGCTTCTGACGGGTTAATGCCGGCTCAATCACTTCATCCACAAAGCCTCTAGCAGCAGCTTTATATGGATTAGCAAAGTTTTCAGTGTAATTCGCTACCATTTCATCCAATTTAGCAGCGGGATTTTCAGCAGATGAAATTTCCTTCTTGAAAATGATTTCAGCAGCGCCTTTTGCGCCCATTACAGCAATTTCAGCGGTTGGCCAAGCGTAATTCATATCCGCACCAATGTGTTTCGAATTCATCACATCATACGCGCCACCATAAGCTTTGCGGGTAATCACAGTAATTTTCGGAACAGTGGCTTCAGAGAACGCATACAACAATTTCGCACCGTTGGTGATAATGCCGTGCCACTCTTGATCGGTGCCCGGTAAAAAGCCCGGAACATCCACTAAGGTCAGCAAAGGAATATTGAAACAATCGCAGAAACGCACAAAACGCGCACCTTTGCGAGAAGAATTAATATCCAACACTCCCGCTAATACAGCAGGCTGATTCGCAACAATACCAACACTTCTACCGGCTATGCGGGCAAAACCCACCACAATATTTTCGGCAAAATCTTTATGAATTTCGAAGAAGGATTCCGAATCGGCAATCTCTTCAATCACCTCGCGCATATCGTAGGGCTGTGAAGGGTTTGCCGGAATAATAGCATTTAATTTTTCGCGTCTTTCATCGCCAAAATCATAAGCAAATGCTGGTGCTTGCTCTTCGCAGTTTTGTGGAATGTAACTCAATAATTTTTTGATGCCGTTGATACATTCTACTTCGTTCGGATAGGTAAGATGGGTTACTCCCGACTTAGAACCGTGTGCCGATGCACCTCCCAGCTCTTCGCTCGTAACATCTTCGTGGGTAACGGTTTTCACTACATTCGGACCGGTAACAAACATGTACGAACTGTTTTCCACCATCATAATAAAATCGGTGATGGCCGGAGAATACACTGCACCACCCGCACAAGGCCCTAGAATTGCCGAAATTTGCGGAATAACACCCGATGCTAAAGTATTTCTGTAAAAGATATCAGCATAACCGCCTAAGGAAACTACCCCTTCTTGGATACGTGCGCCACCGCTATCGTTCAGCCCGATAACCGGAATACCGTTGCGCATGGCTAAGTCCATGATTTTTACAATTTTCTCGGCATGGGTTTCCGATAAAGAACCGCCAAACACCGTAAAATCCTGCGAAAACAAATAAATAGCTCTGCCGTTCACTGTGGCATAACCGGTAATCACTCCATCGCCTAAATAGATTTCCTTCTCTAATCCGAAATCTTTAGATCGATGTTCTACAAACATGCCAATCTCTTCAAACGAACCTTCGTCTACCAACAACTCAACACGCTCGCGAGCCGTGAGTTTGCCTTTTTTATGTTGCGAAGCAATACGCTCTTTCCCTCCTCCTAATTCGGCCTGCGCCTTTTTATCATTCAACAATTGATACTTATCCATACATCGAGTTATTTAGCGAATATATAAAGTTTGTTTTTTGAAGACGGAGGAAACTACAATCCCTTTATTACCTCTTGAAAACGAATGCCTTCCGCTTCGAGTTTTTGCAAAACAGGTTCGTAAATTTCTCGATCTAGTGGCATGCGAACACCATAGGTTTTGAGTTCTCCTTTCAGCAGCATTTCAGTGGCGAAAACAATCGGCAAACCTACTGTTTTAGCCATGGCAGTGTATAATTGATTTTCTCCATCCAACACCAAACTTGACCGAATATGCACTTCTTTTCCCTGATATTCCAACTCAAACTCATGAATCATCACCACCCGATCTTTATCGGTAGCCTCCATCACCCATTTTTGTTCCAATAATTGCTGTAATACATCAGCAGCTTTGCTTTCGGTGGGTTGAACCGCAAAAACACCTAATTCTTGGAGCATTTCCGCTACCTCAGAATCTTGTACATCGGACTTTTGCAACGCAGGAAAACCATGTTCTGTTGAAGTTAAGCCCAACGCCACTACTTTCTGCCAACCTTTACAAAACGGAGGCACACGCAATGTTCCGCGATATAATGTGGCAATGCCTTGCAACCCATAAGCTGTTTCGTATTTTAATGAATCGCGATTCGGATAACTTTCAAAAACACAGGTATCATCCAGTCGAATTTCAGAGGTGTGTGCAAACAATTCTTCATAACGCAACAACACATTTTCGCCTTTACTTTTATACTTAATAAAATCGCTTCCGGCACCTGCTAACACTACGTTTCGGGGATTCCAACTGATTTTATAATGCCAGCGATTGGTATCCGAAGCAGGAGCCACTAATCCCCCGCAATGACTGCGTAATCCTTTGATCACAGCACCTTTGGCTTGCCATTCATCAATGATTTGCTTGGCACTCATGTGATCGATGCCGGGGTCTAATCCCATTTCATTTAAAAACACTAAACCGTTTTGTTTCGCATCATCATCTAAAGCCTGCATAGCTTCCGAGATATACGATGGCGTAATTAAATGGCATTTATAGTTCAAACACAACTTCGCCATTTCGATATGCATAAAAGGTGGAAGCATTGAAATAACAATACTTTCAGGCGTAAACAAAGTTTCAATTTCTTCAATTGTACCGCTTTCCAATAAAATTTTTCGAGCCGGTTTATTGCCGACACGAGCTTCCAAATTTTCGATGCTCATATCGGCCACCATCACCTGAATGTTCCATTGGGCTTGGTGTTCAATTAGTCGGTCGATAATGTAAATACTCGACTTACCTGCACCCAAAATCAATACCTGTTTCATACGATTTTATTACTTTCAGCATGGAAGATTCAAAATAAAATTGTAAATCGAAAAACAATTAAAAAAACAGCTATGATCTGGAAGGTGCGACCGTCAAAAGAAGTGTTTGCGAATTTCTCGAACGATAATATCGACAAGGCTTTGGGCATTGAGTTCTACGAAGTGGGCGATGATTACATCAAAGCCAAAATGCCGGTAGATGAACGTACCCGTCAGCCCTATGGATTACTGCACGGTGGTGCTTCATGCGTTTTAGCCGAATCGTTGGGCAGTGCAGCCGGTGCATGCTGTGTGGAATTAGGAAAACAGTTCGTTGTAGGATTAGAAATTAATGCCAATCACATCAGTTCAGTGCGTGATGGCTATGTGTATGGAACGGCTCGTCCTATTCACATCGGTAAAAGCACACAAGTGTGGGACATTCGAATTGAAAGTGAAGCAGGGAAATTGGTGTGTGTGAGCAGATTGACGTTGGCGGTAAGAAATGTTGTCGGATAACTAACTTCTATAGCTTAAGTAATTTTGCATAAATATATCCATCAGGAAAAACGAATCGGACTATATACATTTCTGGAATAAAATTAGCAACATTCACTTTATGTATCGCTTCGTTGATGCTATATTCGGAGTATATTGCCCTACCCCATCTGTCAAAAATTTGCATACTGTACGACCCACAAGCATAATCACTAAAAACAGTAAGTGTATCGGCTACAGGATTAGGTGAAATTTTAAACAATTGATGATTGGGAGAAAAATCTATTCGTTGAACTTCGCTTAAGATTGTGCCATAGGAAACCTTATAATAGTAGGTACTCGCACTATTTAAAGATGTGTCTCGAAATAAAAATCCGGTGTTTGCTGTTTGACTTAAATTTACTGTCCCTATATACGTGAAGGTTACATTATCGGCACTTCTGTATACATTTGAACGTTCGTGTAGCGAATTTGCACTATAGTTGACATGTATGTCCACTTCGTTTCGAAACTGAGACAAACAAATGGATACCGACTCATGATTATCTTTTTTGCACGATGACAAAAAGCCTGTTGCAATAAAGAATAAAACTGCCAGTAAAAATCGAAAAGACGAACGATTGAGTTGCATAAAATGGGGTTAATGTTTGGATTTTATATTTTCAACAGCAAGTTAAGAAAAAAATGGCCACACACAACGATTTTGGAACCGAAGGCGAAGCCCTTGCGGAGCAGTATTTGAAAGGCAAGGAGTATTTCATTTTAGCAAAGAATTATCGATTCGAAAAATCCGAAATCGACATCATTGCCAAACAAGAAAACACCATCATTTTTGTTGAAGTAAAAGCCCGAACAGGCAACCGATATGGCTTTCCGGAAGAAGCCATTTCCGAAAAAAAGAAAGAAAAATTAATGGAAGGTGCTGAAGCCTATCTGCTCGAAAACAGCCTACAATATCCTATTCGCTTTGATGTGATTGCGATTACAAAATTGGGCAGTAGTGTTGAGATAGAGCATATAGAGGATGCGTTTTTCTAAAAAATCCCGCTCGATATAGGAATAGCTGATTACTTCTGCTAAATTAATCCAACTTCGGAGACTTATTATTTACATTGAAAAGATATTTGTTGATCAGAATTTTTTTAGATAGTAGTGGAATTTGAAGAAGTACTAAGAAGCAATTAACTGATAATGACAACATTTTAAGGAATGAATACTTTGAATACCCATATTTTCGCGCATTAATCTCAAAGCGAAGAATTTGTTTTTCCTTCACGTATTCAAACAAATTCATTTTAAGTAATAAATGCTTGATGATTACATTTTTACAACTTCTATCTATAAGCATATAATTAGCCAAATTTTGAGGAAATGCTGAAGTAGAAAACAGATTAAAAATGCGATAAAACCAAAATGAGAAAGTGCGCTTAATGAAACCGATTTCAGAAGAGTAGGTATATGTTGTAAATACGCCAATAGCTCCATCCCTCCATTTACTAATCATTTTCTCAATTAAAAATAAAGGTGTCTGTAAATCAGCATCCAGAAAAATAATACAATCCCCTTTTGCACAACTCAAACCACAATACATTGCAGCTTGTTGTCCATGATTTTTTGCTAAAGTGATAACTTTCACATTTTCATTTTGGAACTCTATGTTCTTTAACAGCGAATTGGTTATATCATTACTACCATCATCAATGAAAATTAATTCGTAATTAAAACTTTCTATAGATTTAACTATTTCATTGTAAGAATATTCAATTGTTGATGCCTCATTTTTACATGGCACCACAATTGACACTTTGAAATCTGCAATTTTATTTAAAGCCATGTCTCATTATATTTCTATCCATTTATCTCCAACTTGTGAAATAAAATTACAATTCCTATAACGATTCTTCAATACAATGAGCATCAGACAACTATTTGAATCTATAAAAATCTTACATACAGAATCATCCTTCTCATTCATAGGAAGATAATTATCAAGCATTAGTATATTGCTATGCGTTTTTTTCATGAAAATCGTATCCCCATTTCTCCTTACTGGGATTACACCATCCTCTTCTGATTTCATTTCAAATTGAGATAAATGATATATCTTTTGCTTAGGCAGTTTCCCTGCTATCAGATTCAAGCGACTATCTAACTCCCTATTATATTTTTCATTAAAATAAGTATTAGAAAACAAATAAGCTCCGTTAAAATTGTCAGCCTCACTTAGAATATAAGTATCTCTAGTATTGTATTTTTTGAAATAGGCTTCAGTAAGTTTATAACGTATATCTCCAGCAACCCTCCAATCTTCTATATTTTTTGCAGTGATATATACATATAAAGGCAAAATAGATAGTGTTGTTAATAACGCACCTCTATAACTCAAAAATGTAAAAATGGAATATACTAATCCGATGTAAAAAAAGACTAATGACAGATACCCAAATCTATCAGACTGCTTTTGAAATACAAATAACGAATTTAGGTTTATTACAGGCAAAAGACTTAATGTAAACAACATAAAAATCAATTGAACAAATCTCCTTCTCTTTATTCTCCAGAAGAAAAGAAATGTAAAAGACAGAAGTAAAAAATTGGTTAGGTAAATATGATCTTTTAAATACTTATAGCCACTACTATAAAAACTTAAATATTCAAAGCAAAAAAAATCATTTAGGATATATCGTTTTATATTAAATGAAATAACATCAATTGGAAAACTCAGGTGTGTTTGAGATCCATAATGACCGATATATTTACCTAATACTAATTTGTTTATCAAAAAATAAAATAGGATTACTCCTATCTGAGGTATAAGCACATATATCCAAAATCGTTCTTTAGTTTCAATGCACATCCTTGAACAACAAAAAAAGTATAAACAAACTATCAATAGAGGCAAAACCAATGCATATTCCTGAGAAAATATTCCAAAGAACAGTAGTAGTGGTAAAAAAACAATTCTTGATAGGCTGTACTCCTTAAAAAGCTGTAAAAGTTGAATTAATGAAAGGAGTATAATAAAAACTGTTGTTAAGTAATGTAATGTGCATCCCCAAACAACAACCTCACTTTGAAATGGAGAAATTAAAAAGAATAAGCCTGAAAAGAAACCGATTGTAGTTTTATTCTCATTATCAAACTGAGATATAAGTTTTTGGGCAAAGAAAAAAACTAAAGTTGCGTTGACACTATGTAGTAATATTGAAAGTGAAATCCAATAGTGATCCTTCAATTGAAAAAAATGCCAAGCAAGTAATTGATTAAAATGGAAAAAAGGACGGAATGAACTATCATTAAAATTGAAAAAATATCCTTTCCAGCCAAAATCCCTGTAAAGCAACAAAAAATCCAATAAATCAAAGCACACAGATGCGCTCGATACTTTTACATAAATACCAAAGCCTACCGTAAGAAAAAACAAACAGACAATTACAGTCCTAATAATGATAAAAGTATGTTATTTATCAATCCAAGTTGTTTCTACTTTTACTGAACCTGAGTTAGTATTTAAATTAGAACAAGCTGTTTTTCCATTATCGAGAGCATATTCTTGTCCCCCATCTCCATCACAAACTGTAGGACCTGAAGTAACAACAGGATCCCTATAATAACCACCACCACCTGATACTACATAATATGTAGAGGTTTCAATTTTACAATATCCACAAACTTTTGATTTTTTGCAACCATAGCAAGAGAATAGAATTGCTATAAACAAATAGGGGATTAAAAACTTTGTTTTCATAATAATAATTTATACCAAATTTATACTTTTTTTTAAGATTCAAGCCATTAAAATGGGTTGAATTTTGTAAACCCAATCTATTCATTGAATTCTTGTAACTTATGACTGAATCATAACTTTATTAAAATTCAAAAAAACTAACACAGTATAGGAATAGCTGATTACTTCTGCTAAATTCGCGGTTCAAATTTCTCCAGGTGACTAACGAAAATATTGCAGCTATTAAAGAACGAATCGATAATCTATCGCGCTATCTCAACATTGAAGAGCGGAAGATTAAAATTATGCAGGATGAAAATACGTCCACTCACCCCGATTTTTGGAACGACCCGAAAAAAGCAGAAGAAATTCTGAAAGAAATTAAACTGAATAAATTCTGGGTAACGGATTTCCAAAAAACACTTACTGCATACGAAGATTGCAAAGTGCTTCGCGAATTTTACGAATCGGGCGAAGATGTGGAAGACGACTTAAAAGCACAATACAAAAAAGCAGAAGACGAAGTTGAAAACTTAGAATTCAAATCTACCTTAAACCACCCGGAAGATTCGTTAGGTGCTATCTTGGAAATCAATGCCGGTGCGGGTGGTACCGAGAGTTGTGATTGGGCTTCTATTCTATTAAGGATGTATTTAATGTGGGCACAATCGAAAGGGTATAAGGTAACGGAAATAGAAAAAACGGAAGGCGATGTAGCCGGTATTAAATCGGTTGCCTTGGAAATTACCGGAGAATTTGCCTATGGCTTTTTGAAGAGTGAGAATGGGGTACACCGCTTGGTGCGTATTTCGCCTTTCGATTCGAATGCGAAACGACATACCTCCTTTGCTTCCGTATTTGTTTATCCGATAGTTGATGATACAATTGATATTAAAATTCCGGCATCGGAAATTGAATGGGATACCTTCCGTGCGAGTGGTGCAGGTGGACAGAACGTAAACAAGGTGGAAACCGCAGTACGAGCGAAACACATTCCAACAGGCATAGTTGTTTCTTGTCAAGTGACCCGTTCGCAGCACGAAAACCGCGATATGGCTTTGCAAATGTTGAAGTCAAAACTCTATGAAATAGAGGTACAGAAACAAAACGAAGCCCGCGATAAAGTAGAAGGTACAAAACTGAAAATTGAATGGGGTTCACAAATTCGTAACTATGTGTTACACCCATACAAATTGATAAAAGATACACGTTCCGGATTCGAAACCGGCAACGTACAACCCGTGTTAGACGGTGATTTGGATGGATTTATCAAAGCGTATTTACTACACGCAACCAAGAAGGTGTAATTCGTTTATTGAATTCTTCCTGCAATTTCACGCAAGTCGGTAACAACATCCATCTCCTTTTTCTGCTCATTAATCACAATTAGATAGTGTAGCATTTCTTTGATAACACGAATCGTATCAGCCGGAGAATAATACAAGCTATTTTGCTTAGTATCCAGGCGTTTCAAATAATCATCAATTTGATTCTTGGAAAAAATTACGCCTTTTTGGAAAGGGTTTAAATAGAATAATACTTGTTTGTGTAATTCATCATCTTCCTTAAAATCAATTTGCTCTGATTTGCAGAAAGCTAAAATAAAATAGTTCACTAAGCATACGCCAAATACCGGCAAATTCAAGCTTCTAGCCAATACAATATAGAGAATTCCGAGTGAAATTGGGTTTCCCTTTTTAGATTCTAACACATGATTCAAACAAAAATCTTCGTTTTGTGAAGCCTCTTGTTCGCCTTTAAAACCTAAGTGGTAATACAATACCTGATTGAAAATCTGAATCTGCTCAAATGGTGTTTGATTGGAATTCAGCTCCAACCAAATGCTTTGGCGAATACGCATTACCTTGCGTTCAATTACTTCAAAATTAATGTTCGGGAAAAAATATTTTGACACTAAAAAATAACCGCGTAACAAATCAGGTGTAGGTGTATTTTGCCATTGATCGATTTGCTCGAGTAACGATTCGTATTGGATTTCGTGTATAATCTCTTCCAACCGCTCACTCTGTTTCACGTTGAAATCAGCTGTCCATGCATTTTCCAAGTGTGGAATTACTTCCTCTCCATAACTTTTAATCCTATTCCAAACGTTCTCCAACACTTCACGATCATCGTCATCGAGAAGTGCTATCAATGCATTGAGTTCGTTAGGATTCATCACGTTTCTATTTCTTTTTAGCTCTGCCGAATTTTCCTTTTTTAGGCGCTTTATCCGATTCAGCAATAATTTCTAAAACTTCCTCAAGCTCCAAATCCTTTGCCTCACGGCCTTTCGGGATTTTGTAGTTATCTTTCCCTTTTTTGATATAGGCACCCCAACGGCCCAACAATATCTGAATACCTTCTTTTTCAAACTCTTTGATGAATTTGTTGGCATCGCTTTCGCGTTTATCTAAAATGGTTTGAATCGCTTCTTCAGCAGTAATCTCATAAGGATCTTGCTCTTTCTTCAACGAAACAAATTTGCTGTTATGTTGAATGTAAGGACCAAATCGCCCTATGGCTACCTTCATTTCTTTTCCTTCGAAATCGCCCAACACGCGTGGCAATTTGAACAAATCTAATGCCTGTTCTAAAGTAATATCTTCAATAGACTGACCGGCTTTCAATTTCGCAAACTTAGGCTTGTTATCGTTTTCAGTAGTCCCGACTTGAACCATCGGTCCAAAACGACCTACTCGTGCAATAATCGGCTCTCCACTTTCCGGGTGAACACCTAATGCTCTTTCACCGGTAGCACGTTTACTTTCTTTGGTAGTGGTTTCAATATCTTTGTGGAAAGGAATATAGAAGCCATCAATCATTTTATGCCATTCCTTTTTCCCTTCGGCAATTTCATCGAACTGCTTCTCTACTTCAGCAGTGAAATTGAAATCCAATACGTCTTTGAAATTCTCTACTAAGAAATCATTCACTACACCACCAATATCGGTTGGGAACAATTTATTTTTCTCGGCACCGGTAATTTCCGTTTTCGTTTCGGTTTTTACTTTATCCGCTGAAAGCGTAAGCACCTGAAAATCTCTATTCACACCTTCTCTGGCCTCTTTCACGATGTATCCTCTCTTCTGCACGGTGCTGATTGTTGGCGCATACGTAGAAGGACGACCAATACCCAACTCTTCCAATTTCTTCACTAATGAAGCCTCTGTATAACGTGGCAACGGACGTGTAAAACGCTGTGTGGCGCTCATCGCAATTAACGGTAAGGCTTGTCCGTTTTTCAATGGAGGCAATAATACATCGCCATCTTCTTCATTATTATCGGTCTCTTCATCAGCCGACTCCGTGTATATTTTCAAGAATCCATCAAACAACACAACCTCACCGGTAGCTTGCAATTCTTTTGCATTCTTATCGTTCTGAATGGTGATAATGGTTTTCTCTAATTCCGCATCGCTCATTTGCGAAGCGATTGTTCGTTTCCAAATCAACTCATACAAGCGTTGTTCATCACGCTCGTCACTCACATCTATCTTATTAATATAAGAAGGACGAATAGCCTCGTGCGCCTCTTGTGCACTTTCGTTTTTCGTGGCAAACTGTCTGCGTTTGTGATATTTCGCACCATACTTGCTGTTCACTTCCGAGGCAATATCCTGCAATGCCAAATCAGAAAGACTGGTCGAATCCGTTCTCATATAAGTAATATGTCCGGCCTCGTACAATTTTTGCGCTACCAACATGGTTTTCAAAACCGAAAAACCAAGTTTTCTACTTGCTTCTTGTTGTAAGGTAGACGTTGTGAATGGAGCTGAAGGTGTACGTTTCGTTGGTTTCTTTTCAGTGCCTTTCACAGTGAATACTGCACCAATCAAATCGTTCAGATATTTATTAGCAGCCGATTCAGTAGCCGGCTTTTCAGAACTTTCTGCTTTCAGAACAGCCGTACGACCACGCTCATCTTTTACATCAAACGTAGCAGCAATCTTATAAAACGACTCTACTTTAAATGCTTTGATATCGCGCTCCCGCTCTACAACAATACGCACGGTAACCGATTGCACACGACCAGCCGATAACGATGGTTTCACCTTTTTCCATAACACAGGGGATAATTCGTAACCCACCAAACGGTCTAACACCCTTCGTGCTTGCTGTGCATTCACTAAATCTAAGTTGATAGTACGTGGATTCGCCACCGCATGTTTAACTGCTTTTGCCGTAATTTCGGTGTAAGTAATTCGCTTTGCTACTTTAGGATCTAAATTTAAAACCGCACATAAGTGCCATGCAATGGCCTCACCCTCGCGGTCCTCATCCGTTGCCAGATAAATCTCATCCGCTTTCTTTGCCAACTTCTGTAACTCCTTAATCATCTTTTCCTTATCCTCTGAAATCACATACTCCGGTTCGTAATTCTTTTCCAAATTAATTGCCAAACCGCTCGAAGGCAGGTCGCGAATATGTCCGTAACTAGAGGTTACTTCATAATCATCTCCCAGAAATTTATTAATAGTTTTCGCCTTTGCAGGTGACTCAACGATGACTAATTTTTTTCCCATAGTGTTTTTCTGAATTTGCAAATAAAGGGGAATAAAGGTGAAAAATAAAAATCATCTTCATTTTGAACACTTTATTTTACGTCTAAATATTTGCCAAACATCGTACTTTTATTTAAAATAGGTACTTGAAGTTTGCGTTTTACTATATCATTATTATGCTTTTGCTTTGCTTTCCGAACGAAAGTAAGGCGCAAACGCTCGTTATTAAAGTGAGTAATGACCGAACTTTGGTTGCATTACCCGATGTAAATATTTTTTGCGCTACCGATTCTTCCTTCCATAAAACAGATTCTTTGGGCCAACTTGTGTTCACTACTGAATTCCAAAAACTTTCTTTTACCCTATCACATGTTGGTTTTTTCAAAAAAAAATTCGCTTACCGCTTCAAGAAAAATGTAATACTCGATACACTCACTGTTCTTTTAGCATCCCAAGAAACTGAAATTCGAGAAGTTACGGTGACTACAACCAAAGAACGAACGAACATTGAAAACCTCGCAACACGGGTCGAAGCTATTGATAAAGATGAATTAAACGAACGTTCGCTCGATAAACCTTCCGACATTTCGCATGCCGTGAAAGAACAAACCGGTATTCAATTGCAGCGCACATCGGCATCCAGCGGGGCGTTTAACATACGTATGCAATCGTTGCGCGGGAAATATGTGCAGGTATTGAAAGACGGTATGCCCCTGTTTGGTGGACTTTCAGAATATTTAGCGTTACCGCATACATCTCCACTTTCGCTACAACAAATTGAAATCATTAAAGGCTCCTCGTCTACACTCTACGGTGGCGATGCCATTGCAGGTGTGGTGAATTTTATTTCGGCTTTACCTTCAGAAAAGCCGGTTTATAATGTGCTATTCAACATCGAATCCACGAAATCGGTGGATATCGGACTATATGCCAGTCATCGGTTCAACAAATTTGGATACACGTTGTTGGGTCAATACCGCAATCAACAGCCTAAAGATTGGGATGGCGATAAATTTTCTGATTATGCTAAAATCAGTCGGTGGAACATTTCGCCTGATCTGTATTTCTTCATTAATAAAAACATTACCCTATCTGCAGGAGTTACCTATATCAATGAAACCCGCAAAGGAGGCGCTTTACCTGCATTGCAGAACAAAATAGATTCTGCAGGTATTTATTCCTACATTGAATCTAATGCATCCAGTGCCGTACAAAGCCGCTTGAATGCTACCATTCAACTCGATAAAGCAAAAATTATGATTCGCAATGGAATCAATTACTATAAACGTGACCTCTCGATTCCAACCTACACTTTCAATGGTAATCAATTCGCCAGCTACACTGAAGCATTGGTGAGCTTCAATATCAAAAATCACAAACTCATTATTGGTGCCGATTTCAGAAGCGATAAATTCACGGAAACAACAAACGATACGCTGAGTAAGCGCAATTATTCGTTTTTAACTCCGGGGATTTTCATTCAAGAAACATTCTTAGTAAGCCCCAAAACCATACTGGAAGGAGGTTTCCGACTCGATTACAACAACAAGTATGGAGTGTTACCTCTTCCAAAATTTGCATGGCTACAAAAGTGGAACGATGTTTTTCACAGCCGTGTGAACTTTGGCATGGGCTATAAACTGCCTACCATTTTTCAAGATGAAAGCGAACAACACTATTTCCAGCGCATCGTAGCCGTAGATCGAGCCATCACTAAACCTGAAATTTCATACGGTGTGGTAGTTGACTTTAAAGTGGCTTCGCCCTCCATAAAAGGGTTTCGCGTGCAGTTCAACGAAATGTTTTTCTTCACCCACATCACTAACCCGCTGATGGCGAAAACATTTACGCACAGTGGCGAAAACTTTATTCGCTATACCACCCAAAACGGCTACATACAAGGCAAAGGGCTGGAAACAACGCTACAACTATTTTACAAAGGCATAGCATTTAAAGGCTCTTACACATTACAAGACCAAAGTCTGAAAATCAATTCATTGATGAGTGTTGCGCCTCTTACTTCAAAACATATTGTTTCGCTTTTATTGGGCTACGAAAAAGAAGATAAATTTTCAGTAGGTATTGATTGTTACTACTATAGTAAATCGCAGTTATCAGACGGCACAAGCACACATGGCATTTGGGAAATGGGTATCAACGGACAAATCATCACTAAATACGTTACCTTCTTTGCTAATTTGGAGAATATGTTGAATATGCGTCAAACCTCATTCGGACCGGTGGTAACGCCCAACCCAACCTACCAACAACCGCAATTCAAAGAAATCTACGGACCGTTAGAAGGCATTCTTTTCAATATCGGCTGCAAAGTAAAATTGGGCAGTTTAATTCCTTCGAAGAGCAAAGGGGATGATGATTAGTAGTGATTAATACCTTTTTATTTTCCCTTTTTCACAACATATTTCAACAAAAACAGTTCAGCCGGTAATACTTCCAAATCTGAAAAGTAATAATCACCTACATCTTGAGTTACAATACATTTACACTTAGAACCAAATGCAGAATAGTATTGCAGCCCATCTTCAAAATCAGTTATCGATTTATTCATTGTTGCATGTTGCACAACTTGGCTATCCATTGTAGTAATATTCATTTTGGAACATAGTATCGATATCTTTTTTCTTGCCAAGGCTTTACCACTCTTCTTTTCAGCAAAATAATAGGCTATAGCTAAACACAATGGAGAAGTATACACTTCAAATCGATTTGAATCTACTAAGCTCAACACCCTTGAAGAATAAGTAAACAATGGGTATTCGTTGCACAACACCGAAACCAAAATGTTCGCATCCAGAAAGATTCGCACTTACTTCAACTTCTTTTTTGTGTAAAATGCTTTCTTCAATGCTTTGTTGGATTTGGGCTGACGAACATATTCCACCTCACCTTCGCTAACTTGCATTACCCAATCGGAAACCGGAAGTTCATCCAATGATTTATAGGTTTTACTGATTGCCTTTTTCAATAAAAATTCGGTAAGTCGAGAAAGACTTATATTATTCTTCGCTGCAAATACTTTGGCCTGAACTATTACATCTTCATCAAAACTTAGGGTGACTTTTGCGTCCATAATTTTCATTTATACGACAAAAATAAATATTCTATACGTATCTATAAAAAACAAACGACTACAAATGACTACCGCTTAAACCCAACATTCATATGAATAAACAGCGAGCGCGAAACTCTTATCAATACAGGACTTAACAGTAATAACATAAAACTCGCTATAATAAATGAAACCGTTAATGTTTGTTTGAAAACGAATAAACTAATAGCAATGAAAATGAGTTCCAATGCAATCACAATCGGATAACTCACCCACAAAGCACCCAAATAAAAACCGGGTTCAATGATAAAATCTTGTCCGCAATTGGGACAACGATCAGGCATATCAAAAAGTGTAGTTAAATGGTAATGCCTCGTATCGCTAAATAAATTCGCACTTCTACACGATGGACATTGACAGGTGATTATACTTCGAAAAAGACCAATGCCTTTAGTTGGATGTTCCATGCACAATTGTTTTATCAATCCAGCTTGTACCGAATCGATACGGAATAAAATCAAGTGATGGAATTTGTTTGGTGATAATCAAATTTGCCCGCTTTCCTTTGGTAATACTACCGGCCAAGCTTTCTACGCCCATAGCATAAGCGCCATTGATAGTGGCTGCATTCACTACTTCTTCTACCGACAATTTTTGATGTATACAAGCCAACGATAATACAAACGGCACATTCCCACTTGGCGATGAACCCGGATTGTAATCGCTTGCCAATGCAATAGGCAAACCCGCATCAATCATTGTACGAGCCGGAGCATAAGGCAATTTCAAAAAGAAAGCTGTAGTAGGCAACACCGTTGGCATAGTTTCAGAATGCAACAATGCTTGAATTTGTGCATCAGCAGTACATTCTAAGTGATCTACAGATAATGCATTGTGCTTCACGCCTACTTCTATTCCGCCAGAAAATGCAAGTTCATTGGCGTGAATCTTAGGCTGTAAGCCATATTTAGCAGCAGCTGCAAGAATCCTATCAGTCTCCTCAGCACTAAAAAATCCATCTTCACAAAACACATCTACATAATCCGCTAAGCCTTCGCTCGCTATCTGCGGTAATAATTTGTTGATGAGCAAGTCCAAATATCCATCATGGTTCTGACGATACTCCATCGGATACGAATGCGCTCCTAAAAAAGTAGATTTTATTAATAGTGGCGAGCGTTCTTTCAATTTCCGAATCACCCGCAACATCTTCAATTCGCCCTCATAGCTTAACCCGTAGCCCGATTTAATTTCCACCGCACCTGTTCCGGTGTGTTGAATTTCAGTTAAACGCTCCAATGCCGCTTCAAACAATTCTTCTTCCGATGTGTCGTGCAACACCTTGGCTGAATTCAAGATTCCACCGCCATTTCGGGCTATTTCTTCGTACGACAAACCGCGTAACTTATCGGCAAATTCTTTTTCACGCCATTTCGCAAACACCAAATGCGTATGCGAATCGCACCAAGCCGGCAAAACAAATCGGTGGCTAGCATCTATTATTTCATCCGCATTGTCCGGACAATCCACCATACTTCCAAAATCCGAAATCAATCCATTTTCGATCAACACATAGGCATTGTCAATGGCTTCAAGATGTGCCATAGCCTTACCTTTCAGCAATCGCTGCCCTTCCGGTAAAATACCCGCCAGTGTTTTTATGTTGCGAATTAAAGTGCGCATTATTTTTTATCAATTTCCACAATCACCGCCACAGGTTTTGTATCAGTAGCCGGTTTTTCAAAACTCACATTGGTCGATGCCTTAAAGCTTACAGCCGCAACATCACCCAAAGCAGCATTCACTTTTTGCTGATAGTTACCTGTTTTTTTGTTGATGCTTTCGTTCATGCCTTTGTAATCTATCGGCTCGTTCGTTACCACAATCGCAATCAAATCTTTGTTGCCTTTGTTATCGGCTTGCATCGAAAAATCTTTCGGGAACACACGCGTTCCGGTAATACCGCAATAAGGCGAATGCTTTGGTGTGTATGGGAACAACACATAACTCGACCCATCGGTTTCTTGTCCGAAAATATAAGTATAGCACTCTCTGTTATTCGTTACCTCTGCTTTAAATTTATCGCCAATTTTAATCGGACTTTGCGTTGCAAATAAATTATCGCCTTTCAACACCAACGGAATATTTTTCTTCGATTGATTATCAATCAACCCCACCGAAATACTCAACGTTGTTGGCTGTGGAGCCGCTGAAGAGCCCATCGGATAAGTACCATAGGCCTCTTTACAAAACGCTTTGAAATCGCTGTAACGCACCCAAGCCAAACCATTTTCGCCCCAGTCTTTGCCCCAGCTATTCATAATTTGAAACGCACCACCTTCCAAGAAATCATCATAACCAATCACACACATGGCATGTCCGCCAAAGCCACTCATGCTGTAATCGTCACGCGTAGGGATCCACACTTTTTTACCCATCATCTCTTGCATAAAAGAGCCGCCCACCATCATACCAATAATTACCGGTGCACCTTGCGCCAAATTTTGTTTCATGGCTAACATGTCAATTTCATAGTCATCGCCATTCTTCGTCAAACGGTTCGCACCACGCATTTTGTATTGCAAAGCCTCTTGCATTTCGGTGCTGTTTGGCGATTTGTCGCACGAATTTTCGTTGTACGGAAACTCGCTGAAAGGCAATACACCACGCTGTGTCATGGTTTCGGTAGCACGGATGATATAAGAACCCTGACAGTTTTCATCCAACTTAATTTGATTGTACAAAAACGAAGGACTAAAGGCCACTTGATTCGGATTTTGCCCTGTTCGTCTGGCTTCCAAAATGGTTCGTGCAGCATAAGCACTCGACCACGCCACGCAAGAACCTTGACTGCCTTGGTTCATGCGATCCGGACAATATTGCTCCAACGAAACGCGCTCCGGCAAAGGGTTCTTGGTGTTATCCGCCAAAGGCTCAAACACTTCGGCTTTATCAAATTGCTTTTCATCGAGCACACCGCCCGTAACAAAACTGCTAGCTGCATTGGCCACCGGACCACCGCCTCCACTGCCCATAAAATAATAGACCGCACCGCCAATCAACAACAGCGGAATAAACAACTTCGGGTTGCGAAACAACAACGGCAATAACATCCCAATGATGCCACCGCCAATACCACCACCTCCGCCACCGCCTCGGCCTCCTCCCCCACCGGGGTTATTGTCATTGGAATTCTGATTCTCGTCTTCCACCATTCGTATCGGCATAGCTCACTATTTTATTTTTAAAAATAACAAAAGCAAAGGAATACAAAACCAATGCCTGTTTTTTTTGAAAGCCTGTGTATGTGTGTGGCGCGCACCGCTGGGAAGCGGGCCGTGCTGTTCGCTGCAATCTTTGTCCCGCTATTAAGCGGGACAAAGGATTTCCGCTGCCATCACTCGCGCACATTTCGGTTCAAACAAAAATTGAACTGCTATTCAAATGGTAGTTTTTTGATATATCAACTCCATGGTTCGTGTCGCCACGGACCTTTAGCTCAATACAAATAGTTTCGTTTCGTGACGACACGAACCGAGGGAGAGGAACATACAATTTTTATTATAATTTCATGAATCGATATGATTGTCTTTCCCCGGTTTTTTTCGCAAAAACAACCACATATATTCCGTTGGGGAATTGACGAAAATCGATATTTGCATTATCTGAGTTTCCCAAGTTGCTTTCTGCTACCACTCGCCCTTCTATACTTAAAATTTGATACGAGCTATACAATGTACCATTGAAAGCCACCTGTAAATTATCGTAAACAGGGTTATTCATGGTTATCGTTTCTGGAATTTGATTAACCGATGACACCCAACAACTTCTTCCATCTCTGGAATATATTGTTTGTTGGTTCACTTTAACACACTCTAATTGAGCATTACTTCCAACAAATGGATCTGTAACCCCAAATACACCGTATTGTTCGTCCCCAACGCCTTCAATCCATTTTGTTGCATATCCCAAATGTTGAACAACGCTCACTCGCTTTGCATACACACCATCAACCAATACCGAATCTATGCCTACACATTTGAAATATCTTACATCACTGGGACTTCGAAATATTGAGTCCCCAACTTGTAAACCAAAATCGAACAAAAGCACATCTACTGTTCCTTGCAATTGAAACGTTTTCAGCCCATCTTCACGCAAGTAAGCAATATCTATTGCGCTATTAATATTATTAAAAATCACCTTGGTGTATGTATATCCTCCCACCATTACGGAGTCTCCGGTTCTGTAAAACACAGACCAAGAGGCAGTAGAATTATTCACATTAATAGTACAAGAATTTAGCCATTCCTTGTTTTTTTCAAGAATCGAATGTTGTGCCGAAACATTTGCCATCAATAACAATAAAGCAAACGAAAAAAGGAGGTGCATTTTTTTCATCGTGAGGTATTTGCTTCAAAGTTACTGAAATTGGATGAATACGGTGTACAATATTTAAAATGTTGGTTTACTGTACTTCTATATGCCCAGGAGAACATCAATTCCATGGTTCGTATCACCACTTACCATTAGCACATTGTAAATAGTTTCGTTTCGTGACGACACGAACCGAGGGAGAAGAATAAAAAAAGCCGACAGCTATTTCTGCCGGCTCCAACTTTTTAGCGTAAACGCAATTAAACTATTTCACAATTACTTTTTGAACAAGGGAAGTAGTGGCATTTTGAATACTCAACATATATACCCCTGCTGCTAAACTTTGCACCGACATATAATGAGGCAACGATACATTGTTATCTAACACCACTACCTTGCCCGACATATCCGATAGTTTTGTATCAAATTTTATATCGCTTGTGGATTTGGCGCTAATACAAATTATATCCGTTGAAGGATTAGGATATACATGAACATCATTTGTTCCAATTTCGTTTATTGCAAGTACGCTTCTATTAATTTCATTGTGGGTTGTATTTGTTACAACAGCAGTATTAAAATCGAAATAAATAAAAGCTGTATTTTCTAACACTGTTCCTATACTTGATGTAGAAGGCTTAATAGCATAACGAATAAAACCGTGACTTGCAGGTTCATTATGAAAACTATCGGCTAAATGAATATTAGAAAAATTGAACGATAGATTCCTGCCTACTCTGCTTACTTTACAAGCATGACTGGTCTCCAATAACCTAAATGAACCGGCATCAAAATCAGTATCCAATGTATCGGTAACAATTACATTAAGGGCCTCATACGTTCCTGTATTTTGAAAATTGATCTTGTATTCAATGGCGGTATTCGGCAAAACGTCTACCGTGTTCAATGTTGGATTGGCAAAATGGGCTTTCACTAATTTATCGTTTGGATCAAAAGAACCAACAACGGTTTGAACAAGTGTGTCGTTATTATCAGAGAGATCAATATCAGTCCCTCCAATTGCAGTAATCGTCATATTACTTTTCACAATGGTGCCAAGGGGTAATGAAGTAGGAGCATGCAACACAACAGCAACAAAACCATTATCTCCCGGTAAAAGATTGCCTACATTATACATCAACTCGCGTGTTGCAACATTATGCGATACTGGCGCAGGAATAGAGGATACAAAAACTAAATTATTATCATAATGATACGTTACAGTGGCTGCAGTGGCTACAGTACCTTTGTTTACATAATTTAGATTCGCACCACTATTAAATCCGGGTCTTACAACGCCTGCATCCATTCGGCCTAATAAATTAACCCCGGGCGGAGCATGAAAAGCAAAATTGTTGCCTGAATAATTATTGCCCGGTGTAGTTGCTACAACGCTACTCGTTAAAGGACTAGGCACTGCATTTGAAAAATAAATATTAGGCAGAGGATCTAAAACGTAGCTGCCGGTTGGTACTATAATACTGTATTCCCCTTGCTGATTGCTATAACAATCATATGTTCCAACGCGAACGGTTTGAAAAGGAATGACAAAATCCGAAGTATCTAAAACATTATTATTATTTACATCAAGGTATGTTTTGCCTGAAATGGTTGCTCCATTGTAGTATATACCAAAATTGAATCCGCATTTTTTTTCAGGTAGTACACCTTGATAGGTATAAACAGCCGAAGGAGATACCTGAGTGTAAAGATATGGCGAACTTAAAGAACTAATATTTGGAGCAACGGTGACTGCTTGCCCGCAAGGCACAATAAATTTATAGTATCCGGATGCATCCGTAAATGTTTGCATGTTTAGCATAGAGTCGAGTTGAACAGCAATGTTCACATAAGGACTTTCCCCTGCATCCAATACACCATTTTGATTTTGGTCGTTGTAAACATAGCCGCATATAGTATCGGAGCACAATCCCGAGGTTGTCCATTGCACCGAATCTCGATTTGCACAAAAATTATTATCTACAACTGTTACTGCATACACCCCATTATCACATACATTGATAGCAGAAGCATCAACCCCATCACTCCATTTAAATGTAGTAGCATTCGACTGAGCCGTTAACTTTACACAAAATGGAGACAATGTATCTTTCACTATGTTTAAAGTAGGTGGTGTTGCGCAGTTGAAATCGTAGAACGGAGAAAAGTTACTCCCTGCATTGGCAGTATCAACAGGTGGACAAGCATTTCCCGGTTGAATTAATCGCAGGATGATTTTTTTGCCGGATACGACTTCAAAATCTATCTTTGTAAGCATAACTATATCGGTAAGCATTGTTACTTTAATTTTGAGTTTATACTGCCCCGACAAACCTGTTGGATTCCCAAAAAACTCTATCGCCCTTGCTCCATCAGTGAGAGGAGTTAATTGATTACCGGAGCTCAATTTCCAACATAACCCTTGAGGGAGATTCTCAATGCTGTCGATTTTAAACGTTTGGATTGTTACAAGTTGACCCGATATACGCATCGTGTCGCCTATTTCGAAGTACATCACTTGACTTTGGCTTACACCCTTTGTGAAGCAAGGAATACTATCAGAAGGAGTTACGTACGTTAATCCTGTCATTGGACGAGGCAAAGCACTAGTTGTTCCAATACAAGGCTGTGCATAAACCTTAACACACAAGAAGGAAAGCAGCAGCATAGAAAAGAGGGATAGCGTTTTCATAATTTTAGTTTTTTGTAAACCTAATTGTTGTAGAGCAAAGAATTGTCACAGATTTTCAATTTCTTTGAATCCATTGAAAAAAGTTACATGGAGTTTATTCCATGGTTAGTGTAGCTACGGACCAAAAGAAAATCGTAATTAGTTTGGCTTCGTGATGTAACAAACGGAGTGAAGAAAAACGAATAACAATGAAATACTTAATTTGGGGAATATTATTCTTAGCAACAGGAATAGGTATGATTATCTATAGCTCAAAATATAAAATAGCCGACAGTGCAATTGGCGATAAATATCGATGGCTGTATGTAGCTATTTTGTCAGTGATTATAGGCATATATTTTATATACAGTTATTTTACCTAAAATTTTCTAGAAGTGCTCCCTGTCCTCCTCTGGCGGAGGTGGCTCCGCGCTTTGGCGGAGACGGAGGTGGTTTTCGGAGGATTAACCACATAGACACATAGGAAAGAGGCTTACGCACTACATCGTAGGAAATCACATAGTGATGAACCTGTGGTTCATCGTTTGAGCATTAAAAAACTTTGTAGATAGTTTAAAACGAAGTAGAATGCTCCCTATCCTCCGCTGGCGGAGGTGGATCCGCGCTTTGGCGGAGACGGAGGTGGTGCTTTCGGAAGATTAAACACATAGACACATAGCAAAAAGGCTTACGCACTACATCGTAGGAAAACACATAGCGATGAACCTGTGGTTCATCGTTTGCGCATTAATAAACTTTTGTAGATGGTTTAAAACAATGCAGAATGCTCCCTGTCCTCCGCTGGCGGAGGTGGCTCCGCGCTTTGGCGGAGACGGAGGTGGTGCTTTCGGAAGATTAACCACATAGACACATAGGGAAGAGGCTTACGCACTACATCGTAGGAAAACAAATAGCGATGAACCTGTGGTTCATCTGCATCCATGTACTATTGCCTTGAAAGCGGGTAGCGAAAAAACTATGTGTCTATGTGTTTAAATCTTTTATTGCTGATTGTGGTGAGATTGCTTCGGTCGTGCCTCCCTCGCAAAGACGGATTATTCTGCGGACGTCATTGCGATCAAGCGTCCCCGCTTGAGAAGCAATCTGTGTTTTGGTGATTGTGGAGAGATTGCTTCAGTCGTGCCTCTCTCGCAAAGACGGATTATTCTGTGGATGTCATTGCGATCAAGCGCCCGCCTTTGGCGGGTAAGCAATCTGTGTTTTGGTGATTGTGGAGAGATTGCTTCAGTCGTGCCTCCCTCGCAAAGACGGATTATTCTGTGGACGTCATTGCGATCAAGCGCCCGCCTTTGGCGGGAAAGCAATCTGTGTTTTGGTGATTGTGGTGAGATTGCTTCGGTCGTGCCTTCCTCGCAAAGACGGATTATTCTGCGGTCGTCATTGCGATCAAGCGCCCGCCTTTGGCGGGAAAGCAATCTGTGTTTGGTGATTGTGGAGAGATTGCTTCAGTCGTGCCTCCCTCGCAAAGACGGATTATTCTGCGGTCGTCATTGCGATCAAGCGTCCCCGCTTGAGAAGCAATCTGTGTTTTGCACCACACTTCATAAGAAAATTAACTCCCCCTCTACACCCCCAAAAAACCAAACCCCTTGCGGTGACGGTAACAAATGTCAATAGCAACACTAAAACGCTCAAATCCTTTACAGCATTACCCGCTGCTTGTTTTTGACCCCGGCAAAGGCACCTGTATTTTCCGTAGAACTACGTAAAAATAGCGTAGAACTACGCATTTTCATTTACCGTAGAACTACGTGAATTTTGCGTAGAAATACGGTTGGTATTGTGAGGGGGAATGGGGAGGTTTGGGGAGTCAAGCAGTCTAGAAAATCTGATTGTTAACAGCTAGACAATTACGAATCTCACCAACAACAAGATATTATAAATTATGGCGACAATTAATTATTCAAAACGGCTTGAAAATATTCAAAACAGAAAGTTTGACATAGAACTTAATGAATCTGTTGTGTCGAGAACATTTAGTTCAAGAGAATTACCTGAAAACATAAAATATCTTGCTGAGTCAATGCGAAAAATTGAGCAAAAATATAATAACAAAACCTATGATGCAGCAAATAGGGTTCAAAAGCATTTACAAGACAACTTAAATTTACATTTCAATAGAGCATATAAGACACAAGGTTCAGTTATTACTAATACCAACATAAAAGTTCATAGTGATTTTGACTTATTGACAATTATAGACCGATATCATTACAATCAACCAGGAGTTGAAAATTCAAGTGATTATACGGAATCAAATCCTGATGATGACATATTAGCACTTAGAACACAGTCAACAAAAATTATGAAAGATATTTATGATGAAGTTGACACAAGTGGCACAAAAGGAATTTCTATTTTCAATAAATCACTAAATAGAAAAGTGGATATTGTTTTCTGCTTTTGGTATCATTCCAAAAAGTATATCGAAACCAAAGATGAACATTACAAAGGAATTTATCTTTATGAATTCCCGAACAAAAGAAAAATACTTGACTACCCATTTGCTCATATAAATCACGTCAATCATAAGGGAGACAACACAAATGACGGAGCAAGAAAGGGAATACGATTACTAAAAAATTTGAAAGCTGATGCTGAAAGTAAAATTGAATTATCAAGCTTTCATCTTACAACTATTGTTCATTCCATTGACAACAAACAGTTGAACTACGGCTTAGGCAGTGAAATATTGATTGCAAAGTCAATTTCAGATAAAATGAACATTTTAATTAATGATCCTGCTCATAGAAAAGAAATTAAAAGTCCAAACGGTACAGAAACACCACTTGAAGATGATAAAGTTGTTCCTGAAATAAAAAAAATCAAAGAAGACTTAGACACATTAATCATTGACACCGCAATGGAATTAAACAGCCCGACAGTAAAAAGAATTTTATTAAACTATTAATCTATGACTGATTTAAGACCGAAAATATTTATTGGCTCATCAAAAGTAGGATATGCAGTTGCGGAAAAAGTGAAAGAATATTTATCCTCAATTGCTGATTGCTTTCTTTGGCAAGAACCAGATGTATGGGAACCAAATCGTAGTACTTTCGACAATCTGATAAGAATGTCAAACTATTTTGATTTTGGTGTTTTTGTTGCTACCGCAGACGATTTAACTCTTACAAATGATACTTTGGTTATTGAGTCTCGTGATAATGTAATCCTTGAGATGTCGCTTTTTTTAGGTGCTATGGGGCATAACAAGTCATTTCTATTGGTAGAAGATGGGGTAAAACTTCCATCAGACTTCAATGGTATTTTTATGCCTCGATTTGATAAATCGAAAGATGATTCAATCCTTGCAGCCTGCGCAGCCTACAAGGCTAAAATTACTGAGCACTACAACCTCGGGCATTTAAGTCTATATCCAACAACAGCCTTAGCAATCGGCTATTATAAGAATTTTGTAGCAGACCTTGTGGAAAGTGTTCAGACGGCTGAAAAATTAGAGTTCAATGGAACTGAGTACACAGATTTTAAACTTAAGGTTGTTATTCCTTCAGATTTAAAAGGCATGATTCGAGAAAAAGCGGCTATATTTTATAAGCGAAACGGTTTTCTTGCAAATGATATGAAAGCAAAGTTTCGTAAACATCATCTTTGGTTTCAACTTGACCCTAAAAATGCTCCCATAGCGATTATGTATGATATGCCAAGCACTTTGACAGGTGTAGATGATGCAATTGAACTTATACTTCAAAAGAGTTATAAAGGAAGAACCAAGATGCAAGAAGTTATTGAACAGAAAGAATTAAATAATTTTAGAAGAGTGCTTCAACTGCAAATTGACAGTAGCCCTTTTGCTCAAGCGACAGTTGAAATTATTGACGAATTCTAAAACTAATGACAGAAAAACAAAAAAAAACAGCTGCTAACAGCCGTTTTGCAAAAGCGGAGATTACGTGCTTCTATAAAAGTGAAGTGCTAAATCTAAGTTTTTTGCATCTAATGAAGTATAGTGCTGAAATTCCCCTCATTAGCAAAGCGGCAAAACGTTGGCGGTAATTTTAAAACGACATGAGCAAAAAAATATTAATACTGAGATTTAGTGATGACATTTCACAAGCAGGAATTCTTGACATTCAATGCCACGCAATACATTACGGCATGACTGCAGACGAGTTCAATATTAAATCAGAAGACGATTTAGATAAGGCACTGCAGAACGGGAACAGATACGATTATCTCTATATTGCTGGACACGGTAATGACAGTTGTGTCGGAGACGAAAAAGGAATTATTGTGAGCTGGGAAATTTTTGGAAAAAAACTTTGTATCTCCAGTTGTTTAAAGGAGGATGCAATTCTCATGCTGTATTGTTGCAGAGGCGGACTTAACCAAGTATCCTATAAGCTATTTGCATCTTGTCCTAACATTCAATACATCTGTGGTGCTAGACAAAAAATGAAAAATATTGACCTAATAATTGGTTTCAATGTTTTTGTATATAATATAGAATGTCGAAACATTGATCCAATACTTGCAGCTAACAAAGCAACTTTGGCTACAGAAAACAGATTTGTTTGCTTTGATAGATTGGAGGTAGAGGCCGAACCAATGTATTACTATAATTATTGTCCAGACTGTACTGACACTCCAGAACAAGAACCTGCAAAATTAGAAACTGATGGTGAATAATAGTGACTTACAAGAAGAGTTTGACTTTTTGACTTTACCGACACAGGAGTTGCTAGAAAAATTTGGTGAAGGCAGGCATATTCCCGGCTCTGGAAGTGCAGCAGCTTTTTCAGGTCTTCTGGCTGTAGAATTAATGAAAACAGTTTGCAAACTAACTATCGGACGTGAAGAGGATAAATATATTTCCGTAAGAAGAGAGTTCTCCATTATACTTGAAATGTTAGAAAAAGAGAGCAAACCGAAACTCATAGAACTCTTCCAAAAAGACATATCAATATTTAATGAGGTCAGTCAGTTTAGAACAGACAGAAACAAGGCAAAACAAGAAAAAAATGAAAAGGAGGAACGTAGATATTCCCGTCTCGCAAATGACAGATTAAAGGATGCAACAGAAATTCCTTTAGAAATATCCCGTGTATGTTTAGCACTTATTGACTATGCATTCACAATTTTCGATAAAGGCTTTCAATCTGCACGTGGTGACAGTGGTGTGGCAATAAGTAATTTACTATCTGCTATTTCAGGAGGCCTATTTGTAACACTTATAAATATTAGAACAGGGAGGCAAAGTCAATGGTCAGATAAATTGCGTGAGGAAGCTGAAAAAATAGGTAATTCTTATAACACAAAACAAAAGCTTGCTTTAACAAAAGTCTTTGAACTATATAAAGAAGGAGTTAATGTTAATGACTATCAATTAAAACTGACATTTGATTAAGAAAAAACAACCTCAATCTAGCGCAAGAATGCAGCAAGGCTCTTTGCGTGGGGTTCTTGTGCCACTAATGTAAAATATAGGTAGCACAAGTTAGCCTGCCAGAAACCACACACAAAACTTGCGCTAGTTAAAGTGATATATGTAATTAGGGAAAACGGACTTCCCAAAAAAATAAACTAACTTTTCTTTAGTAAATGAAAAACCATTCTAATGAAACAAGAAATTCAATCAACGCTTGAAAATATAGCTGCCAGAATAAAAAATCCTTTTATAGGTGCATTCGTTTTGTGTGCTTTTTTTCAGAATTGGGAATTAGTTTTTATGATATTTAATTTTGATATTGATTGCACATTAGTAGATAAAATCATTTTGATTCAATCTTATGTGTACAAAAACACTTCTAATGAGCTTTGGCCTTGGATAAAATTCTTTTTTTTGCGACCAGCTTTTTACGCAATATCATTACTAGTATTTTATAGTATAGGGAGGTTAGTTTACACAGTAATACTCACTATATACTATAAGCATATCGAGCCATTTGTTATTAGAAGAATACAGAAGGGTGGTTATGAAACAATAGAACGATATCAGGAACTCGAAAAAATGAATAGCTCATTTATTTCAACTATCAATGAGTATAAGGAAAAGTATATGCTGTTAGTTAAGGATAATTCGGACACAAATAGTCAGTTAACAGGACTTAAAACCGAAATTACGGAGAATAAGGAAAAGCTAACTCGCTTTGAGTCTTTAAAGGAAACTTTAGAATTATTCCAAAACGAGGAAGCTGCTGCCTCAAATATAAAATTGTCTGATGTATTTAGAGGGGAGTGGTTGTTTATTAGTCACAACTGTCCGTAGTCTGAAGCAAAGCCATTGGTAGGAGACTACGGACTTTTATTCGTTCAGAGAATGTAACTTGGGAAATAGGAAAGTCCTTAGTCGCTCCCCTCAGCCTAACCTTCAGACTAAGGACAGATGTGGACAAGGAGTGGAGAGATTGCTTCTCCACCTAGGAAGGTGTATCGCAATGACGAAGATAAGAGGATTAGCTTTCGTGAGATTCCCGCCTATGCGGGAATGACGATTGGAGAATAAATTTTAATGGTAGCACAATGCCGCGTTAGGGAGTGCAGCGGAAATCCTTTGGCGATTCTCAGCGCCAAAGATTGTAGCGGAAAGCCCGTAAAAACGCCCAATAAAAAAACAATTTTGCTCAGGCTAATGCCGGCATATCGTTCTCTACGCGCACGTGCGAGCCGGTGACTTTGGCTAAGGTGGTGGAGGTGATGGTGTTCACCAGATCGGGATTAAAGGTTTGCGCTACTTTGATATAGTTATCGGTGAATCCGTACATCAATCCTAAATCGTTTTCGGCTTCCCACAACACGTTGAAGGTAGCGCCTATTTGGCTTTCGTAAAAGGCATTGCGTTTCTTCTCCGATAAATGGCGCAGTTGCTCGTTGCGCTTTTTGCGTTCTTCTTTGGGCACCACAGGCGTGATGTCTAAGGCACGGGTATTGGCGCGCTCGGAGTACGTGAACACGTGCAAATACGACACATCGAGCGAATGAATAAAATTAAAGGTTTCCATAAAGGCCTCATCGGTTTCGCCAGGGAAGCCTACAATTACATCTACACCAATACAGGCATGGGGCATTACTGCTTTTATTTTTTCTACTCTTTCGCGATATAATTTAGTGAGGTATTTTCTGCGCATGAATTTCAAAATGCGGTCGGAACCCGATTGCAAGGGAATATGAAAATGCGGCATAAACTTTTTGGAAGCGGCTACAAAATCGATGATTTCGTTCGTGAGCAAATTGGGTTCAATGGAAGAAATTCGATAGCGCTCAATGCCTTCTACTTTTTCTAATGCCTGTATTAGCTCAAAAAAAGTTTCGGCTGTGCGTTCGTTGCCATCTTCGGTTTTCCCGAAATCGCCAATGTTTACGCCTGTGAGCACCACTTCTTTTACGCCTGTTTTGGCTACTTCTTGCGCTACTTTTATAGTCTCGGCAATGCTGGTACTTCGGCTTGCGCCACGCGCCAAGGGAATGGTACAAAACGAGCACATATAATCGCAACCGTCTTGCACTTTCAAAAAGGCACGGGTACGTTCGCCAAACGAAAATGCCGATTTGAAGGAATTCACGGCTTCAATGTCGGAATTCAGTACTATAGGAGCAGTGGCGTCATCCAATGCATTCAAGTGTTCGTGCAGATTGAATTTCTCTTTCGCGCCTAATACCATACTCACGCCTTGCATGGCGGCAATGGCTTCGGGTTTCAACTGCGCGAAGCAGCCAATGATAATAATCTTGGCTTCGGGGTTGGTTTTCAAAGCCGACTTAATAATGGACTTGGTTTGTTTATCGGCATTCTCGGTAACCGAGCAGGTGTTAATTACATAATAATCGGCCCGGTCGGAAAAGTCGACTTTCAGGTAACCGTTTTCCACCAAATTGCGTGCAATCTGAGAGGTCTCGGAATAATTCAGCTTACAGCCCAGTGTGGTGAATGCAACTTTTCGGTTATAATACATGAGGGGGCGAAACTACATATTTTTGTGGAAATGGGTGGAATGGGATGAGGGCTAAAGTGTTTGGGGATTTCTCCGCTCGTGGACTCGGTTGGAATGACGAGGTCAATTGATCGTCACTTCGATCCGCCAGAGGCGGAGAGAAGTCTTAATATTAACCCTTGAATTATCATAAAAGATTTCTCCGCTCGTGGACTCGGTCGAAATGACGAGGTCAATTGATCGTCACTTTGATCCGCCAGAGGCGGAGAGAAGTCTTAATATTAAACCTAGAATTATAAAAGATGATTTCTCCGCTCGCGGACTCGGTCGAAATGAACTGTGTTAAATTCCAAATAAATTATCAAAAACTTATTTCTCTGTAGAACTCTTTTCTTGTGGCTAAAACAAAGGCCTGTTTTAGAAGTTTGTTAGCAACAGCAATAA
>JBGAHI010000004.1:0-424824 GCA_044226285.1 Chitinophagales bacterium | reverse complement strand
TGAGAAAAGTAGCAGAAGGGAAAAATAAGATGAGCGTTATTAATGCCATTAGAAACAAAATTATTCACCGGATTTTTGCTCTAATCAACAACAAAACTGTTTATCAGAAAAATTTGGTTTTGCCATAGAAATCCCTCACGCGCATTGTGGTTCATTGAAAAATCTCCTTCTAATTATACTGAGTGCAGTGAAATGGTATCATTAGCGAAAAAGCGATTCAAGCCTTGTGTTTATATTACTACCGCCCCAACACCATCAACACTTCATGCATTAAAATCTCTGCTTTTCGTTCATTCGTAAACTTAGCTATCTCTATTTTCTTTTGGTTGATTAATAGCATACTCACTTCTATGTTTGTAAAGAAAAAATTATGTGTGTTTTTTATGGCAGTAAAATTCGAAAACGCTTCAAATAAATACGTTTGTTTTTTAATGTCGAATAGATAAGCCACAGAAAAGGTGCCGTTTTCAGTATCAAAAGTAAGTTTTAGGGTGTTCTTGAAAAACATAAAAAAACTCAATGGAATGAACACTAGCGAATACACATCAAAAAGCCCATGCACCCCGGTATCAAGCATTTTCACAAATAATATAATACCAACAACGAGTAGAAAAACAGACGATAATATAGGCGCAATACCAAAATTGGAATACGTGTATATGCCATTGCCTTGATGTTTTAGTAGCAAAAGCGTTTTGTTTTGCGCTGTTTGTTGCTGGTAGGAGTCAATACAATCTTGCAATCTGGGCAATGTTTCGTTATAGAATGTTTCATACTCCTTGCTCCGCGTATCCAGATTACTAATAATCGGAATGCCCAATCCAAAAGGGTTTAACTTTCTTCGAATCATACAAAAACAAATATGCTTACCGTTAAACAGGGCATTAAATCCACTGGGTTGTAGCACTTCTATGCTGTAAATAGCACTGAAGTCTATAATTTTAAACTGCCCCAAAAGCGGCAGTCTGCGGTAAACCACGTGGTTTTCAAGGTCAAAAACCACCGCCATATTGTGCAACAAATAAAAACCAAACGGGAAAACAAGTAAGGAAACAAAAACCAGGAAAGGAAAATCTATACCGAAGAGCCAATACGTAAAAATGGGAGTAACGACCGTTAATATAGCAGCGTCTTTATAGGTATAGGTTTCGTGTTGGTAGAGGACAATTTCGAGGTTTGTAGTTTCGCTCAGTTCCATAGATACCAATATAATAATGGGTTTGAAGGTTTAACGACTATTGTTTTTCAGCGGTCGCATCCTTCGAAGACTCTTCCATTTCCATTACTCCGCCCGATACAATATATTTCATCACATCGGCCGATCCGTTGGTGGTGGGCAACTCTTTTACTTGGTCGGCATTCACAATAAATAAATTGCCCGAAAAGTTGTAGGAATGCGGAAAGTAAACCGCTACTTTATCGGATATACCAAACTCGGTTAAATTGGCATCCGTAATAAATCCCAATTTGTAAATCCCAAGGCCTTTGCCCATTTCAACAATCACCGGTTTGTTGAATTTTTTCTTGTTACTCAAAAAGGCGGAAACAAAATCGCGGATAGAGGAATAAATATCTTTCACTAAAGGGGTTCGCTCCAACAAACTTTCCAAACCATCCATAATAGGTTGAATAAAAATGGTTGAACCTACAGCACCAATAAAAGTAACCACTACAAACATGACCAACAAGCCTACGCCCGGAAAACGGAATTTGAAGATGGCCTCAAACACATCGTTAGCGCTCGAATCGAGCATATTGAAGAGCGCAAAAATCGAGTAAAGTGTTACGAAAATAGGGGCAATAAGCAATAAACCTTGAAGAAAGTAGCGTATTATACGGTTGGTAAGATCCCTAAAGCTTTGCTTTGTCTTCGACATGAGAAAAATTTGACCTCAAAAATAGCTTTTGTTTTTAGATTGAACGACTATCGATACTATTTTGCTGCTCAGAGATTTCCGCTTGCCGAAAGAATTTTTTCGATCATCGAAAATATACTACATTAGAAATTGTGAAACAGCCTATTGCCTTACTTTTTGCCCTGCTCTCTTTTTCGCTTCTGGCGCAAGAAGTGAATGTGGGTAAATGGAATATCGAAGGCAATTATCAAGTGTGTTCATTTATCAAGCATACGGCCAAAATCAACAATGTGCCCAAAGGCCTTACGCATTCTTTTGAATTGGCTGCGTCACGCAAAACATTCGGAGAAAAACCTTGGCATAAAGCGCTTAACTTTCCCGAAACAGGATTCTCTTTTACTTACTACCATTTTGGCGACAATAAAATTTTTGGCGATGCTTATGCCCTTACTCATTTTGTAAAGTTTTACTTGTTCCGCACTAAAGTGGTGAACAGCTACGCCCGTATTGGCGTTGGTTTGGGTTTCCTTACTCGGCACTACGATTACATCAGCAATCCCAACAACAACATTGTGGGTTCAACCGTTAATCTAACCTTTTCGTTTCGTTTGGGTTTTGAATGGAAAATCAGCAAACAAGTATTGTTGAATACAGCTTTTACATTTGCTCACTTTTCAAATGGTTCAGCCAAATTGCCCAACTACGGCATTAATTTGGCCATGGGTACAGTAGGGCTCAAAGTCTATCCTAAATTGGGAACATACAACTATAACTGCACTAAAGTTCGACCTAAAAAGCACGATGAAGTAATTGTTCGTTATGGATTGGGGCTCTATCAAAAAAACGGATTAAATGGACCAACCTATTTTGCCCATGTAGCCTCTATTGCCTATGCACGTTATACCAGCACCGCTAATAAGGTTTTTGCCGGGGTAGCATTGGAGTATTTTCCGGGTCTATCCGACTTTCTGTATGTAAACGATTTAACCTCCAAAAAGGACGCTAAAAAAAGTGCTTTTGTAACTTCTCTATTTTGGGGCGATGAAGTGCTTGTGGGTAGAATCGGCTATTTTATTGGCTTAGGGGTATATGTGCCCGGGTCAAAGATTATGACTAAGCCAATTTATTTTAAAACAGGTTGTAACTATTACCTCGCAGAATTTGGCAAACGCAAAGGCTTCAAATGCTTTGTTGGTATGAATGTGAAATCGCATACTTCCGTTGCACAATATTGGGAAGTGGCTACCGGTATGTGTTTTTAATTAGCGCGTTAGAATCAACTGCTCTTTTTGATTGTCGATTTTCCAGTCGCTGAATTTATCTAGCAACGATTTGCCGAGTAGCAACATGCCGTTGGAGTTTTCTGTAATCGCAACAATTACATTGTTGATCGTGAATCCTCCGATTTTGATATTGCTTAATTTCAATCGTCTGCACTCTACTTGATTACCATCGGCCATTCTATAGGAGCGTGCAGAGAGGTAGTCTGATTTTTTAATCAATCCTTCCAACAACAAATCGCGCTCAAAATCACTGCTGATAAATACATCGTTTGCCCCTGAATCTAAGGTGAAATATTTTTCAATACTGCCGAAGGTCACTTTCAGTTTGTATACGTTCATCAACTTTGTCAAACTCACCGTTTCCGATGGGTTTGCGCCTTTGATATCGTCAGGGTTTCTCAGAAATGTAGTGCTGCCTTGTGGCTCGTCTTTTTTGCCTTTTATAGCCGACATAATACACGGAGTAATTATTTCATTAAACAATGGCGAATTGGGATCACTTAAGTCGCCCAACTTATCCATCGACAAACCTTTTTCTTTAATCTTATCCCATGTACATTGGCAATAGCTGTTAACATCAACATTCATTTGCTTATATTCTTTCGATTTTGTTGCTGCTTGAACGCATGCATCAACAAAAAACTTTTCCATAGCATCTCCGGTTGGTTCCGGGGTAGAAGAGGTACTTGCAGATTGTGTTTTAGTTTTTTTCTCTCCGTTGTTATTTGCACCAGACCCCATGTTTTCAAATACACAACTCAGCATTTCTTTGTAGGCTTCCGGGTTTTCATTTTGTGAGCGTGTAAACAAATTTCCTCCATTTTTGCTACCTTCTCCAATAAACTCAGCATAGGTATAGTGTTTCGCAATTTTCTCCATCATACAAGTACATGCCGATTCAGCATCTACATTCAAATCATCTTTTTTCTTTTTCTTTTTTCCCATTCCGCTCACACATTCTTGTACTAAAGCCCCTTTTCCGGCAATCACTGTGCCGTCTTTAAAATATAGGCTATCGTTAGAAGGCGGAGTTGAAGCTGTTGTTGTCAGCATCGCATCATTTATCTCCTCTACTTTACTTTCGGTGACTACTACTGTAATTTCTTCAGATGCATATGTTTTACCGCTGTCAACTAAAGTGGCTTTGCCTATTTTAAATGTGCCGGCTTGAACCGGTTTTAGTGTATAGGAAACCGTCCCTGATGTGCTAGAAATACCGTTTTGTACAGTCGTTGTTTCTGCACTTGAAGGACCGTTAACAATTTCAAATCCAACAAATAGTGGTGTAGTAAGTGAATTGGCATTGTGGTTAATTACTGTGTATTTGAGCTGAATCTTCTCGCCAACACCTACAGGGTTTTTATCTACTGAAGCTACAATGGTAACTTGTGCCAGAATTTTGGATGCCAATAAAACGGGGATACAAAGCGCAATTAATCTTTTCATTTTGAAAGGTCTTTTTTAGATAAGAAATGGTTAGTCAAATAATAGGCTACTGCACCGAGGGCCACTATGCCAATGCCAATAAGCGATTCGAAGGGTTTGCCTTTAATTACAAAATACAAAAACCAGCAATTCACAAGTATGTAAACAATTGGTGTTACCGGATAACCCCATGTTTTATATGGGCGTTCTACATCAGGTTGTTTCATGCGATAAACAATAACGCCTAATACGGTAAGTGTAGAAAATAAGGTGAGCGTAAAAGAAATGTATGTGATAATGGTATCAAAGCCCGAAGAAAATAATAATACAATAGCAATCAACGATTGCAGAATGATAGCATAAACCGGAATGCCGTGACTATTCTTTTTGGTGATAATGGCAAATAACGGATAATCTTCACCCATAGCGTTAATTACCCGCGGACCAACAATTACCATTGAACTAATAGTAGACACCAACAAAAGCGAAATCATTACCGAGATAACCTTACTGCCGTAATCACCGAAAATATATTTGGCCGAAACAAACGCTACTTCCGCAACGCCTTTCATTTCCTCTACCGGTGCAGTGCGTAGAAAAACATAGTTCAGCAAAATGTATAATACTGACACCAAAACAGTTCCACTTAAAATCGAAAGCGGAATATTTTTTTTCGGATTCTCCATCTCTCCTGCAATGTAGGATGATGCGTTCCAACCCGAATAGGCATAGGATACATACACCAACGAAATGGCAAAAGAAGCACTAGTTACTTCTTTCCAAGTGGCTGCAGTTGGAGCAAAAGTGATGTTCAAAGCGGGAGCACTAAACAAGCCAAAACCAACCAATACCAAAATTAATATGATTTTAAGTGTAGTTGCTATTGACTGGAAACGGCCGCCAACATTGTGATTCAACGATTGAACCAGCGTTACTAATATAATCACAAGCGCTCCTAATAATTGTGGAGAAACACTCGGAAAAATGGTTGCCGCATATTTTCCTAATGCCCATGACGCTGCAGCAATAGGGGCTGCAAAGCCAATAGTGGCAGAAATCCAGCCGGAAAGGAATCCAACAAAGGGATGATAAATTTCACTAAGAAACCGATACTCCCCTCCTGATCGCGGAATAGCAGCACCTAATTCGCTATAGGCAAAAGAACCAAACAAGGCAATTAGTCCACCTACACTCCACAATAAAATAATCGCAGCAAAATCATTCAGTCCAAGGAGTTGATAGCCAAGACTGGTGAACACTCCGGTACCTACCATGTTGGCCACCACAATGGATAGCGCAGTATAAAATCCTATTTTATGTTTCATCAACTAATGATTTGTTTGTTAATTGCTTATGTCAAATGAGGCGAATATTCATCTTTGCGCATTCTAGCATTTTGGAAAGGGTATTTCATTTATGTTTCACAAGCAATAAAGGACGCAATTTATTTATTTTTGAATCGTAAAATAACAATGACACAAAATAACACACAATCAACGGCTACATTTGGTGCATTACAAATCAAGGCGTTCCGCGAATTCCAGTTGGCGAATTTGTTTTTTGTGGCAGCACTATTAATGCAGTCTACCATTATTGGGTGGCAAGTATATGTGTTAACGGGTGATAAGTTAGCCTTGGGTCTAATTGGCTTGTCGGAGGCTGTACCCTTTATTTTAACGACATTCTATTCCGGGTATATTGCTGATGTTTTCAGTCGCAGGAAAATAATTGTTCGTGCGCGTATAGCCATTTTTCTTTGTTCGTTGGCTTTGTTAGCGGTTACCCGAAGTGCGCATTTATTGGAACACACCGGGCCATTTCCAATCTATTGCATTATTGCTGTGGTAGGGATAAGCAGAGCTTTTATTGCACCTGCGGCTACCGCATTTCAAGCGCAAGTCCTTCCTCGTGATCTTTATGCCAATGGATCTTCGTGGGGAAGCTTAACTTGGAATTTGGCAGCTATTCTAGGCCCCATCAGTATCGGATTTATTTATGAACTAACGAGCATTCACATCGCCTACATGGTAGTGGTGTGCTTAATGTTCGTAGCCGTGTTTTTTACACTTCGTTTGCCCGAAATGGAAGTAGTGCGAAAAGAAACGGGTAATACTTTTTTTCAAGATTTATCGGTTGGATTGAAGTTCGCTTGGAGAACGGAGGCTATTATGGGCTCTATAACACTCGATTTACTCGTAGTGCTCTTCGGTAGTGTTATTGCTTTGTTGCCGGCTTTCGCCAAAGATGTTTTACATGTTGGTCAATCGGGATTAGGATTTTTGCGTGCAGCACAGTTTATGGGTTCTGCCATGATTGCGATGGTGCTTACTGCCTACCCACCTACTAAATATGGAGGCCGAAACTTATTGATTGCCGTTGGCGGCTTTTCTGTGTGTATGATAGCCTTTTCCTTTTCAACTAATTTTTATTTATCGCTGGGTATTTTGATTCTAAGCGGTGTGTTCGATGGTGTGAGTGTGGTAATTCGTTCCACCATTATTCAGTTATTCACCCCCGATGATATGCGTGGACGTGTGGCGGCTGTCAATTCTATTTTCATTAAGTCATCAAACGAAATTGGCGACTTCGAGTCGGGACTTGCAGCTCAATGCCTTGGATTACAAAATGCCGTACTGTTTGGTGGAATTTTGTCGATGAGCATTGTAGTGTTGGTTATTGTTGCATCAAAAAATATACGGCAGTTGAAAATTAATTGAAACAAAAAAAGCTATTCTTCTATAATTAATCTTTTTGTCATTCTTTGGTCACCATTGCTCATGATTACTATATACAAGCCTTTTGGCAGAAATGAAACATCTATTGAGATTTTATCTTCTGCCAGTTGATACTCGTATACAATTTGACCGGAAACATTAATGATTTTACAGTTGTAAGTATCTTTTGTGTTTAAACTTTGCTCGCCTGTCTCGATAGTTATAACGCTATTGGTAGGGTTAGGATAAACCTTTAAAAGAGCAGATTCATTTGGGGTATTCGATTCTTTTTCCGATTCAGTAATAGACATTTTTCTCAAGTTTTGTACGGAACCACATTCTGGGTTCAAATTTTCGCATGAACCAAATTTAAAGAAACTCAGATGGCTGTCTTTATTTGTGTAAACAATTTTACCATCATTAGTAACTCTTGTTGAAGATATACGACCAATGTTACTTAAACTAGTATTTGCAAAACTCGAAAAAGCATCAGTGTTCTTATAGTCATCAATCCACTTATGGTTCCAAGTATTACCGGTCTTATAAAATGCTTGAATTTTTCCATCCACACCGGTATAGATTACATTTCCACTCCATTCTTCATAAGCAATGCTTGATTTTGCGTAGGCAGGGTCAATATAACTATTAGTAGACTGGGAATATGAGTATGGTATTGTTTGATGAACCCAGCCATTGACAGCATCCCAACTATAATTGTGGATTTTTGAATCTGCTCCTATGTAGTATAGGACACCTGCTTGATTTATTGTCATTGAGCCAGGTATAATCGAAACTGCGTTCGATTGGTCATTAGCAGCGGTATGATCAACAAGATCATGGGTATATGTGGACCCTGTGTACCAAAAATTCTGAATTTTTCCGTTAGCCGCTCTATAAAACACTTGTGGTGGCGTTTGGTTATTGACAATTAAATCGCCACTTACAAAATCATTTATCCCATATGGACTTGTGATTAGCCAACTATGTGACCAGGAACCATTATTATTAACAAACCGTTGAACTTTATTATCACCTCCTCTGTAGATGATATCCCCATTGTTGCCTACTGCAACTGAGTTAGGGTACGAAGAGCAATTGAATCTTGAGTCCCAAGTAGGATCTAAAAACCATTGATACCACCCATTATAGTAGCCAAAATATTGCAAACTATTATTTGTTCCTTTATATACAACAAGGTTCCAATATTTATTATAAATAAGATTGTTATCTAAATAGCTAACAGATGGAGATACATTCCAATTAAATGGAATTTGAGCCGTATTCCAACTGTTGTTAGAAAAGGTTGATCTATAGAGTTGCTTGTCACTACCAATATAAAACAACTCGTTATTGTTGTTTGTTGTTGCAATTGAACTAGAGGAAGAACTAACATAGCTATGAGTGGGGCTTAAATTATAAATATCTTTATTCATATACTCTGAGGCGCTCTTATATGGATATGTATATAAGTGTTTGCCAAAACTATCTTTAGCTTTAGGTTTTAGAACCCTTACATAGTCAATAAGCATTTCTGCATTATCTGAAGTGGTCCCATTCGTAACAGCTAAGTTCATGATTATATAAGCAGGGCAAGTTGATCGAAAATCTAGAGGAACTGGCGTTTGGTTTGTGCTAGATGTTGGGACTGTTTTATTTAGATCAAAAGTATAAATCTCTCTACCGTTAAAAAAGTAAGTTATAGATGTTGGTGTCCATGACATCGAATATAGATTGTAATTATCGGATAAGTTTTCTTTGTCAGCCTTGAAATTAGGAATTCCGCAAGAGCCAGTTCCACTACCCGGCTTACGATTGTATACACCTGAGATGTAACTTCTTGCCAAATTATCTGGATATCTAGCATCAATTAAATCATATTCTATATCTACGTTATAGCCCCATAGTGCAGGCCAAATCCCTGCAGAACCTGCAGGCAATTTTGCTCTAAATTCAAGCATTCCATATAATAAACCTCTAGGGTTACCACCCCATGTGCTTGAAGATGTGCATGTAGTTGATGGGTCAATAGTTATTTTAGGAGACAATGCTCCAGAAACGAAATGGAACGTCTTGCTTGTATTATTACAAGTAAGGGTTACGGGAGTTGAGAGTCGTTGACAAGATATTCTAACACATTTACCATCCACACAATTGGCATCGTTAAGTAGACTGATCATACTTTGATCGTAGTATTGATCTTCTTCGGGGCCCCCAAAATTTGATTTTGCGCAATTTCCGATATTATAACTACTAAATGAATAATCAAAAAACCAATTTGAAGACATAGAAGCAGGGTTTGAATAGTAGGAGAAATCATCCCTCCAAACTTGCAGGTAATTGCTGTAGTCAATTTTACATTGAGAAAACAATCCGTTAACAAAAAAGCAAAGAAATAGTAAATGGGGTCTCATAGGGTTTTTATTTTAAATAAAATTATTCAAAAAATTTAAAACATTTGAGCTTTGCAAAAATTTATTTTAATATATATCGAAGTTTAGGATTTGAACGCTCTTATCTCTTTCAAGCACCTCGGGCACGCTGTTTTTAAAGGCAGCTATTTTGTATCCTTTGGACTGTAAGTCTTTAATTTCATGTAAAGTAATCTTATCATTATAGCAATAAAAAGAAGTATAAAACATTGCATCAACCTCTAGATGATTTCTTAGTCCTACAATTACAGTTTTGTTATTGAGCACTTTATTTAATGTGTTGAACGTTTGTGCGTTTTCAAATTTTGATAGATTATTCTTTTGAAACCATTCACTTCCTGTTGATGTATAGTCACATACGAGTTTAGGATAATTAAAGTTAATAATTGCACAGATTATTATTGCTGGAGGGTAAAACCAGTAAAAAATAGAATTTCGCGCCAAAAAGGCATCTATTGTTTTGGTGATTGCGTATGCAATAAAAATAAAAATTATTGGCATTGTAACCATGGTGTATGAGGATATTTTCGTTGCGGCAATAGTAAAGAATATGTATATCGACATCGTCATTGCTATAAGAGGCATGACAAAACGGTAATTGTCTTTTTTATAAAAAAACAATAAAATTCCAATTGGTATGAAAAAAAACAGCAGATGAAATTGATTACTTAGTTCGAGAAAATAAAAAAAAGGTTTTTGATAGTGGCCTTCAACAACATTTGTGAAATGTTGTTGGTTATATGACCACTCTTTAATGGCTACATCATAAAATTGTAAATAAGTATAGATTTGCCAAGGTAAAAAGACGCAAAAAGCAATAAATAATGATAAAGCAAGATGAAAAAGAACGTTCGTTCTTTTCGGTCTATAGCAGAAGAATAAGAGGTATATAAACATTCCCTCAAAAACAACTAAACCGGTAATCCATTTATTCAGCATAGCACAACCAGAAAAAAGCCCAATTAACATGACGAACTTGATATCAGGGTTTTTAATATACTCCATCAATGACCAAATGGAGAAAGTAACATAAAACATAAATGCCATATCATTGTGATCCATGCCCATATAGCCATCGACATGTTCAAGTATATACCAGTTAGTAACTGTCAGAAATGCGGCTAAAAAACCTGTTTTTTGGTTACTGATTAAAAATGAAATTCTATAAATTGGGAAAACTAACAATGATAGCATTATTACAGACGGTAGTCTTATAGCCCAAATTTTTAAGCCAAACATTCTAATGGATAGAGCCATTTGCCATAAAAAAAGGGGTTGTTTATGGAGCCAAATTGAAGTATGCGCCCATGACTCATTTGGGATTTCTATGGGTGAATTTCTGTAAAGCATTGGTTTGAGCAAATCAAAAGACAAGTTTTTTGCAACTAGCGCATGAAATCGCTCGTCCCATTCATGAAGAAAGGGGTGTATTTGAATTATGTACAAGTTTAAACATAAGGAAAACACCACAAGAATAAGGCAAAAAAAGAGAGGTTGCTCCCTCCATTTAATGGATAACATGTTGTCTTGTTTTACTTAATAATACAGTTTATCAGGCTAAGTAAATATAAAGGTTTTGATTATAAATGGGGGTCTATATTGACCTTATTCTTAAAAGAAGTTGAGCTTTCTCAAATATAAAAAACCGCTACACCAAAGCGCAGCGGTCTTCCTTCATTTGAGCAATTCGATTACTTCAAATAAACATCTTTAACTTGTGCTGTAGATTTTTGTAATCGTACGGCAAAAGTATTCGGGTCTAGAATTCTTGTTCCTGCCGGATATTGTTGAAAATGTTTAATCATCATCTTTTTCAAATCCGGATTAGTAATAGCCAAAGTGCTTTTTGAAATACCTTGAAAGGTTTCAACAATAGCATCTTTAATACCTTTGTAGTATTCAATCAAAATGTTTTCGTCTTTTACAGCCGGTCTTTGTTTACCTGTTTCAGGATCCGATTCCATCGTTACAAACGGTTGGTTTTGCACGAAATCGTTCAACACCATTACGTTGTTTTTGATGTTGTCCAGGTTTTTCATGTTTGTTTCAATGCCTTTTACCAAGTCAAGTTCCCCAACTTCTGTAAGCAACATTTTTGCGCTATCCAAGTCTAACTCCATGAATTTGTGATAGGCTAAATATTTTTTCGACTTGTTCATGTTGCCGGCCTTGTCGTAGATACGAGAAGCTAAACTGAAGTTCATGGCTTTTACATTCTCTGTTCCTAGTTTCTCAACAGCATCGGTATTAGCCGTTTTCATATAGTTTTCAGCGATTTTTACATAGATGTTTCCTGCTTCTGTCGTTCTGCCAACTTCATTGTATTTATCGGCAATCTTTTCTAATCCAGCAGTAATATCACCGTTGGAGTAGCATTCGTAGGCTCGGTCGAATTGTTTTCTGTCGTAGCAAATATTACCGGCTTTCTCTAATGCAGTTTTGCTGCCAATTCTTTTTAAAATATCAATAGACTTAAAAGCGGCATCTCCTCCTTTCTCCACATAGGTGTCGGCCACTTTTTCCACAGAAGCAGAATCTTGTGCCATGAAATAGTAATCGATAGCACTCGGATAATACTGTTCTCCTTTTTCAAAATATTTATCGCCAATCGATTTTGCGCCATCTTTTGCTTTACCGCTCTTGGTGTAAAAACTCATAGCACTTCTCAATAATTTTGCTTCATTTTTTGCATCACCAAACGCTTGGTCTTGATAAGCCTGTGCTACCCTTTCCAATCCGTTGGCTTTCTCGCCTTTATCGCAACGGTTGTAATAGCTAGAAGCTTGAGTTAAATCGTTGTGCTCTAAAAATTCATCCCCGATAATAAGGTTCATTTCCTTTTTCAATCCACCTTTGGTGAAGAGTTCAATAGACTTTTGGATCATCTCATTTTTCTTCGCTGCATCTTTTTGCTCGAATGCTTTTTTCAATACATCTTTTCCTTTATCGATGTCTTTGTTTTGCGCAAAAACGAAAGTGAAGCAACAACTAAAAATGGCTAGTGTAACGAATCGCTGAAAATATCTGTTCATGGTATTAGTTTTTCGGTAACCAAATATTCACATTTTAATATGGAAAAGACAATTTTTGACCCAAAAAAAGTACTAACAGTGGGAGAATTTCAGCCAGGAACAATTTAAATACACACAAACGCTCGGAATATCGTAATTGTCCGTATAACCTATTATTTTCACCGATATGAAAAAAGGTATTTTTATTACACTCATAAGTGTCCAATTGGCGTGCTTTTCGCAATCCTTACCTGCTAAATTTGTTGCAACCGATCAGCCCTCGGCACCCGATTACAGCCTCGAGAAGAATTGGAGTGCTTTGCCCTTTCACCCCGATAAAGCTGATGCCATACCCAAAGCCGAAAAATGGGTGAGCGATTCGTTGAAAGACGTGGATGTGTTTTATATCTACCCTACACTCTACAGCAAAGGCAAAACCTGGTGTGCCGATGTGAACGACAATAAATTAAATAAGCGCTTAGATAAATTACCGGTGCAGTTTCAGGCTTCTCCGTTCAATCAGGTGGCACGTGTTTATGCTCCACGCTACCGACAAGGTATTATCAAATGTTTTTATGATAACACAGGTACTGGCGAAGAAGCACTCAATTTTGCATATGGTGATGTAAAGCGTGCTTTTGAATACTATATGGTACATTATAACCACGGACGACCGGTTATCATCGCCTCTCATAGCCAAGGAACACGTCATGCCCGGCAGCTTTTGAAAGACTATTTCGATACTCCTGAAATGAAAAAGAAGCTCGTTTGCGCTTATATTATCGGCTATGGCATTTTCCCGGAATGGTATTCTGTGCTTACTCCTTGTAAGGAAGCCACGGAAACGAACTGTTACATCACATGGGCTTCCTTCAAACGGGGCTATGTGCCTGAACAAGGATCTTTGCTTGTTGGTAAAACCTGTGTGAATCCAATATCATGGACAATCGATACCCTACCGGCTAGCACTTCGGGTGGAATGTTGTTGAGTGTGAAAGCCAAAAAACGCTTTAAGTCTACTGCACAAATTCACAACAATTATTTGTGGGTGAAAACCAATGCCCCTTTTGTCCAAACATGGAAAGTGTTGCATTTGATGGATTATAATTTGTATTGGATGGATATCCGAAAAAACGTGGCTTTGCGTGTAGCAGAATATCTGAAGAAGAAATAGTACTAAGGCTTTATGCTGATGCTTCTTCTTTCCCAAACACAAAGGCGCCAATATTTTCTAGTTGCTCTTTGGCTTCTTTCATGGAAGTAACGCCTTCAATGTTTAGTACCAAATATTTTTCAGTTTCGCGCAAGTAAATCCCTTTTTTGTGTTGTTGCACATAGGTCAGAATTTTCCCGAAAACCGGAGAGTTATAAAACGAAGATTCTTGGTTCGATATAAAGTAGCAGCGCAGGTGTCGGCCTTTTATAATCATTTGTTCCATGCCCAGTTGTGTGGCAATCCATTTCAATCGAACACCATTAAACAATTCAAAAATCTGCTTCGGAATTTTTCCGAAACGATCGGCTAAGTTGGCTTCAAATTTTTTCAACTCTTCTTCGTTTTTCGTTTCGTTGAGTTGCTTGTAAAGCATCATCCGTTCGGCTGTGTTTTTCACATAAGCATCCGGAATCAACATCTCTAAATCGGTTTCAATGGCGCAGTCTTTCACATAATCGTTCGTGCGATTCATTTCGTCTTGATACAATTCTTTGAAATCGGTTTGTTTCAATTCTCGAATGGCTTCTTCCAAAATTTTGTGATACACATCGTAACCAATATCGGCAATAAATCCGCTTTGTTCAGCGCCTAATAAATTTCCCGCACCACGAATATCCATGTCGCGCATGGCAATGTTGAAGCCGCTTCCCAGTTCAGCAAATTCTTCCAATGTTTTTAAACGCTGCTTTGCTTCTTGTGTAAGTGTAGATTGCGGAGGTGCCAATAAATAACAAAATGCTTTTTTGTTGGAACGTCCGACCCTGCCGCGCAACTGGTGCAAATCGCTCATCCCGAAATGATGTGCATTGTTTACAATAATCGTATTTGCATTTGGAATGTCGATACCGGCTTCGATGATATTCGTAGACAATAACACCTCGAACTCGCGATTCATAAACCGCACTAAAATGTTCTCGAGTTCTTCACCTTCTAGCTGTCCGTGTGCTACCCCAATCTCGATATCGGGCACAATTTTTTTGAGCATTAATTTTACTTCAGCGATATCCTTTACGCGGTTGTGCACGAAAAACACTTGTCCGCCACGGTATACCTCATATTCAATAGCTTCCCGAATCACATCCGGATTGAGTGTTTGCACCTCAGTGGTAACGGGCAAACGGTTCGGTGGTGGCGTATTAATGATACTTAAATCGCGCGCTCCCATCATTGAAAACTGCAAGGTTCGAGGGATAGGTGTGGCTGTGAGCGTGAGGGAATCGACAGTGGCGCGTAATTCTTTTAGGGTCTCTTTTACACCTACTCCAAACTTCTGTTCTTCGTCAATCACCATCAAGCCCAAATCCTTGAATTTGACTGATTTTCCAACAATGCCGTGTGTGCCAATAAGAATGTCCACTTTACCTTCTGCCAACGCTTTTAATGTTTCTTTTTTCTCTTTCGCTGTCTTGAAACGATTGATGTAGTCAACGGTAACCGGAAATTCTGCCAAACGCTCTTTAAACGTTTTAAAATGTTGCATCGCTAAAATCGTAGTAGGCACCAAAACGGCTACCTGTTTGCCATCTAGCACAGCTTTGAAAGCTGCTCGAATGGCTACTTCTGTTTTGCCGAAGCCTACATCGCCACACACTAATCGGTCCATAGGCGACATTTTTTCCATATCACGTTTTACATCTTCCGTGGCTTTCGCTTGGTCGGGTGTATCTTCATACATAAACGAAGCTTCCAATTCGGTTTGCATGTAGTTATCTGGTGCAAAGGCAAACCCTCGTTGTGCTTTACGTTTCGCGTACAACTGAATCAAATCGAAAGCCAATTCCTTGATTCGTTTTTTCGTTTTTTTCTTGAGGTTATTCCATGTATCGGTGCCGAGTTTATTGATGCGCGGTTCGGTACCATCTTTGCCTACATACTTCGAAATTTTGTGGAGTGATTGGATGCCCACATACAGCACATCATTCCCGGAATAAATCAAGCGAACAGCTTCTTGCATTTGCCCACCTACTTCAATTTTTTCTAAGCCCGAAAACACGCCAACACCATGATCGATGTGGGTAACAAAATCTCCCGGCTTCAATTCCTTCAAGGTTTTCAGCACTAATTGTGAGTCTTTGGAGAAGCCCTGACGAAGATTGTATTTGTGGTAACGATTAAAAATTTGATGATCGGTGTAGCAGGCCATTTTCAAATCATCGTCTATGAAACCCTGATGAATAGCGTGGTACACAGGAGTGAATTTCACATCCGCTTTCAAATCTTCAAAAATAGCATAAAACCGTTCGATCTGTTTTGCGTTTTCTGAAAAAACAAAATTCTCGTAGCCCTTTTCAGTGTTGGCTTTCAGGTTGGTAATTAGCAATTCGAAATTTTTGTTGAACGAAGGTTGCGGACGAGTATGAAACGAAATTGTTTCTGTGTTTTTCAAAAACGATTTATTGCCAAACTCAATGATGCGGAACTTTTTGAGCTCTTGGAGGGTATCGTGTGAAGTAACAAAAACCTCTTCTGGTGTACCGTCTTGAAATGGATGTTTGGTGTCGAAGACTTTGTCTTTGTTGGCTTCGTAGCTTTGATTGGCTTTTTCCAAGGCTTGCTCCATCACTTCCATCATCAGCGCAATATCTTTCACCCAGAACACTGTATTGGAAGGAAGGATTTGTGTAAAGGGAATTTTAAATTCGTTACCGAAATAGGTTTGCGCATTGGGCACAATAGATATGCTTTGAATTTTCTTTTGCGACAACTGCGAGTTTGGATCGAAGGTTCTAATTGATTCAATGGTGTCGTCATCTAACTCGATACGATAAGGAAATTCATTACCGTAGGAAAAAATATCGATGATACCTCCACGAATCGAGAACTGACCGGGTTCATATACAAAATCTACTCGCTCGAAATCAAATTCAATCAGTAAATCAATGGCAAAATCATCGTCAAAATTTTCACCAATGGCTAAGCGTAAACACTGCTCATTTAGCTTTTCAGCTGTTACTACCTTTTCGATGAGCGCCTCAGGGTAAGTCACCATTAATTCTGCTTTGGAGTTCGGATGGATCAAACGATTCACAGATTCCGTTCGGATGAGGATATTATTGTTGTTTAACTCATCGAATTGTTGTGGGCGTTTAAACGAGTCGGGGAAATACAGAATGTCTTTATTCTCGATCAACGATGCCAAGTTGTTTTGAAAATAAGCGGCACTTTCTTTATCGTTCAATACAAACACATGGTGAAAGTTCCCTGATTTGAATACACCCGAAGCTACAAAACTATCGCTCGACTCTACTAAGCCCAATAGCCGCAAATCGCCACTAGTGGTGTTTTTTAGCCATGTGTTCACCGCCTCCACCGCAGTAGAAGAAGAATATTGTTTTATGATGTCGGATAGTTGCATGGCGTTCAATAATTTCGATTTACACAAAAACGGTTAACCCGAAACGGAATCCGCTTCGGGGAAAATGAGTTGCGAAAGTAACATTTAAAACAAAAAACGCCCCAAAGAGTTGGAGCGTTTTTCAAAAGAAAATCAAATCGTTTATTTCAAGAATTTACCATAGTCGAATGTCCACGATACATAGTAAAGTCCACCGATTTTAGGAGAACCTACCGCCTCGATGTGTCGATTGTTATAGATGTTTGAACCTCCTACACGAAGGGTAGAGAAGTATTTTTCAAATTCGTAAGCAATCTGTAAATCTAATGTATGGAATGAAGGCACAGTGCCATCGGCAAATGCACTTTGATAGGCATATTTATCAACCCATTTGAAGTTGGCCGTAAAGCCTAATCCTTTCCAAACTTTATAAGCTTCAATTCCTAAATTGATTTTGTGTTTAGGCGTGTTGAAACCCGATAACACTAAATTGCCTGAAGTGCTTAGGTTTTTATCGTTCAAATCGGTGTAGGTATAGTTGAAATACGGACGAATACCGTGGCCGATGTAGTAACGAACATCTACCATGGCGCCCCACGAAGGTACAGTTCCTGAAGAGTTAGCGGTCATTTGAAGAACCGTGTAGTTTTGACCTAGAATTTGATCTTCACCGGATTGCTGACCTGCTCTTCCGATATTAGGGGAAACCACTCTTGTAAAGCCTAAGAAATCTTTATACCAGCTGTAATAGCCCGACAAGTCGATAGACAATCGTTTCTTCAAATAATCGCCTTTATAACCAAAGTCGATAGAGGTTACACGCTCAGGACGCATGGCATCCACTTTCGTGGTTTGCAAAAACTTCACGGCTTGTTCTGCCGTTGGAATAGCAGCGGTATCGCGATAGTTGTTGTAATCTTTCAACGATTGCAAAGTATATAGGTTATCGTTGCCATTCAAGTTACCTACAAGTGTAATTGGACCTAAATTCAAGTGAATGTATTGATTCTGCAATGTTGGGTTTCGGAATGCTGTTGCTGCTCCGATACGGAAAGTATGCTCTCCAAAATTGAATACCAATGCCGCACGCGGAGAAAACCGCGCTTTGAAGTTTGAGTTTTTATCGAATCTTCCGGTAAGGATTAAACGAATGTGATTGTCCCAAAATTTCATTTGTGATTGGGCGTAGAAAGCAAACTCATCGTTCTTAATTTTGTAGTAAGTCCCTTTAGGATTTGGTGCGCCTCCTTCAATCGTGTCGTTTGGATTTACAAGCGAATCTTCAAAAATTGTTCCTTGGGAATTTGGCAAATAAATTCTGTATGAACCACCCACAGCCATATCCCAATTGAACAATTTGCCTTTTTTCAAGATATCAAAATTGTATTGCCCCTCTACATGCCAAATTGAAGATTTATCGATGAATTTAGACCCAAGACCCGATAATCTTCCGTCTTTAGTAATAACTTTTTGAAGCGAGTCAAATCGAGAAGAGCCCGGTTGTACCCAACCTGTAGCATCAGCATGGGCAATGGCAACTTTTCTAGCAGAATCAACCATCCAATTTTTTGCTTCGTTATCAGCTTTAAATCCATCGGTGTATACACGCAAAGAATCAAAATATGATGTATTAAAGGCTGTGATATAATCAGTAAAAGAAGCTTTTGAAATATTGATACCGGTAAATTTGATGTCGTAAGAGTTACCGGCATCTTCAATTACGCCATAACCGCGAATGAAAAAGTTTTTGCCTTTCAATTCCAATTTGTGTTGTTGAAATTGAATGTCTTTAATTTGATAACGATTTACCCCTTGATACACGGTTGAACCCATACCAAACTTGCCCATGTAAGAAATTACTGTGTTGTCTGTGATTTTATAGTGCAATTCTGCGCCAAGTTTCAAACTGTAGGTGTTGTAGTCTGTAAGTGCTTTTTCTTGATAACCTGGTGCATGTATTTCTAGGTTGTTTGGATTGGCGATAGGGTTAAAATCTAACCAGTTGTTCAAACGAACCAATTTGTCTTTATCTTCTTGTGAAAACGTTGAGCTTACATTTTGAAGCGCTTTTTTTCTAAGAATCTCAGAAATATTTTGGGTGCTTACAATGTTTCCATATTGGTTTAACGAATCGTCATCAGCAATCCAATCCTTTGTTTGGAAGTAGGAACCTGTTACTTTAAATGCCCATTTTTTATTTTTACCGAAGGCTTGCGCATAGCGGAACTGTCCTTCGTAATAGCCTGCAGGTCTTGTTGTAGCACCACCCTTAATCATGGCAGAAAAGCCTTGATGATCGTATGGATTTTTAGATTGCATATTGATTACCCCTTGTAAAGCACTTGCTCCGTATAGTCCGGAAGCGGCTCCACTGATGACTTCTACGCTCTGTAAATCCAAGTCGTTTACCCCTACCAAGTTCCCTACCGGAAAGTTGAGGCCGGGAGCAGCATTATCAACACCATCGATAATTTGAAGTGATCGAACAGCAGATGTTCCGCCAAATCCTCTTAGGTTAATGGTTTTAAAAGCGAATGAGGACGACACTACATCTATACCCTTGAAGTTTCCAATGCCTTGGTAGAAGTCTCCTGAAGCTGAGCTTTTAATCTCTCGTATTCCCATTTTTTCAATTTGAACTGAGGCTTGCTTTACGGTTTCGGGTGTTCTGGTAGAAGTAACGGTTACGTCTTTTGTCAGGATCGATGAAGATTCTAAATAAACAACATAATTGGTTGTAGCGGTTAATGCCAAATCGCGGGTAGTATAGCCAACATAGGAGATCGTTAATGTTTTAGCGCCAGAAGAAACTTGTAAGCTAAACGCTCCGTTTGCATCGGTAGTAACACCATTGGTTGTGCCTTTTTCGATTACAGATGCTCCAAAAAGATTTTCCTTGCTTGATGGGTCAACAACACGACCTGAAATTGTTCTTGTTTGAGCGAAAGTACAAATCGCAAAAAAGAAGGAAAGGGAGAAAAGTAAACATCTTTTCATGTTCAATAGGTTTGGTTGATAATGGTTTTTAGTATGGTGTCCGAAGATAAAAAAAACAAAGAGATTGTTATATTATTGTAAAAAAACATGCAAAAAAAACCACGAAGTCAATTGCTTCGTGGTTTTCAGTGAAAAAAATCGCTTAGTTATTTTATAACCGTTAAACTACCTTGGTTTTTTACCACTTCACCATCGAGGTAAGTCACATTCACCAAGTAGGTATATATACCCGGCTGTACCGGAGCACCTTTAAAGGTTCCATCCCAGCCGCCTTGGATGTCGGCCGATTCAAAAACTTTTTCTCCCCAACGGTTGAACACTGTTGCCTGGAAGTATTTTACACCATATGCAAACACTTTCCAAACATCGTTTTTAGTATCGTTGTTAGGCGTAAAGGCATTCGGGATATATACCTTTTTAGCCGGATCAACAAGCAATTTAATGATGGATGTATCTTTACATAACGTAGTTGGGTCAGTCACAATCAGCGTATAGGAAGTAGTTCTTACCGGGAAAGCATGCGGATCTTCGCAATCCGAGCAACTTAAAGAGGCTGCTGGCGACCATAAATAGGTATATGCAGCACCTGGAGTAACAGTAACATCAATGTCAGTCTCTTCAGTAAAATTAATACTTAAGTTGGAAGAAGTAGTTGTTACAATTTCTGCCGGTTCTCCAATCACAACAGGCATGTCGTTTTTACAGCCTTTACCGTCAGTTGCTGTTACTGAGTAATTACCTGCCTTTATTTTCGTTAAATCTTGTTTAGTACTGCCATTCGACCAAAGGTACGAATACGGGGCAATGCCTCCATTTACTGAGGCAAATATGGCTCCATCGCTAAACCCAAAGCAGGAAGCATGCCAAACACTGTCTACCACAACGAAGAATACATCACCTGTATTCACCGTATAAGAACCGTTAACGGTACAGTTGTTTAAGTCTGTAACCAATACATCGTATGTGCCAGGACTTAAATTACTGATGGTATTTCCGGTTTGTGGTGGCGTGGTATTCCAAATGTATTGATATGCAGGTGTTCCGCTAGAAGCTTGAACGGTGATGGCTCCGTCTTTGTAATTCGAACACGTTTCATCCACAATACCCGGTCCGGATAAAGCAACGATTGGATTTGGAACTTCAGTGATAGTGATGGTGTTGCTCTCATAGTAGCAATGGTTAGCGTCAAAACCATTTAACGAGTATGTACCTGATGCACTCACCGTAATCGATTGAGTTGTTTCAGTTGTAGACCAATTCCAAGTAATAATGTTCGGATCGTTAGATGCTAGGTTCGCACTTCCACCATCGCAGAAAGTAGTTGGATCGTTAGCGATAATAGTCGTTGCTTGTGGAGCATCAACGGTTACATTCACATCATCGGAAGCCTTACATCCATTGTCGGAAGCTGTAACTGTTAGCGTAAATGTTTGCGCTGCTGCACCGGTATTTAAATAACTGAAATTCGGATCGGCTAAGGTTGAATCGTTTAATACCGATTGTGTATTCCATTGATACGTATAAGTGGCAATTGGCGCTGAACCTATGGCTACAGTGCCTCCGGAACATACCGTAACATCAGGTCCTGCATTTACTGTTGGTGGGCTGCCCACGTTAATAGTAACAGCAGTTTGAGTAGAAGGACAGCCGTTTTGTGTCACATCCAAAGTCACATTTTTCGTGCCTACGGTATTCCATAATACGGATATTGGACCTTGGCCGGTGCCTGTATTTGTTCCTCCATCAAAGTTCCATGTGTAAGTGGCGCCTGCTGTTCCATTGCCTGTATAAGTAAGCGTTGTACTTTGCTGACTCACACACAAGTTGGTTGGTGAAGCTGTAAAGGTACTGGTTGGCGTGTTGTAGAGTGTTACAACAACTGTATCTCTTGATACACAAACGCCTTCTGTTGCCACGAGTGTATATTGCTGCGTAATGTTTGCAGTAGTATTATTTGTGCCATTGAATGTTGGATCTGCTACTGAAGTTGAAGAAAGGAAAGTAGGTGGATCCCAGAAATAAGTGGTTGTTCCAATCGCAGCAACACCCAATGTTTGATTGGTAGCCGGACATACACTTACATCTGGACCTGCATTGGCTATTGGTTGCTGTGTTACTATAACAGTTTGTGTGCCTTGTGTACCCGGGCAACCATTTTCTGTAACATCTAAAGTGATGTTTTTCGTTCCTCCTGTATTCCATTGAACAATATAAGGACCTTGTCCGCTTCCCGAGACGACCGTTCCTCCATCAAAATTCCAAGTGTATGTTGCCCCGGCAGTATTCTTGCCCGTATAAATCACGGAATCGGTTTCTACGGAACAAATAGCGGATTTGCTGACTCTAAAGGTACTCGTGACGGGTGGGTAGAGTGTAAGATTGACGGTATCCACACCAATACAACCATTCGAAGTGGCTACAACTACATAAGGATAATGTAGGGCTGTATCTCCAGGGTTGACAACATTGAAAATTGGATTTGAAATAGCTGAAGAAGACAAGCCAAATGTTGGAATCCACGAATAGGTAGTGTTTGCAGCACCAGGATCTCCTAGGTTGGCATTTACTCCAGAACAAATTTGCAAATCAGGTCCTGCAGCTGGAGTTGGGGAAGGATTTACAGTAACCGGGTAGGTTGTTTTTGGTGAAGTACAGCCTTGGTCAATAATGAACATGGATACGTTTTTCACGCCAGGTGTACTCCAGCTTACTCCATAGGGCAAAACACCGCTAGTTCCTGCAATGGTTCCTCCGTCAAAATACCAGTTTTGAATTGCGGTTGTAGTGTAGATATTAGCAAAATCGATATCTATATTTTGACCCACACAAACCGTTGGAGGTGTAGGCACAGAACTAATTACCGGAGCGCTGATCGGAACTACATTTGCTCTTGTAGTATCTTCGCCATAACAGCCATAACGGTCGGTCGCTCTAGCAATATAATTAGTAACGCCTACAGGAGGTGTAACGGTAATGTTTGGGGTTGTTTGTCCACCGGGATTCCAAGAATACGTATATGGAGCTGAACCTAAGATAGTATTGGTTGTAAGGTTGATAGGGGCGGGGTTACACATGGTTGTGTCGTTGGCCGTTCCACGAAGTTGCGGACATAGGTTCACTTCAATTACCGACTTACTACTTCCATCGGAGCAATCTTCATCGTTCCATAATCCATTGGAATAGATTTGTACGCATTGTTCTCCATTGTTGCATGTGTAAGTATTACCACAAAACAGGTTACATATTGTACAACCTTGGTAGCCTGAGTTGTTGGGCTCTCCGCCATTCCAGTTTTGGTATATTCCGGGAGTAGGTCCACCGGTTGTTGGCGTAAGAAATGATCCAGTAGATCCATCTAGCGCATAGAATGTTGGCGCTGCTGTTCCTGTTCGTTTGTACCCAATCCAAACTTTTTGACCGCTCGATAAATAACCCGCGGCATTAATTCCGGCTACAACGTTTGCGTTTTCGGTAGCATCATTCATAACCACCATGTGAGCGCCCAATGCGTTTGCATTCGATTCAGCTGTTGCAGCATCGCTTGGGTTTTCATCAATAAAGTACATACTACAAGCTTGCCCTACTACAGGTAATTCAGTGTAGTGACCGGCAGCAGTGAAGGCATTTCTAATAGCTTGTATACCACAACCCTTAGGAGCCGGAGGGGCATTACAGCCTGTATTGATACCTACATTGATAGTGTCGGTAGCAAAACAACTATATCTGTCTGTAGATGTGATGATGTAGGAAGTGGGAGTTGTAGGGTAAAAGATTTGGAAATTACCGGTTAATCCACCCGGGTTCCATACTTGATTAATAGGGGCAGATCCTAAAATCGTTTTAGCTTTTAAAGGGGTAGCTCCACCTGAGCAAACAATCGTGTCGTTAGAAGCTGTAATCTGAGGACAAAGGTTAACCTCAATTACCGATTTACTAGTTTCATCACATGGTAAATCATTCCATTGTCCACCCGAATAAATCTGTACACATTGTTCACCGTTATTACATTTGTAAGCATTACAGCCAATAAGGCATCCAGGAGAACACTGATAATCATTATTGTTTGGCTCACCACCCGACCAGTTTTGATAAAGCGATGGTGTTGCAGGACCCGGAGTAAAATTACCGGAAGATCCATCTAGCATATAAAAAAGCGGGTTACCTGTACTTACCCTTTTCACGCCAATCCATACTGTTGCTCCACCTGCTAGGTATCCTCCCGCGTTAAGTGCTGCAACCACATTTGTGTTTTCTGCGGCATCATTAAATACCACCATATGTGCGCCTAAGGTATTCGCGTTACTTTCCGCAGTGGCTGCATCATAGGAATTGTTGTCCACAAAATACATACTGCACGATTGCCCAGATACAGGTAATTCTGTGTAATGGCCAGCACCGGCAAAAGCAGCTCTAATTGCGGCTATATTACAGCCCTGCGGTGTTTGTGAAAAAGCTGAAAAAGCTGAAAAAATAGCGAGTGCAAAAACAAGTAATTGTTTTTTCATATGTGTGTTTGAAAGTTTGATTTTGGTATTAAGACAGTTTTATCCCCTAAAAGGTTGGTGAAAATAAAAGAAATTTCAATTCTAAGCCAAAAGAAAGTCAAATCCAGTCGTTAAAAAATGGTTTAATCCGTTTTCACTATTATCTTCACCCCTCATTTTTTGCTATGGCTACGTCAGAAACATACTCCATAAAGCTCCCTCAATTCGAAGGTCCGTTTGATTTATTGTTGTTCTTCATAGAGCGCGATGAGTTGGATATTTACGATATTCCTATCTTCAAAATAACCACCGATTTCTTATCCTATATCCACCAAATGGAGCATTTGGATATTGAATTGGCTAGTGAGTTTATTTTGGTGGCGGCCACTTTGATGCGCATTAAAGCTAAAATGCTTTTGCCAAGAAAAGAAATCGATGCACAAGGAGTAGAGATCGATCCACGGGAAGAATTGGTAAGTCGATTGTTGGAATACAAAAAATTCAAAGAAGCTTCCGATGCGTTACGCCTATTTGAAGATGATCGCCAAAGCATTAACAAACGTGGAAATATCGAGGAAGAAGTAAAAGAAATTGCATCGCTGTTCGAGACGGAATACGAAATGCAAGCGTTAACCATGTTTCGCTTGATGAAGGCTTTTCAAAATGTTTTGTTGCGGGTAGATAAGGAGAAGAACAAAGTTGTTCATAATATCGTTCAACCGCCATATACTATTGAAGGGGAAAAGATGTTACTCCGCGATTTAGTGAAAGATGGCAGTGAAGTTACTTTTGAAAAAGTGTTTGAAGGGGTTGAAAATCGCGTTCATGCGATTTTTACTTTCTTATCGATGTTGGAACTTATCCAAGAGCAGTTTTTAATGATTGTTGTTGGTGAAGGCTATAATAATTTTTGGCTTCGATTAAAGCGCGAAGACGAAAAAGAGCTTTAAAGCCGCAGACTTATACTGCCACCACTTAAAATTTCAAATTCTTTCTCTATTGTATTATGTCCGGATTTGGCAAATTTGGCGCGATAGACAATTCTGTATTTACCCGGCTGCAAAGCAATGGTTTCTTGTTTTAGTGCCGGTTTCAAATCGTAGATTTTTTTCAGCTCGCCTTTTTCTTGCATAAAAAGCACACCGTAGTATTCATAGCTTTTATTCATGGTTAGAATGCCGGGGGTAGGAATTTCGATGTGCGTGGTTTTGTTGTCATCGATTTGAATGTTATTGATGAAAATTCTGGGCAGGGTCAAAATTTCCAAATCGTATTTTCCGGTGAGTAATTTTGCTGTTGTATTTAGTTTTTGGACATAAACAGTACTTATAGAATCGTGTTGATGAATAATGCACTTAATACGATCTACTACAGCGGTCTTGGAAAGCACACCTTGTAACTTGAAAGCTAAATTTCCTTGTGCGGCATCCACAGATACCTCGTTATGAATGTTTCGTTTTAAAGTAACGTTCTTAATCCATAACTCCGGAATTGTGTGTATTTGAATATCATAATTGAAAAAAGGAGAAATGGTGATGGTATCCGGATTGCCGCGACTATTCAATGTATGAATGAAATGTTCTTTCGCGATATGTGTTTCCGAATCGTAGAAGGTCATCGCTACATCCGTTTCAGTGGCTTTGTTTTTCGAATCGAGCAAATTGACTTGTAATGTGGTTTTTGCAATGGATTCGTCAACCATGTTTTTCAACGTTTGATTAAATTCCTTATCACTTCCCGTATTGATAGTTTGCCCAATGCAATAAAAGTTTTTGGTAGCGGCTTCGGTGAGCGCCATACCAATAACGAATGGTTTTAGTACAATACCTTTCTGCTGCAACATCCAGGCTGCTTTACAAGGATCTCCCGTGCAAGATTCTTCCCCATCGGTAATTAGAATGAGAATGTTTTTGGCGTTGTTATCTTCACCAAAGTCGGCCACACATTTTTCGAGCGAATAAGCAATAGGGGTGATGCCTTTCGGACGAATAATCCCAATTTTATTTGCGAATCGTTCTTTGGTGTATTTGCCTAAAGGCAATTCTAAACGCGTGTCCTTGCAATTGGATTCTGATTCGTCATACAAATGTCCGAATAATCGAAGACCAATATTTACGTTGTCGATTTGGGATGTATTGTCTACAATTTCCGTGAGCGTATTTACAGCCGTTTTCCACTTTGTTCCGCCATCCCATTCTTTACGCATACTGAAAGAGGCATCCATTAAGAAGAGAATATTGGTTTTTTGATGGTTCTGTGCTATGCTATACCAAGGGGCTGATAGTAAGAGCAATAACACTATTTCTTTTCGCAACAAAATTGTGCGAAAGCCATTATATAGAGACAGTAATATGTAGTTCAACAACTGCATTAATCTAAAGTTAAAGTCAATGTTCTCCCTTCTTCCAATTCAACGAATTTTGTTTTGCACGATTCGGTATCAGTGTTGCCTATGGGCTGATATATAATTCTATAGCTACCCGGCTGAAGCTTAATGGTTTCGGGCTTTGTGCTTATCGACCATTCACCCGCTTTCTTCCACAAGCGATTCGATTCATACAATACGGTAGCTCTTTTGTTTTGCATACTTGTTACGATAATAGTGCCGAATCCCGGAATTTTATTTTCTGTTTCCGTGAGAGGGGCAATGGCTACATCTTTTTGATAGTAAGGATTGGTGAGCACTTGAGAGGTGTATGTGTTCGCCAAATAATCTTCTTTCTCATTCAGATCTTGCACATTCAAGATACTGTTATCTTTCAATCTTACTACTACCTGAGCATCGTTGTTGGTGATGGCTGAGCCATTGCAAACCGTGGTTTGTGTGCCCACCGGAACATCCACAGAGATGATGTTATGAATACCTACCGCCAATTCAATATTGTTTTTGCGTACGGGTGGAAAGGTATGTACGACAAGGTTATACATGCCAAGCGGATTAAGAAACAGCGTGTCCGGCATTCCCGCTGCATTGAGTGTGTGGATGAAATTGTATTCCACTTTTCCGGTTTCACTGTCGTAGAGCGTGAACGGAATATTCGTAACCGTTGGGTTGCCTTGTGCGTCTAACAAATTTACTTGTGCAGAAGTACTGTTCATGGTTTGACGGATAATCACCCCAACGGTTTGTTTTAACGAAGCATCATCAGTGGTGTTGGTGAATTGCCCGATGCAATCAAACTGTTTGGCTACCTTTTCAGCTACGCCCAAACCAACAATAAACGGGCGAAACGATATCTTTTTACGTACCAGAAAATTAGCCGATTTACAAGGGTCGCCACTGCAATTTTCGTCACCATCGGTAATTAAAACAATGGAGTGCACAGCATTGCTATCGTTTGGAAAATCTTTGGCGGCTTGTTCTAGTGAGTAGGCAATGGGTGTCATTCCTTTTGGCGTTAAACTACTAAAGTTGTTTTGGGTGAAATCGCTTTGTTTATTGGAAAACGGAATGAGCAAGCGACTGTCTTTGCAGTTCTTTTGTTCGCGCGGAAAATCGGCACCAAATACACGTAATCCAAACGTTACTTTTGGATATTTTTTTTGGATAGAATCTGCCAAATCGCGCAACACTTCTTTTGCTACATCAATTTTTTTTCTGCCATTCCAAGTTTCGTTCATACTTCCGGAAACATCCAGCAAGAAAAGAATACGTACATCGTTAGCTTTAAAGCGCCTTACTTCTTGGCCTTGGACATTACTAAACAGTAACAGTGTAAAAATAAAGATGACGAATGGCTTCAATTTTTCGGCTTTGATCTATCAACAAATGTATACGTCTTGCGAATATTATAGGTACTGACTTTGAACAACTTCATTCTCTTCTTCTTATAAATTCTACAGTTCTGCAACCACAAATTATATATTTACTGCATGCGAACAAAAGTAATTTTACTCCTTGCTTGTTTCTTTATCTTAACTACCGCGTTTTTTCTCGGCACTAAAGAAAGCGACAAGTTCAAAATATACTGGAACGAGAAATTAATCAAGGGCAAAGCCGATTATTTAGCGGAGAAGCCCGAGGATATTTCATCACATGAACGTCCGAATGTGATAATTATTTTAGCTGATGATTTGGGGCAGACAGATATTTCGCTTTACGGAGGTACAAAAGTGAGCACGCCAAACATTGATGCAATTGGCAAAAACGGGGCGACTTTTTCAGAAGGTTATATTTCTTCCCCAGTGTGTTCGCCCTCGCGAGCAGGATTGTTAACAGGACGATATCAACAACGTTTCGGGCATGAAATTCAACCCAGTAATCGCTATCTGAAAAGTATGATTGAATACTATGGGTTTAAATTGTTGCCTCGATTTCGTCCGTTGAGTCCCATTAAATCCAAAGAAGTGCCTGAGGCTGAAGAGCGCTTGCGACAAGGTCTTCCGCCATCTGAAATTACCTTAGCCGATGTGTTGAAAAAATACGATTACCATACGGGTATTATCGGTAAATGGCATTTAGGGGCAGCCGATTTTGCTAAACCTTGTGCACGTGGATTTGAATATCAGTATGGCTTTTACGAAGCGTTTACTTTATATGCACCAAAGTCAGATACGAGTGTAACCGATGTGCCTGTAATAGGCGATTACATGGACAAACATCAATGGAAAGAGGCAGAAGGCCGAACAGGTAATTGTGCTATCCTCCGCAATTGTTGCGAACGCCAAGAGGAGAACAAATACCTCACCGATAAATTAACGGACGAAGCCATCGCCTACATCGACCGCAGCAAAGGAAAACCGTTTTTTTTGTATTTGCCTTATAATGCTCCACATGCCCCACTTCAGGCGCAGAACAAATACTACAATCAATTCAAAAACATCAAAGACCCGGTAAAACGTGTGTATGCTGCTATGATTAAAAATTTGGATGATGAAGTAGGTCGACTGATGAATTATTTGAAGACAAATGGGTTAGAGGACAATACAATCATCTTTTTCTTAAGCGATAACGGAGGTGCGGTGTACAATGGAACCACGGATAATTTTCCCTATCGCGGAGGTAAGCTCACCAATTTTGAAGGCGGTATTCGTGTACCTTTCATGATGCAGTGGAAAGGGAAAATTCAGCCCGGAACAACCGTTTCTACGCCCGTGATTTCGCTCGATATTTTCAAAACAGTGGCTAATGCTGTAGGGGTAACCTTACCAACAGATAGAGATTATGATGGTATTGACCTTTTTCAATTAGCTAATAAGACGAGTGTTCCAAACCGTGCATTGTGTTGGCGTTCGGAATTCAATAAAGGCATCCGTAAAGGGGAGTGGAAAATGCTGATGAATGAATTCGACAAGACGAATGTGTTGTATAATTTGAAAACTGATGTGCGGGAAACAAAGAATGTATATGCCGAGCATCCGGAAGTAGTAGAGGCGCTGCAGAAAGAATTTAATGCTTGGGAAAAAAACATGATTCAGCCGCTTTGGCCAAGGGTAGTGAACTATATTTATAAAGATAGCCTAGGGACGAATACCTTTGCGTTTTAGTAATCTCCCACCGTTTCAGGCAATTGTGCCAATGCTTTTTCCAACTGTTCGTTGCTTGGTGCGTTACCGTGCCATTTGCCTTGTCCTTGCATAAAATCAACACCATACGCCATCTGTGTGCGCATAATCACAAACACCGGTTTTCCCTTTCCTGTGCGGGCTTTGGCTTCATTCAAACCGGCAAGCACTTGTTCGATATCGTTACCGTTTTCAATCCACATCGTATCCCAACCAAAGGCTTTGATTTTCGCTTCAATATCGCCTAATGAAATCACATCATCCGTATCGCCATCAATTTGTTTGCCGTTGTAATCCATAGTGGCAATCACATTATCTAGTTTGAATTGCGCGCCAAACATTAAGGCTTCCCAAATTTGTCCTTCTTGAAATTCGCCATCCCCATGCAACGAGAATACAAGCGATGGATCGCCATTAATTTTCTTGGTATGTGCAGCCCCTAACGCCACTGAAAGCCCTTGACCTAAAGAACCAGAAGCCATACGAATGCCCGGTAAATGTTCGTGTGTAGTAGGGTGACCTTGCAAACGCGTATTCAATTTTCGGAACGTAGCCAATTCCGCTACATCAAAATAACCGCTTCTGGCCAATGTGCTGTAAAACACAGGGGAAATATGTCCGTTCGACAAGAAAAACAAATCCTCATTTGCCCCATCCATATGGAAGGCAGGATCGTGTTTCATAATCTCGAAATACAAAGCCACAAAATATTCGGTGCAACCCATCGAACCGCCCGGATGCCCGGATGCAACGGCATTCACCATGCGTAAAATATCTCTTCTGATTTGTGTGCTGAGGTCTTTCAACTGTTGGATGTTCGCCATTGGGTAAAAATTGTTGTTGGAAAAATCGATTTTTTGTCGCGACTAAAGATATAGTTTAGCTTGATTTTTTTCAAAGTAAATCGCTCCACAATAGGGAATAATTTTCTCGGATTTGCTTTTCATTTGTCTCATTCTTATAACTTCGTCCGTATTTTATCGATAATAACCGCTAAGGGAAGGAATATGAGTTTACCATTGAAGAACAAAGTTAGAATCGTTTCAGCCGCATCGCTATTCGATGGACACGATGCAGCCATTAATATTATGCGCAGAATTATGCAGGCTAAAGGAGCCGAAGTGATTCACCTGGGCCATAACCGGAGCGCACAAGAAATAGTAGAAGCTGCCATTCAGGAAGATGCGCAAGGTATTGCCCTAACATCCTATCAGGGTGGACACGTAGAGTTCTTTAAATACATGCACGATTTGTTAAAAGAACGCAACTGCGGACATATCAAAATTTTTGGCGGAGGCGGTGGAACCATTTTGCCTACCGAAATTGAAGAACTGCACCAATACGGCATCACTAAAATTTATTCGCCAGACGATGGTCGAACCCTTGGCCTCGAAGGTATGATCGAAGAAGTGGTAAATGCTTGCGACTTTGAAACCGTGCATACCTTTAGCGGAGATGCGGATAAGCTAAGTCCGAAAGAATGGAAATCAATTGCACAATTAATTACACTGGCGGAGAACGGAAAATCAACTGTAAAAACACAGCCATCTACTATTCCTGTTTTAGGCATTACGGGAACCGGGGGAGCCGGAAAATCTTCGGTAACCGATGAAATTGTACGCAGATTTTTAAAACACTATACCGATAAAACCATTGCCGTTATTTCGGTTGACCCAAGTAAAAAGAAAACAGGCGGAGCATTGTTGGGCGATAGAATTCGAATGAATTCCATTTCAAATCCACGCGCTTACATGCGTTCGTTGGCTACACGCGAAAGCGACAAAGCCCTCAGCGTTCACGTACAAGAAGCCATTGATGTTTGCAAAGCAGCGCACTTCGATTTCATTATTTTGGAAAGTGCGGGAACCGGTCAGAGCGATGCCTCTATTCTCGATTATTGCAATGTATCGTTGTTGGTGATGACACCCGAATATGGCGCTGCCACACAGTTAGAGAAAATCAACATGTTGGATTATGCCGATGTAATTGCCATCAATAAATTCGATAAAGCCGGAGCGTTAGATGCTTTAGCCGATGTACGCAAGCAATACAAACGCAGTCATAATATCTTCCAAGCGAAAGATGAAGAGGTGCCTGTAGTAGGTACTATCGCTTCACAATTCAACGATGCAGGTGTGAATCATTTGTTTGAATTGTTGATGCACAGTGTGAGCGAGAAGCACCCCTCCCTAGCCCTCCCCAAAGGGGAGGGAACACGGACAGTATCAAAAGATACTGTTACTAAATCGCAAATTATTCCACCGGCACGTGTGCGCTATTTGGCTGAAATAGCCGAAACTATTGAAAAGTATGATGAATGGGTTAAAGAACAAAGTGAGATTGCAACTCATTTGTATCAGATACAAGGAACAATAGATATATTAGACAAAGAAAAGTAATTTAAAATATAGAAAATGACCACAAAAATTAAAAGCATTTCTGTTACAAAATTTACTGTATTTGAAAAAAATGAAATTCAATTTTCGTCAGGGTTAAATGTTTTTATAGGAAAAAATGGTACAGGCAAGACGCATCTACTAAAAATTTTATTTTCCTTTTTAAAATCAAAGATTTACGTTTTACCACCGATTACTAATAATATATCGCATTTAGAAGGCGTACATTTTAGGTTAATGGGTGCTTTTAAGACTAATAGCTTGACCTCTTTTTTCAGAAATCACAATGATAACTCCGAGGTCAAATTAAAGATGGAGTTTACTAATCAGAAAGTGCTTGAGACAATTTTTTCTTTGCATTTAGGAGCGCATAGAATTGATGATGAGGGTTTTGAAAAAATAGAATTGCCAGATTGCTTATATATACCCCCACAGGAAATGTTATCGTGGTATGAAGGATTTATTCCTGCTTGGGAGAACAGAGAAAATAGTTTTGATGAAACATATTACCTTTTTGCAAAAAGTCTAAGTGCATTGCCATTGAAAAATGGTCAGGCATTTTCAAAAATACTTATATCTCTTGAAAAAGCTTTAAATGCAAAAGTCATAAAAGAAGGAAGTCGCTTTTACTTAGAATATGAATGGGGGAAAATTGAAGCTCATTTGGTTGCCGAAGGATTACGAAAGCTATCATCTATAATATATCTATTAGGGAATGGCTCAATAAATGAAAAGACCATTATTTTTTGGGATGAACCAGAAGTGCATTTTAATCCAAGTTTGATTGAAGCATTGGTTGAGTTGATTCGTGGACTTACTAATGCTGGCGTTCAACTGTTTATTACTACTCACGATTATTTGCTTTCTCAAAGACTTTCGCTTATTGCGGAATACGAATCTGAAGAGTTTCCAGTGAAATTTTTCTGTTTACAAAACGAAAAAAACAAAGGTGTGAAAATTAGCGAAGGAAGAACGCTTGCCGATATTGACGCAAACCCAATACTCGATGAATTCGCTGACTATTATGACTTTGAAAGAAAGTCTTACAGCGAATCTTTAAAAAGGAAATAGTATGCCGCTACATAGAGAATCTGATATAGAATTCAATTTTGCCAATAACATTTGGGCAGTTTTAAAAAAAGTAGATGACCATATAGACTATAGAAAGGTAGAGGTCTTAAACGGAACAAAAGCTGTTGATTTTTTAGGAATTTGTAATAATGACCTTACCTTTATTGAGGTTAAAAATTTTAGAGGACATAGGATTGCAAATAAACCTCGCTTGGCGGAAGACGGTGATAAGTTAATGACAGAGATTGGTCAGAAAGTAAGAGATACAATCGCTGTAGCAATTGGTGGTGCACGTAATTCTACTCATGACCAACAAGATTGGCAAATAATAAGCACACATTTGATTGATGAAAATCGAAATGTTGCTGTTGTGTTATGGCTTGAAGAAGACCACCCATTAGAGAAAAGAGCAAAGGCAGGGAGTGGTATCTATACCAATAAATTGAAATCAAAAGTTAAATGGTTTACCGGAGGCAATAATGTTTTGGTGACATCCAGCCACTTCAATGACATTGACGGTTTAAGTGTAACATTACTACCATAAAATCATTCAAATGATTATAGAAAAACTCAAAAAAAAGTACGCAGAACTCGAATTTAAACTTCACCCTGAAAGTAGACGTCTTTTGCAACAATGGAACGAAAAGAGGAAACAATACAGCGGTGAAACCTTTGCCTTTCAAGTACGCGATAAAGTACTGGATTTGCCTTTCACCTACACATCGTTGAGTGGCACCTCTATTCGCAAAGTGTATTTACCACGCTACAAAGACTGGGGCGATATTTTGAAATGGCAATTGCAAGAAAATGTACCGGGCGAATTTCCGTTCACGGCAGGAGTGTTTCCGTTGAAGCGCGAAGGCGAAGATCCAACGCGTATGTTTGCCGGAGAGGGCGGACCGGAACGCACCAATAAACGGTTTCACTATGTATCGTTAGGGCAACCTGCACACCGCTTATCTACAGCGTTCGACAGTGTTACCTTATACGGAGAAGACCCGGATCATCGCCCCGATATCTACGGAAAAGTAGGTAACTCGGGCGTGAGTATTGCCACTGTTGATGATGCGAAAAAACTCTACAGCGGCTTCGATTTATGCAGCCCGAAAACATCGGTGAGTATGACCATCAACGGTCCGGCTCCCATGGTACTGGCCTTTTTCATGAATGCGGCTATCGACCAGGAGTGCGAAAAATACATTAAAACCAACGGACTTGAAGAGCAAGTAAAAGCTCAATTAGCCACTTTAGATTTACCGAAATACAATGGCGAATTACCCAATGGCAACAACGGATTAGGCTTGCAATTGTTGGGTTTAAGCGGTAGCGATGTGTTGCCGAAAGACGTGTACGAGCATCTCAAAGCAAAGGCATTAACGTCTGTGCGCGGTACCGTGCAAGCCGATATTTTGAAAGAAGATCAAGCGCAAAACACTTGCATTTTCTCTACCGAATTCGCGTTGAAAATGATGGGCGATGTGCAAGAATATTTCATTCAGCAGAAGGTGCAGAATTTTTATTCGGTGTCGATTAGCGGTTACCACATTGCCGAAGCCGGTGCGAATCCTATCACGCAGTTGGCGTTCACGCTGTCGAACGGATTCACTTATGTAGAATATTACTTGAGTCGCGGAATGAAAATTGACGATTTCGCGCCTAACTTATCGTTCTTCTTCAGCAACGGTATGGACCCCGAATATTCCGTGATCGGCCGTGTAGCCCGCAGAATCTGGGCCAAAGCCATGAAGCAGAAATATAAAGGCAACGATCGTTCGCAAAAATTGAAATACCACATTCAAACCTCGGGCAGAAGTTTGCATGCGCAGGAAATCGACTTCAACGATATTCGCACCACATTGCAAGCGCTCTACGCCATTTACGATAACTGCAACTCGCTGCACACCAACGCCTACGATGAAGCCATCACCACACCTACCGAAGAGAGTGTGCGCAGAGCCATGGCCATTCAGTTGATTATTAATCGCGAGTTAGGAACCGCTAAAAACGAAAACCCGAATCAAGGCTCGTTCTTAATTGAAGAGTTAACCGACTTAGTGGAAGAAGCTGTGTTGACGGAGTTCAAGCGATTGACCGAACGCGGAGGGGTGTTAGGCGCTATGGAGCGTATGTATCAACGGAACAAAATCCAGGAAGAGAGCATGTTCTACGAGCATCAAAAACACACTGGCGAATTCCCGATTGTGGGCGTGAACACTTTCTTGAGCAAAAACGGTTCGCCTACCATTATTCCAACGGAGGTGATTCGTTCCACAACCGAAGAAAAAGAATTCCAAATCAGCACCTTGAATGCGTTCAAGCAACGCCATGCCGACAACAGCGAAGAAGCCTTGAAACGCTTACAGCACGTGGCGGTGAGCAACGGCAACCTCTTTGCAGAACTCATGGAAACCGTGAAACACTGTTCCTTAGGACAAATCAGCCGCGCTTTATACGAGGTAGGCGGACAGTATCGCAGAAGCATGTAGACATTTAAGATTTATCGATTTAAGATTTTTTCCCTTTGGTTGGTGTTCCGTCACCGACCAAGATTTATTTTTTCTTTTGGGCGAGTTCCTCTCGGAATCGGAACCGCGCTGTATGTTACAATCTTTGTCCATAGGAATGTCCAAAGGATTTCCACTTCCATCGCTCTCGGATTTTAGTGCAATTAATATTATTTTGTCACTATTTGGTCGATTCAGGACGAGACGAACCACAAAGAATGAACGTATACCTATTTATACGCCCCGCTTCCTTTTTACATCAGCAACTCCCTTCGAAAGTGCTTAATCAAAACGAAAAAAAGGATAACTTTATCGCATGAAAAGCAATAGAGATGAAAGGTATATTTTTAGTTGTTAGTGTTTTTTTTGTTACTACCCTTTTTGCATCGGACACGCTCCTAATACGTGCAAACGATTTAAACTTTGTTTCAAAGATAGATGAACAAGTTTTTCGTAATGTGATGAATGGAAAACCCATAGAGCGTTTCGATTTAGCAATGGTTATCGACACCACTCTTGTTGATGCCCAATTGCAAAAGGCGAAGACGGCATTTAATCAATTTTTGGAAAGCTTATCGGCACAAAATCTCAGGAACAAGCAACCGGATAAGGCATTCAAGATAATTCACGAAAGGGTAGAAGATCAATATTTCAAGAAGTACGAACTAGTATCTTCCTTTCCGAATATGTTGAATACAGGGGTTTACAATTGTGTTAGCGGCACAATTTTATACGCTTTGATTTTTGATTACTTAGGTATGCCCTATGAAATTAAAAGTACAACAGCACATGTTTATATAGAGTTGCTCACCGATAACAAGAAGATTGTTGTTGAATCTACTGACCCTTTAAAAGGATACTATTATGTTGAGCCGGAATCGCTAAAAAAAATTGTAGAAAGTTTAAAAACAGCAAAGCAAATTTCAGCTGCTGATGCCACTAAAAGTGCTGAAGAAGTGGTGAATGAATATTCCGGTATTAAGAAAACAACATTCAACGAGCTTATTGGGTTTCAGTATTTTAATGAAGCCTTAAAAGCGTCAGAAAACATGCTTTTTCAGCGATCATTCGAGTCTTTTCAGAAGGCATATGTTCTCAATCCAAAATCGTCAACAAAGTATATGTTATTGAATGGAATTGGCAACGCTATTGACAAAGAGAAGGATGATGAAAAGAAGCTAAAGATGATATTCAAATACATGCGCTTAAATCCGGATTTCGATCAAGATATTATAGCACAGGTATATGAGCACTTATTGGATAAAAACTGTATTCAAAAAGACAATACCGCATTGATGGAATCTTTTGAGCCAAATATTCAAAGTGACATATCCGACTCAACATTTAGAGCAAAACTCAGTTATTTACATTACTTCTTATTAGGCGCAAATGCATACTATAAACACGATAAGCAAAAGACATTTTCTTTACTCAATAAAGCGTATGGTTTTAACAAAGAGAATCTGCAGTTAAAAGCCATGTTAGAAGAAGTGACCATGAAATTATTTGCGAGTTATGCGGAGGCAGAACACTATGATAGCTTGGGTTATGTGCTTAGAATGATAACAGAAAGTGAGATCAAAATCGAAAACCCATATATAGATGAACTTTATGACTTTATTATTGTAGGAAAGTACTTCAAAGGGAAAAACGCCACAGCAGTTGAAAACATGTTGCCTTCCATTATCGAGGAAGTTAAACATGATAAGCATGTACTGTCCGTTGAAGAAAGTACCGCCTTTTTATATTCCGAATTAGCCAATTCATTTTATCGGGAGCGTAATTATGCTAAATCTAAATTATACCTGAAAAAGGCAATGACATTAGCGCCAGATAACAGCGACTTCAAAGCGAAATATAATCAGATTAAGGATTATTAGCTTTGTTAATACAGATTCTTTTGTAGTTAAGTTTTCCCATTGGTTGGTGTTCCGCCACCAACCAAAATTTATTTTTTCTTTTGGGCGAGTTCCTCTCGGAATCGGAACCGCGCTGTACGTTGCAATCTTTATCCCGCTATGAAGCGGGAAAAGGATTTCCACTTCCATCGCTCTCGCAAAGCATAGGGCTTCAATGTTATTTGTCATCTTGAACAAATCGCTATTGCTCGCATCTTGCGAGCAATTATAATTATTGCCTCTGGCATGAATTCATGTTTAGCCGGAGGCTTTTTGAAGACTCACTCGCAAGATGCGAGCGAGGGCGGATTTTTTCAATCCTTTTGTTTTTAGGTTTCTGTATATTTGGAAAAAATCAAGGCTATTGGTAATCTAATCAACAGCTATTAAACAAGTCGATATGAGATATAGTTTAGTTCTACTACTGCTTATTTTTTTCAAATCTACCACTGCGCAAGATTGGGTACATAAAGGTTCTACATGGAAATATATTTATGAATACAGAAGTAATGTTGATGGTTCAATCGCTTCCTATGGAACGGTCGTTTTTAAATATGTAAATGACACTGTAGTAGGCGGTATTAACTGTAAGAAAATCGTTTACAAAACCGATGCTTATGACGGAGCTACTAACCAATATGATTCATTAGAATCAAATGGTTATGAATCGCAAATCGTTTATACCTACACCGACAATAACAAAGTGTTTTTTTCCCTCATCGACTACCCCCCCTATACAAGTGACAGTTCGTTTTCTCCATTTTATGATTTTGATATAAATGTTGGAGATAGTATTAAAGATCCATTTCTTGTTGGTTCAAGTGGCTGTCAGCAACAATATTACAAAGTGTTTTCAAAGGGAACTAAACTGATAAACGGCAAACCCCTACAATATTTCTCTGTTCAAGGCGTCAGTTATTATTTCTTTCAGTTCAATATTATTGAACGAATTGGAGGGGAGGGCTTTTTTCACAGTAACTTTATGCAATGCAGAATAAGAGAATATGAAAATTTCAGATTAGTGAGCTATCAAGATGATTCTTTCGATGTATATTACACAGGGCTTAGACCTATTAATTGCAGTGACACCTTTTCAACCGCATACGATACCGTTCACAATAATTTCACTCTATTTACAAAACCTTTTCCTGCAACTTTTGTCGATCGATTTCATTGGGATTTTGGAGATGGCACAACTTCTACATTAGAAAGCCCATCACACACCTATACTTCAGATGGTTTGTACAATGTTTGTCGGAAAATTTATACTATCTCCGGAGATTCTTGTGAGTATTGTCACGTAATTGGGAAAGATGCTTTGGGTAATATTGTTAGAAATTCAGGCTTCACATTAAATACAATCAAGCAAAATGTTACTACAGATTTACCAAAGGTTTATCTGAATCGGCAAGATTTAAAAATAACACCCAATCCTACGGTTTCTCAGCTAACCATAGAAGGTTTACCAATAAATGCCCCAATTGAAATTTATAATTTATTGGGCGAAACGGTTTATAAGGGTACAACTAATTCCATCGTACATAGTATAGATATTTCATCACTTCCTAATGGTATGTATTTTTTGAATAAAACAAAGATCATAAAAGAGTAATATGGCGTCTCTCCCCCTCGGTTCGTGTCACCACGAACCGAAACTATCACTAACTTTTGAACCTCATACAAAACGCTTATTTTTCCGCTAAACATCACCCCATGTTAAGCAATTCTATTTTCGAAAGCAAAAGAAACAGCCACGTTAAGATTGACGAAATTATTTTTTGGACAGCAACAATAAATAGCTGGCAAAAATTGTTGACTGGTACTGCTTACAAAAACATAATTATAAACTCCTTTACCTATTTAAGCGATAAAGGGTTAGTCGATGTTTTTGGATTTGTCATTATGCCTAATCACATTCATCTTATTTGGCGCGTAAATAAGTTAAACGGAAAAGAATATCCACATGCTTCGCTGTTGAAGTACACTGCGCATGCGTTTAAAAAATCACTAAAAGCAACGAACCTTTCTGCTTTAGCTTCTTATGCTGTTGACGCAAAGAATAAGCAATACGAGTTTTGGCAAAGAGACGCTTTGGCAATTCCATTATTGTCCAGAGAAATGGCGTATCAGAAACTCGAATATATTCACAACAACCCGTTGGCTGAACATTGGCAACTCGCAACCCTACCAGAGGAATATTATTATTCAAGTGCCGGGTTTTATGAGCGTAATAGCTCGCCTTTTAGTTTCTTGAAAGATTTGAGAAATGAATTTTAGTATGTTTCGGTTCGTGACGACACGAACCGAGGAAAAAATATACACATATGCAAACACACCAATTGGCGGGAGATATACTTGGCGATGCATTTTTCCATTATCCGTTAATGGTATATGCCTTTGAAGGGAAAACGGAGGAAGAACGTAGCAAAGCACTGCATCATCTTTATCGACACTGTGCTAAGGCAGCTGCTATGTATGGGGGAGTTGTGCTTACCCCCGATAAGCAAGGCGCATTAATTTGGCTATCCGGCAAACATTTTCCATTAGGCATTCTTCGAGAAGCAAAATCGGGAATGGCCGGTATTCCCTTTAAAATAGGCGTAAAACCTACGCTACGCCTTATGCATCACGATAGTGTTCCTGAAGGATGGATTGCAAAAAATGCCGGAGAAAAAATGGGTTACATTTGGTGTTTAGGTGTAGCCGCCAACCAGCGCGGCAAAGGGTTAAGTAGGACATTGATTGACCAAAGTATTGCCGACATGCGTGCACAAGGCATCAATGCGTTTTGGTTAAAAACAGAGGATCCCAAAAATGTACTTATTTATCAAAAGCTTGGTTTTGACATTGTGTATGAAACTGTTGTGGAAAGCAGCGGGATAAAGAGTTGGGTTATGAAGAAATGAAATAGGATATATACTATCGCACGCTCAGTTCGTGACCCACAACCCGAAACCTCAATGTTGAAGGAAGGATAATGCCGCGTGAAGGATTTCTATGGCAAAACCAAATTTTTCTGATAAACAGTTTTGTTGTTGATTAGAGCAAAAATCCGGTGAATAATTTTGTTTCTAATGGCATTAATAACGCTCATCTTATTTTTCCCTTCTTCAACTTTTCTCAAGTAGTACGTTCTTAGATCATTATCAATTTGTATGGCGCTCATGGCAGCCATATGCAGTATCTTTTTGAGCTCTTTATCTGCAAAAACGGATACTTTTGGTTTGTAACGAATGGATGTCCCTGATTGATAATCAAAAGGAACAACTCCAGCATAACATGCCATCTTTCTTGGATTATTGAAGCGTTTAAAACCATTGGTTTTGCTTATCATCATCCAACTCAATACTTTACCAACTCCCGGTATAGTGCGTATCCGTTGGGCCTGTTCCTGTAATTCTTCGTCTTGTTTAATTAGTGCTTCTATTTGTACTTCTAACTCTATGATTTGCTTGTCTAATGCAGCAATCAACAATTTATTGAGTTTCATTATCTTCTTATCCATACCAATTGATTTCATTAATCTATAATCAGATTGTTGTTGTTTTAAATTGGACTTCATTTTTACACGAGTATTCCTTTCTGTTTGCAATACCTTGAGCTGTCTTAATGCCTGTGAGTCTGCTGTCCACAAAGGCAATTCTTTGTAGTTCTTTTCAATAAAAAATGCTATTCGTTGTGCATCTGTTTTGTCGTCTTTGCCTCTTACTAATCCAATACTTTTTTTGATGTGAAGTGGGTTTACGACATAAACCGCCCAAGAGAGATGTTCTAGCACTTCATATAGATGGACATTGTAGCGACCGGTGTTTTCCATCGCCAATACAATACCATCTTGCTCTTGCTTGAACTGTTTAACAAAACGCTTCACAGCCTGAACGGTATTGTCAATCTTTTCAAACGATAAATCTTGTCCATTTTTGATACAGATGTCTAAACTCGCTTTGCTGACATCGATTCCAATAAAGATTTTTTCCATACATTTGTTTTAACTGTTAATAAAAGCTGAAAGAGGTTTTCATCAATAACTCAACTCCTTAATAATGGGCTTCTATCCCGAATTTCTATTTGAGATTTTGATGAAAAAGTGTTTAAGTCTATATCCCTCAATGAGTTTTACTCAGATGGCAGCGTAGTTTACTTAAACACTTTCTCTTTTAGCTAAATTCAATATTTCTATTCAAATACGAACCTAAAGGATTGCAGCGGAAAGCCCACAGTGCCGCTGGAAGCGGTACGAGGACTTGCAGCGAAAAGCCTGACCGCAGTGCAACGGAGGACACGCCCATACTTGCGCAAATAATGTGCATGGCTTGTGGCAGGCTAACTTGTGTCTATTCAAAATATGCGCAAAAACGAAAACTCTGCTCCTTACCCACATGCAACCAAATGCCTCCTTCCGCGTATCATAGGAGAAACTAAAACATTAACCATGCGTGCAAAATATACGTTATCCATTGTTTCAATGCTATTGTTGCTAACGCTCACGCAATGCAAAAAGGAGAGCACTAGCACACAATTGCCTCCGAATGTAAGTCCATCGGCAAAAGAATATATCACCTTTAACGTAGAAGGCCTGTCGGGCTTAACCACCTTCACCTTCCAAGATGTAGATGGCTATGTGTTTACGGGCTATTACGATCGTTGCCCGTTATCCCCTACTTATGTTTTACATGAAGTAGAAAAACCAACAGATCCATACAACAACCCACGTTTTTCTATCTATTTAGGTACTGCCAAACAACCCACTAAGTTTAGCGATGGTGTAAAAGTACAACCCTATGCTGTGAATAGTTTGCAAGATGGTAATGCAGCCGTGAGCTTTTGCCACAACAATGTAAACGATGGAGGTCTTTGTGCCTCTACCATGAATACCACACCGGGCAATTATTTTGAAGTGGAGAAAATTGAAACGGAAGGTACTACCCAATATGCTGTTGGAAAATTCGGAATATACGCACACACTCCTTCACCGGGCAACACTGTTTATTTTTGGATGCGCGAAGGCCATTTCAGAATTAAAATATAACAGCATGGCAAAAGCTTTGGTTTCAAAGAGAAGACTTGGCTAAACGTTTGTTTTTTTAGGTAGTCATCAAAATTTAGGAAAACACAAGATTTGGTATGTGTTTAACCGAAATAAAGCAACAATGCCTTGTTTTCGTTATATCTTCATGAGGAAAGAGATAAAAAAGGACAGCAATTTTTTTCTTCGGTTCATGACGACACTAACCGAGGAAAATGCCGACTACACATTCAATTGCTGAAATCGTTCATCTTTCTGTAATAGTAAATGAATAACTGTTATTGTTTCTGCGGAACCGTTTATCCAAACATCATCAAAAGGCAGTTCTATTTTTACTTTAAAATAACCGGCAGTTGATTGTACGCCCAGTTCCCATATATCGTTGAATCTTTCTTCAAAAGGAGTAATCATTTCATCCTTTGGGTTTATACTTTTTAAGGCATCCCACAAAATGGAAGAAATGTAGTGATCCTCTTTTAGTTTAATATTGATACAAGTCGCTTTAGCGTCTGTGACAAAATAGTAATAGTAAAATTTCATACGCAATTAGCATTTACGAATACTCCAAAATATAATGTTCGCTTCCTCTATGCTTCAAAGCTCCGTTTGGTTGTCGATCAGAATAGGACACCGAAACAATAGTGTTGGTTGGCTGTTCCCCATTCCCAATGCTCACATATACGGAATCAGCGGTTTCCCAATGCAGGGTAACACTATCCTTAATTTGCTGCTTGATCAAATCAAATAGATGAATGTTTTTCCCTTGTTCGCGTGTAATAACCAATATGCAATCTTTAATCGAGCAAGTTCCCCATGTTTGAATTTCTGTAAAATGAGTATTCAAAATTTCTTCTAAAATAAATCGACTATTATCTCCGTAATGAATACACTCAACACCTATTTTGCTATAATAATATATGCCGTCAAATGATGTAAAGTGTCCGGCCAAGTGGTAATGTCCTTCCTCCGTCAATACCTCTTCTTTACCCGTTTTCAAGTCAACACATATCACCTGCATGTGATTTGCAGATTCGGTGGAGTTAACTCGTGTTAGTACCATGCGGTCATAGCGGTCACTCACAAAATCTGTTCGGAAAAGGGAATCGAGAAATAGGGTTTCGCCTCCACTCCAAATTTGTTCTCCTGATTTACTGTTAACCGATACTTTGTAAAATTCAGGAGCATAAAACATGGCACTGTGAAAAATAATTTCCACCACATATTTTTCGGAAGTATATAGATGATGTGTATCATTTTTAATGTGAGCCGGACGTGAAAAACGAGACGTTAATTTATATCCGGATGGAAGAGATGATATTTTCATTAGGCATTACAATTTATGGGTCTTCCAAAGATTATTGAGCGAAGAACAAAGAAGTGTTGGATCTGTGTTTAAGAACGCTCCCCAAAAGCTCGATTCCCTTCCATCGATGGTTTCAATAATTAAATCTATGCTGGTAGAACTAGTCATGTTGCCTGTATTAAACGAGCTTGTTTTTTCTATCCGAATATCCTTTACTTGATTCCATGGTACAAGATCGAGCTTGCTTGTCCAGATGCCTTCTTTTGTTGCGCGGATAATAACTTTTGTAAAAACCATTGCCGATAGGGAGTTCATGCTCATTACAGCAACTACTCCTACTATCATGAATACATAAGGAGGAATTTTAAATAGATTGCTTAAGAAAAACAAAAGCATGATGATAGCCATGTAAATGAAATAGTGCGCAGAACCGCCTCGTTTTACAATTAAGTCATTATTCATTTTATAGGTTTGAAGTAAATGGATTTAGTGCTATCATTTTTTAAGTATGGGTAGTAGATTGTATTCAACTACTTTTAATCTCTTGAAACAATTTTAGCACCCCTAATTTCCTATTAAAACTAATTCAAAATTATTGATATTCAATAGAGGTATTAATGTTTTTTAATCTTGAATGAACCAAGTAGCCAAAGCATAAGGGTATTCGTGGGCAACGACTTGGTCCGGAGAATATGCCAAGCAATGCTAATGGTTAGTTCCCTAAAGATTAAAATTTGTCAAACAAAGCAGCATACTTAGTTTTCGTAGTATCTTCATGTTAAACGAATTAAATCATGGAAGCCACCGCTTACAAACCCATTCACAAACTCAACTTTATTGAATTGTGGAACGCAAAGAAAGATCGTTTTGCTTTGATGGCGAAATCGCCTACGAAATATCCCGATCTATTTGGTTTTAAAGTGCCGGGACGCGATGTGCTGGTGATCAACAATCACGAAATGGTGCAGCATATTATGGTGCGCAATATGCGTAATTATCAGAAAGACCATGGCTACAAAGTATTGTCGATATTGGTGGGTAATGGTCTAATTACTAATACCGACCACAGTAGTTGGCGCAGTCAGCGTACCTTATTGCAGCCGCCCTTTCACCGCGAGAGTTTACAAGGCATGTGCGATATTGTTGGCGATGCTACAACACAATTATTGCAACGTTGGAAAGCAAAAGAAGGTACAGAGATAAATTTCACGCACGAGATGGCGCGATTGACCATTGATATTGTGTGCAGAACACTTTTTACTTCTAATGTTACCGAAGCGCAAGTGCAAATGGTTTGGGAGAGCCTCAATTACATGAATGCCATAGGCGCCAAAATGGCGATGAACCCTATGCACATTCCGTTTAAATATCCATTGCCGAGTTATGTCAAAGGACGAAAATATATTGCCGAACTGAATGCTATGATCTACGGCATTATTGGTAAACGAAAAAGCGAAGAAAATCCTCCTCACGATTTGCTGCAATTACTTATAGAAGCGAAGTATGAAGATGGCTCGTCTATGACCGATGAACAAATTCGCGATGAGGTAATGACGGTCTTTTTGGCCGGCCACGAAACCACCGTGAATGCGTTATCGTGGACATGGTATCTCTTAAAACAACACCCGGAAGAGGAACAAAAACTGTATGCTGAATCAAAGGCTTTCGAAACGGAAACGCCTAGCTTCAAGGATATTCCGAATCTGCGTTACGGTTATCAAGTGATGAACGAGGCTATGCGTATTTATCCTCCTGTAGCCGCCATCGGCAGAGCAGCCGTGGAGAGCGAAGAAGTGAACGGTTATTTCATCAAAGCGAGGACCATCACGCTCATCAATATTGCCGGACTTCATCATCATCCGGCTTATTGGGAAAATCCATTTACTTTTCAGCCCGAGCGTTTTGAAAACTTCAACATGAAAGGCGACAACCGCTTTATCTTCATGCCATTTGGCGCAGGTCCACACATATGCATAGGCAACAATTTTGCGATGATGGAAATGCAACTGATCAATGCCATTCTTTCAGCAAGAGTAGATTTAGAATTGGTAAGCAAAAACATTAAGCCGGAACCTTTGATTACATTGAAGCCGGGCAATGGAGTGATAGTGAAGATTAAACATGTAAAGGGCTAGTTTTCAACTTCTCAATCACCTCGCAAAATACATACTAAGGGTACATTAAAAAGATAGCAAAGTTTTCTGATTATATTTGTGATGAAACTCAGATAAAAAGCAATACCCAGCCAGCAACTCTTTTTTAAATGGAACAGATAAAATATCGTTACTACGCTTTCCGCCTTTTTCAGCTTTCATTTCCATTGTTTTTCTTGCTTTTAGTATATCGCGCAATTCCATTACTGTTTATATCTGAAACTACTAAAGGTACTGTAGTAGAAATAGCATCTACAAAATATAGTTACAGTGGACGATACGGATCAAAAGGTAGGCTAAACATTAGAACTCCAATTATTAATTATGTTGTAAACGGCAGGAAGTATAGTACACTAGGAGGATATGATGCTCAGCTACTTGTTGGTGAAGAAGTAAAGGTTTGGTATTTGCCTTATGCTCCTGAATATGCTTTAGAAAAGAGTTTTAATGGTATTGTCAATTTTCATTTCATCTCTAAATATTTATTATGGTATTTGCTGATTTCAGCCATCCTATTTGCTTATAGCAATTATGAGATATTTAAATTTCGTTTACCGGTAATAAATACAAAACGATTTTTCGCTCTAATGGGGTTAGCTTTTGCTATTCCTTTGTTGTGGTGGATGCCCTTATTTCTGCACGGGAACATTATCCATGGAAGAGTTACATCAGATCTCACTATGCAAAAATTACATTACTATAGAATAATTGTAGGGAGTAGTAATCAACAACAAATAACGGCATTAACGGCTCTTGAAGAAAGTTATTATAAAGATGACGAAAGCGCTTCAATTATTTTTAATACCCAAAAACCTACTGAAGCCTATGAGTTTTCTTTTTATACTTTTTATTCTAATGCTACACTAGTTTCTTTACTGATTTTTTTTGTGGTGCTGTCGGCTATGAGGTATATTTCCGGTTTTGATCAGGAATAGTCTTCTGTCAATGTTTAATTGTAGTAGAAAATACATCTTGAAACATTTTCTTTGATTAGTGCTTCATTTTAGTGATCAGTTTCGATTTTTCTCTAAGGCATTTAGGCATTATGATGAAAGTCATTTTGATGCTTAACGCCCATCATTCTTTGCTTTAAAGGCTTGTATCAATTTTGCAATTCACTAATCAACGTGTATCATGAAAACCATTTTAGTAAGTATATTATTTACAGCACTTGGCGTGTTGTTTCTTTCGGGTTGTAAAAAGGACAGTAATACTGTCGATAATCAACCAAAAATTATTGTTCAACCGGATCAACCGCTTACCGACTTTGATGGGAATGTTTATGCTACTGTAAAAATTGGACAACAAGTTTGGATGGCAGAAAATTTGCGCGTTACACACAACCGACAAGGCAGTATGCTTACCCCAATTCAACTTGGAAGCCAATGGGCAGCGAATCTTACGCAAGCAGCCTATTGTTATTATAATAATCGCTCCGACAGCGCTACCGTGTATGGTGCGCTTTATAATGGAAAAGCTGTAACCGGCTCTACTGCTTTAGCACCTACCGGCTGGCGTATTCCAACGGCTGCAGACTTAACACAATTGCGAGTGTATCTCGAAAGTTTTAAATTAGATGATGCTTGTTTGAAAGAAGCAGGTTATTCACATTGGCTTAGTCCGAATACCGGTGGAACAAACAGTGTATTGTTTAATGCATTACCCGGTGGTTATCGATTTGCAGATGGTAGTTTTCGTTTGAAAGGCTATCAAGGTCAATGGTGGCTCAATGATGGTACCAATTCCTTTTTGTTGCTCTACGATCAAAGTATAATGCAAACGTCCACAGGCACTAGCCAGTTAGGATATGCTGTAAGATGTATTAAGGAGTAAGCAGGTTTTTTGTTTGCTGTTGTGCAAAGTTGGAGAGTCTATTCTTTTGTAAACCGCATAACTTTGCGTATCTATACTCACCACTGTATATGATGAAGCAGTTTATTTATCTACTACTCATTGCTTTTGCTCTGATGGGCTGCAAGGCATTTAAGCCATCGGCAAACCTCAGTCATTTCAATAGTTATTTTGCGCCATCAGTCAACGACAGTATGGTAGAAAATGGTCGACCTAAAGTAACTTTCTTTGGTACTTCCACCTTGCTTTTCGATGATGGCGTTTCGCAAATTATTGTCGATGGATTTTTCAGTCGCCCTAAAACCGGCAAAGTTGCTTTTGGAAAAATTCGAAGCAATGAAAAAGTAATTCGTGCAATGATAGCAAAGTATCAACTGCACCGATTAAAGGCTATTTTTGTTTGTCACTCACACTACGACCATGCGCTAGATGCGCCTTTACTAAGCCAGCTCACCGGTGCGAAATTATATGGTTCTTTCTCTACTTTAAATTTGGGGAAAGGGGAGCAACTCGCTGAAAGCGCAATGCAATTATATGCACCTGGGAACCCACTTCATATAGGACTTTATACGGTTACCGTATTGAATTCAAAGCATACACCTCCTTTCAAAATATTTGCTAAAAGCAATGCCACCGACCCTGCACATCCCAACATAGATCAGCCACTTTCACAACCGGCAAAGGCAAAAGATTTTATTGAGGGCGGTACATTCGATTTTTATATCACGTATGGCAGCCAACGCTTTTTGGTGAAGGCCAGCACGAACTACATTGAAGGCGCTTTGCAAGCATATCCAAGCGATGTACTCTTTTTAGGTTCAGCTATGCTTGGAATTCAACCCGCAGATTTTCAGCAGAAGTATTATAACGAAACGGTTGTAGCGACCAATGCCAAAACGGTTGTACCCATTCATTGGGACAATTTCATGAAACCGCTTGGACAACCTTTAATTCCATTGCCAAATATCAGCGATGATGTGGAAGCCGGGTTTAATTTTTTAATTACAAAAACGAAAGCCGAGAATAGAAGATTATTGCTTTTGCAGAGTGAGTCGTCTGTTTTGTTTTAGACAAGAGCCCCCAAAGGAGAATTCTCTTTTATTTGGTTAATGATACAAGGTATGATGCAAACTGTTTAGCTAGACTGTATCTTCCTTTCGGATCGAGGAATAAAAAATAACCTGGTGCGTTGCATTCTAGAAAGTAGTACTCGTCTTGTTCACTTCGAATGATATCAAAGCAACCAAACAAGATGCCCATGGCTTTCATATAGGCTAGGCAATTTTGGGCCATGGGAAAGTTGGGGATGTTGGTGTAATGCAAGTCGTTCAAGGATAATCGCCAATCAAAACCCTTTGCACCATCGATGCGGAAAGCCATTACACAATCTCCAAAAACAGTAACGCGATATTCTTCCATTCCTTCAATTTGTTCTTGAAAGTGATGGATATGGAGTTCAATTTTATTCAAACGAATGGCGGCTAATAACGGTTTATCTATTTTACGCACTGTGGCAAAAAACTGTTGTTTGTTTTTGGTGATGTACTGCGAGTTAGAAACGGGTTTGTAAACAGCATTGGTGTGCCATGGTTTGTTTAAGTATGAAGCTGCGCTATTAGAGATAACTTGGTTTGGCAAAGCAAACCCACATTGCACAGCCATTTTTTGTTGATAGGCTTTATGTCCGGCAATGTAATGTTTTACAGGATGGTTTAACACGGGTATTGTATCCGGCAAGCAAGATAGAATGGCAATCAATGTTGCATAATATTCCTCGTCAATAAATTCGCGCAAATGCGGTTCAAACACTTGGTGCGTATTTCCGGGTAAAGCATACCTCGACCACCAAACAGCACCAACAGCAGATTCAGTAATCGATGCACCTGTTTTACGGTGAGTGAGTTTGAACGTTGAATGTCCAGGATCAATTTCAATGGCATACCTATCGTGAAAACGATCGGCATTTAGTCGGAAAAACGAAACCTTGTTTTTGACTAAATGCCGATGTATGCTATCGCACTCGCTATCCGCAGTGGACGAAATAATGAGCAGTTGTTTCATGCAGAAAAGCGTGCCATGTTATTTTTCTAGTTTTATCTTTTGTGCGTTCTCCTTTTTAGCTGCTTCAAGTTTTGGTTTTTTTTGTGCAGCAACAGCTTTTGTTGCGGTTTTTTTCACCGGCTGTAGGGCAGCGGCAGTAAGCGATTTGCTTTTAACAGCTGTTTTCTTTTTTGGCTTAACAGCAGCTTTTGGCGACTTTATGGCTTTCTTTTTTGCTTCGTCTAGTTTTGCCTTTTTGGGAGCGATTTTTTTTGAAGCTAACTCTTTTTTCTTGCGTTCTTCCAAAAGCGGTTTTTTGGTGGCTACTTTACTTTTTAGAACGGCTTTTTTTACCGGAGCTTTTTTCTGTGCTTCTTCTTTCACCGCTTTCTTGGGCGCTACTTTTTGTTTTGCTTTTTTAGCAGATTCCTCTGCCGCTTTTTTTGTTGGTGCTTTTTTAGCTGTAGCTTTCTTTTTCAATTCTTCCGATAATGCTTTTTTTGTTGCTGCCATAATAGGTTTGTTTTATGTATGATGAATTAGTCTAATGTACAACTATATTTCATTTTCATAAAAAGAGTTTTCATTTAAAGTAATCTATATTTAAGGGAAGAAATGCATTTGAAAACACCAAATAGAGCAACTATGAAAAAGCAGCAATTTGTAATGTATGTCCTACTCGCATTGAGTATTATTGAAGCTTACGCAGAATTTACAGGCAATAAGGCGCTTATGTTCTACACTAAGCCACTGTTGTTGCCCATGATAATGATGTATGTTTATGTGGTGATAGATTATCGATGGAACAGCGCTTTGAAGTTCTTACTGTTGGCGCTATTTTTTTCGTGGATTGGCGATGTATCGTTGATGCTCACACCCGAACATCCACTAGATAATTCGCTGATGGGCGTGCCTAAAAGCAAATACTTTTTCTTGTTGGGCTTGAGTTCTTTTTTGATCAACCATTTGTTTTTGATTTCCATTTATCGTAAAGCCTCAACCGGAAGAGAAGGCAGTTTGTTCCAACAAAACAAGTTTTCCTTTTTGCCTTTCTTGGCCTATGGTATAGTGATGGTGAGCGTTGTAGTACCACCGGTGTATAATAATCCCGAAAAGAGCTTAGCCACAATTCCTGTGATATTGTATGCTGCTATATTGTTAGGCATGTCGGCTTTTGCTTATAATCGATATGGTTTTGTGAGCAATAAAAGTTATTGGTTGGTGTTCACCGGAGCTATTTTGTTTGTGTTTTCCGATTCTGTTATTGCTTTGAATTTTCTCGCCTTTCCGGGTTTAATTCCCAAGCCCGGCTTTGTGATTATGACCACTTATGTGGCCGCGGAATTTTTAATTGCAAAAGGAATATTGCTCCAGTTTTTTGAAGAAAAATAGAATTGCTACTTAATCAAACCCACTATTCGCCCTACATTCCAAATGTTCATAAAGAATGCACTGTAGCGATTGCGCTTGGCTTGTTGCTCTTCGCGATTCCAAAAATGGAGTTGACTAGCCGGATATAAATAGCCAAAGTGATAGGCTGTATGATCCCAACGTTTTCGGGCAATACGGTCGGTAGGATAACGGTATTGCGCTTCACGAGCGGTGACAATTTCTTGTGCACGTTGTCGTATTGAACCGGCATCAGCGAGATGATGTTGCGCTGCTGCCTTTTGGTCTTTTGATTTAGCGGAGTTAAGCGCTATCAAATACCGAAGTATTGCTGCACGGTGAAATCCCCGGTAGGCGGTAATTTCAAGTCCATCGATTAGTTCGTTGCATACCACATCTTTGTCGGTTGCATTTATCCGCATGGCACGACTCAACTTCAACGCCTTATGGGCAAAGCTGTCTAAGCGAACTAGATACTTGTTCTGGATTTCATTCAATTCGCCTAGTGTAGCTTTGTTGCGAATGTATTTGTACGATAACTTAGGACGAGGATGATATTCATTGGCCAAGGCTTTGATGCTAATTTCATCGGTGATGGTCATGGCCGTCATCCATTGCATGAGCGAACTGTCTTTCAAGTACTCTTGTTGCAGATTTAACATGTTTTTGAAAGGCTTGTGTTCCTTTTCTGGCAAGAGTTCTTGCGCATACATCTCCGGAAAACGATGTTGTTTTTCACCATTAAAAGTATGTTGCCAACTCCATCGTGCAATACTCCAATCTACTAGCCAATAGCCCCATTCCCAACCCGATGAAAAGGTGAGATGCCCGGGAATGTGATGTGCTGCACAACTATCGATATCTGTTAAACGTGCTTTCAAATAGGGCAGCAATAACATGGGCACCGATACATCAAAGGTGATCCAGTAGGCGCTTTCAGGGTAGTACCACGTTTCTCGCTTTTGATGCTCAGTCAAGAGAAACCTATACATGTGTTGTTGGTTTTCGTTTTCATATACCGGTGCATGCTGTTCCGACATGTCGTAGAACATCACCGTATGAGCCATTACACCGCGTTCTTTATCGAGTGCAGTAGATATACTATCCCAAACAAATTCATTTTTGGCTTTGGCTGTTTTTGTTTTGTGTTGCACTACATGTTGCCTTCCCATCAACTTTGTATGGCTGTTGTCTTTCAACCATTGCAACACAAACTGACGTTGTTCTTCCTTTTTCTTTCTATTGCCGCTGATGAATTCTGCAGTAGAAAACTCCATGTTAATCATATCCCAATTGGCTTTATTTAGCCATGCAAGGTTTGCTGTAATTTGCTTTTGTTTATTGATGGGTGAGGTATACAATTGAAAGGTTTTCTGTTGTATCATATGTAGCGAAAGATCAACACCTGCAAGCAATCCACGTTGATGTACGTAATCAGTTATATTTTTAGCGTGGTCGATCCAAATACGTTTATCGATGCTATTCAGCAAGCAAAACTCAAAATAATTTTGTCCGTTTCGCGTTAGCCAATTGATGTATTCTTTTACTTCGTTTAGTGCATTCGGTAATGTACCATCATGCAGTTGTTCTGTGAGTTCCAGTGGATGTTGGGTATGGAGATGAAAGCCGTTTTTATCGAATAATGCTTTACTTTCCCAAGTGAAGTTTTCTGTAAGCGGCCATTGTTTAAACTGCGGAACGAAGGTGTTGCGCGGATGATAAAATTTGAAGCCTAACTTTTCCTGCAACAAGCCATAAAGCCCGAAACTAATGCCTTGCCACGAATCGGCTGATAGCGAGAGCAGAAATTTATCTCCCCATTTTTCTTGCTTCCAAGCATAATCGTGTCGCGGATAATGTTGGTAAGGAAATTGTGCAGCAGCAGAAAAAGTAGTAGGAAGTGAAGCCGTTACTTGATTAGCTTCAGGTAAGAAAATTTGAACAGTTGCTGAAGGATTGTTTAAGCCTACTTCACAACCACAAGCATCTTGCAAAAGACTGCGAACATCAGTAATGGTAATGGCTGTAATGCTGGTGTCGAAAAGCGTTTGAGGAGCATTGATGGAGATGCTGCATTGGGCGAATAGTGTTGAATTAGCCCAGAGTAGCGAGGCGAGTAGCAAAGCGTTTTTCATCCCAATTGTTTTTCTAATATATCAATTGGATATGAATTTTGATTTATTGCGAAACAATTCGCACTTCCGTTCTTCTGTTTTTTTGTCTGCCCGCTGCAGTATTGTTGTCCTCAACGGGCTCCGTATCGCCATAACCTTTTGCTATTATTCGTTCGGGAGCTACACCTTTCTTTTCCAAATAGGTTTTTACGGTAATAGCTCTGTTTTCGGAAAGTTTGAGATTTGTTTCCGGAGCGCCAACGTTATCGGTATGTCCTGCAATTTCAATCACCAACTTCTTTTTAGCGAGCATATATTCTGCTAATTCATTGAGTTCGCTATTGGACTCAGGTCGCAATGTAGATTTACCGGTATCGAAAAGCACATCATCGAGAGTGAATGTTCTTGGCGGTGTAACCGTTATGGTATAGGTCATAGCATAAGGTTGTCCACGAGCCGGCAAATCAACTTCTAAGTTACTTTCAACTATAGTAACTGCTTTGTATTTTACCTTGTACTTATGGCCAACAGGAAGCAGGATAGCGAATTTCCCTTCTGCATCTGTATTGCCGGAATATTCTTTTCCATCTTTCGTAGAAGAAAAAGTAATGATATTCTGCGCTTGAGGTAAACCATTGTCGTCAACGGCCTTTACTTTCATTAGTGCCTGTGAAGGCGTTGGTTTTAAATCTTGAGCACCGCTTGAAAGGGTTATTCCAAGAAAGAGAAGGAGGAGAGTTGTTTTCATGTTGAAATAGCTTGTTTTATTTCAACGTAAAGCAGGTAAATATTATTGTGTGAATGACTATTCTTTAGCTTATCGCAATCGAAAGTGCCTACTGTACTTGCTTTTAACGCTATGCTCTTCGTTCAATAACCACTGCATCACCATCTTTGGAGGAACGGTAACTTGCTCCACTGTTTGATAGGTTTTAAAAATTCGGTCCCAAAGTGCTGTAGTAACCCCATGATTGTTTTTCGGGTTGCCAAAATGATGATAGAAATGATGTTTGCGCATTTTTAAACCATAGCGTATAAATGGTTCACGCACATGAAAAGCACGATGCGTAAGTTCGTAAATAAAATACATGCCGGCTAAACCAAAGGCAAAGGCTAAGCCATTCGTTATACCTGCAAAAGCGCCTACTAGAAAGGCACTTCCCGCCAAAACAATAACAGCAATCGGGATTTTCTTGTAGAGTTGCACAAAGTAATTTGCCTTTGCATGATGTTGTAAATGTTCTTTTCGAACAGGTCCGTTGCCATTCTTTTTATGTCCGCGAAAGCGATGGATAACATATTCTAAAAAGGTCCATGTAAAAGCACCTAATCCAACGAGCAATAGAGTAGTCAGCATTATTTTTTTCTTTAAAACTACGCGCAGAAAAGGATTATTGTCGGTATAGGTTGTTAATAAATACTATTAGAAATTTGAATTTCAGCGTGCTTTCAAAATCTATAAACGAAAGCAGGTGCGACTTTGAGGCGGCCTCATAGAGCAGAAGCAGAAAAGTCCGTGAGCCTCAAAAAGGCAGTTTAAAGTGCCTTTTCCATTTATTTCAGCTACCTTGCTCCCTTATACGTAATATGAAATTTGAAGAATTAAACATCATAGCGCCTATTCTTAAGGCTTTGGCGCATGAAGGATACACCGCACCCACACCCATTCAGGAACAAGCAATACCTATCGTTTTAACCGGGAACGACTTATTAGGTTGTGCACAAACCGGCACCGGAAAAACAGCAGCTTTTGCTATTCCTATTTTACAATTGTTAAGCGATAGAACACCAGCAGGAAAGTCGGCACGACCGATTCGCAATCTTATCCTTACTCCAACGCGTGAATTGGCGATACAAATTGGTGAGAGTTTTGCAGCCTATGGAAAAAATCTACATTTAAAACATACGGTAATTTTTGGAGGCGTTCCTCAAGGCGCACAAGTAAGAGCGTTGCAGCATGGCGTAGATATTTTGATTGCCACTCCTGGTCGTTTGCTAGATTTAATTAATCAAGGTTTTATAGACTTAAGCAAAGTGGAAATTTTTGTGTTGGATGAAGCCGATCGTATGCTCGATATGGGTTTCATTAACGATGTGAAAAAGCTCATCACGAAAATTCCAACAAAGCGACAAACACTTTTCTTTTCGGCAACGATGCCTACAGAGATTCAGCATTTGTCTGCTACCATTTTAAAAAATCCACAGAAGGTAGAAGTAACGCCCATTTCATCTACCGCTGATACCATTCAACAAGCCGTTTTTTTCGTAGAGAAGAAAGACAAACGCAATTTGTTACAGTTTTTATTGAAGGATAAAAAAATTGTTTCGGCTTTGGTATTCACCAGTATGAAACACGGTGCCGATAAGGTGGTGAAAGACTTACAAGCTGCTGATATTAAGGCAGAAGCTATTCACGGGAATAAATCACAAGCAGCAAGACAGCGCGCATTGGGAAATTTCAAATCGGGTGCTACACGGGTTTTGGTGGCAACCGATATTGCAGCAAGGGGTATTGACGTTGATAACCTTTCGCACGTGATTAACTACGAATTACCGAATGTGCCGGAAACCTATGTACACCGTATTGGTAGAACAGGGCGTGCAGGTGCCAGCGGCATTGCTTATTCGTTTTGTAACGAAGAGGAAAAAGAGTACTTGCGCGACATACAAAAATTGATTGGGAAAGCTTTGCCGGTCATATTAGAACACCCGTATCCTATGGCCAATACAAGTTTAGAGAAATTTATTCCGCCTAAATTCAACAATGCACCAAAGCCACAAGGAGCAGCGGCTAAGCCAAAGCAAAAGAAAAAATACTGGGGGAACAAGCCGGGAGGAAAGCCAAAATCGGGTTATCCGAAAGGCTAATTAAAGCTTATTTGCATTCGCCTTTGGGAGTACAAACAGCTCCTTCTTTCACTTCTATAACAGAAGTTGGATTAGCGCTTTCCCATTCAGCATATGCTTTCTGTAATACCTCTAGAAATACTTTGCTGTCCTGCGCACCACTTACCGCGTATTTATTGTTGAATACAAAAAACGGCACTCCCGTAACGCCCACTTGAGATGCTTCGTAAATATCTTGACGAACTTCTGCAGCATATTTATCGGATTGTAGTACTGCTTTAACAGCCTGTTCATCTAGCCCAATGTGAACCGCTAATGCCGTGAGTGTAGCGTGATCAGCAGTGTTTTTGCCGTCCACAAAATATGCTTTGAAGAGTTCTTCTTCCATTTCGTTTCCTTTACCCATTGCTGAGGCATAGTGCGAAAGGCGATGCGCATCAAAGGAATTTGCAACAACAGCCTTATCGAAGTTGTAGTGCAAACCAACCCCTTCTGCCATTTGCATTACATGCCCTATAGCTTGGCGGGTATAGTCCATCGTCCATCCTTTCGATTCGGCTAAATGTGTAATAGTGTTTTTGGTGATATCGGTCACTAGATCTGGTTGTAACTGAAAGCTTTTCCATGTTACTTCGATGGCAGCACTATCGGGCATTTGTGCCAATGCAGTTTCGAATTTTCGTTTTCCGATATAGCAAAACGGACACATTACATCGCTCCAAATTTCCACTTTCATTTTATGGGCAGGCATAGTATATAATTTTATTTTTTGAATGGATTTCCCTTTCGCTATAAAAAAACTTCCACTTAAGCATAGGAGCAAAAAAGACAGATAAGTCAATCGTTTCAATCGGAACTTCATGTGGTGCAGCAATTAATAGCATTCGAATTTATGAATTTATAATTTCCCGATTTACCGTATATGGAGCACGCCCTATACAGAATAGTTTATTTCACTATTTTTACAAAAATGCCTACTGTGAAATATATTTTTACGCTGCTTATTACTATTGCTTTTGTTTCTTTTGGAATCTCCCAAGACCTTAAATACTGTGGCGCAGACGAATTGTCGTTTGATTTGTACCAATCAGAACCCGGTTTACAAACTAAAATGAAATTGAATCGTGCGGAGCTGAATCTATTTACGCAGCAGTACATGGCTAATATCGCCAAAAACAGAGGTGTTGCAGACTCATTGTACACGATTCCTGTTGTGTTTCACATTATCCATACTTATGGTGCGGAGAACATTACGGATGAGCAAGTGATGAGCGGATTGAAAGTATTGAACTGGAATTTCAGAAAACAAAATCCGGATACAGCGCTTATAGTTGCTGCATTTAAACCCATTGCAGCCGATTGTGAAATTCAATTCAAGTTAGCGCATATCGACCCCAACGGTAATTGCACTAATGGTATTAATCGAATAGCCTCTCTCTCTTCCATTGTTGGCGATCATCGCGTAAAAGACAGAATACACTGGGATCCTACAAAATACTTAAACGTTTATGTAGTGAAGCAAATTGCCAATTTAGCCGGTCATTGTTTAATGCCCGATCAAGCCGATGCTAAGCCAGAATGGGATGGTATTGTTATTGCCAACGATTATGTGGGTGATATGGGAACATCGAACAAGCTTCGCTCTGTAGTTATGGCACACGAGTCGGGACATTATTTGAACCTCTTCCATATTTGGGGCGGTAACAATGTACCCGATTATTATTATTTGCCTGTAGGTCAAACTACGAATTGTTCGATTGGGGATAGTGTGTCGGATACCCCGCCAACAAAGGGTTGGAGTAGTTGTAATTTATCGGCTGCATCGTGCGGAAATGTAGTAGATAATGTGCAGAATGCTATGGATTACAGTTATTGTAACTTCATGTTCACGCAAGGACAGCGCAATCGAATGCGCGCGGCTTTACATTCGCCCATAGCAGGAAGAAATAATTTGATTACGCCACAAAATTTATTAGCCACCGGAGTAAACGATAGCACTTTGTGTAAAGCAAAGTTTGAGATTAGTCAGCGCACGGTTTGTGTTGGAGATAGTGTTCGCTTTACCGATAAAAGCCTTTGGTATCCTACTTCCTGGACATGGGATTTTGGCGATGGCAGCTATTCCTCCGATCAAAACCCGGCTCACGTTTATGCAGCAGGTGGCGATTATTTTGTATCATTAACGGTAGTACAGAATGCTACAACCTTGCATAGTGATACTATGATGGTTCGCGTAAATGGTGAAGGCACGTATCCTTTTTATGTACAACACTTTGATAGCCTTCCGAATTTCGGATTGAGTTACCTTTGGAACATCAGCGATAACAATAATTTATTGTGGAAGCTATCCGATAATGGGCAAGGATATAACAGCGGTATTTCGGCTACTATTCGTCCGGACGATAGTACTGACGCCAATTCCGGCAGAACCATTTTATATTCACCGGCTATTAATCTTGCAGGGCGAGTGAACCCGGAATTCAATTTTAAATATGCCTTTACGCCTAAAATCACCAATAACTATGATCAATTGGAAGTGTTTGTGTCGAAAACCTGTGGTGCAACTTGGCAAAGTTTAGGCAAAAAGATTGGCGGTAATTTAGCTTCTATTGCCGCTCCTGTTGATGATAAAAATTGGACCCCGGCCGATTCCACACAATGGAAAACATTCAGCTATATAGTGCCCGCTAACCTTGCTGTTCCTAACTTTCAATTCAAAATTGAATTCACCAATTATCGCGGCAATGTACTGTATATCGATAATATCAACATTAATTCAGCCGAGTATACCCATGTAGAAGACTTACATTTAAACGAAGTGATTCTTTATCCAAATCCTGCTACCAATACTTTTTCGGTGGAAGGGGAATTTGAGCAATTGCTTATGACTATTACCGATTTGAATGGTAAAGTAGTAAGCACTTTAAAAGAAATTCATTCCGGGGAACAACACGATATTAGCAGCTTACCGCAAGGTGTTTATATTGTTTCGTTGCAAAGCAATACTACTGTGGTTCACAAGCGTTTGCTGAAATAGAAAACAAGCACATAAGCAATACCTGCTTTTTTTACCTTAATATTGAGCATGACATTTGAGGATTTAAATATTAAACGCCCTGTGCTCAATGCACTAAACGATATGGGCTTGGTTACACCAACCACTATTCAAGAGCGCGCATTTTCTGTAGTGATGTCGGGCCGCGATGTAATAGGCATAGCCCAAACAGGAACCGGGAAAACATTAGCGTACTTGTTGCCTTGTCTTCGCCAATGGACGTTTACAAAAGATACTGCCCCACAAATATTAATTTTGGTGCCTACTCGCGAGTTGGTAGTGCAAGTGGTGGAGCAAGTGAAAAAGCTTAGTGCCTACATGAGTGTTCGTGTTGAAGGTGTTTACGGAGGCGGAAACATCAATACACAATCGGCTCAGATTGAAGCCGGTTTAGATGTTTTAGTAGCCACCCCAGGTCGTTTAATCGATTTTTTATTGCGTGGAACATTGAAAACCAAATCCATTAAACATTTGGTGATTGACGAAGTCGATGAAATGTTGACGTTGGGCTTTCGTCCGCAACTCACAACTATTTTAGATTTGTTGCCAAAGAAGCGTCAGAACTTAATGTTTTCAGCTACCATGTCGGAAGAGGTAGAAAGTCTGATTAGCGTGTTTTTCAATCATCCCAAAAAAATTGAAGCTGCGCCAACGGGTACTCCATTGGAGAATATTGAACAGACCGGCTATGCTGTTCCCAACTTCAATACTAAAGTCAATTTATTGGAAATGCTGTTGGCTGATACTACAGTTTATTCAAAAGTTTTGGTGTTTGTGGCCACTAAAAAATTAGCTGATGCGCTCTATGAAAAATTGGCACTTCAATTCCCTGAAACTATTGGTGTGATTCATTCTAACAAGGATCAGAGTTATCGTTTCAGAAGTGTAAACAACTTCAAGGACGGTTCATTCCGTGTATTAATTGCAACGGATATCATTGCGCGCGGATTAGATATTTCGGATGTAACCCACGTCATTAATTTTGATGTGCCTGATGTGCCTGAAAATTACATTCACCGTATCGGTAGAACAGGTCGATATGATAAAAGGGGGATTGCGATTACGTTCATAACACCAAGTGAAAGAGAAAATCAAGTGGCCATTGAAGCCTTGATGAAATTTGCTATTCCAATGCTTGAATTGCCTGATGATCTAGAGATTTCTACGGTGCTTACACACGATGAAATACCGGAAATAAAAATGCCTTTTGGAAAATCTCGAACGCCAAAGAACGAAGCTAAAGGACCGGCATTTCACGAAAAATCAAAGAAAAATCAGAAGGTGAATGTAAAGATTCGACATTCCGAGAAAATGCGCGCCAAATACGGAAAACCTAAGAAGCGTAAGCCGAAAGAGGGTAAATAGTTCCCAAAAAAATCAAGACTTGTTATTGTTTTCCTGAATTGATTATTATCTTCAACCACTATGAATTGGAAAACACACCTCGTTTTGCTGTTTGCAAGAATGCAAAAGCCGATTAGTATTGATGCAAATGTTGATGTAGCTGCTTTACGTAAAAAATCGGAAAGTGCTTCAAGATTAGGAAGATTTTTGTTTGATCGAAAGGTAAGTGTAAAAACCACTTATGATACAATAGCCAATGGTGTTCCGGTGCGTGTTTATAAGAACAGCGATGAAAAAAATCAACGCATTATTGTGTTTTATCACGGTGGAGGTTTTGTGTTATACGATGTTTCATCGCACGATAACTGTTGCCGAAAATTATGCAAGATGAACAACAGCATAGTGGTATCTGTAGATTATCGCTTGGCTCCGGAACATACATTCCCGGCAGCACATGAAGATGCTTATACCGCCTTGAAATGGGTCTATGAAAACGCAGAACAGTTGGGGGGTAACGCCAACGATATGGTAGTAGCCGGTGATAGTGCCGGAGGAAATTTAGCGGCTTGTATGGCCCATCGATTTAGAAAAGAAGGGATTCCTTTAAAGGCACAAATACTTGTTTATCCTTGGATTGATGGTAAGTTGAAAAACCCTTCCATCGAGCGAAACGCAGAAGGCTATTTGCTTGAAAAGCGCACTATGTTTTGGTTTCAACAACAGTACACTCCACGGCCTGAAGACCATTGTGTACCGGAAGTCTCACCTTGCTATGAAAAGGAATTTACAGGCTTGGCTCCTGCATACATTCTTACTGCCGAATACGACCCGTTAATTGATGACGGTGTAAACTATTTTAATCAACTACAACGTGCCGGTGTAGATGGGGATTTCAAGTGCTATACCGAATTGTTTCACGGCTTTTTTAATGTTCCGGGCGTTTCATCAATGGCCAAACAATCGTATACGGACATTCAAAAGTTTTTAGCCAAAGTATAGTCGTTTAGCTGTTATATAAAAACGACCAAGGCTGTGCCATTTCTATTTCGTAGGCTAGCTCCAGCAAGGTTTTGTCTTGTCCAAGCGGAGCAATGAATTGTACACCAATGGGTAGTCCATCGCTTGAAGTGCTCATTGGTATAGAGATAGCCGGCGAGCCTGTAACGTTTTGCAGACCGGTGTAGGATGCAAATGAGACTGCGCGATGTGCAATTTCCTGATACGGCAACTCCATGTTGAAATGCCCTATTTTCGGCACTTTTTGCGATAATACCGGAGTCATAATCAAATCGTATTGTTTCAAATAATTTTCAGCTTCGGCTCCCGATTTTTTGAGAATACGTAGGCTTTTCGGCAGTTTCAGCGCATTTTTTTTGAATTGGGCACTTAAGCCTGTGGTGAAATTTTCCAATTGCTTTTTATCTACTTTGGCCTTTACCATTAAGCCACTCATACTCGTGAAGGCAAAAGCAAAGAATCCGTAATAGTTTAAAAAGTGTTGCGACATTTCTCCAATATCAAACGGGAAAGGAATTTGCTCAACGGTATGTCCCAGTGAAGTCAATAGTTTTGCGGCATGTAACTGTGTTTGATAGGTGTCAGCATCTTGATGTCCGATTTTTCCTTCCGCAATATTATCGAAGAATAAAACTTTCAATCTTTTCTTGCCGGGGTGTTGTACAAGCCCCATAGCCGGTAGTTTTGGGTTACAGTAATGTTTTTCTGCTGCCGCATAAAAGGCAGCAGTGTCGCGTACCGTTCGCGTTAAAACACCTTGGTAGCCTAAGTTTAACGGCAACACTTCAGAGCCGTCAAAATTAATTAAACGATCACGCGATGGCTTCAAACCTACCAAGCCACAACACGAAGCAGGGATACGTGTTGAACCCGCACCGTCATTTGCTGTGGCAATAGGCACCACACCACTCGCTACCAATGCCGCTGAACCCGATGACGATCCGCCCGTTGTATAATCAGTATTCCAAGGGTTACGCGTAATGCCCCAATTCGGATTTTCGGTACTGCATATTAATCCGAATTCGGGTAAAGTACTTTTACCAAGCGGATTCACACCAAGCGATAAATATTGATCCACGAACTTGCTGTTGCGTTTTGCCAGTTTAGACGTAAACGCATACGTGCCAAGCTGAGTTGGCAATCCTTTCATGTTGTCGTTATCTTTGATGAACGTTGGCACACCAAAGAAATCGCCATGTGGTTTCGTTTTCGTTTGTTCGCGCGCTGTGTCATATATTTTAATGGCAATTGCATTCAATTCCCCATTCACTTTTTCTGCCCGAGCAATCGCAGCTTCTGTAGCTTCTTGTGCTGAAATTTTTCCACTGGCAATAGCTTCAGCTACAGCCACGGCATCCATTGTTCCTAAAGCATCATCGGTAAAGGCACTAATTTTTTTCATAGTTGTGTTGGATATTGTACATTTCAAATCTATATTATCCAAAGCACGTCCGGCTTTCTTTTCAGCGTTTGTGCTTAAACTTCCCATGAAAAAAGTTTTAGCTTTGCCGCATGAAAAATGCTTCCGAAAGTATTCAAGTGAATAAGTACATCAGCTCATCGGGTTTTTGCTCGCGAAGAGATGCCGATAAGTATATAGAGGAAGCACGTGTAACCATCAACAACGAAATTGCTTTGCCTACCTCGCGTGTAAATGCCGGTGATGTGGTGGCAGTAGATGGTGAAAAAATCAAAATTAGTAAGAAGCAAAGTTTGTACATCGCCTTCAACAAACCCAAAGGTATTGCATCAACTACCGATCCCAGCGACAGAAGCAATATCATTTACTACATCAATCATCCGAAGCGTATTTTCCCTATCGGACGATTAGACAAAGATTCAGAAGGCTTAATTTTGCTGACGAATGACGGAGATATCGTAAATAAAATTTTACGAGCCGGCAACGAACACGAGAAGGAATATATCGTTACTGTCGACAAAACCATTACACCCGAATTTGTGAAACGTATGGCGGGAGGATTGCCGGTGTTGGGCACGAAGACGTTGCCTTGTACAGTTCGTCAGATGGGCAACAGAACCTTTAAGATAATTCTAACGCAAGGTTTGAACCGTCAGATACGCAGAATGTGCGAATATCTTGATTATAAAGTGGTGAGTTTGAAACGCATTCGCATCATGAATATTCATTTGAAAGATTTACCTGTTGGAAAGTGGCGTGTATTAACTCCTGCTGAAATGCACGAATTGCAAGGTATGCTAGTCCATTCGGTGAAAACTGAAGAAGCTTCAGTGATAAAAAAGCCGAAAAAGAATAAAAATACCGACTATTTATACTGATTGCCTTTCTTGCTTTTTGTAATAATTGTTGCTTTATTGTAGAAAAGTAACATATGTCAGATTGGTCATCTACACCCAGTAATTTTCTTACACGAACTATTGTTCCTCTTTTGCTCATCACCATAACGCCTCCGTTTGCCATGCTCTTTTGGCATGTGAATGTGGAGCTCAATGGCTCATTCTTATCCTTATGGAATGAAATCGTAGAAAAAGGCGTGTTCTCCATTATTAGTGATGTTTGGTTATCGCGTTTTTTTGGTACAGCTGCTGCTTGGAAAATTATTGGCATTTTTGCTGTGTTACAATTGCTGTTGATGCGTGTTCTACCTGGCCGAAAATACAATGGTACCATTACACCCAAAGGCAATGTGCCGGAGTATGTCGATAATGGATTAGCTTCTTATTTGGTGACTTTTGCACTGTATTTTATTTGTTCCATTGGGTTGAAGTGGTTTAGTCCAGGTATTGTCTATTATCACTTTGGCGATATCTTAGGTGCGCTTAATTTCACGGCACTGGTGTTTTGTTTGTTGCTTTATATCAAGGGAAGATTTTTTCCTTCATCGTCCGATCATTCACACACCGGCAATTTTATTTTCGATTATTACTGGGGAACAGAATTGTTTCCTCGCATTTTAGGATGGGACGTGAAACAGTTTACCAACTGCCGTTTCGGGATGACAGGTTGGAGTATTAGCGTAGTTTCATTTGCTTTTGCGCAAAAGGAATTATTTGGCAGTGCCGATTGGAGTATTATTATTTCAGCCACTTTATTGTGGATTTATTTGCTCAAGTTTTTCATTTGGGAAGAAGGCTACATGAAAAGTATGGACATACAAGTGGACCGTGCGGGCTACTATATTTGTTGGGGTTGTTTGGTGTGGGTACCAGCGGTGTATACCTCCCCAATGCTTTTTATGGTAAACCATCCGGTAGGCTTGAGTGTTGTAGCAGCCCTAATCATCTTTGCACTTGGATTGGCCAGTATTTGGATTAATTATTGGGCCGATTACCAACGTCAAACCGTACGTGCAACGAATGGCGAAACCACCATTTGGAGTGCAGCACCAAAATTAATTTTAGCAGAATACAGCACTGAAACCGGTGAACGAAAAACCAATCTGTTGTTGGCTTCCGGCTTTTGGGGTATTAGTCGGCATTTCCATTATGTACCCGAATTATTAGCCGCATTTTTCTGGAGTTGCGCCACCGGGTTCAGTTATTTATCTCCCTTTTTCTACGTTATATTCTTAACCATATTACTTACCCATAGAGCCTTTCGAGACGATACAAAATGCCGAAACAAATACGGAAAATATTGGGAAGAGTATTGCAAATTGGTGCCGTACAAGATTATTCCAGGTATACTATAATGTCTATTCATAAAATAGCAATTGCAATAAATGTAATCCTTCAGCGTTTGTAGTGCATTATGAAAGTTAAATTACTTCTTATTATATGTCTTTTTACGGTTGCAGAGGTGAAAGCTGGATGTGCTTATTTTGCCACAGTTGTATGGAACAATCAAACAATATATTCAACGGCTACTCTGGATGGCAAAATTTTATCGAAACAAAACACATGGATTAATGACGCTTATATTGGCAACATAAAGTTTGATGCTTTTCAAGGAAACCTAGCTATGTTTTTTCCGCAAATTGATATATATGTTCCCAAAGGGAGAATAGTTTATTTTAATAACGATACAATACTCCCGCCTTCAATTCAACTTATTTATTTTGGCTCTCAATATCAATATTGTGAGTCATACGCAACACTGAATATACATTATTTTGAACCTTGGATGGCTACATACTGGGACAGAATTCAACAACAATTACAAGATTCTATTGATGGAAAGCAACACACAGATGCAACATCATTAATAAATTGTTATGTAAATGAACAACATCAACTTGCATATTCTGTTATTGAAAATTGTGATTTAGCGGCATCTGTTTTTATTGTAAATATGGAAGGGAAAATTCTTTTTCAACAAGAGATAAGAGTTACTAGCCTTATACCATACGAAGATAAAATTGATTTAACATACTTCGGAAAGGGCGTTTTGTTGTTTCGATATGAAAAGCCGAAACGTAATTGGACAAGACGGATTTTAGTCAATTAAATCGCCATTATGTACATTCCTCAATTTAATTCTGCATTTCATTTCCTAGTTTGATTTTATCATGCGCAAGAAAATCCTCATCCTTGGCGGTACAATGTTTGCCGGTCGTGCACTGGTAGAGCGGCTAATGAACGATAATCGTTATGTTCTAACTTTATTCAATCGTGGAAAGTCCAACAGTGGTATTTTTCCAAGTGTAACACAAATGCATGGGAATCGCGAAACCGATGATATCCTTCAGGTCTGCGATCAACATTGGGACGTTGTGATTGATTTTAGTGGCTATTATCCTAAAACCTTTGCGCAGCTATTGGATCGATTGAGTGGTAAAGTTGGGCGATATATTTTCATTTCTACCATTTCGGTTTTCCTATTTGGGGAAGGTGAGGTGCAAACGATTGGAGAAGACGATGCAACTTTGTCTTGTTCTGAAGAGCAGATGACATCCGCTTTGCCTGATGCATATGGTGAGAAAAAAGCGGAAATGGAACGCATTCTTTTGTCACACCCTGAATTAGATCCATTGATATTACGACCGAGTTTTATTTATGGGCGCTACGATTGGACAGACCGTTTTTACTACTGGTTATACCGCGCAAAACATCTACAAAAAATGCTGTTACCTGAACCGAAATTACTTTCACTCACCTATGTAGAAGATTTGGTCAATGGGATTTTGAGCGCTATCGAAGTGAAGCAGCATCTTCAGTTTTATAACGCCATAACCCATACTAATGTACGATTAGATAAGGTGATGGAATTTGTTGCAACACATCAGAATAGAACAATTGAAATCATCCCTTTTGCTGAAGCTATGTTTGAAGAGTACGCGTTTGAAGGAAGCGAATTTCCTTTGGCTTTACCTTTCGATCTTTGTGTTGAGGGAACACGCTGGTTGAAAGATTTAGGGTTATCTCCAACACCTTTTAATGACACATTATTCCAGAGTGTAGAATACTTTAATGGTATTGATTGGCCGAAACCCAAAACAGGATTAACTTTAGAACGCGAGACTGGAATCATATCTACATTATACAGTAAAACCTTTCCTTTTTTTTAGCTATTATTTTTTTGTTCCAGCCAAGGGCTCTAAAATTTTTTATGCATAATATTTGGATGCATCAGAATCTTATGTATCTTTGTTTCAACAAATAAGAATTATGCTGTTTTCTTCAGAACTTATTAAGGGCACATTAAAGACCATTGTGCTTAAATTATTGGCCGACAATAAACGCATGTATGGCTACGAAATCACGCAAAAAGTGAAGGAACTAACACGTGAACGAATACTCATTACGGAAGGCGCATTGTATCCCACTTTGCATGCTTTGGAGGCCGATGGATTAGTGGTAACAGAGTTGGAGTATATCGGCAAACGTGTGCGTAAGCATTATAAGTTAACCCCAACCGGTAAGTCGAAGACAAAGGAAAAAGTGAGTGAACTTATCGAGTTCATGCAAACGATGCATGTACTTTTAGACATAAACCTACAAACGAGCTAATGTATACGCTATCAGATCAGCAGGTTGAATTTATCTTAAAAGATATTCAACAGAAGGGTATTCATACTGAAGATTTACAACAGAATTTGTTGGATCATATCTGTTGTATTCTTGAAACAGAAATTAAAGTAGATGATGATTTTGAAACTGTTTATACGCTAGTACTACAACGCTTTTATAAAAACGAATTGCTCGAAATCGAGCAAGAAACACAAGATTTATTAACCTTCAAAAACTTTTATTTTATGAAAAAAGTAATGATTTTAAGCGGTCTGAGCACTGCAGGAACCTTTATGTTGGGATCAGTTTGCAAAGTTATGCATTGGCCTGGTGCAAGTTTCTTTTTTGTTTTAGCTATTGGGTTACTTAGTTTTCTTTTTCTCCCACTTTTGTTTCTACTAAAACAGAAAGAACTTAAATCACTACAGGAAAAATTGGTGCTTCTGAGTGGAGTATTGGTAGGTATGCTTTATACCGTAGCTGTTTTAGCATCAGTTATGCATTGGACAATGGCAAAGTCCGGTACCTATTGGTTGTTGATGATAGGATTCTCCTTTTTTGTATTTATTCCGTTGTATTTCTTTAATGGGATTCGAAAACCAGAATCGAAAATCAACACTATTTTGGTTACCTGCTTGATGGTGATTTTTATGAGTCTTCAGTTTTTGATGGTGAGCCTAAAACCAGATATTCAAAAGCAAATTACTGCAATAGAAGCAAAGCAATAGTAAATGCATACTTTAAGAGAAGGAGTGTTGTACGATGTAATTCGAGGGACACTCCTTCTTGCATTATGCTATCAATCGTCTACACCGCCAGTTCATGTAATTCACCAATAACCAGAAATTTTTAAAAGCTTTGTTCGTGGTTTGTTTGTGGTGATAGCGGAAATAAATTTGTTGCATGATTACTGCCAAGCGGAAAAGACCATACACTTCGTAGAACGTAAAATCTTTCGCATCAAATCCCATTTGATCGCAGTAATATTGAATGACTTCTTTTCGCGTGAACATACCCTTCAAATGTGTTGGTTGTCTGCGTGTTTGCTTTGCCACAAAATCATCATCGGCTTGCACCCAATAGGCTAATGAGTTCCCTAAATCCATCATCGGATCGCCAATAGTTGCCATCTCCCAATCTAATACACCAATTACTTTTGTTGGGTTATATTCGTCTAACACCACATTGTCGAAACGAAAATCGTTATGAATAAAACAAGTTTTTTCTTGAGTAGGAACATTCGCTTTTAAATAATCCATCACATAGTTACAAGAAGGAACATTCCAAGTTTTCGCTTTTTTGTAACGCTCAGACCACCCGTCAACTTGCCGCTGACAATACCCCGCTCCTTTTCCCAACTCATGTAAACCTGTGCTTTGAATGTCTACTTTGTGGAGTTCAACCAGTGTGTCAATTACATTTTTGCAGAGCGTATTTACTTCCGTTTCACTCAATATTAATTCTTTCGGCAAATTCGCACGGGGGATAATTCCTGAAATTTTCTCCATCACATAAAACTCTCTTCCGATAACGCTTTCATCACTGCATAGCGCTATCATTTCAGGAACATATTCATAGCTAGGCTTTAATCGTTCCATAATACGAAACTCGCGCGCCATATCGTGTGCCCCTTTTGCTTTTGTACCTTTTGGCGATGTTCTTAAAATGAGCGAAACATTGTCGAAATTGAGTTGATACGTGAGATTGGATGCACCTCCCGGAAATTGTTTTATATCCAATGGCCCATGCGCGCTTGGGTATTGCGATTTCACAAAAGCCGAAACGGCATTTACATCTAAAGCATCTTCGGCTCTAGTTGCTTTGGGTTGGTCAATCAAACTCATGCCTTATATTTTAAAAGCTCAAGCCTTGCCACAACACCACGGTGTACCTCATCAGGGCCATCGGCCAAACGTAAAATTCGCGCATAAGCATACATGGCTGCCAATGGACTATCGTTACTCAAACCCTTTCCACCATGTAGTTGTATGGCTTGATCTACAATTCGGCAAGCAACATTCGGTGCTACAACTTTAATCTGACTGACCTCGCTCAGTGCACCCATTGCACCAACAGTATCCAGTAAATAGGCTGTCTTCAGAATAAGTAATCGCGTCATTTCTATATCAATGCGCGCATTAGCAATGATGTCGCGATTTCCACCCAAATTAATCAATGGTTTCCCAAAGGCTACGCGTTCCATTCCTCTTTTAATCATCAACTCTAAAGCCCTTTCCGCTACACCAATTTGTCGCATACAATGGTGTACTCTGCCCGGACCTAATCGACCTTGTGCGATTTCAAAACCTTTTCCTAACCCTGCAATAACAGCTGTTTTGGGTAATCGTACATTTTTGAAACTCACTTCTCCATGTCCATATGGCGCATCAAAACTTCCAAATACGGGAAGCATTCGCTCAATAGTTACACCTGCTGTATCCATAGGGACGAGCACCATCGAGTGTTGCAAATACTTATGCGCATTTGGATCTGAAAGTCCCATAAATATTACCACCTCGCAGTTTGGGTGCCCTAGGCCAGTGCTCCACCATTTTGTACCGTTGAGCACAATTTCATCACCATCTTCAACAATAGTAGCCTCCATGTTTGTAGCATCGCTGGAAGCAACATCAGGTTCAGTCATACAAAAGGCAGAACGAATTTTCCCTTCCAATAAAGGTTTCAACCATTGTTCTTTTTGCGCTTCGCTACCATATTTCCAAATCACTTCCATGTTACCGGTGTCCGGAGCATTACAGTTAAAAATTTCGGGTGCGAGGAGTGAATGTCCCGTTATTTCAGCTACAGGAGCATATTCTACATTCGACAAACCACTAATTTCCGGTAAAAATAAATTCCAAAGTCCTGCCGCTTTTGCTTTTTCTTTCAGCACTTCAATACGAGGGTCAACCATCCAGTTTTTCCAATTGGCCTCTTCGGTGTGATTTTTCAAATATTCACTTTCCAGGGGAAGAATATGTTCGTCTAAAAACAGACGAACCTTCTTCACCATATCTTTTGCTTTTGCCGAATGTTCAAAATTCATAAACAGAAATTTAACTGATTTGTAAGATAGTGTTACACATTCTTCTCCGCCTCTTTCGAATATTTCAACAAATAATATTGTTGCATAAACCAAGCTTCAATTTTATTGATAGGTTTAGCACCTCCTAGTGCTTGGGCTTCCACAAACACTTTCGATGTTTTTTCTAGTAATTGTGCAGCAACATAGGCATCTTCCAATGTGTTGCCAATACAGAAACTTGTTCCATTAATGACATTTGCAGCGAAACGATTGTTCAGCGCCTTTGTAATGTTTTGTTCTGCACTCGCTAAACGAACGGATACGCCTAATAATTGCGCCTGATCATCAAGGATTGGCGGAATTTCTTCTTTCACTTGTGATGCAAATTGCTGTCGGGTTTTTAGAATCACATGTGTTTTTTTTCTAGTGTTGAACAGGTTTTGGTATACACTGTTTTCGTTTTTATGATGGAGTATCTCTTCTGCTTTTATAGATGGCCATCCTGTTGTATTTGAAGCAAACATATAGCCTCCTTCATCCACACGAATAGCAATTTCAAGAACCTCTACCTTTCCCCAAGTGCTATATCCTTGCTGATGGTGGCTTAAAAAGGCATTAAGATGGAGAATAGTTTCAATAGCTTTTGCCTTGTTCATGCTGTTGCTTTTTTGCGTGAAGCAATAAATAGTTCACAGGCCAACTCCAGTGTTCTAGCTACATTGAAGGCACCTTCCACATCTGTTCCTATACACACCACTCCATGATTCGACATTAATGCCGCATTCGATGCTTCAATCGCTTTCTCCGTAGCCATCGTAATTTTTTTGGTGTTTGGCAATGCGTATGGTGCGGCCTTTATTACTTTGCCGCCCAGTATTTGCTGATGTTCCGGCAACAACACATCCACATCCATTTGCGCAGCAGCAACAATCGAAGCATTCATTTGGTGGGTATGAATTACAGCTTGAATATGCGGACGTGTTTTATACACTTGGCAATGCAATTTCAATTCGGAGGAAGGTTTAATTTTTCCTTCGAATTGAAGTGTATATATATCTACCAACACCATGTCATCCGGATTTAACTCATCGTATTTTCGTCCGCTAGGCGTAATCACCATTTGTTGGTCGTTCACCCGCATACTCACATTGCCCCAGGTGCGTGCCACCAAACCCTCGTGCAGTAACTGTTTTCCGGCATGGCAAACTTTTTGTCGAGTTTCTAAATACTTCATTGCATTTATTTCAAATGCAAATTTAGTAGATAATAATAAAGCAATGAATAAACTATTGTTTCTTTCTCAGGTAGGCTGTATTTAGTGTATATCCTTGGTGAGAATCGGTATCAAAATTCAACACTTCCCAACCTTGAGCTTCCAGCTCTTTTACCTTTTTTAGCAACGGATTCATGTTGAATAAATTCTCATTCGATTTCTTCAAGTCAGATTCTTCTACTTGGTAATCTGCACCATCAATGGAAACATACGTTTTAAAATGTGCGGTGGTCCAGATTATAGATGCGTACTTGTATTTGTCTTGCCCAAATACTGAAGCAGAAAGCATGAGAACAATTGCAGACGAAAGGAATGATTTTTTCATTTTTAATAATTTAATTTTCCTACTCCTATGGCTTTTCGGAATTTGCCCCGTTTATTAGAGTGGTAGCTGGACTCCACTAATATATAAAACAATAACTTTAAAAAATTACTCTCTAATTATCTTTTTTACAGTTGTGCCATTAAGAACTATATAATAGATTCCTTTTGCATAAAGAGACAAATCAATTGAACCATCATTTTTGCCAGAATATAATTTTGCACCTATGGCATCGTAAAGTTGCACATCATACTCTTTTAAAGATGTGATGATATATAACTTCCCGTTGGTTGGGTTTGGATAAACATAAAGCAAATTGCTAATTGAATTTGATGTTATACCTGTCATAACTACATACACTGGAATAGAAGTAGACGAACATCCACTGCTTTTATCAGTTACTACTATGGAATAATATCCCGTTGATATAGCAGTTAAAAATTGCAATGTGTCACTTGACAATAATGCCCCATTAAGATACCATTGATACGAAACTCCAGAACTTGTGTTGCAACCCAAACTATTTCCATTTACTTGAATTGTTGGAATAGTTGGAGAAGACTTAACAGTAACGTTTATTTGATTTGAGTTTACACTTCCACAAGTTGTTGTATTGGTAAGAAAATATGTTCCGTTTGCATTAACAGTAATTGAGGTTGAAGTGGCACTATTGCTCCAAACGCCATTATTGATATTTCCAATTAGTGTTACACTGTCACCAATACAAAAACTTGTATTGCCGATTGCAGCAATAGTAGGTGTCACCAGAGTATCTACTTGAATATTTTGAGAAGTGGTTGCAATGCAACCATTGCTCGTGTATGCGTATGTAATCGTGTTCGCTCCAATGATTGCGTTGGATGGATTAAATGTTGTTCCACTAACTCCAAAACCCGAAAAAGTTCCGCCCATTGGTGTTCCTGTAATACTAATTGGCGAATGATTAAAGCAAACAACGATTGGTAAACTATTTATACTACCTGATAAAGGCGAGTTTACCGTTACTGTTGAGTATGCTGTATTAGAACATCCGTTGAGTGTTCCTACTACAGCGTAATTTGATGTATTGATTGGTGAAGCAAATGCAGTATCCCCATTTGAAGAGAGTCCCGAAGACCAACTATAACTACTTCCTCCAGATGCAACTAATACAGCTGTTTGTCCTAAACAAATGGTTGGAGAATTTACAACAATGTTTGGAAGCGGAATTGAATTTACTGACAAACTTTGTGTAGCACTACTACCACAAGTATTTACGGCACTTACAGAAATTGAACCACTTGTATTGTTTGCAATTGCATTGATATTTGTTGTATTTGAATTTCCTTGCCAACCACTTGGTAATGTCCAGTTGTAAGAAGTTGCGTTAGCGACAGACGAAATAGAATATGAATTTGTTGAACCTTGACAAGGATTCATAATTCCCGAAATTAAACTTGGTTGAGTTGGTGGGTTGTTTAGCGTTACATTCAAAGTTTGATAAGAGCTAAGTCCACAAGAATTTTGTGCAGCAACTTGCAATGTTCCTGAAGTGCCACTATTCCAAGTTACTGTTACAGATGTTCCACTTCCTGTAACTGTTCCATTAGTGCATAGCCAATTATATCCTATTGCACCTGCAACTGATGAAATTGAATATGCTACTGTTGAACTTGCACAAGGATTTGTATTGCCACTAATTGCACCAGGTTGGTTTGGTGGACTGGCAAGAGTTACATTAAGAATTCTGAAAGCACTTTGTGCGCAAGCACTTACAGCCGCAACTTGAACCACACCTGTGCTACTACCGTTCCATGTAACTGATATACTTGTTCCGCTTCCAGTAACTGTTCCATTTGTGGCTTGCCACACATAAGATGTTGCACCAGAAACTGGACTGATAGAATATGTATGTGTTGAGTTTTTACAAGGACTTGAATTTCCTGAAATAGAACTTGGCTGTGCTGGTGCTCCATTCAAAGTAACATTCAAAGTTTGATATGCACTCAATCCGCAAGAATTTTGTGAAGCAACTTGAATAGTTCCGGTGCTTGTATTATTCCATGTTACCGAAACGCTTGTTCCTGTTCCCGAAACTGATCCGTTAGTTGCTTGCCACACATAAGATGTTGCACCAGAAACAGGACTGATAGAATAGGTTTGAGTAGAACCTACACACACACTTGTGTTTCCATTTATAGTAGAAGGTTTTGCGGTGCCACTGAAATTAAGTTTTGTAGTAAAAATATTATATCCTGAATTAGCTGTGAGTGTATCATTATTAAAAATTGCATTTGTAAGGAAATCGCCAGTTAAGAATATATCAGTGCCTTGAGGGGCGACAGCGATGCCATTACTTCTTGTTTGTGAACCATTAATTGCTTTTGCCCATTGAGTATGATTCCCTCCAAACCCAGAAGTAAATTCTACAACAAACCCATCATAAGCATTTGTATAACTCGATAGATTCGTAATATTATTAGAAATAGGGAAGCTTAAAGAAGAGCTATTAAAAGAACCTGTCATAAAAATATCACCATTAGAGTTAGTTGCCAAATTATACCCTTCGTCATCATTTACTCCGCCAAAGCTCCAAAGACCTCGTGGAATAAGGTTTCCATAATTATATCTCGCGTATAATATATCTGTATTTCCATTACTTGTAACAGTAGTTGACCCATGAGTAATGGTGCCAGTATAAAAACCAGTTACATGAATATACTCATCACTTACTACAATGCCTGTTCCTGTTCCTCCTCCATTTACTCCGTATAAGTTTACCACGCTACCATTAGGATTCAATTGCAAAAGAAAAAGACCGGTTGGCAATCCATACATACTACCTGGAAACCTAGTTGTATAGCTACATCGACCAGTAATATACCAATTGCCTAAACTATCACTTGCAATTCCTCCACCAATACAATATGCTGTGCTAGTGGATGATGTAGTTGTCCAAACTAATGAACCTAACGGGCTATACTTTTCTATAATTATCTCATTGTAGTTGATGCCGGAGCTAAAGTAGGAACCGGTTATACAAACATTTCCATCCTTATCTGTTGCAATACAATTACCCTTGTTTATATAATACTTACTAGTGGTTTTTGTCGCCCATAATACATTACCAGAAGAATTGTACTTAACAATAAAGGACCCTGCATTGCTTAAGGTTGTGCCTCCAAATGTAATAGAACTGCCACCAAAACTACCCGTTAAAAAAACATTATTATATTTATCAACTGCAACTCCATATCCTTCATCATTGCCACTACTTCCCACATTTTTTGCCCAAACAACTTTTCCTATACTATCATATTTTATAAGAAAAATATCATTTCCTCCATTACTAGCAAGTGAAAAGGTGTCAAAAGAAATTGAAGCACTTGTAAATGTTCCTGTCACATAACTATTCTTAAAAGAATCAATTGCTATGTTTCCTGTTGCTGTACCAGAGATTGTTCCTGAAGAACTTTTTGCCCAATTCCAACAGGGGCAATTAGTGCAAGTAGTAGAAGTCGTTACACTTACATAAGCTTGAGAGGAGGTAATTGAATTTGCTCCTGAACAATTCGTTACTACACAATAATACGTATTCGAATTGTCAGATAAAGTTAATGAAGGGGTTGTGTAGGAGCTACTATTGGCACCGCTTATTATTGTTCCGTTCTTATACCATTGATAAGTGAATGGTGCTGTACCTGTTACAGTTACGGCAAAGGTAGCTGTGCCTCCCACAGTAGTATATTGAGAATTGGTTTGTGATACCATACTAACTGCAGTACAACTTGAAACAACTGTAAGCGTTGCGTTGTTTGATGTGGCATTGTAACTTCCATTGCAATTTGTAACAATGCAATAATAATAGTTTCCGTTGTCACTAATAGAAAGCATAGGAGTTGTATAAGAATTATTCGTTGCTCCGCTTATAGCTACTCCGTTTTTATACCACTGATAAGTGAAAGGTGCTGTGCCATTTGCTGTAACTGAAAATGTTGCTGTGCCTCCAACTGTTGCAGATTGATTTGTCGGTTGTGTTGCTATGCTTACAGCATTGCAAGTATTGGTTACAGTAAGCGTTGCTGTGTTTGATGTTGTGCTATTGTTGCCACTACAGTTTGTTACATAACAATAATAAGTGTTGCCGTTGTCAGATAATGTAAGTGACGGTGTTGTATAAAAATAATTCATTGCTCCGCTTATCGCTACTCCGTTTTTATACCACTGATAAGTAAACGGTGCTGTGCCGTTTACAGAAATTGAAAATGTTACTGTGTTGCCAACTGTTGTGGACTGATTGCTTGGTTGTGTTGCAATACTTGCACCTGTGCAAGTTGAAGTAACAGTCAGCACAACCGTGTTTGTGTTCATTGAATTTGAGCCACTACAATTTGTGATATGGCAGTAGTAAGTGTTGCCGTTGTCAGATGCTGATAAAGTAGGTGTTTGGTAAGAGGCATTTGTTGCTCCGCTTATTGCTACACCGTTTTTATACCACTGATAAGTGAAAGGTGCTGTGCCTCCTGCAACAACTGAAAATGTTGCAGTTCCTCCAACTGTTGCAGCTTGATTTGTTGGTTGTGTTGTAACACTTACTGGATTACAAGTTGTAGAAGTTGTAACACAAATATTAAAGTCGCCTGTGTTTGCAATTCCGTTTCCATTGCTGAAAATTCTAATGAGATATGTATTGCCGATTGTAAGCCCTGTTGCTGTTAGTGTTTCGGTTGAACCAACTCCAAAATTATTTGCGCATTCTACATTACTCAAACTGCTTGGACAAGTGCCTGACATCAATTGTATAACTCCATCAAATGTTGAAGTAATTGCTTGCAATGTAATCGTGTGTGAAGTTGAAGTAGCTATAAACTGATACCAAACATCATCATCAGGAGGAGAGTTGATTGAACATGTTGTTGCAAGTCCGTTTGTTGGTGGTGTTGCATTGCAGGTTGAGCCTTGTGTGTAAGTGCAACTTGCACTTGGTATAAGTGTTGCAGGTGTGCTACAATAGTCGTTTGATGGTTGGGAGCAGGACGTTCCACCAACAAGAGTGTTTAAGTCAGTTAGAGAGCCATTGAAAGCATTTCGATCCATCCCTATAGGATAAACGTTACTAGCAGAAATAGGTGGTGATAATGCACCAGGATCATAGAACTGATGAAACAACCATGGCCATCCGACCCATGGAGACGAAGCGCATTGAGTTGAATTATTAGGACTACCAGCAGGATTTGTATAATCAGCTATCCATAATTTAATATTTGAATTAATAGTACCTGATAAATAAAAAGGGTAAAGAGCCCCAGCATAACATTTGTTTACATATAAGACAGGCCATATATTTTTTGAATTATGCACAATTGTACACCAATCGTTTATCCATTGAGCTAAAGAAGCCATATTTCCACCATAATAGATAGATAAGTCTTGTTTATTAATAGAATTAGCACTTAGCGATGGATCTTCAATATCTAATGAGGGTGGTAGAAAACTGGCTCCTACATAATTACCAGCATTATTTAAAAAATAGTTTGCCTCTGAAATTGCAGTATTGTCTTCAGGTAATGCAAAATGATAAACTCCCATTCGAACCTGAGCTGCAGTTCCATTAGCTATATTCGTACTCATTGCGTAACTTGTATAGGTTTTACCTTCTGTCGCTTTTTCAAACGCAAATTCTACTCCAGCGGCTTTGTAACTCGACCAATTACTGTTGGTGATGGTACCATTGTTGCCAGAGACATCAATACCATAGACAATTTGAGCGTTTTGATTCAAATAAAAAACTAAGAACAAGATTAATAAATATAGCTTTTTCATATGTATGGTTTTTATAAATTCGAAATTATAAAAAAGCCACTTTTTTTTCTTGTCAATTACTATTCAAAAATTAAATAAATGAAGAAAAAATCTGACACTCTTTTTCGTTTGATTCAATCACTCAAGGAAGAAGAACAATCTGCCTTTGAACAATCTGTTCAATTGTCTTCTGGAGCTACAAATACTTTATCGTTACTTTATTTTATTTATAAAAACTCAGCAGATTTTGAATCTGCCGAAAATCAATTGATTAAAATACCATATAGCAATATATCAGTACTAAAATCTAATTTGAAACAAATACTAAAACAATTTCTGATTGAAAAGTTGCCCGAAAGTGGATTGCTATTATTAGTTAACAAATTTCAAGAACTAGAGTTATATTACAACAGGAATTTATTTGACGAAGTAGAGTCCGTTGTTGAAGAAATTAAGATGTTATCTAATAGATTGGGACTGTACTGGCCTTTTTTTCCTGTTAATCATTTCAAATTCAAACTATCAAATAATTACATTGATAAAAATGTTGATGAATATAAGAGAAACATAATAGAAGAAAACAAAAAGCAATGTATTGCACTGCAAAATCAATTAGATGTATCTGGCTTTGCGGAAGAAATTATAGGCTTTACTCAAAAAAATCTCGACATAAAAAGTAAGAAATGGCAAAGTACTCTAAGCGGGTTTGAACGAAATCCATTATTCTCTTATGGAAGCAAAAAGATTGATTCTTCTCAGAACATGTCATTACAAGTTGCAAAAGCTACTATTGCTCAAGCTCAGGGAAATGTTAATCAAGCATTTTATCTAATTAAAGAACTTTGGCTGTTCTTAAAAAAGGATCTGGATTTCAATCTCAACTACAAACGATTTGAAGTTGTAACTAACGCATATAATCTTTTAAGTGTTGCTGCTTCAACAAAGAAACAATCCAATATTAAGTATGCGTTAAATGAAATCGGTACTTTGCTTGAGGAAAAAAAGATTGGTGAAGCGCATGTTAGATTGTATTACCAAGCAGTAAGTTTAGAATTTGTATTTCACTTTAAATCGACAAAACTCGGAGGTGTATTGAAAGAGCATGAACTGTTTTTAAAAGAAACTTGTAGTCATGTTACAAGCCCGTTAAAACGAATTTATACACTTTTGATTGCTACTTCTTTTTTCAAGTTAGAGGATTACATAAAATGTTCTGAATACTGTATGCGAGAGCTTGAGTCATTTTCTCATAATGACAACAGAGTAGATATGAAAATTGATTTTCAACTTTTATACGTTATGTCTCTTTTTTCATTATTGATTAAAAATAGAAAGAACTTTATTGAGCAAAAGACCCATTTCAAAGATTTATTTAAAAGTCATTATGACTCCTTACGCAGAAATAAAAATTTCAAAGAACGGATTGTGGAATTGAAAATTATCGAGTTACTTATTAAAGTTACACCCAAAATTTCAATGGAAAAATTGGTAAATGAAATGGAAAAAACATTGGAACAAATTAGTCAATTACCACAATCATTACAAACTGATAACTATGCAGACTTATTGAATACAATTGACTGGCTTAGACAATCAATTGAAAAATGCAGAAGTTTGTCTTAGCGACAATTACTTGTCAATTGAACATGTTTAAACACCCGCTCAAACCGATTCAACGCCTCATCCACCACCTCATCCGTATCGGCCATGCTGCAGTATAAACGGCTACCGGCAAGGGTTACAATACCTTCAGCCATATAGGCTGCACCGTATTCTTCCATCAATTTTTTGCGCTCATTGATTTCCGCCAACACCGATTTAATTTTCAGTAATTTAATTTTCACAAACAAAGTGCCTGTGGCTTCTAAATGGCAAATAGAGCCTTGGTTGTAGGCCACAAACGGCAATCCGTATTTGTCGATTAAAACGTTCAACCCCTTGGTAATTCTATCGCCTGCCTTGCCTGCTTTTTCGCAAGCATTTGTTTTTTCGATTTCGAGCAAGGTGTAATAACCCGCGCAACAACTGAGTGGATTCGCGGCCATTGTTCCGCCCACTTTCACTTTCTTACCGCCTTGTAAGCCTGCGGCTAGACCGTCCATCAAATCTGCTCTTCCGCCAATACCACCGGCAGATGGATAGCCACCGGCTACTACTTTTCCGAAGATGGTTAAATCCGGTTTCACCCCAAAATAACCTTGTGCGCCACTCATGCCTACACGGAAAGCCGTCACCACTTCATCAAAAATAAGTAGCGCTCCATACTTATCACAAAGTGCTCGTGCTTGTTGTGCAAATTCTTTATACACCGGATACGTTCCGCTCTCCGGACCAAGCGGTTCAAGGATTACAGCCGCTGTGCCACCGCGCAGTTGATTCCATTTCAGCGTACTTTCTAATCCTTCAAGATCGTTAGGTGGAACAGCTTGCGTGTGCCAGTGCATCATAAACGGAATCCCTTTCGCATCGAAAAAACGTGTACCCGGAATCCGTAAATCATACACCATTTGATCGCTCCAACCATGATAGGCTCCACCAATTTTGATAATTTTTTTCTTGCCGGTTTTTATACGCGCTAAGCGCAAAGCCCCCATCACCGCTTCGGTTCCGCTACCCAACATTCTGAATTTTTCAACCGAGGGAATATGCTTACAAATCAGTTCTGCCAGCTTGTATTCATACTCATGCAACAAACCTGTTGATGGTCCGCATTCATTGATTAAGGCAATTGCTTTTTCGCGCACCGAGGTATAGTTGCTTCCTAAAACGGTTGGACCGCCAGCCTGCAAGAAATCGATATAACTGTTGCCATCAATATCATATAAATAAGCGCCATCTGCTTTGTTGAAGGCCAATGGAAACGGATGATTGAAGGCTAAATTATGTTGTACTCCACCCGGAATATATTGTTGCGCTTTTTCATAGACTGCTTTCGAGTTCACACATTTTTGATTGTAAAAATCCATGTACTCTTGCAATTTTTGCGGAGCAATATGTTGCAAAGGCAACGAAACCAGCTTTTCTAGTTTCTGGTAAATGGGTTTAATGTCGTGATATTCACTGATAGCAAATCCGGAAGCACTCATGGTATTCAATCTTTCCAACAAAATAATAAAAAAAGGCTGACGAAAAATCATCAACCTTTTTTTGTTTGAAATTTGTTTCGCTTTTATCTAGCAATGACCACGCGTTTCTTGATTTCTTGTCCGTTGGCGAAATGTGCAACAATGCAATAGATACCGCTTGAGAGATTAGAAACATTCGTGCTCAAGCTTCTTACATTATTCCACTCTTGGGTGGTTTCTCCCAATGCATTGATGAGTTTGAAATCGCCAGCCTGATTGTTTTTAAAGGTTGCAAATAAAGTTTGACTGGCCGGATTAGGGTAGACGGAAAAGTCTAAGCTTTCTTCTATTTCATTTATTGCATTCGGTATGTAGTTGATTTCAGAAGTGTCTGCACCTTCGTTTAAGTCAATGGGTGTACCATTGGCATCTGTGGCCACAAGCGAAGTAATGTACGCTTCAAACGGATAGGTTGCATACATTTTACCATCAATGTTATCGGTGTTGATCACCAATTTAACTTTGCCAATTTCGCCAAAACCACTGCGGTTGGTGTGGTCGATGCGGGTGATAGCAGCCTTGATTTCTCCTTGTAGCGGAAAGTCTTTTGCAATGCTGATTTTATCAACTGCAGTACCTAACCACGATGGACCAAATTCAATACTGGTTTTTGTAGAATCGACAACAATATTCGTGTAATTGAAGGTGAATGCAATACCATATACATTGCTGGCGCTAATATTAATATCGCCCAATTGTAGACTGGCTTCCACTGTATCGCCATTCAAGGCTTGGTTAGGGGAAAGCACTACTTGTAATGCCGGAATGAAGGCACGATAAGCCTTTCGTTCATTTGTTTTGCTGTGGGAGGAACCCCAATTCTGCATTATGGCTACGGTATCGTTTGCGTTCACAATGCCGTTGCCATTACAATCAGCATGTTTGCGGTTTATGTTCCAAGTGGTGGTATCGCTCCAATCATCGGCATAGCTTGGAGCCCATACTAAGCTTTGATTTGCGCGAACCGGACCTGTACTATCATACGCCAAACCAATAGCCAATAAATCGTTGTTGTCTACTAAGCCATCGTAGTTTGCATCGCCCGGAAACACACAGTCTTGGCCAAAAGAAACGGCACGGTATGATGTATCGCTACAACCAATGTTGTTGATAGAAATAAGCCTAACATCGTAAATGCCAAGAGCCGTAAACGTGTGTTGTGGTGAAGGGTTAGGGCTTTGTCCGCCATCCGCAAAATCCCAATTGGTTACAACTGCAGATGCATTTGCTTGTTGAAATTGCAGCAGCGATTGTGTTCCACAAGTAAGTGTATCGCTGAAAGGCGAAACAATACTATCCTGAAAATCTACAACCGTAATACCAACAGAATCTAAAGCTACACAACCATTCATATCTGTTACCGTTATGATGTACAAGCCTTCGTTCTGCTCAGGAATATAAGGCCCAAGCCCGGTATTCGACCACGTGTAATTATATACCGGTGTTCCGCCCGATGCGCCAAGATTATTGCCTATCATGGTACTTGTTCCTTTGCAAATCGTTTGATCAGCACCTGCGTTGAAAACAAGCAATGGAGGTTGGTTGATAGTTCCTGTAGCGGTAACTGTACAGTTGTTGGCATCTGTTACTGTTACAGTATAGTTGCCGGCACTTAGATTGGAGGCGGTATCGTTAAATTGTGTAGGGCTACTCTGCCATTGATACGTGTATGCCGTAATACCTCCTTGCGCCTGTACAACAGCTTTTCCATCTAATCCGTCAAAACACGATACATCTTTTTTGTAGGTGATAGATGCTGTAAGTTTTGCTGGTTCAATGATGTCAAACGTGTCGATACTATTTGTACAATAAGCATCTGTAACAGTGAGATAATATGTACCCAGACTAAGGCTAAAAATGGAATCGTTTACCGCTCCGTTCGACCATAATAATTGATAGGGTGCAATGCCACCCCCAACATTAACTTTTATATTTCCATCGTTATTACCATGGCAAGAAACGTTGTGGACATTAGCTTGTAGCGAAATGGGTTTCGACACTAAAACATATACCCTTGCTGTATCGCACTGCACTTGTGGCGTAACAAATGCACTATTGAAGTCGCAAGTGGAATAGTCGAACGAGTCGATTCCTACATATGTGATGTTTGGTGTATAATCAAAACTGTTATCGATGTTCTGCGAGATTGTGCCGTTGGTTGGGTTTTGAGTTATACTTATTACCAGTAAGGAGTCTCCATTTTGGTCAAAATCGTTTTGTAATACAGTAATTGTTTTTGTTTGGTTAATGTTGGTTGCAATAAAATCATCGGCCAAGGAAGGGGCTATGTTATTTGATTTTTCGCGTATGTAAAATACTGCTATTGCTGTATCGCAAAGTGCATGAGGAAGTGTGTCACATACAATATAAACCAATGTGTCTGGACCTTTTGCAAAATTTGTTGTTGTAAAAACCCAAGCCTGATTTATTGCTGATACTGTTCCTGAATTCGGGAAAACAATAATTTGTGGTGCAGAAAATTTATCTCCGTTTGGATCATAATCGTTAGCCAATAAATTAATGGTAGATGGCCAAGCCGAATCCACTAAAAAATAATCATCATTGGCAATAGGTGCTAAATTGGTTTGTTGATGGTTTGAATCGATAATGGTGCACCAAACTATTCCTCCGGCAGATGCAACAGAAGGCAGCCAACTGCTGGTGTCGAATACAGTGTATGGAATAAAAACATCGATACCCGGGGTTCCGGAAATGCATCTTGCGGTGATGTTGAAGGTTAACTGTCCGGTTTGAACCGTGCTTATTGCAGTTGGGTCTGTAGGTATGCCTAATTGAAAAGTTAAGGCACCCCCATCAGGATCAATACAAGAAGGCGACAAGTTCACTGAAGCTGAATGTCCGGAAAAACAAACCACATGAATCGTATCGTCTGCAACTGGATTATGGTTGACCGTTAATTGCGCGAAGGAGTTGAAGCCCACAATCACCATTAGGGTGAGCAGTATGTGGCGTAGTGCAAGGTGTGTAACTGTTTTCATAACAATGTTTTTAGTTGAGCCATTTATTTACGCAACGAAAATCAGAATATAGTTTGGTTTAATGAAGTACATTAATTTGATATTGTACGATAAAAAGCGTCAAATTATTGTCTTTTTTTCAATATTTATAGTTGTTTTATTATATTTAATTGTACGAAAAAATAAGTTATGCTGTTTTCGAAAACCAAATTGCACGATTATCTGTCTAAACTGAATGTCTACGAATGGAATCAGTTCCTTAAGTATTTGGCATCCCCGCTACACAATAAAAATAACGAAATACTCGACTTTTGTCAATGGTTGGCTGGTTTCTATAAAAGTGAGAAAGCACATAAGCTTAGCAAAACTGACGTGTGGAAGAAGCTTTACAAAACTAAAGCATACAACGATTTACGTTTTCGGAGAGTTTGTTCCGATACTTTAGCTTTAGTAGAAGATTTTTTCGCCTATCTCCAATACCGGAAAGATCCCAATCAGAAATGGGCTTTCGTGTTGGCCGCCATGAATGAACGAGAACTCGGAAAATACTTTCCCGCTAACTACGCCTATATTGAACGCATACAAGAAAAGGAAAAACCCATCGATAGCTACGACTATTGGCTCTCCTATTTTACGGCCTTGCAAAAAGCCAGTTATTTGGAGAAAGAGAGCAGTCGTTTATCCGACAAAAATATTCGAGAAACAGTAAGTAAGCTCGATGATTATTACTTAATCATGAAATTGCGTTTTTATGCGGCACAACTACACTATCAACAAATTTCGGTAGTGCGTGAAGATGATTTATTGATGCAGGATATTCTCAACTATTTGCAAAAGCACTCTATTGCGCATAATCCCATTGCCAATATCTATTACCATATAATTGGCACCTTCGAACATAAAACAGAGCCTACGTATTACCATAAGTTGAAAGCTTTATTGCTGAAACATTCCTCAGGCATTTCCCACGAGGTATCGCGCGATATGTATGCCTTTGCGCTCAATTATTGTATCCGACAAATCAATACCGGAAACATTACTTATCAGCAAGAAATTTTTGAACTCTACGAAAAAATGCTCGATGAGCGATTGCTTTTCGATAACGGAGAATTATCGCCTTTCGATTTTAAAAACATTATCACTATTGCATTGCGGATAAAGCAATTCAAGTGGACGGAAAAATTCATTGCTACTTATCACGAAACATTACCCAAGGAACATCAAGCCAATGCCTTGTCGTTTAACACGGCACGTTTACATTTCGCCAAACAAGAATACCAGAAAGTATTGCCGTTGCTGCAGGATGTAGAATACAGCGATGTGTTTTATATGCTCGATTCGAAAACCACTTTGTTTAAAACATATTTCGAATTGAATGAGTACGATGCCCTGCTTTCACTCGCAGAAAGTTTTCGAATTTTATTGAGCCGGAAGAAAATAATTTCCGAGCAACACCGAAATAACTACAATAATTTCATTCGTATAGCACTCAAAATCTTCTGTGCAGAACACAAAAACAAAAAGCAATTGGCGCAGATTGAAATACTGTTCAATGAAGCCAAAGGCATAGCCGACAAAGGTTGGCTGCTGGAAAAGTACAAAGCGATTGGCGGTGAAGTGCTGTAATGCTTATTCCACATCTTTAATTATTCACTGCTTATCCTCTCTTTTGGAGAGGAATTCAAGGTGAGGTGAATAAAAAGACGAATAATGAAAGATGTCTAATGCATTACTTGCACTCTTCCAATGGTTTTCTTTGTGTTTGATTGACCGGACACACACACGGTGTAAATGCCTGAAGGTAATCCTGCAATGTCCGTATTCATTACTGTTTGTTGATTATAGGATACAGTTTGCACTTTTTGTCCCAATGCATCATACAAAACAATAACAGCAATGTCTGAGCGATCTTCCGAATTCAAAGCTGATAAATCGATATTCAATTTACCTGAAGCCGGATTAGGATAAAGTTTCACGGCTGAAGGGTTGATTTCGTTGATGCCTTCTGTCAAAATATTTACACTATCACAGAGGGTTTGAACGCCACAGGCCGAGTAGAAAGTACAACAAACCCTTACACCACTAGTTTTAGTGCTAAGATAGTTTGGATAACTAGTGCTGAGATAATTTTTTATTCCTACAGAATCTACATTGGTAATTGTTGTGTCAAAAGAGCCTGAATTAAGCTGAGTAATATGCCATTTCAACGAATCAACAGTTGAATGTGTAGCGGTGAATTTTGTCGCCCACCAACAAGATGGACTAACTGTGCCAGACATCGGACAAACATGCGACACACTCGCACTTGGCCACGCACAAGCTGCTACATTTACAATCACCATTCCGGTGTCGCAAAGTTGTGGTGATTTGTTGTCGCACACTTTATAGTAGAAGGTATCTAAGCCTGAAAACACACTGTCGGTTGGATTATAGACCACCGAATTACAACCTGCAATGGTTAACCACGAAGCCGGACTGCCCCAAACAGCAGTTACACAAAGCGGATCGTTATCCGGATCGGTGTCGTTGCCTATTGGGCTAACCGTTACTTGTCCGGGCTGCGTCATAGAAGCATTGTCGTTAGTAGCAATTGGTGTAAAGTTGGAGATGTGTACCGAATCGCAAAACATGTTCGAACCACTTGGGTTCGTTACCGTTAAGCAAACATAATAGGCTCCGCTTGCAGCATAAGTGTGTGTTGGATTTTGAGCGGATGAAGTAGCGGATCCATCTCCAAAATTCCAACTGTAAGTATCCGGATAGCCATCGGTACTATCGTGAAAACTTACAGTTCCGCCATTTACCGTTGCCCCAAAATCGGCAATACATAAGGCAGGTAGAATAGTAGACCATGTGGCTTTTATAGGTTGATCAATCGAATCAAAATCAAAAGTGATTACACTTCCTTTGGCTTCTTTAGTTAAGTAGTAATAGCGAACATTCGTATCGCGAACAGTCGATAATACCGACCATGGAGAAAACGAAAGCAAACGAAATTCAATCAATGTTGTGCTATAATCGATGCGTTTTTGACGAAGACATTTATAGCTTCCAACTGGTGTTGTCACCTTTCCCCAACCATCAATGGTATCCTTTGTAGTAACTGTGTTGGTCGCACGAATTGCATCTACAGCTTGGCCAATGCATGAACCTGCAATTTGCTGTTGAAAGCCGGAATTATTGGAGAAATTGCCGCCAAACTGTGTAGGGAATTGATAAAACACAGGTTGTTGACTATACACAGCGTTCACATTACAACTGCCTAATATACCTTGTATACCAATCCAGTTATAGTTAGTAGCAAAAGTTTTCGTGAAAATAAAATTCAAATCGTCTGTAGTAGCCGCTACATCAGCACCGGGGAATGTAGTTTGTTGACCCGTTGTTAGCGCTTTGTACATAATGGTATCGTACAACATCGTTTGAAAATTTGTAAAGGTGTAGGTTTGATTGGCACCATTATTTCCCCAGTTCTGTGCACTTATAATGGTGTCTTTTCCCACCTTATGATTCCAACCTATTGTAGGCATATCGGCTGCATCTAGGGTTATTTGTGCATTCGTAAAAACAATATTGGCAATACATGCAAGGAGTAAAAGCTTTTTCATTCGGAGTAGTTTTCCCGAAATTAAGAAAGAAAATAGGGAGAGCGTAATTTATTTTTGTTTCGAAGGCAACACTAACCAAATTAAACCACCAATTAGGAGCAATGCTTCAACAAATACCAATATCCATTTTAAGGAAGAAAAGGCAGAAGTAACTTCGATACGAATGTCAGATACAGAAGGGAATGTATAAAGTAACGATGCAATGTTTATGTTTTCGGCATAATCCACAACAATGATGAGCAATGGTAGTAGTGGAAGATAGAACAACCAAGGGAACTGTTCTTTTCTTTTTCGAAAAACCAGGCAACCTGTTACAATAAAAAGAAAGCCATACACCAACGGATAAATGGTGTCAAACACTAGCCCGAAAATCATTCCGAATTGTTTGGCTTCAGCAGTATAGCTGCTCAGAATTGCTCTCGTATTTTCAGGAGAGGAATGAAATTGTAAGTCCAAAATTTCAACCTTTTGTCCGCACAAATCCTGGATATGCTGCATACCTTTTGTCATCACCAAACCTCCCCATAAAGCATATGCAAACAATGCAAATACAAGTACCTTCCATGTTGAAATTCGCCAAAAGAAGGCTGATATAGTTTGTAGCATAGTTATACTTTAATTCCTTTTTTTGTCATGCCTATAATAGCACCGTCTTTCATTTCAATCACACGGTCACTATTCTGCGCAAACTCCTCATCGTGCGTAACGGCTATAATGGTTTGGTTTTGCACCGAAGTTAACTCGCGAAAAATTTCAAACACATTTTTGGTGTTGTTCGAATCGAGGTTACCCGTAGGTTCATCACCCATAATAATGTCCGGATCATTAATCAATGCTCTTGCAATTGCTACACGCTGTTGTTGTCCGCCCGAAAGTTTTGAAGTGAGTTTGGTGGCGTATTCGTGCATATCCAACTGTTTGAGCTTAGCATAAGCACGATCTTCAATTTCACTCATCGAATATTTGCCCAACTTCTGTGCCGGAATCATCACATTTTTTAATGCTGTAAACTCAGGCAACAAAAAGTGAAACTGAAACACAAAGCCAATGTGCGCATTTCTAAATCGGGCTAATTCATTTTGCGATAAGCCGGTTACGTGTTGTCCGCTAATGTCTATCTCGCCCTCATAGTCAGTATCTAAGGTGGAAAGTAAATACAGTAATGTTGATTTACCACAACCCGATTTTCCTACAATGGATAAGAATTCTCCACGTTTCACTTCCAAATCAATTTGCTTAAGCACTTGAAATTTTTCAGGCTCATAGAAATATTTGGTGAGTTGCTTTGCGTTTAAAACGATGTCTTCCATATTATCCTCTTAAAATTACAACAGGGTCTACTTTACTGGCATTCATCGAAGGAATCAAACCGGCAATGAAAGTAGTGACCATACCGAACACCACACCAAACACATAGTGATACCAGTGAAAGGTAACCGGATAGTGAGTGATTGCCATGAAATCGGTTTTTGGGAAAGGCAGATTAAAGACAATAGTAGAGAGGATATACCCCAATAATAGTCCTAACATCGCTCCAAAAAATCCGATAATAATGGATTCCGTTAAAAATATTTGTCGGATGTCTTTTCCCGCAAAGCCTTGTGCTTTCAATATGGCGATGTCTTTCAATTTATTTTGAATGGTCATGCTCATAATATTGTAGATGCCAAAGCCGGCAACAATCAATAGGGTTAGGCTCACAACAATGGTCATTACATTTCGAATTAAAATAGACGCCATGGCCGATGAATTGGACGTTTCCCAGTTGTCGCTTTTATAACCATACTTAGTGCCGAACTCTTTGGCTACCATTTCGGATTGCGTGTAGTCTTTTAATTTTAGATTAATTTCAGTGATGTATTGATTGTCTTTTCCCAACAGTTGCTGTACTTTACTTAAGCTCACATAGCCTCTCACTTTATCGATAGCGCCTAAGCCAAATTGGAATGTGCCCACCACACGGAAGCGCATGGTTGTTCCTTTTGGTGATGAAAGCGTTACTAAATCACCAATCGAAACATTGAGAATATTCGCTAAACTTTGACCCAGCATAATGCCATTATCTTGGGTCAATAGGTTTTCAATTTTACCGGTTTTCATTTTTTCGGATAGCCCCGCTAATTTTGCTTCTTCCAAAATATTTACCCCGCTTAATGTACCGTTGATTTGTACCGGACCATTATTGAAAAACACTTGCGTAGATAATTGCGGTGCAATAGAAGCCACACGGTTATCGCGTTTCAGGTCGTCTAAAATTTGATTGGCGTTTTTGATGTTGGGGTTAATGTCTTTCGGACGAGGATGATGCACTACAGCAATAGATTTCGTGCTGTCAATTACTTCATTAATCACCATGTGCGAATAATCGGTTTTGATATCGTTGTAAATACGCACATCGGGTGTAGAAGAAAGTAATGTATCTTGTAAAAATTCATTGAAACCCGTCATGAAACCAATCATCAAAATATACATGCCGATACCAAAGGTTACCCCAAGCATGGCCACAAAAGTTTGTCGCTTTTTGGCTAACAAGTGCGTTTTAGCAATTTCGATATTTACACCTACTGCCATTATTTAATTTTTGGATACTCGAGCTCATCTGATTCCTTAATGCCCTCTAGTACTTCTACGTATTCAAGATTTTGTAACCCTTTCTTAATGGTTGCTTTAGTGCCTCCACTCACTTGTACTTGGTTGTTATCTTGTATAATATCAACCGGAATCAGCAAAGCATTTTCTTTTTTATTGATGATAATGTTTGCTTCCACTGAAGAGTGTGAAAACTGGAATTGATAAGTACTGTCGAATTCAGCTTCCACTTTAAACGATTGATCGTTTTGATTCATCAACGGATAAATCTTCGACACTTTTGCCTTATAAATGTTGTTGGCAGTAGCATCAATTTTCACTACTATTTCTTGTCCGATTTTTATCTTTTCAATGTCTTGCTGGTCTACATTGAGTTGCAAAATCTTATGATCACTATTGCCAATCATGGCCAACAAATCGTTCTTGCGAACGGCTTCTCCAATTTCTTTGTATACATCATACACCAAGCCTTTCATTCGGCTTTTCACCGTAAAATAGCCTAAGTCTGAGCCCGATGACGTTAACTGACTTTGTGCGTTTTTAGCATCCACACGCAATTGATCGCGGGTACGTTTGTAGTTTTCTTTAGCCGAAAGCAATTCGTTTTGCGAGGTTTGATAGGTGAGGGCAATGCGATCGTAATCTACCCGTGCAATGGCATTGTTTTCTAATAAATTTTTGTACCGCACAAAATTCATAGAATCGTTGGTACATTTGGCCTGTGCGGTGTTTACACGAACTAGCAAATCGCGGAGAATAGGAGAGTTGTCGCCCAAATTCTGCGAGGCAAAGTCAAATGCCGTTTGCGAAGCCGCATAGCGTGCCGAAGATACATCGCTCTGTATTTTGAATAAAGGTTGATCGAGTACAACAGCATTTCCGGCATCTACATTGCGTTCTGTAATGTAACCATCAGCTAGAGCATACACTTTGTATTCGTCTTTAGGCACTATATATCCGGAAGCGTAAACGGCTTCTGTAATTGATTTTCGAACCGGTTTGATTTTTTTTGTTTTGTTGCAACCTGCAAGAACGAGTAGCATTAAGGCAGGTGCAATAAGCATCCATTTTTTCATATCCATTATTGATTTACGATGGCTTGAATTTTATTTTTTACAGCATAATAGCCCGAGATTTTTTCGAGATATTGTTGTTGAGCATTAAGTAATTCAGTATACACATTCAATAGTTGATCGAACGGCAAAATTTGATTGCTGTATTTGTAGTTTGCTAAAGTATAGTTGCGTTCTGAAAGCTGCAACAATTCAGCTACCATGCTGATATCTGCTACCGATTTTTGGTAATCCAAGCGAAGCGATTCATTATCTTTTGAAATATTATGTAACGTATTATCTAAATCGATTTTAGCCGATTGGTAATTCAAATCAGCACGTTTTACGGCAAAGGCTTTTTGTCCGCCACCAAAAATCACTGTTTCAATTTTTAATCCAATAGCACTTGCTTTGAACCATTTTTGATCAGAGAACTTATCGCTCTGCGACTGCCAGTTATAATTGCCGAAAAGATTCACATCCGGCAAGTATTTCAAGCCTTCTTTAGTACGATTCATCTTTGCTACTTCAACACGCATTGCAGCCACTTTAGCCTGGGTGCGTTTCGATTGGTCGTTCAACACGGCCAAGTCGGCTTCCAATGTTTGCGGTACGGCAATAGTTTCTGTGATTACTAGTTTTTCAGATGTAGGAAGATTTACTAATACTTTCAATTCGTTCAATGCTTTATCGGCCAATGTTTGACTTTGCGATAAGTTCAAAGCATTACGGAGGTGCTGTGTTTTTGTGCGGTTGACTTCCAACTCATCTACTAGTCCGTTGCGGAACCGTGTAGCCGCAATCTTTTTCAAGGAATCGCTTACGCTCAAGTTCTTTTCTACAAACAATAAATTTGCTTTTGTGAGTAGATAATTATAGTATGAAGAAGCTAATATTGTTCGCAATTGTTCCTCATTCAATGAAGCACTCAGCTTTGCGATTTCAACGTTCTTTTTGGCAATAAGCACTTGCTCCACACCGGCCGCATTCATTACATTCCAAGAAGCATCAAACCCGGGTTGCATTAAATATTTTCTGCCGAATTGAAAAGCTAAAGAAGTGTCGGGTCGACCAATAAAGGTTCCGGGAACAATCGTTGTAGGGCGAATTAGGTTATCGGTAAGGTTAAACGATGCACGTACCACCGGTAAAACGGCTCCTATGCTGCTGTAGTAATTTTGGCGTTCGATGAGTTCATTTATAGCTGAACGTTTGATGTCGGGATTGTTTTTAATTGCATAATCGGCATATGCTTGAAAGTTGTTGAAGGTTAACTGGGCATGCATTGTATGCGAAAGGAACAACGATAGCAAAAGAAGAAAGTAACGAGTCATAATAAACCGCTTTTAATCGGGGGCGAATTTAGATAAAGAAAAGACGTGTAACTAATAATGCGATTGATAAATTAGACAAACTGATTTTTGTCACATAATTAGCTAAAATTCAATGGATTTATGTTGCTTTTTTTGTCTCGCGATGCTTTTGGCAAGGATTTTGGTAGTTTTGCATGAACAAAAAAAGAAACAATGAAAAAAGTAATATTTACCCTCGGCACATTAGCCATCTCTGTTGGGCTATTTGCACAGATTGCCCCCATTTCAGACGTAAAGAAGACTATGAGCAAGGGAGAAAATCCTGGCTTAGAAGTATTGATTAACAAAACTACATCTGGTGATGTTGCAAAAGTTTTCGAAGCGAAAACCAAAGACTTTAAAGGAAAATTCATTAAACCCGAAAAAGGAAACGTAGAGTATTTTATTGACGATGCGAAAATCGCGTCTATCAGCGATCAGCCGGTAGATATTTATGCTTATTTTTTACAAGAAGGTGAAAATGTGCGCTTTACAAGTTTTTACAGTGTAGGTGGCTTGTATTTTAGTCCTGCCAATGCACCGCAATACGCGAGCGCAAAAGGCATTGTAGAAAGTGTCTACAAGCAAGTGTTGTTCGATCAGTTCGATGCTAAAATCAAAGAAGAAGCTAAGAAACAAAGTAATATCGAAGGTGATTTGAAAGGCTTGGAAAAAGACAAAGAGGGCTTGCAAAAAGATATCAAAAAGTCGAACGATGTAATCGGCAAAAGCGAAGGTGAAATTGCACAAGGCGAGAAAGACAAAGCAAACAATGCTACAACAGTAGAAACACAAAAAGCGGCTGTTGCGAAACAAAAGGAGGAGTTAGCAAAATTCGATAGAAAAGCGTTGGAAACAGAAATTAAAGCGTTGGAAAACGACAAAAAGGGAGTTGAAAAAGACATGGAAAAGGCTTCAAAAGAAATCGGTGCAAAAACAGCCGAAATCGAGAAGTTGAAAAATGAGATTTCTACGTTGAATACTCAGGTTGAAAGCAATAAAAAAGCTATTGACGAGAAAACTAAATTGATTGCCGAGAAACAAGGAACAATCAACAACAACAACTTAGAAGAGAAAGAAAAAGCGTTGAAAGAAGCCCAAAAACAACAAGAAAAGTTGGAAAAAGACGGTGAGAAAATTGTGAAAGAAATAGAGAAAAACAAAAGCACAATTGCCGATAACAAATCGAAAATCACTACTGCTGAAGCGGGTATTAAAGACAACGATACTAAGCAAGCGGCTAAGAAAGCTGAGTTAGATGCGCAAAAAGAAGTAGTCAATAAACTTAAAGAAGAGCAAGCGAAATATAAATAAGCTTGTGTCGTACGGAATACAAAAGGTCGAGGCTTAGCTTCGGCCTTTTTGTATTTTTAAACCATTCTACGAAGTTTTCATAAGCCAATGCATTAAACTTATTTACGCTAAGATGGTCGAATAAAAAAGCAGTAAAAACAGAGGAATGAAAAAATACATTTACACAATATTATTGAGTTGCTTTTTTGGGCGGATGCAAGCTCAAACCTATACCTTAACAGTGAACAATGGATATGGCAGTGGCACCTACACTGCTGGCGATACGGTAAACATTTGGGCCAAAGAGTTTCCAACCAATACAGTTTACGATAAGTGGACGGGTGATGTTACTCCTCTTGAAATGCCATCAGAATGGCATACAACTTTGGTTATGCCCGCTTCAAATGTAAACGTAACAGCCAATTTTAAAGCATTTACCCCTTTTGCCATTGCCTTCGACAGTATTCAGGGACAAGTGATTAAGAAGCCTGTGTATTACTATTTTCCTGCAAATTATTATGGCGTGATTTATTTTTTTCATGGCACAGGCGGACATGCATCTAACTGGATTAATTCATTGGAATATAGGCAAATGATAAATCAAGCAGTAGCCGATAGTTTTGCTTTTATTGTTACTGAAGCCGATGAGGCAACAACAGGTATTGATGCCAATGGCGATGGAAAACTTCGTTGGAGTACTTATCCGATCGATAGTGTAACGAATGTGGATATGGCCAACATCAAAATTATTACGGATAGCTTTATCAATAGAGGGTATATGAATAGAAACACCAAACGATTTTCAATTGGGATGAGTAATGGTGGTGCATATTCTGCCAGTTGCTCTTATTTGTTTGGTTTTAATGCGGGCATAAGCTATTGTGCACAAGGTTTGGTTCCGGTATTTGCAGCGTCAACAGTGCCATTTCAATTCTGCATGGCAAAGTATGATGCGAATGAGAATGTAGGTCCGGTAGGTAATGCAAATGCTTTGTCGAACGCCAATCAATTAAAGAGCCGAGGTATTTGTTCTCGCTATTATTTACACGATAGAAGTCCCGTATATCCGGAACGTTTTATGCGTATTTCAGGTGTAACATTGGCAAAATCACAAGGTGTTTTGAACGATTTGGTGAGCAATGGAATGGTAGACGCCAATCATTATTTAACGCTACTTCCCGATACTATTGTCAGTCGATACTTAGCTGCACCTTCGCTGTTTCCGGGATTTAATGCCCTAAACCCCTTACAACGTAGCGAAATTCCAAGTCAAATAAAAGCAGCTTATGCCGATCATCAGTTTTATAGCGATTACAATGCGCTGTCGTTACAATTTCTGAAACACCCTTGTGATAGCATAGTCACTGTGCCCAACACCATCGAAAAGGTTCAGCCGCAGTTTAATTTTAGTTTTTACCCGAATCCGGTAAAAGAGGAACTAGCGTTGACAGTTTCTGCCTCTGATTTTTCTATAGAAATTATTAATGCTCTAGGGAAAGTCTGCTTAGCGAGTGAAAATCAAAAGCACATTGATGTTTTGAATTTGCCGAGTGGGTTTTATTTGTTGAAATATAAAGCGGATAAGCAAGTGATTTTGAGGCGGTTTGTTAAGGAGTAATTATTTATTCATGCTTTGTTCCCAATTCCAAGCCGTTCGCATCATATCGTCAATATTATATCGAATTTTCCAATCTAATTCACGAACAGCCTTATCGTTGTTTGCATAGATAGCAACTACATCGCCCTCACGTCTTCCTACTAATTCATAATTCAACTTCATGCCCGAAACTCGTTCAAACGATTGAATGGCTTCTAAAACAGTAACCCCGTTTCCTGTGCCTAAATTGAAAATTTCAATTTGTTGTTTGTTTCGTTTTTCTTGTAAAAATTGAATAGCCTTCGTGTGCGCATTAGCGATGTCCATCACATGGATATAGTCGCGAATGCATGTGCCGTCTCGTGTAGGGTAATCGTGTCCAAACACCATCAGTTTTTCAAACTTACCAATTGCTGTGCCTGTGATTCTCGGCACAACGTTATAGACTATACCGAGTGGGTTTTCTCCAATGAAGTTAGAGGTATGAGCACCTACGGGATTAAAATATCGGAGTAAAACAAATTGAGTAGTACATGTCTTAGCAAAGTCAGTAATAATAGCTTCGCCAATTTGTTTGGTATGTGCATAAGGGCTTTCAGCCTTTTGCATTGGGGCATCTTCTGTAACAGGTAATTGGTCTACATTTCCGTACACTGAACACGAAGAAGAAAATACGAAGTAAGGAATTGAAAATTGCTTACAAGCCTCTAATAAATTCATCAGCGACTCTAGGTTGTTTCTGTAGTAAAGCAATGGATTTTCCACAGATTCCGGCACCGATTTATATGCAGCAAAATGAATAATTCCCTTAATGTCTTTTTGTTGTTCAAAAAACGAAAAAAGGGAAGCCTTATCACATAAATCAAAAACCGTGTTTTCAATTTTGTGTGCAGTGATTTTGTTTATCGCATCAATGGTAGCTACTCTAGATCTGGAACCGTTATCAATAGAAATGGTTTCAAATCCATTTTCATCCAAGTCAACAATAGTGTGCGACCCGATGTATCCGGTCCCACCGGTAACAAGTACTTTCATTAATAGTGATATTGATTCGATTCAATGGTTTTTCTTATTCCATCCGGAATAGTAGTTAACTCTCGACCCAACAAATCGCGCATTTTGCCAATATCCGGTTTTCGTCTAGTCATATCACCCTCTTTCAGTGGTGGTAAGTAAACAATCTTTGATTTCGAGTTTGTGATTTCAACAATCATTTGGGCCAACTCCAATACGGAAACTTCAAAGTCGCTTCCGATGTTAACAGTATCGTTCACATGTAAATTATTGTAAAATGCATTTGCACAGGCATCAACATTATCAAGGCGATAACAGAATGTTCGTGTTTGAGAACCATCTCCATAAATGGTAATATCTTTGCCATTTACAGCCGCATTAATAAACTTAGACATCACAAAATCTTGGCTCTGCTTTGGTCCGTATGTATTGAAAAAACGGAAGATAGTATAGTCCAGATCGAATTCTTGTTTATAAGAACGCAAGAATGATTCACCCACGTTCTTTACAACCGCATACGGTAAGCGAGAGTTAAGCGGTGTGGTTTGTTCGTTTTGCGGATGCTCGAAAGGTTCACCGTAAACTTCAGATGACGAAGAGAAAAACACACGTTGAACACCTGTGTTTTTGCATAAATCAAGTAAGTAACGGAATCCATTGATATCATTTAGAACAGATACCGGATTTTCAATTGTTCGTTTTACGCCAACTACCGCTGCATAATGAAACACATAGTCGAATTGATACGACATCATTACTGCTGCTAAGTCTCTATACGAATTCGCATCACACTTAATAAACTTCCATCTGTCTTGGTGCGTGGTAGGTAATCGCCCAATATTTCCTGTGCTTAAATTGTCAACTACAATAACTAGGTTGTTTTCATCTTCAATAAGTTTGTCTACCATGCACGAACCTACGAAACCGGCCCCCCCGGTTACCAAAATCTTTCTTTTCATCTTATCTGATTAAATCCATTAAATACTTCCCATATCCACTTTTCATCAGGGGCTCGGCTAGTTTTCTTAGTTCTTCTTTGGTGATAAATCCTTGTCGGAATGCTTCTTCTTCAATACAACCTACTTTCAATCCTTGTCTTTGTTCAATCACTTGTACAAACTGAGATGCTTGCATCAACGAATCAAAGGTGCCTGTGTCTAGCCATGCTGTTCCACGATCAAGTATGCCTACCTTGAGATTCTTGCGTTGTAAATATTCTTTATTAACATCTGTGATTTCGTATTCGCCTCTCGGACTAGGTTTCAAGTCTTTTGCGATTTGAATTACATCATTATCGTAAAAATATAATCCGGGTACTGCATAGTTTGATTTTGGTACTAATGGTTTTTCTTCAATCGAAATTGCCGTTCCATTTTCATCAAACTCCACAACACCATATCGTTCAGGGTCTGAAACGTGATACGCAAAAACCACCCCACCATCAGGATCACTGTTGGCTTTCAGTAATTGATCAAGACCGGTTCCGTAGAAAATATTATCACCCAAAATAAGAGCTGCTTTATCCTTACCGATAAAGTCTGCACCTAAAACAAACGCTTGGGCGAGTCCGTTAGGTTCGTATTGAATTTTATATGAAAAAGAGCAGCCGTATTTTTTTCCATCTCCCAACAACCTTTCAAAATTAGGTAAATCGGTTGGTGTAGAGATAATCAGAATTTCGTTTATGCCGGCTTTCATCAAAACGGAAAGCGGATAGTATATCATCGGCTTATCGTAGATGGGCATAATTTGCTTACTAATAGCGTAAGTGATTGGATATAGTCGTGTGCCCGAACCTCCTGCAAGTATAATTCCCTTCATCTATTATTAGTTTTATAATTCAATGCCAATTTAAGAATATTCTGATTTTTTTGTACCCGGCTCGCGAATTACTTGATATTGTTGAGTTTTTGCTGTACCGAATTTAATACGGCATTTTGTTTTGCAATTACATCTTTTTGTTTCTCTTGGTTACTTTTAGCTGTTCCGATGTTCGCTTCCTCTTCTTTGATTTTTTTTTCACGATTAGCAATTTCAGCTTTGTGATCTTCAATGTTTGACTCTGCCTTTTTTTGGTCTTTTACAAAGCCTTCCAATACTTTTTGTTCAGCCTTTGCTTTATCTTTTTCATTTTCCAATTCTTCTTTAACCGCTTGTTTGTATTGTTCAACAGCAAAGTCTTTTAGATATTTATTTACCGCAATACTTTTGTCCGGACTTGATTTCGAAGACACAAAACTCTCTCCGTCTGCCACCCAAATACTTACAGTAACACCTTCGGATGACTCTACAAAACGTCCGAAAATAGTGAAAGGCATACTTGAAATGTTCTTATTTACCGCTCCCAACAGACTGATTTCGCCTTTCTCGTCATTCAACTTTCCTTTAGCATCCTTCTTGATATATTTTTTAAAATCGCTCGATACATCTTTGAGCTTTGCTTGCGGAATATCAACCACATAAGCATTTCGAGTCCCTAAGCTCATTTCTTTTTCTTGTTCAGTAATTTTTAATTCTTTCTGCGCAAATCCTAAAAAAGGAAGAATTGTGAGTATAAGGAATGTGAATTTCTTGAATTGCATGTTCGTTTATTGAATTAACCAGTGAAAAATTTCTTTAAAGCTAATCTTTTTGCCATACATCAAAACCCCGATTCGGTATATTTTTCCTGCAAAATAAGTTATGAGTATAAACGTTAATATGAGCAAGAACACCGAAAGTCCGATTTGCCAAAACGGTGGCTGATAGGCCAATAGTGCCGGCATAATTACAGGCGATGTGAAAGGGATTATACTTCCCCAAAACGCAACTTTTCCTTCAGGATCATTAAGGGCAGTTATCATCATCATAAAGGCAATAATTATCGGCAACATAATGGGCAGGGTCAGCGATTGTGCATTTGTTTCATCGTTACCCACTGCTCCTACGGCTGCAAACATGGTTCCGTAAAGGAAAAAACCAAGCAGAAAATAAACAAGTACACCCATGCCAATCCACCCAAAATGGACATCCTTCAAACTCATCATCATGGCTTGCATTTCCGATTGGTCTACAGGGCTGTTCATGCCCGAAGGCGCACCGGATAAGCCATTCGCATCTACACCTATCAAAAGTAGCAAAGGTGCTAAAAACAAATTTCCAATAAACAAGAGTGCAATCCAAACCGAAAACTGTGTGAGTCCTACTGCTCCAACGCCTATAATTTTGCCGAACATCAACTGAAACGGTTTAACGCTCGAAATCAGTACTTCCATTACCCGATTTGTTTTTTCTTCCATCACACCGCGCAAAATCATTGTGCCATAAATGGTTATGGTAATGTAAATCAGCATGCCGGTGAGGTAACCAATTACCGAGGCTAGATTTACAAACGCACTTTTATCGTCTCCCGATTCAAAGCGTTCATAGTTAATGGTGATTTCTTTTTCAAAATCAATATCTGTCATGCTATTTTGTGCAAAATGCTGGAATCTTAGTTTGAGTACTGCCTTATTGATGGTTTTGTCGATGTAATCTCTAACGCCCATTCCAGCTCGCTTTTTGGAGATAAACGTAATAGGCGTTCGTCCGCTGTTCTTCAAATCGAAGTTTGATGGGATAACAATCAATCCATCATAAACAGAGGTTTTAAAAGAGGTATTGGAAATGTTTTCGCTGTTTGTTTTTTTAAAATACAATGAACCATCTTCTTTATCAGCAAACGGGATGTCTTTAAATAAACCACTTTTATCTTCAATCGCAATTTGCTTTATGCTATCGCTGCTCGACTTCGTCAATAAAATCGTTACGATTGGCAGGCCCAAAAACAAAAGCGGTGCAAGCAGCGTGGTGAACAAAAACGATTTTGTGCTTACTCGCGTTATATATTCTCTCCAAATAATAAAGCCAATCTTACGCATGTGAGTTGCTATTTACTTGTTGAATAAAAATCTGCTGCACCGTTGGTAGTATTTCTTGGAACGAGGTGATTTGTAGCCCTCTATCCAAAAGCATTCGGAGGAGTTCTGCGTTTGATCTTTCATTCGCCTTTAATACCATGCGGCTGGCATTTTGTTCCACTATTTCTAGTCCTGAAACATCAACATTGTCTTTACTTTCAGCAAACTTCACCTCAAAAATTGATTGTTTGAATCTGTTCTTTAGTTCGGTTACATCGCCATGCAAAATCAAATGCCCTTTGTTAATCAGTCCAATTTCATCGCATATCTGATCCACTTGCTCCATGCGGTGTGTAGAGAAAATAATGGTTTTCCCCTCCGCTTTTAAGCGATGAATTTCTTCGTCAATAATTTGCGAGTTGATTGGATCGAGCCCTGAAAAAGGTTCATCCAAAATCAACAATTCCGGCTCGTGAATGACAGTGCCTATGAATTGGACTTTCTGGCTCATGCCTTTCGATAACTCTTCAATTTTTTTATCCCGCCAAGTCTCTATTTCCAATCGTTGTAACCATTGCAGGGTTTTAGCTTTCGCGTCAGCAGCACTTAATCCTTTGAGTTTTCCCAAGTACACTAAGTGATCATACACTTTCATGTTTTTGTACAGGCCACGCTCTTCGGGCATGTAGCCAATACGCTCGGTATGCTTGTCGTTATGTGGTTTTCCGTCAAACAAAATGGTTCCGGAATCAGGCAACAAAATACGTGTTATCATTCGAATCAGCGTAGTTTTTCCGGCTCCATTCGGCCCTAACAATCCAAAAATTTTTCCTTTTTGAATCGACAAACTGATATCGTCATTCGCTTTGTAATCACCAAATTTTTTCGAAACATGCTCAATAGAAAGAAAACTCATTTTGCTGCGCTTAGTATGTTCAATTATTTTGCTCGTTTTACCGTTACTGAAACAAAAGTGAGATGAAACTCCATTTCAGTGATTTGTCCGTCTTTGTAACGATACACATTTCGATTGCCATCCGAGCTTTTAAATTCGTAGGCATCTGGGGCAATTTTTTTTATATCGGCAAAAGTACCATCGGGTTCGTAGAATATGCGTTTTACATTTTTCGGTTCCTGAACGTATAAGCTCGATACGCAATATGTAGGTGTTTCGCCCACTGTGAAGGGTACCCCATTCACCGTTCCTTTATAACCATTTTTATCGGAGGTTACCTTGCAAATTCTTTGTCCGCTGGTATTTTCCACTTTATCGTGCACCGAGCTAATCATTTTTCCGTCTTTGAATACTACCTCGCAGCGGGTTTTGCTGGTCCTGTCAGTCCATAAGATTTTTGCACGTGCATCCGAAGTCATTACAAAAAAGTCGGAGCCGTCACTGCGCTTTTCGTGTGTGACGATTATTGTCCCGATTTTGCTTCCCAATAGGAACATATCATATTTATAAGTATCGGTTGCAAAAGTGCTAACCGAAAAGAAAAACAGTAATAATGTAGTAGATAAAGTTCTCATGCTTAAAAATAAAAAAGCAACCCAATATTTTGAGTTGCTTTCTATAAAGTAATTGTAAATTATTTATGAAGTAGGCTTATCGTCATTTTTGAACATGGTTAAACCAAGGAAATACCCAAGTCCGCCAAAAAGAAGCGCAAAACCAATCACAATAATAGTTCCTTTTGAATCGGGTGCTGCTAAATAGGGTTTAGCGATATAACCCACCAACAAACCAAGTCCAATGCCGGCATAGGCTAGCGCTTTCACAACCGGAGCCGTTGCCCCTTTTTGCGGCTTCCCTTCATAAGGGTTTAAGCCTTTTTCAATCATAGCCAATCGTTCTTTGTTTTTCGTGTAGATTGAAAAAATAGCCATTCCAACGCCTCCAATGATGGCAATAATGGGGATAAATACTCCGATGATGTTTTCGTCCATAATTTTTGTTTTTGATGTGATGAATGTTTGTTTGAAATCTATGACCAAGATTCCAAACAAAAGGTTACAGTTTTTTAAAAAAATAAATTTTCCGACCGAAATGGTAACCTTTCTTATTATAGTATAGTCTAAGACAATAATGATGACGGAAGAGCAACTTATAGCATCGGTGAAGGCGGGCAATGTGCATGCCTATCGTTCGTTAGTGGCTAGGCATCAATCGCTTGTTTTTACTATGGTGTACCGAAGGGTAAATAGCCGTGAAGATGCTGAAGAAATTGCGCAGGATGTTTTTGTGAAAGCCTATAAATATATTGCATCGTTTAAAGGGGATGCGAAGTTTTCGACTTGGTTGTGTTGTATTGCGAATAATTCAACGTCTACTTTTCTTTCGAAACGAAAGTTAGTATTTAGTGAATTGAATGAACGACATGAACAACAGGAAGATCACGAAATCCTTTCCAGTCCTGAAGAAGAGCAGCTAAAATTAATCGAAAAGGCCATGTTGAAACTTCCGGCCGATGATGCACAAATCATTTCGCTCTTTTACCAAGGCGAACAAAGTTTGGCAGAAATAGCCGATATTCTCCAAATGGAAACAAATGCGGTGAAAGTGAAACTACACCGCGCGCGCGTGAAACTGAAAACAACAATTGAACAATTGGCGATTCAAAAATAAAGATTATGGAACGGGATGAAAAAATATTGGATTACATTGATGGACTGCTTTCTGCGGAAGAAGCAGAACTGTTACGTGAAAAAATTGCAACAGATGGAGAATGGGAGGCCCGGTACCATTCATTTTTGGAGATGAACACATTGCTTAAAGAGTCTGAACTGCTTTCTCCTTCCCCTTCATTTGTTGATCAAACGATGGCGCTTATCGACACGGAAACAAAAGCAGAAAGCAAAAGTGTTTCACCCATTCTACGCTTCTTTCAGCTAACGGGTTGGCTATGGTTAGGATTAACGATGCTACTTTTTACCGATTTCAACACATCCGTATTTTCACAGCTAGTGCAACTAGGAATTGCTGATTTTGCTTTCATCAGTAAAAGCGGAATTCATTTGCTATTCGGCAGCAGCGCTATGCTTTGGGTATTTGGTGTGTTGCTGATGGCGTATGTTGCTGTGCGTAATTATGAGAAAGACGCTAACCTGATTAACGAAATATTGAACTAATTACTCCCCAAAAATATCCTTCATTTTATCGAAAAAGCCGCGCTCGGTTTTCAATCCACTTTTCGGTTTGAATCCCGGAGATTCGCGCATTTTTTCCAATAACTTTTTGTCTTCAGCATTCAATTCAGTTGGCGAATACACGTTCACAATAATCAATTGATCGCCTTTGCCATAGCTGTTCACCGAAGGCAAACCTTTCCCACCCAAACGAAGAATTTTGCCGGCCTGTGTACCTGCGGGCACTTTTATTTTTGCCCGTCCTTCAATGGTTGGAACTTCTACACTGCAACCCAACACAATATCGGCATAGTTCAAGAACAAATGATAAATCACATGTTGCCCGTCTATTTCCAGTTCAGGGTGTTTCTCTACTTCAATTTGTACAATCAAATCGCCTGCCGGTCCGCCTTGCTCGCCTGCATTGCCTTTGCCGGTAACCGACATTTGCATGCCTTCTTGTAAACCTGCCGGAAGGTTCAGGTCTAATTGCTCCTCGCCATAGGCTGTTCCAATGCCGTTACAAGTCGTACATTTTTTGGTAATGGTTTGTCCGCTTCCGTTGCAGTACGGACAAGTAGATTGCGTTTGCATTTGCCCCAAAAACGTATTGGTTACTTTTCGCACCACACCCGAGCCACCGCAATTGGTACAACGACCTACCGAGTTTTTATCTTTGGCTCCCGATCCATCGCAAGTGGCACAAGCTACCTGCTTCTTTACTTTAATGGATTTCGTAACACCGTTGGCTACATCTTGTAAAGTCAACTTCACCTTAATGCGCAAATTTGCGCCTTTACGTCCACGTTGTTGTCCGCCACTTCTTCGTCCACCGCCAAAAAAGTCTTCGAAACCACCGCCTCCACCGCCACCACCAAAGATGTCGCCAAAGTTTCTGAAAATATCTTCCATGTTGCCATAGCCGCCACCGCCATAACCACCGCCCATATCGTTGGCTGCATGTCCGTATTGATCGTATTTCGCTTTTTTGGCAGGATCGCTGAGTACCTCGTAGGCTTCAGCAGCTTCTTTAAATTTATCTTCAGCCGCTTTGTCGCCCTGATTTCTATCGGGGTGATACTTCAACGCCACCTTTCGGTAGGCTTTTTTGATTTCCTCTGCCGTTGCGCCTTTGGTTACTTCCAATATTTCGTAATAGTCTCGTTTTGCCATGTGTTTTTTGCTAAAATTCTAAATGGATAAAGTGAAGTGGTGATTATGCTTTTGCACCTACCACTACTTTTGCGAAGCGGATAATTTTATCGCCTAAATAATATCCTTTTTCGATTTCATCAATCACTTTGCCCTGCATTTCAGGTGTTGGAGAAGGAATTTCCGTAATCGCTTCGTGTAATTCTACATTGAAATCGGTGTTTTTCGATTCAATCGCTTTCAATCCTTTTTGTTGCAGACTGTTCAGTAGTTTGTTGTGAATGAGCAGCATGCCTTCTCGGGCTGCCGCAATGTCGGTAGCATTTTCAGTAGCTTTCAACGCACGTTCGAAATCGTCTAGCGTTGGCAATAATGCCGTAATCACATCTTTTCCGGCTGTTTGAATCAACTCCAAACGCTCTTTGGCATTACGTTTTTTAAAGTTGTCGAAATCGGCAAACAAGCGTAAATACTTGTCTTTTTGTTCTTCGATTTGTTTTTTTAGTTCCTCGATTTCAGCATCGCGCGGGTCGATGGTTTGTGCCTCAATATCATTGAGCAACTCCTTTGTTTGCTCCTCCGAAAGCATTTCGTTTTGTTCTTGTTCGTTCACCTTGTCTTGATTTTCCATATCCATCTTTCCCGCAAAAATATCAAATACTTTGCCAAGCCACGGTATGGGACAATTTGACAGAATTTTCCGAAAATTACGCAACGTTTCGTCTTAACGATTGCACTAATTCCGATTTATAGGCCTTGCCGAAGAGTAATAAGTGGACAAGAAGCGGATATAGGTTCCATAACGAAACCCTTTCTTGCCAACCGTTTTCCAATGGGTAGTTCGCATGATAAGCCTCGTAGAATACACGATCGAAGCCGCCAAAAAGCATAGTCATGGCAATATCGGCCTCACGGTTGCCAAAGTAGCAGGCCGGATCCACCAAAATAGGCTGCTCCAGCTCGTTTACCATCACATTCCCATTCCATAAATCGCCATGCAGTAACGCTGGCGGTTCTGCCGGAAACAACTCGGGTAGTTTTTGATATAATTCCACAAATTTGGAAACGTCTTCTAGTTCTAATAACCGCATGTGAAAAGCCTTGTTCACCAATGGTTTCAATCGGCTTTCAATAAAAAAATCGGCCCAAGTTTCGCTAGGTTTATTGAATTGTTGCAGAATGCCCATGTAGTTGTTAATGTGCAAGCCGAATTGTGTTTGGGTTTGCCGGTGCATTTGTGCCAGGCGTTCGCCCAATTGTTCCATCGACTGGTAGGTTCTGAACCCTGGCTTTATGTATTCCAATAGCAGGAATGATGCATCTTCTACTTCACCAGTTTCTATTAATTGTGGGGCGAAACCCGCATTTGCATTGGTGATGAGTTTTAGCCCTTCTGCTTCTGCCTCAAACATGCCGGGAAATAATAGCGCATCGTTCCATTTCACAAAAAAGGATTGGTTGTCGGTAGTCACTTTGGCTACATCGTTGAGCGTACCTCCCTTTATCGACTGAGCGTCTTTCGCATGGTACTTGGTTTTCAAGTACTCCCAGAGCTCAGTAGGTATTGGGTTGTGGTTCATCTATACTCGGTTTATTTTGGCGCCTAAGGCGTTCAACCGTTGATCGATGCGTTGGTATCCACGGTCAATTTGGTCGATATTGTTGATGGTGGATTTTCCTTCGGCCGAGAGGGCGGCAATCAACAGCGAAACCCCTGCCCGAATATCCGGAGACGACATGGTAATTCCCCGTAATTTGTAGGCTTTATCGATACCTATAACCGAAGCACGGTGAGGATCACACAAAATAATTTGTGCGCCCATGTCTATCAATTTATCTACGAAAAATAGGCGTGACTCGAACATTTTTTGGTGAATCAAAACTGAGCCTTTAGCCTGTGTGGCGGTCACCAACACAATACTGATCAAATCGGGTGTGAACAATGGCCACGGACCATCGGCTACAGTTAGAATTGAGCCGTCAATGAAACGTTGAATTTCGTAATGGTCTTGCGATGGAATGAAAATATCATCGCCACGGAATTCCATTTGAATACCCAGTTTCTGAAATACGGTTGGAATATTGCCTAATTGATCAATGCGACAGTCTTTGATTAAAATTTCCGATTGAGTCATGGCTGCCAGACCAATAAAGGAACCAATTTCAATCATATCGGGTAACATGCGATGCTCCGTGCCGCCTAATTCGGCAACGCCATCGATGTATAATAAATTCGAGCCAATGCCATCGATTTTAGCGCCCATGCGCACCAACATATTGCACAACTGTTGCAAATAAGGTTCGCAGGCTGCATTGTAAATAGTGGTTTTTCCTTTGGCTAGAACAGCCGTCATCACAATGTTTGCGGTTCCAGTCACCGAAGGCTCATCCAATAAAATATAGGTACCTTGCAAGTTGGTGGCTTCAATGGAAAAGAAACTTTCTTCAGAATCGAAGTTGAACGTAGCGCCTAATTTTTCAAATCCTAGAAAGTGCGTGTCTAATCGTCTGCGGCCAATTTTATCGCCTCCCGGCTTAGGCATGAACGCCTTTTTAAAGCGGGCTAACAGCGGACCAATAATCATGATACTCCCTCTGAGCGCTGCCCCTTTTTTGCGGAACACATCGCCTTGCAGGTACTCCATGTTAATTTCATCGGCTTGGAAGGAATAGGTTTCATCGTTGATACGAGCCACTTTTACGCCCAAATCGCCCAAAATTTCAATCAATAAATTTACATCCCGAATATCAGGAATGTTGGAAATGGTTACTTTTTCTTTGGTGAGCAATACGGCTGAGATAATCTGTAACGCCTCATTTTTCGCGCCTTGCGGTACAATTTCACCTTTCAATTTCTGTCCCCCGATAACTTCAAACGAACTACTCATTCCCTAAACATTATTATTTGTAGTTTAAATGTAAAATGGAATTCCATGGTGCATGGGTTTCAACCGGAAATAGAAATAACAGTGTGTTGTGGATTGTACAAATTTCCTTCAATGTCAGGCAAATACGCTCTCAAAAATGTGATGCGATTGAATGTTCCTAAATGAATCAATATGCAGCGCGTAGTATTGTAAAAGCTTTTCCAGCACATTGTTTTTAACCTGTCTGTCGCAAGCAATATTCGGTTTTTCAAAGGGTGTAGAGTGAAGCAAATCATTTAAAACAGCACTTTCAGCAGCATTCATCATATTGGGTAAAGCTCCGTTACCATTGCAGAAATGTCCCGATTGCAAATCAAACACCGGATTGTGTACCGAGTGATTGAGCGTAGGGAAGAAGCCCAAATGCTGCGTGAAGAATAGTAAAAATTGTAAATGATAAAAGGCGTTCACAACAGTTGAACGGTCGAGTTCTGCCAGTTGATCATACACAAATTCGAATTGTTCTTCGTTCTCTTCATGATCGTGTAACGAGTGCGACACCACTTCAATAATAAACATCAGCATGGCCGATTTTCGGGTATCGAAGGGAATGCTTTGGTACACATGCGCCCGCTTGAAATCCTTGATATAGTGGAGTTTCTTGTTTTCTTGATATAAAAAATCCATTTCCAGTAAGGTGCCGGGCTGCAGCATGGCGGCTTTTGAAACCGATTTCGAAGTACGCACACCATTAATCATGAAGGAAAGTCGGCCTAATTGTTCAGTATAGATACGCGCAATTACACTCGTTTCGGAGTGTTTGATGGTTTGCAATACGATACCTCTTGTCTTCAGAAACATGGCCTAAAAATTTTCAACTTCTTTCCACTCCATACCCGATTGATAGAGGTATAATGCGTTTTTAGGTTTCTGTTTAAAATGAATCAAATAGCTGTGGTTCCAATCGTCAATAGTGGTCGAATAGATTGCATTATCGAGGTTCGTGGCACCGGCTTGTGCTTTCCACCACCAATTGCCCCATTGTTCGAACTCCACTTTCAAAGTGTTGCTGTCTACAACATGCACATTAATTTTATCGACTTTACTTTGCATGTTAAAACCATATACTTCTTTGGTTTGTCTTGTGTAATCGCGATGATGTTTAATGCGCATTACTTCAGTAAACGGGAAATCTAATCTGCAGCGATACATGTAGGCCCCTTTAAAATTATCGGCTTCTGCTAAAATGAAGATGGGGCGTGTGCCGGCTTCAGGGAAAGTGCTTTCCAATTGATGCATTACCTCTCCTGCTGCATGCCAATTGTTGATGTTTTCATTTAAGAAAAATAGCGATGCCATTAACCAAACCAATCCGTAACCCAATGCCAAGTAACGATGGATACTGTATAACGCCACCAATGCAGCGGCAACAAAGAATAACGATGGTAAGTAGCCCAAACGGTCGCCATGAATAGGAATCCAAGGAATGAAATAGAGGTTCAACACCGGAATCACGAGACCTGTAAATGTGATAAAGAGGAAAAGACTGAGTTTTATGGAGGTGCTTTTTCGGGCTAACCAAAGCCACAGCCCGCCTGCGGCAATTAATAATGCGGCACTTCGTAATACATGTTGTTCAATAAACTGATAGCAGGCATCACGCCAATGCGGCTCCCACCAATTGGTGAGTAATAGAAATTTAAACCAATAAGAAATATAAGTAGCTGCAATCTGCTGAATATGAATCTGAGTGTGCTTTTCAATGCCATAGTGCCCTACCCAAACGCCTAAAACAATTTTGTTGATGACAAGATAGAGCGGAAGAAAAATAAACACCAATAACACTTCCAGTGTCAACAATGCTTTTCTTTTTTCAGCGGCAAACAAAAGGAGTATTAGGAAAAAGACAGCAAACGGAAACACAAAGGCTAATTCGTGGGTGAAAATGGCTAAAATGAAAAATACAACATGGGTGTATAGAAACGGCTTCTTATTGGTACCTTCATATTGAATGATACTCCAAAGCATTCCCCAAAAAAGCGCTAAAGTAATGGCATATAAATTTCCTACACCCCATACAACAACTTCAGTTTGATAAGGCAGGAAAAGAAAAATGAGTCCGGCTAATATTCCCAAAACATTCTCGTTTTCAGGCAACATTCGATTCACAAACCATGCTATCATGGTGGCGTTGAAAGCGTGTAAAAACAAGCAAAAGATTAAAGCAACGGTTTCGTTCAAACCAAAGCAGGCATAGCCAAAGTACGTAACGAGCAACAGAAACGGACGAACAGAAATATCTCGAAAGTTAACGAATAGCCCTTTAATGCCTAACTCGTCAAACGGTCTTACCCAATCAAGTGGGTCGAAGGTAAAAACCCCGGCTTTTGCCCGCCAATACATAGCTAACCCGCCTACAAAAAAGAGAATGAATAATAAAAAGTAGCGTTTTCCTGAAGCCGTTTTCATGCTGCAAGATAAGGCTTTAATTGAGCAACACTATTTTCGCTACCGACTTTTCCTTGCCTAATTCTGTAGCCGAGTAAACAATATAAACACCCGATTTTACTCTATTGCCGGTATAGCCTTTTCCATCCCAAATCATTTGTCCGCCATTGGCTTTCCCTTGGAAAACCAATACCCCTGCTGCATCTGTAATCTTTACATAGGCGTCATCCACTAATCCTTTAATAGCTATTGGTCCGGTATATGATGGCTGAACAGGGTTCGGATAAACCAACGCCACGCCTTTTTTCTCCCCTCCCTTTATGGCATCGCCTTGGTAGCTTACCAAGCCATTTTCGGTACCAATAAAGACTTCGCCATTCTCGTCATTCACTTTTATATCAGTAATGAAATTAGACGGCAACGGACTATTATCTTTGGTGAAGCGCAACAACTCTTTCTTCCCATCAGCACTGATCAGCCAAACACCATTACCGGTGCCTACCCATTTTCGGTTGGCACCATCAACAGCAATAGCTTTTACGCTTTCTGTTCCGAACAAATAACCAATGTAACCATCGCGATCCACCTTGATTTTATCGGCATCGCAACCGCTGCTGGTAAATACGCTTGAAGCGCAGTAAAACGTACCAATACCCTCATCGGTCCCTACCCAAACATCTCCGTTTTTATCTTCTACAATGCTCCATGCGCTGTTGTTAGGAAGTCCGCCACCACCCGTTCCTGAGCCTAAGCTTCGGTATTGGTCATCGCTTTCATCGTCAATATCCTCACCCGGATTGTACACCACGATATTTCCCGGGCGATTACACATCCAAATATTTCCATCCACTGCTATCATTTTTCGGGTAGAGTTAAACGAATATGGAACATTAAAACTTTTCCAAGTTCCATCCGGCTTTAAAACAATTAAAGGGCGTGGTGAATTGGCATTACTCATCCATGTGTTTCCTAATGCATCAACGCAAACGGCCGTAACTCGAAATACTTTCGTGCCGGCTACAGGTCTGATGGGGCTATTACTGCTATCATAGGTAGAGATAGTGTTATTGTTTAAATCCAATTCTGCTAAACCGCCTTGAAATGAAGCATAATAAACCTTATTAGTAATCGGATTATGTGCAACCGATAGAAAATCGGCATAGCTGTATAATTGTGCATAATTGTATAGGGTATAGGCTTTCCAATTTTGATCCTTGTAGAATACTAGTCCATCGCGGTTATTCCTATAATCACTATACGATGGATCAGTTCCTCCGGCTGCCAAATACGTCACTCCATCTGCAATGGCCATATTAAATACACCGTTTGATACGGGACCGTTAGGTGCAAAATGTTCAGGAGTAACGCTTGGTGAACTGTACTTCAAAACCCCTTCCCAAGCATCGGCAATCCATGTAATAGAGCCGGAAATCATAATATCATTTGGTTTAAATGATTTTGTATAGTTGGTTTCAACAAAACTGCCATCATCGCTCAAGGCTAAAATCGTGCGGTTGTTGGCTCCGTTTGTGTCGTTCCAAAGACACACAGAAAGGACATTGCCATTCGTTTTCATGGCCTTAACATCCCAAGCGGCTTTAGTGTAGGCCAAGTTCCATGTGCTGCCATCGTAACGGAAAATACTGTCGTGCATCGAAGCAAAAACAGTGTTTTGTGAACGACCAATAAAATCAGAAAGTTGAGGAGAAAACCCGGATGTTTGCAACGTCCAAAATGTGTAATTTTGCAGGTTAGGACTGTTTAATGGTGCTATTTTTACCCCTTCAGCCGTTGCTGCAAAAATTTTACCGTTGTTAATCACAACCCCATTCACCACCACGTTTCCTCCATTATTGCCAATTACATAGGTCGATTTAATTTCTTTTTTCACTAAATCTAACACGGCAATCCCAATGTCGGTCGACAAATAAGCGAAATTACCATACACAAAAATGTCGTTGATGTTTTTCGAACTGCTGGTAATTTTATTTTTGATGTCGGGCAGATTGTAGATATTCTCGCCATCTACCAATAAGTCAATATTGCTGTTTTCATACGCTACAATCAGTGTTTTGGCAGAGGCACTGTATTTAATTTTTTTGACACCCACATCGCTCAATCCATTGGCTTTGTTGAGGGTTTGCATGCTGTTATCTTCTTTGTCGATATAAAAAATGGCAAGCGTAGAAGCGCAATAAATTCTGTCTTCTGCATCTTCAATCTGATTGCCAATGGAATAAGGGAAATGCGCTTGCCATGTACCAATGGCGCGTTGTTGTGCAGACAATAGTGAACAAAACAAAAGGAGCGTAACTGTATATATCAACCGATTCATGAGCCTAAATTAATCATTCACCCCAAACGGATGGAACAAAAAAATATTGTATAGTCTTAAAATTCCTTAGAAATGCGAGTTACATCGCCCACGATTCGCCCACTCTTGTAAATTTCCTTATTTTACCCGCTCAAAAAATAGTCGGTTTTGGAGCCGTCTACAGATTATTACGCTGATATATGAAACGAAAAGACAGTAATGCTTCAGGTTTTCCTGAATATGCGATGATGGATTTACCGGCTATGGAAAAAGAAATTTTGACCTGGTGGGAAGAGAATAATGTGTTTGAACAAAGTATTAGCACTCGCCCCGATGATAAACGTTTTGTGTTTTTCGAAGGCCCGCCAAGTGCCAACGGTTTGCCGGGCATTCACCACGTGATGAGCCGTACCATCAAAGATTTGTTTTGCCGTTTTAAAACATTGCAGGGCTATCGTGTAGAGCGCAAAGCCGGCTGGGATACACATGGATTGCCCGTGGAGCTTGGGGTGGAGAAAAAAATCGGTATCACTAAAGCCGATATCGGTACAAAAATTACTGTGGCCGAATACAATAAATTGTGCCGTGAAGATGTGATGAAGTTCACCCATATCTGGAACGATTTGACCCGTAAAATGGGCTATTGGGTGGATATGGAGCATCCGTATGTCACGTACGAAAACTATTACATCGAAAGTTTGTGGGCGATTTTGAAACAGTTGTTTGATAAAGGTTTGTTGTATGAAGGATACACCATTCAGCCTTATTCTCCGGCTGCCGGAACAGGGTTAAGTTCGCACGAATTGAACCAGCCGGGCTGTTACAGAGATGTGAAGGATGTGAGTGCCATCGCCCAATTCAAAGTGGCCGGTTCGAATCCGAAGTTCAATGTAGAAGGTGATGTGTTCTTCTTGGCATGGACCACTACACCTTGGACGTTGCCGAGCAATACTGCTTTAGCAGTAGGAAAGGATATTGAGTATGTATTGGTGAAAACATTCAATGCGTTTACGCATCAATTGGCGCATGTTATTTTAGCAAAGGATTTAGTAGGGAAATATTTTCCGGCTGATAATGCAGCTTTGAGTTTTGATGAATATAAAAAAGGCGATAAAAAAATTCCGTTTAGCATTCTCGCTTCATTCACAGGAGCCGAACTCGAAGGTATTCGCTACGAACAATTATTGCCCTATGCACAACCAACAGATGGCGATGCTTTCCGTGTAATTTTGGGCGATTTTGTTACCACTACTGATGGAACAGGTATCGTACATATAGCGCCAAGCTTTGGTTCTGACGACTTTCGTGTGGCGAAACAAAATGGCATTGGCTCGTTAACATTGGTTGATAAGCAAGGAAAATTTGTGGATGAAGTGAACGATCCGGTTTTTCCGCTCGATGGACGTTTTGTGAAAGAGGCCTATTTTACTGATGCTGAAAAAGAGCAGGAGTTTCATTTACAAAAGGAAATTCTTCGCGTCAACAATATTATTGCCGATTTGAAGAGTTTCATGAGTGCCGATGACTTGATTGTGTTGAAGTTGAAGCTCGAAAACAAATTATTCAAAACCGAGAAATACGACCACAGTTATCCGCATTGTTGGCGTACCGATAAGCCGATTATTTATTATCCGCTCGATTCGTGGTTCTTCAAAACAACAGCTATTAAAGATCGTTTGATTGAGTTAAATAAAACCATCAACTGGAAACCAACGCACACCGGTGAAGGTCGTTTCGGACAATGGTTAGAAAACTTAGTGGATTGGAATTTATCGCGTTCACGCTATTGGGGAACACCACTTCCTATATGGCTTTCAGAAGATAATAGCGAAACAAAATGTATTGGTTCGATTGACGAGTTGAAAACAGAAATCGAAAAGTCGGTACAAGCGGGCTTTATGCAACCTACGGAGGTAACCGATTTGCACAAACCTTATGTAGACGAAATTGTATTAGTGTCTGATTCCGGAAAACCAATGAAACGGGTTGCCGATTTAGTGGATGTTTGGTTCGATTCAGGCGCTATGCCTTATGCACAGTGGCATTATCCGTTAGAAAATGAAGGCACATTTAAACAGAATTTCCCGGCCGATTTTATTGCCGAGGGAGTAGATCAAACCCGTGGTTGGTTCTTCACTTTACACGTGTTAGGCGTGGCTTTGTTTGATTCGGTGGCGTATAAAAATGTAATGTCGAACGGTTTGTTGCTCGATAAAAACGGCAATAAAATGAGTAAGCGTTTGGGCAATGTAATCGACCCGTTTGAAACCATCGAAAAGTATTCAGCCGATGCTACGCGTTGGTACATGATGCGCAACAGCGACCCTTGGGATAACATGAAATTCGACATGACAGGGTTGCAAGATGTGATTCGTTCGCATTTCGGCACCTTGTACAATACCTACGGTTTCTTTGCGCTATATGCGAACATCGATAACTGGAAATATGATGCTGCGAAGAAAATAAGTAACGAAGCAAAACCGGAGTTAGATCGTTGGATTATCTCGAAATTGCAAACCATAGTCAAAGACACAACAGGTTATTTCGAAGACTATGAGCCAACCAAAGCGGCACGCGCTATCGAGAAATTTGTAGATGAAGATTTGAGCAATTGGTATGTGCGCTTGAACCGCAGACGTTTCTGGAAAGGCGAAATGAGCGATGACAAACAAGCGGCTTACGAAACCTTGTTTGAGTGTTTGAATGTAGTGTCGCAGTTAATGAGCCCAGTTGCTCCGTTCTTCAGCGAATGGATGCACCGCAATTTGAACAAAGGCAGCGCTTCGGTACATCTTTCCTATTTAGTGAAAGCTGATGAAAGCTTGCTGGATAAGGATTTGGAAGAGCGCATGGAACTGGCACAACGTTCGTGTTCGTTGATTCTTTCATTGCGTAAGAAAGAGAAAATAAAAGTTCGTCAGCCGTTGTCTAAAATTTTGATTCCGGTGGTGAATGCCAAAACACAAGCACAATTCGAGAAGGTCGAAAGCTACATTTTGAGTGAGGTGAATGTGAAGGCTATTGAATATATCAGCGATGCATCGGGTGTGGTGAAAAAGAAAATCAAACCGAATTTCAAAGAATTAGGAAAACGCGTTGGCTCGAAAATGAAAGCTGTTCAAAATGCGGTATTGGCCTTTACTGCCGATGATATTTCACAAATTGAACGCGATCAAAAGTATGTGTTGAATTTAGAAGGCGAATCGTTCGAATTGTTTTTGGCCGATGTAGATATTCAAACCGAAGATATTCCGGGTTGGCTAGTAGCTTCAGAAGGTGCGTTGACAGTGGCTTTGGATGTAACTTTAACGGATGCATTACGTCAGGAAGGCAATGCGCGTGAGTTCGTGAATAAGGTGCAGAATCTCCGAAAAGACAAAGATTTCAAAGTGCTCGATCGCATTAAAGTAAAAGTGATAGCAAACGACATGCTCAAAGAAGCTATTGTGAATTTCCACGATTATATCGCCAACGAAATTTTAGCGAAAGAAATTGAAGTGGTAGACACTTTGGATAGCTTTGACGAGTTAGAGTATAATGAAGAAACCATTAAAGTATTTGTTGCCGTTGTGTAACAGTATTTATAAAATCATCAAACAATGAAAAGAAAGTACATCATATCTGCCCTTATTATTTTCACCATTTTGGCCCTCGACCAAGGTTTGAAAATTTGGGTAAAAACCCACATGATTGAGAATCAGAACATACCGCAACACTACGACAGTTGGTGGAATATTCATTTTGTAGAAAACCCAGGAATGGCTTTTAGTATTGAGTTGCCGGGACCGTATGGAAAATTAGTATTGTCGGTATTCCGCTTTTTTGCCATAGGTTTTATCTTCTACATGATAGTAGATTTAATTCGCAAAAATAAGCCGGAAGGTTTGGTGTATTGCGCGGCCGCCATTTTTGCAGGTGCAGCCGGAAATCTTATCGATAGTGCGGTATACGGATTGATTTTCACCGATAGTTACGGTCGTGTTGCGGAAATGTTCCCGGCTAAAGGCTATGCAGGATTTATGCAGGGCTATGTGGTAGATATGTTATGGTTCCCGATTTTGAAAGGTGAATTCCCGAAATGGGTGCCCATATGGGGTGGTGAGCCGTTCGAGTTTTTTCGTCCGGTTTTCAACATTGCCGATTCTGCAATAACGGTAAGCGTTTTCTTTGTATTGATCTTTCAGAAGCGATTTTTTCCGCAGGAAGAAACAGTAACACCAACTACATCCGAAAATGCTTCATCGGAAGCGAGTGTAGAAGCGGAAACACCAACGGCCAAAGCTTAGTTAATCGAGAGCAACTCTACTTCAAAAATTAAGGTTTCTAGCGCCCCGATTGGCCCTGCGCCTAATTCGCCATAGGCTAAATGTGATGGAATGAAAAATCGGAATTTAGCTCCTTCATTCATGTATTGCAAACCTTCTTGCCAGCCTTCAATTACGTTTTTCAATGGGAAAGTAGCGGGTTTATTGCGTTTTACGGAACTATCGAAAATAGTATCGTTCAATAATTTGCCTTCGTAATGTACCGTAACCTTATCGTTAATGGTAGGTTTCGCTCCATTTCCTTCCGTTATAACCAAGTATTGTAAACCCGAAGCAGTAGTCACCACGCCTTTTTTGGCTTGGTTAGCGGCTAAAAATTCTTCGGCTATTTTTCGTTTTTCATTCAGTTTACGTTGACGTAATTCTTGTAGTGACATGGTTTAAAATTGAGATTAATAGTACTAAAAAAATAGGTTTAGCAAATAAGGAACAAAAACAATCGCTCCGATTATCACAGCAATTATACTCGCGAATAACACTGCACTTGCAGATATATCCTTGGCAAGGCCAATGGTTTCGTCAAATTCAGGATGGAGTTTGTTGAGCAGTTTTTCAATAGCAGTATTGATTAATTCCAACGCAATCACAAATGTCATACAAAGCAATACCAGCGACCATTCCGTACTTGTAATTTTGAAATAGAAACCTGCAAATACAACAATAACTACGGCTAATAAATGGATCTTCATATTTAACTCCGATTGAACTGCTGCAAATAGTCCTTTAAAAGCGTAACGAAATGATTGTATAAGTTTCATACTATTCTTTTATAACTGTGCAATGATAGTTCGAAGATTGTTTTTCCCTTCGAAAGAATGAAATCCACTGTATTTTTTGACTTCCATTAACGCTGTGTTGAGTTCAAAATCAGACTGTTTATAGCAGGGTGCAACGTTTTTTTGTTGAAAGTATTCTGCTAAATATTCCTGCTCTGTTTGTCCGGGTGTGGGAATGAAAATCACTTTCTTCTCTAGCACGGCTAAATCCATAACCGAGCTGTAACCGGATCGGCATATCACCACATCAGAGGCGCAAATGGCTTGATTTAGCTGGGCTGCGTTGAGGAAGGGTACAGTCGTACAATTGCCTATTTGTTTTTCAGGCGAAACTTCTGTGGCTTTTCCGCAAACCAAAAGTGTTTTAAGTGCTGAGGCTGAAAATTGATCTTTAATAATGGCTTCAAAATAACTGCGTTGCGGCTCAGGTCCCGAAATCACTGCAATGCAATCGTATTTTTTTGCTGTTTCCATTTTTTGAAAACGACTTAACGAGCCGATATAACTCACGTTGTGCAAGTTTGATGTACTCAACTGACCGCCTAATTTTGTTTCCGTTTCTTCCCTATCCGGAATCCAATGTTGCTCAAATTTGCGAAGTAACTTTTGGTGTAAGCTATTCGCCAAATCTGAAAACACCGGCACCAATAGATGATGTTGGTGACAAACGAAAATGTTTTTGGTGAATGAAGTATAGCAACCGTAGCGGTTATCGCTGATGATGATTTCCGCGCCAGTGTTTTGGGCAATAGCTTCAATGGTTTGTCGCTCCTTTTGAATAGTACTTAATATATGAGGGACACGCTTCAACACACTGTAGGCAAAATGGTTTCCATATTCGATATTATAGGAAGGCAGCTCAAAACGGCTTAGTTCAGGAAATTCTAATTGCAACAATTGCAACGCATCGCCATCGGAAGCAAGCAATACTTCAAAATTCTGCTCCAACAATAGACGAATAATGGGAACACTGCGGCTGGCATGTCCTAATCCCCAGTTGAGCGGTGCAACTATTATTTTTCTTTTCGCTGGCAATACTTATTTTCGATTAAAATTCGTTTATTAATTATGAATAAAAATAGTCTTCGTAAAATAATGATAGCAATTATTTGCTTGATGGCGCTGGCCCAATTACCGTCATGTGCCTCGCAAAAGTGCGATTGCCCTAAGTTTGGTCGACAACATTTACCGCATTAGGCCTTGACAAGAGCAACTTTATGGACTATATTGGCCCACAGATGAAACGACTAACCCAACTGAAAAAAGGTGAATTTGCCTTTGTAGTAGATCTTAGAGACCCCATAGTATGTTTAGAAATGCTTGACAACGGGTTCTTTCCGGGCGAGAAAGTTGATGTGTTAGAAAACATGCCTGATGCCAACCATATCTTGGTGGCGATGAACAATAAACACTATCGGATTATTAAAAATAAAGCCAATTCTATCATTACAAATGTGGTGAGTTACGACATTCACCTGAACTAGTGTTTGGCAAGGCGCATTTTTTTTGTACGTTTGTCGCACTTAAAATTAAAACAATCATGGGAAGAGGAGATAAAAAAACCGAAAAAGGAAAACGATTCAAAGGTTCTTTTGGTAATGCAAGACCAAGTAAAGTAGAGAAAACTGTTGCCCCTAAAGCAGCAAAAACGGAAGATAAACCAAAGAAAGCAGCAGCTAAAAAAGCTCCAGCTAAAAAGAAAGCAACTGAAGAATAATTTTTCAAGCTCTAACTTTTTAAAGCCTCACCCTGTTGAGGCTTTTCTGTTTTGTGTACTATTTCTTCGTAAATAGTATATTGCAATTCATAAAAAGTAACTGCATTCAATGATTTCACCTATCTATATTCTCCTATTTATTGGGTTTTACTTTTGTATGCTGTTGCTGATTTCGTGGATAACTTCCCGAAATGCCGATGAAGCCAGTTATTTTCTAGGCAACAAACAATCGAAATGGTATTTGGTGGCTTTCGGTATGATTGGCGATTCCCTGTCGGGTGTTACTTTTATTTCGGTACCTGGCTTAGTGGCTAACGATAAATTTAGTTACCTGCAAGTGGTGTTGGGTTATGTGGTAGGTTATTTCATTATCGGGAAAATCTTGCTACCGTTGTTCTATGAACGCAATCTTACTTCTATTTATACCTATCTGAAAACCAGATTTGGCCTGTATTCCGAGCGAACCGGTTCGTTCTATTTTTTGATATCCCGATTGTTGGGAGCCGGAGCACGTTTGTATTTGGCCATTAATGTGTTGCAGCTTTTTGTGTTTGACGGATTGCATATTCCATTCGCCCTTTCAGCTTCAATCGTTATCATTCTAATTTTGTTGTACACCATTCGCGGAGGCATTAAAACCTTGGTGTGGACAGATGTGTTCCAATCTTCGTTTTTGTTACTAGCAGTAATATTTTCGATTGTAGCCATCGGCAATCAATTGAACTTGTCGTTTGGTGGTATCGTTCAGGCTGTAGTAGATTCGCCTAATACACAAATTTTCTATTGGGATTGGATGCCGAAAAATTTCTTCTTTAAGCAGTTTATCGGAGGTGCGCTTATCGCACTCACCATGACCGGTCTTGATCAAAACATGATGCAGAAAAATTTGAGTTGTCGATCGTTGAAAGAGGCACAAACCAATATTTACACTTTCAGTTTTATTCAGCTGGGCGTGAATGTGCTGTTTTTGTCGCTGGGTGCTTTGCTTTTCCATTTCGCAACCGTCCAAAACATTGCCATTCCGGCTAAAACAGATCAATTGTTTCCAATGTTGGCCTTGCAACATTTAGGCTGGTTTGCTTCCATTGTGTTTATTGTAGGGCTTACAGCGGCTACCTTTAACAGTGCCGATTCGGTATTGACCACGCTTACTACTTCTTTCTATTTCGACTTTCTACATAAAGACGAGCAGAGCAAAAAAACACGTCAAATCATTCACTTATCGTTTGCCGCGCTTTTGCTAGTTGTGATTTTAGGCTTTAAAGCCGTGAACAGTGGTACGATTATCGGCACCATTCTATTTCTCGCCAACATCACGTATGGCCCGTTGTTAGGGCTATTCATGTTTGGCATTTTATTAAAACAAAAAGTACACGACAAACTCGTTCCTATCGTTTGCATTATTGTTCCTGTACTTTGCTATTTGCTTGATGCCTATTGCAAAGCCCATCCGGAGGGGTATCAAATCGGGAACGAACTATTATTAATAAACGGACTACTTACCGTAACAGGGTTATTTTTGATTGCTAACCGCCAGCCGGAGAGCCACTAACCCTATCAAATCAATTTAAAATTTATGAAACAGAAAAAATGGAGCAGTAAGAATCATCATGCCGATTCGTCTTGGAGAATGTTCAAAATTATGGCTGAATTTGCCGATGGTTTCGACCGTATGGAGCAATTCGGACCATGTATATCTATCTTCGGTTCAGCGCGAACCAAGCCCGACAACCCGTACTACAAACTCACCGAAAAAATAGCCGAAAAATTGGCCAAAGAAGGCTATGGCGTTATTACCGGTGGCGGTCCGGGTGTGATGGAAGCAGGAAACAAAGGGGCAAAAAAAGCGAAAGGTAAATCGGTGGGTTTACACATATTGTTGCCACACGAAGAGGCGGCTAATCAGTACGTTGACCATAATCGTATTTTTATTTTTCGTTACTTTTTTGCAAGAAAAGTTATGTTTATCAAGTATGCGCAAGCTTTCGTTTATATCCCCGGAGGTTTTGGTACTATGGACGAATTATTTGAAGTGCTCACCTTGGTGCAAACCAAAAAAATTCAACCTGTGCCTATTGTTTTGATAGGCAAAAGCTACTGGAGTGGCCTATTGGATTGGATTAAAACTACGATGCTAGAAAAAGAACACAACATTAACCCTGCTGATTTGAATTTATTCCACGTAACCGATGATCCGGAAGAAGTGGTGAAGATTATTAAATCGCACTACAAAAAAGCCGATTTGAAACCGAATTTCGAGTAAGCCTAATTATCACTGATTTTTATTATTTTTGGCAACTTTCGTTCAAAATAAAATAAAAGATTTTCGTTATTCCACTCATGAGCCTGAAACAACAAATAGACCTACAGAAATTACCACAACATATTGCCGTGATCATGGATGGGAATGGCCGTTGGGCAAAGCAAAAGGGGTTGAACCGTATTTTCGGACATACCGAAGGGGTTTCTTCGGTACGCGAAACAGTGGAAGCTTGTGCAGAGTTAGGTGTTAAATATCTGACCATGTATGCGTTCTCTACTGAAAACTGGAATCGACCGGTAGACGAGGTATCGGCATTAATGAAATTGTTGTTAAAAACAATTCGTTTAGAAATTAAAACGCTGAATAAAAATGATATTCGCCTGCGAACCATTGGTAACATAGAGGCGCTGCCCGAATCCACATTAAAGGAGTTGCGACATGCCATCGATGCTACTGCAGGAAACAAACGAATGGATTTGATTTTAGCGCTGAACTATAGCGGAAAATCGGAACTAACGAGAGCGGTGAAAAATATTGCCACAGCAATAGAACAAAAAACGGTTACTGTGGAGGATATCAACGAGGAGATGATTGACAGTCATTTGTACACGGCAGGGATTCCTGAGCCAGAACTTATGATTCGATCGAGTGGAGAGAAGAGGTTAAGTAATTTTCTGCTGTGGCAATTGGCTTATGCAGAGTTTTATTTCACCGAAACACTTTGGCCGGATTTTAATAAAGAGGAGCTCTACAAGGCTATCCTTTCTTATCAAAACCGCGAAAGAAGATTTGGAATGACATCAGAACAATTGAAATAGCATATAAACATATCTCATCTATAAGCAAACATTTTGAACAAGTATTCATCGTATATAAAGCATTTCTCGTTAACCCTACTTACAGCGTTTTTTGTTCAGTTGGCGTTTGCGCAAACTACACCGGTAATGGATTATGCCAAAGCCAAAGAATATGAATTGGCGGGTGTAAAAGTTGAAGGAACAAAGTTCTTGGACGACCGTGTCCTCATTACCCTTTCCGGATTAACGATTGGCGAAAAAATGAAAGTGCCGGGTGAAGAGATTGCCAAAGCCATCAAACAATTATGGAAGCAGAAATTATTCACCAACGTATCCATTGAAACCGATCGAATCGAAGGTGAAAAAATTTACCTGACGATTATTTTGGAAGAACGTCCGCGTTTATCGCGCTACAACATCAAAGGCGTTAAGAACTCTGACTTAGACGAGTTGAAAAAGAAATTGGATGTTCGTGCCGGAAGTATTTTTACGGATAACATCAAGATGACATCGGTGCATCAAATCAAGCAATATTTTATCGATAAAGGTTATTTAAACACACAAGTGGAGGTGCGCGAATTGCGCGATTCGGTGTTGAAGAATGCGGTACACGTTCAGTATTTCGTTGATAAAGGAGAAATTGTAAAAATTAAAGAGATAACGTTTGAGGGTGCTAGTGCTTTCACAAATGTGCAATTGCGCAGTAAAATGAAGGATACCAAAGAGAAAGTAAAATTTGATTTACCCGGTATCTTCAAATTCAAAAAGAATTTCAAAACAGAACCTAACCATCCGCGTTGGTATCAAGTAATCGGTAATTTCTCTCCTATCCGTTCATATGAATATTTAAGCCGTTTCATCAATCCGAATATCTTCAAAGCCTCTCGTTTCAAACGAAAAGAATATGAAGACGATAAAAAGAAAGTGCTGGATTTCTATTTGAGCAAGGGTTTTCGCGATGCAAAAATTGTTTCGGATACCGTATACAAACTGGATCAGAAAAATTTAGCCATTCGTTTGCGTGTGGAAGAAGGTCATCCGTACTACTTTAGAAATATTGAGTGGAGAGGAAACACGAAATACTCTGATTCGTTGTTGTCGAGAATTTTAGGTGTGAAGCGTGGTGATATCTACAGTACGCGTGCCTTAGAAGAAAAATTATATCAGAATCCTAACGGAGGTGATGTGAGTTCTTTGTATATGGACGATGGTTATTTATTCTTCAATGTAACGCCAACTGAAATTAAAGTAGATGGCGATTCTATCGATGTTGCCATGGTGATTAACGAAGGGCAGCAAGCCACCATCCGCGATGTGCGCATTATGGGTAATACCAAAACGAATGAGCAGGTGATTCGTAGAGAGTTGTACACCTTGCCGGGTAGTAAATTCAGTCGAGCCGATTTGATTCGTTCGCAACGCCAGATTGTGAACTTGGGCTATTTCGATCCGCAACAATTAGATGTTATTCCTGTACCGAATCCTGAAAATGGAACTGTTGATATTGAGTATCGTGTTACCGAAAAACCTTCCGACCAATTGGAGTTATCTGCCGGTTACGGTGGTAAGGCGCAGGGTTTTGTTGGAACATTAGGGGTTACTTTTTCTAACTTCTCGTTGCGTAATATGTTTGATAAAAAGGCTTGGTCGCCACTGCCTTCAGGTGATGGACAGCGATTGAGCTTGCGTTTCCAATCGAGCGGAAAAAGAAGTCAGTTTTACACGGTTTCGTTTACCGAACCATGGTTAGGCGGTAAGAAACCAACCTCATTAACAGTAGCGTTTAATCGTACCCAAATCAACAATTTGGATTATAACGTAACGAACTATCCAATCATTGGTAAATATGCAGCAACGGCTGTAACCTTAGGCTTAGGAACACGATTAAAACGACCTGATGATTTCTTCACGTTTGAAGCCGCATTGACGTATCAGAATTACTTGATCGATAATTATCCGGGGTATTTCCCATTGTTCAGCAACGGACAAGCACACAACTTAAACTTGTCACTGAACTTAAGCAGAAATTCGGTAGATGCTCCTTTGTATCCTAAACACGGAACGAATTTCTCTTTAACGGCTTCGGCAACATTGCCATATTCGTTAATGTTTAACGACTTGAAGAATTTGAATTATGAAAGTGATTCTTTGCCGGCTAATCAACGCTACAAAATGATTGAGTTTTGGAAAGTGAGAATGCATTTGGATTGGTATACCACTATTTGGAAAAACTTAGTGTTTAAAGCATCAGTGAAAATGGGATTCCAAGGCTATTACAACTCGAGAATTGGAAACTCTCCGTTTGAGCGATTTGAGCTAGGTGGTGATGGTATCAGTAATTATCAAATTCTAGGTAAGGATATCATTTCATTACGTGGTTATCCTGTTATTACACAAAGTACAGGCGCCACTATTTTCAATAAGTTCTCCATGGAGGTGCGTTATCCTATTTCTTTGAACCCTTCGGCTACTATTTTTGTTTTGGGTTTCATGGAAGCAGGGAATGCATGGTATTCGTTTAAGGAGTATAAGCCTTATCAATTGAACCGTTCAGCAGGTATTGGTGTGCGTGTGTTCTTGCCGATGTTTGGTTTGTTAGGGGTAGATTATGGATTCCCATTAGATAAACTGTTCGATACGAATGGGACGCGTTTGGATAATCCGAAAGGCTCACCAAGAATTATTTTAGGGCAAGAGCCGGAGTAGTATGTGTTTGTTGAACTGTTAAGAAATCGAAAAAGGAATAGTCTCGATTTTACTTTGGCAGGAAATATGAATCTAAACATTATAAAATAGTAAAAATGAAAAAGCTTCTTTTGTTATCAGCGTTAGTTGGCGGGATGTTCGCTAACATGAATGCACAAAAATTTTGTTTTGTAGACATGGAGTATATGCTGAATAAAATACCTGCATATGCCGATGCACAAAAGCAATTGGATAATGTTTCGCAGGGTTACCAAAAAGAAATTGATGGTAAGCGTAAGTCAGTAGAGGATTTGTACAAAAACTATCAAGCTGAACAGGTGTTGATGACAGAGCAAATCAAACAGCAAAAAATCAAGGAAATCGAGAATGCGGAAAAGGAAGTAAAAGAATTGCAAAGACAACGTTTTGGACCAAGTGGCGATTTGTTTAAAAAACGTCAGGAATTGATTAAGCCGGTGCAAGACAAAGTGTATGATGAAATTCAAAAATATGCGCAAGCGAAAGCTTTGGATTTTATCTTCGACAAATCAAGTGGTCCATCTATGCTTTTTGCGAGCGAAAAATTCAATAAAAGCGATGAGATTTTAGCCAATATGGGTATCAACAAAACATCGGGAGGCGCAAAGTAATTGGCAATTACCTGAATAATTATATTTTCACATTTATAAATAAACACAATCAACAATGAAAAAATTAGCGTTAGGCATTTTATTACTTGCAGGAACAAGCACTTTTGCGCAGCAGAAAATAGGGCACTTGAATTCAGGTGAAATCTTGCAAGCATTGCCAGAATATAAACAAATGAGCGATGCTGTTGAGAAGAAGAAAGGGGAATATGCCAAAGTAATGGAAACGATGTACAGTGAGTACGAAAAAAAGGCAAAAGATATTCAAGACAATGGCGATAAAATGACACAAGTTGTTTTAGACAGCAAAGTTCAAGAAGTGAAAGATTTAGAGAAAAGAATTGGCGACTTCGAACAAAAGGCGCAAAGCGATTTGCAATCTTATGCTCAAGAGTTGATGAAACCATTGAACGATAAATATTTGAAAGGTGTAAAAGAAGTAGCTAAAGAAAACGGTTATACTTATATCCTTGACATTGCAGCAGGAGGAGTAGTTTATTTTCCTGAAACAGGTTCTGATGTTACCCCATTAGTGAAAACTAAAATTGGAGCAACTCTTCCTGTGCCATCTGCAAATTCGCCTAAACCGGCAGGAACAAAATAATAGTTAAGGTTTTGAAACTGAACAAAACACAACCTATAGGAGTCTTCGACTCAGGGATTGGCGGCCTCACGGTCGCCAATGCTGTTTCTAAGCTGTTGCCGAATGAACAAATCATTTATTTTGGAGATACAGCACATCTTCCTTATGGCGATAAATCGCCAAGAGCAATAAAGCAATATTCTTACATGATTGCCGATTTTCTGTTAGAGAAAAAATGCAAGGCGATTATCATTGCTTGTAATACGGCTTCAAGTATTGCCTACACCTTTCTAAAAGAGTTATACAAAGACGATTTATATATCGTTGATGCTATACAGCCTGTGATTAATGGTGTTTGTCAGGATGATAGTGTAAAGAAGATAGGTATTATTGGCACACAAGTGACTATAAAATCGGAGGTGTATGAAAAGCGCTTCAAAGCACAAAAGCCTGATTTGGAGGTTGTTTCGTTAGCTACACCATTGTTGGTGCCGATGATCGAAGCCGGCAACTTTAACGATGAAATGTCGGAGTCCATTTTAAAATCGTATCTCTTACGCAAAGAGTTTGAAGATATCGATGCATTGGTATTAGGATGTACTCATTACCCTTTGATTAAGAAGGATATTTTAAAAGTGTTGAATAGAGATGTGAAAGTGTTTGACAACACCGATTTTGTGGCTAGAGAGGTAGAATTGGATTTAAGACGATTGTATTTATTGGCAGACAAAAAAAATCATGCCGATGAGTTTTATGTGTCTGATTATACTGATACCTTCGAGAAAACAACAAAAATATTTTACGGAGAAAAAATTCACTTAGAGCTCTGTAACATTTGGAAAAATAGTTAGAAAAGTAAAATCAATAACATGAGAGGTTTATTCACTTTAGTTGCAACATTATTTATAGGGTTTACATTCGCTCAAGGGATTGAGTTTAAGCACAATGCGTCTTACCAAGAAATTTTGACTCAAGCAAAAGCAGAAGGTAAGTTAGTGTTTATGGACTGTTATACGAGCTGGTGTGGTCCGTGCAAACGATTATCCTCTCAAACCTTCCCAACACCTGAGGCGGGCGCATATTTCAATCAACGATTTGTGAATACAAAGTTTGATATGGAACAAGGAGAGGGGCCGGAATTGGCCGCAAAATTTGGTGTTCGGGCCTATCCAACATTGCTTTGGATTGATCCGCAAACCGAAACAGTGAAGCATAGAGCCATGGGGTTTATGGATCCTGCAGGTTTGATTGAACAAGCTAAACAGGCCGATGATGCAACACCAAAGCTATTAGCTCAATTTGCTGAAAAATATAGAAATGGCGATCGCTCTTTGCCTTTCTACAACGAATATCTAAACACGCTCAATATTGCAGGAGCAAAGTCTGATTCAATATTGACTGAGTTTATCAATAAAATAAAAGCAGATAACATTAAAGACGATAAATATAATACCACCATTTACAATGCTTGTAATAGCTTGAATTCTCCCGCATTGTCGTATTTATTGAAGAATAAAGCAGATTATAAAGCAAAACTAGGAGAACAAGTGTTTAACAAAAAACTATTTGTAATAGCAGATAAAGCGGTGAGTGAGGCCGTAGTTAAAAAGGATAATGTGATGTTTAATGAAGCGTTGAAATTGTTGAGAGAAGAAGGTAGTAAAACTGCGCAAGAAAAAATGGTGCAGGCGCAATTGGATTATTCATTGCGTACGCAAAACCTCAAGGATTACGATAAATATGCAACGCAATACGTAAAAAAACTAGGCGCAAATAACGATAAAGTATTGAATGATATTGCATGGAATTATTACATCAATATTGCAGACTATAAGCAGTTGGAGAAGGCAAAAAAGTGGTCGTTTAAAGCAGTTAACTTGAAAAATACTTGCGAAAACAACACTACTTACGCGTATTTAAACTACAAGTTAGGGAATTTGAAAGAAGCCGATTTAGCCTGCGATTACGCACTAATTAAAGCCAAAGAAGAAGGTGGTAGCGATCTCTCGGCACGCGCATTAAAAGATTTGTTGAAGAAAGAAAACGTAAAGTAGGTTTACCAGCGAATCAATGCACTAGCCCATGTGAATCCACTTCCGAATGAAGCTAAACAAACGAGGTCACCTTCTTTAATACGGCCTTCTTCCCATGCCTCCGTTAAAGCAATTGGAATAGATGCAGCCGTTGTGTTTCCATATTTATGAATATTCGACACTACTTTTTCATCAGGGAAACCAAATTCTTTTTGAACCGCATGCGTTATTCTAACATTTGCTTGATGGGGAACGAATAAATCTATATCTGCTTCCTTCAAGTTATTATAAGCTAAGGCTTCGCGAATCACTTCCGGGAAATATTTCAACGCATTAACGAAAACCAATTTTCCGTTCATGTGTGGTAAGAACATACCTTTCTCAAACATATCAGGAGATATTCTTTCTTTGAGTTTACTGCCCGGATGTTCCAACATCAATTCTTCTGCATGTCCACCATCGGCATGTAAATGGGTAGATAGAATATAAGACGCACCACCTTCCTGAGCTTCTAATACAGCCGCTCCAGCCCCATCACCAAAAATAACCGACATGTTTCTTCCTCTATCGCTCAATTCAAAAACATTGCTTTGTACTTCAGAGCCAATTACCAATACCGTTTTAGCCGATCCGGTTTTTATGTATTGATCGGCTAACGATAATGCATAAATAAAACCGCTACATTGTTCACGCACGTCAAAACAAGGAATTTTACGCAAACCTAGTTCGCGTTGTACCAAAACACCAGAACCCGGAAAAAAGTAATCCGGGCTTAGTGTGGCCATCACTAACATATCTACATCTTCCGGTTTTTTACCTGCGCGCTCTAAAGCAATTCTAGCAGCCTCAGCGCCCATAGAAGATACCGTATCTACCCCTTCAACAAAAAATCTTCGTTCTTTTATTCCTGTTCGTTCAATAATCCACTCATCGGTAGTGTCCATGATTTTAGATAAATCATCGTTCGTCACTACGTTATCGGGCACGTAAAAGCCTAAGCCTGTAATCCTGCTTCTTTTCATACCTGTCTTATTTCAAATATTTGGCTTTGTTTTGCAGGAATTCCTGTTTGCAACCTACATTGCAAAAACCGTATATTTTGCCATCAACTAGTGTTGTGTCGGCTATTGCGTCATCAGTAAGTTCCATGTCGCACACTAAATCTTTATTAGTCGTTAACTGAGAAAGAGAAACAGTTATCTTTTGCGATGTTGGCACAGGCGCTGTGCTTGTTTTGCTTTCGTTAGGATTGCAAGCATTAAGTACTAATCCGGTAAGCAATGCAGCAACAATATGTTTATAGTTCATAATTCAACCTTTATTCAAACCTAAATTAAATCTTTTTTAAATGAAATAATCATGTCATGAAAGATATGTTTTAACATAATTGAACAATTGTCTAGAACGGCAATAATTCGTATAAATCATTTGGATGCAGAAGGTGAGAAGTTTGTATTCCCAGCTTTTCAGCCGGCACCAAATTTTCTAACTTATCATCGATGAAAAGCATTTCTTGTGGCTGAATTGCAGTTTCTTGAAGCAGAATTTCATACAACTCCTTTTCCGGTTTTCGGAAACCTACTTCATTTGAATAGTATGCCTTGTCGAACAAAGAACTAAAGGCGTCAATACCGAAAAGGGCATGCACTTTTGAATTCATTTCTGCGATATGTAATGCATTGATATTACTAAGCGCATACAATTGGAAACCTTTTGCTTTAAGGCTTCGCAATAAATTGATTTTTTGTTCTGGATAATACACTAACATGGTGTTCCATGCGGCAATAATTTGTTCATTAGTAACATCGTTGCGTAGATATTGTTTCAGTGTACTAACAAACTCATCAACGGTTACTTTCCCTTTTTCAAATTGATTGAAAATATCGATTTGTTTGTGATACGAAACAATGGTGTTGAAATCAATAGTAGCAAGTGCTTGGAAGTTGCTAATGGTTTTCGGGTAGTCGATATCAATTAGCACATTGCCTATATCAAAAACAATAGCTTTGATGTTCGATAAGTTATATGGATTAGGCATTAGCGTTGCGTTTTGAGAGTTTGTGTATTAGAAAATAAAGGATAAGAATTACAGTAATAATAACCCCAATGCCAACAATAACGGGTATTAGAATGGCCATAATAGATCCCACTAATGAAACGCCAATTTCACCGGTGTTCACTATAGCATTTCCAGTACCGGCTGTAAACTTAGTAGAGCCCAATCGAAGTAAGGATGTACCTGCTTGCATTATACCTGCAGTTCCTCCTCCAATCATTAGACCTAAAATCCATTGCCATGTTGGGTCTAAGTGAACCATAGTGGATGCACTTACTAAGGTGCCTGCCAGCACAGCCACCGGAGTAGCAATCGTATCGAGTAAATTATCTACAACCGGTATATAATACGCTAAAGCTTCTACTACTGCCGCCACACCAAAGCAAACGATAGCTGTCCAACTCGTTAACCAAGCAAAACTATCTGCCATCGGAATCCAATGCATTTTACCTGCAAGCGATGCAATAAGTAAAGGAATAAAAACGCGGAAACCACAACTTGCACTTAGTCCAATGCCAAGCAAAAGTCCTACAACAATTTCCCAATTTAAACTTTCCATGTTATTCTAGTTTTTTCAGCTTATCAATCAAATCATCTGCCAAAGTCTTAATGGCTTCATAAAAAGGAGCATCGCTACGTTTTTTGATATAATCGCGAACACGTTCAATTGATTTTTTTGCAGCAGAATTATATTTTTTCGATACGTCTTCTGCCCCTCTAGCATAAAGATATTGTAGCCCTTGTGCTACTAACGCTGAATCTTCATGCGTAAGGTAATTTGCGTAATGGTAAAATAGATTTGTTTTAGTATATCCGGCTTCTTCATTAAGTTTGGACTGAAAAAGATGGTTGAGGCTGCTATCGTAACGCTCGGAAAGGACAGTATAGCAAATACCTTTTAATTCGTTGTCCGGTTCTTTTAAAAGCACGATGGCACTACTTTGCGAAAGCGCAGTGTCAAGTTTATTAATGGCTGTTAATGCTGTACTAACACATTTATATGACGAATCGGAAAGCATACGGGTGAACATCGGTAAATACTTTTCGTCTTTGAGTTTAGATAAATACGACAAGGCATCTTGTTTCACTCTGTTGGAAGAATCGCTATTGGCCATGCGTTCAATAGCGTTCAAGAAAAGCGATTTGGAAATGGAATCGTGTCCAATGTTATTCAATGCATCTTTACGCAAGCCGAAAAAAGGATCTTGTAAAGCTTGATGGTATAATGCCGTTGCTTTATCACTTACGCGAATACTATCTTTCAAGGCTTCGATGGCTTCACGTTTTGCATTGTAATGATGATTGTGTTGATATTGATACACGTATTCATCCACCGTTTTGTTTTCTTTCTTTTCACACAATACAATACGCTCAGGGTCAACGTCAATTAAATCAGGTGTTCCAAGCGATTTAAAGGCAAAGTGTTGCTTTTTGTTTTTCAACAAAATAGGATAGGTCATCACAATCCCACCATAATGCACATTTACTTTTAATGGTAATTGATAGGTTAGTCCTTTGTCGTTACTTTGTTTTTGTGTTATATCAACGTACACGCTATCTGCATCGTGTGTGTAGTTTATTTTTAATACCGGATGGCCACTGTTGAGCATCCATTGATTGAAAAATCGATTCATATCGCGGCCAGTAACTTCTTCGAATGCCAGCCTTAAGTTGTGTATCTCAACACTCTTGAATTGGTTCGTTTTTAAGTATAATTCTAATGATTTGAAGAAAGCCTCATCCCCTACATCCTTGCGCAACATATGTAGAATTGCACCACCTTTGTTGTAGCTGTGAGCATCGAACATATCCTCTCGGTCATCATAATAAAAGCGAATCAAATCAGCTGTTTTTTTGTTCTTAGCCTCACTGAAATAACCTTGTACAGATCGGTGTTGACGCCAATCGGCAAATTGTCTTCCGTGGTCGAATTCATTCCATAGGTATTCACCATAAGTAGCAAACGATTCATTGAGGGGAATGTTGCTCCACGATTCACAAGTTACCAAATCGCCAAACCACTGGTGAAACAATTCGTGCGAGATAATGTCTTCATTGTTTTCGTCCAGTAACTGCCGGCTTGTTTTCTGCAAAAACTCGCCATGCAATGTTGCACTAGTGTTTTCCATGGCTCCCGAAACATAGTCGCGTACTACCACTTGCGCATATTTCGGCCATGCATAAGGAACTCCCAATCGGGCACTAAAGAACTCCATCATAGCCGGAGTTTTACCAAAAATAGCACGGGCATAAGGTTTGTATTCGGGCTCCACATAATAGCTCAGTTCCTTACCGTTCCAATAATCTCTAATCACTTCAAAATTACCAATGGTCATCATAGCCAAGTAGGGAGCGTGCGGTTGATTCATAGTCCAAACATCAGTGCGTGTTCCATCTATATTTTGTGTAGATCTGGTAAGTAATCCGTTCGATAATGTTTTGAAATTAGGGGCTACTCTTATTTCAATTTCTTGCGTCATTTTTTGGTTAGGCTTATCGATGCACGGAAACCAATTTGAGTTGGATTCTGTTTCGCCTTGTGTCCAAATTTGTTGAGGTTTATTTTGCTCCTTTCCTAGAGGATTGATGAAATACAGGCCTTTATCTTCCTGAATAGCAGCCGATCCGCCAATTTTTTTCTCGTTGGGTTTGGCGGTGTATTCAATGTAGAGTTTGAAGCTTTGTCCACCCGAAATTTCTTTGCCGAGCGCTATGTTCAGTTGCAACGAATCGTAGGTGTAGGTCAAATCCTGTAAACCATTTTCGAGTAGAGCTACACGCTTTATGTCCATGTTTTTAGCGTCTAACATTACAGACGAAGTAGCATAAAAGTGAGGCTTTAAGGTCAATTCTGCAGCACCGTTCATGCGTTGGGTTGTCCAATCGAAGTCTACTTTTAGGTGGATGTGCACCATGTCGATTGCTTTGGTAACACTGGCTTGATACAAATCGTCTTTCGAACGCACAATAGTAATAGAATCGAGAAATACAGAAGGGGTCACCGTTATAGTATCGGGAGTTGATGTAGGTTTGGAGGTTTTACAGCCTGCCAAAAAAAGAATGCTTAAGACTAAGCCCGTTAGTTGCTTCATGCTCATTGCGTTGAAACGCAAAGGTAGAAAATATATAGGAAGGAAAGTGGAGAATACCGGATTCGAACCGGTCGCCTCCACGCTGCCAGCGTGGCGCTCTAGCCAAATGAGCTAATTCCCCTTTTTTGTCAAATAATCTACCAAATCTTTGGCTACACGCGAAGAGGCTCCACGTTCACCCAGTTTGGTTCTTAATTCGGCATAATTGTCAAGTAACGTTTGTTTGTGAGGCGAATTTATAATTCTTTCCAATTCCGCAGCTAATTTATTTTCGGTGACATCGTCTTGAATAAACTCTTTCACCACTTCGCGATCCATAATCAGATTTACAATGCCTATGAATCGAATGCCTTTCACTAATCGTTTTGCGATTTGATAAGAGATCCAGCTGCCTTTGTAGCAGATCATTTCAGGTACATTCAGTAGCGCAGTTTCCAAGGTGGCAGTACCTGAAGTAACAATAGCTGCTGTTGCGTTTTCGAGCACGGCATATGTCTTGTCGTACACCACTTCTACATTTGTTGGTTTATCAAATGCATTGTAAAACTCAGTGCCATTTCCACGTAATGCCGCTACTTGAAACGTATAGTTTGGAAAGCGTTTGGCCACTTTCATATATTCCGGTAGCAGATACGAAATCTCTTGTTTTCGACTACCGGGCAATAAGGCTATGGTGGGTTGAACAGCTTGTGGTGCTTCATGTTTAGCGTAGTCTTTCGGATGAATTTCATCCAATAAAGGATGCCCGAAATAATGTGCTTCTACGCCATAGTTTTTGTAAAAATCCACTTCAAACGGGAAGATAACATAGAGTCGATCTACAAATGCTTTTACCTTAAACACTCTGTTTTTTTTCCACGCCCAAAGTTGAGGCGAGATATAATAAATCAACTTCAGTTGATGCTGTTTCAGAAATTCAAACAAGCGAAAATTAAATCCCGGATAATCGATAAGAATTACTGCATCGGGCTTGTATTGTAAAATGTCGGCTTTGCAAAACGAAATGTTTCCGAGAATAGTAGGTAAGTGTTTTACTACCTCTAAAAAGCCCATGAATGCTAAGTCTTTGATGTGCTTCACCGGAGTATTACCGCACACTGCTTGCATTTTATCGCCACCCCAAAAGCGAAATTCAGCAGTAGGGTCGTGTTGCAAGATACCTTTTATCAAGTTGGCACCATGCATATCGCCCGAAGCTTCTCCCGCAATAAGGTAATAGCGCATTAGAAAAACTTAGTGTAGATAATAGGAATAGCCCAAATGAATGTGGCAAAAATCACACCTCGTGCTGAGTTGTAAAAGTCTTTTCGCAGGAATAAAAAGAAAATAACCAAGTTCATGATACAGCCGAAACTCAACATAGGCGATAAAAAGACTTTGTTGTGCAACATTTGCCAATACACTTCAGGCGTAACCTCGTTGATCTTCATTAAGTAAAACGCAAAAATGCCTACTATCGGGCCCACCAAACCTGCTGCAAACCCTATACTCATCTTGTTCCACTTATAAATGGTTGGGTAAGGGTTAAAACTTTTATCGAGCATAAACTGTTTTTTTCTTTACGTTAATGATACTATGTTAAAACGCATTTTCAAACTTTTCAGTATAACAATACCATTAAAGTATATTCGTTAACTCGGGCATTTCGCCAATCACTTGCAATGTTTCTGTTGCAAAAACAAAGTTTGATTTTCCGTTGCTCAACCAAATAAATGTAGCCCCAAGTTTTGTGTTATAATTTCCGCCTTGCAAAAAGGTATCGATGTTGATGGTTACACTTGGCGATTTGCATTCGATTAAAATAAAGGGGAGTCCTTGTCGGTTGAAAACCACAATATCAAAGCGTTTCTGGATATCGTTCACGGTAAGTGCGCGTTCAACGGCAATTAAAGACGGACTAATTTTTTGCGTGTACATTAAGTAGTGCAAAATAGTTTGGCGCACCAATTCTTCCGGTGTAAACGGCACATCCTTTTTTCGCACAACATCAAACACAAAGCGTTTGCCTGCTTTGCTAAAGATATTTAAATCGTAAGGTTGGAAATGAATGTTCGTCACTGTATTATTGGTAAATAAAATTACTTTTATTTTGAAAATGATGCCCTTAAAACAAAAGTAAACATAACATAAGCATCGTTTTCCGTAACTAAAATTGACAATAGATGAAGACAAAAGAAGAAATAGTAAACAACTGGCTGCCGCGATACACAGGAACTAAATTGGAGGATTTTGGTAAGTATATTTTGCTCACGAATTTTGAGAACTATGTAAAAATTTTTGCAGAGCAACACAATGTGCCTATATGTGGAGCCGATCGTCCCATGCGTAACGCCACAGCAGATGGAATTACCATTATATGTTTTGGCATGGGCAGTCCGAATGCCGCTACTATTATGGACTTATTATCCGCCATTCAGCCCAAAGCAGCCTTGTTTTTGGGGAAATGTGGTGGCTTGAAGAAGAAAAACCAAATTGGCGATTTAATTTTGCCGATTGCCGCTATACGGGGCGAGGGAACATCAAACGATTATTTTCCGCCTGAGGTGCCGGCATTGCCTTCGTTCGCCTTGCAAAAAGCGATTTCAACCACTATTCGCGAGGCCAATCAGGATTATTGGACGGGAACAGTATACACGACAAACCGCAGGGTTTGGGAGTGGGACGAGCAATTCAAGGATTATTTGCGAAAAGTGCGTGCAATGGCCATCGATATGGAAACCGCTACAGTATTCCTTACCGCTTTTGCAAACGAGATTCCGGTAGGTGCGTTGCTATTGGTTTCCGACCAGCCTATGATTCCGGAAGGAGTGAAAAGCGAAGCAAGCGATGTAAAGGTCACTACCAACTACGTGAACTTACATTTGCAAATCGGTATAGACAGTTTGAAACAATTGATTAATCAGAGCGTAACTGTTAAGCACTTGCGGTTTTAACACAGAATATCAGTTAATTTTTACTTTTTGTTCTTAATAAAGACGACAATTTTTAAATTTGGCGAGCCTAAAAAACAACCATAAATTATGTCAAACAAAGCGACTCTTCAGTACGGTGACAAAACCTACGAATTTCCTGTTATCACGGGAACAGAAAACGAATCAGCCATTGAGATAGGAAAACTAAGAGCCCAAACGGGTTTGATTACCTACGATGAGGGTTATAAAAACACAGGTGTAACACAATCTGCAATCACTTTCTTGGATGGTGAATTAGGGATTTTACGTTACCGAGGTTATAATATCGAAGAGTTAGCCGGAAAGGCGTCTTTCGTGGAAGTAATGTACTTGGTGTTGTATGGCGAATTGCCAACCAAAGCACAGTTAACGGCTTTCGAAAACGAGTTAACCATGCACACCTTAGTGCACGAGAATTTGGTGAAAGTATTCGAAGTGTTCCCTTCGCGTTCACATCCGATGGGGCAATTGATGACGATGTTGTCTACGCTTTCTTCGTTCTATCCTGAATCGTTGAACCCAAACATTAAGCCGGAAGAAACCAATCTTACCATTGTACGTTTGTTGGCGAAAATGCCTACTATCTGTGCAATGATTCAGAAAAAAGGCAAAGGACATCCGATTTTATATCCACAGAACAAATACGATTACGTTACGAATTTCTTGTACATGACGTTCGGAAATGTATCTGAAGAATTTGTTGCAGATCCGGTTGTTGTAGATGCGATGAATAAATTATTAATTCTCCATGCCGATCACGAACAAAACTGTTCAGCAGCTACTGTACGTATAGTAGGTTCTTCACACGCTAACTTGTATGCTTCTATTGCTGCAGGTGTGGCTGCATTGTGGGGTCCACGTCACGGTGGTGCTAACCAAGAGGTATTGGAAATGTTGGAAGATATTCGCGATAACTACAATGGTGATGTAGAGAAAGTGGTACAAGAAGTGAAAGACAGAAAACGTATGTTGATGGGCTTCGGACACCGTGTATACAAGAACTTCGACCCGCGTGCGAAAATTATCAAAGTAGCTTGCGATAACATTTTGGAAAAATTAGGGGTGAACGATCCATTGTTGGAAATTGCTAAAAAATTAGAGCAAGCAGCATTGAATGATCCTTTCTTCGTAGAAAGAAAATTATATCCAAACGTAGATTTCTACTCCGGAATTATCTATAAAGCATTAGGCTTCCCAACACAAATGTTTACCGTGTTGTTCGCCTTGGGTCGTTTACCGGGATGGATTTCTCAATGGAAGGAAATGCGCGAAAGAAAAGAAGATATCGGTCGTCCACGTCAAGTGTACACCGGACCAACGGAGCGTCCGTTTGTGAATATCGAAGACAGAAAGTAATCTACTTCTTTATAAATATAGAACAGCCTGCATGATGAATGTGGGCTGTTTTTATTTTATTTGCACAGTGAAAAAAATAGTTTTCTTTCTTTTTATTGCATCAAGTATTTCCACCCATGGCCAATTCGCTCCACAAGCCGGAATGCCAGGTTCTACAGCTATTGACAAAGACAGTAGTATTTTCAAATCGTGGGCGAATAGTGCCAGTATAACGAAGGGCTTGCAGCAGATCAATGATGTCTCTTTTGGTTTGCCTACTGTAGGCGATCAATTTGCAGCACTAGGCAAGGCAGGCGAGAATGGCGTGGTGAGCTTAGGCGATGGAGGTTCGGCTGTAGTTTCGTTCTATGCGCCTATTTTCAATGGACCCGGAGCAGATTTTGCCGTGTTTGAAAATTCGTTTTTGGATTCGTTTTTGGAATTAGCCTTTGTTGAAGTAAGTACGGATGGTAACCGATATGTGCGCTTTCCGGCTGTTTCCAATACGCAAGATACGATGCCTATTGGCGGTTTCGGGCTAGTGGCCCCCACAGCCTTGAATAACTTGGCCGGCAAATACCGTGCGAATTACGGCACCCCATTTGATTTGGAAGAATTGAAAGATTCATCGGGCATAGATGTCAGCAATATTCAATTTGTTCGCTTAATAGACGTGGTGGGGAGTATGAATGATTCGTTTGCTACCAAAGACATTAACGGACATAAAATCAACGATCCTTGGCCTACACCCTTTCCCTCATCGGGTTTTGATTTAGATGCAGTGGGTGTAATTCATACACTAGCCAACGATGTGCTTGCGCTCGACAAAGCAGTTTTTCAGGTTTATCCTACCATCACAAGTCGTTTCATCCATATTAGCAGAAAACTTTCTGATGTAAAAAGCTACGTTATTACCAATGCTTTAGGGCAAACCCTTTTTTCCGGTGAATTGAATAACGGAACAACAACAGTTGAGGTGTTGGGCTGGGAAGCAGGTATGTATTGGGTTTTGATAAAGTCGGAAACAGGCGTGGTGAGGAGTAGCCGCTTTTTTAAGGCGGAATAGTTTTTATCTATACGTTGAAGGACCTGAAGGAGTAGGACATTGCATCGACATAAACGTAAACGAAAGCGAAACACCTACAAATACAAAATCATCTTTCTTTTTTGATTCACCGCGTTGGTAACCTTCTTTGCCAATTTTTACGTCAGCCACTTCATCACTTCTGTCGGAAAGCTTTGCCGCTATACCTTTTGAGCCACCCGGTAAAGAAACTGTAGCCGGGTAATTACCGCTCACATCATCTAGATAATCGGTGAAGGTTTTATGCACTGAGCCAAACACAGCGATATTCCAATTCTTGTAAATGTGAAACTTGAAACCACCTTCAATTGGAATATGAAAGGCGTATAACTTATATTTTTTTACGCCTGAATAACTCGGGTCGTTTTGTCCTTCGGTGCCCAGTGGTTGCAAATAATACCACTTCCCCTCGTATTGTGCCTTCGGGTTGAAGAAGAAAATACCTACGCCTGTTGCTAAATAAGGTGAGAACCAAAACTTCTTTTTCGTTTTGTCGAATTTGAAGAAATTGAATTCAAATGTACCGGTGATATCGGCAATACCGGTCTTAAACGACAGATTACGTTGTAAATTCCTTGGAATTTTAGTTCCTGCATCGCTGAACTCTACCTCACCGTAACTTAAAGCTAATTTGCCTGCAAAACGCGTACTGAAATTGTAGCGGTAAAAAGCGCCTCCGGCAGGACGAACAAACTTCCAGTTAAACTTTGGGTTCAAATCGCCAAAATAGTTGGCTACACCGCCCCAAATACCCACTTCGTGAAATTGGGCGAAGGCCGGAGCGGCAACAAAAAATGCAAATATGACAGCTAATTTTTTCAAAACAAGGCCCAAAGATAATTATTCAACGAATGTAGACGGCATTTGTTGCTCATTTAGTGGTATACAAACGCAAAAGCTGTGCCTTAATTGCCCATTTCGCTTAAAAACTTAATGTGAATTAGCTTCAAGTCTTCGATTTCTATATCATCGCCCTTGAATTCTTGGAAGGCTTCTTCAATCGAATCGGACTCGGTAGTACGGTAGTATTCGTATATATCGGTCATTAAATCTTCGTCTACTTTGTCGTTCAAATAATAGTCGAGATTAAGCTTAGTGCCCGAATGTACAATTGTTTCCAACTCTTTAATCAAATCGGCAAAGGAGATATTAATCGACTTCGCCAAATCATCTAAGCTGATTTTTTTATCGATAGCCTGAATGATTTTGATTTTTTCTCCCGATTTATTGGCAATGGATTTTAACACAAAATCTTCCGGACGGTCGATATCGTTTTCTTCTACGTAAGTTTTAATCACCTCAACAAACTTTTTGCCATAACGCTCCGCTTTTCCTTTGCTCACACCGGTAATATGGGTGAGTTCCTCCATAGATATCGGATATTTGGTAGCCATATCCTCCAAAGAAGTTTCTTGGAAAATTACATACGGTGGTAAGTTGTGTGTTTTTCCTTCTTTGCGGCATAAATCTTTCAAGATATTGAATAATGCAGGATCGGCCGAAGCGCGTGCTTCTGCAGCTTCTTCCACCATGCCGTCACCACTTTCATCATCAAAATTGTGGTTGAGGGCCACTTCTATGGTGAATGGTTTCGCCACAAATTTGCGCGTTTTTTCGTTCAACTTTAAGGTGCCGTATTTCTCGATGTCCTTGTCGATTAAGCCAATCATCATAGCATTGCGAATCACCGAATTCCAATACTGTTCATCGTGTTCAGCGCCTTTGCCGAATTGCTCCATTTGGTCGTAACCGAAATCGGCAATTTCTTTGCTTTTCTTGCCGGTGAGGAATTTGATTAAATACGGTAAATCGTGATTTTCTTTGAGTAGACGAATCGATTCTACTGCTAATAATGTATCTTGTGTAACTTCCACTTTTTCTTTCGGATGGCGGCAGTTATCGCACATGGCATTGCATCTTGATGCATCATATTCTTCGCCAAAATAATGCAACACAAACTTTCTTCGACATTCGGCTGATTCGGCATAGGCCACAGTTTCGTTTATGAGCTGAAGTCCGCGTTCCCGTTCGGCAACTGTTTTATCGCGCAATAATTTTTCCAGTTTCAAAATATCTTTATAGCTGAAATAGGTAATACACTCGCCCTCCATGCCATCGCGCCCGGCTCTACCCGTTTCTTGGTAATAGTTTTCCAGCGATTTTGGAATATCGTAGTGAATGATGAAGCGAATATCCGGCTTGTCGATACCCATCCCAAAGGCAATGGTGGCCACAATTACATCGGCATCCTCCATCAAAAACTGATCTTGAATTTTCGAACGAATTTTAGTGTCGATGCCGGCATGATAGGATACCGCTTTAATGCCATTTACTTTCAACATTTTAGCAACATCATCGGCTGTTTTTCGATTGGTAACGTAGATGATGCCCGATTTTCCCGGTTTGGTTTTAATGTATTGCAGAATGTTTTTGATGGCGTGTTGACCCGATTTTTTCGGTCGAATTTCGTAGTATAGATTGCTTCGATTAAAGGAAGAAACAAAAATATTCGGATCACGCAATTGCAGGGTTTTAGCAATGTCCGACTGCACCTTAGGTGTTGCCGTTGCTGTGAGGGCGATGATAGGGAACTCCTGATTAATTGCTTCTACAATTTCGCGGATTCTTCGGTATTCAGGTCGAAAATCGTGTCCCCATTCCGATATACAATGCGCTTCATCTACAGCTACAAACGACACCTTAATTTCCATAAACAGATCCACGGTTTCTTGTTTGGTGAGGGTTTCCGGTGCTACATAAAGCATCTTGGTTCTACCGCTTCTGATGTCTTTTATTACTCTGTTTTTCTCTGTTTTTGTTAAAGAGGAATTCAAAAAGTGGGCAATATCATCGCTTTCCGAGTAGTTTCGAATCAAATCCACTTGGTTTTTCATTAAGGCAATAAGGGGGGATATAATAATGGCCACGCCCTCCATCATCAAGGCGGGTAGTTGATAACACAGCGATTTTCCGCCTCCGGTAGGCATAATCACAAAGGTATCGTGACCCGAAAGTAGCGATTGAACAATTTTCTCTTGTTCTCCTTTAAATTTATCAAAACCGAAATATTCTTTAAGTCCTTCTTTTACGTCTGTTGTAGTTGCTCCCATAATCTTCCTGTCAAGTGAATAATATGTATAATAGACTTGTTTTGGGGTCTATAATAGTATTGATTTTATCCACTGTCAATATAATAATATTTCTTTGCAAAATAAAAAGCGCTGAATGATTACTTTCGCACCGCAGAATAATTGACAGAATTTAAGAAATAAGTATGGACAATGTTTATGTAGCGATCATGGCCGGTGGAATTGGCTCTCGATTTTGGCCCCAAAGTAGGGTAGCAAAACCGAAGCAATTTCTCGATATTTTAAATACCGGACAATCGCTGTTGCAAATGACGTACGATCGTTCATTGAAGCTAGCCGCTAAAGAAAATATTTTTGTGGTTACGGCTAACGAATATCAATCGTTGGTAAGCGAGCAATTGCCCGAGCTGAGCGAAGATCGCGTATTGTTGGAGCCTGTAAGAAGAAATACCGCACCGTGTATTGCTTATGTATGTGATAAGATTCACGCTAAAAATCCGAATGCCATTGTTGTTGTTGTACCTTCTGATCACTTGATTTTATTTCCGGATAAATATGAGGCACTGATTAAGGAATGTATTGAGTTTACAAAGCACCATAACCATTTAGTAACGCTAGGTATTAAGCCTACAAAAGCTTCTACGGGCTATGGGTATATTCAGTACGATGAAGAAAATGCAGAAGGCGGTTTCTATAAAGTGAAAACATTTACCGAAAAACCGGATTTAGAGATTGCACAAACCTTTTTGAAGAGTGGCGATTTTCTGTGGAATTCAGGCATGTTTGTTTGGCGAACGAAAGATATTTTGGAGGCCTTGCACAAACACTTACCGGAGGTTATCGATTGCTTTAATGAAGCGCGGGATGCCTACTATACTCCGCGGGAGAAAGAGGCCATTGCAAAAGCCTATTCGCAATGCACCAACATTTCCATTGATTACGGGGTAATGGAAAAAGTAGAAAATGTATATACCATTCCTTCGCAGTTCGGTTGGTCGGATGTAGGTTCGTGGGATTCTTTGTATGAAGTATATGAGCACGATTATTGGGGCAATGCAGTAAAGGGAAAGAACGTGAAGATTTACGATTCCATGAACAATATGATTATGGTGGGCGATGAAAAAATGGTGGTGGTGCAAGGCATTAAAAACCTTTGTGTGGTAGACACAGCCGATGTGTTGCTGATATGTGAGCGCACGAAAGAACAAGAAATAAAGCAAATAACGATGGACTTGAAACAACAAGACCTCGATCGGTATTTGTAAACGATACAGAAAGAACCTATGCAATTCGAAGGAAACATATCCAGCAAGTTTCCAAAACTGGGTACAACTATTTTTACCGTAATGTCGGCTATGGCAAAGGAAAACGATGCGATTAATTTATCGCAAGGCTTTCCGGAGTATCAGCCTGATAGCAGATTGTTGCAAGCTTTTGAATCGGCATTGCGAAGTGGCAATCACCAATATGCACCTATGTCCGGTTGGCTTCCATTGCGAGAAGCCATTGCTGCAAAAACAGAAAAGTTGTATGGGCAGAATGTTGATCCGGAAACGGAAATAACTATTACTGCGGGTGGTACACAAGCCATTTTTACAGCTATAGCAGCCGTAATTCATGAAGGAGATGAAGTAATCGTATTTGCTCCGGCTTATGATTGTTATGCTCCGGCTATTGAATTGGTAGGCGGTAGGCCTGTGTTTTACAATCTATCAGCACCTGACTTCAAAATTGAATGGGAGAAAGTGAAAAAACTCATTACTTCCAAAACAAAACTGATTATCATCAACAGTCCGCATAATCCAACAGCCAAGGTGTTCACACCAACTGATTTAGAAGCGTTGGAGCATATTGTGAAAGGCACAAACATTATGTTGTTGAGCGATGAAGTGTACGAACACATTACGTTTGACAATAAGCCGCATCAAAGTGTGTTGAGTAGGAAGTTGTTGGCGGAGCGCAGTTTTGTGGTATCATCTTTCGGGAAAACTTACCATTGCACAGGCTGGAAAGTAGGCTATGTAATTGCACCACAAAATTTGATGCAAGAGTTCAGAAAGGTACATCAATACAATGTGTTCTCGGTATCGACACCTGCACAGGTTGCTTTTGCTGAGATCATAAAAGAAAAAGATATGTATTTGTCGTTGTCTTCTTTTTATGAAGTAAAACGCAATTATTTTCGAGATGCGCTGAAAGCTTCTCGATTCGGACTTTTGGAATGTGAGGGGACCTACTTTCAACTCGCATCCTACGATCAAATCTCGGATGCGAAAGATGTAGAGTTTGCGAAATGGCTTACAGTAGAAAAACGCGTGGCGTCTATCCCAATCTCTGTGTTTTATAGTCATATACCCGATTCGAAAGTGATTCGTTTTTGTTTTGCGAAAGAAGAAGAAACCCTTAAACGTGCAGCAGAGTGGTTGAGCAAAATTTAAATATAGCCGCTATTCAAACCGATTTGGTGTGGGAAAATCCCGCAGCCAACTTATTGCAGTTGGGCGAGAAAATAGCTTCCATCCATAAGCCAGTAGATCTTATTTTGTTGCCGGAAATGTTCGCTACAGGATTCACGATGCAGCCACAAAAATATGCCACAAAAATGGATGGCGAAGAAGTGCGCTGGATGCAGCAATGGGCGAAAGAAAAAAATGCGGTCGTTTGTGGAAGTCTTGCAATGCAAGAGGGTGGACGATATTACAATCGTTTACTTTGGGTACAACCTTCAGGAGAAATTTCGACTTACGATAAACGGCATTTGTTTTCGTTGAGCAATGAACAAGAGCAATACACAGCAGGTGAACAACGATTAATTGTTGAATACAAAGGGTGGAAAATTTGTCCATTGATTTGTTACGATTTGCGCTTTCCGGTGTGGTCGAGAAATACCGAGCAGTATGATTTGTTGTTGTATGTAGCCAATTGGCCGGAGCGCAGAAACTATGCATGGCAATCGCTTTTGATTGCTCGTGCTATCGAAAACCAATGTTATGTTGCCGCAGTGAATCGTGTAGGTAAAGATGCGCACGATATAGCCCATTCTGGCGATACTATGGTGGTAGATGCTGTTGGCGTGGTGTTGCAGCATGCAGAATATATGCAAGCTGTTGTATATGCTACGTTAGATAAAAGCGAACTGCTTAAAATGCGAAGTGCATTACCGTTTTTAAAGGATGGGGATGGGTTTGAGATAAAGTAATGGCTTTCGATATATTCACCATAAATTTTTAAGTATGCCCTTATTAAATGAGCAAAAACCCGAAGACGATAGCGATTTCGCGTTACGTTGGTATAAGGTGCGAAACCGAGTGCGCGATGATTTTGGGCAGCGACCGGATTTGAACGCTATGCTGTTTATTATTGGCATGAACGAAGTGGGTGTAGTGAAGGAGGTATGGGAGAAAGAGGAGAAACAGAACTTGATGCATGTAGCCATTTGCAAGTTGTTATCGGCCGATGGTTATTTTAAATTTATTGGCGAAGACGAAGAAGGTTGGCCGCATTACGAAGCCATTAAAGAAAAACCGGAACTCAATCTAAAAGAGCAGGAAGTGTTGCTGAAACGAAAGATTGTAGAGTATTTCGAAAGTTTATAATAAAGTATGAGCACAGAAAAGAATAGATGTTCGTGGTGTGGCACCGAACCCATTTATGTAAAATACCATGACGAAGAGTGGGGACAACCCATACACGATGATCGATTATTGTTTGAGTTTTTGGTGTTAGAAAGTTTTCAAGCCGGCTTGAGTTGGTTAACAGTGCTGAAAAAGCGCGAAAATTTTCGCAAAGCCTTCGCCAATTTTGATGCAAAAAAGGTATCGAAATTTGATCAAACAAAATTTGATGCATTGATGCAAGATGCCGGTATTATTCGCAATCGTTTGAAGATAGAAGCTTCTATCAATAATGCACAACGCTTTTTAGAGATTCAAAAAGAGTTTGGCTCGTTCGACAAATATATCTGGAGTTTCACAGGTGGTAAAACCATCGTAAACAAGCCCAAAACACTAAAAGAGCTTCCGGCTAAAACCGCTATTTCCGATGCCATGAGCAAGGATATGGGTCTACGGGGCTTTAAATTCCGAGGTTCTACCATTTGCTATGCCTTTATGCAGGCAGTGGGTATGGTGGATGACCATTTGGAGGATTGTTGGAGGAAGAATTAATTTGATGATGAGAGGATTTGATGATTTGGTAATGGAGTAATTCCTTGTGCTAAATTTGTTTTGCGATAATCTTCATATCCTCAGTCAGTGTATAGTTTTTAGCATAAAGCTCGTTCAGCATTTGCGCATCACTCTCCAAAATATTTTTGCCTTTCACGATCGGGAAAACTGCTTCTTTGTTGAAGGGTAGTGATTTTGCTTCGTTGGTTATATACCCGGCCCATGTTTTCTTTCCCGAGAGTACAGCCCAAAGATTGCTATATACCAATGATTTGAAAGTGAATGGTAATAGGCCGCACAGCACAATATCGAGCATGCGTTTTTTGCGTTGTGCTAAGTGTTTGGAAAGGTTGAGCCGTTTATCTTCTGCCAATAGATCACCGGCTGTATTTTTAGAGTTACTCCCAATGAGAGCAATCGAATCAGGATTTAAAATCTTGAAGTTTTGTTTGCCATTGGTTTCTTCAATACTATCGATGATGGTTCTGAAAGGCACAGTTTTGCTGCAGAATACAACTTCATCAATGCTGAGCAAAGCCGATTTCCCTTTTACCCCATTGGCATTTGACAAAGTATAGGTAAGTTCGGGCTCTTCATACTTTTTCAACAAATCGATGGCGCGGCTGCTTTCGGTTTCATCGCCCACAATCAACCAGCGTTTCGGTATTTGTTCATCGAAGGATAGGCGACCGTGTTTCACCATGTTGTAGAACAAGCGGGTGATAGTTAAACTGGCCATGGAAACTATAGCGCCAAACAAAATAATAGCACGAGAAAATCGCCATGTTTCCGGCAAGAAGGCATATACAAAGGCAATCACAAAAGTGCTCGCTAAAATGCCTTTTACAATACCTGAAAGGCGAAATGGTTTTTCGTAACCGCCCGATAAATAGGCCCCAGTAAGCCAAGAAAGAATATACATTGGCAATACACCCAACAAAAATATTTGCGGGTAATAGTCGATAGTGCTTTTGAAATTATTAGCCCAGAAATTCGTTGTAAAGAATAAGCCCGCGTAAATCAATAAAAAGTCGACTACTACTACAAATGAAGAAGAGATTACATTTGCTAAAATAGTAAGTATGGCTCTGAACACCACGGCCACATTGATGAAGAATGAAAAGAGGGAAGCTTTACTATTCGCAAAATGTTTCTTCGCGAAAATAATCATGGCTTCGTAGAATACCTTTACATAGTTAAGACTTCCGCGCTTGGTGGATTCTCCTTTATAGTGAATGATGGTGGCATCAGCCAAGTAATAATTTTTATACCCCCCTAAAATTACACGCCAACTGAGGTCTATATCTTCGCCATACATGAAAAAGGTTTCGTCAAATCCACCTATTTTATCAAGTACCTCTTTTCTGAAAAACATAAAAGCGCCAGAAAGAATATCCACTTCGTGCGTTTCGTTTTCACTTAAATAGCCTAAGTGATATTTGCCAAAACGTTTTGATTTCGGAAACAATGAACTGAAGCCAAACATCTTGTAGAACGCCACTTCCGGTGTAGGTAAACCACGTTTTGATTCCGGAAGAAATACCCCTTTCCCATCAACCATATGAACGCCTAAACAGCCGGCATCTTTGAAAGACAGCATGTGTGCAATACATTTCACAAAGGTGTCTTCGGCAACAACTGTATCGGGGTTTAAAATCAGTATATATTCGCCAGTAGCTTGCGCAATGGCTTGGTTGTTAGCTTTCGAGAAGCCTACATTTTCGGTATTTGCAATCACCTTTACTTGCGGGAATGCGGTTCGCACAGCTTCCACCGATCCGTCTTTCGATACATTATCAACCACAAACACTTCCATCTCTAAATCGTTCACAGCTGCATACACCGATCGCAAACACTGTAATAGAAAGTGTTTCACGTTGTAGTTGACAATGATAACCGATAGTTTCACGGTGAAAGATTTGGTTTACGAAGTAGAAGATTTTACGAGTGCGTTTTCGTAGGGTACACGTGTAGCGATAGAACGCGCAAGAGTGAGTTCATCAGTATATTCCAACTCTCCGCCAAAGGCCACACCTCGTGCAATCGTTGTTACTGTTATGCCAAACGGTTGTAGTCGTTTAGAAAGATAGAATACGGTTGTATCGCCTTCAATGGTTGGGGAAAGCGCCATGAGCACTTCTTTCACACCTTGTTCTTTTACGCGTTTTAATAAAGAGTCTACATTCAATTGTTCAGGGCCTATACCATCGATTGGCGAAATGATACCGCCTAACACATGATAAGTGCCTCTAAAAATTTCGGTGTTTTCAATAGCAATAACGTCTCTGAAGTTCTCTACCACGCAAATGATGGCATGATCTCGCATTTTGTTGCTGCATACCGAACAAAGCTCGTGATCGGAAATGTTGTGGCAGGTTTTGCAATATTGAATATCGTGACGCATTTTGGTAATCACATCACCGAATTGTCTTACTTTTTCTTTGTCTTGTTTCAATAGATGAATCACCAACCGAAGGGCTGTTTTTTCGCCTATTCCGGGCAGTTTGGTGAACTCGCCCACGGCATCTGCAATCAGTTTTGAGGAGTATTTCAGCATAAGATTGCACTAAAATAATTTATTCCTTGGATTTATCGACTTCCACTTTTTCCAACCACACCGATTGTATTAAAATTGGCGGACCTTGTACATTCCAAAAGAAGAATTTGAGTTTATCGTCTTTTCGCACATCGTTAGGGATTTTGGTGCAAAAGGTAATCGTATCGGTGTGGTGTTTTGCAAACGTCCAAATAGCATTCGTTTCATTATGCAATTTGTTTTGAATTTTTAGTGCTTTCCAAACCTTAGTTTTGTTGGTTTCTTTATCCTCGATAGAGATAACCAGCAGCGATTGTTCATAAATGGAATTTACATCTTCATCATTTCTACAAATAGCGGTTGCTCTCAGCCAATCTCCTTTTGAAATGCCAAGGTTTTCAAGCGACTCTATGGTCATGTTTTTATACTGGTCCTTTTCAAGTTTGTAGGGAATAGAGTCGAAGCGCTGCTCTAAGATCATCTTGGGGTTATACAATTGCTCCGGCTGTGTTTCGGCAATATCGAATTCAATGAGGTTGTTTCGAGAGGGTTTGGTTTTAAAAAGTGTGTTGAATACATAAACGGCATTCGCATCTTCTGTAAGCAAAATATTTTGTGTGGATTGATAGGTTTGGAAAATATTCAAGCCAATAAAGAAAATACAAACAGCCGAAAACAGGACGGTAGTGTACCATTTTTTTATCGTCCACTCGGCAAAATAGGCAAAAGGCAAAGCCAAAAGGGGATAGGTTTCAACCATAGGTCTATTGCCAAATCCGTTTACATAGTGCCAACACCACCAACAGTTGATAACATAGATATGTATGGAAAGAAAAACAATGAGTGGCAGTATGAAATTTTTGTTCGATTTCAGCATTACAACAATGCCGATGAGCCCGAAAAATAGAATAGGTGTGTAGGATAGCCAACCGTTTTTAAAGCAAAACAAACCGTCAAAAATATGCGGGTGCAGAAAATCGAAGCCTTCATTTCCATAGCTATAGTATAACCAACTTCCGGATACTAACTTCCAATAGACGAGTTGCGGGAGAATTGGGAGTATGAATAAAACAACTGCTTTGAAAAGTACTGAGCTGTTTTGAAAAAGCCATGATGATTTTTCATTCCATGTTTTTACAGAATAGACACCATAGAGTAAAGGAAAGGCACCAACAACAATTTCGTTTGGGCGAATGCAAGCGATTAAGCCTAAAGTAATTGCTATTAGGTAGGTGTAATTTATTTTTTTGTAATCAAAAACTTGAATTGTGCCGTAAAGCAAAACGGCATACAAGAAGAAAAGACCCGGATGCGACATAGCACCCATGTTGATTTGCTGGGCAAAAAGATTTGTGCCTAAAGCAATGGCTAATAATGTAACAGTTGTCGCTTTTTCGGAAACAAAACGTGAAATGACGTTACCTAAGATAAACAGTCCCAGTAGCGTATAGATGAGGATGGAAAGGCAGTTCAAGAAAACATAAGGCGTTGAGAAGCCATCTGTTTTATATCCTCCCAAATGGGCGATAAGATGAGCTACTGCAAAAAAGGGCAATTGCAGGATGGCGGTCCCCAAGGTATATTTAATAACTGAGTTTCCGGTAGGCGTAACGTAACACTCTGCAATGCCGCATGGCGAGTTGCTATTGGGCTGATATATATTGTAAGAGAAAAGCGTTTGTGCTGTTTGCTTTAGTGTAACAATGTCGTTATGGATAAAAATAGAAGGTAGATAAACATAATATCCCATTGGATCTCCGCCTCCAATAATGGCGCCTTTATTCCATTGGTTATAGTAAAAAAAGCACCCAAAATATACAACAGCAATAACGAATAATGCTAATTGTCGGTAGGGGAAACGCGGGGTTAAATCTTGCATCATGCTTTATTTATGTAGCTATATTTGTAAAGACAGGTTTGAAATTGAATTCGTGTACGTGATTATTGTAAATAAAAATTAATTTTAGCGCATTATTAAAGATAATCACCATTACCTATAAACATCTATTAAACGCTATATTTCATGAAATTGTCCATTGTTATCCCGGCCTATAATGAAGGTAAAACTATCCATTTTATTTTAGATAAGATTAAGGCGGTTAAGCTCATCAGCGAGATTGAGAAGGAGATTATTATTGTGAACGACTGTTCCAAAGATAATACGGAAGAAGCTATTCTAAGCTACAGCAAGGCAAATCCTGAATTGAATATTCAATACCGAAAGCAAGAAGTGAATATGGGGAAAGGGGCGGCTTTACACCGTGGCATAAAAGAATCGACAGGTGATTTTGTGATTATCCAAGATGCCGACTTAGAATATGACCCGCAAGAGTTTAATATTTTGTTGAAGCCTATCGTTGATGGTTTTGCGGATGTTGTATACGGTTCTCGTTTCGCGGGCGGACGACCACATCGTATCTTGTTTTTCTGGCATACTATCGGTAATAAGTGGTTGACATTTGCTTCGAATATGTTCACGAACTTGAATCTTTCGGATATGGAGACCTGCTATAAATTATTCCGAAGAGAAATTATTCAATCGTTGGATTTGAAAGAGCAACGCTTTGGTTTCGAACCGGAAGTAACCGCGAAAATTTCGCGTTATCCGAATGTGCGCATTTATGAAGTAGGAATTTCTTATTACGGAAGAACATACGAGGAGGGCAAAAAAATTGGATGGAGAGATGGTTTCCGTGCTATTTATTGTATTTTGAAATACAACTTGTTCTCTAAATAAATGAATATTCAATAAAAAAGCCGCTCCAATTGGAGCGGCTTTTTTATTATGAGTTGTTCTAATTTAGAAGAAATCAAAACGGTTGTCTTCGATTTTTGCTAACTTTTTGAAGGCTTCGAAAACTCCACGGCTAGCTTTCCCTGAAGTTTGTTGACGAAGTTGAGCTTTGTACATCGTCAAGTCTGAAGCTTTTGGAGGATCTACTCCTGTTACTTTCTCCAATACATAAACACCTGCGTTACCTTCAATAGGAGCAGTCATTTTGTTTTGTTTTGCGTAAACACCCGCAGCTACAACATTTGGCTCGTAACCAGACCCTGATAATACAGGGTTGGCGAAAGTTGCCTTTTCAGCGAATCCCGGTTGTTTGCCCAATTTAGAGGCTAATTCTTCTATAGACGAAGCTTTAGCATCCGTAATTTTTTTCGCTAACAATTCTGCTTTTTTATCCTTTACATAGAACGCTTTCACTTGGTCTTTAACTGCATCCAAATCAGGAGTACCTTTCGCTCTGATTCCATCGATATACGCTACCAAATGCTTTTTATCGGCTGCAATAATACCTGAAACATCTCCTTTTTTAGCGTTGAATACCCATCTCACTAAATCGCGTGCGTTATTGATGCCAAACACACTGAAATCGTCTTTCTTAACGGCTTCAACGGTTTTAATAGCAGTATTAGTTTTTGCCGCGTCTTTGAATTTAGCTTCGGTAGAATGATCTGAAGCAAACTTACTGGCTGTTGCATAAATCGCTCTTTCTGTTTCAGGGCTAGGCAAGATGCTCTTAGAAAAGTACGCTACTTCAACACCTGCAGTAGTAGGACGATCGTCAATTACTTGAACAATGTGTAATGAGTTGCCGGAAACCGTTTTCACGGCTTCTCCTTTTGAAGCGTGGAAGAAAATAGCATCGTTATACGGTTTATCCATTTGACCGAATTTCACCCATCCTTTATCGCCTCCTAAAACTTTAGTTTGTTGGTCGTCAGAGAACATAGCTGCCATTTGTCCGAAATCTTGTTTGAACGAATCGATTTGTGTGAACACGCTATCAAACAATTTTCTTTTGACCATTGCTTCTTCCTGTGATTTCACGTTATCGAATGAGAAAGAAATGTCGCGAACGCGAACAGAATCAGACAATAATTTTCTGTTTACAATTTTTGCGTATTTGTATTGTCCGCCATCTACATAAGGTCCGATAACCGTTTTTACCGGAAGGTTGAAAAGGCTGTCAGCTATAGAAGAGCCGGCCAATTGTTCTCTTTTGTAGAAGCTGTTATCAAATGGTGTTTCAGAATATACACGAACGAAAACAGAATCGTCAGTCGATTTTGTTCCTTTAGTGAACTCTTCTAACTTCTCGCCTAGCGATTTAAGTACTGCTGCTGAATCAGCAGAGGAAGCAGCAATATCGAATGCTGCAAATTGAATTTTTCTTGTTTCTTCTTTTTGTTCGAAGCGAGCAGGATGTGCTTTAAGGTAGCTTTTCAAATCATCGTCAGAGAATTTAATGTCTGCTTCATTCAAATCGCTATATGGTAAAGCAACATATTTGAAATCGGCACTTCGGTTAGCATCCTCGTAAACACGTTCAGCCATCCATGAAGGTGTATTTAACCCTTTAGCAACAAGCGCTGCATATTTCTGTGTCAATTGGTTTTTCTTGATTTCTTTTTCGAGATTATTCCATTGTTTACGTTTTGTTCCAGGTTCAGTGCCTTTGTCATCGTTATCCAAATTTTGGATAAACATTTTCACGAACTGAGGCTCGAATTGCTGTGTTTGCGGGTTTGTGAACGATTGACGGATATATGGGTGTGCGTTGGCACCGGTTGTTAATTCAACCATTTCATCATCGGTAACGGCTACGCCTGATTTATCGTAAGCTTTACCCATCAAGATAGTGTTTACATAATCATCCCAAGTTTGCTGGCGAATAAAATTGCGTTGCTCATCCGTTAATCCACCACGGCTTCGCATCTGTTCTTCTGCGTTTTTCTGGTTGTCTTCATATTTTTTCATGAACTCGTTATAGTCCACTTTTTCGCCATCAATAGCGCCTACGTTGGTTTGTCTGCCTTTCAAAACACCAAACTGATTGTTGGTAGCATCCATGATTAGAAATCCTAGGATACTGACTGCGATTGCACCGATAATGATTCCCGAGCGCTCTCTTAATTTTCCAATAATTGCCATAATACTATACGTTAATTTAGCTTTGTTTTTTTAACAAAATGAGGCGCAAAATAAGGATTTTAGGGGAATTTTCAAGCGAAGCGGATAAACTATCTGATTTTACTTCAATTTTTGGGAAATCACCAGCCCAAATTGGTGATTATTTGCCAGATACGGAACTTGAGTTTATCGGTGAATTTATCTTCTCCATACATACTTTCTAGCTTCAAGTAGGGTTTATACTTGATGAGATTCTGAAAATAGCGGTCGAGGTGCGGTTTCAGCAAAGGTTCTCGTCCTTGAACAATGGAGCGGATTGTGGTATAATTAAAATGAATGAAGATAAGTGGGTATTGATCGGCTAGTAATAGCTGTTCTCTGTGTATGGTGCGCGGTATTTCCTGACGGTTCCAATCGGCAACATTACAGCCTTTGTGGCGGAGAATGTGCACACGTTCGTCCATTACCGGCAACAAATCTAAGTAGCGCTGATCGTCAAAAGTGCCTCTGATTGGGTTCTTTTCGCAGCGATAGGCACAACAAGAAGCCCACCATTGCATAAGCCCAATAGCATCGAGGTTCACGCCCACAAAACCTGCATTGTAGAGGCCAACTCTAAAATTAGCTTCGAACCAATTTTGTTCTTTAGTAGCGTTACGCGAATAGTGATGTGGTGTGAGGAGTATATTGTGCGTGTCTAGTAGATCGAAAAGAAACTGAAATTGACCAAAAAAGTAAGTGTCGGTATCTAAATAGATAACTTTAGGTGCAACATGCTGCAAAAGATGTTGAAGCATGATAGGTTTCAGGCTCCATCGAAATTTGTCGCTGTATTTGCTGTATTTAGCAGCTATGGTTTTAGCATTGTCAATTTCAAAAAAATGTTCCGGATGATATAATGTAAGCCCGGTTTGTTCAGGGAATTTGCTACAAATATCAATGGAAAGGATATGAAGATGTACATCACTGTCGAGTTGACGAAGTGAATCGTAAAGCGCCAATGCTTTGTGCAAATGGTCGCCTGTGATGATGGTACAAAAATGCTTCATTACATCGGAAAAATAGGTTTATTTTTCGGAATCACTCAGTAAACCTAAAATTTGTTTGGCGTAAAATTGATGACCAACATTGTTCAAGTGGGCATCCGGATAAGGCATATAATAGCCTTTGTTGATGCCTGAAGGTAGCACTAGAAATGGGTTGAGGCGGGGATCAGCAAAAAGCGTTTTGTATCTGCTTTTCATCGTTGCAGCATCCACATCCGCTTCTTTGCGTTCCGGAATAACAACAATGTGGAGTTGACTGTGGTTGATTTCGCAGTACTCGGCAATTTGATATAGATGTTTTTTTGTGAATGTCATCTCCTCTATGCTTTTGTTGAAGCGTTGTTTCTCCTCCCATCGAAGATGAATCGCATAAAGCAATGTAAACAGTGCGCTTTTTGTAGCTATTTTTTGGATTATTGTTTTCGGATGAATCAGGAAATATTTTTCAGCAACATAGTAATGATAAGCTTCGTTGGCTGTTGCAAAAGTTCTGTTGCCATCGGATGCTAACATAGCCCCTGCATTGGTATAAAAGTAGAGTGGTTTATAGGGGGTAATGGTTCTATCGGTAAGCATAATGTCGTTCCCTAAATAGAGCATTACATATACATTTTGTGGTTTCAATTTGGGGATGTATTTTTTAGCCAGCAGTGCATATTGCAAGGGATCGGCTACCGGAATACCAAGGTTAACGGTATTATTTGATGATTGATTTCGCACTAAGTCGACAAAGCACGCAGTGATAGGATTTGCCGATAATCCCCAAGTGAAACTATCGCCAATAAAGAGGTCTGTTTTTTTTGAGGTATCAATAGAAGACCATTCCGGAGTTCTAAACCCATCGCTATTAATGTTGATAGGCACACTGTCGAAATACCCTTTGTTGGCCACTATAAGTCCGTGAGAGTCGGTAAAAAAATGATGGTATTCGATGAGGCTATCAACAGGTTTAAAGTTGGCCCAGTTGGGAGTGAGGTTGCCGGGTTGGTGGCCTAGAAATCTGAATGCTAACTCTGTAATCATTAAAACAATAAACAGAATTATTGTGCAGCTTAAAATAATTTTGGTTTTCATGGCAAGTGTGAAAGTAAAATAAAGCTTTGTGTATTTTGCGTATCAAAATTGTCATTCATATAATTATCAACGTATAAATAAACAATTTCGGATTTATAGTTGGAGGCGGGGGTAATGGTTTGTTCTTTTGGATTGGTTTTACTTTCAGAATGAAGAATATTTCTTTAAAGAACTAATACTATACTGTTGGATAATAGGGTCTTTTATTTTGTTTGCTATCAAAATGTATCCATAGTCAGTTAGATGTACATAATCCCACCAAATAAAACCGAGTGTTTGACAACTATCCATGTATTGCTGAATATTTACTACTTGTACTCCATTTTCCTGTCTTGCTATATTATTCATAATGCGATGGTTATCAGCTAGTCGCGGAGTATGAAATAAATCATTAGGTTCCGCAAGGAACAGTGTTTTAATCCTACGTGATTTGTTGAGTTCCACAAATTGCATAAGTGATTTTCTAAACACAATAGTATCATAGTCGTTTGTAGATAAATTAATAATTGTAAGCATTGGTTTGTATCTTATCCATTCATTTTTATAAATGGATAAGAGTTTATCAGAAGTAGAGCCTGAAATACCACAATTAACTACCAAAATCGAAGTGTCGTTGAATCGAGTTCTTAATGTGTCTTGAATAATTTCCGGAATTGTTTTCCCATTCTCACTTATGCCTGCGCCCCATGTTTGTGAGGAACCAATAAACAAAATTACCTTTCTTTTATTAGCGGTACTGTTGTATTGGTATTCTTTACTTAATCTAGTACAGACATCTTGTTCTGATTCGATATTCGAAGAAACTCCTTTAAAATCTATATAGTTGTCGGAATGAGGATAGCGAGACGAAAGTATCCAGAAATAGATTGCATAAATGAACGAGATCGTTAATAAAGAAATTGAAGAAATAAGTAATTTGTTGGAGGGAAAAACAATCAGCAAGAGCAATAGGAAGAAAAAGACTATGAAAGTTTGCCAGTGAAGAATAAATGGCGGTGAAAAGGATTCAACAATGTTAGTCTTTCCTGATATGTATATATCGTCTATATATACATTGTCGCTACACCCTCTAAATCCTATTTTTGTTGAGTCAGGTAATGTAGCATCCCATTTATTTAAAAATCGATTGTTAATAGACAGGTTAACACAATTTTTTCTTGTTTCGATTTTTATCTGATTCCATTCTTTGTTTTTTAAAGCAGAACCAATCGAAAAATCTTGTTTAGAGGTAAACTTGCCTCCTTTATTGCATGTAAAGAAACATGAAATGGAGTCGTCTCTATAGTTAAAATAGATCCCATGCGAAATGCTATCTGATTTATTAATAAAATAGGCAAATGGACGATTTGCAGATTTACATAGAAATTGAACATTGTTTAATTGACTAAACGGTTTGTAGTAAATGAATTCTTGATAACCTTGCCATGCAGAAATATTGAGCTTGTTTCCACTCACCCCCGCCTTTGTAAATACCATACACCAAGTAGCGACAACCCCTTTTTTAAGCTTAGTTTTACCGCTTTCCCAGTGCCGATTTTCATAAAGCGTATACTCCTTATAAGACAAAAATTGGTTTAATACAACGAGCGTAGAAGTAACGAGTATTGTCAGTAGAAAAGGTATAATGCTGTTCTTTTTATGCATATAGCTTCTATTGTTGTTTTGAATACCGAAATACTTGATTTGTTTCGTTTTCGATTATCAGCGTAAAGTGAAATTTATAGGGGTTCAAAACAAAGTCTGGAATTTGGTTTTTGGCTGCAGTGAAAGTTCTTGTTTCATTGATGTTTTTAACTAGCTCAGTTTGGGTGGTTTTGTTTAGTAATAAATAAGTATCGTTATCAAAAAGACAAGAATCGTTATAGTGTATAAAAGGGAGTTGTTTTTCAAATCCTGTATAAATGTAGTAATCCTTTGCAATCCAATAATCGGTCAGAATTATACGTGGATTTAGGGCAAGAAGAGAATTAATGGTTTCTTTTTGAGATGAATAAGTTGATTTTGGATTCAAACTTCTCCAAACAATAGCTTCAAATTCACTTTTTAGGAGTAAGGCTATAATACTTGTTATTAAAAAAACGTTAGCCATCTTTTTATATTTAGTTGTACAAACCGAAGGAATGATTAAAACGACAAACATTAGATAACCAATAGCAATCGACTTGAACGTAGAATACATTTCAATCCCAAGTTTTTGAAATTTGTAAAACGAAAAAAATAAGGAGGTTATAGTTAGAGTCAAAAACACAAGTGATTGAAAAGCAATCTTGTGCTTAACATTTGAAAAACGGTTGTTGTAAAGGTTGGATATAAAAAATGAGGCATTTAAACTCATTGGAACCAATATTGGGAGCCAAACTCTGTGTACTAAAGAAACGGGATTGTAAGCCGTTATCCCTTGACTGCCGAACCACCACATGGCTATACTCATCATGTAATAGTGTTGGAAAAATTTTTCATGTGCAGATGAATCACTCCGATATTGAAAGGCTTGAAGTGTTGCGAATAAAAAGAGAAATGAGAAGGTGAAGTTTTCAGTTATAAATTGAAAAGGTTGCCATGTTACCCTGTTTAATATAGAGGGCCAACCTGTACCTGCATAATTACAATCGCTGGCGGTAGGTCCGTTTTCCACAGCCATAATTTTGTAAAACGGATTGCCTGTTTTAACCCAATAGGCAATGAGTAAAAGGGTAAGGAGCATTGTGAGCGTTACTATAGTGTATTTCCAGTACGGCCTATAGGGCAGATCTTTCCTTGTTTGCCAATAATTAAATAATATAAACGGAACAAAGAATACAACACTCTCTTTAACTAAGAAAGCGGTAAAGAATGCCATTGCAGTGGCTATTCCCCATATGATTGCATTGGTTTTGGTTTTTTGAATATAAAATCGGAAATAAAAGATGATTAGAATTACAGCATTAGAACAGAGGGTTGATGCAATATCCCCCATTGCCATGCTAGAGTATTGAAGAACAATAGGTGCGGTGCCAAGAAGAATACTTGATAAAAGGGCAATTGAAGGGTTGACTTTTCGCAGAGAAAGATATACAAGCACTAGCAATAGTATAAGCTCAATCGTTGTTAACCATGTAAGCCATGTGCCAAAACCAAATAGTTTCATACCCAATGCATAGGGCAAATACGTTCCTATTCTAGTGGCATAAAAGTTATGGAGAATATCCCAGTTTCCATGGTTGAGCTGATTGGCGGCACATAGATAGTCTCCGCAATCCCCAGCAGTAAAACCTTGACGGAAAGGCAACGTAAATAGAACTACGATAGGCAGTAGCAGGAAAAATAAAATGGTATTAGCACGACTACTCACTATTGTTATGAAAACTGTTTGTTTCCTAATGTACATAAAAAAGTGGTTTTTGAAGTCTGAATTCTTATTGTAATTGATTTGTAATAAACACAAACATAAAATGCTTAATATTATGACCATGGATAAAACATTTCGCCAGTTTTTTTTGTCGGTTGTAGTTATAGCATCTGTAATTGGCTTGTTTAAACTGTATTTTGACTTTCAAGTTCCTTTTGCTAGAACTGGTCTTAAAAACATTATTGGCTTTTATTGTTTTGTGGTTGTGTTTTCCACCTTTCTAATAGAAACAGTTTTTGCTGTTTTTAAAATAAAGCCATCCTTAAAAATGAACATTCGTTTAGTTTTTGTTTCCATTACAGGAGCCCTTTTATTGGCAGAGTTTGGTCTCCGCTTTTTTATGGTAAATGCCACGTATATCGAACATCGCGATGGTTGTTATTTGTCGAGTACGAACAACGATTACGATTCATTACATATTATTTTGCCTACCTACAAAAACAGATTGCAATCAGAAGACTTCGACTATTCCCGAATTAGAAACAACGAAGGATTTAGGGATAAAGCGTTTGAGTGCACTCAAGATACCTCTACCATTTTGATTCAAACGCTTGGCGATTCTTTTACCGAGGGCGATGGCGCTCCGGCCGACTCCAGTTATCCTGCAGCATTGCGGAGATTGTTTCAGGCGAATCAACAACATCAATTAGTCGTGCAAAACTATGGCATTTGTGGAAACGACCCAGGTTTCTATGGCATACAGTTACGTAACTTTGGGTTGAAATACCATCCAAAATTATGGATTATGTGTTACTGCTGTTTCGATTTTACAAACGATTTTTTTTCGCGAGGTGGATTGGAGCGCTTTAGTTCTCATCCGATGCAAGGTTTGCAAATGCCGAAATGGGAAATCGTTTACGCCTATTCGTTTGTATTCAGGTTGTTTATAAAAGCCTTTTCGGAGAAAGATCCTCATTGTTTTTTCATGACATCAATGGCTATTCAACAGCGCCAAAAAGCATTGGAACCTAAATGGAATGAAGTTTTTGTTCAGCTTAATGCACTGGCTAAAGCCAATAACGTGAAAATTCTGTTGGTTAAAAAACCAGAAGGGAACGAGGTGAGTAATAAAAAGTATGCGTTCGACTTTAGTTTTTTTGAAAAGGATTTGAGTAAACTATCGAATATAAAAACATTCGATTTGTTACCCTATTACTTGAATACTGAACATTGGGACGGAAACGAAACGAAAAAATATTATTGGGAACACGATGGCCATCATAACGGAAAAGGCTATGAAAAAATGGCGAAAGGTATTTATACTGGACTTCAGGAGATATATCCCGAACTGTTTTTGACAACAGATTCTATTTCGCTGGAGAAAAGTATGTTCGTAAGACAGTAACTATTTTTTTTACATTTACCAAAAATCAGATATGTATTTTCTTCGTTTTTCAAAACAAAGGATATGATCAATATTGTTGAATCCATAAAAACGCATTTTCGGCTTGAGGCAAACTATCGCGAGGCAGAACGAAAAGGATTTAATCCACTTGACAAATCTCTTTACAAGAAGTATAATAACTTTCGGCCGGAAGGCGCTAAACCTATATTTTGTTACTTGCCTTATAATAGCCTTACGTTCTCGTTTACAGGAAAAGTTTTTGTGTGTGGTTATAATCGAGAAATTCTCTTAGGTAAGTATCCCCAAAATACCATCGATGAAATTTGGAATGGGGCCAATGCAAAGAAGTTGCGTGAACACATGTCGCATAACGATTTGGAATTTGGATGCCAACATTGCAAATATTTTTTCCACAAAGAAAAGTTTACCAATCTTCGACCATTGGTTTTTGACAAGTATTACAACAATACGGAAGCCCTTTTCCCAAAGGTGTTTGAGTTTGAATTGAGTAACGAATGTAATTTGGAATGTCAGATGTGCCACGGTGAAGTGTCGTCTAGTATTCGCAAGAATAAAGATAAATTGCCCCCTATTCCAATGGTGTATGACGATGCCTTTGTTGAACAATTGGCTAAATATATTCCGCATCTTAAAGAAGCAAAGTTCTATGGCGGTGAGCCTTTTTTAATTCCGATTTATTATAAAATATGGGAGAAAGTTAGGGAACTCAATCCATCTCTAGAGCTGTTTCTTATCACGAATGGGATGCACTGGAACAACAAAATCGAGAAATTAGTCACCGAACTGAATTTTGATTTGGCCGTGTCTATAGATTCAATGGATAAAGAAAAGCTAGAGCGTATTCGAAAGAATGTGGTGCATGAAAAATTGCTCGATAACATCAAACGCTTCAGCGATATTTGCACTAAAAAAGGTAAGCATCTTTCATTAAGTTTTACGGTGCAGAAAGATAATTGGGATCAACTCCCATTGGTGATAAGGCATTGCAATGATGTGAACGCCTTTATTTATGTGAGTTACCTTGAACGCCCCATTGATTTTTCACTTACCGACTTAAGTAAAGATAAGTTGAAAGAGGTGAGGGCATATATGGATAAATACAGCTTCCCTATTTTTACACAAAAGGAAAGACATAATAAAAAATGTTTTGAAGACTTCAAACATTTTTTGGATACCTACATAAATAACACGGAAGAAACACGCTATCATGAGTATCGTTTCGATAGCGAAAAGTTATTCGAAGAAATGCCTGAGATAATGCAGCAGGAACTACCCGAAATTGCTTTAATTAGTGAAGAGCAGTGGTTGGCGTGGGTTGATACATCGTATCAAAAAAACGAGTCGTATGCGCAGCTTGTGCCGAAAGAAATTTTCATCCAAAAGATTAATGCTGTGATGCAGCAGTTCAGCGATGGCGATCGGCAATATCTTAAGAGCACAATGGCGGGAACCTCTTTCGATCACATATTAGAAAGTGTTAAGCCTTTTTCGGAAGAAGAATTAAAGCGCTTAAGTGAACAGCAGTTAAATCGAGTTAGAGCAGGGTTGAAATGATGAAAACAACGATTCTCAAATTTATTAATCGATTTACGAGTAAGCCATCGGGTGTAGAGTTGGAGAGCAATGTTATTGCCGACTATACCGCCTCAAGGGGCAAGCTAGATAATACATATATTTGTCATGCCCCATTCAGCAATATGTATTTTAATGTGCATGGCGATTGTGCACCATGTTGGTTAACCTTCATAGATCCGGATTCTTACAAAGAAAAATCGATACGCGATATCTGGTTTGGCGAAAAGTATCAAACCCTGCGCGAAAAATTGTTGAAGTACGATTTAACCTTCCGTTGCAGCGTATGTTTAAAGAACTTACAAAGCGGCAATTTTACTTCGGTTTTGGCTAAAGCGTATGATGTGAACCCTATTCAGCAATATCCGAGTATGATGGAGTTGGAAATTGAAAACACTTGTAACCTAGAGTGCGTGATGTGTATTGGTGAACTATCATCTGCCATTCGCAAGAACAGAGAGAAGTTACCTCCTATTAAAAGCCCATATAACGATGCTTTTGTAGAACAATTGGAAGAGTTTATTCCGCATTTAAAAGAGTTGCGCTTCAATGGTGGAGAACCTTTTTTGATTAACACTGTTTTCCGGATTTTTGAAAAAGTAGAAAAATTAAATCCGAAACTAAAGATTGTAATTGCTACCAATGGAACGGTATGGAATTACAAAGTGCGCGAGTGGTTAGACAAATTGAATATTCACATCAATTTTTCTTTGGATTCGCTCACACCCGAAATTTATGAAGCCATTCGTGTAAACGCGCACTTCGACCGTGTGATGGAACATTTCTTGCATTTCAGAAAATACTGTTTCGACAATAAACGGATCATGTGTTTAATGGTGAACCCCATGCGCAACAATTGGCACGAAATGCCTGAATTTATTCGCTTTGTGAATAAACACAACATTAATATTTGGTTTAATACCATTCACCGCCCGGAAGAATGGTCGATTTGGGCATTGCCTTCATCGGTGCTTACGGAAGTATACCAACAATTGAGTACTGCTAATTTTGCTAAAGAAGATCGAACAGGTTCATTGTCGGCCTACAACATTAGTATTTACAATAATTTGGTAAATGTTCAGATCAAGAATTGGCTGAAAGAAGCTGTTGAGCGCGAGGAGCGTGAAGCCATCAAAACGCCTATTGAACTTGAAGAAGACGCACAAGTCTATTTCGAAAACGCACTGCGTGATTACATTTACGCCAATTTTAATGAAGGAGAAGAGCAGAAAATATATCGTTATAAAACAGCTATAGAAAAAACGAATGCAATAGTAGACCGCATTAAAGCTAGCGATGCGGGTATTGAATTCTATAAAATAGTGAAAGATGTGCCGGCTGATGTGTACTACAAACAAATGGAGACGCGAAGCGTAAATGATTTACTTGTAGAATTCCAACAGCGCTTTAAAACACCTACACTCTAGCATCAAATTGAGCTGCAAAAATTTGCTCTAGTTCACCTAATTCTTTTTCTGCAATAAGCGAAGCAAACACTAATGGTGGTGCTTGTGATGCCATGCTCAAAATACTTTCGCGGTAGGCATGGTTTTCGATAAGATGCGAAAGCTTTTGCAGTTTTTCATGCGTTTCCGGGATATGCTCTTTGTTTGTATAAGCATCGGCTACTTGAATAAAACAGCAGAGGGCTTCTGCTTCTTTCCCTTTTGGCGTTTTGGCAAACAGGCTCGCTAGTTTGCTTTGAAGTGTTCGCTGCTGTTCGGTGAAGCCCTGTGTTTCCAATTCAATTAATTGGTGTATAGTGGCTTTAATGTCTTCTAACGACCAAACCAAATCAGCACTACTCATTTCGGATGTTACATCTGTAAATACAGGTGTTTGTTTCTCCAGCACCCAGCCTTTCAGCAATTGAATAAAATCGTGATATGCGCTAATGCTTAAATTTCTTGGGCTTTGTGGGTTCCCGCTAATTGATGGTAGCGGATATTTTTCTAAGAATGCAATGATTTCTTCCAATCCTACAACCGATAATTCACGGAGCGTTAAATCGAAAGGGGTGAATACAACATTGAAGTAAAGAGCAATATCTCGCTCTAAGCAGAACTCCAGCATTTGTGGCAGTTCACGCCAGTTGTTCGTCATAGGGCAGGCGGCCATCGAGATAAAGGTTTTTTTGCGTTTAGTGTAATCCATAAAATACACCAAGTTTTCCATCACCTTTTCGTAATTGCCATTCACTCTAATTTTTTTGTACGTCTCTTTTTCTACCGAGTCGATAGAGAGAATAATGCCCGCATGCAACCCTTCCAACAAGTCTTTTATTCGGTTGTTAAGAAAGGTACCGTTGGTAGTAATATGCATTCTAATTTTAGGGTTGATTTTCAAAATGCGTTCCCAAATTTTCAGATAGATATCTATCATAAACGGTTCTCCACCTAAAAATTTAGCATCCGTTAAGTGCGGAATAAACTCCTCTAATTCATCTACAAATTGATCGTTGTAGGGCGATATAATCGGAGGTAGTTTTTCTCTGTTTTTGCGTATGCTAGAAGAGAAACTTCCATTGCACATAATGCATTCCAAATTACATTCGTTGCTCAACTCAAACTCCATCACTTTGGGATAGACAAAGCCTCCTGTAAATGTTCGTTTGATTTTGGCTATAGTATCTGCTAATCCATGGGTTGCGAATTCATCATAATACTTTGCTCTTACTCCTTGGTAATTGCCGGCTTCAATCATTTTACCGCATTCTATACAACCCCCACCTAAATTATTTTCAGCAACAAAGGAGCGCAAATCAGCTAGCTTTTGTCCGGTCCAAATCTCCCTTAAGCTTTGATCCGGCCATTTTCCCAGTACATGTTTAAAGTTGTAGCAACAGGCACGAACTTCACCGGTTTGCTCAAAATTAAGATTCACCAATGGCGCATGGCATACAATGTTTTTATTGGCGCAATTTCTTGACGCGTTGTATGCTTGTATTGTTTCTTTAGAAAGAATCATCGTGTTATGTGCCGGCTATTTATTGTTTCAAAAATCCTTGATGTTTCAATTTGTTCATTGCTTTTCCCCAGAATGACGAAGGAAGCGTAATCAAATCATAACGGTGTAAAAGTACTGCTAATGTCGACTTATAGTAGAAAAAACTTTTCGAAATATTTCTTGAACGCCATTCTTCGTTTTGCCAATGAATGAAAGACCATTGCGCGGGAATGGGTTCAGCCTTTTGCACCAATCGGCTTGTGATATCCCATTGATCAGGATTGCTTACTCCATGGTTGATGAATTCTTCTAAACCTAATGCTGCAATGGCTGTATTGAGAATTTCGATGGGTTTATGCCAATCGGTATTATGCTCATCAACTGTTGCAATGGCTTCCTGATAGCACTTCCACATTAATGCACTTTGAGGCGGGCATTTCATCACATTGCCTACTACTTTTAGTTCATGATGATTTCTAAAAAAGTAAGGCGCAGTGGTGTTAAAAGGCTTCAAACAGGTTACATCCATGTCTACCCACCAACCTCCTTTTTCGTAGAGCAATTTATATCTGAAAATATCGGAGAAGCCGGCTACACTGCCTTTGCCATGGCCGTATTTATTGGTGTTTTTATAGCTGAATACTAGTTCTTTAGGCACAATGGTATTTGCATCGCAAAGCACTACTTCTTCCGGGAGTACTATTTCCAAGGGTTCATACACCCACAGTTGAAATCTATGTCCTTTACCAATAAACGATTTCAAGGTGAGCAGTTCAATAACGCTCAATGTTTTTCCTATCCACAGCGAATGAATGATTGTATTGTCTTGAGCTATCATGTTGCTGCGATATGTTTTACTACATCATTCCAAACAGGCCATTTTTCGTCACCCCAATGATGATAAATATGAACAAAACAGGGTTGAATCGTTTTTTTTGTTGGTCCGATGAGAAACGCCAGATGACCTATGTATTCGATGGATTTGTTATTGTAATCTGCAATAAGATTGTATTCCAAAGGGAGTGTAGGATGTTGCTGAAGATTGAATTGACATACCGTTGCAATCAATGTGCCTTGATCTCTCGTTCGCCAATGGTTATCCTTAAAAATAGCCATGGTACTATTGTGCCATTGCTCCAAAAAAGCAGCGGAGGCATCATTAAATAAAAATACACCGCCATTCCAATGTTGCCAATGGAAAGGCTTTGCCGCTATGTTGAATTTCTTTTCAAGTTGTTCAGCCAAATGCCCGCAACTTAAGCGTGTAAGCGATGTTCCATCTTTTCTAAACCATTGTTTTAGTGCAGTATTATAATTGAATCCGGTTTTTTGAGCTACATATAAAATGTCGTCTTTGGCATTTTCATCGTACTTCAGCAAGGTGTTGTTTTGGTCGTACCAAAGCCCCGATTTTTTATCCATTTTGTATTCCTTGCACAGGTGGTAAAACCGTCCGGGTAACCAATATTTAAAGGTATGCCAGCGATATAACCATTTCGATGATTTGCTTTCGGCAATCTTTTTTTCAATGTCGGCAACACATTGGTCGATATACAATAACTGCGGTAATACGTTGTTTTGAAAATCGTTATAGTAGAAATAGGGTTTTGGCGAGTCGATAGCAAAAGCTTCTTGACAACCGCATTGTATGGCCGAAGGACTAAACTCATCCATGCTGCAATGGTCGGTGCAAAAAGTAATGGGTGCTGTAAACTTGTCGAAAATACTGTCAACACTATTATTCAGGGCTACTACATCTGTATCCAAATAGCAGTAATTGTTTCCCTTCGGAAGAAATTTATGAAGACCTGTCTTTAAATAAATACTGGCTTTGTGGTGGCTAAACTCTTTTGGTGTTTGAATATCAACGATGTTCAGATGTGTTATTGGTATTTCGTTTCTAGTGCTATCTGTTACTACACAAATTTCTTTGGTGCTAAACTTTTGCAATGCATGTAATGAAAAATGAAGCGTATCGATATGCTCCTTCCCGCCACAAACTACAAAAACAAAAATAGACTTATTCCCCTGCATCATACCTTTGCGCGAAGTTATACCATTCAATCGTTTTCTGCAATCCTTCTTTGATAGTTACGGTGGGCTTAAACGAAATTTGTTGAAATAGTTTGGAGCAATCCGCAAACGTTTTAATCATTTCACCATCGCCCCCTTGTTGTTTTTTCACATGTACTGTGCGTGTGGTTAGGTTACCGATTTCTGCTACATAGCTTGCTACATCTACCGGTTCACCACCACCAATGTTGTAAATAGTGTGGCTCGGGCTATTTTGCTCTGTACTGCACAGTTGTTGTACCAGGCGTGCAATAGCTTCACAAACATCCTCCACGTAGGTAAAATCGCGAACCATTGATTGTTGATTATGTTGGAATACAGTAATTTCTTCATTGTTCAACACCTTACCAATAAAATTAAATGTCGCCATGTCAGGTCTTGTCCAAGGTCCATATACCGTAAAAAAACGCAAACCAATCATCGTAATATCGTACTGTTGGGTAAAGTTTTCTGCAAACAGTTCATTGTTTTTTTTTGTAGATGCGTAGGGGTTTAACGGGTGGTTGGTATCCGACTCTTCTGTAAATGGATAGTCGCTACAGCTCCCATAAACCGATGAACTAGAGGCATAGATGATTTTTTTTACCCCATATTGCTCAGCTAATTCTACTACATTTTTAAACCCTAGTTCATTAACTTTGCGATAGTGATCTTCATGTTGTAAAGAAGGGCGAATACCTGTGAGAGCCGCCAAATGGATGACTACATCAAAAGTATGTAAACTGAATATGGATTGCAGTTTTGAACGATCCAGAATATCGGCTGCAATAAAAACGCCTTTTTCAGCCGTGAATTCAGCATTATCCTCCTTTTGAATTCTTTGTTTAAAGAAATTGCTGAGTCGCAGTAATTTCATTTGCGAGTTAGAAAAATCGGTTAGGTTATCGATGCCCATTACAGTGTGCTCCATACAGAGTTTTTCCCATAAGTTATAGCCTATGAATCCCGCTGCTCCTGTAATTAAAATCTTTGCCATTTATAATGCCCAACGATTAAACCATTTTTCCATCACCATTAGTTTCCAAAGTCGCCAATGGTCTTGCTGTGTTAACAATTGAAGATAATATTCTTCGTTAATAATTCCCTCCTTTATCAGTTTAGACTGGTCTAAATTCGATTTATACCACTCCATTTGCATGTAAAAACGATCTGGACCTACAAAACCTTGTTTTGGGCGATTCAAAATGGTTTGAGGCAATGCTTGTTTTATGTTTTCGTGTAGTAGGTATTTTGTGGTATTGGCATCCATGTAACATTGTTCTCTGTGGGCAAGTACCAGTTCATATAGCTCATGATCCAAGAACGGTACGCGCACTTCTAATGAATTTGCCATGCTTGCACGGTCAATTTTCGTTAGCACTAATTCGCCCATGAAACATTTTGTATCGAGATGTTGAATAGATTGAAAGGCAGACAACTCTTTTTGGTAATGTTGACGGTAAAACCAATGTGCATCGTTGGGGATATCCTTGTGGTAGTTTTTCTGCAAGAGTAATTGTTGTTCTGTATTTCCAAAAAAGCCCATAGCCATTGCGTTTGCATAATAAGGAATCAGTGTTTCCGGATGATTGTCGGACAGGCCGAATAACTTCTGCTTCCATGTTGCAGGGTGCTCACGAAACCAATCTTTCTGCCAGGTATATCCTCCTAAAAGTTCATCGGCTCCTTCGCCTCCCATCACCGCTTTCACGTGTTTTCTAGCATTTTTACTGACCAGATAGGTAGGTAAAATTGAGATATCGGCAATAGGTTCATCGTACACATCGGGCATAAGGTTCGATAGGTCTAAATCGTTTTCGGAAACCAAAAGCGGATGATGGCTTAATCCGAATTTTTCAGCTACTAATGCTGCATAGTGGTCTTCGCTCTTATCCCAATTTTTAAAACCGATAGAAAAAGTTTGTGGCAGATAATTATTCTTCGCCAATAAATACACAATGGCTGAACTATCGTAACCGCCACTCAAAAAACTTCCAATAGGCACGTCTGCTCTCGCATGCAGTAATACAGATTGCTCCAGTTTTTTACCGAAAACATAAGCTAACTCTTCTTTCTCTATTTTTCTTTTTTGGTACTGGATTTTCCAGTATTCATGTATAGAATATGCAGACGAATGAATATTGTATTCCAAATAATGTGCCGGTGGTAGCTTGGCAACATCTTGCCAAATAGTTTTTGGCGATGGAATGTAGCGGTATGTGAAATAATCGGCAAAGGCAGAAAAGTCAACCTGATAGTTATGTGTGGTGTGTTTTACGATAGCTTTCAACTCTGAAGCAAAAATGAATTCGCCAAAAGCTGCCGAATAATACAAAGGCTTAATGCCAAAACGATCGCGCACTAAGAAAAGTTTTTGTTGCGATAGATCAAATAAACCTAAAGCGAACATGCCTTTTAGTTTTTGGATAACGTCAATGCCCCAAACCTTATAACCTTCAAGGATAACTTCTGTATCGGTTTGAGTATGAAAAATACAGCCTAATTGAATGAGTGTTTCTTTAAGCTCTCTATAATTGTAAATTTCACCATTGTAGGTAATCCAAATTTGTTTGCTGCTATCGGTCATAGGTTGTAGCCCGTTTTCACTTAAATCGAAAAACGCCAAACGCCTATGCCCCAATGCAATGGTATTGTTTTGCAAAAAAACGACTCCTTTCCCATCCGGGCCTCTATGGAGAAGCGTATCTCTCTTCAAACAGAATTGCTCCTGATGTATAGCTGTTTTACCAATCTGTCCGATAATTCCGCACACTATTTTTTCCTGTTTAATTGGCGTAAAATATAACCTTTTGCATCCGTTTTTTCCTTAATTAAATCTACGCCAATCTGTTTAAAGCAATTGTAAATCAGCCTATTTACGCCTAACTTGAATCTGCCAAAAATTGTATGAAAGGCACGCGAACTTCCATTTTTAATTTGACTCCAACGATATTGTAATTCAAAGCTTTCCAGAAGTGTTAATAGCCACTTCCCTGAAAAAAGTAATAATTGGATTGGGAACAAAAACAGGAAACGAATGTCCCTCAAGCTCAAAATAACGATGAAAGAAAGTGGCAAGAGATGGTCGTAAAGCAGGTTAGGAAAATAGAATCGGTAGCCGTTGTTTTTGTCCATGCTGAAAAAAAGCAGTAGCGATAGACTTACACCAAGAAACGTAATAAGAAACCATTGGTTTTGCAAGTACAATATCGCTATAAGAAACAACAAGAGGGCTAGTTCTGTTATTCGTAAACCTGTCAGAAAATGGGTAGAGGTATGGATGTTGTATTTGTTGGTAAATGTTTTTGTGCCGCTTACCCGATCGGAATCGCTGTCGTTTAGTTGATGCAATAAGATGTTGCGTAGGCCTACACAAAATTGCCATGCGAATAAGAGCACAATGAATGTAATGTTAAGTGGCTTGCTCGAAATTAAGGCATATGTGTGCACTGCCATAAGTACCGGAATGCTATGGGCATAGAGGGCATCGGTAATCAAACCCCAAAGGCCGCGCTCCTTTAAACGAATAACCGGCAATGAATAAAGCACATACAAAAGGAGTTGTAATAGCATTAATGCAATGGTGAAAAAGTCGTAAGGCAAAAAGTACCATGGAGCAAACAGCAACAGGAGTGCGATGCTGAGATAAACGGCTTGTTGCACGGCCGACTTGTGCTTTAAAAAGTTCTTTTTGTTCGCTAACTTATCTTTTTCTAAATCAAAGTAATCGTTAACCAAATAGCCTAAAGAGGCAAATCCGATAATGGTAATGAGTGAGCAACAAGCCCATATGCCAAAGCGCTCAAAGGAAATTTGAAAATAAATCGTGAAAAGATAAACCAAGCCAATCAGCAAAGAAGCTTTGCCAATCCACCAATCTTCTGCTCTAAATGGCTTTGCGACTGACATTGCTTTTAGCTGTTTGGACGATTCAAAAAGTAGAGGTGTTTTTCTGTGTTCACATCAAAGGGAGGTTTCATCACTTTCACTTCATAAAAATCGATAGGAAAAACATAGTTCTCCCAACTTACAATTTTGGCGATATCGAATAAGTTTTGAAAGTCGTTAGAGATGGTCAAGTGTTCGAATTCTCCGGTTTTCACTTCCGGTGTCTTTACCGAAAGTAAGATAAAGTTTAGCCTTCGAATGGTTTTCATAATCACACTAAAATCGGCTACGTTATAGCAATACGCTTTATTGATTTCATTAATGATAATATCAATCTTTACCCCATCCTCTGCGTTGGGGTGTTCACGTTTGAATAAATCTTTAATGTATAAAATCCCACCCGGTTTCAAGCAGGCATAAGCACTTTCTATGAGTTCAATTTGGTGGGTGGAATGCCCAAACGATTCGAGAAATAAAATTCTGTCAAATCGATTTTCGCCAAAAATACTGCACATTTGATGGTAGTCGCCTTGTTGAATATTTACATTGCCTTTTAATGTTTTGGCGGCAATTACTGCTTTTGATTTTTCAGCTTGAATATTTGAAATCGTTAGTCCTTGAATCGATACATTTAGTTTTGATGCAAAATAGCTTGCCGGACCACCTACGCCACAACCCGCGTCCAGTATGGTTTGTCCGTCTTTTAGTTCGGCACTATCAATGGTGTAATCTAAATAATCGTTGACATTTTTGGTGCGAAAGGCTTGGATGACTTCGCCATAGACTGCCAAAAACTTATCGGTTGTTTCGTTGTAAAAGTCGCCAACGTGATTGGAGTGGTTTACTGTTTTGTTGTGGAGATTCAATTCAGAAATACTACTTTGAGTATTATATCTTCTTGTCCACAGATAAGCAATGACGCACAATGAAACAAACAAACAAAAGGAAAGAATATAAATGATAAGTTGTGCCATTCGCTTAAAAAATTACAAACTAAAATCTAATTTGCAACTAAAAATAGTAAAGTTTTTGGCCGAATATCAATGCCAATGAATTTTGTAGGACCGATTTGCTATATTTGACGGAATTGAAAGTGATGGCAAAAGCAAAACATAGCAGTTCAAATAAATATAGCAATTCTGGTAGCTCAATTTCTCCGAGTACTTTTAGGGAAAGAAAATATTTCTTTGAATTTCTTGTTTTCGGTGTTTCGTTTTTAGTGTTTGCTAATGCAATTTTTAACGATTACAACCTAGATGATGAGTTGGTTACCATCAACCATCGACTTACAGCTAAAGGAATAGCAGCAATCCCTGAAATTTTTTCGTCTCCCTATTATCAAGACCAATCTGGATATGCATATGAATACAGACCAATAGTTCTAGCTTCATTTGCGATTGAACACGATATATTTGGCGATAATCCGCATTGGAGTCATTTTTGGAATGTAATACTTTATTCGCTTACTTGTGTTGTTCTCTACAAATTGTTAAGAAAGATACTAAAGGACAATTCTTATGTTGTTCCTCTCTTTGTAACCCTTCTCTTTAGTATTCATACGTCACATACTGAGGTCGTATGCAGTATTAAAAACCGAGATGAAATTTTAGGGCTGTTATTTGGCTTATTAAGTTTTCATTCTGCAATTACCACACTAAGAACAAGCAGTAAAGTAAGCATGGTTCTTGTTTCCGTATTTTTCACACTTTCGCTTTTAAGTAAGATTACCTTCATTTCGTTTGCGGTTATTGTGCCTATTTCACTTTTGATTTTTGAAACGTTTTCCTTTAAATGGTTTATCGCTATTACAATAGCGCTTTTACTTCCTGCAATAGTGTTAGCCGATGTAGGTAGTTCCAGTAATCGTTTGTTTATTCTCTTGTTGGGTGTAATTGCTGTAGTTATTGTTGCTTTAACGCAACATGCAAAACAGATTCTGCATACATCCCGCAAGATGATTGCGACTTTGTTAAACAAGAACAATTACAGTCTTAATGATAGCCAAGTAGCGGAGGTTGATTCACAAAAATTTTGGAGTCAAGTAGTGTCTCCATTTAAGGAAGTTACCCTTCCTTTTTTAAGTGGCTTCATATTGATTACAATCTTTTATGCAATAGCGGTTTATTATAGTTATTATAATTTGCAAATTGCATTAACACTTTTGCTTTTACCTTTATTTTTTGCTAGAAATGAAAAGCTGAAATGGGGCGCAACCGTTATTGCCTTTGTGTTTATTTCTATCCGTTCGTCATATTTACAGTTCATGCAGTTAGATTTGTTTCATGAGATATTGACATTACCATTAATTTACTTCGTTTTAAGCAAACATAAATCGCTTTTCCTCCCTAGTATTCTGTTGATCCTTATTTCAACGACAGCAAATGTTGTTTTGTCTCATTCCTCTACAGGGATTTTTTTTGTGCTTATGCTTATAGCATCCATGAAGTTACAGCGATTTAAGTTTGGATGGCTTGCAGCGGTTATTTCTGTTGTTATGGCATTTCCCGGTTTTCCATTATCAATTACTGCTTTTATTGAATCAGAAACTTCGCCAGTACTTACCTCCATACTTTTACTCTCCATATATTTCAAAAAGGGAGAAGAAACAATAGCAAAACTCTTTGTTGTTGGACTTTTGATAGCTTCTCTGTTTATTCATCCGCAACAGAACACACAGGTGAGTATAGTAGGGAAATTAGTGAATACAGCAAATCAAGTCAATATCCAAGTGAAGCCGATAAACGATAATCGACCTATAAATTATGTTGAAAATTGTATTGACTTTCGCACGAGTTCTTTAAGCGTTAGAGCTGGAACTGCTTTTGAAATTTTATTGAATTATCTTCAAAAAACAGCGGTGCCGTTTCCGCTTTCATTTTACTACGGGTATAGTGTTATTTATCCAATGGAGTTATCTCATCCTGTTGCATTGCTAAGCATAGGACTACATTTGGGCTTGCTTTTATTGGCATTTTATTTTTTGAGAAGAAGTAAATTGATTAGTCTTGGTTTATTCATATATCTAATTGCTATAGTCGGAATTTCTAATTATTTCACTCCTATTCCGGGCATGATGGCCGATAGGTTTTTGTTGATCCCAACCTTGGGATTCTCACTCTTTTTTGTTGGATTATTATCATATTTCTTGGGAGAATCCACATCTGGAAATTGGACAACATTTAAAATTGTTCCCAATAAGGCTAAGGTGCCTTTTTTTGCTCTTTTTTCATTTTACTCGCTATTAACATTTCAACGCAATTTCGACTGGAAAGACCATTTAACCCTTTATCGTAAAGATATTAAACATGTAGAAAATTCAGCGCAAGCACATAATCTGTTAGCGATTACGCTGATGAAAAATGCCTATAATGTTCCGGCACAAAAACAAAGTGAAATGCATTTGGAAGCTTTGCAACATTTTAAAAAGGCCGTTGCAATTTATCCTCCTTTTTTTAATGCAACTTATGATGTAGGAAGGGTATATAGCATTATGAATCTTCAGGATAGTGCCTTACGCTATTATTTGCAAGCTATTCGGCTGAATCCAATGTTTACAGATGCCTATATTGCTGCGGGTGATATTTATTTCCAGAAAGGGGAGTTGGATTCGGCAAGAGTTAAATACGAAGAAACAATTACTGTTTTTCCTCAACTTTATTTTGGTTATGATAAAGTGAGTTATATCTATTTCATGCAAAAAAAGTATGAAGAGTCGTTAATCGTTAATCGAAAAGCAATGATTAATATTTCTAATGATCCACAACCTTTCATTGCTATAGCTAAAACCTTTCATGCTATTAATCAAGATGATAGTGCGCGTTATTATTTGCAACGGGCAATTGCATTAAGCCCAACTCATCAAGAAGCAAATGCGTTACTGCAAAATTTAGGGAGTCGTTGAAATTACTTTTGAATTCTGTAATACCCTAAATACAACACATCTAAGCCGCTTGAAAAAAAGGAGGCAATAGCTTCTCTCGGAGTATTTACAATCGGTTCATGATTTAAATTGAAACTGGTATTCAGTAATACAGCAACACCACTCTGCTGCTTAAAAGCTAGAATTAGATTATAGAAAAGGATATTGTCTTGTGCTGAAACCGTTTGTATTCGGCACGTTCCGTCAGCGTGAACAACTGCCGGGATTGTGTCTGCCTTGGTTTTTTTGACATCAAACACTAGTGTCATATATGGCGCTGAGTTAGCTTTACCTTCAAAAAATAGTGCTTTGTCTTCGAGCAAAACAGATGCACCAAATGGTCGGAAAGATTCTCGAAACTTGATTTTTTGATTTACTAACTGCTGCATATTTGGCAAACATGGATTAGCTAAAATACTTCTATTTCCAAGCGCTCGCGGTCCAAATTCCATTCTGCCCTGATACCACGCTATGACTTTTCCTTGAGCTAAATCGGCAGCTGCTAATTCAACAAAATTGTTTTCTTTTTTGTAATTGACCCCACAAATCCGAAGTGTAGATTCGATAGCTTCTTCACTAAATTCGTTCCCTAGAAAAGCATTCAGAGGGGCTTTAGGCAATTTGCCTAAATCGATTGAGCCGAGCCATGCCGCACCCATAGAAATGCCCGCATCGGTGGATGCCGGTTGAATAAATAAGTGGTCGATGCCATTTGCATTCATCAACTTTTGATTCATCAGGCAATTTAAGGCTACACCACCGCTCAAACATACATTGCTTATCCCTGTTGTTTGTGTGTAATGATCCAGTATATGTAATACCGTTTTCTCTAATTGAAATTGTGCGGATGCCGCTACATCTTTATAAAATTGCGAAATCGAACTATTCGGAATTCGCTTGGGTTGTCCCATTTTTTCGATGAACTTGTAGTTGTAATTCATCTCATCTCTATGTGGTGAAGGTGCTTTCGGCACTGGAATTTCAATGTACTCGAGATTTAAATGGTAGCCTCCATTTGCGAAGGATAGGAGCCAAGAAAAATCAAAGGCATATTTATCGCCAAATCCAGCAAGCCCCATTAATTTATACTCCTCACTGTCTTTGGTAAATCCGCAATATTGAGTAATTAAGGAATAGAAAAGCCCTAAACTTTGCGGACGTTCAAAGCGTTTGATATTGTCAATTTTATTGTCTCTGCCAATAGCTATTTGCAACGATACCCCATCTCCGGAATAATCCATTGTAATAATTAACGACTCTTTGAAACCAGAGCTGTAAAAGGTTCCTGCGGCATGACAATCGTGGTGATGATATCGCTTTACAGGAGGAACATATCCAAAATGATTGCTAAAGTATGTTTTGATTTTTTCATCGAAATCATCGCCCCATGTGGAACCATGAAAAGCGACAAGGTCGACATCCTTTATTGAAATATTTCCCAGTTTTAAAACTTCTAAAACGGAAGTATAGGGTAGCTTTCCTGCTGAAAATTTAATTCTACTAATTCGCTCTTCCTCAACAGCGGCAATCACTTCACCATCACATACTAAGCAAGCGCTAATATCTTGATAGCCTTGTCGAAATCCTCCATTTATACCTAAAATATACATCGTTTATAGACCGGAAAACTGAGTTCCCTTTTTTTTGATTGGTTTAATAGTAATATCTACTACTTTCAAATCGCCTGCAAATTCATTGAATTCACCTTGCGCTAAAATCCCCGTTTCGTCAACAGCTAAAGAGCAACCTACCATTTTCTTTCCTTCGTAAGGGCCACCAACAATATAGCCTACGCTAGTTGTACTAAGCACAGGAATTTGATATTTTTTGGCAATGATAGAAAGTGGTTCGATCCATTTTGTTTTATACGGATCCATTTCCTCGGTAACAAAATGATCTACTGTCCATGAAGAAGGCGATAAAATAATTTGCGCTCCCATGCGCGCTAGCATGTGCCCGTTGTAAATCGAATCGATATAATTGTCGGCACAGATGTTCAATCCGATTTTACCGAAAGGAGTGTCTACAACTTCTAGTTTTTGTCCCACCTCATAGTATGGAAATTCTACTTCCAATAGATTTACTTTGGCATACTTCAACACAATGTTGCCTTTAGGATCTATTAAAATTGCAGTATTGTAATTTTTATCTCCTGATTTTTCAGTCAAACCTAGGCACAGCCAAATATTCAGTTCAACGGCTAATTGCGAAAAGAATGTACTGAATCTACCCGGAATTGGTTCTGCTTCTTTTAATGCTGATGGGTGAGTCCAAGCAAAATCAAGGGTCTCGGGTAATAAAATTAAATCACAACTATCCTTTTTGCCTTGACGAATAAGTTGTTCAGCTCGTTCAAGATTGCGTTCCGGTTCACCGCCTTCCACTAAAAGTTGCGCCATTCCTATTCGCATTACTCAACGAAATTTTAAGGTAAAATACTTGTCGTAAACCACTTGTGTAAAGATACCCAGCTTGGTTAAAATCCAAACAGGAAACTGCGCTAACTTCATCCAACGATAGCTATTGGGGTAATCCCACCAGTTTTTAGGTGGAAGTTGCATGTATGCATCGAAATCTTCTTGCGTGATACCTAATCGTTTTATGCAGAGCGATATAATCTTAGGGTCTTCAATTTGATAGGGCTGTAGCGATTTCTGAAGCGCTGTTTCTCGCGCTAATTGACCGCTCCTTACCAACGCAGAATATTCTATAAGTCGGAAATTAATTTTGAACTTAGTGCGATGAATATAAGTGATTAATGCCCAGTACAAATCATCAAAGTAGTGAGCTCCGGGATACTTCCATTCTAATTCACGCGATAAAATTTCTCCCGATTCTTCACGTGAATAGGGGTAGTTGTATAAAGGCGAATGCACGCGAATGCCATTCAGCACCGTGTAAAAAAACATTTCTTTAATGCCTAGATTATAACCGGCATCTTCGGGTTTCCATTTTCGGAGGGCTATAGTTCCAAATTGTTTTTGAATAGCACGCAAATGGTCTCCGTCAAAGTAAGCCCATGCCAATGGACGTATACCTTCGGTACGAAAACTTTGTCCGAATAGAATATGCTTAATGTTTTCTTTGTACGCCACGGAGTATAGTGCAGCGCCAATACCCACATCCGTTCCATTGTTTAAAAGTGGGGTGGAAGCTTTTAAATCGGTAATTTTTAAATCTTTACATTCTCTAAAGTCGGATGTTATAGTTCGTAGTTCTACATTCAGTTTTCGAACTGCTTTGAGCATATTTTCACCGGCCACAGGATTGTCGAAGCCATCATTGAAGTGCACAGCCAATGGCCTTAAATTCCATTTAGTAACCGCCAGATACAATAGGTAAATACTATCTCTTCCGCCACTAATGCCAATGATGCAATCGTATTTTTTGCCTAGTCCGTCTTTTTTTATTCCCGCAAACTTTTTCGCTAACACATCATTTCCTCTATTGTCGTTTGGGAAAGTAGCATCAAATTTATCGTGCATCTCGCATAGCGAGCATTCGCCTTGTGTATTAAACGCAATGCCTGGGATAGTATTGTCGCAAATACAACGAATGCACTGTTGATAGGCGATGTTTTTTTGAAATCCACTTACAGTTATCATTGCTTCATTTGGAAGAAAGTTAATAATATTTCTTTTACTCGATAGTGGCAAAACAAAAAAGTGTAAAATCTGCGTAGTGCCATAAATTTCTATATTTTCAACTATAATTTTTTTTCTGCATGGCTGTTCCTTTTGTTGACTTAAACGCAATTCATGCACCTATTTTAGGTGAAATCAATCAAGCTATGGCTGAAGTGATAAGCAATAATAGCTATGTAAAAGGAGAAGCTGTAAACGTGTTTGAACAAAATTTTGCACAGTATATTGGCGTGAAATATGCAGTAGGCTGTGCCAACGGAACCGATGCGTTGGAATTGGCTTTGGAGGTGTTAGATTTAGAGGCTAGTGATGAGGTAATTGTGCCTGTGCATTCATGGATATCAACGGCTAGTGCTGTTTTGAGAGTAGGAGCTAAAGTTGTTTTTGCCGATACGTTATATCACGAATTTACAATTGATCCATCAGCAATTGAGCAAAAAATCACAGCTAATACCAAGGCTATAATTGTGGTTCACTTGTATGGAAATCCTTGTCGCATGGACGAAATAATGTCAATAGCGAAGAAACATAATTTGGAAATTATAGAAGATTGCGCACAGGCACACGGAGCCCTTTATCGAGGACAAAAAGTGGGTTCTTTTGGTGTAATGAGTTGTTTCAGTTTTTATCCAAGCAAAAACCTTGGAGCATTAGGGGATGGAGGTGCTGTGCTTACTAACGATGCCTTATTGGCAGAAAAAATAAGAGCCATAACGAATTGTGGTCAATCGAAAAAGAATATTATTCGTTATATCGGCAGAAATAGTCGATTGGATAGTTTGCAAGCCGCAGTACTTAATGTAAAGCTGAAGTATTTAGATGAATGGAACGAGTCTCGCAGAGAATTAGCCGCATTTTACAACAACTTGTTAAAGCATACCGATCTGGAGTTGCCTACAGAAGAAAAGGATACTAAACATGTATATCATCTTTATGTTGTGAAAGCAAAGCACCGAGATATAATGGCGGAAAAGTTTGCTAAACACGGGATTGAAACGGCAATACACTATCCATTTTTGCTACATGAAATTCAGGGAATAAATGATAATAATACTTACAAGAATGCACAGCAATACAAAATGCAAATTTTATCATTGCCTATGTATGCTTCGCTTGGATCTGCTCGTCAAAATGAAATGGCGGCTTTTATAAAAGGATAAATTACTTTGCCTTGAATGTTGTAACAACCCACCAAAGTTTTATTAAATCTTGAATAGCTTTTTTTAAGGTACGCCAACTACCTCCTTTGGGTTCGCCATGCGTTCTTTGAAGGTATTTTGAAGGTATTTCAATGGGTGTGGTTCCTTTTTTATAGAGTTTAGCACAAATTTCACTTTCAATTAAAGAACTCGTTAATGATAGATTTAATGCGTCAAGTTGATCTTTTCGATACACCTTTATCCAATTCACATCTCTAAGGTAAATTCCAAGAAAATGCTGATTAAAGAGACGGTTAAGCCAACTTAGGGTTTTCCGGTAGAGTGAATAGCCTGTAATTGTACGGTAAAAGGAATAGTACTTTGAATAAGAAAAGGGTCTTACAATGGCAAGTTCGTTCACATCAAATTGTCCGTCACCCGGAATAGCACAAACATACTCGTACTGTGCGGCAGAGTAGCCTGTTTTCAGCGCTTGACCTATGCCTAAATTTTTAGGATGGCTTATCAATTTAACTTCCGGATGTTTTGCTTTGAATGCTAGACAAACTTCTTTTGTGTTGTCACTACTTCCATCATCAACAATAACTAATTCAGAGGTAGCCGCATGGTGATGAAGAAAGGATAATGCGTCAACAATCACCTTAGGCAGCGTGTTGGCTTCGTTATAACTAAATATGATGATAGAAAACGTCAAGCTATTGGAACGTTTAATCCTCCTAATTTTAGGGATTCTTGGGCAGATTCTAAAATTTTTATGACTTCGAGAGCGTTTTTCCCATCAGCAAGTGGGGGAATTCCGGAAACAACTGATGCATAAAACGAACTAATCACATTTTTCAGCGCTTCCTCCGGTTCATATTTTGGCAGAGAAATATTACCCAGTCTATAATCTGTTAATTTGCTTTTATTTCGATCGTCAATAACTTTAGATTCATAATCGTAGATGGTCAGTTTATTCGTAGGTTCTATATCATCATAAATAATCATTTGTTTGCCACCGCCTATAATCATTTTTCGCATTTTTACCGGACTTGCCCATGAAGAATTTACCTGTACCAAAAGGTCTGAAGGGTATTGCATAAACAGATAGGCGATATCTTCTACTCCGTGGTGAGGGTTAATTCTTCCAATTGCTCTAACACTTGTAGGTGTTTCATGGATAAGATAGTTGATAATGGAAATGTCGTGACAAGCCAAATCCCATAGTACGTTTACATCTTCTTGATAGATACCAAGGTTTATCCTAGTAGAATCGATGTAGTTAATAGGACCAATTTTTTGAGTGTCATTTATAAGTTGTTTTAGTTTTAGTACTGCCGGATTATATAGGTAAACATGGTCAACCATTAATATTTTATTTTTTTCTTCAGCGAGAGCTATGAGTGTTTTTGTCTCTTCTGAAGAAGTTGTCATTGGTTTTTCAACGAGTACATTTTTTCCGGCATTCAATGCTTGGTATGCAAGCTTAAAGTGTGTTTTTGTAGGTGTGGCAATAATTACGTTGTTAATATCCTCATTTTCGAAAACTTTTTCCGGATTTGAGTAGCCGCCTGTTACTTTATACATAGAATCCGCGGCATACATTCTATCCTGATCCGTATCGCAAATAAATAGTTTACTTGTTTGATGATTTAGGACCACGTTACGTAGCAGATTTTTGCCCCAATAACCAAGTCCAATTATTGCTGTGTTCATTTCCATATTTATTGGCATCTTTTCTCTTTTTCTGGTAATGTATTGTACAAGTTAATATATTCAACCAGTTCATCCAAGTGACCAATATCGTCAATTACAAAGAATTGCCCTTCTTTTACGAGTTTAATCTGGAGTTTAATCGGTTTTCTTGAAGAGAGTTTTAAATTGTATAGTATTGCGCTGTCTCCAATAAAAAAATGGTTTTCATTTTGTATAGAAAAGGATTCGGTTAAGCGACTTAACTGACCAATACAGTTTGCATCATCATTCCAAGCGGAGTCTTTTGTATTGTCGATGTTTTCCAGGTGTATGCCTAAAGGTAGCAGTTGCTGCTTAAAAATGGTTTTATAGTGTGTTGTAAAAAGAGGTCTGTTTCCCATTCCTTTCCTCATAGATAATAGCTTTTGCAAGTCTTTAAACTCGCTATGGTATTGGAACTGTATGCATACTAAAAAAGTAATGAACCCAATCAATAGAAGGTAAATCGTTTTCATATGTTTTCTTTGCGTATGGCGAATCGAAGTGAAGTGTCGTTTGGTGTCTTTACTTCGTCAATTCTAAAATAAGCTTCAATATATTTATTCCATTTTGATTGATTCCGGTTGCTTTCTAAATCTGGGTGCGTGTATAGTGATAGGGGATAATTTGTTAACTCTTCGACACAAACGAAACTGTATTTTTTTTCCTCCTTTCCTTTTTGCGCAAGTAATTCGTATCGCTGCGACATAAACTGATTAAAATGAGAAAGTTCACCTGTTCTATATTCTTTTACAAGAAGCCCTATACTTCCTTCACCTTTGCTAATGGATACAATATTTAGTATGCCAATAAAAATAGTAGCAATCAAAAGAAAGTTTGAAACACGAAGAGGTTGCATAATTGTTTTCAAACTCTTTGATACAGCTGGAATGATAGCCCAAAATAATAACAGAAAGTGAATAAATCGGACAGGGATATAGACACGTGTAGGGAAACCGCTCACAAATGATTTTGTAAAATAAAAAGGAAGCGTCATAGCAAAAGGCACCAATATGAAAACAAAACAAAGAAGCACTATGTCAATTTTTCGTAAACGGAATATGCTTTCAATGGGAAAGGTTGTATAAATCCAAAAGGCAGAGATAGTAAGGAATAATGCAGGCAATGTGAAAAGTGAATCCCTTGTGGCCGTCAAGTAGTTTACAATAGCATTTGACAGTACTCCAAAGCTGATTTGACTATCAAATGACTTCCCTTCAAAACGGGGAATTAATCCAGGAGTAAGCAAAACAAAGCTCACACAGCATATAATCACAAGCCCTATAGGGATAAAAGCTTTGAAGAGTTGTGGATAGAACTTTTTTAAATAAACAGGAGTGGCAATTGCAAAAAAGATATAGAACGGTAAAAATAATTCACTGAACCCTATTCCAATAAACAACGTTAAGGTTGCAACAAAGAACGGAAATGTATTTTTATGCATTTCACTCCTCAAATACCATAGTATTGATGAAAATGAAAAAAGCAAAAAGATACAAGGATATAAGTAAACGAAGCTGCTTCCCATCCAATACAAACAATAAACTAATGACGGACAGGCCATAAAAAAGCAGCTTCCAAATAGGATGCTCAAGCCCATAATTTGAAGTTTAGAAATGTTATGTAAGATGCATTTCGCAACAGAAAACAGCCCCACCCCAAAAAGTGTTATTGAAAAAAGAATTACTAAGTGATAATCTTGGACTCTATCTAGAACTAACGGATTAAAGCCTTGGAGGAAATTTGTAGAATAACGTCCATCATAGGTTATGGCGAGGTGGACAAACGCCTTCCATAGGCCTAAGTCTCTGGCTAAAATAGCTAACTCTAAATCTTCAACATTGGGCTGAGCATAAAAAGCGCCTATTACTAAAATTGACACAATGACAATACATGTGCCAAGTATAAATCCTAATGTAATATTACGCATTGTTTTCATGGACAAACACTAGCTTGAGTTTGAGCGCTATGAATCTTGGAAACAAGCAACTCTAGGTTTCCTATCGAGTCTAAGCGCCATTTGTTTTGCTCAAATGTAAATTTAAAATCAATTAAAATTTGCCGATTTGGTAATTGTCGTCTTGCTAAAACGGTTTCCTTATCTGCATATACATCCTTAAGAATAGATCCGTTTTTTTCAAAATAAGAATACACCTCCTGTAGAGCAACAATAGTGTTTGAGTTTTTGAATTGCTTAGCCAGCTGTTTACTCATTTTAGGGGTGAAGGAAGAAGGTATGTTTGCTTTCTTGGAGCACTGTAAATATACATTTACAGTAGTTCGAAACTGTCTATTGTATTCGCGCACATTGCGGTGTAAGAACAACAATATGAAAGTAGTGCAGAATAATATGGCTAAGTAATTCCTCAATTTCGAATATTAGTCTAATGAATCAGTTGTAAGCATAACCCTGTCTATGTCGTAATACAACTCATAGGCAGCGTTCCAATATTCTTTTTTTCGATTTTGGACGATATCCGTGTTGCTATAAATGTTTTTAGGGAATTGAGTGATTTCACTTATCCTTGCCTTTTTATATAAACAGTTTTGCTTGGCAACACTATCTAGTATATTTTGTCGATTTGCAACTTGGAGCCAAAACGCGGCTACCTTTCCCGATTTAAAATCGCTAATTATTTTATTGATATTGTTGTTGGAATATAGGAGTACAAAGCCGGTAAGACAAACAGTAGTTAATTTTAACCACGAAGGAACAACGAGTTGTTTTGCAAAATAAAGTAAACTAAAGATTAACGTAAGCATTGAAAGGGTGTTCACGGTATTGAAAATTCGATCCGGGAAAACAGAACTGAATCCTATAGGCAGATAATAAGGAAGTGTCATGCAAAACCCGAGAAGGATACAAATGCCCACAAATTGAATTGGCTGAAATGGCGGAAACAAGTGGCGCACGTTAGCTTTGATCGAAAAATTGTTAGCAAATACTACCATCAAGATGGCTGTGCAAATAATCATTGGATGGGTTACAAATTCAAAGAGATACCTCCATTGATGTACTATACTTGTTTCCAATCTTTGAAGGATTGAAACTTCAGGGGCTCCCATTTTTTCTATAAATACACGTTCTTGAATTCCGGGTGAAGCAATAAAAAAGAAAACCAGAGTACAAGTTAATAGCGCAATGAAAGCCACAAATGGAGTGAAGTGGCTTAGCACGCGTTTATAAATCAATAGCCCTATTACAATAACAAATAGCGGTAACATCATCTCATTGATACCGAGTGCAGCAAACAAGGTGATTGCAGAAAAGAAGACCCAAACCTTTTTCAAGAACCAATGTTTAACGTTTAAGGTATGTAAAACTGCTCCCCAAAAAAGTAATGTAAATGTCCAGGACCATAGATAAACAAGACTGCTACTCATCCAAAATAGTTCGTGAACAATAGAGGGTACTGTTGCAAAATGAAACATGGTAAAAATCAGCGACAAAAAAAATACTTGCAACGGATGTCCATCTATTGTCGATGAAAAAAAGAACCAAGCGGAAAACGAAAATGAGATAACACCTACAATTCCCACAATAGGATACCCTTTCGTAAATTTAAAAGCTAACGGAGTGATAGTGTGGAGTAAATTAACGAAATATCTGCCATCATAGCTTGCAAGGGTATATCGGATAAACGACCAAGCGCCAATGTTAAAACGCGGATGAGAGAGCGATAAATCTTCTGCATTCGGATAGCTACTTATGACACCACATACTAACCAATAGGTAATCCAAGTAAATGAAGCAACAAGGATTACAAGGATTGATAGTTTTACCCCTATGTGCTCAGTATTATTTGTCATTCGCTCCTTTTAATCCTGAAATAACAAACTGTTTATCCCAAAACAAATAACGTAGCATATCTATGCCGAAACGGCACAGTTGACCGAAATTATTTATGAATGATTTTATATTGCCTAAAAAGAAAGATGGACGCAAGTAGAAACCTTTGTAAAATCGAAGTTTATCCTTGTCGAATTTTACATAAACAGATTTATCCTTCCATTCGTTTGTGTAAGGATAAATGTTGAAATGGATAAGTTCTTTCACTTCTTCAAACAAAGCTGTTCCTGGGTATGGAGTTAACGGATTAAAAGACGCAAAACTGAGTTGTGCTGCTTTGGCAAAAGCAAGTGTTTCTAAAAAGTCGCTTTCTGTTTCTTCTGGATGTCCGGCCATAAAAAAAGCGGCAGTCTCTATTCCTACTTTTCTACAGAGTAAAAGAGATTGCAACGCTTCAGCAGTGTTTACATTCTTTTTGTAAATATTGAGCATTCGCTGGCTTCCGCTTTCCATACCGAAGTAAATTCTTTTACAGCCCGATTTTTTCATCCATGTCAGTAATTCTTCATCTAAATTATCGGTTCTACTAAGGCAAGCCCATTCTACATCCATTTGATTGTCAATAATTGCTTTACACAATTCGATGGTTCTACGTTTGTTGATAGTGAACGTATCATCAATAAATCGAATAGACTTAACTCCATGTAACATTTTCCATGTTTTCATTTCATCGATTATGCGATCTACTGAGAGTTGTGAAAGTTTGGAGCCATAACTTTTTACACAATAGTTGCATTGATACGGACAACCACGCATCGTTTGAATCATGCCGTAGGGCCGAGCTAAAAGGGGTTCATAATAAAAAGACCCAACGGGTAATAAATCATAGGCCGGAGGAGGGAGTTGATTTGGATCTTTTATTCTGCCAGATGCCCCCTGAATAAGGAGTTTAGTGTCCTTAATATAGGCGATTCCGTTCACCTCTGTTGTGTCTTGTTTTTGTATTCCCGATAACAGATCATGCAATACCATTTCTGGTTCACCTAGGATTATAAAATCGACATTTGATTGTTTAAGGGTAGATTCTGCAAAATGAGTTGCATAATGCCCAAACAAAACAACAACAATTTCAGGGAACTCATTTTTTATAGCTTTTAGCGTATCCATATCTTCATCAAAGCACTCAAAACCTGAAAGTGTAAGGATAAATTTAGGTTTGAATATCCTGATATCATTAATGGTATCCGTTAACGTCTTTTTTTGAGCAATAGCGTCAATAAGCTGTGTATCCATTTTATGCCACGATCTTGCAATGGCAGCACAGGATATAAGCTCTAACGGAGGCATAAGACTTTCCGGTGATACGTAGCTACACATGTATCTTCTTGTGATTTGCTCTGCTGCAGGAAGGTTGAGTACAAGTAGTTTATTGTTGTTCATATCACTTCAGAATCCGTATTTGCGTTAACTGTTTTAATTCGTTTAGCTTCAGAAATTTGGTATTCATTCCACTCTTCTCTTGCCTGAATAAGTATACTTTTTTTAGGGGTATAACCACTATAGATTAAGGTTTCATAATCATCCGGTTTTAGCTGAAAATGGGCGGAAATTGAATCGCGTCTAAAAATAATTTTCTTCATCACTTCAATAGCTGCTTTTCGATATTCCCAAACAAATTTAATCAAATCGTAGAAACGGTAGTTAAAGAGGTAAACCTTCAGGTAGGCTTTTACTTGAAACCATTCAATTTGTCTGCGACTTAAACTGGCAAATGCCATTGCTCCTCCAATTTGCTTGTTATACTCGTCCCAATTGGTAGATAGCAGTTTGTAGCCCCCCTCTTCTTTGGCTGCGAGCTTTGCCACTTCAGTGCCCGGATAGGGTGTCATTAAGCCAAACATCGGGAGAAACGGATTTAGTTTAACGGCCAATTTAACGGTGTTATTTAAACTTGTAATGGTTTCGTTGGGTTGTCCAAACAGAAAAAAAGTTCCAATATTTACCCCTGCCTTTTTTCCTGCTTTTATTGCCTTATGAATTTTATCAAGGTTAGTTCCTTTTCCCATTTTACGCAATGCATCTTCATCACCGGTTTCAATCCCTAGTTCAACCCGATCAACATTTGCTTTTTTGAAAAGGGCAAATAATTCATCGTCAACATAATAAACGTGCGTTTGAACATCCCATTTTACTTGTTCTCCAATTTTATGTTCAATCATGGCAAGGAGAAGCGATCGCGTTCTTGGCACATCAATGCTGAACAGCTCATCTCCAAAGCTTATACGTTCAGGGTGGAAAGCCTCTATAATCCACAGTAATTCATCTATAACGTTTTGTACACTCCTTTTTCTTGCCACTTTACCGTTAGGATTCATGCAAAATATACAACTGAAAGGGCAACCTCTTTCGCTTTGAACGTAATATGTTTTTGCCTTTGGAAGTAGGTCCCAAGCCGGTAAAGGGATGCTATCTTGGTCAATGATACGTGGACGTGGTAATGTTTGAATAAATGTGTTGCCGGCTCGATAAATAATCCCTCGTATTTGTTGCAAATCGGATTGTTGTTTTATGGCATTACACAGCTCGAGCAACGTTTCTTCTCCTTCTCCAATCACTCCAATATCAAAAGAGCTGAATTCCATCAACGTTTCTTTTGGAATCGCAGTTATATGAACACCGCCAATAACGGTAATACAATCAGGCAATTCTTTTTTTACTTGAGCAGCAAGATAGGCAGCGGGTTTAATTTCATTCGTATAGGCTGTTAATCCTACCATTTGCGGGTTGAACTGTCGTATACGTTGAACGGTTTGCGCAAAATTCAACCGTTCGAATTTTGCATCAATAATTAGTACTTCAATATCTGAATGTTGTCTGAGATAACCGGCTAAATAAGCTAATCCGGTGCGTCCAAAATCAGGCGTATCATACCATGGTTCCATGATACCGATAATAGGCGGATTGATTAAACAAATTTTATTTAGCACATTACACATCGCTATTAAAAGTAACAAATCAATCTGTTATAGAAAGCTTCATTTTCGCGTTTTGTAAAACAGGCTAAATGAATTTTGTATGGGCAGGTAGGCGTACCAAACTACTGCAATCGTTTTATGAAAAAAGTTCAGTAATGGTGAAGGTAAATGTTTAATAAGGTTAAACTTTTGGTCGAAAAACTTTATACTAAGAGCTGAAAGACTTTGTGCATTTACCCAAAACTTCCGTTGGGTAAACTCATCTTTAGTTATATCAAATACTAATACAAAGCGCCTTTCGTTAGTGTCGTTCCATACCGTATGACGATGGCAATCACTAAAAAGGACCACCTTGCCATTTTCCCAACTTCGTTCTTCATTGCCTACCCGAATTCCGGCTAACGGCAATTGCCCTGGAACGGAAATACCTAAATGCCCTCGAATGGTAGTATTCGTTTCACCAATATGAGGTAATACCCTACTATGCGGTTCTAACACTGTTAGTTCCGCAAAAGTAAGATTGGGAATGCTTTTTAAGAGTGAATATGTTTTAGGGTATTTCTTACAATTCGCATGATATTGCCACATGAAATTGAAAAAATAAATGTTCTTCCACGCTTCGGGTGTAGAAAGTGAGGGTGGATAAGGACTGCTGAGTTTAATAGTTTCATTCCCGCTAATAATGGCACTCATTTCGTCTGCAATAACCCTCCATTGCTCTTCCAATGCTTTAGCCCATGGATAATTGGTTTTATCGTAGAAGTATGGTTCTGCCCCCGTATAAGACTGGTTTTCATCTAAAAAGAAAATGGCTTTGGTAGACATATTGGATGCAAATAAATAATTAGCAATGTAGAATTTATGCAAGTTTAGTCAGAAATGAACAAATCCTATCTTTTTTTCTTTTTGTATGCGTTGAATTTTTTGTGTAAAGAGCGGAAAAGTCAATTGCATTTTTGCTTTCGGTAAGATTTCAATTCTGGGATTAACGGTGGGAAAAACATTGCTATTATTGCTTTAGCTTGCCACTTTCTGCTATTTTGACAAAAATAGAATAAGCTACAAGATATTGGTATTGGTCGGTAATATGGCAATCATCTTCAAATACGTTATTGGGTGAGTTGTCGAAAATGGATGTAAGATTGGTCAAGTACTGAGCGCTATCTGTTTGTCGAATTAATTCCGGATAAAAAGAGGCGTAGCGCTCAACATTAATGTGATATTCGTTTTCTACTTTGGGCTCAGAAATTTTTCCAATACCTAAAACAGGCTGGAGAAAACCATAAAACGAATAGTTGTTTGCCGTTGCGATTCCACTCATGGCTTTCATGTTGTTTATCCAATATTGAGCAGCATTGTTCCGTTGTTCATTATAGAGTTCCATTTCATATGTTTCTTTTTGAAATAGATGTCTCAGCACAGTTACGGCATTTGGCATAATAGCCGGAACCGCATTGCCACTGAATGCTTTTCTATAGAAGTTCTGTTCTTGTTGACTTACATACATTGGCGATATAAATTCGTTAGCACCACTATACGAAATATGGATGTCGGGATGCAGCGGAACTACATCTCTGATTGTTTTTAAAAGCTCCTGACCGCTACTAAAGCCACCAATAGCAGCAACATAGATAGTAGCAGATAGACTACTGTCATTAAAAATTTTTAGCAGTTGAACGGGCCAGTTTTCTTTGTGTAACCCGATGTCGGAGGTTGAACCACCTGTGATGAATATTTTAATTGGATGTGAATGTTGAATCTTAGTTCTTAAAACGAAACAGTTATTTTCTGTTTCAATATTTAATGTGCGAAGAGATGCTTCTGAATAACCCCATCCTAAAAGAGGGTCAACTAAGTAAAATCCATAACCTTTAAGTTGTTGGTGATTTTTGAGGTCGATGAGATTACGATCAATTAAAAACGGAAGAGTTTGTTTTGCATTTTTATTAATAAGGTAGCACACCCCTTCGATAACGATTAAGAGAAGTAAAATGATGAATACTTGAATGAGTATTGTTCGTATTGCAGTGATTAGTTTGGGAAGCGAAGAATTTGGATTGTTTTGGCTGAGCAGAGTCATAGCTGATGATTTGGTCGTTTAACTTTTTCTTTACCACTTGACGAAATACAAAAATTACGAATGAGAAAAACATAGCGCAAATATACTTCGAAAATAGGGGGGAAGCATTTAAAAATTATGCTTATTACTCTCTTTTTTGCAACAAATAATCGCCAATCGCTAAAACTTCCAAACCTGAAGAAAAAAAGGCGCTTACTGCCTGTTGTGGAGTACAAACAATGGGCTCTTCGTTGGTGTTTAAAGAAGTGTTTAACAAAGCATTAACACCGGATTTTTCGCCAAAAGCTTTTATGAGGGCATAAAATAATGGATTATCCGACTCTGTAACAAATTGCGGACGAGTAGTGCCATCAATATGTATGCTTTCCGGAATTTTTTCTAATGCCTTTTTTTTAACGTTAAAGGCAATGGTCATAAAAGGGGAAGCATGGGCACTTTCTACATATGCCTCTTTTTCTTCAAATAAAAGTGATGCAGCAAATGGACGCCATTGTTCTCTTCCTTTCACTTCTGCATTTACTCTATTCTTCATACCCAATAGTGTAGGGTTGGCTAAAATAGATCTATTGCCTAGTGCTCGAGCACCAATTTCCATGGCACCTTGAAACCAACCAACGATTTTCCCTTCGAAAAGGAGTTGCGCAACTGTTTCCACTATGTTTGGAGGCTTAGAGTAGCTTATATTTGTCGAAGTGAGAAAACGTTCTATATCTGCATTGTTAAACGATGGACCATAGTAGGCATGTTTCATTTCGAATCTTGGATCGATACCATTGGCTTCCCGGTAAAGTAAAGCTGCTCCTAATGCAACACCTTCATCACTACAGAAAGGAGGAATAAATATGTTTTTTACCTTATGTATAAGAGCAACTTTGCCGTTCATTTTACAGTTAAGAGCTACACCTCCTGCCATACACAAATTACCGCTGAAATCTTTTTCGTTTATGACTTCTCCTACCAAGTTTAGCATAACAGATTCTAATAGTTCTTGTGCCGAAAAAGCTACATCGAAATGCAATGGAGTTAACGGTTCCTCTTTACTTCGTGCTTTTCCAAGCAAAGCAGTTGTTTTGTCGCTATAAATATTGCCGGAAGTATGCAGCCCTGAATGGCTGTACGAAGGATCGTAAGTATAATCCCCATTAGTTTTAACGTGCAGCATAGACTTCAGCTTATTCGAAATGTCGACATTGTGTTTGCCATAAGCAGCTAGGGCCATAGTTTTGCCTTCATGGCTATTCGGTGTAAACCCTAACCATTCTGTTATGCTTTGATAAAACCACCCTAAAGAATGTGGAATAGGGAAGGTTTTAATCAACTTAAGGCTTTTTCCTTCTGCCCGAAAAATCGAGGTACATCTATTTTCACCACTTCCATCTGCAACAATGATATGTGCACGATCGTATCCGGAGGTATAGTATGCACTAGCTGCATGCGCGTGATGGTGGGAGAAGAATGAAACAGGAGGCATTTCCCCTTTATAACCAGCATTTAAAAACATTTCGGCAATTAATCGCTTTACATTTGTAGAGCGATATTTGATAAGTTGTTCAATGGCTTTATACATATTCTCTTTACTGTTAAAAGACGAACTGTATCTTAGTGCTGTTTTAAGAACAAAGAGGGGCATTTTGTAATCATATAAAGGGGCATCCCATCCGAAAGCTATAGCATCTATATCTTTTAATGTATTGTTTGTGTTGCTTAAACAAAAGCTCGAGGCTCGTAAAGGCATCATTCCAAAGCTGTCTTTCATACGATTGAATCTTTCTTCAGCTGCAAAAGCTTCTAAACCGCCATCTGTTAAAAGACAGGCTGAAGGATTGTGCCCCAAACCATTAATGCCGAGAATATTCATCTATAAATATGTAGTTTGCAAAAAGCGTTGATGAAAGTAAAAGTTCAAATTGAAGCCTAATAATAAAAATTCTATTTTTGATTTTCACGAATTCTCTATAGCGATAAATATATAAACACAGAAAAGTGGGAGAAATAGGAAGAGGAAAAATAGTGTTAGCCACTTTCAGCTTTTTGCTGACTTTGTTTATTGCGGAAATCGTATTAAGGATAATGGGGGCTCAACCCGGAGTATATAACTTTTCAAAAGAATTCAAGGTTGTTGACTCACTACTACTATTTAAAAATTTTACCATTGACGAAGCCGGTATATATAAATTCAGTTCTCTTGTAACAGATTCGTATCCTTCCTATTTTAATTATGAAAAAGGAATTTTGGAGAATACTCAACTTCGCCAGCAGATAGCCGAAATCGATCGTTTTGATATGGTTTATTCGGATTTTGCCCAATTAAAAAATCGGGAATGTTGTTCCTCCCCAATTATTCGATACAAACAATGGGAATGGGATAATGCAGGAGAAAGTTTGTTGCAACATGTGTACGATAGTATTTCCAAATTTCAAGAACAGGATGCGTGGGGAAGAGCAATCCTTAACTATGTAGAGCATCCTTTAAATACAGAGGGCTTTCGAAGCATAGCCTTTCGAAACGATACAACAACGCGGAAGAAGATATTTATAATAGGCGATTCCTACGTTTATGGGATGAGTGCATGTCCATTTCACGCTTCGTTTACCGATAATCTTTTAGCCCAAGGGTATATGCTATATGCGGCAGGAATTCCAGGAACTGACCCCGCACAGTACGCAGCAATTGCTGAAAAGTACATACCTATCATTAATCCCGATTTAGTAGTGATGTGTTTTTATGAAGGCAACGACTATATGCCATTTGATCGATCTTGTTCACCTCAACATCCGCTGGAATATCTTACTAATGCCGGGTTTTATCAAAGTTCTCCATTCGGTAAGTTTATGACATTGCATGAAAGCTATAATTATTATAAAGCATTAAATACTATTCCGAATCAATCTTTAAGCGTGTTAAATGGGATAATGGCAAAAACAACAATTACTTCTCTCCTTTGGGGAGCACTGTTAAATGTAGGTTTTGTGAAACACGAAGGAGTAGCAATGTCAAAGAAACGCTTAGACGAAATGGAAAAAAAACGAAGTCCACTACATACCTCGAAACATATTCTAGCCTTCAATAATGCTTGCAAAAAAAACAATGTTCGTGTACTATACTCTGTTATTCCTCAAAAAGAGGATGGCCGCTTCCCTAACACTTACTATACCACCTTCGATTCTACAAAAGCAGCATCCGTTTTTGGTTCTATTCCTTTTATTCAGCCCAAGGGATTAATTCGGAACAAACACTATAGTACTAAAGATACCCATTTCAACTCAATAGGTGCCGGTTTTTATTCAGATTTTCTAAAACAACAGTTTCAGATTTGTTTCTCAGAAATCGATACACTTTCAATTTCTTTTTCGAAATAGCAGAAAACATTTTTTTATACTTGAAGGATTTCGTAAATACACAAAGCCATCCGCTCATGAAAAGAATCGGCATTTTGTTATCCATAGTTAAGAACAATCCAATGTTGAGTATTGTGTTGGTTGTAATGCTGATTGGACGAATTGCTATAGCCGGACAAGGTTGTTTGGATGACAGTGACGAAGTGGATTACTTTTGCTCAGAAAATGCTTATGATGCGCTAAAGCATTTAGATTTTGTAAAGTTTAGTGAGCAAATTTCAAATCAAGAAGGGAAGCCCACAGAAACATTTGGCAAAGTTTTTCTTGTGCCATTGCATCGTTTATGGGCGTGGATAATGCAAACACCTGTTCATAGTCCAAGGGGGTTGTTGTTTTGGGGTGGAGTAAATATTTTTGTGTCTATTGGCCTATTAATACTTTTCTATAGTTTGCAAATAAAACTTGGATTTGAAAAACGTTTAGCAATACTTGGTGTTATGCTTTTAGGCGTTTTCGTAAATTTGAATATTTACACCCGACACTTACTGCCCTACGATATTGCCTTGTTTCTTCAATTGCTTTCTTTATTTTTTTTACTTAAAGATGGGGGTAATGACAAACAAAAATTTGCGTTATCAGGATTCACCTCAGCGTTGGGCTTTACTGCTCATTATGGCTGTTTTATGTTTGTTCCAATTCTATTGGGGTTCATTGTATTAGAGAATGGATATCAACTTCGTAATCTTTGGCCCAAAGCAAAAGTATTTGTGCTTTATTTCTTACTACCAATCATTTTTTTTGAAGCGTTATACCGATTAAGTGGAAATTCATATATCGAAAAAGCTATCATACGTAGCGATACTATGCGGCAAGGGTCATATAGTGATGGATTTACATATGCATGGTATTATCTTTCAATGGTGGAAGGCTATTTGGGAGTAGTAGTTTTGCCTTTGTTTTTTTTTGGCTTTTTGCTGGCAATCAAAAATGTATTCAAAAGCAAGGTTTCCAAATTGTTGTTACTATCTATGATTGGTTATCTAAGTTTTGGATTTATGGTATATGTGGTTGAAAAATTCGTATTTTATGGAAGAGTATTTCATATGTATTATCCGTTCATTGTATTGGGTGTTGTTTACGTGTTTTCAGAACTAAATCTAAGCCGACTCAAGGGGCTTTATTTCTTCTTGCTCATGGTCTTAGGTATTCAATATGGATATAATATACAAAGTATGAATAGTTTCACCTATCCACGAAAAGTGATATACGATTTTGGCTTGATCGTAAAGGATTCTGTTCGGTCAGACTTGAATTTTGTTTCAGAACTTGGATATAGCGAAAACTATATAAACAGTTCGGAGTTTCGTAATGATGCTACCCCAACACATCAAATAGTGCAAGGTAAATTTGATGTCGTTAACACTTGTTTTTTTTCTCATTTTCCGGACGAATTTATGCTCGGTTACAAGCCCTATTCTAATAAAAATGGGAAAGTGGTGTTTTCTCAATTGCATTTTATGAGTTATCCAGTATATACTTTCGAGTATTGTTCGATAGAAGGGAGACGTTTTTATTTAGAGCATCGTTTTAAAATTCAAATTGTAAAGCAGTTTTGAAAGTCAAAGTACTGAAAATACTATTTTGGGTTCTTGTTTTTGGAATCGTATCATACGGATGCAATTGGTTGTGGGTTGCAGCAGTAAAGAGCGTTCCTAATGCTGAGGATTTTACACTAAGTATTGCTCCACGCGATAATGGTTTCGTTTCATCTGTAATCAATTTACTTACCTTTTTTGATTCACGATACACTGCAAATATGTTGCATGGTTTGAATTTGTTAGTTTTTAATCGGTATGACATGTTCTATTTGATGCCCTTGATCTGTTTTACTTTGTTCGTATTATCTGTTTTTTTCTTTTTGTCTAGCGTTTTCGCTGCGGAAGGAAAGCGTGTTTTGTTGTTGTGCTATGTTCTCTTTTTTTTGGTTGGCTTTTTTGCGGTGGAGCCCTCTTTGCCTTTTGGATTGTTTTATATGGCAAGCACGTTTACTTATGTATATCCTTGGTTTTTTTTCTTTGTTTGGATGGGTTGCTTTGTACGCAGTAAAAACAAAAGTGGAATAGGATATTTGTTGTATACCCTGCTCGGACTTATAGCATTGTTCCTTTCATTTGGTTGTTCTGAACTGTTTATTGTTATAAATACAATTGTGTTGTTTTCGTTATCGATAATTATATGGAAGTTAGATCGAGCACATAAATATAGTTTGACTCCATATATTCTTGTTGCGTTGTCCAGCATTGCGTTTATAGTAACTTGTCCGTCCGGTAAGCTTATACATGACAATATGGATGGGAATCCAAATGTGAATATCAATTGGTTGAATATAATCAACCGAAGTGTTCAGATGAATTGGACTTTTTTAAGAATGACAGTTTTGACGCCAATTACAATATTGCTTGTATTAGCCAATACATCCTTTTGGTTGATTTTACGGCCACGTTTCGTATCTAAAGGAGTAATGAACAAGAAACATCTCTTGGTTATTTTCATTATGCTTATTGTATTAGCATATATATCTTCCATGGTTTATTTTATTTCTCTTACCAATAGCGAAGAGTTTCCGTATAGAATATTCAATACTACTCTTCTAATTATTTTGTTCGCCATTCATATTATCCTTCCACTAGTCTTTGTTGATTATCTTTTTGATTTAATGACTGATGTGAAGCTGTATGCCTTTAGTTGTATTATTATGACTGGAGTTTTGCTGTCCTACATTTTTTTGCCAAACAATTTCTTGTTGATTAAGCAAGAAGATGAAACCGGCATATTGGATCAAGTTAAAAACGACTATGTTGAATTTTATCAGAATGTTAGGTTGGTAAAGCAGGCAGGAATCAGTCCTTCGATTGTTTATTTGAAGAACCCAAGTGTTGTGCCTAAGTCTAATTACTTTGGTCCCGATGTTTTGCCCAATAGAAAAGCAGCGTATTGGAATATTACATTTGAACAGTATTTTCAAGTAGATGAAGTACGTTTGAAGGGGGACTCTATATTTAAAAAGGACTATGAATAAGGACTATTTTTACGGTACGCTGTTGGCGTGTGTAATCGCTCTAGCCATATTCTATTGTGCTGTATCACTGCGTAAAAGTCCGGTTAATGTATTCAATAATACACTCAAACATATTGGGGCTAATCGGAATGATTTGAGTAAATATTATACCGCAAGATACATTGCGAATATCAGAAAGATGATGAATGAGAGTTGCAATAAAATTAACACTTCAGGGGCTAACGCTGGTGTTTCATTTGATACTTTGAGCGATGATGAAGTTTTCTTCTATAGCATAGTCTTTGTTATACGAAACGGAATAGGTTGGCCACATATTAAGTTTTTTGGAAAGCAATCAATTCTAGTGGTGTACAATATTCAAGCACCAATCAATTTTGAACTAAAATTGTACGGCAAGTGTGATTCGGATAACGATATGGTTTTCGACAGTATTGAAAATTTTGAACAGCTAGTTGTTGTTCAAAATAGGCAACTGAAGTCCCTTTTAAGTAAACCCATTGAAAACTACTAATTCTTTTTCGATTTGACAGAAAGTTGAACGGAACTCCCTTTAAAAAAGGCTACTGTTACATCTTCTTTACTGCCCAATGGAAACGAGATGGCATTAAATTCAAAAGTTGTTGAAACAGTTATATGGTTTAGTAAAGAACTATCTTTACAAATAAAGGAAAGTCTATAATCATAATAGATATCAGGCGAAGCGGGCGCATTGATTTCCCTTGATAGCAGATGTTGCTGATTAAAATTACCAAGAGAAAAGCAATGCTCAATGCTGTCAATTCTGCTTTTAAGAAAGAGAAAAGTTTCACAATCAAATTCATGATTAATGGCTACTTGTATCGATTTTATATAATATGGAATGTGCTCATTGAATTCATATTTATTTTCGCCATTATGTGAGAAATTTTTGTTTTGCAACGACAGTTTTCTTTTCATAATCCCTTTTGATTCAAAAGTGTATCTAGGAAAGAAAAATCTTTTGAGAAAAGAGGTTGGGTATAAATAGTATGAAATAGTGTCATTGTGGTGGAGTGTTATGTCCATGTTGCGTAGCCTATAGTTGGCTATTTGAAAATTATAACAAACTGTTTTGGGTTCTAGTTTGAAGTGTCGGAAATAGCGTTTGTAATTATAAAGAAAACTTAAGTTGTCGGCTTCACTCCTCAAAAGATTTGATGAGGAAATCCAATCTAAATGGGCAGACAATTCAGATGCTGATGCGGGTTCTTTTTCGTTATTAAGAAAAACAACATTTTCATCTGCATCAAACATATGCCATTGATTCGCATAAAACAATTCTGCAACTATATGCCCTTGTAACAGTATTGCCCTAGCTTTGAGACCGGCAATAGTAGCTAAGTTGATGAGTATCCCTGTTTTTTCTCCGCAAAGTAAATATGGGAAAGTAACCAATGCCATCGGATCAACATTGTCTTTAAGGCTATGGTTGTAAGGAAAGGAATAATGGAAACTGCTTTTCGAGACTAAATTCCACAATGCAAAGGCTTTTTGTTTGTCGTCCATTGTGTCAGACAGTGTGCTTGAAAGAATAGTTGCAGCATTTCTATAGTTAACGCCTTTTGTTTTTTTTACCCAAAAAGAAACAGGGGTAGTATCTGTATTGTATAAATGGAATTCCATTGTTCTATCTAAATGAAATGGAATAGCAAAAGTGTCATTTATGCGAACGGTTTTTACGAAAATTAACGCCTCTTTACCTTTAGCAATAAAGCAAGAATAATAAAGCAAGACCAATATGCCAGAAACCGCAGCAAAAACAACAAATGACATTTTGGACTTCATGCTTGTAGCTTTAAATAATCCCTCAAAATAATAATATATTTGAAGTCAATTTTGTAGATTTTTTTGTCGTCAGATTGTGTTCTTGTATTAAATTCAGCATAAAGTTGTGGCGAATAAGTTAATTTTGAGAAAATATATTTTCCGATGAGTTATTTAGTTGCAAAATTTAACGATGCATCGTTGGAAGAACAGATGAACCAAAACGGCTTCATACGTATCCCGGATTTTTTGAGTTATGAGCAAGTGAGTTGCCTCAAAGACCTTTACAGTCAATATCATACAAGTATTGATTTGCAGAAAGGTATGTGGAATAGTATGTATGATGTAGGGGCAGAAACAGCTTCTATAATTAGCAGTAAAATTTTGGAAACAGTTATACCGGAATTGGAAAAAACATTTTCTTCCTTCATAGCGCCTGTTGCCTCTTTTATGAGTAAAAATCCAGGCAATCATGGTGTTTGTGAGTTTCATAGAGACTTTAGTATATTAGATGAGTCTGCCTTCGAGTATCGAAATGTATGGATTCCGTTAATAGATATCGAGCAGCAAAATGGGGCATTGTATGCATTGAAGGGAAGTCATAAAGCGTTCAATTATCCTTTGCCAATGTTTGAAAAATGGCCTTATACCAATACACAAGAAAAGCTATTTGATTTTGCAACTATTTTTTCGGTAAAAGCAGGAGATTTAGTGGTTTATACAGATAGAACCCTTCATGGCTCAATGCTCAATTTAAGCGAAAAAACAAGACCGGTTGTGCATTTAGGACTACTTCATCCCCAAGCTAAGATCCAATATTATCACCTTTCCAACAATGTTGTTAAGGTGTTTGATGTGCCCTTCGAATTTTATTTTGAAAATAATTTTAGAGACTTAGAGGGAGAATATCCTTTGGTGAATAAGTTCGATTATTCTCCTCCCATCATCAGCGAAAAGGAATTGATATATCTGAATGATGTAAACTTAGAAAATCAATATTTAGCACCTAATGAGTAGTAAATTAGATATAATAGTTGATCAATCATTTCAGGAAAGCCTAGAAACAAAAGGTTTTTTTGTGGTTGATTTTTTGGGTTTGGATGAAGTGAATGTTCTACGCTCTTTTTTTGAGCAAAATCCACCGGAACTTAGCGATACTTTTCATACTACTCATTTTTCGAATAATTATGATTATAAACGAAAGGTCAATGATTTTATAATTCAAACTATTCAACCTGCATTCAAAAAATTATTCACAACTGCGTACCGGCCTATTTTTGCTAATTATATGATTAAAGTAAGCAATGTCGACAATTTTATGCCATTGCACGCAGACTGGACTTATGTTGACGAAAGCATGTTGAACAGTTATTCCATTTGGATACCTTTGGTAGACACTTCAGAGGAAAACGGGTGTTTCGGATTGATTCCTTATTCTCAACACTTGAGTAATGGAATTAGAGGTCCTAGGATACTCCAATGGAACTATCCTACTAATGATTTGCTGATTAATGCCATGGGAAAACTTTTGCCTATTAAAGCAGGGCAGGCTATAGTATATAATCATCGAGTATTGCACTATTCGCCCGCAAATAAGACCGCAACCATTAGACCGGCTGTAAATATTGCTGTGGTGCCCACAAAACAAACAATAATTCATTATGCTATCCCCGAAGGTGTGGATGAGATATTGCAATTTGAAGTAGATGACGATAATTTTTTTATTGAGTACGACCATTTTCAAATGCCATCTAAAGGAACCGCGTACTGCTCGCTGCCTCGGTCTGCATCTCCCACTTTTGATGATAATGCAGCATTTTTCATTAAAATGAATGCTGATAAAAAGGGTAATGTTTAGCTAGGAGAGTTTCCTAAAGTAAATTCACAATAAAAGTGTAGAAAATAATGAAACTGCGAACAGAGTCAATAGCCTTTAACGAATTAGATAAAAACAAAGTTCAGCGCCTGGTGGATGGTCATTTAGATTTACTCTATATAAATCAAGTAGTTTCTTCTTCTGTTGTTTCTAACGTTCCAATGATAGAAAACGAAAGCGTATTTGCAGGAAAAAAAATTCAAATCTCAGATGGTTATTTTTACCCATTACCCTATGCCGCTGTACATGCAGATACTGAAGGACAGGAAGAGCAATGGGTAGAGAATTATTTTTCCACTGCAAAGCATTTTATTGCTCATTTTCAAGACATCTTAGGGAGTCAATTAGCTGAAAATATTTTCAATATTATGAATCGCGCGGGCATTCTCAAAGAAAATATACTCATTAATGCAAATGGGCAAACATTTGCTCCTTTCAATATCAGAAATTTGAAAGCCGGTGGCAATGGAATTTTAATCCATTGCGAAAACTCGTTCCTTAATGAACTTGACAGTGATTTTCGTAGCACATTATACGATTCAGTAGATATCGAAAATGCATTATCGTTTTTATTTATCCTTCAAGCTCCGGAGCAAGGAGGCGAATTAATTCTGTTCGAAAGCAATTGGAAAGAGGCGCCTATAAAGTTGAATGAATGTTCCATGTTAGATAGACATGTCGACAGCGTGCAGCTCTTTTCAAAGAATGGGCACGAAACTCCTTCCTATATTAGGTTTCCGGCAAAGTCAGGCGATCTTATTGTTTTTAGAGCAGCGCAAATATGGCATACTGTTAATACTATTTCGGGGAATACTAACCGAATTAGCATTGGAACATTTGTAGCACCTGATAAACAGGGTGTTCTCAGGTATTGGGCATAGTTCTATTCATTTGCCAATCACTCTTAGGTCTAACAAAAACATTTTCAGTTCTACCTATGTACTCATTCAAAGTGCTTTTTTCTATTTCAAAAAACAACTTTTCTTGTATGCGCCCAGCCTCTTCATTAAAGTCATTGTTTAGATCTAGATTTCTTCCGAACCTTAACTCAGCGAAAAAATAACCATAGGTTATAAGCATAGGGGGAAGCGTTACTGAAAAAGTTAATGGACCAGTATAACGCCTTAGGTCAAAGCAAGCTAAATCTACTGCTGAACCTATTTGTGGAAATAGGGTAAGTACAGGCTTTTGTTGATAATCGTAAATTACAATTTGGGGATGAATAGAAACAGAATCTGACTTTTTAAAAACAGACACAAAAAAAGTCATTCCAGTATCATAGGAAATGACCTTAGCTTCCTCAACACGATCTACTTTAAATTGAAGAAGTTTTAAAATCTCGTTTTCAAACTCGTTTTCAATCTTTGTTTGAAAAACGTTTTTGTCCTCAATATTTTCTTGATGTTTATGGTTTATACTTTCTTGATGAATACTTCTGTAATATGCACTAACCACATCCTTTGCTCTTCCGGTTTGTATTACATGTCCCTTATCTAACCACAAACAATGGGTGCAAAACTCCATAATCTCGTCTGGGTTATGAGATGCTAGAAGAACAGTTTGTGCTGAAGAATCAAATTGATTATTAAAGTGTTGCTTTAATTTTTCTCTAAATGCAGCATCTCCGGCATTAAACACCTCGTCTATGAGCAAAATATCTGATTCTATTTGAATGCTTGCTGCAAATGCAAGTCGGAGGAACATGCCATTTGAATAGGTCTTCACAGGCTGATTAATGAACGCGCCAATATCTGCAAAAGCAGCAACTTTATCGAAGAGAAGATTTATTTTAGCATTAGAGCATCCGTGAAGTGATAAAAACATGCTAACATTCTCTTTACCGGTTAACTCAGGAATAAAATTGCTTCCAACATCTAAAATATAACTGAGGCTTCCGTAGATTTTTATCTCTCCCGAAGTGGGTTTTACAATGCCCGCAAGAATCGAGAGAAGTGTGCTTTTCCCGGATCCGTTTTTGCCAATAATTCCCCATTTCTCACCTTGATGAATAGGCAGTGAAAACGAATGCAACGAGTTGATTTTATCATACTTTCTTTGCGTATAGGATTTCGATAAATGTTGGATGTCAATTATTACTTTAGTCATTTGAATCACTTAAATTAGGGAAGTGCGCTAAAAATGAAGGTTGAGTAATCTGAGGAAATACAGGTTGCATTATTGCTTCCGGTGTTTTACTCTCAAGAAAACCTGGTAGCATAATTTTGCTGAATTCTTCAGGTAATATAACATACTCATATATTTTCTCTTCACTGGGCTTAAACACCAAATGTTGCAACTGAGCACCTTTATTGTGTAGGCCAACAACAATATTTACTCTTCGTTGATTAGTCAAATTTGGCAATGATCCGTGTAATAGCGAGTGGTAAAACAGTATTCCTTCACCAGACTTCATCGGCACAGACTCCATATGGTTTCTTACTTTATCCATCACCGGGTCGAATATTCCCGGATATTGAGGCGATGGGCGATGGGAATAAAATAGTGAATGACTTCCTTTAAGCATAGTTAGGCAACCGTTATCTTCATTTACATCCTGCAAGGGAATCCATAAATTAAGTGATTGAAATTTGTTTTCATCCACATACGTCCAATCTTGGTGCGGACAAACTTCAGATACCTCTCCCGGTTCCTTTATCATGAAATTGGCTACAAAAACTTCATAGTCTATAAACAAATCGGTAATTGCTGTTTGAATACAATGTGTAATTGCATCTGAAACTTTTTTTGAAAGTGCAATATCTCCCGTATGGAAAGTGCTGTGGTGATATTTTCCATTAAATACATGCGCTTCTTTTACCGAATCGAATAATAAAGATAACTGCCGGACTGTATCCGTATTTAAGCAAGGAAAAGTGATAAACCCATTTTCTTCTAACTCGTTTTGGAGTGCTTCATCCCTTACTATTCTCATCTATTTTGTTTTTTAAAGTCTGTATAGTTATATCAATATGCGAATACGAAAATGTTTTTCTGCTATTCGCAATTGTCGGAGGTATTTCGTTTCGGACAAAGTATGTTAAATAGTTTTCTATGCCATCATTTTCCAATGTGTATACCGAACATGTATTTTCATCTATTTTATGGGCATAAATTACTTTAGCCTCCTTAGGAATTGCTATACAGGTTAATACGTTTCGATTCTTATCAGATCTGTTTGGTGAGGATCCGTGCCATATCGATGGGTTGAAGAGTAATACTTCACCTACTTTTACTTGCACTTTTTTTATTAACTCTTCAGGGAACTCAGTTGACAAAAACCTAGACGTTTCGTAGTTATTAGATCGAATATTATTTTGAAATTTATGACTACCCTCAATTAAAAACATTCCACCCGAAGTGGTGTCTGTATCTGCTAATGGGGCCCAACAAGTGATGGGTGTATACATTGTTTCATCAACATAATTCCAGTCTTGATGGAGCAGCAACTCATCTTTTGCATGAGGCGGTTTCGACAAAAATGAACCAGTGAGAAATTGATAATTGTCAAGTATATTCTGCAATTCGCTATAAAAAAACGAAGAAACTAATGCTGAAACAGATTTGCTAGATGCTGCATCGAGTTCTAACAAGCTATAAAAAAAACGGGTATTAGATATACTATAGTTCGTTGTAATATTATCGGCAATTGTGTGTAATTGCGCTACGTTTTTTAGCTTTAGAATACAGTATCCTTTTTGGTTATACTCCTTCCAGAATGCCTCTGAATTTAACATAGCGTTAGGTTTGGAAGTTCTTCAATAACACTATAGTCTGGAATGTTTAACCCTTGTTTAAAAAGTTGGCTTAATTCGTTGTTGGAGTATTTGTCGAAAAAAGCTTCGTCAACGGCATATTTTTGCAACGTTTTGTTGGACGCATTTGGTTTAAGAAAATAGTGTACCAATTTGCTTTCAGTAGCAGTAAACGCCAATATAATGGCTGGTCGGAATTGATTTGAAACATTGGGTTTAGAAGCATGAATAATTCTATGGTTAAAAACAACGGGCTCTCCAGCTCTTAATGTCATATATTGTAATTTGCTAAATGTGTTTTCGTTTTCCGGAAACAGCCGTGGATATTGAGGCGAAGGAGATGCCCTATGTCCCAAATACAAATTTTGACTTTTAGGAAAAAAACCTAAGATTCCATTGTCTTCATTTATATCTATTAAGGGTATCCAGCATGTAAAAGAGTTGTTTTCAGGTTCATGATCTACGAAAGACCAATCTTGATGGGCAACAAGCGATTCTGATCCTGGCGCTTTAACTATGAAACTGCTAACTATAGGCCTTATATCTGCAAAGTGTTCTAATAGATAAGCCAAAACAATTTCTTTCAATTTTTTATTTATCAATTTTGTTCTCGCTTTATCTTCATCGCTTATGCTCCAATAAAAAGGGTTGCTGCCTAGAGCAGGTAGAATCTCTTCATTGTAAATACTGAAAATTGCTTTTGTTTGCTCATCCGACAACATTGGCATTTTTAATATACCTTCTTCATTTAACTGATTCATTAATGTCGGGTCATATGTTTTCATAATTCTATTTATGGTGATTAAAGCATGTGTTCTGTGCTTTCGAAAATTTTTATAGTACCAATAAGTGTTCCTGTGTTTGGAAATTCATGGTGTTTAGATACAGCATTGCCGAAAAAAAAGTCTTTCGATTGCGAATGGACATTAAAAATATCAGTGTTTTTTTCAGTTGGACTAATGCTCATAAACCTCGCATCTTTATGTGCCACTCTTAGTACAATACAATCTCGTTGCATAGCTGAAATGTTAGGAGGGGAGCCGTGCACAAGCCGTGAATCAAATAGGATTGACTGTCCGGCCTTCAACTCAAAACTTAGTTTATGATCATTAAAAAAAGACCTTTGTTCTTCCAATGCCCATTTAAAATTAGGATTTACAAGTTTGTTTGTAAATCGATGCGAATAAGGAACTACATTTAACACTCCATTTTCTTCTCCAATGTCATAAAGTGGACACCATACCGAATAAAAAGGTTCGAGGTGCTGATTGAATACGAAAAATGGGTCTGTGTGCCAACCTGTATCATTAACGCCATCGTTTCGTTTGCTGTAGAACACACTAATAGGACAGTAATAATCTTTGAATAAACCGGCTAAAAGAGGTGTAATAACCGATACGATAAATTCGTGAGCTTCTTTCCTTTTTTCAACAGAGAGATTATCCATGCTGTTATAGCGCCCGCTATATATTGTTCGATCTTCAAAAAAATAATTGATTTTCTCGCGCAATATATTTAATGCCGATGTTGAAAGAAAATCTACAACGCTATAACCTTGATCATTGATTTGTTTTTCCAAAATAGGATCCTTGATAATATCAAATTGTTTGAATTCATAGTTATCCTTCAATCCTAGCTCATGTCTGTCTGTTTTTATCCAATCTAAAACATCCGAAAAACTAATGGCTTTATTGTTTTGTTTAGGAGCATCAATAATAGCTTTAGGTGCATAGTTTAAGGGCATTTCTCCTTTTTCAAGACGAGGCAAATGAGTTAGCAAAGTTTCTGCATCTATCGAATAAACTTCTGTTTGTCGTGTGTTATTATTAAAATGGAAATAAGTTGTATCAGCCATTTTAGGAACTATGTTAACAATAACCGATATTCTATCTTCATCGGTTGGGTTTGAAAACGATCCATGAAGGAGGTTGTTCGAAAAGGCTACAGCTTGTCCGGGAAATATTCTTGCATAAGAGAGATACGGATATACAGCAGAAGTAATAGGGATTGCCGGAATGCCGAAACTACCGGATCGTATATTAGTATTGAAGTGTTGGCTTCGTGGTATGAAACACATGCCTCCATTTTCAGGATAGCTCAATTTTAACGGAATCCAAATTTGATAGCTATTAAATTGCGATTCATCAACAATTGACCAGTCTTGATGTAGTTCAAAACTGTTTTCATTTCCTGCCTTTTTAACTGCAAAATGCGAAAGAAAAAAACGGTAATCCGGGAATTGGGATTCAATAGATTTTCCAAGAATTGCATTTATTTTATGGCTAACGGATATATTAAATGCTGCATCTCCGTGATTATGCGAAACGACCATTCCGTTTGACGGGTCGTTACCATAACAAGCATAATAAAGTTCACCTAGTGCCTGAATGTTGCTTTCCGATAAAAAATCAAACAAATAAAACCCGAGTTTTTCGATGCCAACTTGTGCTATGTGTTTTGTTCCATTCATCTTAAAACATAAAAGTTTTTGTCCGGTAATCGGCTTACTAATATAGCATTAATTAGGGTTTATATATTTGTTTGCCCAAGCTAAAATTCGTTTCGGTAAGCTGAATTCTTCTTTTAGAAAACGGCTTACCTCCTTCGATGTTATATTCAAAGGTAAAGCTAACGACTCTATACGTTGTTCCTCACTTGGAAGAAAAACATCGTTGATTTGTTTCAATTGTTCAACTGATATGCTAAATCTGTCGATTTGGTTGTTGGATTCGTTCTTTTTGTATAGGCTCAATAGTGTACTTGCGCTGTAAAAACCCATAACTGCCGCTAATCGTGGAGTATCGCTTAGATTATTTCCCGAAGCATGTAACGTTGCGTTGTAGAACACAAATGCCTCTCCTGCCTTAATCGTGTGTTGAGTAAGGTATGGCATTAGTCGATGTTTATGCTCATCAACGGTTTGATTCGTATATGGAATAAATCGAATGCCCGTAAATAATTTATGACTACCCGGTATAAACTGTAAGCAACTGTTTTGTGCATTGCAATCTTGAAGGGCTACCCATACCGATACAGAACAGTGCTCGGGTTCATCCACAAAACTAGCATCTTGATGGAGAGGTGATTCCGAGTTAACTCCGGGCTCCTTTACCAAAAAGCTGGCACTAATAGGTCGCATATCCGCAAATAATTTTTTTGCGTTTTCTATAAAAAGAGGTTCTAAATAAGCTTTAACGCGGTCAATTAAAGTTAGGTTTACCGTCTCGTAGGTGGTGTTAAATTTTTTAGAGGAGGAATGCTTTTCATAGAATTCGGACTCAAAGGTATTGCGTACTTTCTCAACAATGTCTTCTGACCAAAAAGGAATTTTAACAAAACCGTTTTTTTGTAACTTGTTTTCCAACAAGCCGTCAATAAATACCCTTGATTTCATTTGTGTTTGTAAACACTGCAAAAATCAAGAAAAAGTTTGATAAAGTGAATACAATAATTCATATTTGGGACAAATGCTTGATTATAATGTTTGTAGGCGCAAAAACATTGCGTTAGCAAACAGTAATGATAAATTACATTAAAGGGGGTTAAAGATTTTTCTACTGGAATGGGTATTTTTAAAATGTTGAGCTATGGAAAATGATAAAATCATATTGGATTGTTTGTTGATTAACCCACCATTCTTTTTTCCTAAAGGTATTTACTATGGACAAAGAACGATAGATGTCCCATTGGGGTTAACAGCATTAGCCGCATATGTTAGGGAACACCATTTTTCCGTTCAAATAGTGGATTGCAATTATTATTTTAAAGATACCGATTTAGAGTTTGAGCTTTGGTTTATAAAAAATTACGTTGAAAAATTTAGTTCAATAAAAGTGATTGGCGTAACTACAACTACCCCAACAATAAATGTGTCGTATCGATTGGCTGCCCTCTGTAAATTCTATTATCCTGATACAGTTTTTGTTTTAGGGGGTTCACATGCTTCATTTGTGCCCGATGAAGCACTTAGTAATGAATCGGTTGATTGTGTGGCAATCGGAGAGGGGGAAGATACTTTGCTTGAACTTCTTCAGGGACAACCCTTCGAGAATATCAATGGACTAGCATATAAGAAGAATACCAATGGTGTTGTAGAATTTATTCGAAACAAGTCGCGTTCTCGAAATAAAGCGCTAGACGATCTACCTATGCCGGCCTATGATTTGATTGATATAAATTCCTATCGCCCAATTATTGGAAATTTTAAACGTTTGCCGGCTATGATGATTGTTACAAGTCGAGGATGCCCTTGGTCGTGCAGCTTTTGTAGACGTACAGTTGGGAAAATGTGGACATATCGAAGTGCAGAAAGTTTATACAACGAATTCAAATATTTAAACGAAAAATACGGTGTTAAAGACGTGGCCATAATGGATGATGTGTTTACTGTGAGTAAACAACGGGTTACCGATTTTTGCAATTTGCTGATTGAAAAACCATTAGACGTTCAATGGCAATGTTTTGCACGGGTGGATATTGTGGATGAAGAAATGCTTTTATTAATGAAGAAAGCAGGGTGTTGGGGAATCATGTATGGGGTTGAAAATTTCGACCAGAAAATTCTCGATAATATTCAAAAAGGAGTTGAGGTGGAGAAGGTATTTAATGCAATGCTTTGGACAAAAAAAGCAAAACTCGAGTCGAGGGTATGTATGATTGTTGGCAACGAAGGCGATACGCATGAAGTTGTAAATGATAATATTCGCTTATTGAAAAAACTCGATCCTGATCTCATCTCTGTTTCGATACTTACACCTTTCCCGGGGAATGATGTATTCAATAAGACCATTAGAGAAGACAAAATTTTGACCTATGATTGGGATAAATACTATGGATCAACACCTATTATTAATATTGATAGCTTAAGCACTGAAGATGTTGAAAAACTCTACAGAAAAATGACATTTTCATTTTATCTACGCCCGACATATATTCTTAAGCGATTATACAATACACGAAGTTTTCACGAAGTAAAACTCAACTTTATTGGAGGAATAGGAATTCTTGGGTTTTATTCCGAAAAACTTCTTCGTTTCTTTAAACCGAAGAAAATAAAACAGGGAAGCGATAATTTTACTTTTATGCAGAAGCTGAAAAGTGAATATGATCCAGTTAAGAATAAGGAAAAAATTATTTCGCTAACGCTTACGGCAACAAAGCAAACAGCAATATCATAACCGAAAATGAACAAAGCAGAAAAATATACACAACAAATTCTAGACTATTATGATGTATGCTGGCTAGAACGATTTATGCAAGGACACAATCCTAATTCTTTAGCTATGCACATGGGTTATTTTAGTGATTCAGTTGAAGATAATGACCAAGCAAAGCTAAGAATGAACAGCTTTATTGCCGCACAATTGAGCTTAGGGAATAGCGATGCACAAACTGTAGTAGATGCAGGTTGCGGAATAGGTGGAACTTTGTTCTTTTTGAAAGAACAATTTCCACAACATCATCTCATCGGAATCAATATTTCTCGAAGTCAAATTGCATTTGCACAACAAAAAGCAAAACCGCTGAACAACATTGTTTTTTTAGAAGAAGACTATACCAATACTTCGCTGGAAAGCAATAGTGTAGATGTTGCCTATGCGATTGAGAGTATGTGTCACTCTGAATCGAAGGAACAATTTCTTGTCGAAATGTTTAGAGTGTTAAAACCAGGAGGGAAGTTGCTCATAATCGATTATATAGAAGTTTTGAAACCTACGGATGCCGAAACAATGTCAGCCCTTAATGCTTTTCAGCAAGGATGGGCGGTCAATCATTATATCGATCTGCCTGCGAAGAGATTATTAAAAGCAGGATTCGATAATATCGAAGTAACCTCCATTCTCAATTTTGTTATGCCCGGTATCGAAAAATCATATTATGGTGCATTAACGAAAATGGAACAAATCAAAAAAGAAGATAGTGAACTGTTGTATAATCATTATAAGGCCTGTGTGTCGTTAAAATTACTTGTCGAAAAAGGGATTATTGATTACTGCGTTTTGCAGTGTACAAAACCTATTGAACAGCAATAAGTTTTAGCGCGATGAGTACTATCGAACTGATGAGCAAAAGTATTCTGAATAATTTTTGAATGTATTTCGGTTGCAAGAGCTTTTGCTTTTCCCCCACAACAAAAAGGGTAGCAATAACCGGCAAATAAAGAAACGGTATTAGTTCATACTTGTCAATAAATTTCCATTTGAACATAAGCAACAGGTATATTTGCGAAAGAAAAAATAGTGCGTAGAAGAGGCAAATAACATTTTTTCTGCCAAAGGTAATGGCAGTGTTTTTAATGCCAAACTTTTGGTCTGCATCTAAATCGAGCAGCTCGTGGTTTAAATGCCCCATACTGAGTAGTGTCGCAAAAAACAAAGAAATCATAAAGGATAAATAGCCTGCGGTTTGTGCAACTTCAAATCCGATTTGAAAATGTAATATGCCCGAAACAAAATGGATAACTGTTCCAATTAATATCGAGTTTTTATACCGGAAAGGGGGGCAATAATACAAATACCATAAGAGGTACGAAAAGGAAAAAAAAACGGCAATTTTTCTGTTAAGGAAAAAAGTAATACATAAGCTCAGTAATAAGAAAATAACTGTCCACAACAAATAACTCGTTTTTTTAAAGCTGCTCAAATATTGTAAGCGAGGATTAACTTTATCTAAATCATAATCAGCAAATGAATTTAACATGTATACCGATGCGATATAGCACAAGATTGCAAAGTAATAAACCATGGATGTAAGTACTTTAGATACTACAATTGCATCATTCGCAAATGCAAAGGCTACTATAAAATAACCCGACATAAGTACTACTTCAAAAAGCCTAAATTTCGGAATGTATTTTTTATAAAGCAAAGCCCCTTTGGTTTTATAAAAACTAAAATCATGCACAAAAAAAGGTTTTATAAAAATTGCAGTTAATGCAAACAAAATAATAAGTATAAATTGATTTAGAATGGCTACATATCTTGCTTCCCCCAAAAAAAATATAGTAATAAACACAGTATTAGTAATTGCAAAAATCCAGATAGGAGATATATCCATTTCGTATTTTCCACTAAAAACAAAGAGATTCCCTGCTACTATTCCTACTAAAAAAAGAACGATATAATACTCAAAAGGCAATAAAAAATAAGCGCTCAAAATAACTGCTGCTACTCCCAAAAAGGAATACTTTTGAAGCTTGTTGTAAAGGGGAATTAGTAAGAGAAATATCCCCGAAAGATAATATAAGAAGGAATACCCACTGGTAGTCCCTGAAAATTTACCGGTTATGTTTTTTAAAATAAAAGAGGGGTTGTCCTTATAAAATAGAATAATTTTTACGAGAGTAGAACGACCTGTGTTTTGACGGTTGTGGTAGGAGTTGGATAAGAATCTCCATTCAGGGTGGTATCTTCCATCTTCACAAAATTCATTGTGGGTGCCTAATATTTCATCGCCAAAAGGTTGTTTTGAAATAAGTACAAATCCATCTTCTCCAAATTTACTGTACAAGTTTCTTACACAATTCAAAATAATAATACTGTCTTGTAAGGTGGGGTGGCTTTTATCAAGTAAAAAGGTAGTGTTATATTTTTCAATAGTTACACCCTTCCACAGATTCTGTTTCCAAATCGTTCGCTCATTTTTCGTTTTTGATAATTCTAAATTGGCGAAAACTACCCAGGGCGCTAATACACATAAAAAAACAAACCACCCCTGGAAAAATTCACCTGAAATCTTCTTTTTAATGTAAAGGAGCAATTGATATAAAAAATACATGAATGGAATAAAAATCGTATTTCCATTGGTTAGTACACAGCATCCTAAGAGAAATCCAGTAAGTAGTATTTGCCATCTTTTGGGGTGTTGGTTTTCGTTAATTATAATAACTACTAATAAAATAAGTTGCACTAAAAAGTGGGGGTAGAGGAGATGGATTTCGTCTATGGAACTTTGAAAATAAAAGTAAGCAGAAATGATTCCTATAACAACGCCCTTTTTTCCCATTAAGCGCCAACCTAGATATGGTTGTAATGCGGTAGTAAGCGATACTAAAATCAGTTGGAAAAAAACGGCATTGTTAAAATTTGTGCCTGCTAGAAAGTAGACCAATGCAAGTAGCAAGGAATAGAGAGGGGGTTTTGAAAAATCATCTATTGGGGGGTGTTTTAAAATAAGCGCTGTAAAGATTCTGCTACTAAGTGGCATATTGGTATTGCTATCAATAGCATAGTCAGAAAGTTGACCATGTACTTTAAGTTTTGGGAATACTCCATACTTCACTAAGTTGTATGCACAAACCTGGTATTCTAAAGCATCGGATTGATTTATGTTAACTTTATGCGTTAGCTGAGTAGGGTAAGAAGCTATACACACCCAAACGCATAAAAAAGTAAATAGCCACCACATTTTTTTTATATGTAGGACCATTTTTTTTTTAAGAATAGCTAATGTGGTCATTTGTAAACATGGATTTTTTTTAAAACAAAATCTTTTCAAAAAAAATGTGCGTGTTATTTAAGGATTAATTTTTTTTCCATTAGGTAAGCGTATAGTTTATCGGCATAAACTGCGTGTGCTGTTGAATTAGGATGTGATTTATCTCTTGATAATGGTTTATTATATCTATTGTCATCAAAAGTAATGCCGTAATTAAGCGTTAAATACCCTGATTGCTTGAGTTTTAATGAAATATCATCTATTTGTGAACTGTCTTCTGATTCTGTTAAGCTTGCAAAAATTGGTGTAATTCTATGGCTTTTACAATACTTCATGATTTCAAAAGCTGTTTTAGTTGCTGTTTCATGAAAAGCGTTTGTTTTTTCTTGGTCTTTATATTGTACATATTGTATGTTTGAAAGCAATAGTAAAGAGGAGTAATTTACGAGCGGACAAAGATGCTCTAACTCACTAAAATCAGAGTAGTGTAACCAAAGCGAATCTTGCTTTATATCATAGTATGGTAGCGTAAGTCTACCTGATTTGTTGGCGCCTTTTTTATCGGACGGTTCAGCTTCAACTAAAAGGGAAATAACACTGCCCCATTCAGTACTAAGAGCCGTTCGTCTTTCTTGAAAATTTGCGTAATTAAAAACGGCTACTTGAGGAGTGTCACCGCTAGATACCACTTGTTGTAAATGCAAAAACATTTGCGCAAGTCCATATCCAGGTACTCCTTTATTTTGGATCCGACAATTAGGAAGTTTACTTTGTAATATAAAACTTTGCGTAGAACTATCTGGTACCGAGAATCCAAAAGTGCAAGAACAACCGTAAATTTGTATAGTAGTTACTTTGCCCGTATCATAGCTTTGCGCATTCATAGAAGTTATTCGATCCCCTTTTTGATTTACAGTGGCAACAAAAAAAGAATTGGAGTCATTAAAACATATAGTGTATGTTCCTTCAGTTAGTTTCCATCCAGAAACAGAATCAGCAGTTAAGAGGCTTCTGGGTTGGGTGGTGAGTCTCATCATTTTAAATCCCTTTAGCCGTAACCCTATCTCTCCAGTCAGAAATACTACAAGCAATATTGAAAAAAATACGAGCAGTATTGTTTTTGACTTTTTAATAGGGTTATTCATAATTAGTTCATTTAACTGATATGCAATGCTATTTGTGCTAGTTTTTAAATTAAAAACACTAGGCTATGCAGCTAGTAAAAAGCCGGCTTAACTTATGCCAATATTTAGTTCCATAGCGTTGCAAATTATCATTTTTTTACAAGTAATAGCAAGTTTCAAATTGCAACTTCTGTAACCCGTAAACAATAGTTATTAGCAACATTTTTTTAAGCCAAGCAGCTGAACAAAAAAGCAGAAGTAAGCATGATTTTGATTATCTCTGTTATTTTTGCTCCTATGAAAGACCTATTTTCGCCTTTTCAACCTACTATTTTTTTAGCTGTATTTTTTAGTTTTCCTTTCATTTATCTTCTAGGCTCTTTCTTTACGCCCCGCCTTTCTACACCTTGGGGTAATGTGAGTGCTCGTATGGCTATGGGAGCCATAGTAGGCACTGCTCTTGTGGCTATTTTTCATGCAGGGTTGCATACCATGTTGCTTCCTTTTGTGTTTTTCTTACCCTTCTTATGGCAGTTAAAACCAAAGGGAATATGGAGTGATATTAAAGCTATTCCTACCATGCAATGGGTAGTAGCGATAGGTTTATCATTAGCCTTATTAGTGTTTGAGATGAACTGGGCAGATTTGCGTGTTGGAAACAATATAAGAGTCGGAAATTGGGATTATGCCAACTCTGGAGGTTTTGGATATGAGTTTTATAAAAGAGGGATAGCAGAAACTTCTCGATTTATGTTTCAAAATGACCAAAATAGAGGGTTTCATCATTTTGCAGATGCTTGGTTTGCCGGGTTATATAGCTATTATTTTGGGGTCATGCCCTATTACAGCTATGTGATTGTCTATAAAGTTATTTTTCATCAATTATTTGTTTTTTTATTGATAGGCGTCATGTCGACAACAACTTTAGGCGCTCGAACGGGTTTGGTATTTTCTTTAGCTGTATTTGTTTTTATGTATGCAGGTCTTCAGTTTATACCCGCCTTTAGCAGTATCGGAAAAATGGAATCTGCTTGTGTAGAGGATACTCTTTTTAACTGCCCGACTTTTTTAGTATTAGCCGTTTCCGTGTTACTTTTCTATATCATCATTTTGAATGAGCTGTACTTTATCGGTTTAGTAGGCTTGGGATTGGTTTCTGTGTGGCATCCGTCTGTTGCATTAATAATGCCCATTATGATGATAGGGCTTATCGGAATCAAAATTATTACCAGTAATAAGAGAGGGTTAGTTATTTATATTCCACTAACGTACCCCCAGTTGCTTTTCGCATTGTTTTTTTCGATTAGTCCATATATATACAGTCAAATAGACGGACGGAACTACGCAATAGTTTCTAATAGTTTATTTTCTTACTCCTTTATGCAGATTGTTGTGCGACAGATATTGCTCACTACTGCATCCTTAGTGTTTTTTATCCCTTTTTTATACGGTCTTTATGGCTGGAAGAAAGACTCGTTGTCTCCTTTTTTTGTGTGTATACAATTAGCATTATTGTGTAGTGCAATTTTGGTTTTCTCTCTTGTTTATTCACATTTAGGCGGAGATAGCAGGCAGATTTGGGCCATTTATTTGATTGCATTTTTAGCCCCTATTGGCTCCGTAGGTCTTTTTATTACTGCTTTTAACAAGAAATCTTTCATGCGTTACGGAGCATTATTTTTGGTAGGTATGAGTATAGTTGCAATATACGAGAGGTATTTACAAGTTAACAATAATGATGGGATTAAGGGGTTTATGCGGTTTAGTTTAGGCTATGATGACGAGTGGAAAAATCGCAGTCAAGTGAGTAAAGGGGAGGCTATAAAGTGGCGTCAATTGTTATCAAAGAACGACATAGTCGATATTGGTATTGTGGTTTCGGATAGTTGCAAGTTTAAGTATCAAGAGTCTATTTTTATGGCTCATCTACCGTATTTAAGAGCTTATCTAACAGGCGCAGAATTTCATCGGTTAAATACGATTCCTTTGGATACTTTTTCAGGAAATGGCGACTTGCCTCGTCTTACTTTTTTTAAGCGAAGTAATCTTTACAATAGCTTTCAAAATGCGCAAAACGAAAAGGAGGTTGTACTTACTATGATACAAAAACTACAGCCTAATTATTTATTGCTCGATACTTTGTATAAGGACTACTGTATCCCACCATATCTAGCCGATACTTATACCCATTTCGATACACTTGGCAGGTTTATAATGGTGTCGAAGGAGTCAAAATAACATATTACTTAAAAAACTTCACATACCAATTTGCGACTACCCCCAATACATTCAAAAGAAACATGGTTACCCATCTTGGTAGCTTTTTTGTTATGGGAAATTTGGTGGCGAAAAGTTTCATGCCTTCGGCAGCTAATATTTTCCCCTCTATTTCTTTTTTACGGTGAAGGAACTCTGGTTTAATAAAGTCTACCATTAAGATTAAACGAGGTTTATCAGAGTAATTCCATGCGTAATGCCTATTAACAACACAAAAAGACAATACTTTACCCACTTCCCATGCCCTTTCCTCTGCTTTTATGCGCATTCCAACTTTAGGGTAAGGTTCTGGAATTACAACACCCAAATGATTTCGAACCATCGCATCTGTATCTCCAAAATGAGCCTTAAGCCTGACCCCAGGTTTAAGAACAGATACCATTGCCAAACTCAAGCCAGGGTAATCTTTTATTAGTGCCCATGTCTTTGGTAAAAAAGGCAAAAAATGTTTATTTAGAATGCCTGACGAGTATAATACCATCGTATCCCATCCTTTTACATCTACATTGTAGGGTACAAAATTAGTAGTTAATTGCTCAGGTTTTGTCTGGTAAAAATGTGTAATCTCTTCAATGATTATCGATGCATTATCCTCCAAGAGTTTAGTCAAAGGGAATTCACTATTGTTGTAAAATGCAGGTGCAGAGCCGGTATACCACTTTTTTGTAATGTAAAAAAAAGGTTCTTTTGGATTCATTTCATTTGAAATTTAGTTATGCTAAATAGCGCTAAGTTATGTTGTTTATCAATAATAGCGTTAATAGTAATCTTATGCCATTTTTTTTAGAGAGCCATAACATAGATATGCCTTTGTTCAATAATTTCATAGCCTTCTTCTAGATAAAAGTTGTTCACAGAAATATTGTCGCTTCTTCCACCGTGAAAGCCGTACTTTATACCCATTCCGAAAAAGAGGTTTTCTCTGTATAAATGAAACTGTTTAAAAAAGCCGGATTTTCTATACTTTTCTAATACAAAAGCAACAGAAGTATAAACACCATCGCCAACAATTTCGTAGATATACCCGCCAACACAGTCTTCATTTTGTGAAAAGAGAAGTGTGCCTTTGTTGTCATTAGAGGGCGTAAAGTTGGTTCGAAAGAAAGAGGCATAACATTTAGCTTCTAATTCTTTGTTTAAATAAGGATATTTGGCTCTCACTGAAGGGTGATTAATGTAACCTAAACTATCGCCTAAATAATTGTTGTATAGCTCCTTTTCAAAAAAAATAGCATCTTCTTCTGTTTGAATTTTTCTAACATTCAGTCCAATTGGATTATCGGATGTTTTGTAACTGTGTTTGTAGTCGTTAATTGTTCTGATGTAGAATAATTCTTCCATATCGATTTTATACTTCGACTCGATACGCACGATATTAAACTGTTTTTTCTTAGCTTCTTTTATGATGTCAAGTACATCGGTTGGCGCATCACAAACAGCTCTTCCTACGTTTAACTTAAAGTAATTACTTTCAAAAGTTGAGAAGATTATCATTTAAATGTACTTTTGATAAAAGTAAAGAAAATGTGGTAATAAAAATAGTTGACAGGGTGACGTCTCGCTTTTTAAACTTAAAGATATGTAAATACGGATAGGATTACTTGATGTTATTATCTTAAATGGTTATCAAAGCATACTCTGCTAAAATATTCTTTGCTATATAAAATCAAGTGTTTTAACACAATGCTTCACCATTCTATAATTGGATATTCTGTAATTATACCTGCATACAAAAGTGGATGCGTTGTGAATAGTATCTACCAACAAGTCTATGATGTTCTTTCACGGACAACAAATTCTTTTGAAATCATAATCGTTGACGATGCTAGCCCAGACAATACATGGGAGAATATTCAAACCATTTCAAAAACTATTGGAAACATAAAAGCAGTTCGGCTTCAAACAAACGTAGGTCAACATACTGCCATTTTTTGTGGTATTCAACATGCACAAGGGGAGTTCATAATTACATTAGATGACGATCTTCAGTTTTCTCCTTCAGATATCCCTAAGCTTATCGAGAAACAACAATTCCAAGATGCTGATATTATTTATGGTACCCCGGTCCTCCGAAAGCATTCCTTTTGGCGAAATGTAGCCAGTCGGATGGCACTTCATGCCTTTCATTTATGCCTAGGAACATCAATGCAGGGAAGTCCATTTCGACTTTTTAAAAGAGCGTTATTCAACACTTCTTCATCTCTTCCCCCTATTGTGTTTATTGACGGAATTGCACATGCACATGCTAATACTACAGATTGGGTTTCTGTTTCCCACAATAGCCGATATGCAGGGGTTTCCGGTCATCAACTAATTATTCAAGGGCTTTGGGCATTAAAACTGATATATACATATTCGTCAAAAAAAGTAAGGCAATTTGTACTTCCGTCTTCTATGCTGTTCATACTCTTTACTGGCGCAGTTATAAATATTGTGAATTATACTTCCAGCTGCTACACCAATTTTTTTTTGGCAATGGTAAACTTTAGTGTATTGGTAGTATTGGTAATCTATGGGTACCTGTATTTTTCTTTGTTTAAAGCACAACGAAAACTACTGCATCAAGGCCGATATAAGGTGCGTGCGTCACTTGGGTTGTAAGATATCAGGCGAACGCCAAAACCTAATCTCAAGCGAAACTCTGGTTACTTCTTCCTCAAAGTTATAACCACCTCCATGAATTAGATATGGAGAAAAAAGTAATAGTTCATTTTGTTTTGGATTAGGTCGTATTAGATGTGGCGGCTTACCTTGTAAAAGTGTAACACATGGAACAGAATAACTTGTGCCGTTTAGGGTTGCTCCATTAGAAGTTCTTTCGATTTCCGATTCTTTGAAATGATGACTATAAGGAATGAGCGGAAGCGAACTCTTAGCTGTGCTTCCACAAATAGGGCAATAAATATTTATAGCATTTCTCAATCGATCAATCCATACATCTCGGTGTGGCGGATTACTGTCGAGTAGTTTTTGGGGTCTCACTATCCTTAAGTTAAAGATTTGTACTTTTTTGTCGTTCGCATATAATCCTGATATAAACGATTCAGGGTTTAAGTGGTGAGCCTCAGCGGTAACATCAATTCCAATAATGGTAGAAATTCGCTCCTCCACTTTTCTAAAATCGATAGGGAATTCACTTACATTCCATCCATACTGTATTAGTTTTGCTATTTGTAAGTGTTCACTATCTGTTACATAGTGGTGATAATGTTCAAGACAAAAATCATCATCTATTTCCCCTTTTACTTTTCGAATCAAAGCCTTTACCATTGACGTTATTCCCGAATAAATACTATCAAACTCTTTAGCAGTTAAAAAAGGAGCGACAATAAATCCGGTTTCTCCCGATGGGGTATGTGCCAATAAATTATCGTCATCCTGAAGAAGAGTTTTTTCTTCACCTTGTACTACCTCACCTTTTAGGTTTAGGAAGATAGTTTGATCTCCGATTTGGTATTCTACTTGCATAGGATTGAGACATTGTTTCTAGCCATTAAGCTTACCGGTAAATGATTCTGAGTAATACAAAAACTATACATAGTCAACGATATTGTCTTCTTTTTGGATAAAATACCAAACACCTACAAAAAACAACACAATAACAACAAGAATTGCCCACCAATAGGCAAGTTCCGGGAATGGTTCGCCTAAAAGTGCATATCGGAAACCCTTTATTATCCCTCCCATGGGATTAGCGAATACAAAGAAGTTGTATTTCTCCGGAATAATTGTTGACGGAAAGAACACTGGCGTTACCCAAATACCAATTCCAATAATAGTGGGTAATAGTTGGTTTAAATCTCTAAAACGAATGGTAAATGAGCTCATCCACAATGCAATAGTTAAACCTAAAATAATGTCTAACAATAAAAATGCAGGTAAAGCCAAGAGATGTATACCAAATGGCACATTGTCAAAAAGTAGAAATACCAGTAAAAGGGAGAGCGATACCCCAAATTCTATTAAAACAATGATGACTTTTGAAAGAAAAAGCACCATTTTTGGGAAAAATAGTTTTCGTATAAGATATTGTTTTTGAAGTATGGCCGAAGAAGCTTGAGTAGTTAATTGAGAGAACAGATTCCATGCAATCATCCCTGTAAAAGCGAACAGATAATAGGGTGTAGCTGTTTTCACCTTTAGAAAGTAACTAAAAATAATCGTGAAAATTATAAGCGAAACCAACGGACGAACCACAGCCCAAACGATGCCTAAGTATGTTTGCGCATACATAGTTCTGATTTCTTGCAGTGCAAATACCCAAATCAAACTACGATGCTTTTTCATTAGCTTCCAATATTGTGCTAAAGTGAATGGATCAGCTGTTATTATTTGAACTGGTTTTGGATGGTTCGACTCCTCATTCATAGACAAAAAAATACTTTTAAAAGAAAGGAAAGAAAAACAGTTGCCTTATACCAACTTCATCACATTCATAATAGTCCCAAGCAAATTGTTTTTCATACCATGACCGCTTGGTTTCCCAGTCTTCTTTTTCATATAAAAACGAACGACATAAATAGTAGCTAATTCAGCAATTTTGCGAATATAATAATAACATGTGGGAAAAACACCTTTTTAATCAAAGGATGATTGGTAATCAACACTGACCCTACGCTATTGAACATGAAACTAAAATTGTTCCAAATGATTAGTCTAGAAAATGCAAATAGCGGATAAGGGTGTTCTAACCCTGGAAAACGAATTACAAGATCAAAAATAAAAGAGAACAGCGCTAAAACCATAAGTGGGCGAAGTGCCAACCAAAAGAGGTTCAGTTTTGTCTACACAAATTGCAATTTAAATTCCTGTTTGGCAAACACTACAATCAAATGCCTGTATATCCATACCTCCTGCATATACTCTCTAGTGTTACTGCTACCGGGTTTCACAACTTTGATTGGCTTTCTCTCTAACACCTCATTTATTTCTCGTTTATATCTTGGCTTTTTTATCTGCAAGTTTAATCTTTTTCAAATGTAAAATTCAGCCATACTTTTTTTTCTCTACCGATTAATTCGTATCATATCAACCAAATTTTATAGCAGAAAAAGTATGAAGTAGCTAAACGGTATTATCCACTATCTAATAAAACTGTACTTTTTAGTAAAAAACGCTGTTCTTAAAAGTCTACAATCTCATTCATTTTTACTAACTTGTTTTCATTTTTTCAAATTTAACTCATTGATATACAATGTTATATGGTTGCAACTTATTTTTTAAACATAAAAGGCACGCTTTTTGACAAATAATTCCTACTTTAGTGAACTTATTAACATTTTTAGGCATGGAAAAGAATTACTCGAAATTTAATAGAAACAGGAATGTACTTATATTGACTATACTGTTCGTGCTATTTGGGTTGAAAGCTATAAACGCTCAAGTTACGTTTACAGCAGATATTAATTGGCCCAGCTGGTCTGGTGAAAATCAGTTTTATTTAACAGATCCCAATGGAAAGAGCGTTATTGGTTGGTTCTGCGATCCTTCACAATGTTATAATGGAGCAAACACTGCTTATTCGGTTACAGGTAGAGCATTGGGAACAATGCCTTGGATGTGTGGTAACTATACTATTGTAGTGCAAGATAGGGATGGAGATGACTGGAATAGTACCGGAAGTGTTACAATATATGCAAACGGTATTAATGTTGGGAATTTTAGACATACCGGATGTGGAGGAACCGATAATTGTACTCAATCATACACCTTTGCGCTACCAACAACTGCTCTTTCTGGAGGTCAGTTGGGAAGTACTGGTGCAGCAGGTTCTGTTCCGTCTGGTTGTTCTGCATCAACATTAGGTGTTGCATCAGGGCAATATAGGGATGTTGTCCTTGCAGCAAATGTTTGGTATGATTTTACAGTAACAAATGGTTCGCAATCAAGCGCTTGGTCTGCTGCTGTTATTTCTGGTGGTGCAGGTGCGACATCAAGTTCATTTTCCTCTAATCAGTCAGCGTGGTTTTCAGGAACTACTGCCCCAACAATTCGTGTTTACGCTAACAGAAGCAGTTGTACATGGAGTACAACATCTACTGTTTTGACCTATAAGCATACAACTCCAACAGTGGGTACTATTTCTACAACAGCAGTAAATTTTTGTAATTCTTCTGGGGATTTCACCACAGCAGTAACTGCAAGTGGAACAGCAAGCGGAACGGTAAATTGGGATTGGGGTAGCAATAATGGTGCTTGGAATGCTTGGGTTAGCGGCACCTCCTCTGGTACTTGTTGTTTCCCTAAAAAAGTGGGTACGAGTAATGGAGATCCCGATAGAACAAGATACCGAGTAGTAAACAATGGATGCGATGTAACAGGCTCAACCGCTACAATAACCAACCGCTGGAACGAAGATCCTTCATCTCTTTCTATTAGTTCAACAAGTTATTGCGCCAATGCAGTTCCTGCAACAATAACGCTAACCGCCAATTTTCCAACAGCCGTAAATATGAATGGAACAGTTCAATTTTACAGTGGAAGTTGTGGGGGTACGCTTGTCGCCACGTCTTCGCCTGGAGCCGGCTCAACTACTGTTGCAGCTACTATTACGGCTCCATCAACTACAACTACATATTATGCCAGGTATAACCCCGGCACTGGAACATCTTGTTCTGCAGGAGCTTGTGCGACTAATACGGTAACGGTTAATGCGATACCTGCCATTACCTCAGCTACGGCAGCGGCAAGTCCAATATGTGCGAATGCTACAACAACATTAACCGCGAATGGCGTAGCCGGAGCTGGCGCCACAGTAACGTGGTGGACAGGTTCAGGAGGAACGGGCACAAACTTAGGCACAGGAACCACATTAACAAATCGACCACCGGGTACGTATTATGCTCGAGTAACTGGGACATGTAGCCCTGCAGTAGAAGCAAGTGTAACGGTAGGTTCAACAGCAATCCCTGCGATTACGTCAGCTACCGCAGCAGCAAGTCCAATATGTGCGAATGCTACAACAACATTAACAGCGAATGGCGTAGCCGGAGCTGGCGCCACAGTAACGTGGTGGACAGGTTCAGGCGGAACGGGCACAAACTTAGGCACAGGAACCACATTAACAGCGGGACCGGGCACCTATTATGCACGCGTAACGGGCACATGTAGCCCTGCAGTAGAAGCAAGTGTAACGGTAGGTGGTGATGCTGTTCCTACAACAGCTGCCGCAGGAACCGACCAATCTAATTGTAATAACTCTTCCTTTACATTGGCCGGTAATTCGCCTGTAATAGGAACAGGATCTTGGTCTTTAGTGAGTGGTTCGGCTACAATCACTACACCATCTGCTAACAATTCCGGAGTATCAGGTGTTACACTAGGCACATCAGCAACATTGCGTTGGACAATTACTAATGGAGCATGTACAGCCTCTACGGATGATGTAGTGTTAACTAACAATTCTAGCGCAACAGTACCGACATCGGGCGGAAATAAAGAGGCTTGTTATAAAGCCTCAGTTCCAAATTTAACGGTAACAGTTGGGGCAGGCGAAACTGCAGATTGGTATGATGCTTCATCAGGCGGAACATTGGTAAAAACAGGTTCGCTTGCGTTTAATGAAGTAACGGATGGCTCTGGCCCTAATCCACTCCCCGGTACTTATACTTATTATGCCGAAGGAAGAAACACTACCTCTGGTTGTATAAGTCCAACGCGAGTGGCTGTTACACTTACTATCCGTGCAGTACCTGTTATTTCCCCAACTGCAACTCCAAATACTGCATGTTCTGGCGATAATGTACTATTAGATGCGAACGCAACAGCAGGGGCAGGAACAATTACCTCTTATGCATGGAGTTCTGGATTAGGTGCCGTAGCAAGCGGTACTGTAAATCCTACAACTACTACTATATATACTGTTACAGTTCAAAATAGCTATTCATGTACGAATGATGCCTCTACAACTGTAACTGTTAAAAGTGCAGCTGCTTTAGTGGTCTTGCCAACAAGTTCTGTAACCACCTTAGTAGAGCAATGTACTGATGGCGGATGGACATATTATGCTAAGGCTTCTTCCCCTGACGATTGGACGTTTGCTATTCGCAAAAATGGGAATTCGTTCACTGCACAAGTAGATATTACAGTAGCAGGTAGCACAATAGATCATATTAATACTTCAAAAGCCGGATATGAGCATGGGTCATATTTGATGAAACGCTATTGGGATGTGAATGTTACAAGTGGTTCAATTTCAACATCAGTGGATGTGAAATTCTTCTATGATCCGGCTGAGAAAACAGCGGCATTAAATGCAAGAGATGCAGCATGGGCACCATATTCAGCAACAGCCTCTAAAACAGCATTTAGATGGTTTAAAACGGTGGGTTCATCTTTTGCATCAGTAATCAGTTCTATCGATGGAAATAGTTTCAATAACTTTTCGAATATCACTTTAACTGAAAGTGCTTCAGGAACAGAAAACGGAGTTACTTACGCACAATTTAATGGTATCACATCATTTTCAGGAGGAACGGGCGGATATGGTTTCTCTTCTCCGGGAACTGGTTTGCCTGTTAAGTTGATTGATTTCACAGCAACGGCCATCGAGAATAGTTATATACGATTAGATTGGTCTACAGCATTGGAATTGAACAATGCAGGATTTGAGGTAGAACGTAGTACAAACGGTACCGAATTCACTAAAATTGCTTGGGTTCAAGGGCATGATAACTCTACAGTACGACAAGAATATGTGTATGATGACAAAACTGCTCAACCGAATATTCGTTACTACTATCGATTGAAACAAATCGACAATGGAAATGTAGCTTTTGAATACAGTAATATTATTACAGCGACCATCATCAGCGAAGGGAAAACTGCTGTAGGCGATTTTGTTCCAAATCCTGCAAAAGAAAAAGCAATTATAGATTTATTTGTTGCAAGAGATCAAACAGCGGTTATTGATGTTTATGAGGTAACCGGTAAGTTTATTAAATCTGAAAGTATCGAAATGAAAAAAGGATTTAATACGTATTTCATTCAAACAGGAGATTTATCGGCAGCTACCTATGTAGTTTCCTTCCGAGTAGATGATCAACGCATTAGCAAGCGATTAAATGTACTGAAGTAAGAACAATATAATCTTTTAAAAGAGGTGGTCTTTTGACCACCTCTTTTGTTTCTAGCCTGCCCTTTTTAAACAGATTCTCGTCAAACAAACTATACTCCATCTATATGTTAGCGTTAAGCTAACGTGGAGATTTAACTGCTTTATCGATTGTTATAAAAGAAATTAGCCCCTACAGGCTGTTAGTAATTGGATAGGTGTTTTTTGTAGGAGAAAGAGTATAAAGTATTTAGGATTTAAGTCTATTCCTCTTTGCGAATGAAAAGCTCCAGAATCTTTACTTGTTCGTTAGAGGTATACGCTTCTTTATTTTTAAGGTTTGCCAAAACAATTTTTTCACTTGGGAATATCTTCTTTTCTTCCAAAATGCGTTTAATAACCAATAACTTTAGATAATTAGCATATTCCTTAGGTTGGAATGTTTTAGCTTCTGCCAAAAGAGTATCTAACAACTCATTGCTATTACCTGCTGTAAAATGATGTTTGTATTCAATTAGATAAGCTAAAGAATCAGTGCTGTTAATAGCTGCACGAAGTGAAGGAGGATTAACTCCGGCATAATAGCTTTTTAATAACGATGATTTAGTAGCCTTAAACTTCAAAAAGGCACCGGTATAATAACCAGAGTCTGCACTTGTTGCATGAAAAGAGAATATACTGTTTAATCCCGCAAATCGGATGTTGCTATCAATTTTTGCCAAAATGTTGAAATTGCTGTACAATTCACTGCCAGTCATGTTTTCCAACGATGCAGAGTCTTTCAATGATGGGTGTTCTAATATATAATCAACAAGTACCCAAGTAGCCAATGCACTTGCGTGAGGATAGGAGTTGTGGTCGTTTTCAAATGCAGCCCAACCTCCATCTTCCAATTGAGAAGCTAAAATTCGTTTAATCCATTTCGATTTATCGGGCAAGGGTATGTTCATAAAATCATGAACCGCAATAGCTTCTATCCCAACATCATAAATTTTTTCTTTTTGTTGAGATAGCAAAATTGATAAACGTTGAACTAATTTTTTACGAAGTTTTATTGTTGTAGAATCTAATTCCAGACAGCCGTTATTAACACACCATTGAAATTGCAAACAGCTATGTGTTAGTTCGTAACCGCCTAGCTTGCTTGTGCTATCTAGCTCAGCAAGAAAATGAGCTGGAAGTCCGTATTTTTGGCAATACAAACTTACAAGCATAAAGGAGTCTAATCCATGCATGTTTTTTTCATAGGCCGAAGAATCAAGGACAAATTTCGGATTGAACCATCTTCCAAGTATTCTAAGGTTTTCAGAATTTAATACAATTTTATTGAGTGTAACATCCATTGTGGGATAGGGCAGGTGTAAATGGTAATGTTCATTGATGTAGTTGATTACCAATGCAGCATCCTTTTCAGGTTTTGGATTTGCACTGTTAATGAGATAGTTGACTCCGTTCATGATGCTGAGCTGAACCTTAGTTTCATTCACCGAAGCAGATGCTTTTCCGATTCCAAATACATAATTATTTATAGCTAGAAGAACTATTAACACACTCAATATTTTGTATCCTTTTTTGGATAATAGACGATTAGATTGTATCATTTTATATACGATTTTGGCTTATCCACAAATAAACAGCATTTCTCAAATATAGCATGATTATCTTGCAAGTAAACGATTTCCGCATAAATGATAAGTAATCTACAAAAAACTGGAATAGTTCTTGTGTCAAAACAAACAAAGCCTACCACCATGAAAAATTTTACTCTTAGATACTATCTAATTACTTTTGCAATACTATGCTTTTCTGTACAAAGAATCAATGCACAGTGTACTACTAACAGTTGGGCAGGTTGGGCTTCGAGTGGTTCAGCTGCATCTCCGGCTATCAACCTAAATGTGTGTTCTCCAGGATCTATTTCACCCCCAAGCACCGGTTATACTTATTTTCAGGCAACGAACGGAACGCGGTATACCCTGAGCGCAACCGGTGGAACCGGATGGACCACACCATCAATATCCATTTATAAATCAACTAATGCAGGGGGCACTTGGGCTTTTTTTGCAGGTTCAAGTGGGAGCTCAGTGACCTTTACAGCCGATATTACAACCAATGCAACCAATAATTATATTGTAGTTGTAAATAATGGAAATGCATGTCTGCCTTTACCTACTCCCGGTGCGCCTACTCCCAGTGCGGCCAATTCAGCACTATTAAATTACACACAAGTTGTTCCTACAGTTTCATCGGTATCGGTGAATTATACCTGTACAAATAATGATTTTACCGCAACAGGTGGGGGGCCATTCTATCAGTGGCAAGGCTCAAACGACAATTCAACATGGTCTAATATCTCTGGAGCAACAGCTACTACCTATTCAGCAAACAGTGGCACTTCACCGCAATATCCTTATTATCGCATGTTGACATATAATGGAACGTGTACCCAACAAACAAGCGGTTCTATTAATGTTTTACCACGAGCGAATGCTGGAGCAGGAAATGTTACTGTTTCCTCAAATGTAGTTATGGGTGGAACATACAATATAAACGGTAATTTTACGCTCAACTCAGGTGTTACTATCACTGAAGCACAAGGTTGTCCGTTAGTGATTAATGCGACAAATATAACCATAAGTGGAACAATTGATGCATCCGCGAAAGGGGGTACAGGTGGAAGTGGTGGAAGTGGTGGAAGTGGAGCTACGGGATCGGGTTGTGGAACAGTTGGCGGTGGTGGTGCAGGAAGTGCAGGTGGAAGTACCGGTGGTGGTGGTGCAGGTACAAATGGAGGAAATGGTAATTGTGTGAATATAGGTTGTGGTTTTGCTTGTATTGGGGGTAATGATGGATTCAGATCCGGAGCTGGCGGAGGCGGAGGCGGAGGCGGAGGCGCATATGGCAACACAGCAGGTAGCGGAGGCAACGGATCTCAAGGCGTAGGTGGTGGAAGCTACCCATCAGCCGGAGGTGGTGGTACTGGAGGTTCAGCAGGATCATCTCACGGAACAGCAACAGGGAGTGATATTGCAGCCGGAGGAGGAGGTGGAGGTGCCGGAGGTGGCGGTGGCGGATGGCAAAGCGGAACATCGGGCGGCAATGGCGGCAATGGTGGCGGTGCTGTATCACTAATAGCTTCAAACGCATTTACCCTTACAGGAAGTATAAATGTAAGTGGAGCTAATGGCGGTAACGGAGGACAAGGGGGTGGACTGAGTGACGGATCTTATAATTGTGGCTGTGTAACAGGAAGTTTATGGGCAGGAGCATCCGGATGTAGAGATAACAGTGCTTGCGGTGTTTGTACATACTATACTTATCCTCAAACAGGAGGAGGTGGTGGTGGTGCCGGTGGTGGAGCCGGTGGAGGTGTTTTAATTCAGGCATTTGGTTTAGCTACTATTACCGGAAGTATTAATGCGAATGGAGGCTCAGGCGGAGCTTCAGGTTATCCGGGACCTGCTCAAGGAGGTTGTTATTTCCCGAATAGAGCAGGAGCTGGCGGTAGTGGAGGTCGTATAAAGTTCTTCTTGAATCCTTGTCAGAACAACGTTACAACAGGGTCGTATCAGGCTAATTTGGGTAGTGGAGGAGCTGCAACGAACGGAAACAATGCAGGGTTTAGTGGAAGTAATGGAACAATACAAACGAATCTTGTTCATCCATCTTATACTGCTCCTGTTGCAGGAACTATTTCAGCTAACCAAACATTCTGTGGAAGTGGAACGCCTACTGCATTTACAGGAACAGCATCCACAGGAGGTACTGGAAGCTATACCTACAATTGGTTTAGTTGTACAGGTGGTGCGTGTGCGGTGCCTGCCGATGGGCAAACAACAGCTGGTGTGGGTTGGACAGACAGAGGAACGAATGCGACCGGTTTCACTGAAACGGGAACGTTAACATCAACAACTACCTATATAAGAAGAACTATAAACGGAATTGATGGTTGCGCACGATGGAGCAACGTGATTACTGTAACAATAAATTCTTTATCTACAGCGCCAACGGGTGTAACAGGAACAACAACGATTTGTAATGGCGGAAGTACTACGTTGACTGTAAGTGGAGGTTCATTAGGCACCGGTGGCGCTTGGAAGTGGTATACAGGTTCTTGTGGCGGAACATTAGCGGGAACAGGTGCTTCTATAACGGTGTCTCCAACAAGTACTACTACATATTATGTTAGAGCGGAAGGCACATGTAATAATACAGCCTGTGCCTCAGTTACTATAACAGTCAATACATTATCTACAGATCCAACTTCAGCGGCAGCATCACCTGCAACGATTTGTAATGGATCAAGCAGTACGTTGACACTTACCGGAGGAGGAGGAGGAACAGGGGCCGTGATTAAATGGTATACCGGCTCATGTGGTGGAACATTAGCAGGAACGGGCAATAGCTTGTCGGTATCTCCAACTACAACTACTACATATTATGGCCGATATGAAGGTACATGTAATAATACAGCTTGTGTAACCACAACTGTCACAGTCAATACATTATCTACAGCGCCAACCGGAATTACGGGAACAACAACAATTTGTAATGGCGGAAGTACTACGTTAACGGTTAGTGGAGGTAGTGCAGGAACGGGAGCAACAGCAGAGTGGTTCACCGGCTCGTGTGGAGGAACATCAGCAGGAACCGGTAATAGTATTACGGTATCGCCAACCAGCAACACCACGTATTATGTGCGCTATAACGGTACATGTAATACCACTTCTTGCGCTTCGCAATTAGTAACAGTCAATACATTATCTACTGCGCCAAGCGGCATTACAGGAACAACAACAATTTGTAATGGAGGAAGTACTACGTTAACGGTTAGTGGAGGTAGCGCAGGAACCGGAGCAACAGTTGAGTGGTTCACCGGCTCATGCGGTGGAACATCTGCAGGTACCGGTAATAGTATTACTATATCTCCAACCAGTAACACCACGTATTATGTGCGCTACAGTGGTACATGTAATACCACTACTTGTGCTTCGCAATTAGTAACAGTCAATACATTATCTACATCGCCAACTTCAGCTTCAGCATCACCTGCAACGATTTGTAATGGATCAAGCAGCTCACTAACACTCACAGGAGGTGGGGGTGGAACTGGAGCAACAATTAAATGGTATACGGGTTCATGTGGTGGAACATTAGCAGGAACTGGTAACAGTTTATCTGTATCCCCAACAACAACTACTACGTATTATGGTCGTTATGAGGGAACATGCAATAACACGACTTGTGCAACAGTAACGGTGAATGTAGATGCTGTTCCAACATCAAGTATTACAACAACACCATTAATAGCTTGTGGATTAACAAGCGCTGCATTAGGTGGAAATACACCTAGTCCGGGAACAGGTGTATGGTCACAATTCTCTGGTCCGGGTACTTCAACATTTAGTGGATCTACTTCAGGAAGTTCAACAGCAACAGTATCTGTTGGAGGAACATACGTATTTCGATGGACAGTGAGCAATGGAGTGTGTACTCCTGCTACTGCCGATGTAACAGTTGTATTTGGTGCAGGTGCTTCTGTTCCAACATCTGGTGGCGATAAGGAGGCTTGTTATAGAACGGCAGTTCCAAATTTAACGGCTACAGTTGGAGCAGGAGAAACGATTGACTGGTACGATGCAGCATCGGGAGGTTCTTTAGTGAAAAGTTCTTCTACTTTCTTTAACGAAGCCATCGATGGTACTGGACCGAACCCGATTCCTGGAACATATACCTATTATGCAGAAGGAAGAAATACGACTTCAGGTTGCGTAAGTTCTACACGAACAGCAATCACACTTACGATTCGTTCTGTGCCTGTCATTTCACCAACAGCCACACCAATGACTGTTTGTGCAAATGACAATGTACTCTTAGATGCCGGAGCAATAGCCGGTAGCGGTACTATAACAAACTACGCTTGGAGCTCAGGAATAGTTGGCAATGTATCAAGTGGGACGGTAAATCCGACCACTACCACACCATACACGGTTTCTGTAACAAATAGCTACTCATGTACAAATGATGCATCGGTAACAGTAACAGTAAAATCTGCTGCTGCGCTTGTTATCTTGCCATCCAGCACTGTTACAACTGCATTAGAACAATGCTCTGATGCAGGATGGACGTATTATGCAACTACTACTAATCCTGATGATTGGTTATTTGCCATTCGAAAAAATGGGAATTCATTTACGGCTAAAGTGGATATTACAATTCCGGGCTCAACAATTGATCATATTAACACTACTAAACCGGGCTATGAGCATGGGTCATATTTAATGAATCGCTATTGGAATGTGGAAATGTTGTCGGGTAGTATTTCCGGAACTGTAGATGTGAAATTCTTCTACGATCCGTCAGAGAAAGCAGCATCGCTTTCAGCTCGTGATGCTGCATGGACGCCATATCCTTCTACATCTAAAACACCATTTAGATGGTTTAAAACGGTAGGTGTTCCTTTCGATGCAACACGTATCAATCTTATCGATGGCAATAGTTTCAATGGATTTCCTAATGTAACACTTACGGATGCTAACACAACGGCATTAACTGAAAATGGTGTTCTTTATGCGCAATTCAATGGCATTACTTCGTTCTCAGGAGGTACGGGTGGATATGGATTCTCTTCACCGGGAGCAGGTTTGCCGGTAAAATTAATAGCGTTTACTGCAACCGCTATTGAAAATAGTTACGTTAGACTTGATTGGTCAACCGCACTTGAAATCAATAATGCAGGATTTGAAATTGAACGAAGTACGAATGGATCTGTTTTCGTGAAAATTGGCTGGGTGAAAGGGAATGATAATTCAACGATAACCCAATATTATACTTTTGACGATAAGACTGCGCTTCAAAATGTGCGCTATTACTATCGTTTAAAACAAATTGATATTGGCAACGTTGCTTTTGAATACAGTAATATTGCTACAGCAATGTTAGTGGGTGACGGAAAAACGGCTATTGGCGATTTTATTCCGAATCCTACAAAAGAGCGATCTAAAATTGATTTGTTTATTACAAACGATCAAGCTGCAATAGTTGATGTTTATGAAGTTACAGGCAAGTTTATTAAGTCGGAGACCATTGATTTGAGGAAAGGCTTTAATACTTATGTTATTCAAACTGAAGATTTATCTGCGGCAACGTACATTGTATCGTTTAAAATCGATGGACAACGCTTCAGTAAGCGATTGAATGTGCTGAAATAAGCATAATTAAATTGTAATAGTGGAAACGCCTTCTCGGAAATGAGGAGGCGTTTTTAGTTCCACTGATAGTTCATTTTGAGTTTGTTTTTAGCCAATAACGATATCTGTTTTCATTGTGTGATAGTGCCATGAAAAAAATGTTTAGCTAGAAAGTTAATTATTGGAACTCAATCTATACTTGAAATACAGAGCTATAGGTTATTATCGGATATTAAACAGGAAACAAAAAACCCTCATGAATTTTCATTCACAAGGGCTTGTTTGAAAGTTGTGGTGTGGGAGGGAATCGAACCCCCGACACATAGATTTTCAGTCTATTGCTCTACCGACTGAGCTACCGCACCATCTCTTTTGGGAATGCAAATATATCTTTTCCTTTTATTTCTCAAAACCTATTGCAAAATCTTAATTTCATAAGACTTTTTCTCCTTATTGGGAACGGAGGTAGAGCGCATCCAAGTATTCAGCATTTTAATGTGTTTATAAAGGAGTCCATTTGCCTCTGCAAAGCTTGCTATATCTGTAATTGAAGAGTCTACGGAGATCGTTTTGTAGCTATAAGGTTGATACAAATCCTTATCTTCCAGCATATATCCGGCTTTTCTAGGATTGGCGAAAATTGCCTTCATGGCTAGCATACGAAAGACATAGCGGGAGGTTTCTTGGGTCAAAAACAGGTCGTAGTAATTGGCAACATGCTGTTTCTGTAGCTTTGAATTTATGCCTTCAATACCCATATTGTAGCTAGCTGCGGCTAAGGTCCAACTCCCCAGTTTTGCCTTAGCTTCTTTTAAATAGGCACAAGCTGCTCTAGTCGATTTTTCTATATGATAGCGCTCATCCACGTCTTCATTAATTTCCAAGCCGTATTTTTTTCCTGTTCCACTCAGAAACTGCCAAAATCCTGAAGCTCCGGCAGGTGAAGTAACATCGCGAAATCCGCTTTCAATCAATGGTAGGTACTTAAAATCGCTCGGAACACCTTCTTCTAATAGTATTTTTTCGATTTGATCGAAATATCGATTGGCTAACTTCATCGATAACAGCGTGTTGCTTTGCCAATATGCGTTGATTTGCAATTCTCGGTCTAAACGTTCACGAACTTCAGGGTCGTTCAGCGGAACAGCTTCTCCGGCAAAACTCATGTCGCCTGCAATGGTGAGTGGGAATACTGCCGTAACACTATCTGCCGTTTTTACAAAGCAAATGTTTTTGTTTTCTTCTGCAATTTTCGGAAAAACGTTGATTGGCTTAGGTTTTAGGTTTTCCATCAACTTCGCTGATGCAAATCCAATACCTAAACAAGAAACAACAATTACGGGAATAGCAATGCTCTTATTCATTATAGCTAAACATAAACAATTTTCCGGCCAAAAAGTGGCTATATGTCTTTTTGTGGACTATAAACCAATAACGAAGACCGTTGAGATTTATTATTTTCTAGTTTCGTCTTATATTGGCAAACAATTAAATACTGAATTATGGGTCGCGCATTTGAATATCGTAAGGAAAGAAAAATGAAACGCTGGGGTGCAATGGCAAAAGCCTTTACCCGAATTGGAAAGGATATCGCTATTGCGGTTAAAGAAGGAGGGGCGAATATTGATACTAATTTCCGTTTGCGTCAGGCGATACAGAATGCAAAGAGTGCGAATATGCCGAAAGATCGTGTGGAAAATGCGATCAAAAAAGCATCATCCAAAGATGCTGAAAACTTTGAAGAGGTAACCTACGAAGGTTATGCAGCACACGGTGTGGCGATTGTAGTAGATACAGCAACAAACAATCCAACGCGAACTGTGGCCAATGTCCGTTCTTATTTCAATAAATTAGGTGGAGCTATGGGTACCAGTGGCTCTGTTGAATATGCCTTTCAGAAGAAAGCATTGTTTAAATTCAATAAAGGCACACATGATATTGAAGAATTAGAATTTGAATTGATTGATGCCGGTTTGAGCGAATTGCAAGTAGAAGAAGATTTGATTTTGGCCTATGCTGATTTCGTTAATTACGGAAATTTGGCTAAAGCCCTTGAGCAGAAAGGAATTGAAATTGTTGAATCGACTTACGAAAAAATCCCTGACTTCTTCAAAGAAGGACTAACCGATGAGCAAGCGGAAGAGGTAATTAAACTGATTGACAAATTAGAGGAGGACGATGATGTAACATTCGTGTTCCACAACATGAAATAAGCTTATTTTTTTATTCCGTCAATGGCCTGAAACGAAGTGTTGATGCCCTTTATCAGCGCAGAACTAAAGCCTTGATGTTCCATTTCGTTTAATCCGGCAATGGTACAACCTTGAGGGGTTGTTACTTTATCAATTTCACTCTCCGGATGGGAGTGTTCGTTTTGCAGCATAACTGCAGCTCCTTTTAATACTTGCGTTACAATGTGAAGTGATGTTTTTGAATCAAATCCGATTTGAATTCCCCCTTGCATCATCGCTCGCATAAAGCGCATAACATAAGCAATTCCACAGGCCCCAAGCACCGTAGCAGCATCCATTAATTTCTCTTCGATAAACACTAATTCGCCTAACGAAGAAAAAATAGTTGTGGAGAGTTGCTTGTCGTCTGCGGTTACATTTTCGTTCACGGCAATGCATGTAAGCGATTCAGATTGCGCAATGGCAGTGTTAGGCATAGCACGGATAATGCGTTTTGTTGAGCCGAAGTAACTGTTGAGTTCGGAAAGACTTACGCCTGTAATCACTGAGATAATTAAGGCATTACCCACTTCGTTTGCAATTTCTTCAGCAATGGCTTTAACCTGATGTGGTTTCACAGCTAACAGAATAACATCGCTATTGCGGGCAGCTTCTTTATTGTCGGATAATACTTTGATGCCTTTGTCTTTCAGATATGTCACCGATTGAGTATTTCTTCGAGTTACACAAATTTCAGCGAATATGGCTTTCGATACTATTCCTTTGGCAATAGATGAGCCTAGGTTGCCGGCTCCAATGATGGTTAATCGCATGTTATTTTTTTTGTGCTGTGAGTAAAAAATCCTTTAAAACGGGAAACGAATTCACCATGTTTAATAGTTGCTGCGGCTTATTCAATATGTCTCTCAATTGTTTGGGTAATGGGAGTTGAATGCCTAAAATCTGCTCAACATCTGCTTTGAATTTTGCAGGGTGTGCCGTAGACATTACTACAGTGGTTTCATTGTTTGCTTTTTCTTCTGCCACGTGGATGCCTACAGCAGTGTGTGGATCAGCAATGTAGTTGTATTTTTCGTAAACCGATTGCATGGTGGCTTTGGTCTGTTCATCGGAAACAGAATAGGCTGAAATTTCATCTTTTATTTTCGAAACATCGTTTCCAAATAGGTTGTTGATACGTTCCATATTGCTTGGTGCGCCTACATCCATAGCATTGGAAAGGGTTTGCACAGAAGGGCGTGGCGTGTATTTTCCTGTATTGAAATATTCGGGCACTACATCGTTGGCATTGGTTGCTGCAATGAAACGTGCTATTGGATAACCAATTCGTTTGGCAAATAAACCTGCCGAAATATTGCCGAAGTTTCCGCTCGGGACAACGATTGTAGGCTTAATATCTTTTTCTTTAAACAGTTTATTCGCTATATAACCGTAATAAATCATTTGCGGAATTAGTCGGCCGATATTGATGGAATTTGCAGAAGATAAATTTGCAGATGCTTTCAATTCCTGATCGGCAAATGCTGTTTTAACCAGGTGTTGACAATCATCGAATGTGCCGTCAACGGCTATAGCTGTAATATTTTTCCCAAACGTGGTGAGCTGTAACTCTTGCAAATCGCTCACTTTCCCTTTCGGGTAAAGAATAACAACATCTATATTTTCTTTGTCGAAAAATCCATTGGCTACAGCACCTCCCGTATCGCCTGAAGTAGCCACAAGAATGGTGAGTTTACGTCCTTGTCTTTGCAAGATCTTACTCATAGTATTAGCCATAAACATTCCGCCAAAATCTTTGAACGCTAATGTTGGTCCATGAAATAGTTCTGCAATATATAGTTGTTCATTCAATTGTACTAAAGGTACATCAAAAGCAAACGAATCGCGCACAATGGCTTTAATTTCTGCTGTGTTGAAATAGCCACCAATAAAAGGTGTTAGCATGTTTTCGGCCACACTGTGTAAATCGTCACCTTCCAATTCCGCATACACATCAGTGAAAGTAGAAGGCATATAAAGCCCGCCATCGTTGGCGATGCCGTTTAAGATAGCCTCGTCAATGTTTACAATATGATTTGAATTTCGGGTAGAATAGAATTGCATGAAAATGGTTTAATCAACAAATGGAAACGCCTTCGTTATTAATAGGCGAACAATAAATTTCAAACGGTTGCGCTTTAGCTTGCATGAATGTTTGCCAAGCTAGTTTCACTTGGTTGGCAATTTCTTCACCGTTACACCAGGCGAAAATAGAAGGTCCTGAGCCTGAAATATTAAATCCAACAGCTCCATTTTTCATGGCTTCTGCTTCTAGGGCATCGAAGTTTGGAATCAATTGCTTTCGGTAAGGTGTGGCAATTTCATCACCCAAACCAAATTGAATGAGCTTGTCGTTGCTTGTGTTTAAGCCGGTGAGCAAGGCTGCCGTTCTTGCGGTTTGTTGTATTACAACAGCTTTGTCGTATTGTTTAGGCAAAATAGAACGTGCTTCTGCCGTTGATACTTTTACATATTGATACAAAACAACAATGAATGTGTTTTCAGGATAAGCAAGTTGTTCGATGCAAAGCGGATTCAAACTTTGAATATATGTGATGCCACCTAACATGCACGGTGCTACATTATCGCCATGAAAACCTTTGCTGGCCACATATTCGCCATCCACTGCAAATGGGATAAGTTCAGTTTTCGATAATGGTTTTCCAAGCAACTCATTCACAGCAAATACACCGGCTACTGCACTTGACGCACTTGAACCTAAGCCACTATTGAAAGCGATATGTTTTTTTAATACTACATCGAATCCTTTTGAGCTCCCTAAATGTTTGAGTAAAGATAAAATGGCAACTGTGCAAGTGTTTTCTGCTGTTTCTCTTGGAAGCAAACCGCCATCGCCAATAATTTCTTGCAATATTACTTGATTATCTGCACGCTCTGTAACCGTTACTTCATCGGCAGTTTGATGAATGGCTAAGCCCATCAAGTCGAATCCGCTACCTAAATTAGCTACCGTTGCAGGCGCTTTTACAGTGATTGATTGCATTATACTAAGTAGTTTGATACAGTAATGATATCGGCTAAAACCCCAGCGGCTGTTACTTCTGCTCCAGCTCCCGGTCCTTTGATAACAAGAGGTCTTTCTTTATAGCGCTCTGTAGTAAACGAAACAATATTATCACTGCCCGATAAATTATAGAACGGATGAGCAGCATCAACAGCTAATAATTTAATGGCGCCTTTCCCGTTTTCATAAACCCCTACCATTCGCAATACCTTGCCTGCTTTTTCAGCTTTAGAAACCATGTCGGCAAAATGGACATCAAACGTTTTCAGTACTTTGAAAAAATCATCCACCGATTTCGCTTTTACGCAAGGTGTAGGTAAAATAGATTCGATGTTGATGTTCTTTAATTCTGTATTAGCGCCACATTCACGGGCTAGAATCAATAGTTTTCTGGCGAAATCTTTGCCACTCAAATCGTCACGTGGATCAGGTTCTGTGTACCCTTTTTCTTTTGCCATTTTCACGATATCGCTGAATGGCGTTTTCGAATTAAACGAGTTGAAAATAAAGGACAGTGTTCCCGAAAGTATAGCTTCAATTTTGATGATTTTATCGCCACTCACTAACAAATTGTTGAGTGTGTTAATCACCGGTAAACCTGCACCCACGTTGGTTTCATAAAGAAACTTCACATTGTGTTTCGTGGCCGTTTGTTTCAATAAGTTGTAGTAAGCTTGAGTGGATGAATTGGCGGTTTTGTTCGGGGTTACAATACTGATACTGTTCGCTAAAATAGTAGCGTAATGTTTCGACCAAGTGTCGTTGCCGGTACAGTCCACAAACACGCTGTTGGAGAGCGACATCGCAAACATCTTTTCTGCAAATTTTTGTTCGTTCAGCTTTTCACCTTGTTCGCTCAAAATTTTCTTAGCGTTTTGAACGTTTATTTTTTTGTCGGACACCAACATGCTTTTACTATCCGCAAAACCTGCGATATTCAAGGCGATGCCGTGTTGTTTTTTCAAGAAATCATTACTCGCGTTCATTTGCTCAATCAGTTTTGAACCAATGAGACCAACACCAGCAACAAACACGTTCACTGTTTTGTATTGCGATAAGAAAAATGCATCATGCACAGAATTCAATGCCTTCGCTAATTGTGGTTGTTTTACTACTACTGAAATGTTTAATTCGGAAGAACCTTGTGCTGCTGCAATTACGCTCACACCATTCTTCCCAAGGGTTTGAAATAAACGTCCAGATACCCCTGCCGTATTTTTCATGTTCTCGCCAATTACCGCTAGAATCGATAGGTCGGCTTGAATGGCCACCGGCTCAATCAATTTTGTTTTAATTTCTAACGCAAACGCATTTTCGATTGCTTGTTTAGAACGCAAAGAATCGTTCGGTTTCACAGCAAAAGAAATATTGTGTTCCGAAGAGGCTTGTGTGATGAGAATTACATTCACTTTTTCAATCGCTAAAGCCGAAAATAAGCGCGCTGAAATACCTGCTACACCTACCATGCCGGAACCTTGCAGTGTCAATAAATGCACTTGCTCAATGGATGTAATTCCTTTTACAGTATGGTCGCTTTTTGCGGCTTTCTTCGAAATAAAGGTGCCTGCTTGTTCAGGGTGAAACGAGTTTTTTATACGTAACGGAATATTCTTCTCCAGTGCAGGTACTATTGTTGGCGGGTGAATGACTTTCGCTCCGAAATAGCACATTTCCATGGCTTCGTTATAAGTCATGCTATCGAGGGTAATGGCGTTTTTCACTTTGTTTGGATCTGCACTCATTACCCCATTCACATCTGTCCAAATTTGAATTTCATCAGCGCCAATGGCTGCTCCCACAATGGCTGCGGTGTAATCGCTCCCACCACGACCTAGCGTAGTGGTAATGCCATTTTTGTCGGATGCAATGAAACCGGTAGTCACAACCACTGCACCTTGTTTACTGTAATACTCGCGAATGGCTTTGTTTGTAGCCGGGAAATCAACCTTCGCTTCACTGAACGATGAGTCTGTCTTGATGATTTGACGGGCATCACAGAACGAAGAACTGATTTTACTTGTGTTGAAATATTCGTTGACGATAGTGCAGGAAAGTCGTTCGCCAAAGCTCGTCACTAAATCACGAGAACGCAACGAAAATTCATTGATGAGGAAAATGCCTTCGTAGATTTTCTCTAATTCAGCGAGCATATCTTCCACTTTTTTGCTGGTGATTTTGCTTTGCTTGAAGAGGTCACGGATAGCTTCGTTATGCTTGGCTTTAATATCCGATACTGTTTTTTTGTATGCTGGATTGTGAACAGACGCCTCTTCTCCGGCTTTAATCAGCAAGTCGGTTACTTTCGACATGGCTGAACATACTATAATTACTTGCTTGTAGCTTTTTGTATAAGGTTTGATAATTTCAGGTAATGCCTTGATACGTGTTGCGGAACCCACAGAAGTACCGCCAAATTTTAAAACGATTGTGCTATTCATGTCCGAAAAATAAATAATTTACAATGAGTATTAACAGTGAATCACTATTTTAAATAAAAATGACAAAGTATTCTTTTCAGTTTTTGATTGTTCTTATAGCGACACTTACGCTACAATCGTGCGGATATTATTTTAGCAATACTTGGAAAGTTCGACCCGACAAGCATTACAGGTCGGATGGAGTTGTGAGCAAAGAGAGACAATTGCCCGATTATTCGCATCATTTTATAATTAACCACTGGGCAAATCAACCCATTCCCGATTGGCATTCCGAAGGAAAAGTCTCTGCACCACGCGTAATGATTGCTAAATTGATGAAAGGGAATGCGAATAATGAAGTGAATGAATATTTAGTGGGTAAAACTCCATGGGGCAAAAATGGAACGGATTGGGCATTGAACAAACATGGCGATTACGACTTTTCGGAAGTGCCTTTGCAATGGATTTTGCAGCTATATGGCAATGATAGAGAGAAGTTAACGGCACCGGCTTACGATAATTTATTGAATCATTTATTGACCCATTCAGGAAATAAACCTCATCAAATAACCCCCGGCAGCTTAGGCATGATGCGCGAAACAGAAAATCATATTTTGATGGGTGAAACTTCGCGTTACCTGAAAAATCAATGGTTGCACGAACATGGCGACACTTCTTGGCTATACGACAATGAGCGAAACGGCTTGAATGCCTGGTGGATGGCTTTGTTGAATCAGAAATTAGAAAAAGGGTTTTTTGAATTTAATGCCGATCCCTATTCAGGATATTCAATAACGGCTTTGCTAACGTTTCACACTTTTTGTCATACTGCACAAGTGAAAGCAAAATGTACTGCTGTGTTGGATGAAGTGATGTTGAAATATGCTTACGGAAGCTTGGAACTCAAACGTTATCCGCCATTTAGAAGACGTTATGAACGTGTAAAAAGAAGAACATTTACATCAGATCCTATATCTGATATTGTAAAGATGTTGTTGTCGAAGGAAAAGCAAATAGATGCATCGATGATGCCTACAAATCATCATTACCATCATTGTTTGATAGCTTTGTTGAGTGATTATCGTATACCTGAGGCAACCGCTCATTTGATGTTGCACAAGAAGGAAAATTATATGGTGCAATACGGACATGGGAAACGTGCACCCGGAGAGGTTTATAGCGGTTGCGAAAAATTCTTGATTGGAGCCGGAGGGTCGATGTATACTATGCTTTCGCAACAAGCCCCACGCCCTATCACTTTATTTTTGAATGATGGTGTGCAAAACATCGACAGTTGTTTTCATATCGATGGAAAAGGGAAACGACCGAATTGGAAGATGACGGGTGTATATCGCAATTTTGGTGTTGCAGCACATGCAGTATCCATTCCGGAGCAGTATCCAGCAAAAGATAGTAGTGGGCATTGGAAGATTTTCGAGCCGTACACAAACGATCAATCGTTTCATGTGCTTACTTACTCTACAAAAAAAATGGGATTGATATACGTTGTAGATAACGACAATCTATCTGCACAAATGCGCTTACAGCAAACCATTGAGCAAAACAAAAAGCAAAAGCAAAGCCAAAAGTTTGTTTATACTAACGGAGACATTTTGAATTATAATTTGTGTGCTCCTAAAACCAAATGGATTATACAATCAGTCAATGGAAAAAAAATGGATAGGCGTTTTGTGAAATGGTCGGCTAGATTGAAACAAATGTAAACTCCTTACTATGAACAGAATCGAATTTTGGAAAGACGTATGCAAGTTTTTATCCGGTGCATTTTTTGTAACAGCCGGTGCCAGTTGGTATTTCGCTTGGTATAATGTAACGGTTCCATTTCTGAATACAGCCATGTCGCCAAGCTTTTTATACATCAGAGGCGGAATGCATTTTGTGTTCTTTTTGGTGTCGTTTTACATTGGTTTTTTGTGGAAACGGAAAATTGAATAAAGTTATTTCTAATGCATTCGAAGAATTTTTTGAATTTTTCAAGATTAAATCGTTTTCTTTCCTCTCCAAAACAAAGCCGTGGATACCTTTAGAAGCTACATCAGTTTTTTAGCACTCCTTTTAATTAAAGGCGTTTCGCGCCTATTGTTTCGATTTGAAATTGGTTGGCCGAACGGAGGTAAAAATGTGAATTGGAAAGAAATTCGGCTGATTGTTTTGTTGAATCATACTTCATTACTTGAGCCTTTATACTTAGGTTTTTTGCCGATAAAATTCTTGAGAAGATTATCGCGAAGAATGGTGGCTCCCGGTGCCGATAAAACCCTCGATCGTCCGTTTGTAGGCGCTTTGTATAAGTTATTCAGTCCGGGTATGGTTGCTATAACCCGCAAACGGGACGAGAGTTGGCAACAATTTATGGATTCGATTTATGAAGATTCGGTGATTGCGATTATTCCGGAAGGACGAATGAAACGTGCCAACGGTTTGGATGTGAACGGACAAAAGATGACTGTACGTGGCGGTATAGCTGATGTGTTGCAAGGCTTACATCACGGGCAAATGGTGCTGGCATACAGCGGAGGATTGCATCATATTCATGTTCCCGGAGAAAAGGCATATCACATTTTCAAAACCGTGAAAATGAATTTGGAAACCTTTGATATTGAAGCCTACAAAGCCTCCTTCAACGAAACTGTTGGCAGCGAAGCTTGGCGTAAAAAGGTGATTGATGATTTGCAATTACGGTTGGAAACGAAGATTCCGGTGTTGTGAATTAAAGTATTTTTCTTTAATCAATTTAATTGCTTTTGTTGTGCTTGATAGGGCGCAAATACACTTCAAATAGTTGTTTATCCCGAATACCACTCTTTATATCCCGTTTATCGGCTGATTTGTCATGCGCTTCAAATAGAACAATTACCCTGTTTATCTTTGTACAACAAACTTGATAATATGAAAAAACATACGATTGCAATAACGAGTATATTCCTTTTATTCATTGGTCTGCAATCTTGCAAGAAAGACAAACTTGCAACAAAAGGTATTACTGAAAGTTGGGACATTACTTCTTCCAATACAGGCACAACGTATACTATGACAGTGTTTTATCCTGACAAGCAATTCCCTTCTACACCTGTGCCGGTGATATATGTGCTAGATGGTTTCTGGTGGAAAGATATGGCCGGAGAGGTCATCAGCGATTTAAGCGGAAGCGGGAAAATACCAAAATGTTTAATGGTGTCGCTGGATTATAAAAAGGGCGATGGAGTATATGCTAGGTCGGTAGATTTACAATACCCTGGAGATGGGGTAGATGCTAATGCTGCTGGCGAAAATTTTTTTCAATTTATGAAAACCGAATTGTTGCCAAAAGTGGATGGAAAATACGAATGCGATACTGCCAATCGTGTTCTTTTTGGACATTCATTAGGAGGAATATTTACACTTTATTCTTTGTTAGATAATGCTACCCATCCCTTATTTAAAAAGTGCATAGCAGCTAGCTGTAGCATAGGACTTGGGCTAGACAATTACATTTTTGAAAAAGAAAAAATAGCAGCTACCCAAGTGACCGATTTGCCTGTAAAGCTTTTTATAGGAAGCGGAACTTATGTAGGTAGTTCGCCTGCCATGCACCAAGAATTTTATAAGCGATTAAAAAACAGGAACTATCCAAATCTAAAAGTCGGCTTTTCATTGTACCCTGAGCAACACGGTACAGACCCTTATCCAACTTTTAGAGACGGAATTCAATTTGTGTTTAACAATTAAAAAAAGAGAAATGAAAAGGCTAATTCTAATATTCTTTCCTGTGTTAATAATGGCACAGAAACCGGTAAAAACATTTGAAAAAATAAACCCCAAATGGACAGTACAAGCGGGTTTTTGTATTCCTGAGTTTTATAACTTAGGTTATGAATTGAATGCAAACTATTATCCATTTAGTAATAAGTGGGTTCGGTTAGGGCCATCGGTTCAACTTAATAACTTTTACATTGTTGAGAAGGAATGGTTTCCTAGTAATAACATTCAAAAAGCAAGATCTTCAGAATTTAGACTCAATGCGCTTTTAAATATAGAGGTTGTACCATTTAAGAAAAGTTCGTTTTATGTTGGCTTCGCCCCATACATAGGCTACCAAATGCTGAATAATAAAGGCAATATAAAAAACGCAAAAGAGGGAATTGATTTAGACTGGAACTATACCATTAACACCTTTGATTTCGGCACAAGGTATAAGTTGGGTGGTTTTTTGGGCAAAAAGCAACAGTATGGATTAGAGGCTGCGCTCCAAATGTCGAATAGAGGAATTGCCGATGATAATCCGTTAAGCAAATTCTTTAATGTAGGATTGCCTACCTACAAAGCCTATGTGAGTTTAGGATTCGTTTACAGAATTAAGTAAACTTGCTAAATATAAGAAAAGTGCGTAATGAAATACTTATAAAGTTGCTGAAAAAGCGTATGTTTCTACATGCGTTTTTTTGGGCTGTTTTAGCTTTTTCATTTAGTTTGGGTTGGGTAGGAGCAGGGTATTCTTGGCATTATATTTTAGCTAATTATTTTGGCACTTTGGCTATTTATTTCATCTATATCAATACCACCCTTTATTTTGCATATGGCTTTTTTGTTCCTCGGGAAAAATATCTGTTTTCACTTTTAGTATTTGTAGTCATACTGCTATGTGCCACGCAAGCCAATGCACTGCTATACAATGTTTCAAATGACCAAGGAAGGACGATTTCGCTTCAAAATTTCTTGCCTTTTTACATTTTCTTAGCGGCATTTACACTTGCTTTAAAGATTGCACGAAATGCATATCTAACTCTCGCATCAGAAATTGCACAAAAACAGGAGCTGTTGAATCAAAAGGAATATTTTTTGCGTTCTCAAATCCACCCACACTTCCTGTTTAACACCTTGAATAATTTCTATGGTTTAGCATTAGAAAAATCGAATGAATTGCCGGAATTAATGATTCGATTATCGAATATTTTACGACATCAAATTTACAATTCAGAGGCTTCTTATATTGCATTGAAAACAGAAGTGGATTACCTGAAAGATTATATAGCACTAGAGAAAATTAGATATGGCGAAAATCTTTCCTTCCATTTTTCATTTCCGGAGCATATACCTAGCCAGCTTTTTGTTATGCCGTCAGTATTAATTGTGTTGTTCGAAAACGCATTCAAACATAGCAATACAATAGCTTCACAGCTCATTGAAATTAATGGTTATATGGAAGTTGTAGATAACGATTTAGTATTCTTTTTAGAGAATACTTATCCGAATAATCAAAGAGTAGTGTACGATAAATACGAAGGTATGGGTTTAAAAAACGTAACAAGCCGATTATCGTTAATGGGGGAAGATCATTATAGTTTGCTAACAGAAACTAAAAACGGAAAATATTCGGTTTCTTTAAGAATGAAATTGAAACAGCAATGAAGACTTTTAGCGTATTGATTGTAGATGACGAGCCTATTCAACGCAAAATAATGCGCTCCTTGTGTGAGCAATCTCTTTTTTTTGAAACTATAGTAGATGCAAAAGATGCTGTAGAAGCGCTAAGTTTATTAAATCAATCTCATTTCGATTTAATGCTGTTAGACATAAACATGCCATTATTGTCGGGTTTAAGTTTAGCTAAAACTATACCGAGCCATACAAAAGTAATATTCGTTACAGCCTATTCTGAGCATGCAGTTGAAGCTTTTGAGCTTAATGTTTTGGACTATTTGTTGAAGCCGGTTTCATTTGAGCGTTTTTTGAAGGCTATTCAGAAGCTACATCTTACAGAAAATACTGCAAATGAGTCTACACCATCACCCGAGAACAAAAGGTTTATTTCTCTGAAACAAGGAAAGCGAGTGATAAAAGTGAAATTAGAGGATATTCATTATTGTGAAGCAAAAGGGAATAACACGTTTATATATTTAGCCGATAAAACACACATTGATATTTACTGTCCACTTACAAAATTACTTGAAGACTTACCGAATAAGATGTTTACTAGAGTACATCGCTCGTTTATAGTAAATAACATAAAGGTTAAAGCGGTTGATCCTATTCAAGTTCATCTTATCAACGATGCTGCGGTTCCCGTTGGTGCGAGTTACAAAGGCGATTTGAAAAATTTTGAGTTATAGTCGCAACGAAATAATTGTATTTTTAGTAAACCGCTAACAGCACAACTATGCACCAAATCCCAAACCAAAAAATCAAACAAGCCTATTTTTTGTTTTTCCTTACCCTTATGGGTGCATTGCTGTTTTATTGGATGAAGGATTTTATCAGTTCGTTCTTAGGGGCGCTAACCATGTACATTTTACTGCGTAAGCCCATGCTGTTTCTACAAGAGCAAAAGCGCTGGAACAAAACATTGGTGGTTGTTCTGTTGATGTTGGCATCTATACTTTTGTTAATCTTGCCTGTTGGACTTACCACAATGATGCTGTCTTCCAAAGTGGGTTATTTGGTAGAACACTATAAAGAATTTCTAACCATTCTCCAGCAATATAGTGCTGAGATAAGTCAACGTTTTGGAATAGATATATTGTCGAACGATACCATTCAAAAACTTACAGAAACCGGTGCACGAATTATTCCTACTATTTTATCGGGCGCATTGAATTCGGTAACACAAGTGGCTGTTCTTTATTTTGTGTTGTATTTTATGTTGATGGAAGGCAAGGTGATGGAAAAAATAGTGCTTGATAATTCTCCGTTTCATAATGAAAACACTTTGTTGTTGGCCAGTGAGCTAAACACACAAACGGTTTCAAATGCCGTTGGTATTCCGGTGCTAGCCACACTACAAGCTATTTTCGCATGTATCGGCTACTTGATTTTCGGAATGGATCAAGTGCTATTCTGGGCAGTAATCACCGGGTTGTTTTCGATTTTGCCATTGGTAGGAACACTTATTATATGGGTGCCGTTGAGTGTGTATTTATATTTCAATGGTTTGCATTGGCAGGGTATTGGTCTTTTTCTGTATGGGGCACTTGTAATCACGAATGTCGATAATGTATTTCGTTTTATGGTACAGAAGAAATTAGGAGATACTCATCCACTTATTACTTTTTTTGGAGTGATAGTAGGGCTGGATCTGTTTGGCTTTATCGGAATTATTTTCGGTCCGCTTTTAATTTCATACTTTTTGATTCTATTGGAGATTTATAAAAAAGAGTATGCCGGTAAAGAAAATTGGGTAAAATAGATTCAAGAAAGTTGGCGACTTGTGTATCACAAAAAGCTCAATAGCTTTGCCTAAATTTCCCTACTATTACGTACCAACACTAACAATATGAGATTTTTACGCTTTATAATATCTGTTTACTTGTTGGCTTTCTTGTTTATCCTCTATTACAAATTCAGGTATTGGTTCTACTATAAAATTATCATCTATCATTTGATGGTAATCTCATCGGGGATGTTTGTTTTATTGGTGCTCGGTTTGGCAACCACTTATCTTTCTTCCAACAAACTTAAAGCTGTTTTAAATACACTCTATGCTTTACTTTGGTCGTTTTTCGTTTTCTTCTTGAGTATCTTTTATTGCATAGTGCTAATGGGAAAGAAACAAGGCGTGGGAGTCTTGCCTTTTAAAGTATTGTATAGCCATTTAAAAAGCTTTAATGCTGTTTTAGCACTCGCAGGCATTCATCAAAATGTTGCTTGGGTTGTAGGTATTTGCTTATTAATACTTATGCTAGTATTGGCCCGCTTTATCTATACCCTATTGCCACACAGCAATGCTGCACTGAAAGAATATATACGAAAATCAGTAAGTATATATACTGAAACCAATAAAGAGAGCAAAAGAACAGACCTCTTATTGTTTGCTGTTTTTTTAGTAGCGCTCGTTGTGATGTATATCCGGGCAACACCATTACAGCGCTTGCAAGGGGCCCACGAACCCATTGCAACAATGATATTTGGTGAGACACAATACATGGGCATGTTTCATTTTGCTAACTATAAAGAACCAGCTGCTGTTCGAGCGAATTACCCCAAACAGGTACAATTCAACAAAAAGAATGTTATTCTGATTATAGTGGATGCCTTGCGGGCAGACGAGTTGAGCCTTTACGGTTATTCCCGTAAAACTTCACCATTCTTACAACAACTCTACGATGAAAAGAAATTGCAAAAGATAGATTATGCCTTTTCTACTTCATCTGCTTCGTTTCCGGGTATATTGAGTATTCTACGTTCGAAGCCGGCTTATAATTTGGCGTATCAGAATTATTCTCTATCAGAAGTGTTGAAAGATCAGGGCTATCAAGTCAATTATATTCTTTCAGGCGATCATGCCAATTGGTACGATATGCAGTATTTTTATGGGAAGGATATTGATTTGTATTTCGATGGAAGATATTCTGAAAAATATGTTTGCGATGATAATTTACTATTTGAAGGTTTGAATAAAATTAAACACTATAAAGACACATCGGCATTTTTTTACTTGCATTTAATGTCGGTACATTATGCCGGAATAAAACATCCAGAATTTATTAAATGGAAACCCACTTCTATAGAATGGGAGCCCGTTCCATATCGAAATAATTACGATAATGGAGTGTATGCTGCCGATCAAACTATCGAGAAGATATTTCAGGAACTAAAAGCAAAAGGTTACTTAGAAAATAGCATTGTGGTGATTACTGCCGATCATGGGGAGTCTTTAGGGGAGAGGAACACCTATGGACATGTAAAAAATGTATATGCTGAAGAAATTCGTATTCCAATTTTAATTTACGATACAGATACTTCTGTTCACTACAATAAACGTGATGTTGCTGAGCAGTCTGATATTGCGCCTACAGTTATTGATCGCTTAGGATTGCCGATACCAAGTACTTGGGAAGGAACATCATTGCTACGTGATTCGTTTCTGGAATTTACGTTTCACTCAGTAAGTAATGATTATGCAATGATACATCATTATGGCAATAAGCTTTTCATCTATTACTTTAATACGGTGAGTAGAAAAGAAGAGTTGTTTGATGTGCGCAAAGATCCAAACGAGGAAAACAATTTGTTGGATCAAACGGATGTCAATTATGTGGAGATATTGCGAAAAAAGATGAAGCAGTATCTGACGTTACACCAAAATTATTAAATGCTCTGGCGCTCCTATTCAGCCTCTTTCATTACTCTGTCCATCCACCAAAACACCATCCATAAAATAGCACCATAAGTAATGACTAAGAATACGTAACGATGGTAAACTTGGTAAGTGGTTTCCGATAATTGAGTCATCAATATGGAGAGGGAAACCAACCGAAAAAGATTAAGTAGAAAAATAACGAATATGCCTAATGGAATAAACCAAGCTTTATCTTTTGCTTTGCCCTTAAACAACAACATCGAAAATCCGAAAACAAACATTGCAGGTATCGCTAAACAATGTTCTGCAACCCAGGTGCTGTGTAGTGGAGTGATGTTAATGGTTGTGCCAACGGCATAGGCCGGAAAGCCCAATAGCTTTAGAATAGTACAAGTAAGAGTCGCATAAAGCCCACCATAACCTTCCAATTGGGCTTGCCATGCATACATGCTTTCTGTGGTTCTCCAAAGGTAAGCGTGTAGTGCTTTCCAGCATCCATAAACAAAAAACACCTTTAAAAAAAACGACAATTCCTCAATGGAAAACAGATGTTTTCTTGCAGGCATTTGAAACTAAATTGTGCGAAAAATAAAAGGAATTAAACTTCTTTTTGTGCAGTTACTTTTTTGTGATTGTCTCTTAGTTTTTTCACTCCATAGCCGGCAATACCACCCACTAAAAGGGTGATGCCTCCATCGATTGGGGCACCGCCACCACCACTACTAGTAGAAGATAATGTTCCTTGTGCAACTGCAAAAGCAGAAAGGCCAAACGATAAAAGTACCGATAAGGTGTATTTTAAGTTTTTCATATTATTTAAACTGTTGAATGTATATAATAAATTAAATATATCTTTTTTATCTAAAAAACTAAAAGGCAAGAACTTGTTTCAGGACTAAGTAAAGGCGAGGCTTATCATTCCCCAATTTTTGTTACCGGAACTTCCGAAACACCGCTTCCCCAGTTTTTATTGGGTTCGCTTCCCATCGTAAATTCGATTACTCCCCCACTATTAATATCACTATATTCCAGATAACTTTTATTATATGGCTTCCCATTCAATTGTGCCGATTGGATATAAGCCCCACTGCCAATCGTTTTCACAGTGAACTGCTTTTGGTTTTCCAATCGAATGGTAGCAGTCGAAAAAATCGGAGAACCAATGGCATATTGGCTACCACCCGGGCAAACTGCATAAAAGCCTAATGCGCTCATCACATACCAAGCACTCATTTGTCCGCAATCTTCGTTGCCGGCTAAACCATCCGGTGCTGCATGATACATTTCATTCATTATTCTACGCGTCATGGCTTGTGTTTTCCATGGTTGACCTGCATAGTTATATTCATAGGCAATTTGATGACTAGGTTCGTTCCCATGTACATACTGACCAATCATGCCGGTAATGTCGGGTGGTGAGTGTCCGGTAAGTTTTGATGACGTGGTGAACAACGAATCTAAAAACGCAACTAACTTTTCTTTTCCTCCTAATAAGGTCATCTGTCCACTCAAGTCTTGTGGTACATAAAACGAATATTGCCAAGCATTTCCTTCAGTGTAATTGTGATCTACGCGGTAGGGGTCGAAAGGCGACATAAATACATCTTGTTTCGGTCGCATAAAACCGGTAGAAGGGTCAAACAAATTTTTATAGTTCAATGCTCGTTTAATGAAGTAATTATAATCTTCTGTTTTACCCATTTTCTTTGCAACCATCGCTATACACCAATCATCATAAGCATATTCTAAAGTGCGTGAAACGTTCTGTCCTTCACCCATAAACTTGATATATCCATTTTCTTTATAGCTGCGCAAACCGTTTCGGTCTTCCATGGCACTATTTTTCATGGCCGCGTATGCCTTTTCCTGATTGAAGTTTTTTACATCTTTCATGAACGCCTCTGCAATTACAGGAATGGCATGGTAACCTATCATACAGTCAGTTTCACAACTCGAAAGCTCCCAAACCGGCAACCGGCCACCTTCTTCATATTGCTTTATAAACGTGTTAATGAAATCCGAGGTTCGTTCTTTATCAATTAGCGTTAGCAATGGATGTAGTGCTCTATACGTATCCCACAACGAAAACACTGTGTAGTAATTGAACGATGGCGTTTGATGCACCTGAAAGTCTCGCCCACGGTAACTTCCATCTACATCCATATACATGTTAGGTGAAATCATACAATGATACAATGCTGTGTAAAATTTTTGTTTCGATGCTTCGTCAGTCGATTCAATGTCAATTTTATTTAACTCATTATTCCATGCATAAACAGCATTGCTTTTTACTTTTTCAAAATTGAAATCAGGCTGTTCTTGTTCAAGATTTTTCCTTGCATTTTCAATACTCACAGCCGATATACCTACGCGTGCATAAATTACCTCACCTTCTTCTGTATTAAAGCTCACAAAGGCTTTCAGTAAACTACCGGTATCATGTTTCAAACTTTCATTCGCCACATTGGCCTTTACAATACCCGACCGTACAAAGGGTTTTGAAAACTGAATGACATAAAACAACATTTGATTATTAGCCCAAGCCGTACTGATGCGTTTACCATTGATTTCATTATTACCAACAATATTCAGCTCTCCGTGCTTCACCATATCGCGGTGTGTAAGATCAAGAATGATATTGGCGGATGAAGATTTCGGGAAAGTATATCTGTGCAAACCTGTTCGAGTTGTGGCGGTTAGCTCTACTTTTACTTTCGGCTTTTCTAAAAACACAGAGTAGTATCCAGCACTTGATTTTTCATTTTCTTTTTTGAAGGCAGAAGAATAATTTTTATGCCCGAATTTTGGTTTACCAACAGTAGGCATCAACAAGATATCACCATAGTCGCTACAACCGGTTCCGCTCAAATGGGTATGCGAAAAGCCATAAATCACTTTGTCGGAGTAATGATATCCTGAGCAACCATCCCAGCCTTTTAATCGTGTATCCGGACTCAATTGCACCATGCCAAATGGAACCGTTGGCCCAGGGAAAGTATGCCCGTGTCCGCCAGTTCCAATAAATGGATTCACATACTGTGAAAAGTCTTTTTGCCCGAAAGCAATCAACGATAAAAAGGAGCAAATACAAAAAAGAATTTTGTGTTTCATACCAATGGTTGTGGTTGCGTTAATGAAAGTGTTAAATCGAACTTACAATTTTTATTGGAAACAAATGGACGTTAACCATTTTGTCGTCTAATAAGAGAAACCAATTGTTTTTATTATTTATATTGAATTCAAAATCAACCATTATCATGCGTATGTCTACCCAACAGCTCTCATTGGGCTTATTGTTCTTCGTTTCAATGTTTTCGTTTTCATCTTTTGCGAATAATCCCGTTTACGAACAACGCAGAACCGATTACATTAATCATTCGTTGTCTAATTTTTCACGGCATACAATTACCATTCAAGCCTATATGGGCGTTCCTGTCGACTCAGCAACATTGCACCAAATGGTTAGCGATATCAGAAGAACAGGCACAGTTGACTTCGACATTGTACAGCTAGTGCGTATTTTATGTTTAAGTTCCGGACAATACAATAGTTTAATTCTGCCGGCTTTGGATTCCATTCCATTTTGGATGACCAAAGGCGATACATTGCATGGTTATTGGTCGGAAAACCACATGATTCAATGGATGTCATCGGATTGGATTTTGCATGAGAAGTATGGTAAAGCAATTGATGCCAATCTCGACAACCGTTTGCGACACTATTTACGTCTCAAAGTTAACTATGGTTTTTACGAATTTTTTAGCTCTGTTTATTCCCCATATTGCTTAAGCGGATTATTGAACCTTGCTGATTTTGCACAAGACACAGAAATTAAAGCATTAGCTACACTTGCATCTCAACGTTTACTGAAAGAATTATTAATGATCACTAACGATCAAGGTGTATTCTTTCCAACAGCCGGAAGAAACTACTTCGGAAAGTATGAAAATGCGTACGATCAAAATCATAATAATCTTATCTATTTGTTAACCGGTTTCGGGTTAGCCCCAACAGGTGCTTCACATGCTGGGGGCTTTTTAGCCTCATCTTCACTCCCTGTAGATTCAATTATAGATTCATGGAAATCGGAACTGGATATCACATACCATATTGGCCATACCCTCGACACTAGTTTTGTGTTGAATAGCGGCCAATCCTATTTAGATAGAACAATTTTCCAATGGAGCTTTGGTGGATACTTCGATCCACGTGTTGCAGGAACAACAGGCCAATTGCTCATCGATTCCAATCTTTGGAAGCATGTAGATTTCGCTCCTTTTGCAGCGTTTTCGCAGTTCGATTCTTCTACCATTTCGTCATTGGCACAACAACTCACAGTTGCATCAAAAAGTACAGTGATTTGTAATGAAGATGCCGTAATTTTCAAACACAAATCCATAACACTTTCGTCCGTTAAAGATTTTTGGAAAGGTAAATTAGGCTATCAGCAATTTCCTTGTGTTGCCAATATAGGCACTACTGCGGTGTTCACGGCTAGTGGCCAAGTGAAACAAAACTGGGATGCACGGTCGGCTTCTAATTTAAACGATAATCTTCCTTACGTTGGACAAAAACACAATGTAGCTTTACTCATGTATCGCCCTGAGTTTAAATCGCCCATACTTCCTTCTAAAAATCCGGAGGTGGCATTGCATTTTAATACAGCCGATTTCGATGAAGTTAAACAAGACAGTATGTGGTTGTTGGGTCGTCAAGCCAATCAGTATGTGGCTGTTCGCAGACATTGTTTAGACAGCATCAATAACGTTGCCGCATGTTATATGGATAAAGGCCAAACTTGGGTGATTATTGTGGGTGACTCGGCTATGTATGGCACATTTACCCAGTTTCAAGCCAAGGTAGACCAAGCAACATACCAAGAACGTTGGTATTTGGATACTGTAGCTCAACCGAATCAATATGTGTATTATTCGAAAATTAATTTCGATACTACCACCATTGAATATGCTTGGGGAGTGGATAGCGCTACAACAACAGGGGTAAAAGAAATTGCCGCGAACGATGCGTTGAAAATCTATCCAAATCCTTCATCCGACAAATTAAACATCGATTTATCGGCCATCCAAAATCAACAAGCCACAATTCATGTTTCTAATATGTTTGGACAAATGGTGTATGAAGAAAAAGTATTCATTGGTTCGTCTAATACCAAGGCAATATTTGTTTCCGGATGGCCAAGTGGAGCCTATACTGTTGCAGTGGAAACGGCAACCAATAAATATGTGAAACCGTTTCTCAAAACAGAGTAATTGGTTTTAAACTCTTTCCAACGAAACCATAATTACGCCTAAGGTAATCACAAAAACGCCTGCAATACGCATGGGTGTTACGTGTTCGTTGAAATAGAAATAGGAAACCAAAAACAAACCCACAATGGTTACTGAGAAAAATATAGCACTCGCAACCTGCAGCGGTATGCTTTTTAAGCTCTCAGTAAACAATACTGAATTGATTAATCCAAACACTAAACCTATGGCTAAAAAACCCCATTTTTTCACCGGCTCTTTATCGTAAATAGCGGAAAAATTGAATCCTACGTTGGTCAATATATTGGCAATGATTGCAGCATAGAGCAATACATATTTCATAATTTGGAGATTTGGTTAGAATAAGGTTAACCAATAATCCTCAGAAAACTAAATAACAGTACTAAAATCAATGCAATAGGAGGTGCTATTGTTCCGATTCTTGGCTTTGTGTGCGTTGGATAAAGTTGTCGATAATCTCAGACGTTCGTTCCGGATTTACCATGTGGTATAAGTGTTCGCGGAACAAATCGTGTTCTTGTTCATTCGTTACATCAATCACTTCAACGTTTTTACCTTGATACATGCGAGGCACAAATCGGGCAACACCATCGCGTTCGCTTTTCAGAATCAACACAGGAATATTGCGCTTAGGAATATTCAATAAACCGATTTGTTTGTCGAAGGCAATACTTTGCTCTAATGCCGAATGCGTTTGAATGGCAAACACCTTAGCCGGTAAGCGATTCAAGGCACGCTCAATAGGAATACGGTTCAAATGCGGCAACGAATCCATATTGGTCATCAAATACAAAATACGTTCTTTTGCAGCACCCCAAATTCGGTCGCGCATCGAACTTTCTTTGCTGATTAACCAATCCGAAAGATTAATGCCTCTTCTTCGTACACCCGATTTGGTGTCGAGTGGAATCATTTTACGCAATGTAACAATGAGTGTCTTAGCCGCTAAACCTTTTGCAAACGAAAGGGCAGGCAAAATCACATTATCTAAAAAGCCTAATATAGCGTGTTTCGACTCTTCTCCGAAAAACGGATTAGCACCAATTCTGCCTTTCAAATATTTTTTAACCGCAGGATATTTATCCAATTCGCGGTCAATCATCATAAAATAAATGTTGCCCATCGAATGGTCGAAGATATATACGGGATGACCTTTTGAGCCGAAGAAATCGACAACAGCATTAATGTTACGTGCAATGTGATGAGAGTATTCAGCGGGTGGTAAATCGTTCGGAATGGAACCATAATGCATAGCTGCAGCGATGTATAAATGGGATGGAATGGTAGCCAATAATCCATCAAACGAATTCAAGCCTAAAAAGCCGTGAATAAGAATAATGACCGGCAATTTTTCTTTTGCGTTTTCATTATACGGATTAGCAGTGTCTACACGAATTACAGAGTTCCCATAAGGAGTTTCACGCACTACTTCAATTTGAGGCCAAGTTAGCGCTGTGTCGTCAATAAACACCGTCATTCGTTTTTGAATGTTAGGTACATAGCGCAAGAAACCGGGGCTTTCATTTTTCTTAGCATCTGCGGCATAGAGCCAAGCTAACGGACGTCTTTTATCTGCCTTTGTGGCTAAGAATGCAATACGTTTGGATAACTTAAGGAAATAGGGTGTTCCGGTTAATTCTTTTTCTCTTCTATCATTTACGATAACAGCAATATCCGTTGAGTCGAAGGCCTTAGAGTTTCTATCGATAGCCGCCACACGCCCACTTGGGTTACAGGCTAAAAACACATAATCGAAACCTTCTTTTTCATGTTCTTTTAAAAAGTTAGATACCGACTGATTGAAATCAGCTGCATAAGCTTCTAAACTTTCGCGATTGAAGTTATAGCCAATGATTTGCTCTCGTGTAACTAAACCGGTACGGAACATCTTTTTTACAAACTCTCGGGCATCCATTACGCCATCTGTATCCCGTTGGCGTAGTGTAGGTGAGTTCACAAAGGTATAGCGGATATTTTGCGGATTTTTCAATTCGCTGTAATGCTCGAAAATGTATCGATAGGCACCCGATGGCGATTTTCCGTGCGAAAGCCCCACCATAAACATTTGCCCTTTTTCTAAAGTGCGATTAGCATGTTTAATGAAATCTTTTCCAACGGCTTTATCGAATTCATCTCTCGTTAAAAAATATTTAGTATCGGGAACTTCCGGCCGATCTGCTTTGGTTAGAATCTCTGAACTTGGTTCGATTCTCATAATTGCTCCTGTTTTCAATGTTTGCCTTGTTTTTAAACGATATGCGATATTGCATATTTTTTTTGCATTTCAAAGGGGATTTTTGTCACGCATATTTAATTTATACGTACTTAAGAACATATTTGATACCACAAACAATCCGTTTTAACGGACTAATCCTCATATTAACAATACATTGAGTAATCATTTCTTCTTCTCCATCGTCTTCTCCACTGCTTTTTTCCAGCTATCATACATTTGTTTGCGCTGCGGCTCTTTCATTTCGGGCTTAAATTTTCTGTCGATTTGCCAGTTTTTTTGAATTTCTGATTTCTTGTAGAAGCCAATCGCCAAGCCGGCTAAGTAAGCGGCACCGAGCGCTGTAGTTTCTGTTACTTTCGGACGGTCAACCGGAACATTCAAAATATCTGCTTGGAATTGCATCAGAAAGTTGTTGGCACTGGCACCACCATCTACTCGAAGTGTTTTGAGTTTCAGTTTCGAATCGGCTTCCATCGCATTCAACACATCGCGGGTTTGATAGGCCAACGCTTCCAAGGTAGCGCGAACAATATGTGATTTGTTGGTGCCGCGCGTTAACCCGAAAATCGCTCCTCGTGCATACATATCCCAATACGGTGCACCTAAGCCCGCAAAGGCCGGCACTACAATCACCCCTTCCGAGTCGTCCACTTGTGTGGCATGATATTCCGAGTCGCTGGCGTGATCTAAAATCTTCAACCCATCGCGCAACCACTGTATGGCCGCACCGGCAATGAACACACTGCCTTCAAGGGCGTATTCTACTTTTCCGTTTAGGCCCCAAGCAATGGTCGTCAGCAATCCGTGTTTCGATTTCACCATTTTTTGCCCGGTGTTCATCAACATAAAACAACCCGTACCATAGGTGTTTTTGGCAGTGCCTTCGGCAAAGCAACCTTGTCCGAATAATGCTGCCTGCTGATCTCCGGCAATACCCGCAATAGGAATTTGTTTTTCGGGAAACACATTGCGATCGGTGAGTCCGTAAAACTTACTGGAATCCACTACTTCCGGCAATAATAAACGCGGAATTTTCAACGCATCCAAAATTTTATCGTCCCATTTTTTGGTTATGATATTGAACAATAAGGTGCGCGATGCATTGCTGTAATCGGTGATATGTAACTGTCCGCCTGTAAGATTATAAACCAACCATGTATCCACCGTACCGAAATATAATTCACCGTCTTCAGCTCTTTTTCGTAAACTCTTATCATTATCGAGCAGCCATTTAATTTTGGTTGCTGAAAAATAGGCATCTATCACCAAACCGGTGGAGTCGCAAATGTATTTAGCAAGGTCCTTTTTCTTTTTTATTTCATCGCAAATGCCCGCTGTCCGTCTGTCTTGCCAAACAATTGCATTATGCACGGGCCGACCGGTTTTTTTGTCCCAAATCAATGTAGTTTCACGCTGGTTGGTAATCCCAATACCCGAAATTTGTGTGGCATCAATACCCGCTTTCTTCATCACTTCGCGGGCTGTATAGATTTGCGAATCCCATATTTCCATCGGATCGTGCTCCACCCATCCGGCTTGCGGAAAAATCTGCGAAAACTCTTTTTGAGAGCTGGCAACAACTTGGCCATCTTTGTCGAACAAAATCGAGCGCGAACTTGTTGTTCCTTGGTCAAGGGCTAAGATATAATGTGGTTTCATGGACATTGGTTTTGGTAGTTTATGAATTACGTATCGTCCTTTTCGATGCTTTTTTGGGGACTAGGTTTTTAGTTTTAAAAGTTTACTTTTACTAAAGATAATGAAACAACGACTTCGGTTATCCACAGATTTTTCGCTCAACCCAATTTAGAGCGTTTTGTTTTATTCAAAAATCTGTGAATCAAACTGTTGCAGTTTAAAAATAAGAATTTATGGCGGTTAAAAAGTCTAAATCAGTAAAACTGATTGAGGTTAAATCGGAGGTGGGCGCAGGTACACGAGGAGCAAGTTTAGGAGTTGATGCAATAAAGATTGCAGCACTCGATTTCCGTTCCCAGTTTTTCAAAAACAATCGCGCCATGGTGGTGCCCGATGATAATGCTGCACTCTATGGCGAGGTGGGGAATCGTTACGCAAAACGTATCAAAAGTGTACTTAAAATGTACGAACGCATTGGTGCAGGTGTAAAAGAGGTGCTTAAAGACGGCAAATTTCCAATTGTACTCTCCGGAGATCATTCTAATGCCGGTGGAACTATAGCAGGTATCCGCATGGCTTACCCCGATTCAACCGTGGGAGTAATTTGGATTGATGCACATGCCGATTTGCATACGCCTTTTACAACACCATCTGGCAATATGCATGGTATGCCATTGGCTGTTTCGTTGGCTGAAGATAACATCGAGAACAAAGTAAACGATCTCGATTATGAAACCATCGATTTATGGGAGATGCTTAAAAATGTGGGTGGTATCGCGCCTAAAGTAGAATATCGCGATTTGCTGTTTATGACCTTGCGCGATTTTGAAGAGCAAGAGGCCTATTTAATTAAGAAGAATAAAGTGAAAGTGTTGTCAACCACCGAAATTCGAAAAACAGGTATTACGAAAATTTGTCGTGAGGCGATGAAGTACTTGTCGCATTGCGATAAAATCTATATTTCCTTTGATGTAGATTGCTTAGACCCAACTGTTTCAAGAGGCACAGGAACACCTGTAAAAGGCGGTTTGAACGAACGAGAAGCAGCCGATATTATCCTTGATTTTGTGCAGAATGAGCGGGTGTGTTGTTTAGAATTTACCGAGGTGAATCCTACCCTCGACTCTGAAAATGTAATGGCAGAGACCGTGTTTGAAATTTTACAGAAAGTAGTTCGCCAAATTGAAATCAGCTAATCTCAATTCTTTGGCATAAAAAAGGCTGCCCGAAAGAGCAGCCTTTTTTTATGAGTCCATTTATGCGTTATTTCTTCGGCTCCTCTTTGTGTTCGCCTGCTTTGCAACATGGTTTGCCATCTGCAGATTTAGCACAAGCTTTTCCTTCGCTGTGTTTGCATTCTGCAGCCGGTTTACCTTGGCAACAGGCCGGTTTAGCTTCTGCTGAAGCATGCTCGCCTGCTTTGCAACAAGCTTTTCCATCGGCAGATTTAGCACAAGCTTTACCGTCTGAATGTTTGCATTCTGCAGCCGGTTTGCCTTTACAGCAATCTTTTCCGTGTTCTTTTTGGCATTGAGCAGTTGTTTTGTCCTTACAACAAGCCGGTTTTGCGGTTTCTTGCTTTGCAAATGCAATAGTTAATATTAATAACGATGCAATAATAGTTGCGATTCCCTTTTTCATTGTGTTTGTTTTTTATTTAGATATATCAAATCCGAAGCCAAAGTTATAGAATAACTCGGGGCGAATATAGCTTTTCACAAAATTAAGGATTATGATTTTGGTAAGGTTCCGATAACGGTGATTCCGCCTTTAACCTTTTGTTTTAAATCTACGTTGATTTCAGTACCAATCGGCAAAAATAAATCCACACGAGAACCGAATTTAATAAATCCAAATTCGTTGGCTTGCAATAACTGATCGCCTTCTTCTACGTAGTAACGAATTTTTCGAGCCAATTTGCCTGCAATCTGGCGAACCAAAATTTCTACATTGTCGTTTTCAATAACAACAGTGTTGCGTTCGTTTTTCTCGGATGATTTTGGGTGCCAAGCCACTAAGTATTGTCCAGGGTGATACTTTTGGTATTTCACTACTCCGGCAATTGGACTTCTGTTCACGTGTACGTTAGTAGGCGACATAAAAATAGAAACCTGAATACGGTTATCTTTGAAATACTCGTTCTCGTGCACTTGTTCAATCACAACTACTTTTCCATCAGCCGGAGCAATAATTTTTCCGTCATGGATATACATTTCTCGCTCGGGAATTCGAAAAAAGTAAACAACAATAAAGAGGAAAAACGAGGAAACTAACGCTAAAATCACCGAGAAAAAAGCGCTATGGGCAATCCAAGCAATAGGAAGATTGATGAGTAACAAGAGGAGCCCCACGGCAAGAATAAACGTATGCCCTTCTTTGTGGATATATACCTTTTTTACATTCATATATTATAAGTCAGCCTGCAAAGATACACTTTATTCTTAATGCAATCAACTTTGAAGAAAATCGAGTAAAAGCTTGATTTGTTGAAACTGGTCGGCTAACCAAGCCGCTAAAGCAATAAAAGGCACGCTCAGAATGATAGCATCCAAACGGTCCAAAAAGCCGCCATGCCCCGGCATTACGTTGCCCGAGTCTTTTACATTTACGCTTCTTTTTAAGAGCGATTCCGCTAAATCTCCATAGGTGCAGGCAATTGTAGCCACCAAGGCAATAAACACCCATTGCCAACTGGTATAGGTAGGCGCATAAATGATGAACGTTGGTAGTTCTTTGGCTACCCATGAAAGAATAACCGGGTAAAAATAGGCAAGGGTAAGTGTTACAATTAAGCCTCCCGCTAAACCTTCGATGGTTTTCTTAGGTGAAACACGCTCAAATAGTTTCGTTCTCCCAATCAAAGATCCGAAAATATAACACCACGAGTCGTAGAACCACGAAATGAATAATATAGCGAGAACAAATAACTTCCCTTTGTCGAAGTACAATTTGTTCAAAATCAATACCGGTAAGAGGATGTACACGAGACCAACTACATTCCATGCAATGTTCTCAAATGGATTTTCTGATTTTGCATATAATTCGATGATGAAAAACGTAAACAGAAACACCGGAAACACATACGAGATATCGATAAAACTATAGCGATGGTTCATCAAAAACGAAAGCAGTTGAATAATTACGGCAAAGCTGATGGCTAAGTATTTATAGCGTTTGGCGTATTTGCCATCGTCTTTGTGCGCAATAGAAGAAAGGGTATAAAACTCCCACAATCCACCTACAGTAATGATTAGAATTAATGGCAGATAAAACCACTTACTCCAAAGAATTCCGAAAATAATTAGGATGCCTAACGATAATCCTGAAGCGGCTCTAATGGCAAATGTTTTCATAGTGTGCTGTTAATCGAACAATAGGTTATAAATCAATAGAATCGGATAACGAAATGGCATTTTGATTCCGATTGCGAAACCAAATTAATAAAACCACCATGATAATTCCACATGCCAACGATAAAAGCACTGGAGGGTTTGTTGTTTCGCTCATATCGGTAGGGGTAACTCCGTTGAAAAAGGCAAACTTCAATGCAATCATGCTGAAATTATTCAGAAAATGCGCAATGATACTCACCCATAAATTTTGCGAATAGTAATACAGCCAACCCAACACAATGCCCATCATCCAGATGGCCACAAAATTATCGAATTCCAAGTGCATAACACTGAACGATAGCCCCGTAACAACAATAGATGCCATGGCCGTCATACCCGATTTTTGCAACATGTTTTGAATCACACCTCTAAAAAATAACTCTTCAGCTATAGCCGGAAGAACAGCTAATGCCAATACTAAAACGAAAAAGTGCGTGTTCGAGTTTTCAGAAAAGAAAGAAAGAATCAGTTCATCGGCATTGCCTTGCGTATCGCGTAAGGATGAAAGGGCGCTCGGCAAAGGAATTTGCTTATTGAGCTCCACAATAAAATTTACGAAAACAATGCCGCAGGCAATAATGAATGTAGCCGTGAGGATGTTGATGAACGATGGCCAACGATTGACTTTGAAAAACTCCCCAACATCGTAGCGCATCACTTGTGTGAAAATAATGGACGGCAACAAAAACATACCCCAAGTTGACGCCAACGACTGCATAAAAAGAGCAGCGTAGGTATGTTGTTTCTGAAGGGTAAGCGAAGTGATAAACACGTCAGGATCGGCAATGCCAAACAGGGGATGCAAACTGAACTTCACAATAAAAAGACAAAGAAAAAGACACATGGTCACCAAACCGAACAGTATCGCCAACTGCAAAAATGGATGTGGTCTGTTATGGCCGATTGAATTCATGCCTTACAAACCTAAGAAATTATTCGAAACACAAATTCAGCGGCTCGATTTTCTGAAAAATATATCAACAGATGGATTACTTTTGCGCCAATGGCTAAAATAGCACATATCGATTTGGGGGAGAACCCTTTATTGTTGGCGCCCATGGAGGATGTGAGCGATCCGCCTTTCCGTCATTTATGTAAGAAGAACGGGGCCGATATGCTGTATACCGAGTTTATTTCCTCAGATGGGTTGATTCGCGATGCCGATAAAAGCTTGAAAAAGCTCGATATTTTTGAGGATGAACGCCCGGTGGGTATCCAAATATTTGGCGGTGAAATAGAGGCCATGACCCGCTCGGCTGAAATTGTTGAAGCCGCCAAACCCGAATTGTTGGATATTAATTATGGCTGTCCGGTGAAAAATGTAGTGTGCAAAAATGCCGGTTCAGGCGTTTTGCGCGATATCGATAAAATGGTGAAACTCACAGAAGCCATCGTAAAAGCCACCAAATTGCCGGTTACCGTAAAAACACGTATTGGTTGGGATGCGAATTCTATTAAAATTGTGGAAGTAGCAGAGCGCTTGCAAGATGTGGGCATACACGCTATTTCCATTCACTGCCGCACCAAGCACCAAATGTACACCGGCAAGGCCGATTGGACTTGGATTGCCAAAGTGAAAGAAAATCCGCGTTTGCGTATACCTGTTTTTGGAAATGGAGATGTAATGAATGGGGAAGATGCGAAAACCATGCTCGAGCAATACGGTGCTGATGGAGTGATGATTGGCCGCGCAGCTATTGGGTATCCGTGGATTTTCCGCGAAGTGAAACATTACCTGAAAACCGGACAAAAATTAGCGCCTCCTACTTTAGAAGAGCGCGTTGCTGTGGCCAAGGAGCATTTACAGCGCTCCATTCAATGGAAGAATCAGACCTTAGGCATTTTAGAAATGCGCAGACATTACGGTCCGTATTTTAAAGGCCTGGAAAATATTAAAGCCTACCGGATGCGCTTGGTGGAAAGCATGGACCCGAAAGAGATTGAGTCGATTTTGGATGAGATTTTTTTCCATTACAAAGACAAAGAAAATATCTACGCTAAAGCGAATACACCAACGGAATATCAGGGTGTGGATGGGTGAAGAAGCCTTTAGCTACTCGCCTTTAGAAGTGAAGAAACTCAATTCGCTATCCTTGCCGAACCATTTGTTTTTTTGGGCGTGTTACCGGCTGTTCGTTGCAATCTTTATCCCACTCTGAAGCGGGATAAAGGATTTTCACTTCCATCCGCACGCGGCATTTCGGATTATTGGCAAAATATGCATTCATCGTAATGACCGTGAAAACGGGAATCTTTTGAACTACTTTGATGATGGTCGGCAGGGATGCCGACCATGTATGCACTTAAAGTTTAGTCTGCTTTAGCCTCTAATACCTAAAAGCTAGCAGCTAGAGGCTCAAAAATCATCTTGGTAGAAGTTTGTCTATGGTCGGCATCCTTGCCGAACCATTTTTTAGGGCGCCTAATTCAGTTTAACCTCAATGCCTCCGTGAGGGGGTGAAGTGAAAATCCTACGCCAATTCCCATTGGCGGAGATTGCAACGCAACACCCGGTGCGGCTTCTTAGCGGCACACGGCCGGCAAGTGTTAATGTTATGTTTTTTTGTTTTTTTTCCTTACCTTGTAGCGTGCATACGCAATACCCTATTTCAAAATTGGCGCAGATGTGTGGAGGAGAATTTTACCCCCGCTTTGATGCTGATGCCATTGTCTCATACCTGCTTACCGACAGTCGGAAGTTACGGCATGCTAACCATGCGCTGTTCTTTGCTATAAAAAGCAAACGACAAGACGGACATACATTCATTCCGTATTTGATTGAACAGGGCGTTCGCAATTTTGTGGTAACGGATGAAACCGTTGTGGCGAAATACGCACAAGCCAATTTTATTGTGGTGAAGGACACCATTCTGGCTTTGCAAAAAATGGCCACATTGCACCGTAAACAATTTACGTATCCGGTGGTGGGCATTACCGGCAGCAATGGCAAAACCATTTGTAAGGAATGGCTGTATCAATTGCTGAACGAGGATTTCAACATTGTCCGCAATCCGAAAAGTTTTAATTCGCAAATTGGTGTGCCGATTTCGGTATGGAATATGACGGCCGATAACACACTCGGTTTGTTTGAAGCCGGGATTTCTGAACCCGATGAAATGTTGCGTTTACAAAAAGTGATTCAGCCAACAATTGGTTTGATTACAAATATTGGTGAGGCGCATTCTGAAGGTTTTTTGAATGCCAAACACAAAACGAAGGAAAAGCTGAAACTCTTTGCTGGTGCGGAAATTATAGTGTATTGCAAAGATCATGGCGACATCAATAATGCGATTGGCGAAATCAATTCGTTCAACAAAGCCATTGATGATTCGCAGAAACTGAAAACCTTTTCGTGGTCGAGCCATGCCGATTCCGATTTTCGTGTAGTGTCGATTTTACAGAAGAATAATAAGTCGTTTATATCGGCTTTATATCAGGAAAAAGAGTTCGATTTTGAGATTCCGTTTTCCGATAAAGCTTCGGTGGAAAATGCCATTCATTGCGTATGTGTGATGTTGGTATTGGGCGTAGGCATGGATGTGATTCGAGCGCGTATGGATCGCTTGGTGGGTGTGGCGATGCGTTTGGAAATGAAAGAGGCGGTGAATAATTGCACGGTGATTAACGATGCGTATAATTCCGATTTAGAATCGATACGCATTGCATTGGATTTTTTAAGTCAGCAGCATCAACACACAAAACGCACCATCATTCTTTCGGATGTTCACCAAAGCGGCAGGAACGATCCGGATTTGTATCAATTGGTGGCCACTATGCTGAAAGAGCAGCATGTAGATCGGTTGATTGGTGTAGGGAAAAATATTATTCGCCAGAAAAAATATTTCGAAGAAGCTGGTGTGAAAGAGCTTTTCTTTTTCGAAACTACCGATGAATTATTGCGTACGGTCTCAGGCGATTGGTTCCGGAATGAAACCATTTTGTTGAAAGGAGCGAGAATATTTGAATTCGAGCGTATTCTCAAAATTTTGGAGCGCAAATCGCACCGCACGGTAATGGAAATCAATTTGAATGCCCTGATTCAGAACTTAAAAGTATATCAAGGTTTTTTGAAGCCACAAACACGTGTAATGGCTATGGTTAAAGCCTTTTCGTATGGTAGCGGAAGTTTTGAAATTGCGAATATTCTGCAATTCAACAATGTCGATTATTTGGCGGTGGCCTATGCAGATGAAGGCGTTGAACTTCGGAAAAACGGAATTGTGTTGCCGATTATGGTAATGAATCCGGAAGAGGCGGCCTTTGATCAGATTTTCAGTTTTAAGTTAGAGCCCGATATTTATTCTTTGCGGTTATTGGATGAATTTATTTTGGCTGTGAAGGAAAATGGGGTGGAAGATGTTCGCATTCATTTAGAGATTGAAACGGGGATGAACAGACTAGGTTTTACAGAATCTGAATTAGACGTAGCTTTGGAAAAAATCGCACAACATCCCGCTATTAAAATCGCATCGGTATTTACACATTTAGCTGCCAGTGAGGATCAATCGTTGGATGCGTTTACGGATCAACAAGTTGAAATTTTCGAACGTGCTTCAAGTAAAGTAATTCGCCAGTTTGATTATAAAATTATCCGCCATTGTTTGAACTCAACGGGGATAACCCGCCATGCAAAATATCAGTACGATATGGTACGCTTAGGAGTTGGATTATATGGTGTTGATTCATCGAATGTTATTCAAAATAAATTATTGCCGGTAAGCACGCTCAAAACAACGATTTCCCAAATCAAAAAAGTGGAAGTTGGTGAAAGTGTAGGTTACGGCAGAATTGGTGTAGTGAATCAGCCGAAAACGATTGCTACCATAGGCATTGGTTATGCCGATGGATTGAGTCGGAGATTGAGTAATGGAGCAGGTTCTATGCGCATTAACGGCAAATTAGCGCCAGTAATTGGTAATATTTGTATGGATATGACCATGTTGGATGTAACAGATATTAGTAATGTAGAAGAAGGAGATGAGGTAATTGTTTTTGGATCTGATCCAACGGTTCAAAGCTTAGCTAAAGCCATAGGTACAATCCCATACGAAATACTTACAGGCGTTGGAGGAAGAGTAAAGCGTGTTTATCTACAAGAATAAGCCCACTTTGGGTCTTAATATTCACGATTTTAATAATGTATATCTGCCAAATTTGACTTTTTGCAAAAAACTATTAAATTTACTAAATACGTTACCCTGAAAAAAAAGTTTCATTTATGACAAAAAAAATACTCTTTTCATTTTTAGCCGCATTAGCAACTTGTTTTTCTTATGCGCAAACTATTAGTTACCAAATTGAGATTTATCAATTAGGATGGGAAGGCCGAAGCGACCAAAGCGGAGATCCGGAATACACCTATCATGTTTGGGCAACCGATAATCAAGTGGGTGCTACTGAAACAGGAGGTCAATGTATTTATACCGGAGATGATTACGGTCCGGCAGCGAGCAATGGATTTGTTTCTTGCTCCCCTGGTGGAACGTTGTTTGGTTCTGGTGTTGGCATTAGAAATGAAGTCAATGTGCCAAATTCAACTACAACTGCATTAATTCGTTTTGAGGCATTTGAGAAAGATTGTAGTAACAACTGTTTCTTTGTTTCTTCTTGTGGATTCTTAAACTCATTAGAAGACGATGATCATGCACAATGCAATAATTACAGTGTGAATTTTAGAAGTTCGCCACCTTGTGTATGGACAGATTATCCTGTTCAAAGTTGCGGTACATTTTCTTATGGAGTAAGAATTAAATGGTGGTATGAAGGTATACTAGGCGGAAATATTGGCTCCAATCAAAGTTTCTGTGGATCTGGTGATCCATCTACATTGAACAATACTGCTTTAGCAACGGGTGATCCATACACTATCTATCAGTGGCAATCTTCTCCTGATGGAATAACATTTACAAATATTCCGGGTGCAAACAGCAAAGATTATGATCCTCCTGTTGTTACAACAACAACTTATTTCAGAAGAAAAGCAACTGCATGCACAAGCGGTGCAACTGCTTTTTCTAATAACGTAGTTGTAACTATCAGCTCTCCATTGGCAACGCCAGCTATCGCTGCAGATCAATCGTTTTGCGGAACTTTTGATCCTGTTTTAATTGGCGGTCCTGCTTCCACTGGTACAGCTTGTATCGTATATACTTGGGAGGAAAGTGCTGATGGTATTATTTGGGGAACAGCCGCTTCTAACTCTGCAGCCTTAACGTATGATCCTCCTGTAATTTCAGGTGCAACGAAATACTACAGAAGACGAGCAGATATTAGTTGTGGATCAGGAAATCCTGCTGGATGTGCAAGTTACAGTAACATTGTAACTGTCAAATCGGTTACGCCTATTACAAATAATGTGATTTCCGGAAATCAGACACTTTGCGATTATGGCGATCCGACTCTTTTATCAGGAACCGTTCCTACTGGTGGCGCATCAAATGTTTACCAATGGCAGAGTAGTCCGGATGGAGTAGGTTCTTGGACGGATATCTTTGGCGCTAATAGTCAAAATTTTGATCCGCCTCCAACAGGGACAACCGTTTATTACAGAAGGAATATATCTTCTCCACCATGTTCAAGTACAAGTAATGTTATTTCTGTACAAGTTACACCTGCAATCGTTGCAAACTTTATTGTTACTAATATTTATCAACGATTCTGTCAGTCAGGTGATCCTGCAGTTATTACTGCAAGTCCTCCGGGTGGAGGAACAGGTTCTTATACTTATGTATGGGAAATTAGTACAAATGGTGGCGCTACATGGACTCCAGCTCCAGGTGTGAATAATGGGGTTAACTACGATCCGGGAGTAACATCTGTTACAACAGAATATAGAAGACGAGTAATATCAGGTATTTGTTCGCTTGAAATGACCACTTATGCACAAGTACTGATTCTACCCCTTCCTACTATTGCTTCTGTAACATCAACTAATGTTTCTTGCTTTGGTGGTAATGATGGCACTATTAATGTTGCCGCAAGTAGCACAAATGGGAATGTTACTTTCTCTAGCAATAATGGAGGATCCTATCAAATAAGTGGGACATTCTCTGGCTTAACTGCTGGGAATTATAATATCGTTGTTCAAGACGATAGTTTATGTTCAAGACCTTATGTTGGTAACCCTTTTGTAATTACGGAGCCAGCTTTATTAACGTTGGCAACTGTTAAGCAAGATGCGAGTTGTACAAGTGTTTTTGATGGTAGCATTACAGCAACACCAACCGGAGGAACTGCAAACTATTCTTATACTTTAAATAACGGGCCTTCTCAACCTAACAATGTTTTCTCAGGACTTTCTGCGGGAACATATACTGTTGAAGTAACTGATAGTAAAGGCTGTAAGGCAACATCTTCTATTACTATAGGCAACTCCTATATAGTTTCTGCTAATCTCGATTCATCGAAAAACGTAAGTTGCTTTGGTGGAAGCGATGGCGCTATTTATGTAAGCCTTACAGGAGGAATTGCGCCATACTCATATTCTATTGATGGTTTCATTTTCCAACCTTTATCTTCTTTCACCGGATTAACATCTGGAAATTACACTATCACTCTTCGTGATTCTAAAGGTTGTACAGAGTACTTACCGGTATCAATTTCTCAGCCGGCTCAGGTATCTGTCGTTATAGATTCAATTAAAAACGTTGCTTGCTCAGGAATTGGTACGGGTGGAATTTATATTACCACTCAAGGGGGAACATCTCCATATACTTATTTATGGACAAATGGTTCAACAAACGAAGACTTAACGAATGTAAACGCAGGTACTTATAATGTTGCAATTACTGATAGTAAAGGATGTACCGGTAATGCAGGTGCTACTATTACACAGCCACTACCATTATTTGTTACATTGGCACAATCAAGCAATGTACTCTGTAAGGGGGATTCTTCCGGATATATTGACATCACCGTTAGTGGAGGAGTGCCTCAATACACTTTTGTTTGGAACACCTCAGATACTTCAGAGGATTTATCTAATCTAGTGGGTGGAAATTATGCAGTTACTGTTACAGATGCTAACGGATGTCAGAAATTCTTGACGCATACAGTTACTGAACCTACTCAAGCATTAACTGTAGTATTATCTAAAACCGATGCAACATGTAATGGTGCTGCTGATGGAACTGCAACTGCAACTGTAAGTGGAGGAACATCTCCATATACATATTTGTGGAGTAATAATGCTACCACAAACAGTATTTCCGGATTAGTTGCAGGTGCTTATTTTGTTACAGTACAAGATGCAAATGGTTGCAGCATAGTACAAAGCATAAGCATAACTCAGCCAAATCCTTTTGTTATTTCAGGTACTGTTACGGATGTGGATTGTAAAGGACAAACAACCGGTGCAATTAATGTTACCGTTTCACCTGCAGGAGTTTATACTTACACTTGGTCATCACCAAGTGCAACAGGACAAAATCCTACCGGTCTTGCTGCTGGAACATATACTGTAACTGTAAATCTGACTTCAAATCCGGGTTGTACTGTGGCTAAGACATTTACTATTGCTGAACCTATTGCAGTTCTTGCATTAAATCTTGCCGGGTTTGATTCTGTGAAATGTGCTGGAAGTAATACCGGTTTTATTGATATTACTGCAAATGGCGGTACTCCATCTTATGCTTATGCTTGGACTAAAAACGGATCTGCTTATGCTACTACAGAAGATTTATCGAATCTGTCTACAGGCACCTATGCAGTTACTGTTACTGACAATAAGGGTTGTACAGCTCAATTGACACAAAATATCAGCAATCCTATTCCAATCTCGTCATCAATTGTTAAAACGGATTTGAATTGCCACGGTGATCAGAATGGAACTGCTACATTAACTGTTTCAGGAGGAAAAGCTCCTTACACTTATTTATGGTCTAATTTCCAAGGTTCACAAAATATCAGTCAGTTAAGTGGAGGTTTATACTTTGTGGTCATCACCGATGCTAATGGATGTGAGAAACGCGATAGTGTTGTTATTAATGAACCTACACAAGTTAAGTTGACGTTGGTGTCTACGAATATTTCATGTTTCAATGCTAATGATGGAACTATTGATTTAACCGTAACAGGTGGAACTCCTTTGGCAGGGTCACCAAGTTACACTTATGCATGGTCGCATGGACCAACAACAGAAGATGTTAATGGTCTTTCACAAGCTACCTATGCTGTAACTGTAAGAGATGCTAACCTATGTTCTGCAACGGCAAGTGCTCTTATTGTTAATCCTCCGGCAATTAATTCAATTGTGGTTATCACGGATCCATTATGTAATGTGGCAAACGGTAATAATAGTGGAGGTGGCGTAAGTGTTGGCGTTTCAGGTGGAACACCGGGATACACCTATCAATGGTCTAACGGAGCTTCAACATCATCTATTTCAAATTTGACCGGTGGTGTATATGTTGTTACAATTTCTGATTCGAGATTGTGTACTAAAGTTGATTCTGCAGTTGTGGTAGAGCCAGATCCAATTGTGTATAATGTATTTACTAAAAATGTGAGCTGTAAAGACAACAAAGACGGATTTTTAGATATTACTGCTTATGGTGGTACTCAGCCGTATTCTTTTGTTTGGTCGAATGGAAATTTGACGGAAGATGTTGGTGGTTTACCAGGTGGAAATTACACAGTAAATATTACCGATAAAAATGGATGTACTGCACAAGGTTTCTTCAATGTAAAAGAACCTGATTCATTGCGGGTGTCGATTACAAAAACTGATGCAACTTGCCAAGGTGCAAATACCGGTTCAGTTCATGCTATAGCTACAGGAGGAACATTACAATACAACTATTTGTGGAGTAATTTCTCTTTCGATTCTATTCAGAATAATATTCCTGGTGGAACCTATAGTGTAGTGGTAACGGACTCTAATCAATGTAAAGCGAGTGCAACGGCTACAGTTAACGGTCAGCCTTCTATTATGTCTGTAACCAAATCGGTAAGTAATCCGAAATGTTTTGGTGCAGATAATGGATTTGTTTCATTAGCTGTAACAGGAGGAGCACAGCCATACGTATACAATTGGAATACAACTCCTGCACAGAACGGAAGCGTAGCTACTACATTAGCTTCTGGAACTTATATAGTTACTATTACCGATAAGTCGGGTTGTTCAATAAACGATACAACTCAATTAACAGACCCTGCTGCTTTGGTAGTTACTGCAAATGGCTTAAATCAAGCAAGTTGTGCAAATACGAATGATGGAATAGTGGTTGTAAATGTAGTTGGAGGTAGAGCACCTTTCATCTATCAATACAATGGATTTGTTCAGTCGTCTGATACTTTCCGTGGAATTGGTCCGGGTGTATACTCCGTTTTAGCCCGAGATGCGAATGGTTGTGAAGCGACTACCGTTTCAACAATTAATGCAATTGGACAGGTTACTGTAGATCTTACTTCTGATAAGGAAGTAATTTTAGCCACACAACCGGTTCAGTTATTAGCAACTGCTGTTTCAGATACATTTATTAAGCAATACATTTGGACACCTCTAAGCGGTGGATTTGATTACAGTGGTTGTGCCGATTCAACCTTATGTAACAACCCTATTGCCCGTCCACACCAAACAACTACTTTTGTTGTTACGGCTATCGATGAAAGAGGTTGTTCTGCTACTGATACACTTCAAATTGAAGTAAGTAATGATAAGTCGTATTTCATGCCAACAGCATTTACACCGAATGCAGATGGATTGAATGACTTTTTTGAGTTTGATGTTTTAGGCGCTGTTTCTTTCGAAGTAAACATTTGGAACAGATGGGGTGAGAAAGTGTTCAGTAATCCGAATCAGAAAAACGGAATTACGCAGTCTGCTGTCAATGGCGCATGGGATGGAACATTCAGAGGTAAGAAAGTTCAGTTCGATACTTATACTTACCAAATTATTGTGAAGTATTTTGATGGAACAACAGAGAATAAAGCAGGAACCATTACTGTTATGCAGTAACAACTTATAACCAAAACTAAGGGCATCGCAATTTCTTTGCGGTGCCTTTTTTTTATCCTTAACATTTGATTTAGTAGAAATAGCTTAATTTTGTACTATGATAAGAATACTGCTTATATTATCTCTGCTTAGTATCTACATAAAAGCTAGTTCTAGCGAACCAGTAGTTATGCCGGGAAAGGTATCTGTTTCGCCCATTCAAGAGCTTTATGACGCTTGCGGATTGAAGGGTAAGTTGAGTTTCGATGCCTTTCAAAAGTGCTTGGAAGGGTTTACCAGGTACAAGCCGGCTAAATCTATTATTGCTATTTGTGATTTTTCAAAACCATCTGATCAGAAACGCTTCTTTGTAATAGATTTGATTCAAAAGAAAACTCTGGCTTACACCTATGTTGCACACGGGAAAAATTCGGGCGAAAAGATGGCCACCAGCTTTTCTAATCAGCCTGAATCTTTAAAAAGTAGTTTAGGTTTTTTTAAAGTAGGTCAACCTATCGAAACGTTAAAACATGGCATGTCGCTGATTCTTGATGGTTTAGAAAAAGGGAAAAATGACAATGCTCGCGCCAGAGAAATTATTATTCATGGCGCTACTTACGTTTCCGATAAATTTGTTCAACAGTATGGTTATACCGGCAAAAGTTTTGGTTGCCCGGCTCTTCCTCAAGATGTTATGAAGGAGATGCTTCCATTATTGGCTAACGGGAGTTTACTTTATATATATCGATAGACTGTGACAAAATTTCGGGCACCTCTTTTTTTTTCGCTCTCTAGTCTTCTTCTAGTTTTATCTCTTTGCACCGGATGTACAAAAATGTTCAAGCGACTGCTTGGAAAAGAAAGTATAGTACAAGACTCCTCAATATACTCTAATCAAGATTACAGTGATTTGATATTGGATAGTGCTTCTATCGAGCATTATATCGCTAAGGACACTGCATTGGAGGTTTTTTCGGAAGATATTCTTTCGTTTTACAGCAGAAGAAATTTTCAATCGGCATGGTTTACAAACGATGAAATGTCGAATAGTACGGATGCTTTCTTTAGCACATTGAACGACTACCAGTTAAATTTTGAAGACTCATCTTTAGTTCGTCCGCGTTTAATTAGTTTATGGAATCAAGCAAAAGCCGATTCTAGTTTTTTTGCCAAAAATCCGACTGAACGATTGAAGTTTGAACTTGGTCTTACTTCAACTTTTTTCCAATATGCACAGAAGGCTTATTATGGCACCGATAAAAATCCCAAGGACCTCGAATGGTTTATCCCAAGAAAGAAAAAAGACTATCAGCATCTCTTAGATACACTCGTTCAATCGCCAACATCCTACCAGGTTAACGAACCGGTAAATGATTATTACAGACATTTAAAAGTTGCATTGATTACCTATCGAACTATAGATAAGCATGGTGGTTTTCCTATGGTAAATTATCAGAAAGGGCTAAAAAAGGGAGACACAAGCGAAAATGTTCTGTTGCTTAAAGCCTATTTAACTATTACAAACGATCTAACTTTCAACGATTCCACTTCTGTTTTTTCAGATTCCTTGTATAACTCCATTAAGCGTTTTCAAGCGCGTATGGGACTTCGCCCATCAGGTGTTCCGGATAGTATTACTATTCATGAAATGAATGTGTCTATCCGTCAGCGAATTCGACAGATTATGCTGAATATGGAACGTTTACGCTGGTTGCCCGATCAGGTTCCTGACGATTATTTTCTGGTAAATATCCCTGAGTATCGATTACATATTTTTGAGCATAAACAATATCTGTGGAGCATGAATGTAGTTGTAGGGCGAACGGCAACAGCTACAAGCATTTTTTCGGGCAATTTATCGGTTGTAGGTTTCTGCCCTTATTGGAATGTACCCCAAAGTATTATCAAGAACGAAATGCTGCCTAAGCTAAAAGCTAACCCCGGTTATATTTATAAAAACAATTTAGAGGTGTTGAAAAACGGCAAACCTATTAATCCTTATTCAGTAAGTTGGAGCAAGTACAAAACCGGAGTACCTTTTGTGATTCGCCAAAAGCCCGGGCCATCTAATGCTTTGGGTCTTGTTGCTTTCTATTTTCCGAATTCTTACGACATTTATCTACACGACACACCAGCCAAAAGTTTTTTTAGTGAAACGAACCGTGCGTTTAGCCATGGTTGTATTCGACTATCAGAGCCGGAGAAGTTAGTGCAGTATATATTTCGAAACGATTCAATATTAACAGCGGATAGTATCCATGTACTAATGAATAAATATGAAGAGAAGAAAGTACGAGTAAAACCTTCCATACCTGTTTTTATCGGCTATTTCACCACTTGGGTAGATCATACAGGGAAAATTAATTTCCGTCCTGATATTTACGGCTTAGATACAAAGCTAGAGAAGGAAATTTTTGGTACGGAAAAGCTGATTCAATAGCCAATAAAAAAGGCTGCTTCAAAATAGAAACAGCCTTTTTATAATAGGTATTTGTTTTAGAAATATGCTTTCACATACGAATCGTCATCAACCAATGTTTTTAATCGATTTAACGATTTACGGGCAGAGGTGTCGATTTGTTTGTCGCCATAAGTCAACACGAAACCACCAATCAACGAAGCATCAACTTCATGAACAAGCTTGATTTCTTTGATGTTTTCTTTAGCTTTTAATTTATTGATGATATTATCAACCGTAGCCTGATCCACAGTAGTTGCTGTAGTTAATTTCACGTTAGTGATATTATTCAAAAGGTCGTATTGGCTGATGAAGGTATTTGCCACTTCGCCTAAGAAGCTCTCTCGACCTTTTTTGGTTAAAAGTACAATAAACTTATTGGTAAGGTCATTCACATTTGATCCAAAAACCTTAGCAAGTATAGCTTCCTTTTTATCGGAAGGAATAATTGGACTTTGTAACATAATGTGCAAATCACGACTGCTTTTCAGCGTGTTTGATATAAGCGACATATCTGTTTTCACTGCTTCCAATTGGCCTTTTTCTTGCGCTAATTGAAGTAATGATTTTGAGTATCGTGAAGCCAATCGGAATGATGACATAAATTCAGTTTTAAACTATAACAAGAAATTAGTTGAGGTTGCTTTCTTTTACTAAAGCATCTACAAACGCTTTATGGTCAGTATCGTTTTTCAGTTCTTTACGAACAATTTTTTCAGCGATTTCGATGGCTAAAGCACCAACAGAATTTTTTACTTCAACAATAGCAGCTTTTTTCTGGATTTCGATTTCACGAATAGCATCGCCCACTTTTTTATCAGCTTCAGATTTCGCTTTTTCGATAATGTCATTTTTCATTTTTTCAGCAACAATACGTGCATCGTGCAAAATTTGATTTCTTTCTTCTTTGGCTTGGTTCAATAACTCTTCGTTTTTAGAAACCAATGCAGCCATTTCTGCTCTTGCCTTTTCAGCTTGTGTTAAAGACTCTTCGATATGCATTTCGCGCTCTTTCAAGGCACTAACAATAGGCTTGAATGCAAACTTACCTAAGATAAAAATCAAGGCTACGAAAATAATAAGCGCCCAAATAGCTAATCCCGGATTTGGAGTAATTAAGCTAAACGGATTCGCTTCTTCAGATAACAAAACAACTAATAACGTGTTCATATTTATATAGATTTTTCTTTGAAATTCATTTGTTTAAAAAACTACACTCCGTTGGCAATCCCATTGGAGTGTAGTTTTTAGGTTGAATTACTTCAACAATGCAACGATTACGGCAAACAACGCAACACCCTCGATGAAGGCTGCTGTCAAAATCATTGCACCTCTGATGTCGTTAACGGCTTCCGGCTGACGAGCGATTGATTCAGCTGCGCTTCCTCCGATTCTTCCGATTCCGATTCCCGCTCCTACAGCTGCTAATCCTGCTCCGATAGCCGCGATTCCTGTTTGTACTTCTAGTAACATGTTTTTTGTTTTTATAATGAATGAATAATAACCAAATTAATGATGTGCCTCTTCTCCGTGCCCGTGTTCTTCAACAGCCATCCCAATGAAAACACTCGTTAACATTGAGAAAATAAAAGCTTGGATAAAGGCTACCAATACCTCAATACAGCTGATGAATAATGTGAACGGTATGGCAATGGCTGAACCTGCAATTGAACCTCCAACACTCTTACCTGCATTACCGAATACGAAAATCAAACAAATCAAACTCAATACAATGATGTGCCCCGCTACCATATTGGCGAAAAGACGTATCATCAATGCAATAGGCTTAGTGAAAATGCCTAAAAGCTCAACCGGGAACATAATTGGCCACAAGAAATAAGGTTGAGGCAAAAGAATATGTTTCCAATAGCCTTTGTTTCCGCTGAAATTGATAACAATCATGGCCACAAATGCCATTACCAAAGTAAAGGCGATATTTCCTGTAACATTTGCACCACCTGGGAAAACAGGGATAAGCCCCAACAAGTTTAAGACCAAGATGAAGAAGAAAATAGTCATGATATATGGCAAGTATCTTTCGTATTTAGGTCCTATGCCTGGTTTAGCTACTTCGTCACGAACAAAAACAACCATAGGCTCGATAAGCGATTGCAATCCTTTTGGCGCTTTTCCTTTGTTGGTAGTGTATGCTTTAGTTACAGAAGTGAAAACTACAATTAAAATAAATGCTGCTAACAACATGGTTGCTACATTTTTAGTAATTGAAAAATCGATAAAACTTGCGTGATCTTCACGTGCAACACCACCGTGCTCACATTTGTAACCGTTAACTTCTTTGCCATCTTCGTATTGAAAAGTTGTTATTCCACTTTCAGAAGAGTAAAGAATACACGGCAAACCAATGTGTACCATTTCCAAAATATCCCATTCGTGTGAATCGGCTACGTGGTGCAAAATCATTGGTGTTGGATTGAATTTTTCATCTGCTTTATGCGCTTCAGTATGCGTTTCTTCAGTAGTTGTTGTGGCAACGGTTTCAGTTTCTTCTGCAGAAACGGCAAAACTGCTCAATACAATTCCCGAGAAAAGGATAATTCGTTTTATATAGGCTGTAAACACGTGATTGATTTTTAAAATGCGGTGCAAATGTAAGCCTTTTGCAAAATATTCCAAATGCAGAGGGCACAAGAAAAATGCATTTAAAAGTTCGCATTTGCAATTTTTGGCATTAAGTTTGCAAATCGCAAATAAAAATTTATAATTTATGAAACAACTTAAACCCATTTTGCTCGGGATTCTTGCAGCTTGTTTCTTTTCCAACTCACATGCACAATACAATAAAGTATTAGCCGCAAGTAATTTCGGAGGAGTATCAACTGTTAGTTATAACCCTGCCATTGCCGACAACCGTATGAAGTTTGATTTGAACCTAATTTCAGTTGGTTTAGAGGTAAACAACAACTATATCGGAATTAGCAATCAACCGCTACTGCACAGAGATTTTTTCAAAGACGATAAATTTGCTGACAAATATTTGATTGAGCGCGTAAACGGCAACAATAAGAAGGCGTTTATTGGAATGGACGCTCAGATTCCTTTATCATTCATGTTTGCTTGGGGAAAAAATCGTTCAAACAAAAATGCAATTGCTTTAACTGCAAATATGCATAGTATTTCAAACGTTGATAATATCAGCGAAACGTTGGCACGGTCCAGCTATTTCGGGTTAGGCAACAAAGCAGATTCAATTACGGGATTTAACTTTAAAAACTTATCTGAAAAAAATGTAGCTCTCCGTAACTTAGAGTGGATGGACGTTGGCGCTACTTATTCCAGAGTAGTGTACGACAAAGGTCAGCACTTTATCAAAGTAGGAGGTACTATTAAAGTACTTTTGGGTGTTGCTTCTGCTTATCTATATTCCAACAAAGCTGATTATCAGTTCAATAACTACGATAGTTTGAATATTTATAATAGTGACGTGAAATACGGACACAATAAAGGTTTGGAAGATTTTGGCGACAGAACGTTCAAGTATGACGGCTTAGGGTCACTCAAAAAATATATTACTCCGGGCGCAGCAGCAGATTTAGGTATCGTTTACGAATGGAGACCAGATCAGGATAAGTACAAATACACAATGGATTGTAAAGAGTGGTATCAAAGAGAGCGCGATAAGTACAAATTGGCTGTTGGATTTTCGGTAATCGACTTAGGCGCAATTTCGTTCACTAAATCAGTAAACGATCGTGACTTTACAGCCGACATCCGCAATTGGCAAGTGAAAAAAGAGCCTATTAATGGGGTACAATCTTTTGACTCTGTGCTTAACTCTAAATTCGGAACGACTTACAAATCTGGTGATAAATTCACTGTATGGTTGCCAACTCGATTCAATCTATACATTGATTACCACATTTGGAAAGGTTTTGGTTTGAATTTAGGAACTACTATTTCTCCGGTTATGGCGAAAAACAGAAACCAAATTCATTACCCAACATCAGTAACATTAACTCCGAAATACGATCACAAATGGGTAGGTGTTTATGTGCCACTTTCTTATGATGAATACGGAAACTTTAGTGCGGGTGCAGGTTTGCGTGCAGGACCACTATTTGTTACTTCTTCAAACGTAATTACATTGTTTGGCAAGAAAGCAAGCTACAATGCCAACGTTCAAGTGGGATTGAAAATTACAATTCCGAACAGCTTACATCGCGACCGCGATAAAGATGGTGTATCGAATAAGAAAGATAAATGTAAAAAAGAGAAAGGTACATGTGCTACCGGAGGATGTTCTGATAAAGACAACGATGGTGTTACTGATAAAATGGATCTTTGTCCGGATGTTGCAGGGCCATTATTCTTGGCAGGTTGCCCAGATAGAGATGGTGATAGCATTCCTGATATGCGTGATTCTTGTCCAGATGTAAAAGGACCAAAAGAATCGTTGGGTTGTCCGGATACAGACGGAGACGGAATTTGGGATAAATATGACGAATGTCCTACTGAAAAAGGAACGAAAGAAATGAACGGATGTCCTGATCGCGACAACGATGGCGTTGCCGATAAAGATGATGCTTGTCCGGATGTTCCTGGTGAAAAGGCACATAAAGGTTGTCCAGATTCAGATAAAGACGGATTGTACGATAACGAAGATAAATGTCCTCGTGAAGCCGGTCCGGTTGAAAATCAAGGTTGCCCTTGGCCTGATACAGACGGAGACGGTGTGTTAGACAAAGATGATGCTTGTCCGAAAGTATTTGGTGTAGCTGAAAACAAAGGCTGTCCTAAATTGGATAAAAAAGAAGTTGAAACTGTGAAGTTCGCTTTCCAAAACTTAGAGTTCGAAACAGGTAAAGATGTGATTAGAACTAAGTCTTATGTTTCATTGAACGGTTTAGCTAAGTTGTTGGTGGATAAACCTAGCTATGGTTTGAAAATTGAAGGACACACTGATAACGTAGGCGATGATGCTAAAAACTTAGACTTGTCGAACAGAAGAGCAGCAGCAGTTAAAGCCTATCTAGTTAAGAAAGGTGTTGATGCTAGTAAATTGGATACTGCAGGTTATGGCGAAACACAACCTATTGCAGACAACAATACAGTTGCTGGTCGTCAGAAAAACAGAAGAGTTGTAATGACTATCAACTTCAGATAAGAGGTTACTTATAATTAGTAAAAGCGTCTCGGAATTTCCGAGGCGCTTTTTTTGTACCTGAAATTTTGAACACCCCACTTAGTTTCTTCTTATTCTTTTCGTATTATTGGATATAAAACCAAACTAATATGACAAGAAGAATTCTACTGTTTACAATTGTATTTCAGCTCTTTGCTACAAAGCTCTTTGCACAATGTGCAGAAGTCAATCAACCTAAGGTGCTATTGGTTGGAGATAGTTGGGCCTTCTTTATGGACGTAGATAAAACGTTTAATAATGCACTGAAAAAGTACGGTCATTCTAATTATAAGTATTTGACGAATACAGTGATTGCTGAAAATGGAGCTGAAACGAATGATTTTTTAAAGCCAGATAAACAACACATGATCGATTCCCTTATCAAGGCGAATCCTTCAATTGAAGTTGTCCATTTGAGTATAGGAGGTAATGATGTCTTGGGCGATTGGAAAGTTAGCTCATCATCCGGTTTTGTAGATACACTCTTTCATGACATTTCAACACGAATGAATGCTATTGTAAACTTCATCAAGACTACTAAACCCGGGATAAAAATAGTTTGGAGTGGTTATGTATACCCAAATTTTGGAGAAGTAATTCAGACCTCCGGGTGGGGTTCAGGTCATCCGTTTTATAGCAACTGGCAAAAAATGGAGTTCCCCACATTCATTCAGTTAAATACTATGTTAAACCGATTTTCGGATTCAATGGAGGTTTATTCAGCCAGTGATCCTCAAGTAGAATTTTACAAATGTACAGGCTTGTTACAAAACACGTTTGGGCAAACTACCCCACTAGGTATTGCACCAAGTGGAACCTATGCCCCTTATAGTTTGCCTATGCCGGAAGGCGACCCCAACTATCCTTCACCGAAAACATCGATGCGCGATTATGGTATCACACGCGATTGTTTTCACTTGTCACCACAAGGTTATAATGATTTCATAGAATTCCAAGTGCAGAAATTTTATCAAAAATATTTAATGGATGATTTGTATTTACTTTCAGAAAATAACACACAAACCGGATCTGTTTCTTCTTCAGGTGCAGTTGCCGATTCATTGTTATTAGGTGAAAGCAGTGGTAATTCTTTTTCGTCTGTTCTTTCATTCAACACGGCTAACATGGCCGATACTACACTTAAAAAAGCAAGTATCTTTTTAAGAAGAAAGAGCCTTGCCGGCACTAACCCAATTAGCAATACTCTTTCTGTGAAAGTAAAAAGTGGGAACTTCGGATCTACAGTGAATGTAGAAGCAGCTGATTATAGTGCCACGGGGGATGCCTCAGGCACACCCTGTTTGTTTGGTTCAAATGCAGGAGATGGTAACTGGATTCGATTGGATTTACCGGCTTCCGTTTTGCCTTTCATTACTAAAAACGCAACAACTCAATTTGTTATTTCAGCTCCAAGTTTCACCGGAGGTGTAGTTAGTTTTAACAATTCGAGTAATCCGGAATATGCGCCAATCTTGAATCTTGTTTATGGCGGAACGCCTACAACCGGAATTCGTGAAAACGAATCAAATGTTGCTTTGCATGTGTATCCTAATCCCGCAAACAATCAGCTAAACATCGAAACGAATGGCGCAATCATCCAACATATTGATGTAATAGACGTTTTGGGTAATGTTACGATTAGCCGCACTGCCGATAAAAGCGCTATCGACATTTCATTCTTGCCTGCAGGTATTTACACCATTAATGTGAGCACGAATGCAGGAATGGCAAGACAACAATTTGTAAAACAGTAAACAATCGATACAACTCATCGCCATTGGAAAGTAAAAGTACTGCTGGTATTACCGGCAGTACTTTTACTTTTTTATATACTTCCATTTACTGTTTTTCTCACTTCTCGCCAAAGTCCTCAAGCGCTTTACCATTTTATCCGTTTACAAGAAACGATAGAAGGATTAACTCTTCAAGGAAAAACCGAGCCCGAAAAAGCCGTTATCCTTTGCGAATATGTAGGTGCAAAAGTGAGGAATCATAAGTACGGAGACCAAATAGATGATATAGCTGCATATGAAATACTCGAAAAAGGTTTTGGCGCCTGCGATCAAAAAGCGCTTGTGCTTGTGGCTCTAGCTGAACAAGCCGGTATTGAAGGGCATTTAGTATATTTATATGGTTACGATTCCATATCTCATCACACGGTAGCAGAACTCAAGGTTAACCAATCTTGGGCAATGTTTGACCCTTATTTCCAACATCAGTTTTGGACTTCAGCGAATACAATAGCTAGTGTAAAAGATATTGTAGATCAGAAAGTCAAAGTCGTTAATTTGCCTTTAATCGATTCTGCCAAATACGCTCGCTTATTTGAAACTCTATATCCCTATAAAGTAATACCTCGAGCAAAGCTAGGGTTGAAAACTCGTCTGGATATACACATTATGAAGTTAAGTTATGCTATTTACGGGCGTTATATGACAACGCCTTGGATAAGTATCTATCTCAGCAGAGCAGAAGGCAGAATGCCTTAAACTTTAATTATTCTCCTTCTGTTTCCGGTCGCATTTGCGGGAAGAACAACACTTCCTGAATACTTGCCTGATTGGTCATTAACATCACTAGGCGGTCGATGCCAATACCAATGCCCGATGTAGGTGGCATGCCATATTCCAATGCGCGTAAAAAGTCGTGATCGATAAACATAGCTTCGTCATCGCCTCGTTCCATCAATTTCGCTTGTTCTTCAAAGCGCGCACGTTGATCAATTGGGTCGTTCAACTCTGTGTAGGCATTTGCGATTTCTTTTCCGTTCACCATCAACTCGAAACGCTCTACCAGTCCGGCTTTGCTGCGGTGCTTTTTGGTCAACGGGCTTAATTCCACCGGATAATCAATAATGAATGTTGGTTGCGTGAAGTTGCCTTCGCATTTCGCTCCAAAAATTTCGTCAATCAATTTTCCTTTGCCCATGGAAGCATCGGTTTCGATATGCAATTTTTTGCATACCTCTACTAAGCCGGCTTCATCCATTTCACTCACATCAAAGCCTGTGAATTCTTTGATAGCATCGTAAATCGGAACACGTTTGAAAGGAGCTTTAAAGTTCAACACTTTATCGCCCATGGTTACCTCTGTAGTTCCATGCAACTCGATGGCGATTTTTTCCAATAGATTTTCGGTGAAATCCATCATCCAGAAATAATCTTTGTAAGCCACGTAAAACTCCAATACCGTGAATTCAGGGTTGTGTGTTCTGTCCATTCCCTCGTTGCGGAAGTTACGGCTGAATTCATATACAAAGTCGAAACCGCCTACAATTAAGCGTTTCAAGTATAATTCGTTAGCGATTCGAAGATAAAACGGAACATCTAATGCATTGTGGTGTGTAGCAAACGGACGAGCAGCTGCACCACCCGGAATGTTCTGCAATACTGGCGTATCCACTTCCATTGCTCCATGTGCATCCAAAAAGTCGCGAATGGTTTTTACCAATTTAGTGCGTTTAATGAAAGTATCGCGTACATGCGGATTTACCACTAAGTCCACATAACGTTGACGATAGCGCTGTTCCGGATCGGTGAAGGCATCGTAAATTTCGCCATCTTTTTCTTTTACAATTGGTAGTGGCTTCAACGATTTCGCCAATAATTGCAACGATGAAACGTGAATCGAAGTTTCTCCCGTTTTTGTTTTAAACACATAACCCTTCACACCCACAAAATCGCCAATATCTACAAGGCGTTTGAATACTTCATCGTAAAGTGTTTTGTCTTCGCCTGGGCAAATCGCATCACGACCAATATACAATTGAATTCGGCCTCCTGCATCTTGTAACACAGCAAAGGCGGCCTTTCCCATCAAGCGCACCGACATAATTCTACCCGCTAAACTTACATCCGGCAAGTTGTTTTGCTCGGCATCAAAGGTGTCTAATATGGCTTGCGAATAATGTGAAACGTGAAACAATTCCGGTGGATAGGGGTTTACACCCAATGCTTCCAGCTCGGTTAATTTATCTCTTCTAACAATTTCTTGTTCGCTTAAATGCTGACTCATAATTCTTTTTTTGGAGCGGTGAATATAAGAAGAACTCGGACAGAAAACAGCCTCTTTTGGCCTAGAATTCAATTCTTGTAAAATTGTTACTGCAACAGACCTTGCTTTTCTTTATTTTGCGCAAAATATGTTGGCATGGCAGGCGAAGAAAAAAAGTTCATCACCGATTCAGGGATAGATATTGAAAGGGTATATGCCCCAAAAGATAGAATAGTAGAAGAACCCGGAGTTTTTCCGTTCACGCGTGGAGTGCATTCCGAAATGTATCGTTCGAAGTTGTGGACCATGCGTCAATATGCAGGTTTCAGCACAGCCGAAGAAAGCAATAAGCGGTATCATTATTTGTTATCGCAAGGTGTAAGTGGGTTAAGTGTTGCATTTGATTTGCCTACACAAATTGGTTACGATTCCGATCATCCTTTAGCCGATGGCGAAGTTGGGAAAGTGGGCGTAGCTATTGATTCGTTGGTGGATATGCAAACACTATTCCATGGCATTAAATTGGAAGATGTTTCAACGTCAATGACCATCAACTCTACAGGCTATATTTTGTTGGCGTTTTACATCGCGTTAGCCAAACAACAAGGAGCCGATTTGAAGAAAATTTCAGGCACCATTCAGAACGATATTCTGAAAGAGTATGCTGCACGGGGCACGTATATTTATCCGCCTCGACCGTCTATGAAAATTATTACCGATATCTTTGAATATTGTAATACCGAAGTACCGAAGTGGAATACTATTTCTATTTCAGGGTATCACATTCGTGAAGCCGGTTCAACAGCTGCACAAGAATTGGCATTCACATTAGCGAACGGAAAAGCCTATTGTGAAGCAGCTATAGCAAAAGGCTTAGACATTAATCAGTTCGGGCAACGACTGTCGTTTTTCTTCAATGCACACAATAACTTCTTTGAAGAAATTGCCAAGTTCCGTGCAGCACGCAGAATGTGGGCAAAAATCACTAAAGATCTTGGAGCCACGGATGCCCGTGCACAAATGTTACGCTTTCACACACAAACAGGCGGTTCAACGCTTACAGCACAACAACCACAAAACAATATTGTACGTGTGAGTTTACAAGCTATGGCGGCTGTATTGGGCGGTACACAATCGTTACACACCAATGGTTTTGATGAAGCATTATCTTTACCAACGGCCGATGCAGCAAAGTTAGCGCTCAGAACACAACAAGTCATTGGCTTTGAAAGCGGAGTAACCGAAACGGTAGATCCAATGGCAGGCTCTTATTTTGTTGAACAAATGACCGATCAGCTGGAAGAAAAAGCTTGGCAATATATCATGTATATTGATTCCATAGGCGGTGCCGTTTCTGCAGTAGAAAAAGGTTTCATACAAGATGAAATTGCAAAGGCTTCTTACGATTTTCAGAAGAAAATGGAGTTGGGACAAAAGGTAATTGTGGGTGTAAACAAGTTTGTAGAGCCAGAGCGAAACGATACTGAAATTTTACGCATTGATGATTCGATACGTGCATTGCAGACGGCTAAATTGACTAAACTTCGTGCAGAACGTAATGTCGAAGAAGTTAGCAAAACACTGAAAGCCTTGAAGGAAGCAACAGTTGAAGGGAAGAACATCATGCCTTATGTGGTGAATGCGGTAGAAGCCTATTGTACATTGGGCGAAGTAGCCGATGTGCTGCGTGGTATTTATGGCGAGTATCAAGGATAATAAGAAATCCCATCTGGGTTGAAGCAAATAAATTAATGAAATGAATTGGATAACGCTATTGTTGTTTACGGTTTTTGCAAATCAGTCACACCCTAATGTTGAAGAGCCTTTGCCTGTTTTTCCGAAGAACGAGTTTCGTTCTCCGCTCGATATTCCCATTGCTTTAACCGGCAATTTCGGAGAAACGCGAAAGAATCATTTTCATATGGGATTAGATATGAAAACCAATGAAAGAGAAGGTTTGAATGTTTATGCCATTGGTGATGGATACATTTCGCGTATTGGTGTTTCTCCATTTGGCTATGGGAATGCAGTGTACATCACACACCCTAATGGCTATACTTCGGTGTATGGGCATTTGCAGCAATTCAATAGTAGACTTACACAAGAAGTACGCAAAGAACAGTATTCCAAAAAAAGTTTTGCAGTGGATATAACTTTTCCCAAAAACAAGTTGATTGTAAAGAAAGGTGAAGTGATTGCCTTGAGTGGTAATACCGGTGGGAGTGGTGGACCACATTTGCATTTTGAAATCCGCGATGCGCAAGAACGAACAATTAATCCATACCATTTTGGTTTTGCGGTGAAAGATGATGTTGCACCTGTTGTGAATGCCGTTGAGTTTTTTTCGCAGGATGCTGATTTTTTAGATAAGGACAAAAAGCGAGTCGCATTAAAAAAGGAGGGCGATGCCTTTGTTTCAACGGATAGTATTTTAAAAATTAATGCAAGCGAATTGGGTATTGCCGTAAACAGTTTTGATCGAATGACCAATTCAACCAATTCGTTTGGCGTTTATTCCATAACCCTCACCGATAATGGAAAGGATATTTTCTCTTTCAAAAATGATCGTCATTCTTTTGATGAAAAGCGTATGATTATTGCTCATTTGGATTACCCTGTGTTTTTGAATGAAGGATTTCGTGCGTTTCATAAATGCTTTGTGGAGCCGGGTAATAAATTGAGTGCATATAGTGCTGTGCAGAACAATGGAAAAGTCAATTTAGCTGATGGGCAAGTACATCAACTCACAGTGACCATTGCCGATTTTTCGAACAACAAATCATTTATCAGGTTGAATGTTGCGAAGGACACTACTTCCGATTTCTTCAAACCGAACAACGACCCTTTTAGCATACTACTGAAGAATAATTTTTTGAATGTTTACAATACAGATAGCCTGAAATTGAGCATTCCAGGAGATTGTATCATCAATACTACAAAATTGAATGTAGAAAAGAAGGAGGCCAAAACGAGTGGGATTTTCTCAGCTGTGTATTCCATTAATGAGAGTTTTGAGCATTTGTTGGATGCTTTTACTATTAAAATTAAGGCAGTGATACCATCGTTTTTACAAAGTAAAGCGGTGTTGTTATGGCGCGATGAAAAAGGAAAAACCGTTTCCAAAAACGGAATGTATGAAAGTGGGTTCATGCATGGTAATGTACGTGAGTTCGGAACTTATTATGTAGGGGTCGATACGGTACCGCCTGTGATTCGTCCGGTTTCGTTCAGTGCTGCAAAACCAATGCATACAAATAAAAAATGGATTTTTTCTATGTCGGATGCCTTGAGTGGCATTAAAAAATACGATGTGTTTATTGATGGGGAGTGGACATTGGCAGAGTTTGACGCGAAATTCGCTTCATTAGCGGTAATCAACGAAAATAAATGGACGCTCGGTGAACATCAAATTCGAATTGTTGTTACTGATGAGCGCGACAATGAGAAAGTTTACGCGTCAAAATTCATGTATTAAACATAAACCAATGAAACTTAAAGTAGGTGATAAGGCTCCAGCCATCAACGCAAAGGACCAAAATGGAAACGAAATTACTCTGGCTCAATTCAAGGGCAAAAAAGTGGTGCTTTACTTTTACCCGAAAGACAGCACGCCCGGTTGTACAAAAGAGGCCTGTAACTTCCGCGATAACTATAAAGCATTACAGAAAAAAGGATATGAGGTAGTTGGTGTAAGTGCCGATAGTGAAAAATCGCACCTAAAATTCATTGAAAAATACGAATTACCTTTTCCGCTTATTGCCGACACCGACCAAAAGGTAGTGAACGATTATGGTGTTTGGGGGCTTAAAAAATTTATGGGAAGAGAGTATATGGGCATCAACCGAACTACTTTTCTTATTGATGAAAAGGGGAGAATTGAAAAGGTGATAGAAAAAGTGGATACAGAAAACAGTACTCAACAAATCTTGCAGTAACAAATTGGTTATTTTTGAATGTGTACTTTGCTTGATTTGTATTGAATAACACTCTATTGTAATCTGCATCCTTAATTTTTGATTAAAATAGTATTTCATTAACATATATATTGTTGTATGCATTGCCCCGTTTTGTTACATTTGAATAAATCAAATACACAAAACATGAAAAAAACGTTTACTCTTTTAGCTTTTTCCCTTTCTGTTGTTTCTATTGTGAAGTTCACCAATTTAACAGCTGAGCCTGCAAAAACACCTAATGGTGGATACTCAGGTGCACCGGCAACAAATCGTACATGCCAAACAAGTGGTTGCCACAATGGATCCACAACTGCCGATGCAAGCCAATTTATTTTGCAAATGGACACCTTACAATCTGGCCTATCTGGAGGAGTAGTAACTAACACAACAACATATATACCAGGAAAGACTTACTTCATGTCTTTACAACTTACTGGTACTGCAACCGGTAATCGTTATGGTTTTGAATTTTCTTCTTTGAACGGCTCTAATGCTCAATCTGGTTCATTTACTGCAACAAGTACAACTACTACGGCAATTGTTACCGGGGCATCAGGAACTACTTGTATGAGTCATAAGAATGCCAATACAACAAAATCTTGGATTTGGCAATGGACTGCTCCTGCTACTGCGCAAGATGTATCTTTCTACTATGTAGGAATGTTAGCCAATGGTGATACTAAAGAAACTGGCGATGTTGTTTACAAAAGCAATGTTACAATCACTGCAGCACAAGTTCCTAACGCTATTGAAAATGTTTCTTCAATTTCGAATTTAGGATTATATCCAACACAAACAATGGCTGAATTTTCTATGAATATCGAATTGAAAGAGGCTTTGAAAACTACTATCCAAATTATAGATATGAAAGGTAGCGTTGTAAGAACACTTTTCGAAGGCAACTTAAACGAAGGGTCAAATAACGTTCGTTACGACATTGCTGATTTGCAAAAAGGCAACTATATCGTAAATGTAAACACTGAAAAAGGAGCTATAAGTAAACATTTAATCAAACTTTAATTTACTATAACGTTAAAGTCCGGGCGAATTCGTCCGGGCTTTTTATTTTTACTATATGAAAAAGACAGCAATAACACTATTAACAATTATTTCATTTGGCGTTTTATTGGTAAAATGTTCAAAAGATAAAGCGCCCAATAATACTTGTACATCTTCAAGTGTTACTTATGCAGCAAGTGTGAAAACCATTATGGACGACAATTGTGCGACCTCAGGTTGCCATGATGCATCAACAAAACAGAGTGGTTACGACTTCTCTACTTATGCGGGTACAAAAGCCGGAATTAACAAAGGTTTGTGCTGTATTAAGGAAGATGGTTGTGTGTTAATGCCACCATCAGGGAAATTGGCAGACTCTTTGATTACTGTAATAAGTACTTGGTCGGCAGGTGGCCAATGCGAATAATTTTAAACCTAAAAATCAAAGTTATGAGAAGTCTGTTGTTTATCGTATTATCTATTGCTACTTTCCATTTACAAGCCCAACAATATGTTTGTAAAACTGGGAAAGCACACTTTTTCTCTAAAACGGCAATGGAGGATATTGAAGCCACTTCAAATCAAACCGTTTGTGCAATAAATACAGAAAACCAGAAGGTGGTTGCTAAGCTAACGATTACAACCTTTAAATTCCATGATAAGCTAATGGAAGAGCACTTCAATGAAAACTATATGGAGTCTGATAAAATTCCATATTCTACGTTGGATGCTGTCATAAAAGAAAAAATAGACTTCTCTAAAGATGGAGTTTATGATGTAACTTTAGTTGGGACATTGGATTTGCATGGTGTTAAAGTACCGCGTGAAATAAAAGGAAAACTTACAGTAAAAGGGGGAGCGCCTGTTTCAGCTTCTTCAGATTTTATGGTGAAATTAGCTGATCATAAAATTAAAATTCCAAGTGTTGTAGGTGTAAATATTGCAGAAGAACTGAAGGTAGATGTGGCTTTCGACTTTGTAAAATACGAGAAAAAATAAGCGTAACTCGTTTTTCATTATGAAATTTTCAATTCAATAAATGTATACTGCAAATCCATATCCAACGATATGGATTTGTTTTTTTTAAATTCAAAACAACAAACACAGATGAAAAAAATTCTATTCTTATTGATGGTGCTATCTGCACGATTTTCGTTTGCACAAAACGATATCGTTGACGATATTTTAAATGAACAAAAGCCAAAGCGTGAGTATGTAGCTTATACGTTCAAAAGTACGCGAATTATCAACGGACATTCCATTGAAATGGTGAAGAAAAATGCCATTGACGTTCGCATTTCGCACCGTTTTGGGGATATAGCCGTAAAAGGGGTGAGTGGGCATACGCTTGGAGGTATTGATAACGCTTCCGATATCTTGATTTCAGTAGAATACGGTATTCTTGATGATCTTTCGATTGGAGTAGGAAGAACTAAAGGTGGTACTGCCAATGTTGGCGCAAAAGAATTGTATAATGGTTATATCAAATACCGAGCACTAAAACAAACAACTGACTTCAAATATCCAATGTCGATTACGTTTGTAGCTAACGCTGTTATTTCTTCCCAGAAATTTGACCCTTTTGTTTCAACACAGCTCATGAAAAATGAGCCTATTGCGCACAGAGCATCATACATGTTGCAAGGTTTGTTTGCTTGTAAAGCTACACCTTGGTTATCGTTGCAACTTTCACCTACTTTTATTTGGAGAAATTATGTGCCTTATAACGATGTTAACGGGATGTTTTTCTTGGGCTTTTCAGGTCGCGCAAAAGTAGCTAAGCGAACTGCCATTATTTTCGAATATTTTACAGCATTGGGTACTATGGGTAATCGTCAGTACGGAGGTTTCGTGCGTGGTAAAAAAGGGTTGGATTACTATCCAAATCTTCATGTTGGCGTTGAGTTTGAAACAGGCGGCCACGTATTTGCCGTGAACTTAACCAACTCGGAAGGTTTGATTGAAAACGATTTTCTTCCATACAATACTAAGACGTGGAGTGCAGGTCAAATCCGTTTAGGATTTACCATTTCACGTATTTTCCAATTGGGAAAGGGAAGCAAAAAGGCTAAGAAATAAAAGATTAGAAATTATACTTTAAAAGGGGCTGTTCATTGGAGCAGCCCTATTTAATTATAACTGAAAGAAAAAGGCTCTATTTAAAAACGGATTCGACTTGCGCTCCTCGCCAATAGTGGTTTTCGGGCCGTGGCCACTAAATACAATTACGTCATCGGGCAAGGCCATTAATGTTTTTGAAATCGAATTAAATAAGTCTTCACCATTGGAGCCGGGAAGGTCGTAACGACCTACACTTCCTTTAAACAATACATCTCCGGCAACAATGATTTTTGCTTTCGGAAAATAGAAACAAACGCTGCCAGGTGAATGACCAGGTGTGTGCAATACATGGAACTCGTTATCTCCAAATGCCTCTACATCACCATCTTTTAAAAAACGAGCAACAGCGGGTTGTGAGGGTATTTCAATGCCAAACATAGGTCCGTAATTTGGGGCTTGTGCCAAAACATTCTCTTCGAGAGCGTGAATTTCTAACCCTAGATTATACTTTTCAGCCATTATAGGGTTTCCAGGAATATGATCTACATGGCAATGCGTATTTAGCAATCGAACCGGAGTTAATCCGTTTTTTTCAATGTAATTGGTTACTTGCTCGATCTCATACGCATTGCTACATCCAGGATCAATGATCAAACATTCTTTGGCATCGTTGTGGATGATGTAGGTGTTTTCGGCAAAGGGATTGAAAGTGAATTGTTTTAGTGAGATCATGTTTTTTCGTTCTTGTAGGGCGAAAATTCAAAAACTTTTCAAATTTTATAGGCTAATAGCATATATTTAACCATCTTCGTAACATTCTCTGATAGAGAAACGGCACCAAAAAATGAAACAACGTTTTCTTTTATACTCCATGCTCATTTTTAGCGGCATGTTTGCGCAAACTCCGGACACTAAGTTCGGACAAAGCCGGGTGCAATATAAAGATTTCAATTTCTCGTATTATCCTTCCGATCACTTTGTAACCTACTTCTATCAAGGTGGGCAAGATGTTGGGAAATATGTAGTAAATGCGGCTGAAGAGTATTACGATGAACTAGCGCAACAGTTGGATGTGAAAGTGAAAGCGAAAACAGACATTATTGTCTACAACACATTGGAAGATTTAAATCAAACCAATATCGGCATTTATGAGCCTGATCAGAATCAAGGGGGCTTAGCCAAATTGCCGCACAATCGAATTTTTATTTATTTCAATGGAAGCCACGAGCATATCGATGAGCAAGTAAAAGCTGGCATCGCCCGTGTGTTGGGTGCCCGTGCGGTTTCGGGTAAGGAACGCGAGACCCGTTTTTACAGACGTTTGCCGGAATGGTTCACCAGTGGTTTAAATTTGTATTTGTCGAAACCATGGACATCCATCGATGAAGATCAACTGCGCGATGGTATTGTGAGTGGTCGTTTCGAAACGTTCAGACGACTAGGAAGCGATGAAATTACGAAAGTGGGCTATTCTATTTTTCATTACATCGAAGAAAAATACGGCAAAACAGCAGTGAACAATGTGATTTATTATACTCGTCTGAATCGCAGTACAGACTACGGCTTGCAGTTTTCTATCGGGGTAAATTCCAACGAATTATTGGTGCAATGGTTTGCATACTACCGCGATCGTTTTCAGGCAGAAAACTTGCAAACAATTGCGCCACGCGATAAGGATCTGATTAAAATTCCTGTCAAAAAAGAAACACAATATTTCGAGACAAAAATTTCCCCTGACGGAAAATTTATGGCCTATGCCACAAACAATTGGGGACGAATTAATATTCATCTCAAGAACTTGGAAACGAGCGAATGTAAAACCATTTACAAATATGGTTGGAGAACAAGAACTTTGTTTACAGATTTAAAGTTGCCATTGTTAGCCTTCACTCCTAAAGGGGATAAGTTGACCATAGTGTACAACAAACGTGCGGTTAATCGAATGGTACACCACACTATTGAAACCGGAAAACAGGAAAAGGTTCGCGTTGAAAAATTTCAGAAGATTACATCCATCAATTATATGCCAGATGGGAAGTCGTTGTTGATGTCAGCATTTCAAAAAGGACAAAGTGATATTTATATCTACACATTGGCCTCTACATCCACCAAACAAATTACCGATGATTATTACGATGATTTTGATCCGGCATTTGTTGATGTAGACGATATTCAAGGTGTTGTCTTTTCAAGTAATCGAGACGATGATACATTGCGAAAGGTTCGTTACGAAAACCAAGCATTTAACAAACAATGCGATATTTTCATGTATGACTTAGAGTCGAATGAAGTGTATCAGATTACACAAACACCAAAAATCAGTGAGCGAAAACCGTTTCAGTTTTCTTCCGATAAATATCAGTTTCTGAGTGATGCGAATGGAATTACCAATATTCATACTGGGCATTTAGAGTCGCAGTTCGATCATAAGCAAGTAACCTACTACGTTTTGAATAAGGAAAGTAATGAAACGGATTCCACTTCATTCCCTGAAAGTATTGATATAACTACAATATTGGATACTTCGCTTTATTCGATTCTGAGTACTCGCAAGGAAGATGTCTATAAAATCAAAGGGGTGAATCACCAGCTCACTAATTTCTCCTCCGATATTCTTGAATTAAGTTTTGACACCAAGAAAAATTTTGCACTCACCAAATTTCAGAAAAATGGGAAGCCTGCATTATACAAGTTTGTTTTAGACACTTCGGTAGATAACAGTAGGGCAGACTTTATTCAAACGGATCGTGTGGCCAAACAGACCAAACCAATAGAGGTGTTACCACCGCAGCCGGAAACGTTCAAGATGATTGTGGTTGACGATAAAAACGCACCAAAATCTTTTGCTGCAAACGATTTTCAAAGTGAATTTGATTTTCTAGAACACAGTATTGAGCCCGATTCTGCGCTACAATTGGTTGCACAAGAGGCGGTACCTCCTTCATTTGTGAACGAAGAAGATATTGTTGCAGGAGCTCGTTTCAAGCCGTCAAAAGTTCGTCCGTATTTTGTTCGATTTATGGTGGATAGGGTAATCACCCAATTGAATAATGACCCCATTATTACTACCTATCAACCGTTTAATGCAGCAAATCCACAATACTCTTTTCAACCGCTGAACATCCTTTTCAAATTAGGGATTACCGATTTATTGGAAGATCATAAAATCTACGGAGGGTTAACTTTTCCAACGTTGGGCAAAGGTGGTTTTTCGTTCACCAACTTAGGTTATTTTCTTACCTATGAAAATTTGAAAAAACGTTGGGATAAAAAGCTAACGTTCTATCATCAATCGGTGAGTGATGTAGCAACAACCTTAATTCCGGGCAGTAATGATGCACTTCCGGTCAACCAATCGGTGAACTACAGTATAAAAACGAACTTGCTGAATCTGGAGTTCAAGTATCCATTTGATGTCTTTCATGCGGTCAGTTTTGGATTAGCGTACCGTAACGATCGATATGTGTTTAAGTCGCAAGATAAATACTCTCACTTTTTGAACGACAATGTGATTCATTGGTTTATTGGTAAGGCTCAGTATGTGTTTGACAACTCATTTGAAGTGATGGAGAATATTCGTTCAGGATCACGGGTTAAAGTGTTTGCTGAATTGCACAAAGATATTCCTACCAAACAATATAACGTTTTAGATTCTAAGCTTCGTTTACCGGATTTTAATAAAACAATTTTTGGAGAGTTTGGTATTGATGCGCGACATTATCAAAAGCTTTACAAGCAAATAACCTTAGCAACTAGAGTAACATTCAATACCTCTTTAGGTAATGTGAAGATGATGCATTACATCGGAGGTACTGAAAATAATTTGCTCACGTCTATTCCTGCATTAGGCTCAATTCTTGGGCAACCTAATGCTAGTGCTAATGCACCGGTTGATAATACAGTAAAGTATGCTTATCAAACCATCGTATCTCCTGTTCGTGGATTTTTAACGAATGCCCGGAATGGATCATCTGCAGCCACAGCCAATCTTGAAGTGCGCATTCCACTGTTCTCGGTATTGGCAAAAAACAGAATCCGCTCAGAGTTTTTAAGAACCTTCCAAATTATTGGTTTTGTAGATGCTGGAGCAGCTTGGAATAATTGGGACGTATTCAAAGGCAATTACCCTGTATTTTACGAAGAGTATCAGAATCAAACTACAACCTTGCGTATCCGGAAAGTGAAGTCCCCTGCTGTGATTGGCACAGGCTTTGGATTACGTGCAGCATTATTAGGGTACTTTATAAAATTTGATGCAGGTTGGGGATACGATAGTGGAACTTGGAGCAAAAAGCCGGTGTTGTATTTAGGCTTTGGATATGATTTTTAAAAAATGATGGAGAAAAAAATGTTGTTGCGATCAGAAAATTTAGTGAAACGATATAAGGGTAGAACCGTTGTTAACGAAGTTTCGGTGAATGTAAGTCAGGGCGAAATTGTTGGTCTGTTAGGTCCGAATGGCGCAGGGAAAACCACATCTTTTTATATGATGGTGGGTTTGATCAAACCGGATGAAGGACAAATCTTTCTGGACGACAAAAATATTACGGACATGCCCATGTATAAGCGGGCGCAAAACGGAGTGGGATATTTACCGCAAGAAGCAAGTGTGTTCCGTCATATGACGGTAGAAGATAATGTAGCTGCGGTGTTGGAGATGACAAATTATTCAAAAACGGAGCAAAAAGAACGTTTAGAAAATTTGTTGAGTGAATTTGGTTTGAATCGGGTGCGAAAAAATATGGGAAATGTATTGAGCGGAGGAGAACGAAGGCGAACAGAAATTGCGCGTGCATTAGCCACTGATCCTAAGTTTATTTTACTCGATGAACCCTTTGCGGGTATTGACCCTATTGCTGTTGAAGATATTCAGCAAATTGTATCGAAGTTAAAAACAAAGAATATTGGTATTCTTATCACCGACCATAATGTACAAGAAACATTGTCGATTACCGACAGGGCCTACTTGCTTTTTGAAGGAAAGATATTGAAAGCCGGCTCCGCAGAGGAATTAGCAGAAGACGAACAAGTTCGAAGGGTATACCTAGGCCAAAATTTTGTGCTTCGCCCAAAGGTGAAAAGTGAATAGTTATTACCCTATGACACTCATCGATTGTATTGCTAAGTCTTATTTTGCTACTCGCTATTCAGTATTGATGAAGGCCGTGGCATCATCATCTGCACAAACACAAACATTACGTAAACTAATTAAAAGTGGAGCTAGTACTGAATATGGTAAAACATTTCATTTCAGCGAAATACAATGTTATGATGATTTCACCAAATTAGTTCCGGTTGTAGACTATCCTACTATGTTTCCCTATATAGAAAGGATGCTGAATGGTGCACAAAATATACTTTGGCCTACCATCAAGCAGTTTTCCCGTTCTAGCGGAACCACTTCGGGCAAAAGTAAATTCATTCCTGTAAGTCGAGAAGGCCTTGTAGATTCTCATATTGCCTCCGGTAAACATTTTTTGAGTACATATTTACATGATTATCCTCAAAGTCGTTTTTTTCAAGGGAAAGGAATTGTGCTTACAGGAAGTTATTACCAATATAACTATCCTTCAAATCCTGAAATTGCTGATGTTTCAGCACTGTTATATCGATTTACGGATACCTGGATAAATTATTTTAAAGCATTACCCGTTGAGGTAGCCTTAATGGATGATTGGGAAAAAAAATTGAAAGCTATAGCTGATGTTAGTATTCCGCAAAATGTTACTAATATTTCAGGGGTACCTACTTGGATGTTATTGCTGTTTAGAACAGTATTGGCAAAAACCGGAAAAAAATGTATTGCAGAAGTTTGGCCTAATTTAGAATTAGTCATTCACGGAGGTGTTGATTTTGCACCCTACAGGCATCAATTCGAGGAAATTATTGGACAGAAGGTAGTTTACCGGAATGTCTACAATTCCTCAGAAGGTTTTTTTGCTTTTCAAAGTACAGATGAAGATTCGATGTTACTCGATTTGGCCAATGGCGTGTTTTACGAGTTTGAAGAGGAAAAATCAAAGGAAGTTGTTCCTTTAGCAAATGTTGAATTAGCAAAGCGCTATGCTATAATTGTTTCCACCAATTCAGGTATGTGGCGTTATCGCATAGGCGATGTAGTCGTATTTACCTCACTAGAGCCCTTTAAATTCAATATTGTTGGGCGAACGGGTCAATACATCAATGTGTTTGGAGAAGAGCTTATTCAGGCAAATGCGGATGCCGCAATTGCCAAAGTAGCTGCGGCATTTAATCTAAATGTAATTGATTACACAGTTGCACCAAGTTACTTTTCAAATGAACAGAATGGTTTTCATGAATGGTTAATTGAGTTTGAAGTGCCGCCTAAAGATATTGCCCATTTCGCAAAATGTTTGGATCTTGAGCTACAACAACTCAATTCCGATTACGAAGCAAAGCGATATAAAGATTTAGCGCTGAAAAGCGCACAAGTTGTTGTTGGAACAAAAGATGTTTTCGCAAAATGGTTGCGAGAAAACAATCGTCTAGGCGTACAAGCTAAAATCCCTCGCCTATCTAATGATCGAAAGGTTTTCGAAGAAATAAAGGCCTTAAATTAAAAAGCCGTTTCCTTATTCTGAAACGGCTTTTTAATGGATAATTGAGTACACCAATTATTCTTTCTTTATCTCATCTGTTGATGGTGCTAACTCTTGTGATTTTTTCTTAGCCGGTTTAAGTTCTGTTGGAAGTGGTTCAGACGTTGTAGAAACTCCTTCTCCAGTTTTTTTCTTACCACCTTTAGAAAACTCAAAGTTTAGTGTAAAACGGAATGTATTATCCAAAGGATTTCTCAACGATGTTGTAGGTACCAAGTAAGACAAGTGAAGTGATGCAACACTATATTTTACCGTTGCTCCAACAGTAAGGAACTGACGTGCCCCTTTGGAAGGGTGCTCATAGTAGTAACCTGCTCGAACGCCAAACATCTTCTTGTACATATACTCAAGACCAACACTGTACATGTTTTCATTAAACTTTTCTGCACTGCCGCCTGGTGCATAGCCAAACGATTTGAAAATACCTTGTACGGATGATGCTTCTTTGTAGTCTAACACTCCGTTTGCGTTTTTATCGTATTCCGGTTTAATTTTTTTAGCCGTAGCATCATAGTACACATCTTTCGGAATTGGAGTTGGAACTAATAAACGGTTTAAGTCGAAGTAAAGCCCTAACTGATGTTTCTCATTTGCATTGAAAACATAACCAAGGCCAATGCCCATATTGGCAGGAATAAAGTCTTTAGTGGTACTTGCAGTGTAAGTAATTTTACTGCCTAAGTTGGAAAGGTTCATCCCTGCATACAACTCGTGCGACATTTTTCCTTTACCCGCAAACGTTTTGTGAACAAGCCAAGAGATATCACCTGCACCGGCAATTCCTGTTTGAATTACTTCTCCGTTTGACGTTAACCCGCTTGCTAAATTCGAGTAGATGAAACGAAGGGTAACGCCAAGTGAAAAAATTTCACCAAACTTTCTAGAATAACCCGCATCTAAAGCCATTTCAAATGGTTTGCGCGTTCCTAAATCGTTATTGTTTTCGTCACGGAAATTAATACTTCCCAACGAGAATAGCTTTAGCGAAGCCTGAATGGTTTGTTTGTCTTTAATCTTTCCATAGCCAGAAATATTTGCTAAGTAGATGTCGTCTACTAATGATTTTAACCATGGGGTAAACGACACACTAAAGCCGAAATCTTTGTCGATAAAGGCCATTTTAGCAGCATTAGCTTGCGCTCCTCCGGCATCTGCTGCCATAGCAATACCTACATCTCCCATACCTCCTTGTCGAGTATCTGTGGAGATACGTAAAAAGGGAACTGCTGTAGTAATTGTATTTACTTTATTAGGGTCGTAACCGCTGCTTACTTGTACTTGTGCATTTGCTACTTGTGATGCCGTAATGGATGAAAATGCAAATATCGTGCACCACGCTTTCCTGCTGTACCAATTCATAAATTTGTCTGTTTTGTTTAAAATTCTAAACGTAGATGTGCTTCATTCAATAGCAGGTTGAGTAACAAAAATATATTTTTTAACTGTTTTAGCAATTTATAGACACAAAAAATGCGGAAATAGTTGTACTGCCTATGTTTTATACACTATTTGAGCACTACCAATCGCTCTGTTTTTTGTACTGCATTTCCTTTGGCGTCAATAAGGGTAAGCTTGTAAACATACACGCCTTTGCCTATTGATGCACCGCCATTATCTAATCCATCCCACTCTATGCAATCAACTCTAAATCCGTCTGCATCAAGGGTTTGATTGATTCTTTTCACCATCACACCTTCAATACTGTAGATTTTAATATCAACGGTAAACTGCTCATCTGCGCAATTGTGTTCGAACGAAAAACACGTTTTATCGATAACCGGATTTGGATAATTCCATACATGTGTTAATGCTAACTTTGCCGAGTTGGACACAACAAATTCCGTGTAAGCTTCCCCGGAATTGTTGTAAATATCCCATGCTTTTAGTTTAAGACTGTGTTTGCCCTCCGCCAATTTCGAGAATGGATATTCTACTTTCCCTTTTCTGAAATTGTTTAAATCTGATCGATAAAATTCATTCAAAACAATTGGGTTTTTAGCATCACCGTCAAGTATTGCTGTGATATCGTGCCCTAATCCGTTACCGGTAGTATTAATTCCTCCTTTAGCTTCAAGGATGCCAAACATTTTTGGGTTTTCATCGGTAAGACCACCAAATTCAAAAGTTATACTGTCCATATACAACTGAACTTGCGGCCCTGTTGTATCAATATTGAAGGTATCTTCGGCTCCTCCAATTTTGATGGAGTTGTCATAACCGTGTGCATCAATTTGATCACCGTTATCGGCATAGTAACTAATTCTTCCATCGCCAATTTGATAGTTGATATCGGATGGAACAATAAACGAATATTCGAATGCGCCATTGGTTACAGAACATGCACCTTTAAACAAAATGTTTTTGTAGGCATTGAACGCTTGTATCGGATACCCAGGTACGTTTCCTAGCGATTTGAAACTAGAAAGCTTATCATATACTAATGGATTACATGTTCCATTGAATGTTGTTAACCGATTGCCTGACCAATCTTGTACTTCACCTTTAATAGTCACTTGTTTAAGTGCTTTGAGCGTATCTGTAGATAATCCAATAGGTGTATTGTTGATTTCTGTAGAAACAACATTGTATTCCGGGTAGTTTAATTTTAATGCCGCATCACCCAAGAACACAAATTTTCTTGTGTTTTCTATATCTGTTCCATTCATGATATAGTTTTTGGTATTCGTCATTAAATCGCCCATGGTTGGCTTTTCTCCATGAAATTGTTCGAATAACTTATTAAATAGTGCATCTTGTAAGGCATCGTTGGCATCAGAAAAAACAGGACGAACAGTGGTAATTAGTCCAATGCCACCACCCATACTATTTGTCATCAAAAATTCACCGGCCGATTTTTTTTCAGGATCGTCATACTTGCTGAATTCGCAAGTAGCTGTGATGAAAAGTGGTAAGCGGTATTCGTTTTTCAATAGTTGAATATCGTTCAAGTTGAAAATACGTGCATTCGAAAGGTTGGCAATTCCTCCATGACCTGTGTAACTGATAGCAAGTGTTCCGTTGTTTATTCTATTGAGTATTGCCGCATTTACATCCGGGTAACGATCGCCTCCCGGTGTAGACAGTACTTGATAGGCATCCAAAATTATTTTCTCTACATTATAGTTAGGGTTATTGAGGCGAATGTACTCGCCTAATTTATCGGCTTGTTGTTGGAATATCGTTCCACCATGTCCAATCTCATCGCCTATAGTGGTGATAATATTTCTCCACTCGCCCAACGAAGGAGCTGACTTGTATTTTTTAATTTTACTCACAACTCCCTCGGCTTCTGCCAATGTGCTTACCGGAAGTCTTCCAATGGCAATATCTCCACCTTGTCGCGAGTTCATATCTCCCCCTTCCGAAGGATCTAAACAACCGAAAAAGTCATCTGATGTATAAGAGCTTAATGGATAATTAGAGTTGTAACTTTGATAAGTAGGTACTTTATTATTGTTATCGCTCATTCTGTCTTTCGGGTCGAAAGAGCCGTCACCAAAAAGAGTCAGGTATTTTGGTAATTGCGTAGAGTCGCTTCCTGCTCTGTCGTAAAACATTTTTACAAAATCGCGAATGGCTGAAATATCTTGTTTGCCTGAGCCGAATTCATTGTATATCTGCTCAGTTGTAACAACAGCCACACGCATATTGTCTCTTGTATTATGGAAGTCGCCCAATTCTTGCGCTGCATACAATAAATCGTTACTGGTTACAATGAGTAAATCTTTTTGTGATAGGCCGTGAAGATTTTGATTGGCTACATCTCCTATATACTCCGGTGCAGAGAAGCTTCCTCCTTCATCAAGTGCAATAAATTCTTTAAGCGTGTTGGTTTCGTAATTGAAAGAGAGTGCGCTACCATTAAGTTGTGCTGCTATACTGACTGCATTTGTAGGATCTGTTACATCCCAAACTCGTGTATTTGCGTTTGCATTACTTAGCGTGAATTGAGTGGTGTTGCCTGCTCCGGTTACATCTGCATTGCGGAAAGGCATAGCGCTACCTGTTAACGATAACGCACGTTTTGCCACAACTTCTAGATAGTTAATGTAGCCGTTAGACGTGCTGTTTTGATCAGGATTGTTGAAGTTGTAATTGAATGCAATTTGATTAGCAGACGAGAAAAAACTGCCTGTTTTCACATTGTCTTCGTATACTGGCTTGTAGGTGTATTCCGGTATTCCGCTGATGTTTTGCGTTGCAATGGTTTGTCCGTTTCCGGTTAAGGTAATAGTAGAAGTGTAGGGTGAATTAGCAGCAACATCGGAAGTGTATTTTACGGGCGCTGATGTAATCAGATTCGGAAAATCAAAAGAAAAAGAGATGTCTGTTTTGAAACTACTCATTTTATCTCCAAGCCAAGTTCTTCCTGAAGAAAGCAGGTTATACTCTTCTAACTCGTGGAATTGATGGTCGTCAAAAGTAGTTGCTGTTTGGTTGTTAGACGATGGGGGAGTAACAATTCCCATTGCTTTTCCTGTGCCCTGAGTGTTAGTAACGAAATAAAAGTTTTTATCTGCGTATAAGTTTTTTTGATGTGAAAATGTTTTCGAAGTTTCATCAAATAGCCATCTATCGGCTCCTTGTCCGTAGAATAAAATATAGTCACCGGCATCTAATTTATTGTTGCCGTTATTATCAACGCGAACGATTGCATTTTCTTGAATATCATCAAAACGAGCTTCACTGTTTCTTTCCGGCACCATACCTCCTCCATTGCCAAACACCGCAATTTTGCTGAAATCTCCGGATACATCTAGTTTTAATGTGTTTTTGATAAAGGTATAATCTAACTTATATATGCCCTCGGCACTTACTCCAATTTTTCGCCATTGTCCTGCTGCTAATGCCGATGTAGATGCATAACTTCTTCCTCCTCTGTGTGCAGCTTGTGATGCACTTTGTATAGTAATATCACAAGCAACTAGTTGTTCAACGACACCGTTATTAATGCGTATTGGCGTGATGGCTATATTTGCGAAATTTTTCTTTTTAATGGTTGAGACACTTGTGTTGACTGCTATTGTGGTAGGTATTAAATCAACATTGCCGGTAAATAATTTAACAGGTGCAAATTGTTCGTTTGTGATGGAAACAGTATTTATGGTTTCGCCTTGAATGGGAAGGGTAATTAAACGCGTAGGGAGAAAATGATTTGCAGAAGAATGAATTGCGTTTTTAAATGTTGGCACTGAAATAGTTTTTCCTTCTGCATCAAATAATGCATTCGTTTTACTCCACTCTAATTGAAAGTGTTGGGTTTGTCCAATAGCATTAAGAGTTGTAAATAAAACAACCCATGCAAAAAAAGTTTGTTTAGCACACAACATATTTAGGGGTTTAACGTTGAAAATTGACATGATGATTTCTTTTTTTATAAACTGAATTTTGAAATTCGAATGCAATAACGCAGTTTCGTTCCCTTTAGTATGTATAAATATAGCGCAAAGAAAATTTATTTTACCATAGCAATTCAATTTTGCTGCATACTTTCTGTGCTAAAAGCTCAGGATGTAGAATTATCGCAATATTGGACAGCACCTTTGCATATCAATCCGGCTATGGCAGGAATATCAGTAGGCCCAAGAGCATCTGTGAATTATCGTAATCAATGGCCCGAGTTAGGGGATGGTTTTAATGGAGGTTTCACTACCTACATGGCAGGTGTGGATGGCTATATTCCAAAGGCGCACAGCGGTATTGGCTTACTTTATACCGGTGATTATATTGCTAATGGCTTGTTGTCTACGAATAAAGTAACACTCTCTTATGCGTTTCAAATAAAATTTTCCAAAAAATTAGGATTGCGTTTAGGTATAGAAGGTTCTTTTATTCATCGAAGAATTAAATGGAACGATTTGACTTTTTCCGATATGATTAATCCTTACACAGGATTTTACAATAACGTAAATGTTCCGAATGCAACTGCAGAGCCCATTCCTCAGCGTTTAAACACTTTTGGCGGAGATGCAGGCTTTGGATTGTTGTTGTTTAATGATAAGTTTTATGCTGGATTTTCGATGCGCAATGCTATTATGCCTAAAGAGTCGTTTTATACTAATTCTACAGCAAAAGCGCCATTCCGATTCATTGTTCATGCGGGTGCAAACTTCAATATTAAACATGCCCGGATGTACAAATACAATATTTTTGTGTCTCCAAACGTTCTATTTGCAAATCAGGCGAAGAACATTCAATTTAATGCAGGATTAATGGGCGGAGTAAGTTTAGTTTATTTTGGTGCATGGTTTAGATACGCTTTTCGTAACCCTGACGCGGTTATTGCCGTATTAGGTATTAGAAAAGGAAAATTCCGGCTGGGATATAGTTATGATATTACTGTTTCTAAGCTGGCAGGTAAGACAGGAGGTAGTCATGAATTATCACTTATTTTCAATTTTTCCGGGTCTGATGACAATTCGCTGAATCCAAATGCAGATAAAGCGTATATCGAGTGTCCGGAAATCTTAAAGTTTTAACATTTTGTAATAAAAAATTTATATCTTAGCGAACCTTTAAAAAACAGACATTAAATGAAAATGAATCTAAAAAAATGGTTAGTACTGTCCAGTTTGCCCGTGTTATTTGGGGTTGCGTCATGCTCTAATAGCGGAGGATCGGCTGGAAAGTCTTCAGTAACCGGCTGGGAATACAACAACACCAAAAATGGTGGGTTTGAAGTTCGTCCCTATTCTGGACAAGTAACAGGACCTGGTCTTGTACTTATTCAAGGGGGTACTTTTGTGATGGGTAACACTGAAACGGATGTGTTGTATGACTATCACTCTGTGCCAAGAAGAACAACAGTAAGTTCGTTCTACATGGACGAGACGGAGGTAGCTAACGTACACTATCGTGAGTATGTTTATTGGTTATTCCGTGTTTTCGGAACAGACTTCCCTGAAGTAGTGAAAAAGGCACTTCCAGATACATTAGTTTGGAGAGATGAGTTGGCTTACAACGAACCATATGTTGAATATTATTTCCGTCATCCATCTTACAATTACTACCCAGTAGTAGGTGTAAACTGGTTGCAAGCCAACGACTTTGCTGCATGGCGTTCTGATCGTGTAAACGAAAGAATATTGATTGACCGTGGTGTTTTGGCTGAAAACCCTTCACAAATCGGAAACGACAACTTTAATACTGAATCTTATTTACAAGGTCAATATGAAGGTGCTGCCGGAAAACGTCCAATGAAAGACTTGAACCCTGCCGGAAGCGGTACGCGTAAAGTTCAGATGGAGGATGGTATCATGTTGCCGAGTTATCGTTTACCAACAGAAGCGGAGTGGGAATATGCTGCGATTGCTGCGATTGGTAACCAACCTGCTAATGGTGAAGAGCGTGTTACAGACAGAAGAATTTATCCTTGGAACGGAACTTCAACTCGCTATCCTAAAGTGGGTAACTGGCAAGGTGAGTTCTTAGCGAACTTCAAAAGAGGTCGTGGAGATAACATGGGTATAGCCGGAAAATTGAACGATAACGCAGATATTACTGCACCGGTGAAATCATTCATTCCGAACGATTACGGCTTGTTTAATATGGCCGGTAATGTGAGCGAGTGGGTTATGGATGTGTATCGTCCGATGACATCTACAGATATGAACGACTTCCGTTCTTATCGTGGTAACCAATTCAAAACAAAAGTTACTGATGCCGATGGAAAACCGGTGGAGAAAGATAGTTTAGGTAAGATTTCTTACAGAATGGTAACCAAAGAAGAGTCTCAAAACAGAAGAAACTATCGTGATGGTGAAGTGAGAAATTACATTGATGGTGATGAGGTATCTAACGTTGATTACAAATTCGCTACTTCTTCATTAGTAAATGATGACGCTCGAGTTTACAAAGGAGGCTCTTGGAAAGATAGAGCTTACTTTATCGCTCCGGGTTCTAGAAGATATTTAGATCAAGCATTATCTACAGATGATATAGGTTTCCGTTGTACAATGGATCGTTTAGGTTCACCAGCTGGAAATGAATTCAAAGGTGGCAATCACTACAAAGAAACTGGCGCACGAAAATACAGAGGAAAATAATTTCTCAAAAATATAATAGAAACGGCTGACGATAATTTGTCAGCCGTTTCTATTTTTGGGAAACAATAGTTTTTGTTATGAAGATAGAAGAGTTGTATTTATTGTATAAGCAATGCACCGGTATAACTACAGATACACGGAATGTGAAGAAAGGGTGCATGTTTTTTGCATTAAAAGGCGAGAAATTTAATGGGAATCTTTTTGCTTCAGATGCTTTGAAAAGTGGAGCGAAATATGTTATAGTTGATGAACAAATTCAGCATTTTGGTTACGAATTGGAGCAAGTTGTTGTAGTGGATGATGTGCTTAAAACCATGCAACAATTGGGTTTGTATCATCGCCAACAAGTAGGTTGCAAAGTGATTGCGTTGACTGGTAGTAATGGGAAAACCACGACTAAGGAATTGATGGCTGCAGTGTTAAGCACCACATTCAAAACACATTTCACTAAAGGGAACTTAAACAATCATATTGGTATACCCCTTACGCTATTGGAAATGCCAGCCGATACTGAAATTGCTGTTATTGAAATGGGCGCCAATCACCAACTTGAAATCAAAGGCTATTGTGATTATGTAGAGCCCGATTACGGACTCATTACAAATGTTGGTAAAGCCCATTTAGAAGGCTTTGGAGGAGAAGAAGGTGTAGTGAAAGGTAAGACTGAATTGTATGAATATATTGGACGAAAGGGAGGCGTACTTTTTGTGAATGATCGAAGCGAAAAATTGATAGAACGTGCTTTTGCTTTTTCAGTTGCGGATAAAATTGTTTTTTATGGGGAAAAACGCGATGCTTTTGTTTCTGGGACAATAGTTAGAAAAAATGAATGTTTAAATATTGAATTGTCTGATGGGGTAAACGTCCAAACACAACTAGTAGGGGACTATAACTTTGATAATGCCATGGCGGCCATTGGTGTAGGTAAATATTTTGGTATTGAAGAAGAGGTGATGGTCAAAGCACTTCAAGAATATGTTCCATCGAACAATCGCTCTCAAAAAATAGTTGTAGGAACCAATACCATCATTCTTGACGCATACAATGCTAACCCAAGTAGTATGCAAGAGGCGTTAAAGAATTTTGAATTGCTTGATGCAAAAAACAAAATGGTAGTGTTAGGCGAAATGATGGAACTGGGTGAATTTTCAGCAGAGGAACATCAGAGGATAGCAGATATTGTTTTGCAAATGAATTTAACAGAACGAGTGTTTGTTGGGAAGCAGTTTGCTTTTTTAAAAGACAATCCTTCTGTGCTTTATTTTGAAAATGTAGCGCAATTAAAGGAATGGTACTCACATCAAAATTCCCACTCCACAACGCAACTAATTAAAGGTTCGAGAAGCAATGCACTAGAGGGTTTGCTTAAATAATACATAGTATACAAACTAAAACAGGGCGCATATGTGCGCCCTGTTTTAGTTTGAGATGTTAAATTATCCAACTTTAATTTCGATTGGAGACTTTGTTTTTACTTCTTCTATTTTTGGAAGAGTTACGCTTAAAATTCCATTGTTGTAAGTTGCTTCAATCTTCTCTGCATTCACTGTTTTAGGTAATGTGAAGTGGCGGTTAAAACTAGAAAAGCTATACTCTTTTCGAGTGTACTTTTCTCCTTCTTCTAATTTGTTGCTTTCTTTTTCAGCCCAAATTTTCAAAGTGTTTTCTTCAACAGCAATTTTGATTTGTTCCTTTTCAAAACCCGGTGCAGCAACTTCGATTTTAAAGCTGTCTTTAGTTTCGATGGTGTTTACCAAAGCCGGTGTTTTAATACTGTCGAAGTGTGGAGTTGCTGGGAACTCGTTTTCGAAAAAGGTCTCTAAAAGATTAGAGAATCTTGGAAATGTTACTCTTCCTGTTTCCGGTCTTACGCTTACTAGTGTCATATTGTTTTGTTTTTGATTTTATAAAATGATTACAAAAGCAAATCTTCAAACAAAATGCCATTGCAATTTTTAAGACAAAAAGGCTGATTTGTTCAAAAAGTAAAGACAAAATGTCTTTTTTGCCCTTTCGATAAAGGACAAAACTGCCCTTTTCCTATTCTCATATTCAAAAATATAGAGATAATTCCCTAGTTTTCCTTGATGAACCAAACCGACAAATATTTTGTAATTGTTAATCCTGCTTCGGGCAACGGAAAAGTGGCTAAAAAATGGGACTCTATTCGGGTCGAATTACAAAAGCACCTAGACTTCGAATTTCAACTTACGGAATACCCTTATCATGGCGAAAAAATAGCCATTGCAGCCGTTGAGATGGGTTATCGCAAGATCATTGGCGTTGGAGGTGATGGTTTGTTGCAAGAAATATCCAACGGCATTTTGAATCAAACGGTTGTGCCTTCTGCTGATGTAACAGTAGCATTGCTTTCTAACGGAACAGGTAACGATTGGATTAAAACATCGGCCATGCCGGGTAATCTAACTAAGGCGATTGAAACAATTAAGAGGGGAAAAACAATTACCCAAGATGTGGGCAAAGTAACGTTCACGAAAGATGGAGTTCGTCAAACTTGCTACTGTGTAAACTTTGCGGGTGTTGGATTTGACTCGTATGTTGTAGCTAAAACTTTACATCTGAAAAAGTATGGCGCTATTGCCTATTTATTGGGCATGTTGCAGTGCTTGTTCTCCTATAAAAAACCGGTTCTCAAAATATCATCTGCAGAGCATTCTGTAACAACAGCTTGTTATTTGTGTATTACCGGTATTGGGAAATTTGGTGGCGGAGGTATGAAACTCATGCCCGGTGCGCTTTTGAACGATGGTCTCTTTTTTGTATCTGTGGCCAAAAATCTTTCTCGCATGAAAGTAGTGACTAACATTCACAAGCTATACAGCGGAGAATTAATTCATATGGAAGAAGTTGATGCTTTTGAAACAAAGAAAATTAATATCGAAGTAGTTTCTTCCGATCAAGACGTTTACATAGAGGCTGATGGGGAAGTGCTTGGAACCGGGCCGTTTGAGATAGAAATTGTGCCTGCAGTATTAACTGTTATTGTCAGTGAGGGTTAAGCGTTGTAGTCGTAAAACCCTTTTCCGGTTTTCTTTCCTAAATACCCCGCATCAACTTTTTGTTGTTGAATGCGCGAAGGGCGGAATTTTGCTTCTTGATGAAAGGCTTGATACATCGAGCTTGTAACCGCAAAGTTGATGTCGTTGCCAATAGTATCCATCAATTTAAATGGTCCCATTTTAAATCCTGTTGATTCTAACAACTCGTCTATATTCTGCATTTTGCAAGCGTTCTCTTCCAGTATTTTCAACGATTCCACATAGTAATGACGCGCAACACGATTTACAATAAAACCCGGTGAATCTTGACATAAAACCGGAGTTTTGCCAATAGTAATACTCAATGCTTTTAATGTTTCAATGGTTTCTTCATCTGTACTTACGCCTTTAATCACTTCTACCAATTTCATTAAATGAGCTGGGTTGAAAAAGTGCAGTCCGACAACTCTGCCAGGATGGTTAATCCCTTTCGCAATGGCGGTTATAGCCAACGAAGAAGTATTTGATGCAAGAATAGTTTCCGGAGTATTTATTGCAGCTAAATCAGCAAATAGTTTTTGTTTGATGGCCAAATTTTCAATGATGGCTTCAATGATTAAATCCGCTTTCACTTGATTTAAATCGATGGTGAAAGTTATTCCAGATAATGTTTTTTGTTTTTCAGCCTCTGTTAGTTTGCCTTTTTCAACAGCAATACTTAAGTTTTTTTCGATGCTCTTTTGTGCTTGTTGTAAAACAGTTTCATTTAATTCAAACAATACTACACTGAACCCGTTTTGCGCAAACACTTGTGCAATGCCCGAGCCCATAGTCCCTGCTCCACAAACACCAACTGTTTTAATCGTTTTCATCTTATTTCGCGTTTTTAAACTGTTTCAAAAAGCGAACATCGTTTTCGAAAAACAAACGCAAATCGTTAATCTGGAATTTAAGCATTGTACTTCGTTCAATACCCATACCGAAGGCATAGCCTGAATATTTTTTTGGGTCTAATTTGCAGTTTTCTAATACCACAGGATCTACCATACCACAACCGCCAATTTCTACCCAACCACTGTATTTACATACCGGACAGCCTTTGCTGTTGCAGATAAAGCACGAAACATCTACTTCCGCACTTGGTTCTGTGAAAGGGAAGAACGAAGGGCGGAAACGAATCTCAGTGTTTTGTCCGAACATTTCACGCACGAAGTAAAACATGGTTTGTTTCAAATCGGCAAAGGAAACACCCTCATCGATATACAAACCCTCGAGTTGATGGAACGTACAGTGCGCGCGAGCTGAAATGGTCTCGTTTCGGTACACACGACCCGGCATCAAAATACGTAATGGTGGTTTTTGCGATTCCATCATTCGAATTTGAACCGAAGAAGTGTGCGTTCTCAGCAATGTGTTTTTATCTTCCGAAATGTAGAATGTGTCTTGCATGTCGCGTGCCGGGTGGTCTTTAGGTGTACCCAACGCAGTGAAGTTGTGCCAATCATCTTCAATTTCCGGACCCTCAGCTACTACAAAACCCAAACGAGAAAAAATCTCAATCATTTTGTTTTTCACGATGGAAATCGGATGTCGTCCGCCAAAATCTGTGGTGAAGCCCGGTGCTGTTAAATCAACGTTTTCGCTACTTTTAGCTTTAGTATCGCCAAACGAATCTTTCAAATTGTCGAATTTTGTTTCGGCCGTTTGCTTCAAAACGTTCATCAATTGTCCGTATTCTTTTTTGCGCTCGTTCGGTACCTGACCCATAGCTCCAAAAAGATCTTTGATGATTCCTTTTGTACCAATATACTTAATGCGGAATTGCTCCAACGCAGCAGCATTTGCCGGTTGTTCCGCTTCAATTTGTTTTAAAACTGCGTTGGCTTTGTCGAAAATCTCTTGCATCTGCCAAAAATAATATTTGTGGAGATTATTTACGTAAAGAATTTCTTGAGATTTCCTTTTAGTCTTATTCGACTAATGTTCTGGTAAAGTATGACTTCCGGTTCGATAATTATATATGCTTCTAGCTTTTTCGTTCGCCAGATAAATAAGCTTTATCATTGTGCCAAAGGCTAAATCTATTTCAATGGATTGAATAACAAATCCGGCTTTCAATTTTGGCACTAATACTGCGTTGTTGGAAGCATGGTGTTTACTGCTAATTATTTGATAGCCTTTGTCGAGTATAAAAGCAAGTACTTCCCTCAAAAATGTTTGGTAAACTCCTTTATTTTGGTGCGCTTTGAAGATGCCAGTATTAATCATATAATATTCTTCACCATCCATTTGTTTTCCAAAATGCCAACCCACAATCTCGCTTTTGTAGTAGATAAAGAAGTAGAAAAACTGCCTGTTTTTGAAGTGTTTTGCCAGTTCAATTTGTTTTTCTCTTTCCGATTCAGAAAGGAACTGTTGGTAAAACAGACCACTATTTTCAGGGAAAACTATTGCGCGATTGGCATTGAAAAAGGGCGAAAATTCAGCTTCACTAACTTCCAGAAAAGAATAGTTGCCAAAGAGAGGCGATGGGGTTGACATAATGTATTGTTTTTATTACTCGCAATCAGAAATCATTCACAGCAAAATAAGTGATTTTATTTCTTTTTAAGCAACGAATAACGTATCTCATTGGTGAATGCTCCATCCACAGCTCGCGTATAACTCACGGTTAAATTTCCGTTTCGGATGGTGCCACTTCCAACGTTCAATGCACCGGTAATATCGGTTTCATTAATCGAAAATGAATCGGCACTTAACAATTTTACATGGGTAAGGGTATAGGCAGCCGGATTTCCGTTATAGGCATCAATTGCGATTTCGCGGTTACTTACTTTTGAAACGGAAGCATGTTTCCCTTGCTCCGCATCAGCATAATTACCCTCCAACGCGGTCGCCCAATCCAAAGAATTGTCTTTGGTGCAACTTTGCAAAAGTGTGAACACACTTAAAATGGTGATGCCTTTCAGTAACTTCATGCTGTAAATAGAAATAAGTTATACATGCTTCTGTGTAAACCGTAACGAGTTTTAAGGTTTTTTAGTATATATCTGCAAAGGCAAGCCAATAAACTGTTTGGGAGCATAATGAAGTATATTGGGAAAGTTTTTCAGTAGAAATAGAAAGAAGTGAATACATTTGCAAGTGAATACTCACTAACATTATTGATATGGCAACATCATTTTCCGACCGGCAACTTGAAATCATCGATGCTTCGGCTCAATTGTTAACGCATTCCGGGGTAAGTGGCTTAACCATAAAAAATTTGGCCAAAGCCATGAATTTCTCGGAAAGTGCTATCTACAGGCATTTCAATAGTAAGGAAGAAATTGTTCTGGCAATGTTACGTTTTGTATTACAGAACGTAGATACTGGCTATTTAGCGAAAGTGAAGCCCGAGCATAGTCCGGTAAACAAACTGAAACTATTGTTCAGAAATCAGTTTGCTTTTTTTCATCAGCACCCCCATTTGGCCGTTGCCCTGTTTTCCGATGGCTTGCTGGAAGAGAGTAAGGCAATTAACGAGCAAATTTTTCAGATTATGGTCTCTCGGAAAAAAATGATCGCACCTATTATTATCGAAGGCCAGCAGAATGGCGATTTTACAAAAGCCATCAAAGCCGATGAATTAGTGCATATCATTATGGGAACTGTACGTCTCCATATGTACAAATGGCGAATCGATCAGTTTCAACAAGATGTTGCCAAAAGCGGAAACAAGCTGTTAGAGAGTCTTATAAAACTAATCGTTATTGCATGAATAGAGTTGTCAAATACTTGTCGGTGTTGTTTCTCATACTCTTTGGAGGGTTAACGGTATTCTTAACCTCTTCGGTGTTGTTTGATTTGTTTGGCATTCGTGAAAAGGAAGGGAATTTTGTTGAATTTATTGTATGGATAAATCTAATTTCAGGATTACTTTTTCTATGGTCAGCATATAGCTTTTGGAGAGAAAAAAAAGAAACAACAGCATTATTGCTGGGTAATTTAGCGCTATTGATAGTTGGAATGATTGGTCTCTATTGTCACATCAAATCGGGTGGTTTATATAAAATGGAAACCGTAAAAGGGATGCTGTTTCGAATCGTAGCCACCACAATTTTGGCTTTAGTTTCCTATTTTTTAGTTAAACGTAAACCTAAGGTTTAAAAAATTTGCATTGTTATGTTAGTAAGTGTTCACAAACTTTTTTTATTTGCTCTTCTGCTTTTGTTTGAAATGCCAAAGGGAGAAGCGCAAACATGGTCGTTGCAACAGTGTATAGATACCGCACAAAGCCATAATCGGTTGCTGCAAATAGCGAATAATAACACATTGCTGGGCGAAGAAAAGCAAAAAGAAGCTACTGCTGCATTAATCCCCAAGCTTATGATTAATGCTGATTACAAGTATTTTACCGATTTGCCTACACAACTGATGCCCTTGTCTACTTTTAATCCTACCGCTCCGGCCGGTAAATACAAAGAAGCCCAGTTTGGTGTACAGCATAATCTGAATGCCAATGTTCAGTTAAGCATGCCGTTGTATAATCCATTAGTATATGGCGCTATAACAACAACAAAACAAGCAGCTGCATTAAATGAACTGCAATACAGAAAATCGGAAGAGCAAGTATTGGTTGATGTATGTAATCAATACTACAGCGCGCAAGTTTTAGTACATCAGCTTCAATTTATCGACAGCAGTATTAGTAACACCAACAAGTTGTTGAAAAATGTACAACTGTTACAAACGCAATTATTGGCTAAAGGTACTGATGTTGCTAAGGTTGAATTGCAGTTGGCACAACTCAATATTCAAAAGCAAACAGCATTTAGTAGATTACAACAGGTAATGAACGCCTTAAAATTTTCATTAGGCATATCTTTACTTCGTGAAATTACGGTTGAAGATAACATCCGGTTTACTAAAACGAATGCTGATCGTTCTAACCTACCTATTGAAGTAGCTTTAACAGGGGAGCAGCGGAAATTGGTAAAAATTGAATTACAGAACTTAAAACTCAGTCGACTGCCATCGTTATCGCTAATAGGTTTTTATGGAACAACCGGGTTTGGGTACGACAAAAAACCGAACGATTTTCTGAAATTTTTTCCAACAAGTTTTGTGGGCCTACAGTTAAGTTATCCATTGTTCAACGGCACGGTTACGATGCGCAAAATCAACCAAAAAAAGCTAGAGCTAAAAAACAGCGAGTTGCAAGAGGCTAATGCGGTAGCGATGAATACCATGCAAACTCAAAATGCCACACTTCAATGTTCCATTGCGCAGCAAACCATTGAAGTGTCGAAAAGGCAAATAGAACAAGCACAAAACATCTATAACCAAACTATGCTACAACAACAGCAGGGTGTGGCTACGCTTACCGATGTATTGCTTGCCGATACAGCATTGCGAGAAGCACAGCAAAATTATTTATCGGCATACATCGATTTTGCAAAAGCAGATATAGAACTCAAAAGATTAACAGGAAACATTTCTACATTAAAATAAATAGAACCATGAACTACAAAAAAGTGCTGTACATTATTATTCCTCTGCTGGCCATTGCATTTGTTGTGTTTCGCTTGAAAAGCAATAAAACCGAGGCAGAAAAGAAAATATATCAATACAACAAAGAGCAACCCATACATGTTGCAACCGAACGAGTGTATGAACAAAACATCGGGAATGTTTTTTCTTTCACCGGAAGTTTTGAACCCGACAAGGAAAGCAAGCTCAGTGCAGAAGTGCAAGGGAAGATAAACGAAATTTATGTGGATTTAGGGCAGCAGGTAGCGAAGGGGCAATTATTAGTACAATTAGACAATGTACTCCTTCAACAACAAATAAATGCTATAGATGTACAAATCGAAGGCTTATCATCGGATGTACAACGATATACCATTTTAGCGAATGCCGATGCGGTTCAGGGCATACAGTTGGAAAAATCGGTATTGGCATTAAAATCGGCAAAAATTCAAAAGGCAACTTTGCTGGAACAGTTGAACAAAACAAAAATTGTTGCACCATTTAGTGGTGTGATTACCGCTAAAATGAATGAGGTTGGTGCATTTGCGGCTCCGGGCGTGCCTTTGTTACAGCTAACAGAAATCGCAGCACTTCGATTTACCATTAATGTTTCGGAAATGGAGGTAAGCAAATTTCAAATCGGGAAATCGTATCCAATTAAAATCGATGCACTGCCTACCCTTTCGTTAATAGGAAAAGTGGAGATGATAAGCAGTAAGGCGAATGTGGCGAATAGTTTTCCGGTTCAGTTTAAAGTGCAGAATACTAACAATAATCAAGTAAAAGCAGGCATGTTTGGTAAAGTGGAACTAACAAGCGGTAGCGATGAAAAAGGGATTCTAATCCCATCATCAGTAATTGTAGGCACAGCCGAAAAGCCCCAAGTATACATAGTTAAAGCCGGTAAGGCCACGCTTGCAGAAGTTCAAATTTCAAAACGAAAGGAGGACAAAGCCATTGTGGCTAAAGGTTTAAAAGAAGGAGATATAATCATCACCAATGGGTTCCAAAATTTGTTTGAAGGAGCCGCCATTAGCGAAAAATAAAAGTACGAGTTATGAGTCTTACGGAAATTGCAATAAAGCGACCCTCTCTGATTATTGTTCTGTTTAGTGTTTTGACATTAATAGGGTTTATTGGTTATAAAAATTTGAGTTACGAATTGATGCCCGATTTCAATCAACCAGTTGTGGTCATCAAAACGGCATATCCGGGTGCTGAACCTACCGAAGTGGAGAGCTCGGTTTCGCGAAAAATTGAAGATGCACTATCGAATTTGGAAGGGGTTGATTACTTAGTTACGAAGTCGTTACCGAATGCATCCATCATCATAGCCAATCTGAAGTATGGAACAAATTTAGATAAAACCATGCAGGATGCACAACGCTATATAGATAACATCAAAAAAGACTTACCGAAAGATATTCAAAGCCCGGTAATGAGTAAAGTGTCGCCAAACGACTTGCCAATTATGTCGGTGAGCGTAACAAGCGATTTGCCGGCTACACAGTTTTATGCTCAGTTAAAAGATAATTTTCTGCCCCAAATTCAACAAATTAAGGGGGTGGCTGAAATTACGATATTAGGGGGTGAGGAGCGCGAAATACAGGTTAAAATTGACCAAGAAAAGTTGAAGTTGTACAAAGTTTCTTTGGCACAGGTTGTTGAGGCTGTTCATCGTTCGGGTATAGATTTACCGGCAGGAAAAGTGCAAACAGAAACTGAAAATAATTCAGTAAGACTAGTAGGTAAATTTACATCTGTTGATCAGCTTAAAACTGTTCAGGTGGCAATGCCTGTAGCCGGAAGTCCGGTTTTTGTGAAAGATGTTGCAACGGTTGTAGATGGTGTAAAAGAGGTTAGTTCGGTTAGCCGCTATAATGGGAACACCGGTATTGGACTGTTGTTGAAAAAACAGGGCGATGGGAACGCTGTAGATGTTTCCAAAGCTGTTCGAAAGCAGTTTCAACAAATTGAAGTGCAAAATAAAGCAAGTAATGTGAAGTTTGTGATTTCAGACGATAGTACCGATAATACTATTGCTGCAGTAGATGGTGTGGTTCACGATTTACTATTAGCTATTGTGTTGGTGTCATTAATTATGCTGTTGTTTTTGCGCAGTGTAAGAAATTCGCTAATTGTTTTGTTGGCCATTCCTACCTCATTGATTACTGCCTTTGGTGTAATGTGGATGTTGAATTATACCTTGAATTTGATGACCTTGTTGGCCATGTCGTTAGTGATTGGAATTTTGGTAGATGACGCCACAGTGGTGTTGGAAAATATTCAGAAACATTTGGATGCCGGAAAAGATAAGGCAAGAGCAGCACTTGAAGGGCGAATGGAGATAGGGTTTTCTGCTCTCTCGATTACACTAGTGGATGTTGTTGTTTTCGTTCCCATTCTCTTTCTACAGGTGTTTGTAGCCGATATGCTCAAACAGTTTTCTATTGTAGTTATTACGTCAACATTAAGTAGTTTGTTGGTTTGTTTTACGCTAACACCTTGGCTGGCTTCGCGTTTGGGTAAGAAAGAAGATTTGCAGCCCACGCATTTTTTCAATCGGTTTTTAATTGGTTTCGAACACCAGCTTGAAGCGTTTATTGCATGGTATGGGAAACAACTACGTTGGGTGTTGCATCATAAGTTAGTGTTTACAGTGTTTGTATTATTCCTGTTTGTTGTAACCGCTGTAATAATGAAGCAAGGCATTATCGGCAAAGAATTAATGACTACCGGTGATCAAGGCAAGTTCAGAATGACCTTAGAGTTCGACAAAAACACTTCTATTGCGCAAAACAATAAAATAACCAAGTCTATTGAGCAATATATTTCACAAAAGAAAGAAGTGAGCAGCCTCTTCAGTAATGTGGGAGGACCAAGCACAGGTATTGGAAGTTTGGGTTTGGGTGCTGCAAATGTTTCTGAATTTACGATTCAACTTAAACCCAAGAACGAAAGAGGCTCTATAAGCACAGAACAATTTATGCGACAGCTTCGGGAGGAGCTCAAGGGTAAATATTCCGGAATCAATTTTGCGATTGCAACGCTGGGCTTAATTCCAAAAACAGCACCCATTGAAATTACCTTAAGCGGCAACAGCTACACACAGGTGATGATGGCTGCGAACCAATTAAAAGCTGCTGTTGAGAAAATACCCGGTGCCGATAATGCACGATTATCGGTTCAAGATGGAAATCCGGAATATAAAATTGTACCCGACAAAGATAAAATGCAACGTTTAGGTTTAACAACAGCGTATGTTGGATTAAACACCCGTATTGCATTTTCAGGGAATGCAGATGCCACCTTAACTGAAAATGGAACAGAATATCCTATTCGAGTTTGGTTAACTAATTTCAATAGGCGAAATTATGATGATGTAAGCCACTTGGCAATTGTGAACCCAATGGGAATGCCGGTAGAAGTGGCTCAATTTGCGGAAGTTGTTCAAGATAAATCGCCATCACTGTTGGAACGAAAAGACAGACAGCCAGCTGTAACACTTACAGCAGATGCATTGGGGAGGCCTTCCGGAACAGTAGCCGATGATGTGTTGAATTACCTCGCCAAAAATCCGTTGCCCGAAGGGATGCAACTTTCATGGGGTAGCGATATTAAACGTCAGCAAGATAGTTTTGGCGCACTAGGCTCGGTACTTCTGGTTTCCTTTGTTTTGATTTACTTGATAATGGTAGCCCTTTATGATAGTTTTGTTTATCCGTTTGTAGTGCTGTTTTCTATACCATTAGCCATCATTGGTGCATTTTTGGCATTAAACTTATCTATGAATAACATTAGTCTTTTCGCCATGTTAGGTCTGATTATGCTTATGGGTTTGGTGGTGAAAAATGCCATTTTAATTGTTGACTTTACAAACCATTTGAAAGCCGAAGGTATGCACTATGAAGAGGCATTGGTGAAAGCCGGTAAAGAACGCATGCGCCCCATACTTATGACCACTTTAGCTATGGTAATTGGTATGCTTCCTATTGCATTGGCATCGGGCACAGCCAGCGAGTGGAAAAACGGGCTAGCTTGGGTAATTATCGGAGGTTTATCTTCATCATTGATGCTAACCGTGTATGTTGTACCTATGGTTTATTATGTTGTGGATAGTGTAAAAGCGAGATTTAGCAGCGGTGCTAAACAAGCATAACGCTATAAAGCGATAAAGGCTTTTTACTTTCTCGAATAATTTGGCGCTTCCTTTGTAATCATTACATCATGCGGGTGCGATTCGTTAATGCCAGATGAAGTGATGCGAACGAATTTCGCTTTCTTCAATTCTGCCAGATTTTTTGCACCGCAATAGCCCATGCCGGCACGTAATCCACCCACGTACTGGTATACAATTTCTGCAACCGTACCTTTGTAAGGTACACGACCAACAATACCTTCCGGTACTAATTTTTTGATATCATCTTCTGCATCTTGGAAATAGCGGTCTTTCGATCCTTCTTGCATCGCTTCCACAGAACCCATGCCACGATACGATTTGAATCGTCTGCCTTCATAAATAATGGTTTCACCTGGGCTTTCATCCGTTCCCGCAAAAATACTTCCAGCCATTACAGTATCTGCTCCGGCTGCCAATGCTTTCACAATATCACCGGTGTATCGAATGCCCCCATCGGCAATAATAGGGACCCCTGCTTTTTTTGCCGCTAAATACGCTTGATGAATAGCTGAAAGTTGTGGAACACCTACACCGGCTACAATTCGAGTAGTGCAAATAGAACCCGGACCCACACCTACTTTCACACCATCAACTCCTGCATCAATCAATGCTTTTGCGCCTTCGGCTGTAGCTATATTGCCCGAAATAATCTCCAATTTTTTGAAATTCTTTTTGGTGTTTTTTACGTTTTCCAAAACGCCTTTAGAATGTCCGTGTGCAGTATCAATAGTCACTACATCTACACCCACTGCCATCAAGGCTTCAATGCGGGTAAACATATCGGGTGTAACGCCAACGGCTGCTCCACATAATAATCGTCCGAAGCCGTCTTTGCTGGAACTTGGGTGCGAACGCAATTTCAAAATATCTTTATAGGTAACCAAACCCACCAATTTTCCGGCATTGTCGATTACCGGTAATTTTTCGATTTTGTATTTTTCGAGGATGCCTTCGGCTTTTTTCAAATCCATTCCTTTGTGCGCAGTGATAAGGTTTTCACGCGTCATCACCTCACTTACTTTTCGCTTTTTATTTTTCTCGAAACGCAAATCGCGGTTGGTTAAAATGCCCACTAATTTGCCCGATTTATCCGTAATAGGAATGCCACCAATTCTGTTTTCACTCATAATTTTCATGGCATCGCCTACTGTGGCTTCAGCTTGTAATGTGATAGGATCGAGAATCAAACCGCTGTCGGCTCGTTTCACTTTACGCACTTGCTCAGCTTGTTTTTCGATGGACATATTTTTGTGCAGAATTCCAATGCCTCCCTCGCGTGCAATCGCAATGGCCATAGCCGATTCGGTTACGGTATCCATAGCAGCAGAAATCAACGGAACATTAATTTCAATGTTGCGTGTAAGTCGGGTGCGTAAGCTGGTGTCGCGTGGTAAGATTTCAGAATAAGCGGGAACTAATAAAACATCGTCAAATGTTATCCCTTCGAAAGCGAATCTATCGCTGGTAGAATTTCTTGTTGCCATGTGCAAAAGTAGAAAAAAGAAATTATTACAGAATTTTTTGGAGGTTAATTGAAAAAAATCTGCCTTTCCAATAAACAATTTCGTTCTAATACACATTGTTTATATATTCGGAATTCACAATCAATACCAAACCACGATGAAAGACTTTACAAGACTCTTTGATGTTGTCTATTACCAAAACGAGAAATATCCTCAACCGGATGCTATTTCAAGAAAGATAAACGGGGAGTGGAAACACTACTCTACGAAGCATATTATTGATACCATGACGCAGGCGAGTTTGGCTCTCTTGAAATTGGGTTTGAAAAAAGACGATAAGATTGCCATTGTATCTACAAGCCGACAAGAATGGAATATCATTGATATGGCTTCATTACAAGCCGGTTTGGTGAATGTGCCAGTTTATCCAACGATTAGCGAATCGGAATACAATTTCATCTTTAATGATGCAGAAATAAAATATGCCTTCGTTTCGGATGCCGGCTTAGTGAAAAAAATTAAAGCTATTCAACCGAATGTACCTTCGTTAATTGATGTGTTTTCGTTTGATCAGGTAGATGGTTGCAAAAGTTTTGACGACTTTTTAGCGCTTGGAGAAGGTGGTGATGTGGCCGCTTTAGAAGCGATAAAAGCATCTGTGCAGCCGAACGAATTAGCTACTATTATTTACACTTCCGGAACTACCGGAAATCCAAAAGGTGTAATGCTTTCGCATGATAACGTGATAAGTAATATTAAAGCGGTGAACCCAATGTTACCGCTAGATTCAGAAAAACGTGTGTTGAGTTTCTTACCGTTGTGCCATATTTTTGAAAGAACAGTTTGTTTCGTATACATACTTAACGGTGTGTCTATTTATTATGCGGAAAGCATGGATACCATTGCCGAAAACTTGAAAGAAGTGAAACCGCATTTCTTCACCTCTGTTCCACGTTTGTTAGAGAAGGTGTATATGAAGTTGGAAGCTGCTTCTGCCAACTTAGAGGGCTTTAAAAAGAAATTGTATTTCGCAGCTATGGAGTTTGCGAATAACTACGACCTAACGAAAAATTATGGTTTAATTGATTCGTTGAAATATAAGTTGTACGACAAATTAATTTATACTAAATGGCGTGATGCTTTGGGTGGCAATGTAATTGGCATTTGTACCGGTGCTGCGAAGTTGAATCCGAAATTAGCACGTGTGTTCACTGCAGCAGGAATATTAGTTGCAGAGGGTTACGGACAAACAGAATCGTCTCCGGTTATTTCTGTAACTCCTTTTGAAAAAGACATGATTGTGTTCGGAACAGTGGGTGCTATTATTGATGGAGTAGATGTGCATTTAGATCATCGCGAAGGTATGAAAGAAGGCGAAGGTGAAATTTTGTGCAAAGGCCCGAATGTGATGATGGGTTATTATAAACGACCGGACCTTACTGCAGAAACCATTGTCGATGGCTGGTTGAAGACAGGAGATGTAGGAACCATTGTGATGCACAAAGGCAAAAAATATTTGAAAATCACCGATCGGGTGAAAGAAATTTTCAAAACATCGGGCGGTAAATATATTGCACCACTTTCGTTGGAAAGTAAAATGAAAGAGATTCCATACATTGAGCAAATGTTGGTAGTGGGTGAGTCAAGAAATTATGTTTCCGCATTGATTGTACCGAATTTCGTGAATTTGAAAGAGTGGTGTATAATGAATGGCATAAAATCGTTATCAAATAAAGATTTGGTAAACGACCCGGCAGTTCGTAAAATGTTCCAAGAAAAAATTGACGAAAAAAATAAACACTTCGGGCAGTGGGAAACTATTAAACGCTTTGAGTTAATGCCTGACGAATGGACTATTGACGGAGGTGAGTTAACACCAACGTTGAAGGTGAAACGCAAAATCGTAACCGAAAAATATCAAGCTTTAATCGATAAGCTGTACAGTTAAGACAACGAGAAACCGCTCAAATTTTGGGCGGTTTTTTATTTTTTGAATAAGTTTTAGCTATTTAGGCGAACCAAAACTAAAGTTCGTCACTAAAAATCATGTATGAATAATTTATTGAAAGGAAAGAGAGGAATCATTTTCGGAGCATTGGACGAAAATTCTATTGCTTGGAAAGTGGCGTTAAAAGCGCATGAGCAAGGTGCACAATTCACACTAACGAATGCACCGGTTGCTTTGCGTATGGGCGAAATCAAAAAACTATCTGAAATCTGCAATGCACCTATAATTGGTGCAGATGCTACAATAGTGGAAGATTTAGAAAAATTAGTGAGTGAATCAATGAACCATTTAGGCGGTAAATTGGATTTTGTTTTGCACTCGATTGGTATGTCGCCTAACGTGCGCAAAGGCAAAACGTATACCGATGTGAATTACGAATGGATGCAGAAGACTTATGATATTTCGGCTTTTTCGTTGCATAAAACCTTGCAGACTTGTATGAAGCAAGATGCATTGAATGATTGGGCTAGTGTGTTGGCGTTGACCTATATAGCTGCACAACGTTCATTCCCCGGTTATGGCGATATGGCGGATGCAAAAGCTACTTTGGAATCGATTGTACGCTCGTTTGGCTATTATTATGGCACACAAAAGAAAGTGCGTGTGAATTCTATTTCACAGTCGCCAACCATGACCACAGCGGGTTCAGGTATTAAAGGCTTTGATTCTTTCTTTGGATTTGCAGAAAAAATGTCGCCACTGGGTAATGCTCCTGCCGATGCTTGTGCCGATTATTGTGTGTCGATGTTCTCGGATTTAACGCGTTATGTTACGATGCAAAATCTCTTCCACGATGGCGGATTTTCGAATGTTGGCGTGAGTGATGCGATTATGCATTTGTTTGAGGAGAAGAAAGGGGAATAAGACAAAATAACTTATAAAAAAAAATGCCGAGTTCAATGGAGCTCGGCATTTTTTTTAAAGGCATTAAATTATCTTCTTCTTAAGAAAAGCATGATGTAATACATCAATGTTGCTAAAGAACCTAAAGCCGCAACCACATAGGTCATAGCCGCCCATTTCAAAGCATCCTTTGCTTGTTCGTGTTCTTGCGATGAAGTAACACCGCTTGTTTCCAACCAAGCCAATGCCCGTGCAGAAGCATCAAATTCTACAGGTAATGTGATAAAGCTAAATAGTGTTGTCATGGCAAAAAGAACGATACCCACCAATAATACCCATGCGCCTACCATTCCGGCAAATGTCATCAGAACTACACCAGCTAACAAAATCCATTGTACCCAATTGGATGCAAAGCTCACTGCAGGAACTAATTTAGAACGCATCCCCAGCCACAAATAGGCTTGTTTATGTTGCACAGCGTGCCCGCACTCGTGGGCTGCAATCGCAGCAGCAGCAACACTTCTACCTTGGTAAACTTCCGGTGAAAGATTCACGGTTTTGTCAACCGGATTGTAGTGGTCCGTTAATCGACCTTCAACCGAAACGATTTTCACATCGTCAATACCGTTTTCGCGCAACATTTTTGCTGCTATTTCTGCACCACTTAAGTTCCCACGCGATGGAACTTGCGAGTATTCTTCGAACTTACTTTTTAAGCGCCATTGAATCAACCAGCTGATTCCTAAAATGACTAATGATAATATCCACATAATTTTTGTTTTAAATAGTGAATTGCAAATAGCATGCAAAATCTTGCTACTGCAATTTTGTCAGCCTAATTTAAAGCTTTTTATCAATTTCTACGTAAGTCGAATTTTTCAATCTTGTTGTATAAGTGCGAACGTTGAATGTCCAATACATCTGCTGTTTTCGATACATTCCAACCATGTTTTTTCAGCATGTGTTCAATGAACAGTTTTTCCATGTGCTCTTTAAAGTCTTGGAATTTTTCGAATTGTTCAAAGGTATCAGTAGGTGTATTTTTGGCGTGAATATTCGTTACGAAGGTTTTCACATCCTCATCCGTTATTTTCGTTTCGCTCAAAATAATTAAACGCTCAATTACGTTACGCAACTCACGAATATTACCTTCCCACTTCATGTTTTTCAACTCTTCCAAAGCTTTTGGCGTAATTACTTTTTTCGGAATGCGATAATCTTCGCAGATTTCTTTTACGAATTTTTCAGCCAGTTGCGGAATATCATCTGCGCGCTCATTCAAGGTTGGTACGTGAATAATAATCACACTCAAACGATGGTATAAGTCCATACGGAAACGGCCTTCTTCAATCTCTTTCGTCAAATCTTTATTGGTTGCGGCAACCACACGTACATCCACCAAAATGTCTTTATCTCCACCCACGTGAGTGATTCGGTTTTCTTGTAAGGCACGCAACATCTTCGATTGAGCCGACATGCTCATGTCTCCAATTTCATCCAAGAACAAGGTTCCGCCATTCGCCAATTCGAATTTCCCTAATTTGGTTTTGATGGCAGAAGTAAAGGCTCCTTTTTCGTGTCCGAACAACTCGCTTTCAATTAGTTCTGATGGAATTGCTGCACAGTTCACTTCAATTAAGGGCATTTGTGCACGATTCGATTTTTCGTGAATCCAACGCGCAACTAATTCTTTTCCGGTTCCGTTTTCACCTGTTACCAAAACACGTGCTTCAGTAGGTGCAACTCGATCAATAGTTTCTTTGATTTTCAAGATAGCCGGTGAATCGCCCACAATTTCTCGCGTACTCGACACCTTTCGTTTCAACACTTTGGTTTCGGTTACCAAATTGCCTTTGTCCATGGCGTTACGCACGGTAATCAATAAGCGATTCAAATCAGGCGGCTTCGAAATAAAATCGAAAGCCCCTTTGCGTACAGCTTCTACGGCTGTTTCAATGTTTCCGTGGCCGGAAATCATAATCATTTGCGTTTCTACGCCTTCTTTTTTCAACTTGTCTAACACTTCCATGCCATCCATTTTCGGCATTTTGATATCGCAAAGGGCTACATCGTAATCGCCATCTTTCAGCATATCGTAGGCTTTCTGGCCATCTTCTGCTTCGTCAACTTTATAGTTTTCGTATTCCAGAATTTCGCGGAGGGTTCTGCGGATGGCTTTCTCGTCATCTGCAATCAGTACATTGGGCATGGTTGTTCGTTTTTAGGTTGTTTATGTTGTTTCTCTTTTTCGTTGGAAATCGAGATTAAAAATTCATTCACTGTATGCCTATAAGCCGGATTCTGTTCCTTTGATTGCTCAAAGACCTTTGTCATTTAACTGCGACATCAATCACTTGATGCCTGATGCACCCAACCCCTCAGCTCGAGCGAGTAGCCCTCAAGCGCTGATATACATGGGCTTTCAATCCGCCAGGTTTACCCAACTGCGCTATTACTAACGCAATTCGTGTGCTCTTACCACACGTTTTCACCCTTTCCGCAACCGGAGTAGCGGTGGTTATTTTCTGTGGCACTATCTCTGTTGCTATTACACAACATCCACCCGTTAGGTGGCGCGGCACTCTTTATTGTCCGGACTTTCCTCTCCAGATAAATCTGAAGCGACAAAGCAACATACAGCTGTCGGTAAAATTATACGTTTATTTTTCTATACAAACAGCGAAATCAGCTTTGTGCATATCTTGTTGGAAATGGTGGATGGCGGAAGCTTCTAGCGGCTAGCCTCTAGCTTCTAGAAGCTAAAATGTTACCTTCGTTACATGTTGCTACGTTGGAAAATTGCACAATGGTTTGAGTTACAGTGGTGGAAGCGCTACCTTTCGGGCAAATCGAAGGGAGAGTACATCGCTTGGAAAACCAATTATTGGTTGGAATTGATGCGCACTTTGGAATTGGGAAAAGCCATTGAAGAAGCAAATTCCATTATTGATTTTGGTTGCGGACCATTCGGACTTCAATTGGCCAATCGACATTGGCAAAAGCGATTAACGGCAGTGGATCCCTTGTTAGACGAATATGCTGCAACGATTCCTTTTTTCAATAAGAAAGACTATCCGGAAACGCAGTTCGTTACACAATCAATTGAAAGATTTTCTTCTCCAACAGCCTTTGATATGGTGTTTTGCATGAATGCCATCAATCATGTGCATGCCATGGATAAGGCATTTGATGTGGTGGTTGGAAGCGCTCAACAAAACAGCAACATTGTGGTGAGCATTGATGCGCATAATTTTTCCTTTTTCAAGTATTTATTTCGCCTGATTCCGGGCGATATTCTTCATCCGCATCAATACAATTTGAAAGAATATAGCTCGTTTTTGGAAAGCAGAAATTGCAAAATAGAACAGGTCGTTTGCATAAAGCAGGAATTTTTCTTCGATCACTATGTGTTGGTGGCGCGGAAGCTGTAACGATTACTTTTTCAAATAAATCGGCATTTCCATATTCAAGAAAAAACAGGGGTGAAAAACCACTTGCCCTAGGGTGTTGAATTCAATAGCCGGTGCAGGCAGTTTAATCCAGTTCAGTGCGCCTAATACCATTCGTCCGAAACGCGTACGGGCTTTGATTTGCGTTAAATCGTAATCGAGGGAAATGAAAAATTTACGATAGCGTTTTACCGAAGAATAATCGTAGACGTTGCCTTGCTTATCGGTCCATTTATTTTCGAAACCACCATATAAATTGCCGGCTCCGTAGCCCACTGCAATACTCAACCACTTTGCCCGTTTTTGATTCGGGTTGAAACGAGCCGGATTTACACTCAACCAGAAATTAATGTTGTTGTAGTCTTTCAGAATTTTTTCAAACACAGAAGTGCCAAATAATTCATTGGCACGATTTCCTAAATCGCCTCGCGGATAATCCACCAAATGCAACGACATTTTGAGTTGTATGCGTTGTTCGCCCCAGGCCATATTCTGCGACATGGCCAATAATGATCCAAAGGCGTTCGCTCCAATATCGCTCCAACTGGCACCCCATTTCGAAGAAAATCCATCTAAAATTTCAATGGACGATTGCGCCAAGAAACCACTCAAAGCCCCGTAGCCCGCTGCCTGCATTCGATTCATGCCAGCCCAACGATAAATGTGATAAGCATATTGTGCCTCTACATACGAACCGGTGATATGACCGCATTTATCAATTTGATTCCATTCAGCAGCATCATTAAAAAAATGGAATTTTGATTTTGGATATTGTGCGTACCATTCATGGTTAAGATACACCATTCCCCCAATGTATGCTGCGCCAATTGTTCCGGATACTGCCCCAATTCTGTATTTGTTCAACCGTGGCGAATAATCTAAAATGGATGTTTTTTTGCGGAAGTGAAAAGTGGTGTCTTGTGCGAAAGCTGTTGAACAGAAGCATTGAATACACATTAGTGCCATCAATACAATGTGAATCCACAATTTTTGGTGCCGACCAAAACACGAAATCTGTTTTCCTTTCAACAGCATAATGAAATTTGAAAATTTGATTTTGGTCATTACAAAAATTATTGCCCCCAGTTTTCTCTGTCTAAACTACGAAACTGAATGGCTTCTGCTATATGTTCTGTTTTTATTTCTTCACTATTCGCTAAATCGGCAATGGTGCGGGCTACTTTCAAAATGCGATCGTAGGCGCGGGCAGAGAGGTTCAGCCGCTGCATGGCTTTGCTCAACAGCATTCGGGCTTGATCAGAAATTACGCAAATTTCTTGCACTTTTTGGGCTTCCATTTGCGCATTGCAATGCATGCCTTCCATCTGCTCAAAGCGTTTGGCCTGTATTTCTCTGGCGCGAATCACTTTCTCGCGAATGGTATTGCTGTCTTCCGTTTTTCGTTCTGAAGATAGTTCGTTGAACGAAACAGGTGTAACTTCCACATGCAAATCAATGCGATCAAGCAATGGTCCCGAAATTTTATTCAAGTACTTTTGTACAATGCCCGGTCCGCACACACATTCTTTTTCTGGGTGGTTGAAATACCCGCAGGGACATGGATTCATCGAAGCCACTAACATGAAACTTGCCGGATAAGTTACCGAAAAGCGCGAACGCGAAATGGTCACTTTTCGGTCTTCCATGGGTTGGCGCATTACTTCGAGGACACTGCGTTTAAATTCCGGCAATTCATCCAAAAACAAAACTCCGTTGTGCGATAACGAAATTTCTCCGGGTTGTGGATTCGAACCACCACCTACGAGCGCCACATCGCTTACCGTGTGGTGGGGCGAACGAAACGGCCGCGTATACACCAACGAAGCGTTTTTGGATAGTTTTCCTGCCACCGAATAAATCTTTGTGGTTTCCAACGATTCGCTGAGCGTTAAGGGTGGAAGAATAGTAGGCATCCGCTTGGCGAGCATGGTTTTTCCTGCACCTGGCGGACCAATCAGAATTAAGTTATGTCCACCGGCAGCCGCAATTTCCATCGCGCGTTTGATGTTTTCTTGACCTTTCACATCGGCAAAATCAAACTCCGAATGTTGGATGTTGGCTGCAAATTCTTCGCGTGTGTCTACCACCGTTTGTTGAAGTGTGGAATTACCATTGAAGAATTCAATTACATCCAACAAACTTTCTGCCCCATATACTTCGATATTGTTGACAATAGCAGCTTCACGCGCATTTTGTTTCGGCAGAATAATGCCTTTGAATTTTTCTTTCCGTGCCTGAATGGCAATAGGCAATGCGCCTTTAATGGGTTGCAAACTTCCATCGAGGGAAAGTTCTCCCATAATAATGTACTTATCGAGCTCATCTATATTATCGATTTGCCCGGATCCGGCTAGAATGCCAAGAGCAATGGTAAGATCGTAAGCAGAGCCTTCTTTTCGAATATCGGCAGGGGCGAGGTTGATCACAATTTTTTGTCGGGGCATTTTGTAGTTGATATGCTTTATGGCGGTTTCCACGCGGTGCTGACTTTCTTTCACCGCATTATCGGGCAATCCCACCATAAAATATTTCATCCCTTGCTCCACGCTGGTTTCTACCGTAATCGTAACGGCATCCACCCCATAAACGGCACTTCCAAAGGTTTTTACTAACATGGTTTTACAAATGAACTTAAACTTAAATAAAAAATTCGAACGCAATTCTCTTCCAAAACTTTCATCGGTTTTTTTTACTTTCGCAAGGCTAAAAAACAGAATATGACAGATACAGATGTTAAAGATTTATTGAATGAAGTACGTGCTCAAATGAAAAAAGCCATTGAGCATTTTGAATATGAGTTGTCGAAAATTAGAGCAGGACGTGCATCTACTGCCATTTTGGATGGTGTGAATGCTGAAGCCTACGGGGCTTTGACGCCAATCAATCAATTAGCAAACATTTCTATTTTGGATGCGAGAACCATTTCTATTCAGCCTTGGGATGGTGGTTTGTTACATCCTATTGAGCGTGGAATTTTGATGGCGAATATTGGTTTAACGCCACAGAACGATGGAAAAGTCATCCGTTTGAACATTCCTGCATTAACAGAAGAGCGCAGAAAGGACTTAGTAAAACAGGCAAAAGTGGAAGCCGAAAACTGCCGCGTATCGTTGCGAAGTTTTAGAAGAGATGGTAACGAAAAAATTAAAAAATACATCAAGGATGGTTTGCCTGAGGATTCCGGAAAGCAAGCAGAGACGGACATTCAAAACATTTTGAATGATTTCTCAGGAAGTGTAGATAAGCATTTAGAGATGAAAGAAAAAGAAATTATGACGGTGTAACCATAGTTACATTGTTTACGAAAAAACAGAGCCGTGTGATATTCATGCGGCTTTGCTGTTTTTAGAAATAGCCCTACCTTGAAGTATGGACAGTACTCGTTCACTATGGAATGACGCCCCGGCTGTGCGCCTTTTATTGCCCCTAATCACTGGTATTATGGGGGCTGTTTCCCTTTTGCACTTTGTGTTTCAGCCACTTGTCTTCTATCCGCATTATCGTTTTATTGTTGCTTATTTGTTGTTAATTCTATCGCTGTTGTGTGCCTTGCTATTGCTGCTGAATCGATTAAAAAGTGTGGTTACCGGTTATCATCTCCGCTTTATTGCCGGAATAATCGTGCAATTACAAATGTTTATTATCGGTTGGTTGCTCGTTTTTGTCCATACAAGCGTATTTGATCCTTCACATTTGATTCATTTTCGTTCTGAAGAATGCGTGTATATCGTACGAATTGCTGAACCTCCTGTGCGCAAAGAAAAGACCACCATGGCAGTAGCAGAGTTGATAACAAAGTATGGAGCACAACAACAAACGGTTTCAGGATTGGTGATGCTACAAATGCGAACCGATTCGAACAGTGCGAAAGTAAAGTACGGTTCAGAACTCTTGTTTCATGCACTTCCTGAGTTATTAGGCGGGCCAAAAAATCCGTATCAGTTTGATTATGCACAATATCAACGCTTTCACAATATTTATTTTCGTGTTTTTCTGAAAGAGAATGCTTGGCGAATATTAGCTCAAAATAAAGGGAATAGACTATTAGCTGGCATTTACAACCTACGTGATTTCTTTCTTTCGCTTATCGAACAACATGTGAAAACCAAAGATGAGTTAGCCGTAGCCAGTGCTATTATGCTAGGTTATCGCGATTACATGAATGCCGATATTGTGCAAGCTTACGCCAGTAGTGGTGCTTTGCATGTGCTGAGTGTAAGTGGTTTGCATGTTGGCGTTTTGTTCTTGGCGCTTCAATTTATTTTCAGCTGGATGGATAAATATCGAAAACTGAAATGGGTAAAAGTGATGCTTGTTTTATCGGTTATGTTTTTCTACGCAGTACTTACTGGCCTTAGTCCATCGGTATTGCGGGCTGTGGTGATGTTTACTTTTTTTGTCATTGCCAAAGCTTTGAATCGAGATAACAATATGTACAATGTGTTGGGTGTTTCTTGTTTGTTGCTTTTGTTTTGGAATCCGTATTTGATTACCGAAGTTGGTTTCAAACTCTCTTATTTAGCGGTGTTGGGTATTGTAGTGCTATACCCGATTTTGCAGCCGATATTGACGTTCAAGAATAAACTAATGAAAGGCGCATGGTCTATTACTTGTCTTTCTATAGCTGCACAAATAGCCACGTTCCCCATTAGCTTGTATTATTTTCATCAGTTCCCGAATCTGTTTTTGATTTCCAATTTAATCATCATTCCAGCCAGCGACTTTGTGCTGTATTTGGGTATGTTGATTTGCGTAACGTTCAAAATTCCTTTTGTGTTCGACATCGTTGGGTGGCTTTTCAATTTCTTGTTGGTGTGGATCAACAAGTTCGTTTACTTCATCGATAGTTTGCCTTTTGCATTGATAGAAGAAATTCAAGTAACACAAACGGAGATGTATTTGATCTATGCACTTATTGCTTTGGCCCTCCTCTATTACTTCTCACCGAAAGGGAAATATGGTGTATGGCTCTTGGCGGTGTTTATGATATACAGTTTCGTTCGGGTATTTCGGCTTTTGCAGAATGAAAACCAAACACAAATCGTTTGCTACTCGGTGCCTAAACATAGAGCGTTATCTTTCATTCAAAACACAACAGCATATACTGCGATAGATAGTTCTTTGCAAATGAATGAAAGCAGTATGTTGTTTCATATCAAGCATCACTGGTGGGCTTTGGGTATAAAGCACAGCATGTCTATAAGGCATAGCGATATTCGGCAAATAGAATTACCCATCGGACAATTATATGTTTTTCATGGAAAGCGGATTATGCTTATTGATAAGCCGGTGAAGCTCCAAGAGGCTGTTGCTTTTAAGCTGAAATTAGATGCCATTATTCTTTCCGGAAATCAACGACAGCGTATGGCAGTGCTTCATCATCTGTTTGAATCGAAACAATATATTTTCGACACATCCAATAAAAATTGGCGCGTAAAAAAATGGAAAGCCGAATGCGAGGCAATGTGCTTACCTTACTACGATGTGGCGCAATACGCATATGTCGAAAACCTTAAATTATAACAGTTGTGGAAAATTTGATTTCACAATCGCAGAAATTGGATACAACTTTACCAAGTTCAATACTCCACCATGCTGTTATCGCTTTTCGAAAATATAATGCCTAAGTCACAGAAAGTTGTGGAAGAGAAGGAGCGTGTAGAGGTATTCGAAATTAATGTTGGCGATTTGGCTGTACCGGTTAAGATTTTGTTTGAAGATCGCTTCAATAATCGGGTAACTGTAAATTCGAATGGAATTACCATAAAAATCAGCGCAAAACAACCCAAAGAAGAACAGCGCAAAAACATCGATTACTTTTTAAAGTGGGCAAAGGAAAAGTTAGGCAGTAAACCTGAGTTGCTTGATTTTCTCCCGCAACGTAAGTACATGAATGGCGAAGTGATTCGCATTGGTGGCTACGATTTTTTTATCAGCATTTTCTTCCAAGATCAGAAAAAGAGCACGGCAAAAATTTTCAATAATCAGATTGTGATTTCATTAGCCAAAGGTTTATCGGCTGAGGCACAGGCTAACACCAACAGCTATTTGGTGTGTAAATGCTTGACCAAGTTTTTTCAGCCCATTATTACTGAACGTATTCATGAGTTGAATAGTCGCTATTTTGGGAAACACATCAACTCCGTGAAGCTGAAATACAATACAAGTAATTGGGGCAGTTGCTCTACGCAAGGGAATATCAATATTTCACTGCGCTTACTTTTCGCCCCTCAAGATGTAATTGATTATGTGTTAATTCATGAATTGGCGCATTTGATTCACCCGAATCACTCTAACCGATTTTGGAACTTGGTGGAGAAAATCATGCCGAGCTATCGCGAAAAAGAAAAATTTCTGAACGATAACAATCACAAGTTTTATCTGTAATTACTTGAATTTGCTGTATTGAATAACGTAGCAGCCGGGATAAGCCTTCTTCACCTTGTCAATCATAGCTTCTGCCTCATTTTCTGAAGTGAATTTACCTAAAAATAAGCGATACATATTCCCTCTTGCCAGTGCAAATCGCTCCAAACTTACCGGAAGCTTATACTTTACTACTAAGTCGTTTGCCGTTTTTAATGCTATATCCGCATTCTCATATGCGGCAATTTTGATACCGTAGTCTTGGAACAAAACTGTATCAGGCGGTGAAATGGTAATAAACTGCGAGTTTTGAAATTGGATAGAATCCACCGGCTCAGCCTTGTCATCCCGAATAATTTCATACATCACATGAGCAGTGCCATTATTTACAAAGCCTAATTCTTTGGCTGCAGCTTTAGTAAGGTCGAGCACTCTTCCTTTAACATATGGACCCCGATCGGTTACTTTTACGGTTACTGATTTGTCGTTTGCAAGGTTAGTTACCTTTAGCATTGTGCCAAAAGGCAATGTTTTGTGGGCGCAGGTCATTTTTGTGTTATCGAACAATCCGCCCCCGGCCATTTTTTTTCCGTTGAAATAATTATCGTAAAAACTGGCTGTTCCACTTTCCTGTGCACACAGTCTGCCGGAAGAAAACGCTCCCAGAATCAGACAACATACTAGAATATATTGCTTCATAGGACAATGTTGTGTAAGTAAGATAAACATTCTCCTTGGATTACAAAAGCCGTGCCGAGTATAATTGGGCTTATTTTGTGCTCAAAGCTGACTTAAAAAGGGCTGCAAAACGGAAAACATCCTCGAAAGAATTGTACATCGGAACGGGTGCAACGCGTATTACATCCGGTTCGCGCCAATCGGCAATCACTCCGTTTTTTGTTAAATAATCGAATGTTTTTCTGCCGTCTTTTTTCATTTGGATCGATACTTGACAACCCCTTTCGTTTGGATTTGTTGGAGTAATAAGCTGAAAATCAGCACTGTTTATGTCGGAAAGAAGAAAATAGAGGTAGCCTGTAAGGGTTTTGCTTTTAGCGCGAAGGTTTTTCATTCCTGCCTTTTCGAACAACGAAAGAGCTGCTGCATGAGCCGACATAGATAAAATAGGTGCATTACTAATTTGCCAACCTTGAGCACCTTCGGCCGGCTCAAAATGTTTCTGCATTTTAAACCGTGTTTTTTCATCGTTACCCCACCAGCCGGCTAATCGATTTAACGAAAAGTTCTTCGCGTGGTAATTGTTCACGAAAATACCGCTCACACCACCCGGACCCGAGTTCAAATATTTATAACTACACCAGGTGGCGAAGTCTACATTCCAATCGTGGAGCTTCAATTCTACGTTGCCAATAGCATGTGCCAAATCTACGCCAAAGGTAATTTTGTGTTCGCAACATGCTTTCGCAATGGCTTTAATGTCGAAAAACTGTCCGGTATAATAATTAACGGCACTGAACAATACCAAAGCTAGTTCATCTTTGTGTTTGCGGATGGTTTCAGCAATATCTTCAGTGCGTAATGTTTCTTCACCTTTTCTTGGCTTCACTTCTATTATGCAATCTTTTGGTTTTAGTCCATGCAAACGAATTTGTTGTTCCACTGCATAATAATCGGATGGAAACTCGCTGGCTTGGATCAAAATTTTCTTCTTTTTCCCTTTCGGTTGATAGAAGGAAATCAGCAATAAATTAAGATTCACTGTAAGTTGGTTCATCGCCACTACTTCGCCTTTTTTCGCACCTATCAGGTTCATTAATGGCTTTTCGAATTGACGATGATAACTCAACCATGGATTTTTTGCATGAAAATGACCTTCTACCCCAAAGGTGCGCCAGTCTTTCAACTCTTGTTCGATATACGATTGGGTCACTTTTGGTTGAAGTCCTAATGAGTTTCCGCAAAGGTAAATGCTGTCTTTCTTACCGTGTTTCGGAATAAAATATTCGTTGCGGAAAGCTGCTAATGAATCGTTTTTGTCGAGTGTTTTCGCGAAAGCGAGCGTGTTTTCAAATGTCATATCATCGAATGGTTACTACTTATTTGTGCATATGCAGGAAGTGCGATTTTTCCATACCCAGCCAGTTCAGCGCATTTTCATAAAGCAATTGGTCTTTTATGGATTGACTAGGATTTAGCAATTCAACCACTTCCCCCGGAATTAATTCGCCTAAAGGGAAAGGATAATCAGTGCCCAACATAATTTTGTCGCTACCGATTAAATCAATAATAAACTGCAACATTTTAGGGTCGTGCGTGAGCGAATCCACGTAAAATTTGCCTAGATATTCGCGCGGATTCACATCATTATCGAGTGCCGTTAAATCGGGTCGCGCCTTAAAGCCTTGTTCGATTCGGCCAATAGTAGCCGGGAAAGTTCCGCCACCATGTGCAAATGCCACTTTTAGTTTTGGAAAGCGTTCAAACACACCACCAAAAATCATCGCGCAAATAGAACGAGTGGTTTCAGCCGGCATACCCACCAACCAAGGCATCCAATATTGTTGAATTTGTTTGGTGCCCATCATATTCCATGGGTGAACAAATACACTCATGTCTAATGCTTGAAGGGTTTCGTAAATAGGGAAGAACTGGCGTTCGTTCAAGTTCAAATCGTTTACATTACTTCCAATCTCGATTCCGCTTAAGCCAATTTTTTTGCAACGTTCTATCTCTTTTATAGCCAATTCAGCCGATTGCATGGGAATGGTGCCTAACCCGAAAAATCGATTCGGGTATTTTGCTACAATTTCAGCAATGTGATCGTTTAAAAAGCGCGAAGTATCATAAGCATCAGCAGCCTTAGCCCAATAATGAAACATTACCGGAATGGTAGACAGCACTTGCATGTGCACGTGGTGGTGGTTACATTCTTCAATTCGTTTTTCAGGATCCCAGCAATTCGACTGGATTTCACGGAAGAATTCATCATCCTTCATCATCCTTGCACAACATGGTTTGTGGTGCTCTAAGTGTATAAAGCCCTTGTACCCGAATTTATCTGCCCAACGCGGCATTTTTTCTGGTATGATATGTGTATGTATGTCAATCTTAAAATGCAAAGCCTTTGGTTTTGGATTTTGATGTCAAATATATTTTTTAAAAAGAGTAAATTGGTAAATCATTATTAACTATTAAAATCAAAAACATGTTCGATCAATTATTAGATATTGTAAAGCAACAGGCGCAAAGCGCTATCGTGAATAACGATGCAGTGCCGAACCAGCATAACGATGCCGCTATAAACGAAGCCGGCAGTGCCATTCAGCAAGTCCTGTCAGGTGCCGTGGCTAACGGAAATTTACAAGATGTAATGAGTCTTTTTAGCAATGGCGGAGGCAATGTAGCTTCTAATCCGTTGGTGGGAAACATTGTGAATAGCCTTGCGGGTAATTTAGCTTCGAAGTACGGAGTTGACAGCAGCGCTGCTTCATCTATTGCCTCATCATTGATTCCGCAAGTGTTAAGTCAGTTCACGCAAAAAACAGCTGATCCAAACGATAGTTCTGTAGACATGAATAGCGTCATCAGTTCGTTAACGGGTGGCAAAACCGGAGGTGTAGATTTTAACTCGGTATTGAGCCAATTTTCACAAGGTGGCGGACAAGGTGTTGATATAGCAGGAATTGCCGGTCAGCTATTGTCGAACCAAGGCGGAGCAAGCGGATTGTTAGGAAAGATTGCGGGCATGTTTGGTAAGAAATAAAGAAAGTGTTCAATATTAAAAGTGGCTTTGCAACTGTTGTTGTGAAGCCATTTTGTTTAATAGAAGGTATGTGTGCAGGCTTTGTTTTGACCGTAAAGGCTGTATTCGAAATTTACAGTAATGCGATTATTGTAACTGTCATACGTTCCCATTCCGTAGATAGTGCCTGAACCGGCAAGCTGTTGACTAGGGATTTCTATTGTATTGCCAGATCCGTCAGCAGCACCGCGCACATATGCGGTTACTTGATACTGTCCCAAAAAGTTAAATACTAGCTCCGAAACATTACTAGTTCCAGTACTTTGAAAACTTGTATTATAGGTTGATCCACCACCACCGTTTTGGCAGTTTTCAGAAACCGTCCATTGGTAATTGGTTGCCCCGTTTTTGGTAATAAACTTATTCGCACTTAACTGAGAACAATCTGTACCCTCATACCCATCGCGGCAGTAGCATACACCATTATTGCACACTTGATTTGTACCACATACAGTATCCTTACACGTTTTACTATCGCATCCTGCAATAAAAAGAAGTATAATCGTAGAGAGGGTAAAAGCTAAGGATTTCATATTATTTGATTCTGCAACAAAATTAGAATTTATATCGGAATAGAAACTAATTTATCTAGAAAACAAAAGTGCCATTTCAAACGAAATGGCACTTTTAAAAAAGAGAATAGGTTAACTTATTTCTTAGTAGGAGTAGCTGTACTGTCGATTGGCTTTAACTCGTCAATGATAGTAAAAATGGTACGTCTGTTTTTCGCTCTTCCTTCAGGATTGTCTTTGCCGTCTTCTTTTGTGTTAGGTGCAGCCGGCTGTGAAGTTCCGTAAGCTTTCGCTACGAATCGAGCTTTGTTCAATTTTTTCTCGTACACAAAGTAGTTAATAGCAACTGCTGCACGGTGTTGAGAAAGTTTCAAGTTGTAGTCTTCAGTTCCTTTTCCATCGGTGTGTGCACCAACTTCAATCACTGCGTTTGGATATTGCTTAAGAATATCTACTACTTTTTTCAATGTATCTCTTCCTTCCGGTAAGATTCTAGCACGATCGTATTCGTAATAAATAGTACCGATTCTTCTTCCAAAAAGTGGATTAACTTCTACTTTTTTCTTCAACATTAAGTCGAATAATAGGGTGTCAGAAGAGGTGCGATTATCGGTATTGAACGAAAGTTGCGTTTCGTAGTAGCCGTCTTTTTTAGACGTTAATTTGTATCCTCTATTTGGCTCAAGGTCGAAGAAATATTGACCATTGATAACGTTATATTGGCCTAACTCGAAGCCGTTACGCTCGTCAAATAGCACTACGTTTCCATTGTCTGCCAATGTTCTCACACTGTCTTTTTCTTCAAACAATTTTCCGTTAACAGCCAAGAATAATCTAGACGTTTCTACGAAGAAAATATCATCGCAACATGTTTCATTTCTCAAACTCATACCTCCTGGGCGATTAGATACTATAAAGCCTTTTGTATTGGCTTCGTTTAATGTAAAATTGATATCATCTACGCTAGAGTTTACAGGAAGACCTAAGTTTTCAGGTTCCATCCACTCGCCACCGTTATCCCAAGTAGTGCGGAATACATCAAATCCCCCAATGTTAATCCATCCATTAGAACTGAAATACAATGTGTTTGTTTTTGGCTCGTAGAAAGGCGTAACCTCATCTAATTTTGAGTTGATTTGCGGACCAACAGAACGCGGTTTGCTCAAAGAACCGTCTGTATTGATTTTCGAAACGAAGATGTCTAATCCTTTTCCAGGATTTCTATCCGAAACGAAATAAACGACATCATCGCCTTCTTTGTTTTTACCAACTGCAGGCTGTGTAGACGTATATAATGGGTCGTTTACGGCTCCTGCATTTACGCCTTTTTCCCAAACTCCATTTACTAATTTGCTCACGAAGATGTTGCATTTAGAATGTTGCAAATCCGTTTGTGTGCATTGGGTGTAGTACATAGTGTTTCCGTCCTTTGTAAATGCTGGGTTGCCTACATGTACATTTGGCACGTTCACATTCTCAGAAATTTCAACACCGGGAGTGAATTCGTTTCCGTTTTTCTGCGACTTGTAAATGCGAGAATAAGTAGAATACACTTCTTTTTTGTTTACTTCTTTCGTTTGGTTCGATTTCAATGAAGTAAAATATAAAGCATCGTCTTTCATCATTGGCGAAAAATCAGCATAAGGTTGGTTTAAGTTGCCATCTAAGTGACGAACTTTGAAAGCCGGTTTTTCTACTGAATCGCGGAAGAATATTCCTTTTCTACATCCTTCAGCTTCACGTTTTGCGCGTTTTTTTAATTCAACAGACGCATCGTCATCTTTAGCTAATTTGGTGTATTTTTTGAAGTTTTTTTCAGCTTCTTCGTACTGTCCGAGATATTTTTGTGTCATCGCATATTGGAATAAATATTCCGGTTTTTTATGCTTCACAGAATCTTTATCTACCAATGTTTTGTACCACTTGTTAGCAGCAGTATAATCTCTCAACGTAAGCTCTGTTGGCGCTAGTGTTGTTGCGAAGTATGTTTTCTTTGGCTTTTTTGCAGCACCGGCTTCCAAATAAGCTGTTGCCGTTTCCAGGCTTCCTTTTTTCAGAGACTTTTTAGCCAGTTTTCTGTTTTTTCTCCAGCTTAATTTATCAGGAGTTGTTGATGCAGATGCTGATCCTGATTTTGCAGGTGCTTCTTGCTGTGCAAATGTAGACACAACAAAGAAAATCAGCGTAGAAAGTAACAAAGTTGTTTTTTTCATTATCAATAAGATTTTTTTGAGCTCAGCGAATGTAAAAAAATATTGATATAACAAAGAAAAAAGAGGGGTTGTATCTGCAAAATGTAAGCCTTTCTAAAGAAACTAATTAGATTTAATTCAAAAAATCGGATGAAAGGCAAAGTAGTATGGATTACCGGGGCAAGCTCAGGCATTGGAGAAGCGCTTGCGTATACCTTCGCTCGAAAAGGGGCCAAATTAGTGCTTTCTGCACGAAGGGAAGCAGAGTTAATGCGCGTGAAAAATAATTGTAAAATGAACCAAGAGGATGTATTCATACTTCCCTTGGATATTGAAAAGCCGGAGACGTTTGCTACTTTGTTTCAAAGAGTAATTGCTCGATTCGGAACATTGGATATACTAGTAAATAATGCAGGTATTAGCCAGCGTTCATTGGTGAAAGACACGCCTTTAGCTGTCGACAAACGTTTGATGGATGTGAATTACATTGGCACAGTAGCCCTAACGAAAACAGTATTACCAACACTCTTAGCCAAACAGAATGGGCAAATTGTTGTTGTTACCAGTGCTGTTGGAAAATTCGGATCGCCATGGCGAAGTGGGTATTCGGCTTCCAAACATGCTTTGCACGGCTTTTTTGATGCCATGCGAGCGGAACTGTATAACGATAATATTAAAGTGCTTTTGGTGTGCCCGGGTTTTGTGCGTACAAATGTTTCTATCAATGCTTTGAATGAAAAAGGAGAAGCCCTAAAACAAATGGATGATGCTACTGCAAAAGGGTTAGCTCCTGATGATGTTGCCCGTCACATAGTAAAAGCCATTGAAAATGGGAAAGAAGAAATTGTGATTGGCGGATTGAAAGAAAAATTCGGAGTATGGATGAAGCGCCATTTTCCTTCTGTTTTTTCGGTAATGATTCGCAAAATGGCTGTACGTTAGTTTAGCCTCTGTTTTTTACAAAAACCACATAACCCCAATACGCAAAAAATGGGGCAGCAAATACATCAGCTGAATAGTGTACGCGTTGCCAAATCAGTAGTAGTCCAACTATGCAAGCTGTTCCTGTAAGCCAATATTTTAGCCACTTTTCAGGACTGCAAAAAATGAAAAAAGATAAATCAGATACATGTCCGGAAAAGAACAAGTCGTTCGTTAGTTCTGACGAACTTCCCGGAACAAAACAATCCAAAAATGGGTCTACCAAAACAATTTGACCAAGCGGAGCTGCAAGCGGGATTAAAAAAATGAGAATAGTTCTAACTATGAAAATGGCTGTAAATCCCTGAAAGGCATAGTATAATACCTTTGGGTAATAAATAAAATAGCGTAAGAAAAGTACGATGCCTGAATAGGTTAAGAGAAAGATAAAAGGAGAAAAATTATGTGGAGGCAGCATATTTTGCACCACATCATTTAATACCACTCCCGGCCTATCTTTATTCATGGCCACTAACTGAGCAAAGGCGATATAGGTTACAAAACAAAAGGCAAAATTAATGTAGAAACGTCTTGCGAAGTCTTTCTCCTCCAATACGTTAGTCCAAATTGTTTTTAAATTTTGCAGGGTGTATTGCATTACCAATATTCGCTAAACTTAGTCAGAAAGGGAAGTATCCGAAAAAATTTAAGTTTTTTTTGAGCCTATGTAGAAGTGTGTGATTAAGTAATCTCTTACTTGCTCAATTTAGCAATTTCCTCTTCCAAGATAGTTTCATCTCCTTCCACATAACCGGAATGGGTATAAACAATTTTTCCTGTTTGGTCGATGAGTACAGTGAAAGGAACGCTCTGAATATTCAAAGCGCGTTTAAAGTCTTGGTTAATATCCAAAAACACGCCAAAATCCCAACGTTGTGCATCCACATAAGGCTTAACTTTGCTTGAATTGCGAGAATCGTCAATTGATACGGCAATCATTTTTACATTGTATTTTTTCGTCCAGTCTTCATAAAGTTCGCTCACTGTGTTTAATTCTTTTTTACATGGGACACACCAAGTGGCCCAAAAGCTGATTACGGTAATCTTTCCGTCTTTGGTAAAATCAAGGGTATTCACCGTTTTGCCGTTAAGATCGGTAATGGCTACAGAAGGCAATGTTTTGCCACCTTCTACACATTTTCCGCTGAAAGGAATTGCTACAATCGCAACAAACAATATCACCAGTTTTATAGTATTCATTCTATATTTTTATAAGTTTATAACTTCAATGTGCGTGCCAAACTTTATTATTGCGTCCACTTGAAGGTGTATAGCTAAAGATTCTTCGTGAAGAACAATCATTTACACCAAAATAAATTTATGAAATTGCTTTATATACGATGAAGTTTGTAGCAAAAATATTTTCCACGATTTGTGGATTGTTGTTCCTGTTGAATGGACAAAGTCAGTCTGTTTTTTCGGGTTCTTTCCAATCGAATACCAATTTCTTTATCCGCGACCCCTCCATTGGAGCAGCAAATCTACCGCACTACGATAAGCTAAAAATTGGTAGTGATATTTGGCTAAATGCAAACTACAGCAACGAGAAAATAGGCTTGGATGCAGGGGTTAGAGTAGATGTGTTTTTGAATTCTATTTTACGAAACCCTACTGTGCCCAATACAAATGTAGGATTAGGCAATTTCTTCATACGCAAAAAAGTGAAAGACTTCACGTTTACCGGTGGCTACATTTATGGACAAATTGGTTCAGGAATTATTTATCGTGCTTATGAAGAACGTTCACTGGGTATCGATAATGCCTTAGTTGGTGGTAGAGCAGAATATACCGGAAAACATTTTCATGTATTTGCATTTAGCGGTTTGCAGAAAGATTATATGCTTTCGGTTAATACAAGTGCTGTTTACATGCCAATAATTAGTGGTGGTGCCATAGAAGGGAACTTTCTTATTAAAGATAAGGTATCGCTAGTGCCCGGAGTTGGTGTAATGAATCGTTCTATGGATCAAAAGTCGATGGACAAATTGATTACACGCATTGAAGCTTTAGACACCAACGATAGATTTATTCCGAACCATAATGTGTATGCGTTTACATTTTACAATACACTCACAGCAGGTAATTTTGTTTGGTATGTGGAAGGGGCCTATAAAACAAAAGATGCGTTTTATGGTATTGGAAACAAATTGCTGAACAAAAGTGGTAGCACTATTTTCACTTCCTTGAGTTATTCGAAAAAGGGAATTGGGGTGAACTTGCAATTTAAACGCACCGAAAATTTTCAATTACGCACTTCCCCAAATGAAAATTTATTCCGCGGTTTATTGAATTTCCAGCCGCCTTTAGCGCGTCAGAATTCTTTACGCATGCCTGCTCGGTACTTTGCTTCCGCACTTGATCAGCAAGAGTTGGCCTTTAGTGGTGAGATTAATTATTCTCCAAATAAGAAATGGAAATTTGTGTTGAGTGGTTCAGAAATCGGTGATTTTTTATTGAAAAAACCATTGACCTACGATATCACAACAAAGGCGAATGGAAGCGGAGGTATTGATACTGTTAATACTCCAATTCGCAATTTCTTTATTGAAGGTTTCGGCTCAGCTGAATATAAACCTAACCGAAATATGCAGTTGGATTTAGGGTTTCAATTTATTCGCTATAACCGACAGATCTATCGTGGCGATGGCGATATACGTGTTAATGCCTTTACGCCTTTTGTAGAGTGGCAACATAAGTTCAATAAAAAAATGTCGTACCGTATCGAAGTGCAATATCAATATGTGCCGAAAGATTTCGGACAGTGGATGTATGCTTTGGTGGAATTCAATGTGGCACCAATGTTCTCGGTTGCTGTTTCAGATATGTGGAATTTCAAGCCAAATCAGCAAAATCCGGAAGAGATTTATCGCACTCAACATCACTTTTACTCAGTTTTTGCTGCTTATACATACCATGCTACACGAATTAGTTTGAATTACGTAAAACAAGTGGGAGGAATTGTATGTACAGGCGGTGTATGTAGATATGAGCCTGCGTTTAGTGGCGTACGATTAAGTTTAACCAGTACATTTTAATGCATCATGAATAAGATTAAAACAGTTTTTTTCATAGGAATAAGTGCGCTTTTAATTTCTTCTTGTAAAGAAGTTGGCACTGTGGTTGATTTAGGGAAAAACAAGCCACTCGGGCTTTTGCTGGATACGGCCTATTCAGAGCCTGTGCAATCGGCTGAAGTGAAAAATGTATTAATTGAAGAATTTACCGGAGTACGTTGTTTGAACTGTCCACAGGGCCACGCTGAATTGCGCAGTTTGAAGCTTACTTATCCCGGCCGAGTGATTGGTTTAAGCTTACACAGCTTTATTCAAGACGAGGTATATCCGTACAGTAAAGAAGATTTAAAGTCCGAGATTGCACAACGCATTGAACAGTATTTATTGTATCCGGGCTATAAACCAAATGGGGCTATCGATCGAGTGAATTTTTCAGGCGGACAATCAGTTTGTAACGATTACTTAGATTGGGCAACGCTTTTACCGCAACGTATAGCTGCAACAACACCGGTGAATCTTTTGGTAACACCAACCTTTAATGCTACAAGCGGAGAGCTATTGATTGATGTGAAAGCGCATTACACACAGGATCAAACAGAACCGAATAAATTGAGTTTGTTTTTGGTGGAAGACAGTATTGTTACGGCACAGCTACAACCCAATAATACTGTAGATACCAACTATATTCACAACGAGATTGTACGTGAAGCTTATAGCGATACATTAGGCGATAAACTGGAACACGATTTAAAACGCGGTACTACGGTGCAACGTGTTTATAAAGTGAATGTATCCGGAAAGGGCTATGAATACAAGCATTTGAAGGTATTGGCATTCATACATCGATACGCCACTACAAAAGAAATATTACAAGCAAAAGAGATTGAAGTTGAGAATTAATTTCAACCTAACATTGAATAGATAATACAACAACAAAGAGAATATGAAAATTAGTTATAACTGGCTGAAACAGTATGTTGACTTTACACTAACGCCTGAAGATGTTTCGGAAATTTTGACCAATACCGGATTAGAAGTAGAAGAATTCGAGACTTGGGAATCGGTGAAAGGGGGATTAAAAGGGGTGGTGATTGGCGAAATTAAAGAGTGTGTACAACACCCTGATGCTGATAAATTGAAAGTAACCAAAGTAGATATCGGCACAGGGGAATTGTTGCAAATAGTATGCGGTGCACCGAATTGTCGTGTAGGTTTGAAATCTCCAATAGCCACCATTGGGGCCAATTTGTATCCGGTGAATTCGGATGATGTGTTTGCGATTAAGAAATCGAAAATAAGAGGTGTTGAATCGTTTGGAATGATTTGCGCAGAAGATGAATTAGGCTTGGGCGAAAGTCATTCTGGAATTATGGAATTGCCTTTAGACACTCCGTTAGGATTATCGGCTGCCGAGTATTTCAACGTAGAAAGTGATATTGTTTACACGATTGGATTAACACCAAATCGTTCGGATGGGTTTTCGCATATTGGTGTGGCAAGAGACTTACGCGCGGCTTTACGTGGCGTGTACAATGTGGGTTTGGATTTGAAATTGCCTGCACCTGCAGTTACGCAAAAATTCAAATCGCCAATTGCAGTTAAAATTGAGAATGCCAAGGCTTGTAAACGTTACAGTGCCTTGTATATCAAAAATATAAAAGTACAAGAATCGCCACTTTGGTTGCAAAATCGATTGAAAGCTATTGGCGTAAAGCCAATCAACAATATTGTAGATGTAACCAATTTTGTATTGCACGAAATGGGACAACCACTGCATGCCTTTGATGCTGCAAAAATTGCAGGTGAGCAAGTGATTGTTCGCAATTGCAATGCAGGTACTGCCTTTGTAACGCTAGATGGTGTAGAGCGCAAGTTAGATGCAGAAGATTTAATGATTTGCGACACACAACGCGCATTATGTATTGCGGGAGTGTATGGCGGATTAGATAGTGGAGTGTCGGACACAACTACTGATGTGTTTTTAGAGTCGGCATTTTTCGATCCAATTAGTGTGCGCAAAACAGCTACACGTCATGCTTTACGTACAGATGCTTCACAGCATTTTGAGAAAACAACTGATGTTAATGCTACTACTGTTGCAGCACTTCGAGCGGCTGCTTTAATTGTGGAATTGGCCGGTGGTGAAGTTTCAGAAATGGTGGATGTATATCCGGATGCAGTAGCGAATGCCATTGTTGAAACATCGTTTGCACGCATCAACGAATTGGCAGGAACGAATTTACCGCAAGAAAAAGTGGAAGCGATTTTGAACGATTTATGTTTTGTGATTCAACCGATGTCGGGTGGAGTGGTGCATTTAACAGTACCTACCTACCGAGTGGAAGTAACACGCGAAGCCGATGTAGTGGAAGAGATTCTGCGTATTTACGGTTACAACACAGTACCTATGCCGAAACGTTTGCATGCTTCGCTTTCGTTTTCACCGGCTATCGATTATTTGAAAATGGAAAATAAGGCTGCCGATTATTTAGTAGGTGTCGGATATTTTGAAGCTTCAACAAATTCGATTACACAATCGAAGTTTGAACAGGAAAAGGCATTGCAAGAGCAAACGGTTCGTTTGTTGAATTCGCAAACTACAGAATTGGATGCTTTGCGTACTTCAATGGTATATGGTTTGTTGGAAGTAGTGAGTAGAAACATCAACTACAAAAATCAGGATATTCAATTTTTTGAATTTGGTAATACCTACCATAAAACGGTAGAAGGCTATTCTCAACAACGCCATTTAACATTATTGCTTTCCGGTAAAACGCGTGAGCAAAACTGGATTTCGAAAGCAGAGAAATTTACCTTCTTCCATTTGAAAACGGATGTGTTGAATTTGTTGAATCGTTTTATGGGCGGTTATGTTACGGCATCATTTGAAAACGAATCGGTGTTCGAATTTGGTTTGAAAATTATGGTAGAAGGCCAGTTAGCCGGAACCATTGGCAAATTGAAATCGAAAATTTGTCAGCAGCAAGATGTGAAACAAGATGTGTTTTTTGCGGACATTAATTGGTCGGTGGTATTGGAGCGCAGTGCTTTCCAGCAAGTGCGGTTTACGGAATTGTCGAAATACCCGGCTGTGCAACGCGATTTATCGATGATAGTAGAGGATGCTTTGGTGTTTGAAAAAATTGAGCAATTATCGTTTGCAGAAAATAAAAAATTGCTTCGTTCGGTATCGTTATTTGATGTCTACAAAGGCGAAAAAATTGAAGCCGGAAAAAAATCGTATGCTGTAAGTTTTACGTTCTTAGATGAAACCAAAACCCTTACTGATAAAGACATTGATAAAGTGATGAATCGTCTAATGGATAAGTTTGAAAAGGAAATTGGGGCGCAGATTAGGAGAGGGTGAGTATTGGCGATTTAAGATTCATTAAAAGCCACAATCATCGCTTTCGCAAGTTTAGCGAAGCGTAACTTGCGAAATTAAATAAATGATGTTTTAAACATCATAAGAAATCAATGGCTATCATTCCTTTTCCACCCGCATAATCTACAGCGCTTCCGTATATCCAATGTTCAGCTTCTGCCACAAATCCTGCTACGATTGGATTATTGTGGATATAGTCAATTTTTTGATCTATCACTTCATTTGAAAAAAGTTCAATGGGTTGGTTGTCTTGTCGCCAAAACTGAAATTCCTTATTGTTAGGATTATACGCTCCCGAACTTTTAAAGATAGCCAACATCCATTCTTTTCTGCTCTCTGCGGGGTGATTGGCTATTGTTTTTATAATTGCTTTGCTACAGTGTTTCTTCAAATCGCGAATTACATCTACTAAACTAAATTGCTCTTGTACACTTACTACTAGATGCACATGGTTTGTCATTATCACCCATGCGTGAACACGAAGTCCTTTGTGCAATTGACAGAACTTTAGACTATCTACAACAATATCTTTGTAGTTGTTTCTTGTAAATACATCTATCCAACCTACAGTGGCAAAACTCAGAAAATAAATGCCGTTGGGGTTGTGCACTTTATATGCTCGGCTCATAACTTTTGTTTAACGCAAAGTTACAAACTTTGCTTATTTATACTCGCAAGTTGCGCTTCGCTAAACTTGCGAGAGCAGCGCTTGAATACTATTCCAAAATAAAGTAGCTAAAATAAAAATGGATATTTTAAAATTTTTCATAAGGTGGTGATTTTGATTATATTTTAATTATCTGAGTAATGTGAAATAACCTGTTTTTTTGTAGGCGATTTTTTTTTGAGGATTGTCAGGTAAAGGTAAATCAGCAAAAATATAGTACATATAAACTTCTTGAGGTTGGTCTTCACCCCTAAACTTACCATCCCACTTTGTCTCAGTATTATCGTGGATTAATTCACCCCATTTATTGTATACTCTGAATTGTTGAATTGTTATTTTTTTGTCGAAGTAAACTGGATAGTAAAGGTCATTTTGACCATCATTATTTGGCGAAAATGCGGTTGCCATTTCAATTTGGTTGATTTCATATACAGCGACATCGTCAATATAATAATATGATTGTTCGTAAAAATCCGGGTTTCTCCCTTGAACGGTATCCCACGTTGTGTTTTGATTATCTGTGAATACTCCAATAGTTATAAATTGCTCGCCACCCGTTGCTTTAAAAAAACCACTTACTTCAGTCCAATTTTCATTATTCGTTATTGACTTATTTGGGGTGTTGATAACTTGGGGGACTACACGAAAATTTTCATCGGATATGCTAGTAATAGGTGTGTCAGAAAAATAAGCACCGATATTATTGCAACCTAAGCCGCTCCGATCTGCTAGTGAGACGTAAAATTTGGTTTGATAAATCTTACCTGCTTCTAAAGGTAAAATGAGCTTACACTGTATATATTCTCTGATAACTGGAATTATCGAACTATCACCAATAACATAAATACCTGCATAAGCATTTCCGGTTTTTGCATTTTGAAAGCCAACATCATTTTGAGGAATCCCAACATCTAAAATATTACACGAGTTATAATAATCTGGAGAAGCAATATTAGGATTACTCCAATTCTTGGTATAGCTAAGTTGACTTAATGTATTCGGACAACTATCATACTCCTCAAAACTCGGATTAGGCACCAGATTTATCTGTGCAGTTGCGGGATTGTATATGAGTTGGAGTAGGCTCATTAACAGGGTGGTTTTTATTAGTCTTTTCATATAGCCAAAATACGTTAATGGACATGTATAAACGAATTAAAAATCTTTTTCGTAATGTGCAATATGTGCTGTAATTATTTTTTTAGTTAAAGTGATGTTGTACACGTTATATGCTCTGTTCATAGTTTTTGTTTAACCCAAAGTTACAAACTTTGCTTATTTATACTCGCAAGTTGCGCTTCGCTAAACTTGCGAGAGCAACGAATTAATGCCACCGCTACTACCTTGAACAATTAGCAAAGTAAATACACTGCCCGCAAGTGATGGCAGCGAAAATCCTCTGTCCCGTTTCATAGCGGGACGGAGATTGCAGCGAACAGCACGACCCGACTCTTGGAGGGATGCGCCCAATGTCATCTTCTTCATTTTTGTTATAAATGCGCGCTAGTTTTTAAGGTTCAAGAAAATATTCTTATTTTGAATCGAAATGAAGCTGAAGTCACTTTTTGTCGTTTTACTATTTGCCCCTGTGTTTGCCCAAGCATCGCATGTGCGGGCAGGGGAAATTTACTACCAAGTTACGGCCCCGTTTACCATTAAGGCTACTATTGCCACGTACACCAAAATTGTAGGAGCGAATCCCGGGGCGGATAAAAACCAACTTTCGCTGAATTGGGGCGATGGCTCTTCTTCGGTAGCAACGCGCGTAAATGGACCGATTAACGGTGATGGTTTTCCGAATGGGGAAGACATTGGCAACAACATTAAGCGCAATTTTTATGTGACTACACACGTGTATGCGGGTGTGCCGCCTGCGCCCAATAATTTTTATTTAATTACTTGTGCCGATTCGCTACGCAACAACAATATTTTGAACATCAATGGAGGATCATCAGATGGAGTGATTTTCTTTGTGGAAGACACGATTAAATTCCCGAACGATATTTCCAATATTGGCTTTAATTCGTCACCAATCTTACTTAATCCGCCTATCGATTTTGCGAATGTGGGCGACACGTTTTATCATAACCCGTTAGCCTACGATATTGATGGCGACAGCCTTATCTATGAATTGATTGATCCTTTGCAGCAGAGCGGTGTGCCTGTGCCGGGCTATAAATACCCGAATCAATTGTATATCAGTGCGAATAATAAAGTCTCGCTCAATCGCTTTACAGGCGAGTTTATTTGGGCGGTACCGCAGGCCAGTGGGATTTACAATATTGCTATTTTGATTCGCGAATACAGGCGGGGTGTGGTGATGGGTACTGTGATTCGCGACATGCAAATTATTGTGGAGAATAACAACAATCAGCCGCCACAGATTAATGCATTGAACGACACGTGTATAAGGGCAGGAGATATTCTGATTCAAGATGTAACGGCAATAGATGGAAATGCGGCACAGCGCGTAACGCTATCGGGCAATGGCGGCCCCATGCAAGTAACCAACAATAAGGCCACGTTCCCTACTCAAGTGGGGAATCCGGTAACGAGTACCTTTACATGGAATACCTTGTGTGAGCACATTCAACGATTGCCTTATACCATGGTGTTTAAAGCAGAAGATAATTTCAGTACCCCTTTGGTGGATCAAGAAACTTGGTTGATTAATGTGGTGCCGCCACCGGTTAAAAATGTAACCGCTACCGCCTTGCACAAACAAATTACGGTACGCTGGAATGCTTATGATTGTAGCTCTTTTGGGAATTTCAGAGGTTTTTCGGTATGGCGAAAAATTGCCAGTAATCCGTTTACGCCTACCTATTGCGAAACCGGATTAGCCGGTAGAGGTTATACCAAAATTGCCGATAAACTTACCGATACGTTTTTTGTAGATAATACGGCTATTCGCGGGAATGAATACTGTTACCGAATTTTAGCACGCTTCACCAAAAAATCGCCAAACGGAATTTTTGAATGGGATGAAATTGAAAGCGTTCCTTCCAATGAAGTCTGTATTTACTTGCCTTTGGATGTGCCGGTAATCACTAAAGTGAGTGTGCAAACGACTGATGCAACTTTAGGTAAAATGGATATTGCTTGGACAAAACCTAAAGCTGGAGGGACTAACTTAGATACTTTGCTCGACCCTCCTCCATACCGTTTTGAATTGTATCGCTCCACCGGATTTAATGTGGCTTCACCTCAATTGGTGTATAGTGTAAGCAAAAACACATACTACGATTTGAACGATACAACATTCACGGATTTGAATTTGAATACGGACTTGAATCCTTACACGTATCAGGTTTATTTCTATTCGCAAGCTGATACTATTGGCAGTTCAGATCCAGCATCATCGGTGTATTTGAGTATTGGTGCCAGCGATCAAAAATTGAATTTGAGTTGGGATTTTAACACGCCTTGGGCGAATGACACGTTTCATGTGTTTAAACGCGATAATGGCACAGGGTTGTTTAATTATTTGGCTACAACTAGCGTGAAAACACTTACGGATACAGCATTAACGAACGACACTACGTATTGCTATTACATCAAATCATTTGGGCATTATACCAACCCGTTGATTCAACGACCGCTCATCAATTTGTCGGAAATAAAATGTGCCGCTCCGAAAGATACAATTGCACCTTGTCCGCCTGTTTTGGAAGTTTCAAATCAATGTTCGAATTTGACTTCAGATACATTTGTGTATGCGAACTTCTTGAAGTGGCATAACTATACGGATAGTTGCGGTGCAGATGTGGTGAAGTATAAAATCTATTTCCAACGCGACACGGTTAGTGGGTTCCAATACGTTGACGCAACAAATAATATTAACGATACCACCTATACACATGCACTCACCGAAAGCTTGGCCGGATGCTATGTAGTAACGGCTTTAGATCGTTTAGGGAATGAAAGTCCGAAAACAAATAAGGTATGTGTAGATAACTGTCCGGTGTATGAATTGCCGAATACCTTCACCCCAAATGGTGATGGTGCGAATGATTTGTTTACGCCAAGAAAACCTTACCGCTTTGTATCGCGAGTTGAATTCAAAGTGTTTAATCGCTGGGGCGAGAAGGTGTTTGAAACAACGGATCCGGAATTGAAATGGAACGGACAAGATCAGAAAACAGGAAAAGATTTGCCGGACGGGGTATATTATTATGCCGGTTATTTTTACGAACAACATTATGGAGCTGAAGTGAAGAAACCGTTGCCATCCAAAAAAGGAGGCGGTTTTATTGAGTTGCTCCGTTAATGCTAAACACAGAATATGTTTACCGGAATTATTGAAACGATTGGAAAAGTGGTGGCTATTGAAGACAATGGTGTTTGTGTGGATTTTGTGATTCAGTCGGCAATTTCTTCTCAACTGAAAATAGATCAAAGTGTTTCGCACAATGGAGCCTGTTTAACGGTGGTGGAGTTGAGTGACGATACACATCGCGTAACGGCTGTACCGGAAACATTAGCAAAAACAAATTTAGGGCAGTTGAAAGTTGGCGATATAGTGAATTTGGAACGTTGTACCATTGTTGGCGGAAGATTAGATGGGCACATTGTTTCAGGTCATGTAGATGCTACCGGAACTTGTGTGCATGTGTTGGAAAATCAAAACAGTTGGGTGTTTACGTTTCGTTATTTGCCCTCTGCCAATGCATTGGTGGTAGAGAAAGGTTCGATTTGTATTAACGGTATAAGTCTCACTGTTTTTGATGTACATGATGATGTGTTTTCAGTAGCTATCATTCCGTATACTTATGAGCATACCAATATTCATGCCGTGAAAGCAGGCTCAACAGTGAATTTGGAGTTTGATATCATTGGAAAATATGTGGCGAGGATAACTTCCTTTAAACAGTAGTATTCCTATTCATTTTTCACTTTTTTTCCTTTTCTTTAGCCAACAAAAAGAAAGCGCTTTGAAACTATCGATTATCATGCCTGTCTTTAATGAAGCAAAAACCATTCGTGAGATTATTGCGAAGGTGCAGGCAGTACCCCTCGAAAAAGAATTGGTGATTGTAGACGATTGTTCTACAGATGGCACCACCGACATTCTTCGCAATGAATATGACGGAAAATTTGATAATGTTCAGGTGTTATATCATTCGGTAAACAAAGGAAAATCGGCCGGTATTCGCACCGGAATCCCACATGCTACAGGCGATATTATTTCTATTCAGGATGGAGATTTGGAAACCGACCCGAACGATTTTATTGCATTAACCGCACCAATTAGAAGCGGTGAAGCGCAAGTGGTGTATGGTTCGCGGTATTTGAATCCCAAAGAGGCGCATTTGTATTTATCGTATCAATTGGGTGGAAGAGTTTTATCTACGGCAGTGAATGTGTTGTATGGTCAGCGCATTACCGATGAACCTACTTGTTACAAAGTGTTTCGGGCAGATATTTTAAAGTCGATAAAATTAACCTACGATCGATTTGAATTTTGTCCGGAAGTAACCGCCAAAGTGTCGAAGTTAGGATATAAGATTAAAGAATTGCCGATGAACTATTACCCACGTTCTTTTGACGAAGGGAAAAAAGTAAATTGGAAAGATGGCGTGAAAGCCTTGTGGGTGTTGTTTAAATTCAGGTTTGTCAATTAAGTATGAAACAAGAACAAAATAATCCGGGTTTGTTGCGGAGAAATCTGCTCGTAACCTTTATCCTAGTTGTGGTGTTGCTATTGCTTTATGTTTCGGTACCCGGTTATCATTGGGCGATTACAGAAATGGCGGTGCGTAACAAAGAACTTATCGATCGTATTGAAACCAGACGGTTGAACACAAATATGCCCGAGTTGACGATGGACGATAAACGTTTGTTCAAAATCAGCAACTATTGGTATTTGAAGTATTTGCGAGAAAACACACCGGAAAATGCGGTTATTCTGTTGCCGCCACATTCGGCTATCGATACTTCTGAAGAAATGAAATTTTTGAACAGTGCCGAGTGGGTGGAGTATTTTCTTTTCCCTCGTTTGTGTGTGGGTGAAGATGATAAAGAAAAGAGCAAAGCATTGTATGCAAAAGTAACCCATGTGGCCATTGTGAACGGTTGGGGTTATGATAAGCTACACTATACGCCCGAAAAGCACACGAGTGAAATTGTGTTGCCCATTGATTCTCTAAAAAAGTAAATCGTCAATTTTACAGCCATGATGTTATTTGTAGGAATTTTGATGTTATATGTGACTGGCGCAAGTATTCTTGTTCGCTTTGGCACTCGGTTTAGCTGGAAAGAAATGATTTCTTTTTCGTTTCTATTGGGTATAGCCGCACAAACTTTTTTCATGTTCATAGCCGATTTAATTGGTTTTGGATTCACACAATTGGTACTCTTTTTTGCCAGTTTCGCTTTGGTAATTTTTAGTTACGATTTGTTGTACAGTTACTATCAAGAGCACAAACAAGACATTAAACTACCTGCAATCTCATTGGGTTCGCTCAACTACCCGGCTGCTTTATTGTTCTTGCTGATTCTGGTGTTGTTTTACATCATTGCGCAAAAAAATCTCTATTGGCCGGCCGCAGAGCACGATTCAATTGCTTCGTTCGACAAGCTTGGTATGGTGATGGCATTGGAAGGGAAAATCAAAATAAGTTTGTTTCAATACAATTTACAAGGTTCGGGGGGGATTTATCCGCCTTTATTTCATGGAGGAATAGCCTACATGTACCTTTTCGGAGCGGAATCGCCTAAGATTATCACTACCTTGTTCTATGCCTCGTTGTTACTTTCTTTTTATGCATTGTGCAAGAAATATGTGAGCGCTATCAATGCCTTGTTCTTTACCTTGTTGCTGGAAATGGTTCCGGAAATGTATTCGCACGCTGCCTTGTTGTTGGGTAATATTCCAACTACGGCCAATGTTGCCGCAGCGGGTATTACTTTGTTCTATTGGATCGATAAACGCGAAAATGCCTATTTGTGGCTTTCTGCAGCATTTGTTGCCTTGTCGTTGTGGACAAGAAATGACACCGTAGGCTTTGCAGTTGCTGCGGTTGCAGTGGTAGCTTGGGTTTTAGCCAAAGAAAAGGATTGGAAACGAATTGCCATTTATGCCGCAGTATCGTTCTCCACATTAATTCTTTGGACACTTTACCTTCAACTTAAGATTGATATTCCGCAATCTTCACGCTTTGTGGATCACTTCGGATTTGATGCGCATAAAATGGAGGTGATGATATTGTATGTGCTTTCGATGATTTCGTGGTTGCAGTTTGGCACCATGTCGCCTGGGCATTTGCTGTATGGTTTAGCTTTCATTTTGCCTATCATTATCATTTTGCTGAATATCAAAAATAGTCGCAAAGATCATGCAGAAAAACTGTTGTTTATTTTGATTTCGTTCGTAGTGTATTTCTTGATTTTCTATATGCTAGACGAAAAGAAACAAGCCGCACCCATTTCGGAATTGATGGAATCTTCATTCAAGCGCGGTATGTTTTGTTTTATACCATTGTTGCTGTTCTACGCTTCAACATCGAGCGTAGTGAATTCATTTTCTACTTGGGTAGAAAACTTCCGACTTGGAAAATAAAACGCATTAAAACGTTAACCAGCTATTCAACTTTTCGAACACCCAATTGATGTGTTTGCTCATGGCTGCATAAGCCAAACCAAGTGGTGCATAAACGAATAAGCCTCGCTTGTATCCTGAAAGCATCCATCCGCCATTGCTGAATAATGTACCATCGGTGTTATCCATTTGATAATAAAGCAAAGTGTATCCACCAAGGGCTACTGCAATGATGAATAGGAACGCCCAATTATCTTTTTTGATAATGGCCGGGATGTTTACCAGCACAGCCAAAACAAAAATCCAAAACGTCCAAGCATAGGTTTGTGGGTTGGTCATAATGCCCCAAGCTGTAGAAAGTACTTGCCCGAGTTTTTCCGAATTCCAGAATAAATGATCAATGAAAAAGCCACCTTGCGACTTTGGAATTACAGATTTTGAATACAAGCTCCAAATCACAAAGGTGCTCATCGAGGCGCCAATGAATAAAAGAGGTTTTACGTTTTTTTCTTTTATTGAAACAAATACAGATACGAGCAATAATGCACCGGCTACCATCACTACATCTGATCGCGTCCACATCCCCAAAGCCATTAACAGTGCTGCGGTGGCTAGAAAGCCGGGTACTCTTTTTTCGTACCAAACCAAAAAGCATAACACTGCTCCAGCAGTATAAACCGTACATGGATAGTTGGTGAGCGAAAAAGCTCCGTGTGCAAACATCTCAGGTGTAATCACCATAAATAAGGTGAAGAAAATAGCACTAGTAGAACTCACAAATCTTCTGAGCAATGCATAAAATAAAAACACCCAAGGCACAAAGAAAAGTGTGTTAATCAACTTTGGTGTGTCCATGCCATTCATATAACAAATTGCGTTATCGAGCGCCAATAAAGGCGGATAGAGTAAGCGAGGTCCACAACCTTCTACAATAGCTTTGTTCGTTAAGATAGAGTTCGCTAGATGACCTTCATGCGCAATCGCCTTCGATAGTAAATCGTAGCCCTCAATAGTATCGAATTCAGCCGGTGGCCAGTACAAACATTTAGTGGAAATTCCCCATACTAAATAGGCTGTCATACCCGCAAATACAAGCCACACCAAGTTAAGCCATTTGAAATCAGGTTTTATTACGGGTTTTTCAAAAGGTCTAATGCCTTTGAAATGTAAGAAGGCTAAAACACCAACACAAATGGCAATACAGAGCAAAAGCTGTATTTGCAAGTTGCCCAGCGTAATGGAGTGAAAGAGCAGATCACTCAAGAACATAAATATACTGCTTAGTCCTAATCCAATCGGGAAAGCGAAAGCTAACTTTTCGAGCAACGTGAAATGCTTTGAAATTGTGGTGACAAGAATAAATCCTGTAATAAAAATTAAGAGAAATAGCATAGTTGAAGATCTTTAGTTATGGTAATGGATACATTAAAAATTAGGACACAATTATTTTAATTTCAAAATCATGAACGGCTCGGGTTTCTCAATGGGAGGCGATACTTTGTCGATTCCCCAGCCGTTAATCGATACTAGGTAATTGGCTTTTGCATAATTTGGATTTGTAGCTTTTTCATCTTCGTAAACTACAACACGCGGATACAAGAAATAAGTAATCCACGGTAAATCTGGCGCGCTCTTAAATCCTACATCTGTAAATGTTTTCTTGGGTGGTAAAAGAATAACAGCAGATTCAGGTGTTTCATTCTTCATTTTGTATACATAAGTTATTTCGCCTTGGCCCCACTTGGCTTCATACTTTTGTTGCGTATTCAAATCGGGGTGCTGCTCTATGGTTTTTAAGTTATTGGCCAACATGGTGTTGAACAGCCAATCGTAGCCGTTTTGGCTCTCTTCGTTATGTTGGAATAAAATCATTAAGAAGATACTTGCAACAAAGGCACCTCCAACGTTTGCCACCACTTTCATGAACTTTCCGGACGATTCTGTTTCCGGCTTTTTAGTGGCTTTGGCTTGTGGGGCTCGGGTTTTTGGCTCGGGCTTAACGTGTTTATTTTCTTTCATGGGCAATGGATGTTATGGATACGTGTTCAAGAATAGGAAATATTATTGGGAGAGCGAAGCGTCTTTATATTGTATGAAAAAGATAGGCCGTTTATCCTATAAATCCTATTTCAAAATGGGAGAAGTGAAAAACTTACCCCTTAAATAGCCTTTCGATAAGGAGTAAATATTATTTTTGAGTATAATTTTCACTGAAAATCAATTATTTATGGGTGACTGTCCAATTTTTTCAGAGAAATATTTGATAGAGTGTGGATAAACTATATCTTTGCGTTCCCTTTTTTCAGAAATAGATAAAAAAATTATAACCGAATGGGTCACAAAACGAGTCCGATAGCAAACAGATTAGGCATCACCAAAGGATGGGATAGTAATTGGTATGGTGGAAAAGATTCTGCTCAGAAATTAGTTGAAGATGCTAAAATCAGAACGTATATCAATGCGCGTATCAATAAAGGAGGTATAAGCCGTATTGTTATTGAGCGTACGTTAAAACGAATCACTGTTACAATTCACACTTCTCGTCCGGGAATTATTATCGGTCGTGGTGGAAATGAAGTAGATCGTTTGAAAGAAGAGTTGAAAAAATTGACATCTAAAGATGTTCAAATTAATATTGTAGAAATCCGCAGACCGGAGTTGGATGCTGCAATCGTTGGCGAAACTATCGCAAAACAATTGGAAGCGCGTATCAACTACAGAAGAGCCCTTAAAATGGCTATCGCTTCTGCAATGCGTATGGGTGCAGAAGGAATCAAAATCAAAGTTTCCGGCCGTATTGGTGGAGCGGAGATGGCGCGTTCTGAAGAATACAAACAAGGAAGAACTCCTCTACATACTTGGAGAGCAGATATCGACTACGCATTGAGCGAAGCGTTAACTGTATACGGAAAATTGGGAATTAAAGTATGGGTTTGCAAAGGAGAAATCTACGGCAAAAAAGAATTGGTTAGTTCATCATCATTAGAGCAAGGTGCAACCGGTCCGGCTGGTCAACAACAAGGACAAGGAGGCAGAGACGGAGGTCGTCAACCGCGCAGAGATGGTGGAAGAGCAAGAGCACCTAAGAAATAAATTTACGGAAAAGATAAAATAGTCAGGAGATGTTATTACCTAAACGTACAAAGTTCAGAAAGCCCCAGAAAGGCAGAAATAAAAACACAGCTACTCGTGGAGCGGAAATCGCTTTTGGTGTTTTCGGTTTGAAAACATTAGAGTACTGCAAAATCACAAACAAACAAATCGAATCTGCGAGGGTTGCGGTTACGCGTTTCATGAAACGTGAAGGAAAAGTTTGGATTCGTATATTCCCTGACAAAGCGATTACACGCAAGCCGTTAGAGGTAAGGATGGGTAAAGGTAAAGGTAATCCGGAAGGATGGTGTGCACCTGTTAAGCCGGGAATGTTGTTGTTCGAATGCGATGGCGTTTCTCGCGAAGTTGCAGAAGAAGCAATGCGTTTGGCCGCTCAGAAATTGCCGGTGAAAACCAAATTTGTGGTGCGTAGAGATGCTGTTGAGTATAACGAGGTAGCATAATATCCAAGTAGATAACTGATATAAATAAAAAGAAAATGGCCGCTAAAAACACAAAGAAAACAGATCTTTCTAGCTTAGATGATGCAGCATTGGCATCTCGTATCGCAGCAGAAAAAGCAGATTTGCAACGTTCTACTTTTTCTCACGCTATTGCAGCGATTGAGAATCCGATGAGCCTAAGAACTCAGCGTAGAGGTATAGCTCAGTTGCTAACTGAACAAACCGCAAGAAAAAACAAAGCCTAATTAATAAAGACGAACGAAATAGCTGAATTATGGAAAGAAATTTAAGAAAAGAGCGTGTTGGAGTTGTATTGAGTGACAAGATGGATAAGTCTATCACTGTTACTGAAGTAACTAAAATCAAACACCCAATCTACGGAAAGTTCATGAAACGTACGAAGAAGTATGTTGCACATGACGAGACAAACACTGCAAAACACGGTGATACTGTGAAAATTGCAGAAACTCGCCCAATGAGCAAAACTAAGAAGTGGAGATTGGTAGAGGTGGTAGAAAGAGCAAAATAATTTTGAAGATAAAGATTAAATAAAGTAATCATGTTACAACAGGAATCAAGAGCGAATGTGGCTGACAACAGCGGTGCGCGTGAAGTATTGGTAATTCGCGTTTTAGGCGGTACAGCTCGTAAATATGCTTCTATTGGCGATAAAGTGGTAGTGGCTATCAAAAAAGCGTTACCAACCGGTGGAGCAAAAAAAGGTACAGTATCGAAAGCAGTTGTGGTTAGAACCACGAAAGCAATCAGAAGAAAAGACGGTTCTTATATCCGTTTCGATGATAATGCTGTAGTGTTGTTGAACGCGAACGATGAGCCAAGAGGTACTCGTATTTTTGGACCTGTAGCGCGTGAGTTGCGTGATAAATCTTTCATGAAGATTGTTTCATTGGCTCCTGAAGTATTATAAGAATTTTAAAAAATCATACACATGAAATTGAGTGTAAAAAAAGGCGATAATGTAATCGTTATTACCGGTGAAAACAAAGGTAAAACTGGTGTTGTAAAGTCTGTAAATAAAGAAACACAGCGTGTAATTGTAGAAGGTGTAAACATCCAAAGCAAACACACAAAACCAAATGCGCAATATCCTCAAGGAGAAATTGTGAAACAAGAAGGGCCTATCCATGTATCTAACGTGGCATTGGTATCTGATGGAAAAGCTACTAAAGTAGGTCGTAAAACCGAAGGTGGAAAATCTGTTCGTTTCGCTAAAACAACTGGAAAGAACTTAGACTAATTTGTCTATTAAAGCATATTGAAATCCCGATTCGAAAGAGTCGGGATTTTTTTGTTGGTGAAAGAGATGTTTTAATTGGTCGTCATTCCCGTGAAAACGGGAATCTGTGTTTCTGGAAATCGGAAAGTTAGTATCGCTTTGTATGTAGAATATACTTTGAATTTATTCCTTAGTTTCACCGTAAATATTGACGATGAAATATCTTTTCTCTTTGCTTGTCTGTTTTCAAGTTGCTACGGGTTTTGCAATGCCGGGCGATACCACGCAAATGCCTTTTAACGCCACGTTTGTGCCGAAAGATGCTTTTGTGTTTTATGTGATTGGCGATTGGGGAAGAAAAGGCAAAGGCAATCAAAGGCCGGTGGCTGAAGCCATGAATAAATGCGCAGAAATGGTAGCGCCTGAGTTTATTATGTCAACAGGCGATAACTTCTACAGTTTTGGCGTAAAAAGCACTAAAGATAAGTTGTGGAAGAAATCGTATGAAGACGTTTACAATGGTGCCAATATCAGTAAAACACCTTGGTATCCGGTGTTGGGTAATCACGATCATTACGGCAACCAGCAAGCAGAAATTGATTATTCTAAAACAAATGCACGCTGGCACATGCCGGCCGATCATTATGCAGAAACATTCAATGCAAGGAATGGAGCTGCTATAATCTTCGTGTTTACGAATACAGAGCCGTTGGTACATCTTTCTGCTGAGGCTAACCAACCGCAATGGACGTGGATGGATTCTGTATTGAAACAGTCTTCCTCTACCTGGAAATTTGCAGTTGGACATCATCCGGTGTATTCTTCAAATCCGATGCACGGTGATAGTCCGCCTTTGCAAGAGCAATTAAAACCCATGTTGGAAAAGTATGGCGTTCAAGCGTATTTCTGCGGGCATGATCACGACTTACAACATCAACAACCAAAGGGTAGCCCGGTAGATTATTTTGTTTCCGGTGCCGGCTCAGAACTTAGACCCTCTGCGGCATACGAACATACCTTGTTTGCGAAAAGCAAGGCCGGATTTGCCTTAGTGGCTATCACAAAAGAAAAAATGTTGGTGTTGTTTATCGACAAAGATGGGAATGTGATTTACAGGTATGAAAGAGGCGTGAGGTTGTAAGTAAATAGTTTTTTTATAAGTAGAATACCGATAAAAGAAAGGTGTTAAATATGTTATTAGATAGCTACTATAATATTTGGATAGAGGCAATTGTATTGGCCAGAAAAAAGCCGGAAAATAAAAGTAATTGGAAGCTAATGACGATGTTCTTTATGTCGATGGCCATGGCGCTGAATCTTTTATTGGCGATGGTTTTGCTCCAGCATTTTTTGTTTCACAAGATGATTTATAATATTCATGTCGATGTCTTTCCTGGCGAGAAACTAGATGATGCTATTAGCTTTTTTATGCTTTTTTTATTGCCTTGTGTTCTCGTAAATTATTTTCTAATTATGCACAACAATAGGTATGAATGGCTTTTTGAGAAGTATGGGAATCAACAGCATGGACGGCTTGTACCCTACTTTTTAGTATCACTTTTTTTGCCTCTTGTACTATTGATTTTCTTGAAACTTGTTTCATAAAGTATTGTGCCATGAACACTAAAATGGAGGAATATGAAAAGACAAAAAGTAGATTGTTTTACCCCAAAAGAAAAGCGACTGTTTTTCTTTCTGCCATTTCCGGTTTTTTTTCTTAAAACTTATGCTACTCAAAAAATTGCGCAATATGGAAGAGTGGCAAACGATCAGTTTTATCGCATCATTTCGATGGGTTGACTATTTTATCTTTTTATCTTTTTATCTTTTTTGTTGCCTTGTATTTCTTTAGTTAGAAATGCCATACTTCGCTAAATTTCGCATCGTTCGTATCTTGCAAACGAATTCCATGAATGCCTTAGGCATTTATCTATATACAAAATCGCTGTAAGGTAGGAGGGCAAAAGATGTAAATGGTTTTGGTTGGTGTTCCTCCACCAACCAAAGAGGTAGGGGAATGTGATTTATCGGCAAGAACGAGAATTGCGGTTGTAAGTGCCTTTTTAGATAAAAACTAGTTTTCATTTTTTGACCAATGTCAAAAAATATACATACTGTATAGATTAGCTTTGCACTCATAAATTCAAATAATGAGTGATCATAAGATTCAGAACAAAAAAGAAGAACTGGCCAATACGGTAACACACGCTATTGGTTTTTTAATGGCGCTGGTTTTAGTGCCAATGTTAGTTTATAGAGCCTATTCAAAAGATAACTTTACCATTGTTTATGCTTCGATTGTTTTTTCGTTTGGCTTTTTGATGGCATACCTATCGTCTACTTTGTATCATATGGTACAACAACCCAATGCAAAAAAAGCATTGCGCGTATGGGATCATATCAGTATCTTTTTTTTAATAGGTGGAACCTACACGCCAATAATCTGTATGTATACCGATAGCCAAACAACAGCATTATTTTTGAGTGTGATGTGGTTCCTCATTATTGTCGGCAGTTTGTTGAAATTGTTCTTTACAGGGCGATACGATAAAGTATCTACGGCAATCTATATTCTTCTGGGTTGGATGGCAATAGTTGTCATTAAGCCCTTAATGGCGAATATGCCGTTGTCTATTTTTGGATGGATTCTGGGAGGCGGACTAGCCTATACTTTTGGAATTATATTTTACAAATGGCGCAGTTTAACTTATCAGCATAGCATTTGGCATGTATTTGTTTTAGCGGGTACATTGTTACAATATGTTGCTATTTATAAGTCGCTAGAGCCATAAGTTATCATCATAAATGTTTCTACCTTTGTAAAAAGGAGAAATGCAGTTGATCGACTACATTCAATCGCAAGTAAAAGTTCCGCCTTCCATTCATTTAGCGGATGCAATAAGTACTGAAATGTACCCTAAAAATCATTTGCTTCATCGCGAAAATACGGTGTGTAGGAAATTGTATTTTGTAGAAGAGGGGTTGCTCAGAATTTTTTACCACTCCGAAGGGAAGGACATTACTTACGCTTTTGTAACGGAGAACACCTTTACCACTTTAGTAGATAGTTTTTTTGAACAGAAGCCTAGTCGATATAACATTGAAGTTTTAGAGCCAAGTGTAATTAGCGCAATCAGCTATGTAGATCTAATGAACCTTTTTAGTGAGTCGCACGAGATTGAACGCTTTGGGAGAATAATCACCACTGAATTTTTGAAAGCTCATTCCGATCGATTGGCATCCATCCAATTTCAGTCTGCTAATGAGCGATACCAAACACTTCAGATTCGTCACCCTACCGTTTTGAACCGTGTTGCGCTAGGCCACATTGCTTCCTACTTAGGTATCACACAGGAAACACTGAGCAGGTTGAGAGCGAGAAAGGATAGTTAGGTGTTTGCGTACAAATAAGGGTTTCGTCAACTTCTAATTCATAAAAGCTAGCAGCTAGTGGCTGAAGTATTCTTTAGCATATACAATTCAAAATTCAGAACACTGTTGATTGAAGTACTACTTCGCGTGCGGGGTTGCAGTGGAAATCCTTTTCCCGCTACAGAGCGGGAAAAGATTGGAGCGGAAAACCCGGTGCCGATTCTTAGCGGCACACGCCCAAATGGAACTTTAGAACGGAAAACAAGATATAAAACCCTTTGGGATGCCTAGCGGATGTTGCTGAATACGCAATATTTGCCTTAAGAACAGAAATTTCAGAATAAAGCACTCGTTTTGGTTTGCTTTTCAGCGCAAATCTGCTACTTTCGCCCCCGAATTAAAACAATCAATAAATATATTTTATGGCTGAAGTAAGACCAGACGAAATCTCTGCAATTCTGAGAGAACAGTTATCCAATTTTAAATCTGCTGCTGAACTTGAAGAAGTTGGAACGGTATTGCAGGTGGGTGATGGTATTGCTCGTGTTTACGGGCTTACAAATGCCGGCTCGGGAGAGTTGGTGGAGTTTGAAAACGGTGTAAAAGCAATCGTTTTGAACTTGGAGGAAGACAACGTGGGTGTGGTTTTGATGGGTGCTTCGGGTACTATCAAAGAAGGAGATACAGTAAAAAGAACGGGCGTTATCGCTTCTATTAAAGTAGGAGAGGGAATGTTGGGTCGTGTTATTAATACATTGGGCGAGCCTATCGATGGAAAAGGCCCTATTGCAGGTGATTTGTATGAAATGCCATTGGAGCGTAAAGCACCGGGCGTTTTGTTCCGTCAGCCGGTTAACGAGCCTTTGCAAACAGGTATCAAAGCGATTGACGCGATGATTCCAATCGGTAGAGGACAGCGTGAGTTGATTATCGGTGACCGTCAGGTAGGTAAATCGGCTATCGCTATCGATACCATTATCAATCAGAAAGAGTTCTACGATAAAGGCGAACCTGTTTATTGTATTTATGTGGCTTGCGGTCAGAAAGCATCTACCGTAGCACGTGTAGTAAAAACATTGGAAGAAAACGGTGCATTACCTTACACCGTAATCGTTTCGGCTTCTGCAGCTGATCCGGCTCCGTTACAATATTATGCTCCATTTGCTGGATGTGCAGTGGGTGAATTTTTCCGTGATACTGGTCGTCCGGCATTGATTGTTTACGATGATTTGTCGAAACAAGCGGTGGCTTACCGTGAGGTATCGTTGTTGTTGAAAAGACCACCGGGACGTGAGGCTTACCCAGGTGACGTATTCTACTTGCACTCTCGTTTATTAGAGAGAGCTGCGAAAGTGAATGCCAACCAAGAAGTAGCTTCGCAAATGAACGATATTCCTGAGTCGTTGAAAGGTAAAATTAAAGGTGGTGGATCGCTTACAGCGCTTCCTATCATTGAAACACAAGCGGGTGACGTTTCTGCCTATATCCCTACGAACGTAATTTCTATTACAGACGGTCAGATTTTCTTGGAGTCGAACTTGTTCAACTCGGGTGTTCGTCCTGCGATTAACGTGGGTATCTCTGTAAGCCGTGTGGGTGGTAATGCGCAAATCAAATCCATGAAAAAAGTAGCAGGTACTTTGAAATTGGATCAGGCGCAATATCGTGAGTTGGAGGCCTTCTCTAAATTCGGTTCTGATTTGGATGCGGCTACGAAAGCGGTGTTGGACAAAGGAGCACGTAACGTGGAAATTTTGAAACAAGCGCAGTTCTCTCCATTCTCGGTAGATAAGCAAATCGCTATTTTATTCGTAGGAACGAAAAACTTAGCGAGCAAAGTGCCGGTGAACAAAATGAAAGAATTCGAAAAAGATTTCTTGGCTCAATTAGAGTCTCGTTTCCCTGAAACATTGAAAGCCTTGAGACAACCGTTAACTAGCGAAGTGGAGAAACAACTCCAAACGTTGGCAGAAGAGGTTGCGCTTAATTTTTATTAATATTATAGAGTTGTCGGTTCCCGAAGTTTTTCGGGAATCGGTAACGAACAGCTAATCGCTATAAAACATGGCAAACTTAAAAGAAGTTCGTATTAGAATAGGCTCGGTGAACACCACGATGCAGATTACCAAAGCAATGAAGTTGGTATCGGCATCGAAGTTGAGACGTGCGCAGGAGCGAATTACCATGATGCGTCCGTATTCCGAGAAGTTGAATTATATCTTAGGTAATATTACTGCAGGTTTGGAGGGTGATGTATCGATGCCGTTGAGCAAAGAGCGTGAGCCGAAAAATGTGTTGGTGGTATTGTTTACATCTGATAAAGGATTGTGTGGAGGTTTTAACTCTAACTTGTTCAAAACCACTAACCGTTTGGTGTCTGAAACTTATGCAGCGCAACGCAAGGCAGGTAATGTGACGTTGATGTGTATTGGTAAGAAAGGATATGATGCGATGAAGAAATTCACGGATTTGAATTTCAATACCGAGCACATGGGCTTGTTCTCGACAATTTCTTTCGATAAATCGCAAGAGGTGTCTAAAGAAATTGCTGCTGATTTTATTGCCGGAAAATATGATGTAGTAGAATTAGTATACGCTAAGTTCTTGAATGCTGCATCGCAAGATTTCATGGTAGAGCGCTTTTTGCCTTTCGCTAAGAATGAAAAAAGTACCACTACTACAGCAAAAACAAAAGCAGATTATATTTTTCAACCGGAGAAAGCCGTTTTGTTGGAAGAGTTAGGTCCGAAAATTTTGAATACACAGTTTTTTAAAGCCATGTTAGATACCAATGCTTCAGAGCATGGTGCACGTATGGTGGCTATGGAAGCAGCAACTAACAACGCGAATGAGTTGTTACGTTCGTTGAAAATTCTATACAACAGAGAGCGTCAGGCGGCTATCACCAAAGAGATTTTGGAGATTGTGGGCGGTGCAGCAGCGTTGGAGGAAAAATAATTTGATAATGAGTGGATTTGATGATTTGATAATGCCACTGACTTCCAGTCTATTTTTAGTTAATACAATTTAGTACACGCAACGTGGAGAATCTTCACCAAAATATCGAAGCGCTTATTTTCAGTTCAGAGACGGCTGTTTCGAAGGAAGATATTGTGGTGTGTATCCAAAAATTATATCCTGAATCAATAATTGAAGAGGAGTTGATAGAGCAACATCTTCAAGACATTTTACAGAAATACAAAGCCGATTATTTTTCGTTTGAGTTACGTGTAATTGGTGGCGGTTATCAGTTTTTTACGAAACCGGCTTATCACAAAACGGTGTCTATCCTCATCGGACAAAAAGAGAAAAAACGTTTATCAACGGCAGCTTTGGAAACATTGTCTATTATCGCCTATAAAGGCCCAATTACCAAGAGTGAGTGTGAGGCGGTACGTGGTGTAAACTGCGACTATTCGGTACAGAAATTGCTTGAGAAAGAGTTGATCGAAGTAGCAGGTCGTTTAGAGCATGCTGTAGGTAAACCGGTATTGTACAAAGTAACACCTTTGTTCTTAGATTACTTTGGCATTAACTCTACCGAAGAGTTGCCTAAACTTAAAGATGTTATTGCACCTGAAGGCGAAAACACGATTGGTGAAGTAGCTGATGTGATCAGCGATGTAGCTACTCCTTCTGCCGAAGCAGAAGAAGCTGAACAAGCTTAATTTTCAATGATTTTTTTTCTTAAGTTCGATTACTCTACAGTAACCGATTTTGCTAGATTTCTTGGTTGATCTACATTACAGCCTCTAAGCAAGGCAATGTGATAAGATAACAACTGAAGTGGAATAGTAGCGATAAGTGGTTCTAAGCAATCTCTCGATTCAGGAATTTCAATAGTATAATCCGACATTTCCTTAACTTTCGTATCGCCTTCAGTAACCAGAGCAATTACTTTTCCTTTACGCGCTTTAATTTCCTGGATAGTGCTAATTACTTTTTCGTAATTAGAGCTATGTGTGACAATGATAACTACCGGCATATTTTCGTCAATTAAGGCGATTGGGCCGTGTTTCATTTCTGCGGCAGGATAACCCTCGGCATGGATATAAGAAATCTCTTTCAGCTTTAAAGCGCCTTCTAAGGCTACCGGGAATCCGTAGCCTCTTCCTAAATACAAAAAGTTAGGCGACTCGTAGAATTGGTATGCGATTTCTTTGATTTGGGCTTCGCATTTTAATGTCTTCTCTACTTTTGCCGGCATGGTTTCTAACTCGGCAAACACCTGACGAAGATCTGATTTTGTAATTGTTCCGCGAATATCGGCAAATCCTAAAGCAAGTAAGGTTAATACTGAAACTTGAGCGGTGAATGCTTTTGTAGAAGCTACACCAATTTCAGGGCCGGCATGTGTATAGGCTCCTGCATGCGATGCGCGAGGAATAGAAGAGCCTACCACATTACATAATCCGAATATAGTTGCGCCTTTTTCTTTTGCCAATTGAATTGCAGCTAATGTATCAGCCGTTTCACCTGATTGTGAAATAGCAATCACTAAGTCGTTTTCGTTAATGAGCGGATTTCGGTAACGGAACTCTGATGCATATTCAACTTCTACGGGAATTCTAGCGATATCTTCAAATAAGTATTCGCCTACTAAACCTGCGTGCCATGAGGTTCCACAGCCAATTATGATAATGCGATTTAGGTTTTTGATTTTATGTTCATACTCTTTCAATGAACGCATGGCCAAAGTAGCCGTGTCGGTATTGAATCTTCCGCGCAACGAATCGTGAATTGATTTTGGTTGCTCGAAAATTTCTTTAATCATGAAATGCTCGTAACCGCCTTTTTCAATGGCTTCCAAGTTCATTTCTAATTTATGAATGGCAGGGGTCATTTCGATATTGCCAATGGTTTTGATAGTGAGTTTACCATCGTTGATATAGGCAATTTCGCCATCGTTAAGATAGGTAACATTTTTGGTGTACTCGATGATTGGCGAAGCATCAGAGGCAATAAAATACTCGCCATCTTCACCAATACCCACAACCATCGGGCTACCTTTTCGAGCGCCAATGAGTTTATCGTTATCATTTCTAGAGATAATAACTATAGCATACGCACCAACAATTTCGTGGAGTGCAATACGTACAGCTTCATCTAAATCTACGTTCTGCGATTTTTTGATTTCTTCAATCAAATGAATCAACACTTCAGTATCCGTATCGCTTTTAAATGTATGCCCTTGTTTAATGAGCATTTCTTTGAGCGTACCATAGTTCTCAATAATACCATTGTGAATAATGGCCAATTCTCCATCTTGGGACAAATGCGGATGCGAATTGATATCATTGGGTTCGCCATGCGTTGCCCAACGTGTATGCCCCATGCCTAGATGGCTGGTTGTGTTTTTCCCTTCAGTAAGATGTTCTAAATCTGAAACCTTTCCTTTGGTTTTATATATATTTAATGATGTATTTAATAAGGCTACACCGGCACTGTCGTACCCTCTATATTCTAGTCTCTTTAGTCCTTTTATCAGAATAGGATAGGCCTCTCTAGGACCAACATAAGCAACAATTCCACACATATATTACGATAGTTTTGTGAATGTAAGTTTTAATCTAATTCTAAATTTATTATCTGATTTGAAATTAGTAAGAATTAATCGATCACTTTTTGCAGCAGAAGAAAGCGAAATATGGAATCCATTGTTCGGATAACTACGCTTAATCACACTTTGCATATGTTGTGTAATGTTGAAAGTATAATGCGTATAATTTACGCCACTTTCTGTTTGAGTTACATCTGTTGCCAATCCGTTGTTATCGAGTGCGCTGAAACTTTCATCAGCACCGGATGCATTGATTTTAGATACATAAATGAAAGAAGGTACAGGATAAGCAGTATCTAACCCATTGATGTCATTCCATTTGGTAACAATTAATTCTGCTTTATTGATAGCAATATCAGTAGGTAAATTTAATAGAGTAGGGAAGGTTACTTTTACTTTTGTTCCTGCACCGGATTGGATATAGAGTAAAGAGTCTGACACTAAAGTAGAGGCCAACGCTTGTTGAATGATACCCGAATAGATATGATCGAAGTGGTTCACACGCGCTGAACTTGAACTGATGTTTAAGTTGAATTGCAACGAGTCGGTGGTATTGTTGTGATAGTAAATGGCAATTTTTGAATCGCTCAAACTAACATTCGAAACTCCATTGCCTAAAGCACCTTGCGCACTCACGTAAATCCCTTTAATGAGATTCAAGAAGTTAGTGTTGTTTGAAAGGGTAGCAGAATCCATATTTAAAACTCTTTGACCGAAGGAGTTGTTAAGTTTTATTCGCATTTGCGGTGACTCAGTACCACTAATGGTTTTCACGCTATCGGTATAGTTCGGTACAAAGTTATAGGCTACACCAATAGGTGTTCCATTTACACTAAAGGTTGAATTCGTTAAATAGCCGGTATTTAAAGGATCCATGGTTTCTGTAACTTCATACACAGCAATGGTAATAGGTTTAGTGTTTTTGCCATATGAATCGTAATAGTTCAACGAGAGTACACAAGAGTCAACCACCGGATTATCAGAAAAAACAGAACCATCTTTCGATAAGCGACACTGCGTATAAAAGCCACACACTACTTTTCCAAAAATAGGATCATCCATACTTCCTATAATGCCATTGTTAACCCCTGCAGATGAATAAGCGGGATCTGCAATAGTTTTGCTGTCTACTGTGAATGTATCGGTAGTACTCAAATTCAATAAATCGTTCGGACCGTTGACCAACGAAGAATCTTTTACGATTGGATCTTTGCAGCCGTTCAAGACAAAGGCAAATAAAAATACCGCGCTTATTGCAAACACGGTATTTATTCTGAAATTAATTCTCATCTAAGGATATTTTATCGGTCGAGTGCGTAGATACTAAAATCACGCCAAAACCTTTCACTTTTTTTAGTTAGCCATAATGTTTTGGTAGAACGTATTCACAAGCGGTAAAGCTTCGTCTTCTACTGTGGTGAGATTGAATACCGGCTTACCTTTCGCTTTTTTCACGAAGCTAGATACCTTTTCGTCCAATTTTTCTTCCAAAATCAAGGCATCCGCAAATTCAGAACCACCGATATTTAAGCTGGTGTTATCGCCATCTTTAAAGAAATCGATATGTTTTTGCGTGATGTTTTCGCTGATTTGGATTTGATCGGCAAAGTTTTTATTCAATTTGTTACTGAACGAATTCTGAGTTACTGTGTAAACCACTTTACTTTTCGCGAATAAAGGATCGTCTTTGTACGTTGTTTTCAAGTACAATGGAATTAAGCTGGTCATCCAACCAATGCAGTGAATGATATCCGGAGCCCAACCAAATTTCTTAACGGTTTCAATGGTTCCTTTGCAGAAGAAAATCATACGGTCTGAATTATCTTCGTAGAAGTTATTGTTTTCGTCTTCGAATACCGATTTACGTTTGAAGAAATCTTCGTTATCCAAAAAGTACACTTGTAATCTTGCTCCAGGTAAAGAAGCTACTTTAATTACCAATGGATAATCTTCGTCATTGATAATTACATTGATTCCGGAAAGGCGAACTACTTCGTGCAAACGGTGTCTTCTCTCATTGATGTTTCCGAACTTCGGCATCAGTACTCTTATTTCCATTCCGTTTTCCTGCATGTACTTCGGCAAAGAGTTCGCTATTTTAGAGGCTTCAGTTAAATTGATATAAGGATCCATCTCTTGTGTCACAATCAAAATTCGCTTTTTTTCCATCTTGCTTTTATTTTGTTGAATAAATGATATTTTGGCTCTGCGATAAAACCGATAGGGATATTGGTTTTTTAAGCAGGGGACAAAGATAATAATAAAAATTTTAAAGTTCACAAATCCAATTCGCCCAATTCTTTTTAAACCTACGGAAATGCTCATTCTAAAAACCCAAAAAGATGTTGATAATCAAGTTGATATACTTAAAGGGAAGGGTAAATCCATTGGCTTTGTTCCCACCATGGGGGCACTTCACGAGGGGCATTTATCATTAATTAAGAAATCGAACCGCGCAAACGACATTACCGTGTGTAGTATTTTCGTGAATCCGACTCAGTTTAACGACAAATCGGACTTCGAAAAGTACCCTGCTACTATAGAAAAGGATATTGAAATGCTGGTTTCAGTGAAATGCGATATCCTTTTTCTGCCTTCGGTGAACGAAATGTACCCGAAAGGTTTCGGCAATACCGATAAAGCCGATTTTGGCTATTTAGCCACTACGTTGGAAGGTGAATTTCGTCCCGGTCATTTCGATGGCATGGCGCAAATTGTAGAAAAGCTGTTGCGAACGGTGTGCCCCGATCGATTGTATATGGGGCAAAAAGATTTTCAGCAGGCTATGATTGTTCGGCAACTCATCAAAATTCGAAAGTTAAAAACGGAATTGGTAGTTTGCCCCATTGTCCGTGAAAAAGATGGCTTGGCGATGAGTTCCAGAAATGTTCGACTCGATAAGGCTTCAAGAACCTTAGCGTTAGAATTGTCGAAGACCTTGAATTATTTGAAACGCATCATTCGTCAGGATACAAGAGAGGATGCCAAAACGATATTGAAAAAGGCGGAGGTGCGTATCTCGAAATTCCCCGATGTTAAACTGGAGTATATTGCTTGGCGAAATGCTTCAACGTTAAAACCTGTGACCAAATACAATCCGGAAGCAGAGCAAGTGTTGCTGATTGCTGCTTTTGTAGGCGGTGTGCGCTTAATCGACAATATGCTCGTGAATCCCAAATCATAAATCATAAAATCTTAAATGCAATGAATATTCTTTTGTTAGGTAGCGGTGGACGAGAAAATGCTTTTGCATGGAAATTGAAACAAAGTCCGCTTTGCGAAAAACTCTTTATTGCGCCCGGTAATCCCGGCACAGCAGCATTTGGAGAGAATGTGAATATCAGCGCCACCGATTTTGATGCATTAAAAGCATTTGTGTTAACCAATCAAGTAAGCATGGTGGTGGTTGGGCCGGAGGATCCATTGGTGAAAGGCATCTACGATTTTTTTGCGAATGATGAACAATTGCAAACGATTCCGGCGATTGGTCCTTCGAAAATAGCTGCACAATTGGAAGGGAGTAAGGCTTTTGCTAAACGCTTTATGGAGCGACATCAAATTCCTACAGCAGGATATCGTGAGTTTAATTTAGAGAATTTGGAAGAAGGCCTGCGCTATATTGATCAGAATACCGGACCGTATGTTTTGAAAGCCGATGGATTAGCAGCCGGTAAAGGCGTTTTGATTATTGAAGATCAGCAAGAGGCTAAGGATGCATTGCGCGAAATGATTGCGGAGAGTAAATTCGGTAAAGCCAGTGATACGGTAGTGATTGAGCAGTTTTTGAAAGGGATTGAATTTTCGGTGTTTGTGATGACCGATGGCACTAATTATAAACTGTTGCCGAATGCAAAAGACTACAAACGTGTAGGCGAAGGGGACAAAGGTTTGAATACAGGCGGCATGGGCGCTGTTTCTCCGGTGCCGTTTGTTACCGATGAATTAATGGAACGTGTGGAGCGAACAATTATTCAACCCACGGTGAATGGATTAGCAGCAGAAAAAATAATCTACAAAGGCTTTATTTATGTGGGTTTGATTTTGGCAGAAAACGATCCGTATGTGATTGAATACAACTGCAGAATGGGCGACCCGGAAACAGAAGTGGTGATGCCAAGATTGACATCGGATTTGGTGGAGTTGTGCGTAGCTATCGGTAACGGAACATTGAATACTAAAGAAGTGGAAATCGATAGCCGGGCTGCAACAACCGTTATTCTTGCTTCAGGTGGCTATCCTGAAGAATTTGAAAAAGGGAAAACGATTTCGGGATTAGCTGAAGCTGCTGCTATGCAAGATGTGCTTGTATTTCATGCCGGCACTAGACGCGAAGGCGATAACATTGTAACCAGTGGTGGGCGAGTATTGGCGATTACCGCTTACGGTGCAAATGGGAAAGAGGCGGTAACAACTTCCTTAAAAGCTTGCGCGAAAATTCAGTTTGAGAAAAAGTACAATAGAGGAGATATTGGATTTGAATTTTACTGAACTTGAATGATACCCCCGTCAGGGTTTAGAACCCTGATGGGGATATGAAAGAAAATAAAACAATTTTTAAGTATTAGAAAAGCTTTATGAAATGCGAACATCATATTCAATAATCGTCACCTTTATTTTTTCTATTCTATTTCATTTCAGTGTTTTTTCTCAAAGCACAACAAAAAATAGTGAAGGAAAGTATGAATACTATGGAGAGATAGACTTTGGAAATAATGTAATAGGTAAAGTGTTTTCTGATCAATCAAAGCAAGTTTTTGTTGAGAAGTATGATTCTAGCCATAACTTAATTTCAAAACATACACTCGATGTAAAACTTGACTATGGAGATAAGATTTTAAATTCGATTCAAAACGGCAAAGTAATTCTTCTTTTTATAAAAGACGATAGGCACTATTCTGCAGTGCCACAAAATGGACACGTTGCATATGCAGTTGTAGACAATATTTTAGTCTCAATTGACAAAGATTGCAATGTAATGGCAAGACTAACTGATGCGCAAACCAGTAAGTTAACGAGTGGTACTATATATCCGGTTTATAATGGATCTGGTTTTTGTGTATTTAGATATGATGGGATAGTAAAATTTAATAACTCTTTTGTAGTTGATACTGTAATGTGGTTTGATCCAGCAGACAAGTCGTATTATCCTGTTGGTAATGGATGTATTTTTCATGATAAGATGTTAACTTATATGGTTTTTGCAGGTCGTAGAGGGTTATATTCATTACACAGCAATAAAATCATTACCCTTAATCTAAATACGTTTCAATTTGAAAATTCCATCTTAACGAAGAGTTATGTCTATCATGAAATCTCAAGTTTCTTCATTGAGCAGGGATTTGTTTACCTCTTTTTCGTTGAATATGAAGGCATTGGCAGTTGGAAAAACTACCATATGAAAAGCTTGAATCTCTATAAGCTAGATAAGAATGGTAAGTTGATTAAAGAATCTCATGAGCCTGCAACTCCTGAATTCGAAAAAATGTTTTTTGAGAATAAGAAAATAACTGGATATTATAAGGATATCAGTATTTACGATGATAACGTTGTAATAAGTGGCGAAACACCTCGAAAAGTCAACAAAAGGTTCATCATTAAACTTTCTACCGACTTGAAACTGATTTCTGCTTATAGTTTTGATAAATAACAGCTTTAATTCAGTTTGAAAACCAATACAACTGGAGCGATATTGGTATGAGTTTCATTGAGGTGAATTTTAAAACCCCGTCAGGGTTCTAAACCCTGATGGGGTTTTGAGAGAATTAATTCTACCCCAGATACGGCCTCAACGCTCTATTCCTCGAACTCGATCGCAATTTGATAATCGCTTTGTCTTTGATCTGACGAATTCTTTCTCGAGTGATACCCAATGTGTCGCCAATATCTTCCAGTGTCATTGCATTTTCAACACCGATACCGAAGAATAATTTAATTACATCGCGTTCTCGTTCAGTAAGCGTAGAGAGCGTTCTGTTGGTTTCTTGTTGCAACGATTCGCGGTAATCAACACCTTCATCAGCCAATTCTGCGTTCGGATTATCCAATACATCAATCAACGAATTGCTTTCCCCTTCTTGGAAAGGGGCATCCATGGATACATGTCGGCCGGCCAAATCAAGCGCAGCCAAAACCTCATCGATACTCAGTCCTAAATATATGGAAACTTCTTCCGGTGTAGCTTCGCGTTGATATTTTTGCTCTAGTTCTGAAAACGTTTTATTGATTTTCGATACCAATCCCACTTTATTCAACGGTAAGCGTACAATACGAGAGTGTTCCGCCAATGCTTGAATAATCGACTGACGAATCCACCACACCGCATAAGAGATAAACTTGAAGCCTCGCGTTTCATCGAATTTCTGAGCTGCTTTAACCAAGCCCAAATTACCTTCGTTAATTAAATCGTTCAATGAGAGTGCAGAGTTTTGATATTGCTTCGCAACTGACACCACAAACCGGAGGTTGGCGCGCGTTAGTTTATCCAATGCGCGTTGATCGCCCTCCCGGATTCTGCGGGCCAATTGTACCTCCTCTTCAGCGGTAATCAATTCTTCTTTACCTATTTCAAGCAAATATTTTTCTATCGACTGACTTTCTCGGTTCGTGATTGATTTGGATATCTTCAGCTGTCTCATAGTTTCACAAATACATTAGTTAACAAACGGGATGGCAGAGAAAAACGTGCAATTCTTTTGCCAACTTGATTATTAGAACGCTTTGCGCACCAAAAAGTTGCTTCGTGATTGTCACGAAAATGTCAAAAAATAGTTAAAGGGCTGTATTTGCAACTATTCTGCGCCTTGTTCCAAAGCTCCTTTTGCGATGAGATATTGACCGGAGATGTATAATACCATAATCCAAAATCCGGATAAGAAAAGGTTGCCATCAAACAGAAATTTATTTAAAGCGATAATGGAATCGGAAAACATGAACAGTAAGGCGCCTGCAAAAGCCAACGCAAAACTCTTTTCATTTACTCTGCCATATCTATTCACTGCAAAAACCACCATGGTGGCAATAGCTAATGAATAAACAGCAACTGGGCCTTTCATCTCGCCAGGCACATTCCCGAAGAACGAATACAAAAGTAGAATGAAATAGGCAAGTAACGGCACCAATACCCAGAATTTTTTCGGCAATAATGCCTCATTGTTTTTAAAGTTAACATTGGCAAAACACACAGCATATAAAATGTGTGCCACTAAAAAACTGCCTAGTCCCAACAAGAAGAAAATTTCTTGATTAAACGGAATCATCAAGAACACATCGCCTAACCATGAGAAGAAAAAGGCAATCAAGAATTTTTTGTGAAAAGAACTTATTGGTTTACTGATGTTACTGTAATAAAAAAGCATCAAAACAGGCATCAACAAAGGTTTTGAAATAAATTTCAATAGTTGATTACCGGTAACTTCCGATGCGATTTCCAATAATGCTACGATTAAGTAAGCAATAGCTAAATTCATACTATGTTGGTTTTGATATTAAGTAGTTTCCAAAATACAATAATTAAACTTACATATCAAAAATGGTTTTTTTATCATTGAAGAGGAAATGAATACAACAGACTCCATCAATTTTTTAAGTAAAACTTCGGTTCGCAAAGTCGCGAATGCTGGGTTGATTTTGTCGTCTTATTATTTGTCGAAGCTGCTGAAAAAGCCTATTCAATGGGGTTTGCCCATTACTATTTCTATTGAGCCCACTACACAATGTAATTTGGAATGCCCAGAATGCCCAAGTGGTGTGAAGTTTTTTACTCGTCCTACAGGTTACATTGGACTAGATTTATTTCGACAATTGCTCGATCAAACGCATTCGCATTTGCAGTACATGTATTTTTATTTTCAAGGTGAACCGTATTTGCATCCGCAATTTTTTGAATTGGTGAATGCTGCTGCACAGCGCAATATTTATACCGTCACGTCAACTAATGCGCATTTTTTAGGTAAGCGGAAGGCAGAAGAAACGGTTAAAAGTGGTTTAGACAGAATCATCATTTCGATCGATGGAACAACACAAGAAACATATTCCAAATATCGTATTGGCGGGAGTTTGGACAAGGTGTTGGAAGGGACGAAAAATTTAGTGGAAGCAAAAAAAGCACTGCAATCGAAAACGCCACACATCGTTTTTCAATTTATTGTGATGCGCCACAACGAGCATCAAATGGAAGAAGCAAAGCAATTGGCAAAAAGTATTGGTGTTGATGAATTGAAATTCAAAACCGTGCAAGTGTATGACTTCGAACACAATGCCGATTTAGTGCCATTGAACGAAGCTTTTTCGCGTTATGAAATCAACAGTGCAAATCCTTCCATCAAAAACAAATTATTGAATCATTGCTGGAAATTGTGGCATTCGTGTGTGATGACTTGGGATGGAAAAATTGTGCCTTGTTGTTTTGATAAAGATGCATCTCATCAATTAGGCGACATCAATGAAAAACATTTTTCTGCTATTTGGCAAAGTGAAGCTTATCAGAATTTTCGGGCGAAAATAATTCGTTCTCGTTCTTCCATTGATATTTGTACCAACTGTTCCGAAGGCACCACCGTTTGGGTAGAGTAGCACATATTGAAATGCAAAATCAAAAAAACACTTCATAGCACTATTGAATAATTTTTATTTTTGCATATTCGCCCCTTAGTTCAATGGATAGAATAGAAGTTTCCTAAACTTTTGATGCAGGTTCGATTCCTGCAGAGGCGACATAACGGCTCCGTAGTTTAACGGATCAGAATACTAGATTTCGGCTCTAGTGATGGGGGTTCGATTCCCTCCGGGGCTACAAAAAAAGGGAGTATTAATACTCCCTTTTTTCATTTATCTAACATAAGTATTATCGCTCTACAATCAATTTTTGCTTAACACTTCCTATGTTTGTTTGAATACTGATTTCATACACTGCAGCAGCAAGTGAAGCTGTTCGAATGATCAATCTATGGTTGTTGTATTCTGTCTCAACGTTTACTATTCGTCCAATTACATCAGTCAATTGGAATTGCTCCACTTGAATATTATCAGGCAGTTCAATATATACTATTTCATTTGCAGGATTTGGGTAAACATACAAATGAATATTTTGAATAGCCAAAATCGATGTTGACGATTCAATGGTAACACTGCTTTGCGATTCACAACCGTTGGCATCTTTAACGGTAAGTGTATATGTGCCCGGTGCTAAACCTGTTACAGCAGCTGTTTGCGCTCCGTTGCTCCAAGCATAGCTGTAGCCTGGGGTTCCACCTGAAGTTGACACAGATGCTGTGCCGTTATTTTGTCCGCCAGATGAATTTGTTTTCGATACTGTCAACACAATAGCACTATTCTCAGTAATGATAACAGAATCGGTTTTCACACAGCCATTCGCATCAATTACTGTTAATGTATATTTACCTGCAGCGAGGTTTGATGTTGTATTTGTTTTATCACCATTCGACCAAGTGTAAGCATAACTTGGTGTTCCTCCTGTAGCAGAAATAGTAGCGCTAGCACTGTTGCCATTCGCGCATAACACATTAGAGCTTTGTATAGCGGTGCTGATGGCAGTAGGTGAAGTTATGGTAAAGCTATCTGTTTTCTGACAAGCACTTCCATCCGTTATAGTCACAACATACTTGCCTGCACTTAAATTGGATAGTGATGCAGTAGTGTTGCCATTATTCCATGTATATTGATAATTCCCTGATCCTCCATTCGCAGTAATCGCAATAGCTCCATCATTTCCACTAAAACATTTTACGTTTGATGTGTTTGAACTTGATGTTAGCGTATTGTTTGTGCCAACCGTTATTGTAGCAGAAGTGGTACAGTTATTGGCATCTTTCACTGTTACTGAATAGCTTCCAGCAATGAGGTTGGAAGCTATTGCACTTGTTTGTCCGTTGTTCCAAACATAACTATATGTTGACGTACCGCCTGAAGTTGTAGCCGTAGCGTTTCCATTATTAGCAGCACAATTAGCGTTGATTGCATTTGTAGTTGCAGAAAGAGATGTAGGCTGAGTAATAACAATCGTGTCGGTTTTAGCACATCCACTTCCATCGGTAGTTGTTAAGAAATAAGTGCCCGCAGTTACATTTGCAATAGAATTGTTTGTTCCACCATTACTCCAAACATAGCTGTAGCTTGGCGTTCCACCGCTTACACTTACCGATGCGCTACCCGAATTATCGCCAAAGCATTTATTGTTTACGGTAAATTTCGAAACAGCAAAAAGAGCCGAGCCATTAACAGTGGTGCTGTTTGCTGCAGTACAATTTTTTGAATCGGTTATGGTAACCGTATATGTACCTGCCGAAAGATTAGTAATGGTATTTGTTGTTTGCCCATTGTTCCATAAATAGCTATATCCAGCTGTTCCTCCAGATGCTGTAACCGTTACAATTCCGTTGGCTACTCCGCAACCTGCATTGGTTGTATTAAAGCTGCCGGTGATTTGTGTAGGTTGTGAAACGGTGAACGCTTTTGTTGCTGTGCATCCTTTCGAATCAGTAACTGTAACCGTATAACTGCCGCTGCTTAAATTCGAAACAGAAGTTCCTGTTGCACCACCTGTCCAAGCATATGTGTAGCCTGCTGTTCCTCCACTTCCTGTTACAGATGCAGCACCATTCGTTCCTCCAAAACAACTCACAGCTGTTGGTGTAACTGTTGCAGTAGGTAAAGATGTTGGCTGCGTTACAGAAAACGCTTTGGTTGCTGTACAACCTTTTGAATCAGTAACGGTAACGGTGTAACTTCCGCTGCTTAAATTCGAAACAGAAGTTCCTGTTGCACCGCCTGTCCAAGCATATGTGTAGCCTGCTGTTCCTCCACTTCCTGTCACTGATGCAGTGCCATTCGTTCCACCAAAGCAACTCACAGCTGTTGGGGTAACGGAAGCCGAAGGAAGCGATGTTGGTTGCGATACAGAAAACGCTTTTGTTGCTGTGCATCCTTTCGAATCAGTAACGGTAACCGTATAACTTCCGCTGCTTAAATTCGAAACTGAAGTTCCTGTTGCACCGCCTGTCCAAGCATATGTGTAGCCTGCTGTTCCTCCACTTCCTGTAACTGTTGCAGAGCCATTCGTTCCACCAAAGCAACTCACCGCTGTTGGGGTAACGGAAGCCGAAGGAAGCGATGTTGGTTGTGTTATGGTAAACGATTTTGTTGTTGAACATCCCCCTCCGTCTGAAACAGAAACAGTATATGTTCCGGCTTTTAGGGTCGATGCCGTTGCAGTTGTTTTTCCGTTGCTCCACTGATATAATACAGTTGGTTGTGCCCCTGATGGTGTAACAGTAGCCGTTCCGGTACTATCGCCAAAACAGTTTACATTGGTTGAAGAGGTTGTTGTATTTAATACATTACTAATACTAGCTGTTGCAGTGCTGCGTAAACTAATACAATCAGGTTCTTGCACTTCCCAATCGTAGAAATAGTAATAGTAGCCGGCTTGTCCGGTTGTTGTGCCACCGGGAATATTGTTGCCAATAATCGAAACCAGTCCTTTTGAATCACTGTATGGGTAAACTGCTCCTGCAGTATTTCTGTACAAGTTCATGGAATCTTGTACGCCTAACTCGTAAATGGTTGTTGTGCTAGGTAACAAGTCGATATTAAGTGTAAGTCTGCTCGCGCCATCCGGTACAAATACGTTTTTTTGATCGATAATCGTTCCAAAGGTATCGCGATATTGAATCACACGAAATCCATCACCTTGTGCATAAACATATACAGACACTAAGCGAGAGGCTTTCATCACTTTAAATCGAAGTGCCCTAAGGTTATTGCCGTTAAAGATAGAACCCGCCCCAATAGCATTACTTGCTGCTCCAACTTTTACTATCACTTGTGGCACCACTTCTTCTGCATAATAATTCGTAGTAGTGGAGATGCTTGGCGTTGCGAAAGGATTTGCAGAACTAATCTTGGTAGTATCAGTTGCATTAGCATACCAATTAATGGTGTTTGTAGTCGTAGCAGTTAATGGTACAGAACCGGTTGTACATCTATTCCCGTTAACTACTGCTGGGCCTGCCGGTTTCAACACTTTAATGAGATTGGTAGATGTTTTCATATTACTTCCAAAACTATTGGTAGCCGTAAGTTTTACGGTATATGTTCCGTTGGTGAGGTATTTTTTTGTTGGATTTCTTAAGGTGGAAGTAGTAGCATCGCCAAAATCCCACAACCAAGAGGTAGCTCCACCCGTGGATTTATCAGTGAATGTAATTAACCCAGAACAGGTACTTGTATCACTAGCTGTAAAATTCGCTGTTGGCGAAGTAGTAGGCATTATGCATGTCCAGTTAATCGCAAAGCCCGAATCCACAAGACCAGGATCTGTTACTTCTTTGATAGTTATTGAAGAGCCCGTAGACGTAATAGATGCAGGAAGTGTGTTTCCTGTAAATGTTCCTAAAATTGGACTACCTGTGGTTGTGCCATCATACACATAAAGATAATCGTATCCAGATTCCATTCGGAATTTTGAAAATGAAATTTGCACTTTCGATGCACCTGTTGGGGAGATGGTTACTGTGCTAGTTACATTGTTTGCGTACAGTCCGAATTGTCCGCCATCGTCATAAACAGTACCTGTGCAAGATGTTTGTGTTTGCGCACTGCCGGAAGTAGGCATAATCACAACGCAAGGATTACTTGAACTCAGATTAACTAAATTTGTTTTTACAATGGAATCGTTGCCGCATGTTCCACCCGATGCAACTAGTTTTACAGTATAAATGCCAAAAGTGGTATAGGTGTGCGAAGGACTAGTGGCAGTGCTTGTTGCCCCATCTCCAAAATACCATGTATAGGTATTTCCGTTGGTGGATTGGTTGGTGAAGTTAACCGTGAATGGCACAGAACAACCTACCGTATTGCTTTGTGTAAATTGTGCATCAACTGCAGCTGTATAAATAGCTCCTACACCTACGGCATACCAAGCGTTTCCTGTGCTTGTTACTTCTTGCGAGCATCCTCCATAAAGATCTGTTGCAGACTGTAAAGCATAAAATCGAGCATCAGCGTATTGAGACGTATTAATCAAATAATTCGTGAGTGTACGATATGCAATAGCATTCGATTTTGTTCTTCCAATGGCAGTAACATTAAATGCATTTCCCTTATCATTCGTACCGCTTCCTCCCATGGTTAGTAAGTAATACCAATAGTTGAGCACTCCGCTGTTGGTGTGAACGCCTCCATTATCTGCAGCACCTGTGGCCCAATTAGTACCTGTATAGGTGTCGGGGTCACCATATGAATTCGGATTCGACATCGATCGAAATGGGGTGCCTAGATCTTCTCCCATCAACCAATTGGATTGAGTAGGAGTAGCATAATATTCAATCGCTGTTCCGAAAATATCGCTAAAGCCTTCATTCATGGCTCCTGATTCATACGAATAGTCCAAGTTTGCAGTGTATTCCGTTAATCCGTGAGTGATTTCATGCCCGGTAACATCCAAAGAAGTTAATGGCGAATACGAAGTATTTCCATCGCCAAAAGTCATTTTTGTACCATCCCAAAAGGCATTCACATAGTTGGTGCTGTAATGCACATATAAATTCAATTGAAAGCCTGCATTATCAATACTGTTTCTACCGAAACTGTTCCAATAAAAGTCATACGTCTTTTCTCCTCCAAAGTGTGCATCTAATGCATATTGATCTTTGTTGGCATTGGTGAGATTCCAAGTAGTAGAAGCACTTGTAAAATCTGCAGCAGTTCCATAGTTAGTGCCTTTCAAAAGATTAAAAGTTCGTATTCCATTTCCTCTTCCAGCTTCGCGTAAACGATAGCCTCCGGTATAACTGTCGGAAACAATACTTTGCACCCCTCTATAGCCTGTTGTTGCCGTTGAAGGAGCATCTGCTGTATGTATTCTCGTGTCTTTACGTAAAATGGAGCCATCTTGTGCATCTACGTAAACAAAGTCTCTTGAAAGCGGTGCCTGAGCGTAAACATCGAATTGCCAAGCGAAACGGAAATCGTTGGAGGTCACATCGCGTTCGGCTTGAATGATTACTAATTTCCCTTTTGGATAATAGGTAGCAGCCGAATTTTTTGTTTCTAGTTTCAAATGATTTTCTTCAACTGGAATCTCCCATTTATAGGTAGTTGCATGTATATCTGCCAATGCACTTTTTAGTGCATCTGATTCCGATAAACTAAAACTGTTTTTAGGTTTGGCATCTTGGAAAAACAAGCCGTTTACCTTGAGTATTCGCCCGTTTTTCGAATGAAGGATAAAGTTTCCGTCTTTTACCGGAATGCCGTTGTAGGTTAACTGACAACGAATGTGAGCGAATCCAATTTCATCTTGTTCTCTACGGGTGATAATATAATTCACATCGTTTTTAAACCCGAATGCTTTTCTCGACCAAACCAAAAAGCCTTCTTCATCGGGCTCAACGCCTTGATAAAATTCAATGAAAGCCGGAATAGGATTGTTGTCTTTAAGCCAGATATGCTTTGCTCCCGGAATTTTGGATGAAGCATCTGCCCCAAAATATTCTACGCCAAATTTACCCGAATCTTGGGCAAAAAGAGATATCGATAAGAATGAAAAAAGAAATAGGAAGAGTATAGTCTGTCTCATGTCAATATTATATTTTCTTTTATACGTATAAAATGCTGCTTTGTTCTTGTCTGTATTTTATTGAAAATAAGCCATTAATTTTTACAATTGAAAGCAATTCTAAGTTGAATTAACAATTAAGCATTAAATAGGATTGCATGCTGTTCAGTGCATCTTCCTGTATTTTCAGTTTCAATGAAATTCTCTAAAAATGATAGCTTTGATATGTAAACACTTCAGCCATGGCACACGATCACGCTCATCATCACCATCATAAAATTGAACGATTTAGCAATATTCTTTTAATTGGTGTTGCATTAAATGCACTCTTTGTGGTTGTGGAAGCAGGTGCCGGATTTTTTACCGGTTCATTGGCTTTGCTTACAGATGCCGGACATAATCTAAGCGATGTTGGGAGTTTGTTGTTGTCGCTGTTAGCCTTCAAGCTCGCTTCCATTAAGCCGAACGGAAAGTATACTTATGGCTATAAAAAAACAACAATTTTAGCTACCCTTATTAATGCGGTTATTCTCTTTGTAGCCGTAGGTATTATCTTTTGGGAGGCCATTCATCGATTCAATGCCCCGAAAGCGATGCCCGGAATTACTGTTGCCATTGTTTCCTTTATTGGGATTATCATCAACGGACTTTCTGCATTTTTGTTTTTTAAAGATAAAGACAGCGACCTTAATATGAAAGGGGCATACCTTCATTTATTGGCCGATGCTATGGTTTCTTTAGGTGTTGTGATTGGAGGATTAGTTATGTATTTCACGCATTTGTATTGGATTGATTCTGCGTTAAGTATCGTAATCTGTGTGGTGATTTTAATCAGTTCATTCCGTTTGTTGAAGGACAGTCTGCGCCTCTCTTTGGATGGCATTCCGGTAGATGTAGATGTGCAGAAAGTAGAAACGGCATTGCTCAATATTTCGGGAGTAATGAGTCTCCATCACCTCCACATTTGGGCGATGAGTACCACCGAAAATGCAATGACAGTCCATGTTGTTGTTTCAACGCAGTTAACTGAAGCTGAAGTGGTTAGCCTTAAAAAGGAAATCAAACATGTTTTAGAGCATCAGTCTGTACATCATTCTACCCTTGAAATTGAATCGGAAAATTTTGTTTGCGAACAGTCTTCTTGTTGCTGATTTAAGAATGAGAGCACTAGAAAAAGCATAGTTTTTTGAATCGGCTGTATCAATATATCACAATCGAAAAGTTATATTTGCGACTATGCGCGTCAAAATAAAAAACACATCCGGCAATCCATTGCCCAAATACCAAACGGAAGGTTCTGCCGGAATGGACATCTGTGCATTTATAGCAGAAACAATAATTCTCCAACCAGGCGACCGAAAAGCTATCCCCACCGGACTTTTTTTAGAAATCCCTGATGGCTTTGAAGCGCAAATTCGCCCTCGCAGTGGCCTAGCCTTAAAACATGGGATCGGTTTGCCGAATTCACCGGCTACCATCGATAGCGATTATCGAGGCGAACTGAAAGTAATTATCATGAACTATTCCAACGAAGATTTTCTAATACATTCCGGTGACCGCATCGCTCAAATGGTAATTGCCCGCTACGAAAAGGTAACTTGGGAGCAAGTAGAAACCCTCTCCGAAACCCAAAGGGGAGAAGGTGGATTTGGTCATACGGGAAAATAAAACAATTTTTAAGCAGAAATAAACCTTAAACATAAAATGAACATTATTATTCCAATGGCTGGTTGGGGAACCCGCCTAAGACCGCACACACTTACAGTTCCAAAACCAATGCTTTCTGTTGCCGGTAAACCAATTGTTGAACATTTGGTGAACGACTTAGTGAAATGTGTTGATGAGGAAGTTGAAAATGTGGTCTTTATTATCCGCTCTGATTTTGGGAAAAAAATCGAAGAGCAGCTAATGTGTATTGCTGATTCTATTCAGGTGAAAGGTCATATTCGTTATCAAGAAGAACCACTGGGAACGGCTCATGCCATCTTATGTGCTGGCGATTTCCTGAATAACAAAATCATCGTTGGATTTGCGGATACATTGTTCAAAATGGATTTCAATATCGACACCAACAAGGAAGGCATTATTTTTGTGCAGAAAGTAGACGACCCATCTGCTTTCGGTGTGGTGAAATTGAATGCCGATGGAATTATTACTGATTTCATCGAAAAACCAAAAGACTTTGTGTCTGATTTAGCCATTATTGGAATCTATTATTTTAAAGATGGTGCTAATTTACGCGCAGAAATGCAATATCTTTTAGATAATGACATCAAAGAAAAAGGCGAGTATCAATTGACTAATGCCATGGAAAACATGAAGCAAAAGGGCTTGAAGTTTGAAAAAGGCGAGGTCGTAGACTGGCTCGATTGCGGTAACAAAAACGCCACGGTTTCAACCAACTCTGCCTATTTGAACTACTTAAACGGAACAGCCATTGTTGATGCTTCAGTAAAGAATATCAACTCTACTATTATAGCGCCTTGCTTTATTGATGCCTCTGTAACCCTTATCAATAGCGTTGTTGGTCCTGGTGTTTCTATCGGGAAAAATGTAACCATTGAAAATGCTGTGATTTCTCACTCCATAATTCAAAGCAACACAATGCTTAAAAATAAGTTAATTACCAATTCAATGATTGGAAATAATGTTAGGTTAGTTGGAGAAATGGATGATCTTAGTATTGGTGATTATACAGTTATAGAATAATGCAGAAATCAGTTCGGTATATATATATCGTAACGCTTATAGTGTTACTTGCCGCTTGTGGTACTTCAAAAAAGTCCACACAAAGCAAATCTAAACTATCAGAAGAACAACTTTTGAAGGTGGAGGGCTTGCAGTTGGAAGCCGAGCGCGCAAAACTCATTGAAGATAATAGCGAAGCCATTAAAAAATACAATGAACTTCTACAAGTAGATCCACAAAACGATAATGCCTATTATCAATTAGCGATGTTGCATTTTCAATCCAACAAAATGCACGATGCCGAATTCGAAGCGGAACAAGCTGCAAAATTAGCCCCTAGTAATAAATGGTATACTGATTTGTTGTCGAAGATTTATACTAAGTCGGGCAACACTAAAATGGCCATCAAAACATTAGAACAGGTTATTCAAAAAAATCCAACCGATCCCGATAGTTATTTCGATTTAGCGTATCTATATTTACAGACGGCACAACCGTATAATGCTATCCGCGTTTACGACCAATTCGAGAAAAACTATGGATTGGAAGAGAGTGTTGTGTTGCAAAAAGAGAAGTTGTATTTGAAGTTAAATCAGTTTGATAAAGCTGTTGGCGAAATTAAAAAGCTCATCGATGCCTATCCGGGTGAAGTACAATATATGGGCATGTTGGCCGAGTTGTATGCACTCAATGGAAAAAAAGAAAAAGCCTCAGAAGTGTATCAACAGATTTTAGCTATTGATCCTGAAAACGCTCAAGCATTGTTGGCTACTGCTGATATTAGTGCTTCGAAAGGGGATACCGTTGCGCGTATAGAAAGTATGCGTAAGGTGTTTGCCAATCCAAACATGAACATCGATTCCAAAGTGCGCATGTTGTTGCCATACATTCAGTACTACGAAATCAAAAAAGATAAAATAGTTGAAGCACAAGAACTGAGCGATATTCTCGTGAAAACACATCCTGATGAATCGAAAGCGCATGCCATCCGTGGAGATGTTTATTATATTGATAAGAAAGACGATACGGCTTTAGTCGCATATAATAGAGCCATTGCTTTACGTAAAGATATTTTCAATGTGTGGTTGCAAACCCTCATTATCTATAGCAGTAAACGCGATTGGAGTACATTGGAGAAAACAAGTGGAGAAGCATTAGAATTGTTCCCTAATCAAGCCATTATTTATATGTATAAAGGCAATGCGGAGTATCAATTGAAGAACTATGAGAAAGCAATAAAAACATTTTCTAAAGGCGAGAAAATGAGTGGGGATAATGCTCCTTTGAAGGCGCAATTACTCGCAAACCTAGGGGATGTGTATTACAATCTAAAGAAAAATGCCGAATCGGATAGTGCTTACGATCGTTCGCTAAAACTGAATCCTGAAAGTGCATATACTTTGAATAATTACAGTTACTATTTGTCGTTGCGCAAAGAAAATTTAGAGAAGGCAAAACAAATGTCGGCTTATGCCAACAAACTAGAGCCCGATAACGATTCGTTTGAAGATACCTACGCATGGATTTTGTTCCAATTGGGCGAATACAAAGAAGCCAAAATTTGGCAGGAAAAAGCCATTGGAAACGCTACAACTAATGGCACTTTATTGGAGCATTATGGTGATATTCTCTTTAAATTGGGCGATATCGAAAAAGCGGTAGAGCAATGGAAAAAAGCTAAAACTGTTGGTTCTGAGTCGAAAACCATTGATGCCAAAATCGCTTCCAAAAGTTATGTTGAAGAATAAAGCACTTCACCCATACACTGTATTTGTTTTCCTTGTTTTAGGATTAATATTAAGTTCATGTAAATCTAAAGGCACCGTGAATAAAGGAAGTGCATTAGCTGTACCCTCTATTCAACGGATCGATCCTGCCCTTCGGCCCTTTGCGCATCAATACGATTACTTTTCGTTTAAAACTAAACTCGATTACGAAGACGGAAGAAATGCATTCCTATTTACAGCCAATATTCGCATTCGACAAGACAGTTTAATTTGGGTGTCGATTGCCGGTCCGCTGAATATCGAAGTGGCCAGAGCCATTATCTCCATTGACTCTGTGAAAATCATGAATAAAATGAGTGGTGAAAAAGAATACTACCCGATTCAGTATCTCAATAAATATTTCCCCGGGGAAGTAGATTATTTTCTTATACAGGATTTTTTATTGGGTAACCCCCTTGCTGCCTCAAAAGCGCCATGTGTATTGGATACCTCAGCGGATGTAACCCAGTTTACCCAGCAAGACGCGAAATTGAAAGTGGTTCACCATGGCAATACCAAAAACTATACACTTCAAGATGTGCTGTTGAAAGATATACTCGTAAATCAACAGTTGGATGCTACCTTTGAAGATTACCAAAAGGTGGATTCTAATGCTTTCAGTTGTGCCAGAAATATTCAAATACAGCGCGGTGCCCAGCTCATCAAAATTAAAGGTGAGGTGTACAAATTCCGTGCGCACGAACCGCTGGAATTCCCTTTTTAAATCGTTTCCGGTTACTTTGTTTTTGTTGCTATTCTTGGTTTTGAACACAAGTAATGCCGTTGCTCAAATGTCGGTAGAGAACGCCAAGAAAAAAGACCAATTGCAGCAGCAAATGAAAAAGTTGCAGCGCGAAATTGCCGAAATGGAAAAGGCGATTCAAACTACTTCCACGCAAAAGAAACTCACTTTGCAACAAGTAGAAGAAGTAAAAAAGAAAATCAAACAAAAGGAGGGACAAATTGCCTGCTTCAAAAAAGAAGTAGGAGCCTTAAGCAAAGACATCAAAAAAACGGAGGTTGAAATTGACGAAAAGGCCGCACGAATAGATTTGATGAAGAATAAATATGGTTATGTGTTAGGGCAGATATATTCTTCGTTGATTCAGAACACCGGCAATGTCTCGTTTTTGTGGAATAACAATAAATCGTTTATTACCTCCAATTATCTGAAAACGATTTCCAACTATAGACGTAGCCAAGCAAACCATTTGCGTGATAATATTTTGATATTGGAAGACAAAAAATCTGACCTCGAAGCTTCCAAAGAAGAAACAGAAGCGCAGTTGAAAGCACAAGCCAATTTGAAAAAAGAATTGGAGGTAACACAAAAAGAAAAAGATAAAGAGATTGCTTTGCTATCAGAAAAGGAAAAGCAAATCCGCGCCATGATTGAGAAAAAGAACAAGGCGTCTAAGCAACTCAATAGCAGCATTCAGCGGATTATTGAAGAAGAAATCCGATTGGCGCAGAAGAAAGCACAACAAAAAGCTTTGGATGCGCAGAAGAATCAAAACAAAGGGGCTACCACACCTAAGCCAGTAGTAACGAATAAGCCGGAAACCTACTTAACACCACAAGAGGTAGCTTTGTCGAAAGACTTTGCTTCTAACCAAGGCCGACTACCATGGCCGGTTGTGAAAGGAGCTATTGTAGGCTATTTTGGGAAACACGAACATGCAACTATCAAAGGTGTGTTTATTGAAAACAACGGTATTGATATTAAGACCTTGCCGGGATCCAATGCCAAAGCGGTGTTCGAAGGAACGGTAGTGACTATCTTTAATTTGCCAACTACCCAGAATTGTATCATCGTAAAACATGGCGAATACTTTAGTGTGTATTCCAATATTGTGATTCCAATCGTAAAAGTAGGCGATAAAATATCCACAAAACAATCGTTAGGCAGTATCTATACCGACCCAAGCGACAAAGCCACTAAACTACACTTAGAAATCTGGCATGGCAAGGACAAAGTGAATCCGGCTACTTGGTTGGCAGGGGCGAATTGATTTGTAATTGTGATGTTGACCGCGATTGCTATTTCAACTATTTAGTTTGAAAGATGAATTTTGCATTGGATAGTGATTGTACATTGAGTGCAGAATGCTCGCGTGAGCGATGGAAGCGAAAATCCTTTGCCGATTCCCAGAGGCAAAGATTGCAGCGTACAGCGCGGTTCCGACCTAAGGAGGAGCATGCCCAAATATTTTTTATAGGCGATGCTGTATTTATTTCCTATTTCATTGTATGTTCGCAAAAACTAATAAAATGAACTTTCCAGCAGATTTACGTTACAGCAAAGAACACGAATGGGTGCGCGTTGAGGGCAACATCGGTATTATTGGCATCACAGATTTCGCACAAAAAGAATTGGGCGATATTGTGTATGTAGATATCAATACCATTGGCGATACATTGGCGAAAGACAGTGTTTTCGGCACTGTGGAGGCGGTGAAAACCGTATCGGATTTGTTTATGCCGGTTTCAGGAAAAGTGTTGGAGTTTAACAGTGGCTTAGAAGTGGCTCCGGAGGCGGTGAATACCGATGCTTACGGTGCAGGCTGGATGGTGAAAGTGGAGTTGAGTAACCCGGCAGAATTAGATGCATTGATGGATGCCGCAACGTATCAAGCTTCTATTGGCGCATAATAGTTATGAATAGAAATTTTCAAATGAAGGAGTTGCATTGGCGACTCCTTTGTTGTTTGTGGGTGGTTACAATACTCGTTTTGTCGCTGATGCCGGCTCGAAACGTGCCGGTGGTGGGCGTTTGGAATGCCGATAAACTGGTGCATGCGGGGATGTATTTTGCATTGGCGTTGTTGATGCTGAAGAGCCATTGGTTTACGATGTCTTCGCTGAAGTATTTGTTTTTGGTGGCTTTGGTGTGTATTGGTTTTGGAGCATCAATAGAATGGTTGCAAGGGCATTGTACTACCGATAGGCATTTCGATTCCCTCGACATTGTGGCGAATACCTTAGGAGTGTTGCTGTTAGTACTTGCCAAAAGATTTGTGAAATTGGTCTGAAATAAACGAGAAAGGATTAGATTTGAATACATGAGAAAATTACTTCAATTTGGTTTGCTGTTGATAGTTCTTTTGGGAAGCAGTTCGCTGTATGCCCAGAAGGGGCGCGATGAAACGCTGGCCAAAAGTTATTTCGAAAATGCGGAATACGACAAGGCGGCTTATCTCTATGCGCAATTGTGGGAGAACAACAATCAGGCACAACAGTTTTACGTGCCTTTGCTGAAATGTTATTTGCAGCAAAAGAAATGGGATGATGCCGAAAAATTGGTGCGGAAACAAAGCAAAAAATACAGCGATAATTTTCTGTATCAAATCGATTTAGGGGCATTGTTGCGATTGAAAGGCGATGAAGGTGGAGCGCAAAAGCAGTTTGAGAAAGTGATTAAGGAACTTCGTCCGAATGAAAATGAACTGCGCCAAACGGCAGGCTATTTTGGAGAAGTAGGCGAATTGGATTTTGAAATTGCCACTTACAACAAAGCGCAAAAGATGTTTGGTGGGAAGATTGATTTCTCCACCGATTTAGCTTCGGCATATCTGCAAAAAAGCGATTACAAAACAGCCGCAGCTTATTATTTGGAATATATTGATCGTCATCCTTTCGATGCGCAACCTGTGAAGAACACTATACAAACGGCACGTGGTGGCGATAAGTTGATGAGCGAAATGGAAACGCAACTCTACACTAAAATTCAAAAACAGCCCGATAAGGAAGATTACATTGAACTGCTGACATGGATTTACATTCAGAATAAAGATTTTGAAGGCGCATTGTTGCAAATGAAAGCCATTGATAAACGCAAGAGTGGAGATGGTTATCGGGTATTGGAAATTGCGCATATTGCACAAACGGAAGGCTTTTACGATGATGCCATTTCGGGCTATGAATATGTTGTGGCAAAAGAACCGCGCACCTCGCTTTATTTTCAGGCGTGTACCGATTTGTTGAATTGCCGAAAAGAAAAAATCGCCAAAAAAATTAACTACACCGATGCCGACTTACAGGCGTTGAAAGCCGATTACCAATCGTTTATTGCCGAGAACGGAAAGAATGCCCGAACGGCTCAGTCTATAAAGGAATTGGCCGATTTATTAGGGTTTTATATTCATGATATTAATGCTGCTGTTGCCACCAGCGAAGAATTGATTGATTTGCCCGGCATTCCGCAGAGTTTGAAGAATCAGGCTAAATTATCGTTGGGGGATTTCTATTTGATTAGCGGTGATGTGTGGGAATCATCGTTGGTCTATTCGCAGGTAGATAAGGAAGAAAAAGATTCTCCGTTAGGGGAGGAGGCGCGATTTAAGAACGCCAAGTTGTCCTATTACAAAGGAGAGTTTGAATGGGCACAAGAACAGTTGAATATTTTGAAGGCATCTACCTCACAATTGATTTCGAACGATGCGATAAACTTGTCGGTTTTCATTATCGATAATTTAGGCATGGATACTATTTCGGTTCCTATGGAAATGTTTTCTAGAGCAGATTTACTGATGTTTCAGAACAAAGATGGCGAGGCCGACAAAGTATTGGATTCTATTGTGTTTACTTATCCAGGGCACGAATTATTTGATGATATTGAATATGCCAAAGCACAGATTTATTGCAGAAAACATCAGTTTGAAAAAGCCATACCACTTTTGGAAAACATCGTGAAAAACTACGGCAAAGATTTGAAAGGAGATGATGCTTTGTTTTTATTAGCGGATATCACCGAACGTGAATTGAACAATAAAGAGAAGGCAAAAGAATTATTCAAACAATTGATAGTGGATTATCAGAGTTCGTTGTTAGTAGTAGAAGCCCGTAAACGTTACAGAGTCTTACGTGGCGACAAACTGGAATAAAAGACATTTAAGATGTAAGATGTGTTGATTTATGAATTATTCTATATCAACTTAAATCAGGAAATCGGGACATCTAAATCTTAAATCTTAAATTTTAAAATCTTAAATGAAAAATGATTGTATATAACGTTACCATAAAGATAGACTTAGACGTGCACGATATTTGGGTGCGTTGGATGAAAGAAGACCACATTCCGCGGGTGATGGAAACCGGATGTTTTGTGAACTTCAAGATGTACCGCATTTTGGAAGAAGATCAAAGTGATGGAATAGCTTATGCCATTCAATATTTCGCAAAAACCATCAACGATTACTTCGATTACAAAGAGAAATTTGCAACTGCATTGCAAAAAGAAGCCAAAGCTATGTTTCCGGATAAGTTTGTAGCGCACCGTACCTTATTAAGAGAGGTATAGTGATCATTAGTTTATTGAGTCTACATTTTTAAGAAACACAAAACCCGACAACATAATGTTGTTGGGTTTTGCAGTTTTCAAGGTAACAGATATTAAGGTTGGAAATTATAAACGCCTGCTCCTGTATTAATGGTTCTTATCTGCAAAGCATATTTGCCTACAATTGCATTCGCTACTGGACCAACAGCTCCATTATACGGAATAAACCCTGTAGCTCCCGGTAATAGATTCAATTGTACCTGAGCATTATTGACCAAATTGATAAGTTTAACACTCATAGGGGAGTTGGTGCCGTTCTTGAACATAGCTGAAACCGGTACGTTTGGAACAAATTGTTTTTTGAATACATACCAATCGTTATCCATTGCTGCAGGTATAGCGTTGGCTTTTCCGCAGAAAACAATATTTAAAGCAACAGGTTGAGTAATATCCACTGCTCCTTGTTGGAAGTTGTTTTGGGGCTCTACATCAAAATTGCATACGTTTGCGGTAATGGCATTTCTGTGGCTTTTCTGTTCCAATTGCGCCAATAACGAAGCATTGTCTACCGGTTCCGTTATTTCACTTTTTTGACAGCTGCTCATAATCATTCCGATGCCAATTGTTGCGATGGCGAATACGCCTTTAATAGTTGTTTTCATAATTGTGTGATTTTTTTATTTAATGCCTACTCTATTCGCTTTTCGGCTTCCGCGTTTTGCTGAAACAAAAGTAGACAGGTTATATCCCTTAAAAAGTACATTATTGGAAAATTGTACAATAAAAAATAGACTTTTATTAGCGCAATTTTTTCTTTTTTAAATTTGTATATATTGAAATTGTTTAAGTGTGAGCGTTGACAAATTAACAGTATTGTACAAAATAAATGAGATAAAACATGACCTCAAATTGGTTAAAAAAATGTTGTTTTTGCTGTTTTTATACCGATTTACGGAAAGGAAGCAATGGCTTACAGCTCGATTTGGAAAGATAGAAAAGGAGGCTAATTCCCATGTTTCGACTATTTTTTTAAAAAATATTTGGAGAAATGTGGATAAGTTATACCTTTGCGTTCCTTTTAAAAATAGACGGTCGGAAATCGTCTTAAAACATATTGTAAATGAGCACAGTAAAATATACTCCGCGTCTTGCTACGCGTTACAAAGAGCAGATTGTACCTGCGTTGATGAAAAAATTCAACTACACTTCGGTGATGCAAGTACCGCGTCTTCAAAAAATTTGTTTAAACCACGGTGTTAACGGAGCTACTTCAGATAAGAAGCTAGTGGATATCGCAGTTCAAGAGATGACAACTATTGCGGGTCAAAAAGCAGTAGCTGCAAAATCAAGAAAAGCGATTTCAAACTTTAAATTGCGTGAGAACATGCCAATTGCAGCTCGTGTTACTTTACGTCAAGAAAGAATGTTTGAATTCTTAGATCGTTTCATTTCAGTTTCATTACCTCGAGTTCGTGACTTCAAAGGAATCAATGCAAAAGGCTTTGATGGAAGAGGAAACTACAACATGGGTATTAAAGAACAAATCATCTTCCCGGAGATTGATATCGATAAAGTAACCAAAATGGCCGGTATGGATATCACCTTCGTAACTACTGCAAAAACAGATGCTGAGGCTTATGCATTGTTGGAAGAACTAGGAATGCCTTTTAAAAAATAATTTACACAATCTGTACAAAATAAAGCAATGGCAAAAAAATCAATAGAAGCAAGACAACGCAAACGCGAACGTTTAGTTGCTCAGTACGCAGACAAAAGAAAAGCGTTGAAAGAAGCTGGTGAATTGAGTTTGTTGGATAAATTACCAAAGAACTCTTCAAAAGTTAGACTTCGTAACAGATGTGCATTAACAGGTCGTCCAAGAGGTTATATCAGAATGTTCGGTATTTCTCGTATCACTTTCCGTGACTTGGCTAGCCAAGGTAAAATTCCTGGAGTTACTAAAGCTTCTTGGTAATCAAATCAGATCATTAACAAAGAAAATTAACCATTATGGTATTAGATCCAATAGCAGATTATTTAACCCGAATCAGAAATGCTCAAGCAGCAAATCATCGTTTTGTGGAAATTCCTGCATCGAATTTGAAAAAGAAAATCACTGAAATCCTTTATGAAAAAGGATATATCTTGAAATACAAATTTGAAGATGAAGGTTTCGGTGGACAAGGAGTAATCAAAATTGCATTGAAATATGATGCAGCTTCAAAAACTCCGGTTATCAAATCATTGAAAAGAGTATCAACTCCGGGTCTTCGTCAGTATTCAGGGTCACAAGTGATTCCTCGTGTATTGAGTGGATTAGGAATTGCCATTCTTTCAACTCCAAAAGGAGTTATGACAGATAAAGAAGCTCGCGTACAAAACGTGGGTGGAGAGATCTTGTGTGAAGTATTCTAATAAATTGAATTTTTAAAGATAAAGAGTTATGTCACGTATCGGAAAAGCGCCTATCACATTGCCAGCCAAAGTAACTTTGGAGGTATTGAAAGGCAATGTCGTAAAAGTAAAAGGTCCTAAAGGTGAATTGCACCAAGCAATTGATCCGGATATCACTGTGAAAGTTGAAGGCAACACTGTAACGTTAGATCGTGCTACAGAGCAAAAACGACACAAAGCACTTCACGGAACTTACCGTTCACTCATCAACAATATGGTGATTGGTGCCGGAGAAGGATTCACACGAGTGATGGAGTTAGTAGGGGTTGGTTATCGTGCAACAGTTACCGGTCAGGTATTGGAGTTAGCTTTAGGTTACTCTCACCCAATCGTTGTGCTTTTGCCAAAAGAAATCAGTGCTAGTGCAGAACAATTGAAAGGACAAAATCCGAAAGTAACATTGACTTGTGCAGACAAAGATTTGTTAGGATTAGTTTGTGCTAAAATCAGAGTTCAACGTAAGCCTGAACCATACAAAGGAAAAGGTATTAAGTTCGAAGGCGAAGTGCTAAGAAGAAAAGCAGGTAAGTCAGCATCTAAAAAATAAGTAGGTAGCAAATAAAAAAAAGGAATTATGGGAACAAGTAAAGTATCCAGAAGACATAAAATCAGCAAGCGTATCCGTGGAAAAATCTCCGGTACACCGCAAAGACCTCGATTGGCAGTATTCAGAAGCAACGCTGAAATCTATGCACAATTGATTGATGATACAACAGGGGTAACTGTGTTGTCTTCTTCTACAAAATCGAAAAGTTTTACAAGAACTGGAAATAAAGTAGAGCAAGCAAAAACAGTTGGAACTGAAATCGCGAAATTAGCTTTGGCTAAAGATATCACTGAAGTAGTGTTTGATCGTGGTGGATTTTTGTATCATGGTCGTGTGAAAGCATTGGCTGAAGGTGCTCGTGAAGGAGGCTTGAAATTCTAATTTTGAAATAATATCAATCAGATAAAATGTCTAAAGGAAACATCCAAAAGTTCAAAGCAAGCGAACTTGAATTGAAAGAGAAAGTGGTAAACATCCGAAGAGTAACGAAAGTTACGAAAGGAGGAAGAACGTTCAGTTTTTCTGCCACAGTAGTGATTGGAAATGGCGAAGGAATCGTAGGAGAGGGTTTAGGAAAAGCAAAAGAAGTTCAAGAAGCTATTCAAAAGGCGATTGACGATGCTAAGAAAAACCTTGTTAACGTGCCTTTGTTTAAAGGAACAATCCCTCACGTTCAGCATGGAAAATTCGGTGCAGCAAAAGTAATGTTGAAGCCTGCTTCACACGGAACTGGAGTAATTGCCGGAGGTAGCATGCGTGCGGTTTTGGAAAGTGCCGGAGTAAAAGACGTTTTGGCAAAATCGTTGGGATCTGCTAACCCAAGCAACGTAATCAAAGCAACATTAGATGCATTGAGCCAGTTGCGTGATCCACATACAGTGGCACAAAACAGAAAAGTAGCAATGGAAGTAGTTTTTAAAGGATAAAAAATAAAATCATGTCAAAAGTAAAAGTCACAAAAGTGAAAAGCACAATCGACAGAAATGAGCGTACAAAACGCACTATGTTGGCATTAGGCTTAAACAAAATTGGCGATAGTAACGAGTTGGAAAACACTTCTGCTGTAGCTGGTATGGTGGCAAAAGTTGCCCATTTATTGAAAATTGAAAATATCTAATGGATGAAGTTTTAGGTTAGTAATAGCCTCAAAACGGGAAACCGATAAACATTAATAATCATGGAATTAAATAATCTAAAACCGGCATCAGGTTCTACTAAAGTAAAGAAAAGACTAGGTAGAGGAGAAGGTAGCAAAACAGGCGGAACAGCCGGTCGTGGTCACAAAGGTGCTCAGTCAAGATCTGGTTACAAAGCGAAAAAAGGTTTTGAAGGAGGTCAAATGCCTTTGCAAAGACGTCTACCAAAAGTAGGTTTCAAAAACTTCAGCCGTGTTGAATTCGAGAAATTGAACCTAAGCAAAATTGAGGCTGTGTTGGCGAAATATGCTTTAACTGAAATCACTGTAGAGAACTTGAGAGCCAATCGCTTGTTGAGTAAAACAGAAAAAGTGAAAGTACTTGGAACTGGCGAATTAACCTCGAAAGTAAATGTTTCAGTTCACGCTATCAGTGAAACTGCTAAACAGAAAATCGAAGCTTTGGGAGGAACAGTTACTATTGTAAAATAGTCAAATTGAACGTTATTGGTTTATAAAAAAGCTATACAAAGGATTTCTGAATAGAAATCCTTTCTTTGCTAAATATAAACTGATTGTTTTGAGTGAGAGATATAACGAATTTTAGACGGAAAAATAGTATATATACAGATGAAAAAATTTATTGAAACATTAAAAAATATTTGGAGCATTCAAGAGTTGCGTGAGCGAATTCTCTTGACGCTTGGACTTGTATTAATTTATCGTCTTGGTACTTATATCGCCCTACCTGGTCTTGATCCAAATGGTATCGCGGAAGTTAATAAACAAGGTGGTTCTGGTATCCTAGGGTTGGTAAATATTTTTGCAGGAGGAGCATTTTCAAGAGCTTCTATTTTTGCATTGGGTATTATGCCTTATATCTCTGCTTCTATTGCCATTCAATTGTTGACTATGGTTGTTCCACAGTTCCAAAAAATGCAGAAAGAAGGAGAGAGCGGAAGACGTCAGTTAAATCAATGGACAAGAATTTTAACTGTTGCGGTTACTTTAGTCCAAGCTTCTGCTTATGTTGCTTATCTTACTGCTGTTGACGGTGCTGCAATCGTGATTTCTAAATCTTTATTCACTATTTCTACAATGGTAGTTCTTACTACAGGAACATTATTTGTAATGTGGATGGGTGAAAAAATTACAGACAAGGGATTAGGTAATGGTATTTCTATCATCATCATGGTAGGTATTTTAGCGCGTTTTCCTGGTGCAATTATCCAAGAGGTTTCTTCGCGTTTGACATCTGGGGGTTTATTAGCTTTCGCGTTAGAAGCTGCATTTTTGATTTTAATTGTAATGGCTGTTATTCTTTTGGTTCAAGGTACACGTAGAATACCTGTTCAATACGCAAAGCGCCAAGTGGTACAATCTTCTTCTTCTTTTTTTGGAGGTAGAGCAACACAACAATCGTTTGCCGGTGAAGGTTCTCGTCAGTATCTTCCAATAAAATTGAATGCAGCAGGTGTTATGCCTATTATCTTTGCACAGGCTATTATGTTTTTGCCAGCTACAATTGCTCAGTTTGTACCAGGTGTAAATCAAAATAACGACTTCATCATGGCATTATCTGATATCAGAGGTTTTTGGTACAATGCATTAAATCTTATTTTGATTGTTGCTTTTACGTTCTTCTATACTGCATTAATTGTTAATCCAACGCAAATGAGCGATGAGATGAAACGTAGTAACGGGTTTATTCCTGGTGTAACTCCTGGTCAAAAAACAGCTGAATTTATTGATGCTGTTGTGTCAAGAATCACTTTTCCAGGTGCCGTATTCTTAGGGATAATCGCCATCATGCCATCGTTTGTAATGTTGTTTGGTGTAGATCAATCATTTGCATTGTTCTTTGGTGGTTCATCTCTAATCATCATGGTAGGTGTTATTTTGGATACTCTTCAGTCGATAGACACTTATCTTTTAAATAAACATTACGATGGTCTTTCTTCCGCAGGAAGAATTCGCGGTCGTCAGTCTTTTGCGGACCAAAGCATCTAATAAAATTGAACTAAATAAAACAGTAAGGTTTCCCTTGGGAGACCTTTTTTTTTAAGTCGGGATTATGGGAAAAATCATCATTAAATCAGAAGAAGAAGTAGCCATCATTAAAGCCAATGGTGAAATATTGGCAGGTGCTCTTGCAGAAGCAGCAAAAGCATTGAAACCAGGAGTAAAGGGATTGCTGTTAGACAAAATTGTAGAACAATATATTTTAGATCATGGAGCAAAGCCTTCTTTTAAAGGTCTCTATGGTTTCCCTTCAAGTGTTTGTATCAGTATCAATGAAGATGTTGTTCATGGAATTCCGAATGCAAGAGAAATTAAGGAAGGCGATATTGTTTCTTTAGACGCAGGTGTATTTAAAAATGGTTTTCATGCGGATAGCGCATACACTATTGCCATCAAAGGAGTTGCAACTAGTACTTTGAAACTTATGCAAGTAACGAAAGAGTCACTTTATCTTGGTATTGCAGCAGCCAAAGCCGGTGGCAAAACAGGGGATATTGGCTTTGCAATTCAAGAGTATTGTGAGATTAAAAATAAATATAAATGTGTACGCGAGCTAGTGGGTCATGGATTAGGGCGTTCATTACATGAGGACCCACAAGTGCCTAATTATGGGAAAAAAGATAAAGGTGACGTACTTCCGATAAATTGTGTTATTGCAATCGAACCTATGATTAACCTAGGAAGAAAGGATGTTTACACCAAATCCGATAAATGGACAATTGCTACACAAGACCACAAACCTTCTGCGCATTACGAGCATACTATTTGTATTAAAGAAACAGGCTCAATACTCCTCACCTCATTCGATCCTATTGAAAAAGCGATAATCGAAAATATCGAATTGCAGACATTGTACTTAGAATAGGACAGGTGATAGTCTTTCTTTTTTGTTGAAAAAATGTTGATATTATTATTCTAAAAAATGAGCAAAACTACTAGATAATAAGCGTTTTGTGAGCGTTTTTTATTTTTCACTTCTGAAGTTTTATTGCAAAAAACGATGCATTGTTAACAACCACAGTGTGCTTATTAAACGACTGCATATCAGCGGTTTTATAATCTTATTACGGATTATTACATAATTAATAACTAAAAGCATTTTTTATGTCGTACAAAGAATATGAACGAATGATGGTAATTGAAAATGTTTGGGTTCCGGTTGTAAAAGCGGCACTTTTTATTGGGGGGCTAATTGTGTTTGATAATTATACCTCAAAGACATGGAGCAGTCCAATCTGTTAAGTTATAATTCAAATAATAGTTTATAAATTATTGCGTTTCTAATATATAATTTATGAATGTACATCCAACAATTAAAATTAGCTACATTTTACCACCACCTAAAAAGTGATTAGTTCAGAGATGTCAGCAAAGATTATTAACTAAATCCTTTATCTCTTTGTTAAATATCAATGATTAGAGTTACATTAATTTGTAAATTTGTGATATGGAAGAAGATTTATATTCAAAGACAAGAAATAAGTGCCATGATTCAGCATTTCATTCTTTCGGATTCGCATTTGTATTTGATAAAAGAGCAGATTATTACAAAAAATGGCTCACATGGTTAACTGTATTAGGAATTCTTGTTCCTTCAATGGTTGGTATGACAGCTTTGGGTTATAGTTATAACAGTCAAATCTTAAAGCAAGCGATACTAATCGCAATTCCAATTACAATTATCCAATTTGCCTTTTCTATTATATCTATTGTTTTCCAATGGTCGGATGAACTTTCATATTCTTATGAGGCATCTCAATCATATAATGATTTATATGCAAGATTTAAACAACTTGGTGATTGTCCACCCAGTAGCTATGATGAATTAAATTTACAATATCTTATACTTGAAAAAGAACATAATCTTAGAAGTCAGCAAGATAAGAAGCACAATATCGCAGAATGGGAACTTAGAAGAGGAATGCGGTATTCACTTAGAGAACACCGAATCGAATGTTCATCTTGTAAGAAAATCCCTTTATCAATGAAATCGGAAAATTGTTATGTTTGTGGATGTTATTCAATTAAACATCGAATATTATGAGTCAAAAGATAGATCAAGTTAAAAAAGGTTACACAGAATTATCACCCCTTGAAAGAAAAGAAATTAGGGAATTTATATTGTGGTATGAAGGACAAACCATAAATGAGCAGAGATCAATGTCTGACCATTTAAGTAAGAGTCTTGGTCCAAAGAGTGGGGCTTCCTGCCCATGTTGTGGAAGATGATTGACTCTATCTGATTAATCCCAATAATAATAAAAAGAGAAATGGCTGTAGTATACCTATAATTGCAAGAATACGCCACCATTTATAAATATTCATATTCACTTCTTAATATTATTTATTAAAGACTTTTTAATATCTCATCAAAAATTACAATATCCTTACCTCTCTTATTGTGTCTAAAATCAAATTCATTTAGATAACTGGTTAAATGCTTGGGACTTACATAAGTATGTGTACCGAGTATGGATTTCTTTAAATTTGACCAATAACCTTCAATAGAATTCGTGTGCGCATCTTCTGCTTTCCATTGGTACTTTGAGTGAATTACACGGTTATGATTATATCCCTTTTCTTTCAGCGTTCTATATCCCTTATATTCATCTGTATTAATCATTGTACCTTTTTCAACGTTTGCTTCAATTAATGGGATTAATGTATCTCGTTCTCTATTTGGTATAGGTGTAGTTTTAACTCTACCTCCTCTTTCTATCATCCCTAACAAACAAGTTTTGTTTTCCGCTCCCCAACCTCGTTTCCCACCTCTAAATCTACCACCGAATAACGTTTCATCTACTTCAATAGTTCCTTCAAGTTTGAAAGATTCTTTTGATGTCATTAGCTCTCTTACTTTATGACCAATCCTCCATGCACATTTATATGTTACACCTATTTGTCTTTCAATTTCTTTAGCACTAACTCCATTTTTGGAAACCGAAAAGAGGTATATAACAAAATACCATGATTGAAGTGGAGTTGTTGAGCCTTCAAATATAGTTCCTGCCATGGGATATATTTGATTTGAACAATTCCCACACTCGAACGATTTACGATTTTTCACCCTGTAGTATTTGAATTTGATATTACATGATGGGCATTCGGTTGTTTGCCCAAATCTATTATTGAAAAGGTGTTCTAAACAACTATCATCATTGCCAAATTTAATGTTGAATTCCTTGATATTCAATTTGTTACATTTATGTTAAATATAGCAAAGGACGTGCCAGTGAAACCTGTCATGACAGGCTAACATACTAACATGAAAGGCTGTCATATGAAAAATAGAAGTACCGAAAATTCATTACCATTCAAAGGTATCATAGATAATTACAGAAATAGGGCTAGAGAATTACATGAGAAAGATCCCAAGAAATTCATACATCCTCGAACAGCTATGATTCGATTTTGGAAATCCCTCAAATTATCTTATTTAGAATTGGTTTATGAAGGTAAAATTGATGTCACAAAAAATCATATGACAGATAAAGAAAGTGAGATAATGTGGAATATGATTTTTGATAGAGATATTGAAAGAAGAACCCGAAATATATCTTTAGATACTAAAGATGAATTTTTTGAAAATTATGTAAATACCGTCAAAACAGAAGCCGAAGTTAGATTTAAGGAAAACCCTAAGAAATATAACTCTCCGAAAGAAGCCGAAGAAAAATTACGAATTATTTGGGACAAAATTGTTAGTTAATAAATAATCCAAAATAACCTGATGTCAAAGGAAGAGTTTATAATAAACAGAATATTTAAATCGTATTCAAATCAATTAGCTAATTATAGCGAAGAATCGAAGTTGTTGATAAAACAAGATATAAGAGAAATAACACGGAAAACTTCATTAGTAACCCAGTCAAGCGAAACTGAATTTATTAATGGATTATATAGAAAATCCATATCTATGGATTTGTCCGTATTTATTAAGAATGTAATTAATGAATTAATTAATATGGAGAAGCCGTATTTACAATTTCTTGAATCTTATCCGCCAATTCAATAGATGAGGCATTGATTTTAAAATCAGCAAATGGACTTAAAGAATATCCATCATAGCTTATTCTTAATTCGGCATTTTCTTCTGTTCCTATTTTTAAGTTATTAACCTGCCTAACAATTTCGTTAATGGTATCAGAAATCAATTGTTGCTTTTCATATTCAAGTTCATCAGGTGATGAATTTAGTATTATGTCCTGTATAATTTTAATCATCTTTTATATTTCTCTAAAAATACAAATGATGTTTAATTAGTATTAGTTAATAAATACAAAATGAAACCAATCTTAGCAGGATCAGGATATGATATTTTTAAGGTAGCATCATTCCATACCTATTGAAAGAATACTGGAATCAATATTCATTCTCTTTTATTGATTAAAAATTTTACAATTGAAAAGCCTTTCAAGCAAGTCAATAGCTATTTTATCTGGATTGTTTTTTCGATTATACAAGAATGCTACTTCATCAAAATATGCTTGCCCATACTTTTTACTAAAGTGGACATAGTTTCTAATTTTCCTTTTAGTTCCCGACCAAATTCCCTCAATTCTATTTGTGGTTACTTCTCCATTTGCCCACTTGTATTGATTGTGTGTGATAAAATCATGATTATACCCTTCATTCTTTAAACAAGAATAAAGTCCATGCTCATCGCTATATATAGTTGAACCGATTTTTACATGCTCCTTTATGATGGGAATTATGGTTTTTTTATCTCGATTTTCTACTAAGAAGATTCTTGTATTTCCACCTCTTTGAACCATCCCAAATACAGTTAATTTATTTACAAATGGATGATCTTTCTTCTTTTTCTTACCTCCAATATAGGTTTCGTCAACTTCAACAACCCCAAGCAATTGCTCTGTATTTTCATCTTGCATTAAACTTCTAATTTTATTAGCCATTCTCCATGCAACTTTATATGTAACACCTAATCTTCTTTCCAATAATTTAGCAGGTACACCATTTCTTGAATAGATGAATTCTTCAAGTGCGATAACCCAATATCTTATAGGTATTTTTGTTGATGCCATTATCGTAGTTTTCAAGGGATACATTTGATGACTACATTTTCCGCATTCATAACATTTTCGATTATTTACCTTGTATAGCTTATCATTATTGCATTTGGGGCAATTCTTATATTTTCTTTTGAAGATAAAATCTAAAATTTCATCATCATGTTTACATGATTTTAAAGTTTCAATGATGGATTTATACTTATTCACAAACCCTATATGCTTCGATTGCTAATGGGTTTCTCTCTATCTATATCGTAGCAAGCCTAATTTTCACAAATGGCTGAATACCAATAAGATTTATTTGTTAAATCATAATGGAACTAGAATTCTAGTTTGATATAAATACAATGGGAACGGATGAGTAAAATCCGTTCCCATTGTTAAAACCATCGTCTTGGGCTTTGTTATACAAGGATGGTTTTGAAATCCAATCCAATTTTTACGTTGGTGGATTGGTAAATATAGCGATTCTAGTAATAGGGTCGCTATTTTTTTATTAAAACAAGTCTTTTATGTCTATTGCAAGTGAATTGCAAATTTTATAGATAGTTTTTAATGAGGCACTAATTTCACCACGTTCTATTCTACCTATCTGATTATCTCCAACACCTGCTTTCCAAGCAACTTCCTCTTGAGATAGATTAAGTTGTTTCCGTAGTTTAGATAGTCTGATTCCAAACTGTTTGACCTGAATTTCCTCTTTACTTGGCACAATTCAAAGGTCATTGCATAATAGCACATTGACAACCCCATATTTGGGGTTTTATTGTTTTTTTATTTTCTTTGTAGTTAACTAATAAATTTTAAAATATGGAAACAGTAATTGAGGCAAAGTCAACATTCATGGGGATTTTTAGCAGGGCATTCTTTCGAATTTTCGGATTGGCAAAAGATGAAATGCTTAAAGAAGTACTTGATGGCAAAATGAGAAGTGAGAAATCCCCAGTGGGTTTTTGGGATATAATTACACCTTGGCATATATCTGTTGATACAAAGAATAAGCGAATAACAGTTACAAAGAGAAACTGGTATTTACTAAGCAAAAATGAAGATGTATTTGCGTTTAAATCAGTTAGACATGTTTCAGTTAAAAACCATGTGTTTGGTGCTGATTTGGGTATTAAAATGTATGTTGGACACGCCTTGGTTTATTCCATATCAAAATCAGATGCAAAGAAAATCAGGGAAATATTGATGAATGTTGACTGGAACAAGCAAGACACAGATGTATTGATAGATATGTAAATATCTTGATGGAAAGAGATGTTTTATGAAGAGGAATTTGATTTAGTAGATGATCTTTGACTAAATTTGATGAAATGTTTAATCAAATTGAACTTTTGTTTAACAAGCGATTTTTGAAGTTCCTTTTCATCACTATTTACCACAATTGATTCTAACCTTTCAATGAACTTCAAATTTGTTTCGTAAAGGTTTATTTTTTCTATTGATGCTATTTTCATATTTTTTATATTATATCATTGAAGAAAATAACGGTTTCAATAATATTTCAAAAGAAACCGTTATCCTTACCGATCCACCAGCCGAAAAACTGGATTGGATTTATACTGTCCTTGTATAACAAAGCCCAAGACGACAGTTTTAAGCAGGAATCAGTTGTAGTTGATTCCTGCTTATTTATTATATAGATATTTGATTGAGAGTTTCAAAATTTATTATTAGCTATTCTTCTTTTAGATAGATATCAGATTTAAAAAGAATCGAATTGGTTGAAATCCCTTTAAAATTAGGATGATTAATTAGATTTTGAAGTGTGTTTTTATCTAAGATTACATTATCATCCTTGTAATCAACACTAAATTCCTGATTACTTGTTTGGGTTTCATCTGCTTTTGATAGAGTTATGCCATTATTGAGATGATTACTTAAAATGGCTTTAATATCATCCGCAAGAGATTCTATATTAGAATTAGGTTTAAAAAGACTTTGGTTGTTTTCGATTATTGATATTCTCTTAAAATTCATATTTAGAATGATTTTATTTGAAACAATCATCACCGATGGATATTACACCTAAATTGATTTTATCAGTTTTGAATTTCCCATCTTTGGGTTCTTGATGATTTTCAAATACTAATGGGTGTATCGTATCACCAATAGTGACATACATTTTATCTTCTTTTGTTATATATCCTTTTTTAAGTAAATCATTTATAAAATCTAAACAATCACTAACAGTAAATCTCTTTATCTCTTCTTGCATATTTTATTTATTCCATTTCTGAAACTGCAATCGAATGACTATATAATTTGGGAATGACTACTAAAGAGAGAAGGAATAATCTAAACAAGTTTCTAAGTATATTTGGATTAAAATTGAAAGATATGAATCCAAGTGAATTACATGAAGTATTAATCCAAGAAATGGATTATTTAATCACTTTATTACTAAGGAAATATAAAAACCCACAAGGTCAATTTCCCAATTTCATTATCAATGAATTAGGTCAAAAATTTGCTATTGAAATTAATGTATTAAAAACAAAGGGGACAATAAGAACATTCCACTTGAGAGAAGATGATACAAATTATAACAGTTTGATAAAACATGAAATTTTAAGAGCAGGTATTACAGCCGAGATTAATAATGAAGGTCAAGTAACATATCGCTATACACAATCTGGGATAACAGACACACCAAGCAAATTTATTGAATTGCGTTCGGAAAAATATCATAAAGTTGTATCTGATTTCTTGGATACATTAGAGTCTTGAAACCTCGTGGTGAATATGATTATAATCAAATTGATTGTTTATTTTTCCATGGATCGTGTCAGTATCGAACTGGCTTATTATTAGTGTCAAGGTCTGCAATAATCTTCAAGAGCGTTCCTATTTGTATTAGTGGATATTGTTAGAGCAATATCCACTTTTCTTTTATAAAATACCTCCATTTAATATTTCATCACTAAATTGGTTTATTGATACAATAATGTATCCCCCTCTTATTCTTATTCAAATATTTTATAATTTCCTTTCTCTCAAGTATTCTCTTTGTTATTAACCGAATGGTGGGGGGGGGGGGGTAACCTTTGTTGCGCTAATCCCCTTAAATTTATTATAATGAAATATTTAATAAATACAATCATGTATCGAAATGATCAAGTGATTTTTTATTATAATAAATTTGGTAATTTACATACACCTACAACATTCAAATCTTTTCATATAAAATGGCATTCTGATTTATTAAATGATTTGAAACCAATTATTACATAATGATATACTTAAAATCGAAGCATTGATTCATGGTAAGATTTTAATCATTCCATATTTTTTGAGATACAATTAAATAACTTAAAATTATTCACGAAAATGAAAAATTATGAAGAAAGGTTAAAGGAAATTGAAAAATTTGTTAGAAGTGCAACTGGTGGGTATCCAGAACTCAAAATTGAAATTAATAAAAATGATGAACCAGATGAAGAATCAACTTCATTTGAGGTAAAATTATCTAATTTAACAAATGATGATGTTGTACATACAGTTATTAATTATAATGATCATGAATTTTCAATATTGATTGGAGAAGATTTTGAATTATGTGATGAATTACATTTGATGAGAATGTTATTTCTATGGAGTTTTTTAACTCCTGTAGCTTAATTTTAGAATATTCCATGCCTTTGAGGTATAATTATCTTGTGTTTATTGTAATTTTTGTTTAGTTAAAGCTAACAACTCGGCAACCATTTACTTACTAAGTTTCCCGATCTGCTGATAGGCTATTCTGTTCAGGGAGTATGATTTGTATTCTTTTTTGGTATTTATTTCAATACTTTCGAATTCAAATTCCAAAAAATAATGCGAATAATATTAGCCGGTGATCATGCGGGAGTTAGCTACAAAAAAACAATCTTAGAACATCTTAAAGCTAAGGGATATTTAGTAGAAGACCAAGGCGCCTTTAGCGAGGAGTCTTGTGATTACCCTGATTTTATTCATCCGGCTGCAGAAAAATTAGAGCAAGGTTTTTTTGATTTTGGTGTATTCTTTTGTGGAAGTGCAAACGGTGTAGCCATCACAGCGAATAAGCACAGCGGTATTCGTGCTGCTATTTGTTGGAACAACGAGCTTGCAGAGCTTGCCCGTTTACACAATAATGCGAATGTGATTTGTATTCCATGCAGATTTGTTTCGATTGAAAGTACAATCGAAATGATTGATTTATTTATTCAAACTAAGTTTGAAGGTGGCCGACATGAGAGACGTGTAAACAAAATAGCTTGTTAGTTTTTTGTTTTAAAAATATCCGCACTTTTCTACTTCACTAAATTCGAAATACTCAAACCTGTTATGCAGTTTCAGCGAAAGAACTTAACGAACGAGCAACTCGTTCAACTCTATAAGCAAATTTTATTTCCTCGTGTTATTGAAGAGCGAATGTTGATTTATCTTCGACAGGGGAGAGTAAGTAAATGGTTTTCCGGTATAGGTCAAGAAGCAATATCAGTTGGCGTTACAGCGGCATTACATCAAGATGAATATGTATGCCCATTACACCGAAACTTAGGCGTTTTTACAACACGAAATTGCGACTTAGTACAGCTATTTGCACAATTTCAAGGGAAGAAAGAAGGTTTCTCCAAAGGACGGGAACGTTCCTTTCATTTTGGCACAAACAAACATCACATTGTTGGGATGATATCGCATTTAGGGCCACAACTTTGTGTTGGCGATGGAATTGCACTAGCCTCCAAATTGAAAAAGGAAAATAAGATAACAGTTGCCTTCACAGGTGATGGAGGAACTAGTGAAGGCGATTTCCATGAGGCATGTAATATTGCAGCCGTTTGGGATTTGCCTATTATTATTCTTATCGAAAATAATGGCTACGGTTTATCAACCCCCACCAATGAACAATTCAGGTGCGAGCAACTGGCCGATAGGGCAAAAGGTTATGGTATGAAGGGTTTAACCATCGATGGAAACAATATTCTTGAAGTATACCATACAATTTCGGCATTAGCTGAAGAAATGCGGCAACACCCGCAGCCTGTGCTTTTGGAATGTATGACCTTCAGAATGCGCGGTCATGAAGAAGCTTCTGGGGTAAAATATGTTCCTAAAGAATTGTTCGATATTTGGGAAAAGAAAGATCCATTAGCGAACTACGAAAACTGGTTAATGGAGGAAGGCATTATTTCTCCCGATTATCCGCACATGCTTCGAGAAACCATGGTGGCACAAATTAGTGCTGCTTTCGATGAAGCCGATGCATTGCCGGATATTGTTCCTAACACTGCTACCGAAATTGCCGGTATTTACCAGCCTCATACGCAGAACGAAAACAATATTTTACACACACCACAACAAGTGCCAAGCAAAAACTTGCGATTGGTGGATGCTGTGGCGGAGGGTCTTAGGCAGTCTATGGAACGCCACCCGAATTTAACTATAATGGGGCAAGATATTGCCGAATATGGCGGAGTGTTTAAAATCACCGATGGATTTGTTGCTCAATTCGGAAAGGAGCGAGTGCGTAACACGCCCATTTGCGAAAGCGGTGTGTTAAGTGCTGCCTTAGGTATGAGCGTAAAAGGAATGAAAACGGTTGTAGAAATGCAATTTGCCGATTTTGTAAGTACAGGTTTTAACCCTATCGTTAATAACCTGGCCAAATCGCACTATCGTTGGGGGCAAAATGCCGATGTAGTTGTTCGAATGCCAACAGGTGCCGGAGTTGGTGCAGGGCCGTTTCATTCACAATCCAACGAAGCATGGTTTTTTCACACTCCTGGTTTAAAAATTATTTACCCATCTTCTCCATTCGATGCCAAAGGCTTACTTGCTGCGGCTATCAACGATCCCAATCCGATTATGTTCTTCGAACACAAACTATTGTACCGAAGCATAGAAGGGGAAGTGCCTGAACAGTATTACGAACTACCCATTGGCAAAGCCAACCTGGTTAGTACTGGCGATGATGTTTCTATTATTACCTATGGCACGGGTGTGCATTGGGCAATGCAGTGCACAAAAGATTTGCCGGGAGTTAGCGCTGATATACTCGATTTGCGAACCTTGTTGCCACTCGATTACGAGGCAATTGAAACAACAGTGAAAAAAACGGGGAAAGTGCTAATTGTTCACGAAGATACTCTTACAGGAGGTATAGGCGCTGAGCTAGCTGCTTATATTAATGAACATTATTTCGAGTATCTCGATGCTCCTGTAATGCGTTGTGCATCGCTCGATACTCCGGTACCATTTGCCATACCACTTGAAAATAATTTCCTGCCCAAGCGAAGGCTCGAATCGGACTTGCAGAAATTGTTAAAGTATTAAGCCGATAAACAATAGACAATTTCGTAAATAATTAAAATGAAGTGCAAGTTTTATTATTGGTTACCCGTATTGTTTCCATTATTTTTAGATGTACCCGTTGGCGTTATGCCGAATTGCTTTTTATAAGCCTTATAGAAGTGGTTGAGGTTAAGAAACCCAAGCTTGTAGGCAATGTTTTTAACAGTAGTTTCTCTTTTTTCTAAAAGAACATTTGCTGTGTTGAGTCTAATCTCCATAATTACTTCCTTGGTCTTTTTTCCGGTGTAGTGTTTTACTTTGCGCAAAAGTGTCATTCTGTTCATGTGCATTTCTTTTGCAATAGTTGCAACATTAAATGAAGGGTTGTATATGTTATGTTCAATAACAGCATGAAACTGCTTCAAAAAAGTATCGTTAGTGTCAATAGCTAATTGGATGGCAACGTTATTGCGAAAAGCATCTGAAACTTGCTGCTGTACCTTGGCTCTGTTCACCAATATAGCTCGTATATTGGCTTTTAGCACATCTAAGTTAAATGGTTTTTTGATATACGCATCAGCCGAAGCGCTATATCCGGCCAATTCCGATGCTACTGTAGTTTTGGCGCTTAACAGAATAATTGGAATATGGTTGGTATTTCTATTAGACTTTAGTATACCACACATGGTTATGCCGTCTGTTTCGGGCATCATAATATCGCTGATAATTAGAGAAGGTAATTTTTTTTGCGCTTTCTGCACACCTTCTTTTCCATTGTTGGCTTCAATAATAGTGTATGTATCTTCTAATTGAGTTTTTAAAAATGTGCGGAGTTCCTCATTGTCTTCTACCAACAAAATAGTATCTTCTTTAAGTGTATGTTCTTTAGTTACAGGTAATGGCGAAGTAATAGTTTCTGGTAACTGGCGGTGTGTATCGTATAAATCAGTTTTTGTAATCTCAGTATTTTCGATTTTAACTTTATACGGAAGTGTAACAATAAATTGAGTGCCCTTATTGGGTTTGCTTTGTACTTGAATTGAACCACCCAATAATTGCACATACTCTTTTACAATACTTAAGCCAATGCCGCTGCCTTGATACATTTTGGTATCGGCATATTGTACTTGATAGAAGCGATCGAAAATTTTGCTTATGTTTTCAGCTGCAATACCTATTCCTTGGTCTTTTACACTCAGTATTATTTGATTGTTTTTATGTTGAAGTCGAACTTGAATAAGTGAATTGACCTTTGAAAATTTAAGCGCATTCGACACTAAGTTTTGAAGTATCTTTTCTAGGGCATCCTGCGCAAAATAGCACGCTTGCAATGCAGTAGCTGTAGTGCTTGTAAAGTTAATGCTTCGGTCTGCTTGTAGCGATTGAACCAAGCTGTTACAGTAACTCACCAAATTGCCAAATACATATTTGGGTTTTAAAAGCCCTTCTTCTATTTTATTGAGATCAACTAGCTGATTTAAAAAATATTCCAACTTTTTTGCATTGGCATAAGCAAGTTGAAGGTTGTATTTTGTAACGGCATCGGAGGTATGTTCAATTCCATTTTTTAGGGGGGCTAAAACAAGGCTAAGTGGGGTGCGTATATCGTGGGTTATATTAGTGAAAAAGCGTTTTTTGAAATTATCTAATTCTTTAAGTTGAGCGATTTCTTTATCTTTTTTTTCTGTTTCATATCTTATCTCTATTTCGCTTATCAAATTTTTCTGGGTATCATTATTATAGTTATTTAGCTCTTTTATCAAATTATCAAACTCTAACACAGCATTTGCTCCTAACTGTAACATGGCATAAGTTTTTGCGCGCAACAACATATTTTTCATGGTAGCCATTTTTGTATCACTGACCATGCTATCCGATTCGTTGATGAGTTGTAGTGCCTCGGAGTATTCTCCTATCAGAAAACAATACTTTGCTTTGGTCTGATAATATTGCCCGATTACTGATTCGTTTTCAGTATTATAATTCTGCGCTTCAATTTCGAGAAGTAGTTCGGCTGAAGCTTTTATGTTTTTTACTGCTAAATAGCTGTTTAATAACTGAACATAAAGAGATAATGGGGCATATTCACAGATGTGTTTTTTGCGTAGAGCTATGGCCTCTTGAAGTAGATCTGCCTCTTCTTTATAGAGTTGCTTTTCTCCTAATATTTTTGCTTTTATACTCAGCAATGATATTTGTGTGTCTAATGGAGTAACAGGCGTTTTTGCCAGCTTATCTATATCCTCGAGGCATTTTGCTTTATTGAAGCTGATATAATAACTTGACAGTATGCTTATTTGGCGAAGTAGGTATTGGTTTTTTATATGGTGAACTGAGTAGTATTCTTGTAGGTCTAAAAGATGTTTATCTGCTTCTGCGATGTCTCTACTAAAAGCACAAATTTCAAATAAACAGTAAAAACTTTGTGGTGATATATTGGTGAACTTATGCTGGCCTTTGTACGAAATTATTGTGTAATAGGCTGCTTTCGCTTCTTCAAAATTCTTTGCAATCTTTCCTTTATAGAGCAGTACTATACACATCCAATCTACTCCAAGGGTATCTAATACTTCAGTAGGCTTAATGGTTTCGAAAAATGAAAAGTTCTGAGAGTATGTGTCAAATATGCCCAGCAATATTTTTAGCTTAAAGCTATTGGTGCTATTTGCATTTGGGAGTAAATCGATTATTTCTAGTCTGTACTTCTCTCGGATTTGCTTTTTCGAAAAATCTATAAACGGGGCATCTGCCACAAATAACGAATGTGCTATCTCTTCTATTTTTTTCTTATGTAAAGTGAACATAGCTTTGTTTTTAAATATACTAGATAGATGGTTTTGATAAAGTGTATATCCCCCAAACGAGTACAGACTTTAGCTATGAACTTACAAAAAGACTAACTAACACAAAACTGCAACTAATTTGATGTACTGCACAAAAATATACAATCATCGATTTGATAACGGTTATAAAAGTTGACTTATCTAATGTTATAGCAAATTGATAGTCTTTTGTTGCAAAGGGGGGGATAATCAATCAGTTTTTCCGCATTAATTTGTCACCTTGAATTCATAGCATGTAACTGGTTTATATGGAGTGACTTCAATATAGTAAGCAATTCATTTAAAACAAAACATTTATGGTGAAAAATCTGGAGGTAAATTCTGGGGTATTTTTTCGATACGTAAGATATACGCTGACTTTTGCCCTTGTGCTATGTGGGGTTGTTGTTGAAGGGCAAGTGTGTCCTATCGTGAATGACACATTCTATATTCTCAATAATGGCTCACCTGTATATATCAATTATTTGCGTAAGGCAACTAATCAGACGTTACGCACAACACCTCATACTGGCCCTAACAATATACCATATGCATGGGCTGCTGATGGTAATACTTATCCATTGAATGTAGTTGAAACAAACAATCGCTATTACCTAGATGGTTCTGCGCCTTTAGTCAATCAAAACACACCTTCGAATCTTACCCCTTTGTCATACAGTACAGTTCTTCCTGGGCAGTATCTCGAGTTCGGACAATATGCAAATCCATCAAGCCCTGTTCCTTCAGGTATTACAGACAAAGTTGTTCGACTAACAATTCCTGTGAATTTTTATGGTTGGGCTTCCTTAGACTATAATTATGAGTCGTGTTACCCATACTTGATTGAAAGAACACAACGGCAAACCTATTGCGATAATTTGGGAACTGTTACATTAACATCAACAGCATATACTATTGATCAGCCTTGTACTATTCAGTTTATTTCTACTTATACTTGTACTTATTATGGGGGGGTGTGTTCATCTTTCTCATCAAGCTGTACAACAATAACCTACTCAAGCACCAGCACCTACACCTCATTATCATGTTTAGCATATACAACATCTTTGTTTACCACATTTACGTCACTTAACACAGCCATGTGTGCCCCTACTGGATCAACGGCACGGTCAACTTGCTCAAAAAAAATAGTATTATATGTGCGTGCCCCATTAGATGTGGAGCTTATTAAAACTTGCAGCAAAAGCAGTTATGCTGCCGATGAGTTAATAAGTTTTTCAGTTATTGTAAATTCTGCTTTATACTCTGAAGAGGCAGATAGCGGTTATGTTACCGATATTCTTCCCGCAGGTTTAAATTTAGTGTCATATAGTACTACTGGTGGCAGTTACAACGTACAGTCTGGTGTATGGACGATACCGCGTATCGGCAACGGTAAGCATTATACATTAACGGTAAATGCGAATGCCACAGATACAAGGAGTTATACCAATACGGCAACGTTTCGGTTTATGAACAGGTTAGATTTTGATTCAACCAATAATACAATGTCGTGTTCATTTAATGCCACAGCATCTACAAAAACAAGTATTAAGCCGCCCTACCCGTGTAGTGCCTTCATCCAGGGCACAACACCTGTATGTTCCGATAGTTCCGGATTGGTATTTACAGTAAATCCTATACCTGTACCAGGGGTAACCTATCAATGGACAGTACCTACAGGCTTTAGCATATTATCGGGTCAAGGAACAAATAGTATTATTGTGAAATCGGGCCAAAAGGCCGGAATTGTTTCTGCCAATGTATTTATACCGGCCACCGCCACCACCAGTGCTACCACCTGCGAGCGTAGTTTTCCGGTAAGCATAATATCAGTCAACAGCGATATCAGAATAAGAAAGCCATAGAAATTCATATTGAATAGAGAGCGAACGCAAAAATATAAAGGAATGAGAAAGGTACTAGCAGTTATTTTATGGATGTTGATAGCATTAAGGAGCGAATCACAAACAAGCCAATGGGAGTCGATGTATGGCAACAAAGAAGTGGTTCAACTTCTAGCCGATGCACAAGGCAAAATATGGGTAGCCACATGGGGAGGTGGAGTAGCTATGCAAAATGGTACTGGCTGGGAGGTATACACTACGGCCAATTCATCGCTACTCAGCAATTATACGCGAGCATTATCCAGCGATAAAACCGGTAAGTTATGGGTAGCCACAGCAAATGGTTTGAGTTGTTTTACAGGAAGAACTTGCCAAACATATACTACGGCAAACGCAGGATTACCAAGTAACAATTTGATGAGTGTAGCCACCGATGTTCAAGGAGCGGTTTGGATAGCCACATGGGGCGAAGGCTTGGTATCATATGATGGTATTCGATGGTCAACCTATACTATGTCTAATTCAGGTTTAACTGCAGATCAATTGTATAGCGTAGCCACAGATGCACAAGGGAATGTATGGTGCGGGACCAATGGAGGCGGTTTATGTAAATTTGATGGTACCACTTGGTCGTCCTTTACAAGTAGCAACAGCGGCCTTATCAGCAATAAGGTGCGAAGTGTAAGTGTTGATGCAGAGGGAAACGTATGGATAGGTACAGATAAAGGGGCTTGCTCATTCAATGGCACGCAATGGACAAGCTATGCACTGCTACACCAACTTAGCGTAAACCACGTAGCCATAGATAACCAACAAGGGGTTTGGTTTAGTACCGAAGGAAATGGCGTAACGTATTATGATGGCGTAGCACAATGGAAGCATTACACAAAGCAGCATACGGGCTTATCTTCCGATAGAGTGAATTCAGTTTTTAAGGATAGCCAGGGTAAAGTGTGGCTTTGTACCAGTAATACACTACAGTATTTGGATGGTATTAACTGTTTACCGCAGCCCTTGTCTAACACGGCCTTGGTGGATGATTGTGTTCAGCGTTTGGCAGTGGACAGCAAATCGAATCTGTGGATAGGAACAAGTAATGGCATATCAAAGTATGACGGGAAAAATTGGATGAATTACAGTACCGCAAACAGTATGTTGATGCACAACCACATCAATGATATGGCTATTGATGGACAAGACCATGTTTGGTTTGCAATGGGCGATAATAGAAGTGGGCCAGGAGGAGTTGCTGTGTTTGATGGAGTGCAATGGACAAACTACAATGCATCGAATTCAGGGTTAAGCACAAATAGCGTAGAAAGTGTATGTATAGATGGTCAAGGGAATAAGTGGCTAGGAACAGCCGAAGCCGGCATAGTAAAGTTTGATGGTTTAGCGTGGACAACATTTACAGCGGAGAACTCCGGTTTGATAGATAATGCAGTATGGGATATAGATGTTGATGTTCAAGGGAATATATGGATTGCCACAGCAAGAGGAGTTTCGAGATACGATGGTAGCCGTTGGGAGAGTTACACTAGCAGTACAGGACTTCCAAGTAATAGCGTATTTACAATAACGCACGACAAAGTAGGTAATGTTTGGATGGGTACTTTTGGAGGCGTGGTGAAGTATGATGGGGTTAGCTGGACAAGCTATAACACAAGTAACAGCGCAATACTGAGTAATACTGTGTATACGATTTGTGTAGATGAGCAGGGTCGTGTTTTATGTGGTACAGACAGGGGCTTGTCTGTATTTGATGGTTTGCAGTGGACAAATTACACTAATGCCAATTCACCGTTATTGGGTAGCGATTTTGCTAGTGTTCAGAGTGTGTTGGTGGATAAGCAAGGCGTAGTATGGATAGGGACGATGGGAGGCGTGTCGAAGTATAGATCGAAGGGTTTAACGAGTGCCTTGTATGAGAAGGAGCTAAGCAAATGGAATAGTATTGAGTTGTACCCTGTACCTGCACACGATAAATTGATGATACATACCCCGTTTTCGGAGGATGAGGAGATAACGATACAGTTGATAGATAACAATGGAAGGCTGGTGTATAGCAGAGCAGCAGTAGGGGGTATCCATATAATTAGTGTGCGAGAAGTACCCGTAGGTGGTTACATAGTAGCGGTGGTGGATAAGCGAGGGAATACATATCAAAAGCGTATTGTGGTAGAATAGCGGACATAGATACACACGCTGTTAGGTGTATGCAAAGTGGAATGGAAAATAGTGATGTGCCGGATATCTCCGTTTAACTTGTTCCATCCTTGTTTTTTGAAGTACCTGTTGGTGTTGTGCCGAATTGTTTTTTATATGATTTGTAGAAATTGTCGAGGTTCTTGTAGCCTAATTTATAAGCTATATCTTTTACTGTGCCATCTTTTTTTTCGAGTAACAGCTTAGCTGTATTCAAGCGAACTTGCGAAATAATTTCTATAGGTTTTTTGCCTGTAAAATGTTTTACTTTTCTAAAAAGAGTGGCTCGGTTAACTTTCATTTCTTGGGCTATCCAATCAATGCTTATAATTGTTGAAAATATATTTGTTTCAATAATTTCGAAGAACTGTCTAATAAATGAATCGTTTGTTGTAAGGTCAAGTTGCGAGGTTAAATTGTTCCGAAATGCATTTATAACCTGTTTTTGGACTATGGTTCTGTTTAGAATTAATGTATTAATGTTTGCCTTCAAAACGTTGACATTAAAAGGTTTTTTTACATATGCATCAGCTTTTGCACCATAACCTTCAACTTCCGATTCGTTTGACGTTTTAGCACTGAGTAGAATAATTGGAATATGATTGGTGTTTCTTTCTTCTTTCAGCATTTTGCAAAGAGAGATGCCATCTAATTCAGGCATCATAATATCGCTAACAATTAATGAAGGGAGGTGTTTTTTTATCTTACTCCAACCTTCTCTTCCGTTGTTAGCCTCTATGATGTTGTAACTATCTTCTAATTGTGTTTTTAGAAATACTCTTAATTCTTCGTTGTCCTCTATCAATAAAACGGTATCTCTCTCTTTTTTTTCTTTAAAACTCTCTTTAACATCTACATGTTTTTCGATGTTATTGACTCTTTCCTTCTGGAGAGACAAATAGTCTTCTGCTAATTCACCTTCAGCGAGTTGTAGTTTTTGAGGAAATGTAATACTAATAGTAGTTCCTTTGTTTAGTTTACTTTTTACCGCTATGGTACCTCCTAATAGATTTACATATTCTTTAACAATGCTTAGGCCTATTCCACTTCCTTGAAATTGAATTGTGTTAAGGTTTTCAATCTGGAAAAATCGATCAAAAATTTTATCTATATGACTATTTGACATTCCTATTCCAAAGTCTTGAACAGAAAGGTGGAATGCTTTGTCTTGAAGAGATAGTTTTACTTTAATATCCTTCGTTTTGTTTGAAAACTTTAGTGCATTTGAAATTAAGTTTTGCGTGATTTTGTATAAAGGATCAGGGGCGAAAAAACTGGTTTGCTCCTCAACTGGAACAGCACTAAAGAACTGAATACTTCTTTCTAATTCCATTGCTCTAGTTGTGTCGTGAAAGAAGTGAACAACGTTTCCGAAATTGTATCTTAGTTTCAGAACGCCTGCATCAATTTTGTTAAGTTCTAGCAATTGCTCTAGAAACGATTCTAGTTGTTTTGCATTTCTGTATGCTAGCTGGAGATTTGTGGATTGTGTAGCATCTATAGTATTTGCTAGACATATTTCTAAGGGAGCAATAATAAGACTTATAGGCGTTCGCATGTCATGCGATATGTTAGAGAAAAAGCGCGATTTATAGGCATCAATTTCTTTCAAAAGCATAACCTCTTGTTCTTTCTGCTTAATGTCATATTTGATTTCAAGTTCACTAATCAAATTTTGTTGAGTTCCCATCAAGTAGTTCGTATATGCTTCAATCAAAATGTCATATTCTGATACAGCTTTTGAACGCTGACCCAACATTACTAAGCATTTTGCCCTAAGAAGATTGTTCTTTATTGCTGCCATTTTTGTACTGCCTACCAACGCATCCGACTTTTCGATTAATTTCAGCGCTAACGTGTATTCTCCGTTCAAAAAATGAAATCTAGCCTTTGATTGATAATACTGCCCCCAAACAGATTCAGATTCATTCCTTTTTTTATACCTATGTTTGGTGATAGTAGTAATCAAATTTTTGGCCTCTGATAGATTGTTGTCAAGCAAGTAGCAGTTCAATAGTTGAACAAAGTAGGATAAAGGAATATTGTTAGAAACAAATTTTCTATGCTCGTCAATGCATTCTCTTAAGATAAGCGCTTCTTCAAAATATTTCTTCTGCTCCTCTAATATTTTTGCTTTCAAACTTTTCAACGTGATTGCAGATGCAATGGTAGAAAACTTTGAGCATAAATATTTGTCTATGTAGAAGATGCATTTTTCATTATTAAAATTGATATAATAAAAAGATAGTGCATAGGCTATATAAAGTAATGATCTATCTTCAACTTTATGCTTTTCATAATACTCTTGAAGTTCTAGAATATGTTTATCGGAGTCTTTAGTGTTTAGACTATAGGAACACAGTTCAATCAATTTAAAGTAGCTCTCAATTACAATTTTTTTTAATACAATCTTGTCTTGGAGCGAAAGAATATGCAGCAAATGTGTGTGTGCTTTTTCAAAGCTATTGCATATATAGCTTTTGTTTAAGATAACTATGCATGCCCAATCAATTCCGAGTTGTTGTTGAGTGATGTCTTCACTAATATCGAGCAAAGGTTTGTAGTTATAATTATAAGATTCAAAAATGGCGTTTAGTATTTTGACTTTATATTCATCTTCTTGGGAAAAAGTTGAAAGTAGAGGAAGGGTGTTCTTTAAGTATTCTTCTCGTACTGTTTTATTCGAGAAGTCAATGAATGGCGAGTTGATAGAATAAAGTGTATTGACTACATTCTGAATTGGTTCATTGTTATTTACGATTGACGTTGCCATTGTTTCTTTATAAGTCAAGGATTTTTCGAAAGTACACTAATGCATTCTAATTGTAATAGATCTTTTGCTTTTTGTTTTTTAAACAACGTTTTACCACTCTTTTGCAACAAAAAAGGGATTTTTTGTAACACAATAATACAGACCTTCGTGACCTGATTTACCGTTAAGCACCAAACATTTAATTGATGCACAACTTTACTTAAATACAACAAAGGTGAGACATAGATTTTTGTTTGACGATAAAGAGTTTTTTTTATACCATATTCATCGTGTGTTTTTTTGTTTGATTACAGTGATTGGACCAGTGATTTCAATCGCTCAATTACCTTGCACTGTATATGATGCAGTAGTTCGCTTACAAATTAAAAATGCATCTACTTCTTTGTATTGGCAAATAGCCTTTCCTTCGAATAATGTAATAGTTTATCAAGGGAAGGGTAATGTCGACACCATATTTTGTTTCCCCAAAAATGTTTGTTTAAAATTCAAGTATACAATAAGCAGTATAGACACGGTATTAACTGGAATCCCTAAAATTAAACTCGTACTTAACAATGAAACGTTGTTTACTAAGGAAATAAAAGCGGCTGAAGAAAAGCAGCATGTTTTTAACTGCGATGGTGGGATAAATTGTTCGAATCCCGAGTATATAATCCCAAAGTCTTCAGACCTATTGTGGGAAAGAGAGGCAGAGTTTCCAGATAAGTGGTACTCTTTTACTGCACCTAAGCGTGGTGTATATGAGCTCTCAACGGTTAACTATAACTCGAATACTTGCGATACAAGGTTGTATATGTATGATAGGTGCGAGAACATGGCTTATTTAGAAACGCAAGAATATTCTTATGCATACAACGACAACTACGGTAGCTCTAGGCAATCACTTTTGCGTGCACCACTTGATGGAGGCCAGGAATATTTCATACGTATTGGAGATTCAGCAAAAGATTGTGTTAGTAAAAATGTAAAGTGGAGAATCAAGTTTGCGGATAAGGTTAAAGGGTGTATGGATACATCCGCATGTAATTATAATCCGCTAGCCGAGATTTCTGATAGCAATTTGTGTACAAGTGCATCGGCAAATTGTAGTCACGATTTAGCGGTATTCAAAAAAGATATATACTCTACTTTAATGGTTACACAATACAAGTCGAAAGGTAAAGAGGACGAATGTGAGCTTTATGAAGGATGTTTTAAAGCCATTGGAGTAGATAGGCAATTGTTAAATTTTTCTTCGCTTATAAAAAATGTGGGTGATATTGATTTTTTTATTGGCAATCCAACAGCAAGACCAGAGTATTTTATATTTGATCCATGTCATAATCACTATCACTATAATGAACTAGTTTCTGTAAATCTTTATAACCAGCAACTAAAATTAGCTTCTACAGGCTTTAAAGCTGGATTCTGCTTAATTGATGCAAGTTGTGAGCCGTATATTGTAGGGAAGTATAATTCATGTGTGAATCAGGGAATTAGCCCCAACTGCTGGGATTATTATGGTCCTGCAGCGATTTGTAATTGGGTGGATATAACTGATATAGACACAGGGATTTATTACTTCGTATTAACAGTAAACAAAACCAACCGACCTGATGCATTAGGTCGATACGAGAAAACGTTGGTAAATAATACGGCTATTGTAAAGATTAACTTGCAAAAAAATCTGAAAGGAGAATTTTTGCTCAATATAGTGGATACAAGTTTAAATGCTATAAAGGGAGAAGGTGCTCTAATTCAGAATAGAGAGTTCAATGAAATTGAAAACGAGAAAACAATTCCTTTTGGAAAGATAAACGATGTTGAAAAGGAGTTTTTGGCTAATTTTTCGCAAGGATGCAAATATAGTAGGGCATTAGACTTTGCAGAGGATGGAAAAATATCCGTATCTGATATTGTTAAATATCTTGGTTGTGATGCGCATGCTTCAGGCATATTAGTAGCCGATAAAAATCCATACATCAATGCTGCAATTTGCAAGACTAGTGCTTTAGCAAAAAATTATGTAGATACGGTCTCTGTTGTTATTCAACAATACGATTCTATTTCAAATGTTTTCAGTCTGTTTGTTCACTGCAGTTCATCTATGATAGGGATGCAGATTGATTTTCCTAAAAATTTGATAGACTCTTTTTGGGTATCCCCTCAATCGTACCATTCAAAATTAGTTCCTAATAGTAATTCTGAAATATTACTGATGTATAACTCTGCCAGCGAAAGTAACAGCAGTGGTTTTTTTGTTAATCTATGGTTAAACAAGAAAAGCTGTAGAAGCAAGGGACAGTTCGAGGGCATATTAGATAGAGCCTATAAAGAGGCTGTGTCAGTTTTTTACAATAGTCTAAAAGTGTTCAATACAAAGAAGGGGAGGGGGTCATTAATTCAATTTAAAATAAACAATAATAATGAGTAATGTATTTAAAGTTAATAAGCTACTAGCCCTAATTATGTTCTTTTTCTGTTTGCTATATTCGGAAAAGTCGAGTGCTACTCCAACAGGAGGGGTATGGACGACAAGTCCAAATGGAGGTTGTGGAGGAACAAATACATCTTACCCTGTTGGTCCAACACCTTCTGTATCAGGCAGTTTTGGTCCGTTTTGTGGGTCGAACACAGTTACTATGAGCGTACCTTTCATACAAGACTATTATGTAGTATGGTATATTGACTATTTTGGAGCAGGAAGTGGATATAGTACACCTTCACTAAATTCAAATGGTACTTCAATTACAACAACAGTAGACGGTTGTGGATATATTGCTGTGAGAGTAGCTTACCAACATTGGTCTGGGGCAAGTTGCGGTCATGTAGGAGAAATTGAAAAGGGTAACTATATCGTTTTTGATAACCTCACAGCATCTGCTACTGCAAATTGTAACGGTACTATTACAATGACTACAAATTTTGATCCTGCATGTAATAGTTATTTTGCATCTTATTCTACTGTAAGTACGGTCTATTCTATTGATGGAGGAGCTTGGTCCTCTCCAAGTAACTCCCCTACATTCACTTGGAATGGAGTTTCGCCAGGCACCCATACTGTTTCTGTAGGAGAGGTAGCAACAAATGGTGGCTTTGGAGGTGTAAGATGTACACAGACGGTTAATGTTACAGTACCAGCCCCTCCCACACAGCCTACTTGCGGAAATGTAACAGTAAACACTGGAGCGGATGCTGCCACAGCGGTACAAGCAGCTGTAAGTCCAAGTGGCGGTACTATCTCATGGACACCATCCGGAGCAACTGGATCTAATGCAACAGGATATACTTATACAATAACCAATAGTTGTGGTTCTAAGAATTGCAGTGGTACAATAACAAGAACACCACCCTGCTCAAATCCATCTGGTATTACCACAACAGGAGCGACTATATGCGGTGCAGGAACTGCTACCATTTCAGCTTGTGCAAGTAGCCCATCTACAGGTACCACAGTTGTCGATTGGTATTCAGATAATGCAGCTACAAATTATTTAGGTGGATCAACCAATTGTGGTAATTTTACTACACCCTCTGTAAGTTCTACTACTACTTTCTACGCAAGGCTTTCTAATACAAATGGAGGACAAACATGTACAAATCTAACCTTGTTCCCTGTCACTGTCTCTGTTAATACTCCTAACCCCAATCCTACTTTGTGGAACTCTACTACCTATGCTTGTGTTGGTGAAGATGCTTATCCGAAAGCTTGTGGAGTTACTGTAACGCCATGTCCTCATCCTTCGGGAACCTTAACTTGGACTGGTGGTGGTGGTACATCTACAACAGCAACAGGTTTTACTTATACTATTGCGCCTAATTCTGGATGTGGTGGGGGTACTGTAACCGGATCTATTCAACGTATGCCTTTACCTCCTGTTCCTACTATATCTATAACACCAGCTTCTTGTAGTTCTAATGCTATTGCAACAATTTCAAATTACAATTCAGGTTATACTTATACATTCTCACCTACTGGTCCAAATATTGGGGCTGGAGGGGTTGTTACTGGAATGACAATAGGTGTATCGTATACTGTTTCTTGTAGTAATGGTAGCTGTTCATCTAATTCGTCCTCGTTTTCAATAACTGCACAAGGAGTTACACCAACCTTAACAACCATAGGAGGGTCAAGATGTGGTGCCGGACCAGTACCCCTTACTGCTTCATCAAATGGTGCAATAGATTGGACTCTAAGTGGTGTATATCAAAGTAGTGGTACTACTTATACCCCAACAGTTAGTTCTACAACAACATACGGAGTTGTGGCCTCTTTAACCGCTAATGGAATAACTTGTTACACAAATGGAACAGCAACAGCAACAGTGTTGTCACCACCATCTACTCCGACAGTAAGTACTACATCGGCAAGTTGTAGCGCAGCAGGCACAGCAAGCATAACGAACTACAGTGCAAGTAATATCTATACATTTACCCCGAGTGGTCCAAGTGTAGGAGCAGGTGGAGCAATTAGTGGTATGACAGTAGGAACATCATACACTGTAACAGCAAGTAATGGCGGTTGTACCTCGGGTTCCTCCTCCTCGTTTTCCATGGCTGCACAGTTATCTACACCATCTACTCCAACAGTAAGTACTACATCGGCAAGCTGTAGCGCAGCAGGCACAGCAAGCATAACGAACTATAGCGCAAGTAATAGCTATACATTTACCCCGAGTGGTCCAAGTGTAGGAGCAGGTGGAGCAATTAATGGTATGACTGCAGGGACATCATATACTGTAACAGCAAGTAATGGCGGCTGTACC
>JBGAHI010000003.1:0-428058 GCA_044226285.1 Chitinophagales bacterium | reverse complement strand
AAGCAGAAAGGGAAAAGTGATTAGCATTGCGAACGGTTTCCTACAACCAATGACGAAACGTAATCTAACTCTTCTCCCTTCTTCTTCTTGTTATAAAAATAATAGCATTTCTACTTATTGGAACAAACATAGGATGACGACCACAGAATAATCCGTCATTGCGATACAGCTTCTTAGCTGGAGAAGCAATCTGTGTTGGGCGTGTAACCGCGCTGTCCGTTCCAATCTTTTGTTCGTTCCTCACAAAAGGATTTCCACTGCCATCACGCACGCGGCATTGCGGTGTAGTTGGACATTGTTCTTCATTTCAAATTAGACAAAAACAAAATATAAAAAAATCCCCATCAGAATAATGCTACCTTGTGGGTGGAAATTCTTCCACCACTCTGCCGCAGTTAGCGGAATTCAACTAAACACATCATGGACAAAAGCGATATAGAAAAAGAAAAAGCATATATAACGGTAGAAATTATTGAGTACGTACCTAATGCAGTGGTGATTAAAACCATTATGAAAAAATCGACCGGGAATATTAGTGTAATGTCGGTAGATAGTGGCGAAGGACTCAATGAAAAAACATCTCCATTCGATACCTTTGCACAAGTAATAGACGGCAAAGCAGAACTGGTGATTAACGGCAAACCCAATATGTTACTCACCGGCCAATCCATTATTATTCCGGCTCATGCACCCAACCATATCACCCCCGATGGGCGGTTTAAAATGATTCTTACCGTTATTAAAAGCGGATATGATGAGGTGGCGGCTCAGCTATAAATACGATAAGGGGCATTAAAGATTTAAAATTTAGGATTTAAGATTTTTGAAGTATGCCTTCTCATGCTTGCTAATCAACCGCATAAAAAAAGGGCTATCTAAAAAGACAACCCAAAAACGGAAATAGGACCTATCCTATCATCCGGTGTAAATGTAATGATTTAGGAATACATCATTATAACAAAAAAACACTCCAATTCTATTTAATGTGCAGATAGCTGTTGTATTCTCGCGGGCTGGTCTTGTATTACAAAGTATGCATGTTGTTGTTTCAAGTATGGGAGGTGTATTTCTAAATACGCTTATTGTATTTCCAAATACGCTTGTTGTAATTCAAAGTATTCGAGTTGTATGTGAAATTACCCTTGTTGTAATTTCAAGTATGCGAGTTGTATTTGAAAGTACACTAGTTGTGCCTCAAAGTGTGCGTGTTGTATTTCCAAATACGCTTATTGTACTTTCAAGTATGACTGTTGTATTTTAAAATATACTTGTTGTATCTCAAAGTATGCTTGTTGTATTTCCAAATACACTTGTTGTAATTTCAAGCATGGGTGTTATAATTCAATTTAACTGATAATACTTTAATGTATGCTACTTCCTTACTTCAATGACTTCTATATCGGTAACATTATAATCGCATAAAATAGAATCAAGTAATTCCTTCGTAAAATCAGATGAGCCCAAAAGAATTGTAGAAAACACTTCTATTCGGTCATCAACACTTAACGTGTTTAACTTATCATCATCGCGAAAAAATGCCATAAACTCGTCACGAGTTATACTAGATATGGGAGGTGATTGCATAAAAAAAACTAATTAAAATTACATATTTCTTTAAAATTAAACATCGCTAGCTCTTGTGACATAAACTGTTATACATTTATTACAAGTGATAAGACTCTAAAGTATTAGTTTTATTATTCTAAAAGTTGAACTCCTAAATTGAGCAAATAATTATAGGTTGAATCATAATATTCTTTTTTTCGTGTGTGATCCTCAGCATTTCCTTCTGGTATAAAAATCACCATTCCTTGTCTAGCTCTGGTTAACAGTACTCTGTAGGCATTTATCAAATATTTCTTTCTTTCTTCCTTATGAATATTATGCCATTTACTTCCAACGAATGAAAATGTTGTCCAGCCTTCGTCAGAATATCGTAAGTCTCCATCCCAAGCAACACATGCCCAATCAAGCTCAAGTCCTTGTACATGAAACTCTGTCGCTACATCTTCCAAATAATAAGAAGAACGAACATCTTCTTTTCCATCCAAAAACCAATTCACAGGATTCATAGGAGATTTCACATCAATAGCATATGGCTTCAATCGCTGTGCTTGAGAAGAAACAACCATTCCATAACGTTCACTTCCTCTTGCTTTCTCTTTTAGCCATTGTTTTGCTTTGCCTAAATCTCTTGTCAAAACTATAGGATAATTACTCGAAATACTAGACAACGTTTTTTTTGCCTCCTCGATATTTACATCTAAAATATTTTTCACAAAAAGTGAAAGATTCTCAGCTCTAAAAGAGCGCATAGAAACAGACAAGTGCAAATCAGAATCATATTTTACAATTACCTTTTCCTGTAATGCTTTGATTGAATTTTCCGCAGAATATTCTGAATCAGTTAGGTTCGGTGAAATGTAAACGTTCCAGTTAGGAAACTTATTACCAATCGCATTCAACCATTCAGAAATTCCTGCTTCCCCTGTATTTATCTCTTGTCCGCCACCAACTAAACAAACAATTACAGCCCAGTCCTTATGTCTATCAAGACAAGAAATCAAAAACTCTGGTTCAGAATAATCAAAATCAGGTTGATTTTTTTTCCGCTTCATAAAGTTAACGGTTTGCTCTTTATTCCAAGCTCTCTGAGCTTCATCAAAAATGGCAACATGGTCATAAGGAGCATTATGATCAACAAGATATGCATCACGATAATGGTGAATAATTTGAATAAATGCTTTAACACCTTCCTTAGCTTTCCCTTTTGTAAGTTTATTGCCAAGTTCTTTTTCATTCTTGACTTTATCTCTGGCTAGCGCTTCTTGCAATATTGCAACTAAAGGCGCATTTCCTGATAAATATACACTCGAATTACCTTTTTCTTTATCCAAATGTGTTGTAGCAATTTTCAGCCCAACAAGTGTTTTACCTGCCCCAGGTACCCCAGTAACAAAACATATTATTTTCTTGTGTTCCAGTTTTGCTATTTCAATAATATTCGAAATTGAATCTGTTGTATCTGAAAGATTCTTTGCATCTGCATCTTTACGTGTTATTGCGTCAACAGTATGTGTGTTATACAAAGATACTGCAGCCTCAATAATCGTTGGCGTTGGCGAATAACTTCCTAGCTCAAACTCATTTGCATTTATTCGACCACCATCGGTAAAAAACAATAGTGTGTTTTTTATAGCATCCCGCAAATCATCTTCATTGGTCTTTATTGGTAGTAATAAATTATCATTATGCGATGTGGTTACAATTTCAATATGCGATTTTTTTGCTTCAGTAGCAATGAGAATTGGTGCAAGTAAAATTCCGTGACTAGGCTTATGAAAGTTCTTTAAATCAAGTGCATAATCCCAAACTTGTTCAATTTGGTGCTGATGAAATTTATTTTCTCCAACTTTGAATTCAATTACAAATGCAACATTCTCGATAATTAGTATGGTATCAACTCTCTTTCCCATTCTTGGAATTGAGAACTCAAAAAAGATAATACCATGATAGTCTTCTAAAGCCTTTTTCAGGATAGGTATCTGTTGCTCCCACGATTTATTTTGATTGGTAGTAGCATCAAACTGATTTGACATTGTAATCAAACCAATTATTTCAGAAGTACTCTTTAAAAGAAACGATTCTATGGTATCCTTGAAATAGTAATTCAACATAATTTAAAAGTTATGTTGTTTTGAAACAATTGCACAAGTAACATTTATCATTTAAACGTGAAGATTTGAGGTGACCATTTTAGTTTCAGTATAGATAAAACTAATTCTTTATTTGAACAATTCTAATCAAGAAAAATCAATAACAGAAGTATATAATTTTGTTAACACAGACTGCTTCGTTCCTCGCAGTGACGATAAAATTTACATACAATTCCCTACCTTCACCCACAAACCAACACCCCTCCACCCATGGCCAAATATAAATTCGGATTTATCAAACGCTCCGCTGAGGAGGTGGCCAAAGAAGAAGCGGAAACAGACCGCAGATTAGCCTATTGGGAAAACGAGGTCAAGAAAAGCAAGTACTATAACAAGGAAAAATTCGAGCGCTCAGAAAGGATTGCAAAATGGGTGTTGCTGGCTATCCTTTTCGCACTCTTTTACATGGGTATTAAAGGACATAAATAATATACTCGAGCCACTAGCTACTAGAAGCTAGAAAAGAAAGAAACGTTCTAAGTATGAGCCACAGGTAGAATCAACCGCATAAAAAAAGGGCTATCTGTTAAGACAACCCAACCCGGTGGAAGGACGTATCCAACCCTCACGCTGTAAATGTAATGATTTGTTTTTATTTAAAACAACAAATGCTCCCCTTCCACCATCACGGCCTTCAATTGTTGTGCATGTACTTGTGTAGCATATTTATCGTAATCCGCAGAATAGTCTAGCCACGCTCCTACTTCACACGGCTTCAACATCAAAGGCATACGTTTTTTGATGTTGTGTATTTCTTCCATTAACGCATTTGCAGTAGTTGTAACAATGCTAAAGGTTTGTATCACCTCTCCTGTTGCTTTGTTCGTCCAATCCGACCATAAACCACCAAAGGCAAACAGCTCTTCGCCTTCCATCGAAATCTCAAACTTCTGTTTCGATTTTCCTTTGCTGTCTAACCATTTCCACTCGTAAAACGAAGTAGCCGGTATCACACAACGCTTATGCATTGCCGATTCCCGAAACGATGGTTTCTCTTCCACCGTTTCTATTTTGGCATTTAAACACATGGCTGCCATTTCGTTGGCTTGTTGGGTATCTTTTACCCAATTCGGAATTAAACCCCATTGCAATGCGGAAATCGAATGAGGCGCTTCATTCGTAATCACTGGCATTACAGGACGTGAAAATCCATTGGCATATGCAGGCAGAGCTTTCCATTGTCGATTGAACGTAACCTTAAATGTTGATTCAATTTTAGGTGCCTCAGCTGTGTTTTTATAATGATAGCACATCGTATTAACTAAGCTTTTCGTTCTCCAATCTGCTGTCGCCACATGGCATAATACAAGCCTTTCAAATCCAGCAAATCTTGGTGTTTGCCTTGTTCTATAATCTTTCCCTTCTCCAACACATAAATGGTATCGGCATGCATAATGGTAGATAGGCGGTGCGCAATCATAATGGTAATGCGGTCTTCACGTGCCGAGACATTACGGATCGTTTGGGTAATCTCATCTTCCGTAATCGAATCCAATGCCGATGTGGCTTCATCAAAAATCAATAAATCGGGGTTGCGCAACAACGAACGAGCAATGGATAAACGCTGTTTCTCTCCGCCCGATACTTTCATACCGCCTTCGCCAATTACAGTGTCTAATCCTTTATCGGAACGCGCCAAAAGCTTGGTACACGAAGCCTTTTGCAATACATCCATCAACTGTGCTTCAGTAGCATTGGGGTTCACAAACAACAAATTCTCGCGAATGGTACCCGCAAACAACTGCGTATCTTGCGACACCAGCCCAATCTTCGCGCGCTGCTCGTTGAAATCCATGTCGTTGATATTATGTCCGTTGATGGTAATTTGCCCTTCGCTCGGCTTATATAATCCCACCAACAATTTCACCAAGGTTGTTTTCCCGGAACCCGATGGACCAACAAAGGCAATGGTTTCACCTTTCTTAATGGTAAAGGAAATCTGCTCCACGGCATTTGTTTTCGCACTTCGGTGGGCAAATTGCACATGCTCAAAAGCAATGGTATCCATACTTTCCAACGCTACCGGATGTAGGGGAATGGCTTCCACCGCCTTCGACATCAATGTTCTGAAGTTATTCAACGATGCCTCCGCTTCTCTATAACTCAAAATCACATTGCCCATTTCTTGCAACGGATTGAAAATAAAAAACGAGTACATCTGCAACGTAGTCAACTGCCCCAGTGTTAAGTATTCCTTGAAAATCAAATAGAGCAACACAAACAGAATACCTTGTCGGAGCATATTCACCATAGTGCCTTGTATAAACGCAATAGCGCGTATACTTTTCACCTTCTGCAATTCTAACTCCAAAATTTTGTTGGTAGAACTGTTCAATCGCTCTACTTCTTGATTGATTAGGCCTAAACTTTTTATCAATTCGATGTTGCGCAAACTCTCGGTAGTTGCACCGGCTAGGATGTTGGTCTTCGCAACAATAACCGTTTGCACGGCTTTGATACGCTCTGAAAGTACTTTAATCACCGCAAACAAAGAGAAGCAGGCCACAAAGTAAATCAACGATAACGGGCCATACACCGAAAACGAATACACCAACACAAACACAATGCCAACAATGCCAAAAAAGAAAACATTCAAAAAGCTGGTCATGAATTTCTCGGTATCGGTGCGCACGCGCTGTAAAATATTTAACGTTGAACCACTGCGCTGATCTTCAAATTCTTGAAACGGCAGTTGCAGTGAGTGGCGTAAACCATCGGTGTACACATCGGCCCCAAATTTTAAAATGACTTTGCTTAAGAAATAATCTTGAAAGGCTTTCGCCACACGGCTTATCATCGCAACAGTTACCGCTAAGCCAATCCATTTCAATATACTGAAAAGGTAATCTTGCGCATTGTGTAATTCTTTATGTCGTGTTGCCAAATCAATCAACTTTCCATAACAAAAAGGATCGAGGAGCGAAAAAAGCTGATTCACTACTGCCAAAAAGAAGGTGATGAACACCCAATTTCGGTAGCGCTTCAAATAGTCTAATAATATCTTCATTGCCGTAAATTGAGTGCAAAACTAATCGCATTCCCCTGCTTTCCAACTGCATAATAAATCAGGGATTGTATTATGTTTGAAGCATGGAGACACGAAACCCGAAATGGAGAGAATACACGCAGTTCAAGATGGACAAGAATAAATTCATGAAGCACATTGGCTTCGAATTCACCGATATTCTGCCCGGAAAAACCATAGGTAAACTCGAATTTCAGGAATTCCACGAGCAGCAAAATGGCAATTTGCATGGGGGAATGACGTCCACCATCTTGGATATGGTTTGCGGTTTTGCGGCTTATACTTTGGTGGAGCAAGACCAGCAGGTGTTTACTGTAGAATCGAAAATAAATTATTACAACCGCGGTATGGGTAAAGAATATTTTGCCGAAGGACGCGTTGATAAGGCGGGAAAGCGTTTTCATTTTTGCGAAGGGGAATTATTCTACTTCGAAGGCGATAAAAAAATAACAGTAGCGAAATGTACAACCACCATGGCTGTGCTATAATTGGAACATGTCGAGATTAAAAGGAACATATAAAGAGATTATTGATATTGCCTTACCGCTGATGTTGGGCAACATGGCTTGGGCATTGATTGGCATTACCGATCAGGCGTTCATGGGGCATTTCGGTAAAACGGAAGAGGCTGCCATTGGTCCGGTGAGTATTTTCTACTCTATATTATTCATGGTGGGTTTTGGTTACACGCGAGGCATACAAATTATGATTGCCCGTAGTTGTGGCGAAGGCGATAAAAAACAAGTGGGTAAAATTTTCGACAACACGCTGTATGTCGTGGCAATTACATCGGTTGTATTAAGTGTGCTCATCTTTTTAGTGAAAGGCTTTTTCTTGAACTTGTTGTTGCACGACAAAAACATCATTCAAGCTTGCCAAGATTTCCTCGACTATCGTATTTGGGGCGTTCCGGCTAGTTTTGTGAGTTGTTTGTTTATTGCTTTTTATTCGGGCATCGGTAAAACAAAACTCCTCTCCTTTTCAGTAGCCATGATGGCGATTGTGAATATTGCATTGAATTATGTGTTTGTGTTCGGCAAATTCGGCTTCCCGGAAATGGGGATCAAAGGCTCCGGGTTAGCGTCCAGCATTGCCGAATGGGTGAGTTTAGTGATTTTGATAAGTGGATTGTTCATTCGAAAATATCATCACGAGTTTCATTTGTTTCATTCTAAGCTTGAAGCTAAATTGGTGTATGTGATGACCAAAAAATCTACCCCGTTAGTCCTTCAATCGTTAATTGCGAATGCGGGTTGGTTTGTGTTCTTCACCTTTGTAGAAAAACTGGGGCAAAATCAGTTGGCCTTGTCGAACATCTTGCGTCAAATCATTATGTGGATTGGAATTCCGATTTGGGCTTTGGGCTCTGTAACCAATACGGTTGTGAGTAACCTCACCGGACAAAAACGTTTAGATGAAGTTTATCCTACATTGAAACGAATCAATTGGATTTCGTTCGGAGCAACATTCATTCAATGTGCGTTGTTGATTATTCTCCATCTCCCAATTCTAAAGATTTTCACGGCCGATACAGTTATTTACGACACTGCGCTTTACCCGATTTTAGTGGTATGTGTGGCGTTGCTTATCATGTCTATTTCAAATACATTCTTCAACGGATTGGTGAGTACCAGCGGCACACGCTATGCTTTATACATCGAAGGTTTATCTATGCTATTGTATATGTTTTATGTGTATTTCTTATTCCACTTACCGAATCTTACCCTTTCATTAGCCTGGACAACCGAATGGATCTATTGGTCGGTGATTTTGTTGGCCGCCTTATGGAAACTCAAACAAACTAAAATCATTCAATAAAAGAATATGGAATCGATTATCAATTACAACCACGTAAACATTGACATTAACGGCTCAACGGTTATTGCCGATGCATCGTTCACATTGAACAAAGGGGAATTCATTTACTTGGTAGGAAAAACAGGAAGCGGAAAATCTTCGCTTATTAAATCGTTGTATGGTGCACACCGCATCAGCACAGGTGTTGCTACCGTTTGCGATTATAATTTAAGTGAGCTTAAAGCAGCCGAAATTCCCTATTTGCGCAGAAAGATTGGAATTGTGTTTCAAGATTTTCAGTTACTGCCCGATCAAAGTGTGTTGCAAAATTTATGGCTCGTACTGAAAGCTACAGGATGGGAAAAAGAAGCGGCAGAAAAACGCATCGATGAAGTGTTGAATGAAGTGGGATTGGGCCATATCAAAGCCAAACATCCGATGCAACTTTCGGGTGGCGAACAACAACGTGTGGTGATTGCTCGTGCATTACTTAACAATCCGCCATTAATTCTAGCCGATGAACCAACAGGAAACCTAGATCCTGAAACTTCAAACGAAGTGATGCAACTTCTACTCAAAATCAATCGCGAGCACAACACCGCTATTTTGATGGCAACACATAACTATCAATTGATTGAACGCTACCCGGCTCGTATTTTGAAATGCGAGAACAGCATGCTTACCGAAGAAAAAGGATTACTTTTCAAGTAATTTATCCACATTAAACAACGTTTTCGCCCTTCTTACGCTCCTTACTTAAGTAACGGAGCATAAATTACATGTGTTAAATGCTGCATTTGACCGAAAAAATCAAACAAAAGTATTGCATCACCTGTTTATGCAATTTTTTTTTGATACATTGAGTCGACTTAGTTTCAACAATACCTATATAACCACCTATGAAACGTAATTTACAATTGTTCTTCATTTTGTTCATTCTGACAAGCGCCTTGTCTGTAAATGCACAATCTACCAAAGGAAAAGATTTTTGGTTTGGCTTTATGGATCAATTAGGCGCTGCTCCCGATTTGCAAGTGTATATCACTTCTGATGTAGCTACTTCCGGAACCATTTCTATCCCTAAACAAGGTTGGTCACAAAATTTCACCGTTGCACCGGGTGTTTCAACCGTAATAACAGTGCCTGTTGCACAGGGTTGGACGCAAGTGGACAATGCTATTATAGGGAAAGGAATTCACCTTTGGACAACGGAATGTGTAAACGTTTTTGCATTGAACTATTATGCTTACACAGCTGATGCAACTGTTGTACTGCCTAGTGACGCTATTGAGAACGATTATTATGTTCTAACAGGAAGTGAAAACTCAAATATCAACGGGGTAACTGAATTAATGGTGGTGGCGAAAGAGAATAGCACACAGGTAAATATCAGTCCAAGTGTAGCTGCAACCGGACATGGAGCAGGCACTACATATACTGTAACCCTTGATAGTGGGGATGTGTACCAAGTTAAAGCCAATGCCAACGATTTAACCGGCTCGCATGTGTGGGGTGCCAATGGTAAAGATTTTGCGGTATTTGCAGGGAATGTATGTACCAACTACGGTGGTTGCACAGCCTGCGATCACTTATTCGAAGAGATGTTCCCTGTTTCAGCTTGGGATACTGCCTATGTAACCGTCCCGCTCAAAACCAGAGCAAACGACTTAATCAAAGTCCTATCGAAAACTGCAGGTACACAAGTGTTTCGAAACGGAACACTGATTGCTACATTAAATGCAGGACAGTCGTTTCAATATAGTTCTTCCACTAGCGATTATATCCGAGCTACTAAACCAATAGCAATGGCCCAATTCAGTATTGGAGGTTCATGCGATGGGCAAAATGGCGACCCATTTTACATTGTGTTGAGTCCATTAAGTCGGAGCTTACGATCGATAACGTTCAACGCCTTTCAATCGGCCGTTATCACCAATTATTACCTAAACATCACTGTCAAAACATCCTGTTTAAGTACGGTAACGCTCGATGGAGCCCTTGTGCCGGCTGCAAGTTTTACTACTGTAGCCTCGAATCCGGCCTATTCCACAGCTCAATTAGATATAACCCAAGGAGACCATACTGTTTCTAGTCCTTGTGGAATTGTGGCAACCGTTTATGGTTACGGAAGTTTCGAATCGTATGGCTATTCTGCAGGAAGTAATATCATCATACCTTATACCGTGAAATTCTCACCGGACACATCCATTTGCCCGGGGCAATTGGTGCATTTCACTGCTAGTGGCGACACAACAGGATTATTGTACAAAGCTTGGAATTTTGGCGATGGAACACCACCTGTGATTGGTCAAGCGAATGCTTCGCACGTGTTCAACAATTTCGGAAAATTCACAGTACAATTTATTTTCGAACAACAAAGAGCTTGTAAACGCGATACCGTTACGGGTATTGTGGATGTTTCCGATTCGTTGGTGTTCATTGTTGGCGACACCTTTATCTGCCGAACGCAGCAAATACAACTCAAAGCACTTATTCCACCTAAATACGGATCCGGCACGGCAATATTATGGAATACAGGTCAAACTGATTCGGTGATACTGACCACACCAACAAAAGATTCAACTTATTCTGTACATGTAAATTATTTCGGTTGTTCCGGAGATAAACTCCATACCGTAAAAGTGCAAAACGATTCTGCAAAATTTACTGCAGGCGTAGTGTGTTTGGGAGATACTACTAAGTTCAATAATTTCTCTAAGGTGGATACCACTGATAAAAGTTACACCTGGGCATGGGACTTCGGGGATGGCAATACACTCAATACCGCATCGGCTGTGCATGTCTATACGAATGGTGGAACGTATAATGTAACGCTTACCTTCACCAATCCTCTAAAGGGATGTACGGAAACTAAAACCATTCCTATAACCGTTGACGCGAAACCAAATACCGCTTTTACCACTAGCACTGCTTGTTTAGGCGATAGTATTGTATTTACGAACGGAACAACGATTACTCCTGTTACTACATTAACGTACGATTGGGATTTTGGCGATGGGTCAACCCATTCGGTAGCTACAAACCCGAAACATAAGTATGCGACTGCCGGCACCTATACTGTTATTCTGAGGGCATCTACTCCATCTGGTTGCACCGACACGGCTATCAGAACTGTTACCGTGCTTAAACGCTTTCCGCCAAACTTTTCGGCACCTTCGGTCTGTATGCCCGACAGTGTGAATCTTACCAACTTAACCGATACCACCAACGGAGGCTATGGTATTACATGGAATTGGAAATTAGGCGATGGGAATACTACGTCCGCTTTCCAAGCTAAATACAGATATGTTACTGGTGGATCATATACAGTAACACTAACCGCTAACAGTGGGGGTTGTATCGATTCCATCAGAAAAACAGTTCGGGTTAACAATAAGCCGGTGGCTAATTTCAGTATCGCCAATGTATGTTCAGGAACAGCGGCACAAATTGTGAACAGCAGTTCTATAGCAAGCGGAACCTTAACTTACGATTATGATTTTGGAGATGGCACTGCGCATTCGAATTTAGCAGCTCCATCGCATGTTTATGCAACATCAGGCACTTACACTGTTTTCTTAACCCTAACTTCTGATTCAGGTTGTGTGGATACTGCATCAAGAACAGTGAGTATGTTTAAGCGTTATGCTGCGAACTTCACAGCTACTAAAGTATGTGAACAAGACAGTACCGTTTTCTTGAATACTACTGATACTACAGGTAATGTTGCACTAGCTTGGACATGGACGTATGGCGATGCATCTACAGCCAGTGTAAATCAACAAAATCATTTGTATGCTACAGGAGGAAATTATGCTGTGAATCTGAAAGTGGTTTCTGCGCAAGGCTGTAGAGATTCTATTACTAAAAACATCCGCGTAAATTATCAACCACATGCGAACTTCACATTGAATACTATTTGCCAGAACGATACCTTGTTCGTGAATAACCTCAGTACTTTGGGTGGAGGTACTATGGCCTACAATTGGAATTTTGGGGATGGATTTTCAACTACAACCAATCCGGCCAAACATAAGTATTTAAACTTTGGAAATTATACTGTTTCTGTTACCCTTACTTCCGACTCAGGTTGTGTGGATACAATGAGTAGAGCGGTTCATGTAGGCAAGAACAATGTATTAGCATTCAACTCAACGCCTGTTTGCGAAGGCAATACCACAAGCTTTGTCAACACCACCGATTCAACCGGTTCGGGAGGAGTGAATTGGTTATGGAATTTCGGAGATAACGGAACCAATACATCTTATAGTACAACCCATACATATGCAACGGGTGGAACTTATTCTGTGTTACTGAAAGCTACTACTGTTGATGGTTGTATCGATACTTTGCGCAAGAACGCTAGAGTAAATTATCAACCACATGCGAACTTCACATTGAATAATGTGTGTCAAAACGATACCTTATTCGTGAATAACCTCAGTACTTTGGGTGGAGGAACTATGGCATACAATTGGAATTTCGGTGATGGATTTTCAACTACTTCGAATCCTGCTAAACACAAGTATGTTAACTATGGTAACTACACTGTTTCAGTAACACTAACGTCTGATTCAGGTTGTGTGGATACATTGAGTAAGGCAGTTCATGTAGGAAAGAACAATGCACTTGCTTTCAGTTCTACTCCGGTTTGCGAAGGCAATACCACAAGCTTTGTCAACACCACTGATTCAACCGGTTCGGGTGGGGTGAATTGGCTATGGAATTTCGGGGATAATGCAACTAACACTTCTTATAGCACAACGCATACCTATGCTGCAGGCGGAACTTTTTCTGTGCTTCTGACTGCCACAACAACTGACGGCTGTATAGATACCCTTCGCAAAAACACTCAAGTAAATTATCAACCGCATGCGAATTTCACACTAAATACTATTTGTCAGAACGATACTTTGTTTATCAACGACATAAGCACACTTGGCGGTGGCACTATGGCCTACAATTGGAATTTTGGCGATGGATTTTCAACTACAACAAATCCTGCCAAACACAAGTATTTGAACTTTGGCAACTACATTGTTTCGGTAACCCTTACGTCCGATTCAGGTTGTGTGGATACGCTGAGTAGAGCAGTACATGTAGGTAAAAACAATTCACTTGCATTCACCGCTACAACTGTTTGTGAAGGTAATGCAACTAGTTTCGTAAATACGACCGATTCAACCGGTTCAGGTGGTGTGAATTGGTTATGGAGTTTTGGTGACAATTCAACGAATACCGCTTATAGCACTACCCATACCTATACTCCGGGAGGAACTTATAATGTGCTTTTAACGGCTACAACTGTCGATGGTTGTATGGATACGCTTCGAAAAACAGCACAAGTGAATTACCAACCACATCCCGATTTTACCTTTACTGATGCTTGTATGGGTAATGCCAATAGCTTCACAAATAATACTTCGGTAAATGGTGGCAACTTCTCTAACAGTTGGACCTTTGGCGATGGTGCTACATCAACTGTTCTCTCGCCATCACATATCTATACATCTTTTGGATCCTTCTCCGTTTTGCTTGTAACTATTGCAGATTCGGGTTGTGTTGATAGTATTCGAAAAACAGTAAATGTATTTGAAGTTCCAATGGCCAATTACAGAGCAGATAGTGTTTGTTTGGGAGAAACTACAAACTTCCAAAACCAAACCAATACCGGTACATTTGTGGTGCAAAGTTGGAATTGGGATTTAGGAGACGGAACAATAGAGAATGCTATAAGTCCTAACCATGTATATGCAAATGCTGGAGTATATAACACATCTCTTATCGTTATAACCACTAATGGATGTAGCGATACAGTATCAAAATCGGTAAAAGTAAATGCATTACCGGATGTTACATCTGTAATTGTGGAAGAGCGTTGCTTCAATACAATGGATGGAAGTATTACCTTAACACCTAGCGCAGGACAAACACCATTCACCTATTATTGGAATAGTGTTGTAGGGACCAACTCTATAAACAATATAGGAGCAGGTCGTTATACCGTTATTTATCAGGATGCCAATGAATGTGTGGGTACACAAACATTTGATTTGAACCCGAAAAATGAAATATTCATAGAGGCAACTGCATTAGATGTAAAATGCTTCAACGAGCAAAATGGCTTTATTAATATTTTCGCATATGGGGGAGAATCCGGATTCAACTACTTATGGAATACAGGTGCAACCACTCCTACCCTAACCAATATTGCTGCAGGCATATACGATATCACTGTTACCGATGCTGCAGGGTGTTCGTTGGATACATCTATTACAGTGAATGAACCATTGCCACTAGTATTGAATATTCTTCCACAAGACACACTTTATATTGGTAACACCACTCTTTTAGAAGTAAACTATGTAACCAACTACAATAATCCTTCCTTTACTTGGTCACCTTCTGTTGGTTTAAGTTGTAACGACTGTGAATCACCTACTGCTTCTCCTTTCAATACAACTACGTATGAAGTAACCATGACCGATAGCACCGGTTGCCAAGTGAGAGATCAAATTACGATTTATGTAAAGGCAAATCACCCGTTATACGTTCCGAATGCATTTTCACCGAATGGAGACGGCAATAACGACTATTTCAATGCTTTCACAGCCAATTATAGAGATTTCAATATGCGCATTTTTAATCGTTGGGGAGAAAAAATATTTGAAACAACCATGCCGGGAGATAATACCAATTCGAATAGAACAGGTTGGGATGGAATTTTTAAAGCGAATGTACAGCAACCGGGCGTTTATGTATACGAAGTAGAGGTAATTTACCTCGATGGTTTTACCCAAACTAAAAATGGAAGTTTCACCCTAATTCGCTAAACAATAGAAAATATATACATTCATGCAAAATATAATAAAATGTACTTCTTAACGTTTAACGTCTTTATGTTGAATTAAATCAATATAGAATCATTGAAGATAAAAATTACATTTGCCTGTTTTAATTGAGCATGAATACATTTCAACAAACCATACGAGAATCCGTTTCTATTAGTGGAATTGGATTACATACAGGGCAAAATGTTACACTACGTTTCCTTCCGGCACCGGCCAATCACGGTATCAAGTTTCAACGTACCGATATAGCAGAGAAACCAATTATACCTGCCGATTGCGATTTAGTTACTACCGTAGAACGTGGAACAACCCTAGAAAAAAACGGAGTAAAAGTAGCTACCGTTGAACACTTGATGGCAGCTTTGTTTGGGCTGCAAATCGACAATGTGTTGGTAGAACTTGACGGACAAGAAGTACCAATTTTGGATGGTAGTTCTAAGCCTTTCGTAGAACTATTAGAAAAGAATATTACTGAACTCACCGAAGTAAGAGATGTCTTTGAGCTAAGAACATCTGTACATTATGTAGATAAAGAAAACGGTGTAGAAATCCTTGCTTTACCTAGCGATCATTATCGTGTAACCACAATGATCGACTACAAATCGGAGATTTTAGGGCAACAACACGCATCATTAAATAATGTTGTTGATTTTAAGAACGAAATTGCAGCAGCGAGAACCTTTTGCTTCTTACATGAATTAGAAATGTTGTTTGAAGCCGGGTTAATTCGTGGTGGTGACTTAAACAATGCAATTGTTATTGTTGAGAAAACAATTTCTCCCGAGCTAAAACAAAAACTTCAAAAGATTTTCAATAAACCCGATATTGACGTAGTTAAAGAAGGTATACTCAATAACTTAAAGTTGAATTATGTGAACGAGCCTGCTCGACATAAGCTTTTGGATGTTATTGGTGACTTAGCATTGATTGGAATTCCGTTTAATGCTAATATCATCTCTACACGTCCGGGTCATAAATCGAACATTGAATTCGCTAAAAAACTAAAGGCGCATATCCGTAAGGTAAAAATGAAAGATGCAGCACCTTTCTACGATCCAAACATTCCGCCCGTTTATGATGTGGAGCAAATCAAGAAACTACTTCCCCATCGTTATCCGTTTTTGTTGATAGATAAAGTCATAAAAGTTTCTGAAAAAGAAGTGGTAGGCGTAAAAAACGTAACGGCAAACGAACATTTTTTTGAAGGTCACTTTCCTGGAAACCCTGTAATGCCGGGCGTACTTCAAATTGAGGCCATGGCGCAAACGGGTGGTGTACTTATTTTATCTAATGTTCCGGATCCGGAAAACTACGACACCTACTTTTTGAAAATCGATAAAGCTAAATTCAAACAGAAAGTTGTTCCTGGAGACACTATTATTTTCAAATTAGAATTGGTGGCACCCGTACGCAGAGGTTTAGTTGAAATGAAAGGATCGGCATTTGTAGGCGACAAGCTGGTGGCCGAAGCAGAATTAGTGGCACAAATAGTCAACAGAAAAAAATTATTAGAGGCTCAAACTGAAAAATAATGAATCAACCATTTTCATACATTCATCCATCGGCAAAACTGGCAGATACTGTAATTGTTGAACCGTTTGTGACCATTAGTAAAAATGTTGAAATTGGTGCAGGCACTTGGATAGGTCCGCATGTAACCATTATGGAAGGTGCTCGAATTGGGAAAAACTGTAAAATTTTCCCGGGCGCTGTAATATCAGCTGTACCTCAAGATTTAAAATATAAAGGGGAAGATTCAACAGTTGAAATTGGGAATAATGTCATCATTCGTGAATATGTAACCATCAACCGAGGAACGGCACATTCCATGAAAACAAGTATTGGCAATAACACGATGTTAATGGCCTATGTGCATATTGCACACGACTGTATGATTGGCGATAACTGTATTTTAGCAAACAATGTTAACCTGGCAGGACATATCACCATTGAAGATTACGCCATTCTAGGCGGAGCTTGTAATATTCAACAGTTTACTAAAATTGGGAAGTATGCCTTTTTATCGGGTGGAAGCCTTGTTAATAAAGATATTCCGCCATTTGTTAGAGCTGCCCGACATCCTACAGCATATGCCGGAGTCAATTCCATCGGATTGCGAAGAAAGGGATTCACAAACGAGCAAATCAATGCCATTCACGACATCTATCGAATACTGTATTTGAAAGGACTAAACACTTCAAATGCCCTGAAATTAATAGAGACAGAGATTCCTTCTAGTCCCGAAAAAGACGAAATTGTACCTTTTATTCGCGAATCTGTACGTGGAATTATGAAAGGATTTAATAGTAAATATGAAGATTGAGGTTGAAAATATCTCAAAACGATTCGGCCGACAAGCCATTATTAAGCAGTTCAACTACCATTTTCTGCCAAATGAAAATTATGTGATAACCGGAGCAAACGGCAGTGGAAAATCTACACTTCTCAAAATGCTATCCGGTTTTTTGTCATTCGACAGTGGCGATATTAGATACTCGAAAGATAATCAACCCATTAGCAGAGACAACTTCAACAACTTTGTTGCATATGCGGCTCCTTATATCCTCATTCCTGAAGATTTAACTATTATTGAAGCCATTCATTTTCAAAGAAATTTTAAAACACTTTCTAGGTCAGATGCCGAAATTCTTGCTGCATTACAACTAGTTGCCGATAAAAAAATCACAGAATTATCGTCTGGTATGAAACAAAGACTGCATCTAGGATTAGCATTCTTTTCAGAAACCCCTGTCCTATTGCTAGACGAACCCACTTCTTTTTTCGACAAGGAATGGAAAAAACAATTCCAAGATTGGGTTACAGCAGCCCAGCAAAAAAGAACTATAATTCTTTGCTCCAACGATGAAGAAGAGTACGCTCAATTTGCCCAAAGAATAAGAATCACATAGATTTAATATGGATATAACAATGTGCATAAAAAAATCATTACAACGTAATGTTTTTTATGTTACATTTGGACTGCAAAAATTTTAAACGAAAACAATCATTTTAAAATGAGAAAACAATTACTCTTTTTATCGTTAGTTGGAGTGGTTTTATCTGTTTCGGCAGGTGAAAACAAAACACTAAGCAAACCGCTTAAGCCTGTTACTGCTCCGGTAAAGGTGCTGAATTATCATGCACCAAAAAGCAATTTATCGAATGCAAGTGCTGCTCGTTCGGGCCGTTCGCTTGTAAAGTTCACTATTGGTTCTTCAGGGAACTTAAATAGTGTATTGAACTCAAACTGTAATCAGTTAATGGCTGACGACAGTATTAACGCAGTAACTTTTATACATAGAAATGACCAAACTGCTGCTTGTTGTAATGCTCCGGGTAACAACGTAGGTCAATATCGTTTTGCTGTCTCTAAAGATGGTGGAACAAACTGGACAACAAATATTGGAGTGCTTAATCCATCTTCAAACGAATTAACGTTAAACGGACGTTACCCACAAGGAGCTATCTATAGACCAATGGGCGTTACAGTTGCTGATTCTGCTTACTTAGGATATGCAGGTACTTGGCATAATGGTAGCAACGGTTCATGGTATGGTGAATATCGTGGTGCTGCTCAATTATCTGGTAACCCTGCATCATTCCGCGAACACCCGGATACAGTTAATGGCGGAAAAGTACTTACAGGTAATTCATTTACTGTTGCCGGAGATAAATTCTTCAATATGAATGAAGAAAACTTAGGCGATTTTGCATCGTATTCAACTACTCCAGTAACTGCATTGATTTTGCAAAGAGGAGCATGGAACAATACAACAAAAAATGTAGATTGGACAGACACTAAAATCCCAATGAGTTTTGAAGCTCAAACAGATGGTAGTTCAATCTTGACAAACGATGTTATTGCTTTCGATCCAAGTGGTAAATATGGTTGGATAGTTGGTACAGGCGATATTACTCCGGCTGATAATGAATACAGACTTGCACCATTTTTCATGAAATCAACTGACTACGGAGCTACTTGGTCTTCACCTGTTCAATTAAACATTGACACATTTGCAGGATATCAAGTTCCACTTTTAACTGATCCAAACACCGGAGATACTGTTAAAACTACATTACGTGTAGCTGGAGCGATAGATGTTGTTGTTGATTATTTAGGGAATCCACACATTTTCAATATCGTTCACTTAGCACCATTAGATAACGATGCTTATGATACATACTATCCATTCTACGGATATAAATTATATGACCTAACCATTGGAGCAAACCAGTGTCAAAGTGGATGGATAGCTAATTTCCTTAAAGATATTTATGCAACAGCAAGTCAATTTGCAATTGTAGATGATGCTAACGCTGCATATACAGATAATAACCGTTTACAAGCTTCGAGAACTATGGACGGTAAACATATCTTCGCAATTTGGTCTGAAACTGACTCTGCTTTAGCAGCTGCACAAGGAGCTGGAAACGCAGATAACGTATCTCCTGATTTATTGGGAATTGGGATAGACTTAGTTGGTCAAAAAACTACATCTGTTAAAAACTTTACTACCGGAGATGCAATGTTCAGTGGTGAAAGTACAGGTGTTGCTCAAGGAACAGTTGGAGGTGCAATTTTCTCTTCAATTTCTCAGACTGCCTTTACGAAAGGAACAACATACAATGTTCCAGCAATCTTAACTGAGCCAGACTATAACAATCCTACTGCAAATCCAAAAAGTGGTATAAATCCGGCTAAATTCTACTATTGCAAAAATATTGATTTTGCAAACGCTGAATTCACATTAAGTATCGATAAACTTGCTCCTGTTATTGATGTTGCAGTTGCTAATGATACAATAATTATCCATAAAGACAGTACGTTTACTATTCCTTCTGCAACAGCATTCGACTGTGTTGATGGAAACGTAACTGTGTTTACTTCTAGTAATGTAACGACTACAACTACAGGTTCTTATGCTGTAACTTATGTTGCAACGGATAATGCAGGAAATAAAGATTCTATTACTTTAATTGTGTTAGTGCAGGCAAAACCAATTGCTTTGTTTGCTAGTACAAAAATTACTGGTAACAAATACATTTTCAACGATACAAGCTTGAACTCTCCAACGTCTAGATTATGGACATTCAACAACTTGAACCCTACTGCTCAAAACCCGGTAAACAAAACATTTACAGCGAATGGTTCAATGAATGTTTGCTTGAAAGTGTCTAACTACTACGGTACTGACTCTATCTGTAAACCATTCCAAATTGCATTAGGTATTCAAGATGAAGAAATGACTAAATCCATTTCTGTATTCCCTACCACTTCAAATGGTTTGTTTACGTTTAATTTATCTAAAACGTTCACCGATAATATTGCGGTTACTGCATATAGCTTGAATGGTGAAAAAGTTTCTGAAGAAAAAACGATTAAGTCAAATACAGCTACAACAACACTTGACTTCACTACTTTAGCAAGCGGATTATATCAATTAAAAATTGGTAACGCTAAAGATGGTTATACGGTTAAACCGGTTATCATCAATAAATAATTGAAAGATGTTATTAAAAAATGCCACTCAAATTGAGTGGCATTTTTATTTTTATACCAATGCAAACAATTTTACCTCCTCTAGCTGAACGAATGCGTCCAAAATCTTGGGAAGATTTCACCGGACAAGAACACCTTATCGGTCCATCTGCCGCACTCCGACAAATGATTGAAGCAGGTGTTTTGCCGTCCATTATTCTTTGGGGTCCACCGGGAACAGGAAAGACATCCCTAGCCCGTTTTATTGCTCAGCGAATTAACTTACCCTACTTCCAAATCAGTGCAATTGATTCAGGCGTAAAAGAAATTAGAGCTGTTATTGAATCTGCATCAAAAGAAGGTAAAGCTATTTTGTTTATTGATGAGATTCACCGTTTCAACAAATCGCAACAAGATGCACTTTTAGGAGCCGTTGAGGCCGGAATTATTACGTTAATTGGTGCAACTACCGAAAATCCTTCATTTGAGGTTAACAAGGCTTTATTATCGAGATGTCAGATCTTTATTCTGAACGAACTTGGAAAAGAAAGCCTTGAACAATTGATACAACATGCCGTGCAGTATGATGAGGTATTGAAAACAAAAGCAATATCGGTACAAGAAGCTGAAGCGTTAATTTATTATTCTGGTGGTGATGCCCGAAAATTGTTGAATGTATTGGAATTGGTTTCCAGTACGCTCTCTTCATCTAACCAGATCATTACTAATGGATTGGTGGAATCAATTCTCCAGAAAAAAATTCTTTATCACGACAAGAAAGGAGAGCAACACTATGATATCGTTTCAGCTTTCATAAAATCTATTCGAGGAAGCGACCCAAACGCAGCCCTATTCTATCTTGCTAAAATGATAGAAGGTGGTGAAGACCCGAAATTTATTGCGAGAAGGCTTTTGATTTTGTCATCTGAAGATATTGGGAATGCCAACCCAAATGCTTTGCTTTTAGCGAATACTTGTTTTGATGCTGTTACAAAAATTGGTTACCCAGAATGTGATTTGATTTTATCGCAAACAGTGATTTATCTGGCTACTTCGCCCAAAAGTAATGCCTCGTATATGGCCATTCGTGCAGCGCAACAAACTGCAAGGGAGTACGCAGAACTTCCGGTCCCCCTGCATTTACGCAATGCACCAACTAAATTGATGAAGGATTTAGACTATGGCAAAGACTATAAATATGCACATAGCTTTGAAGGTAATTTTGTGGATGTTGAATTCCTACCCAATGCTATTGCCGGGAAAAAATTCTACGAACCGGGAAATAACGCTAAAGAAAACGATATTCGTAATCAGCTCAAAAAGTGGTGGAAAAACAAATACAATTATTGATTCAACAATTGCTCTAACGCATTGTCGTATACTTTTTTCCAGTTATCGACTAAGCCCCATTTTTCATTGTCAACCGTAATTTGCAGACCTTTTACTTCGCCTAATAACGAAAACTCTGCATCTGATTTCAACATAAAATTGATAAAGTTATTTTCCTTATTAGCGGGTACAGTTACCACAATACGAGACTGTGATTCGCCAAACAAATAGGCATCTTTTCTAATCGATTCGTCTGTTTCTATATTAAAGCCTTTACCTGAAGTAATTGCTGATTCTAATAAACAAGTAAACAACCCGCCTTCCGAAATATCATGGGCTGAAGCAACCAAGTTCATTCGAATTAATGCTTTTACAGCATGTTGAACCGATAGTTCTTCTTCTAAATCAAAATAAGGTGTTGTTGATTGCGTGATATCAAAGAAATTCACCAAATATTCTGATGAAGAAATATCCTCGCGCATTTCCCCAATCAAATAAATTTTATCGCCATCGTTTTTGAAATCGAGCGACATAGAGTGATACTTGTTTTCCAATACCCCTAACATACCAATTGTAGGTGTTGGGAATACAGCTCCACCATCTGTAGATTGATTATAGAAACTCACGTTTCCTCCTGTTACAGGCGTACCGAAAGCCTCACAAGCTTTGCCCATACCTTTAATGGCGTTTACAAATTGCCAATACACTTCCGGATTGTTTGGATTACCAAAGTTCAAACAGTTAGTAACTCCTGATGGTTCTCCTCCTGAACATACAATATTTCTGGCCGCTTCAGCCACTGCAATTTGCGCTCCAATGAACGGATCTGCCCAAACATAACGCGCATTACAATCTACTGTAACTGCTAAGGCTTTGTTTGAGTCAGGAATACGAACGATGGCTGCATCTGATGGATTATTCGTACTCATGTTCGCAATACCTACCATTGAGTCGTATTGTTCATAGACCCACTTTTTAGAGGCAATATTTGGCAATGCAATCAACGTTTCTGCAGTTTCCTTCAGATCTTCCGGCATTACCGTAGTATGTAAATCGAAATGTTTGTTTCCTGCGTAATAAACAGCCTCACGATATTCACGATCATACACCGGAGCACCACCACCTAACACGAGAGATTCAGCAGGAACTTTAGCCATCAATGTACCATTCATGTAATATTCTAAAACTCCAGAATCATTCACCTCACCAATCTGTGTACAATTCAAATCCCATTTATCGAAAACTGCCTTAACAGCTGCTTCTTTTCCTTTTTCCACTACGATCAACATTCGCTCTTGTGATTCAGACAACAAGATTTCCCATGCTTTCATGTTTGCTTGGCGAGTTGGTACTTTATCCAAATGAATCACCATACCTGAATTTCCTTTAGCACTCATCTCTGAAGTAGAGCAAGTAATTCCGGCAGCTCCCATATCTTGCATTCCCACTACAGCACCGGTTTTAATCACTTCTAAAGAAGCCTCCAACAATAACTTTTCTTGGAAAGGGTCTCCCACTTGTACTGCAGGCAAATCATTCACCGAATCTTTAGTAATATCTTTTGATGCAAAAGCAGCTCCGTGAATTCCGTCTTTACCGGTAGATGAACCTACAATAAACACAGGATTTGCGTTGCCCTTTGCAATGGCAGAAACTACTTCATCGGTTTTTACAATACCCACCGACATGGCATTCACCAAAGGATTCGTTTGATAAACATTATCGAAATACACTTCACCGGCAACTGTTGGAACGCCAAAGGCATTACCATAATCACCAATTCCTTTCACCACTCCTTTTAACAAGTATTTGGTTCTATCGTTCGCTAAGTCGCCAAAACGCAGCGAGTTTAATGCTGCAATCGGACGAGCGCCCATTGTGAAAATATCGCGGTGGATACCGCCTACACCAGTTGCAGCTCCTTGATAGGGCTCTAGTGCTGAAGGGTGATTGTGTGATTCAATTTTGAACGCACACGCTAAACCTTCTCCTAAATCCACCAAACCGGCATTCTCCTCTCCTGCTTCTACTAACAAGTGTTTTCCTTTGCGTGGCAACGTTTTCAACCATTTAATAGAATTCTTGTAAGAGCAGTGTTCACTCCACATCACCGAATAAATCGATAACTCAGTAAAATTAGGGGTTCTACCCAATACACCTTCAATTTTCTTAAATTCTTCTGCGCTAAGACCTAGTGTTTTCGCTTGTTCTACAGTGGCTGTAGTTAATGAAGCATCTGCTGACATTCGTAGTAATTTTGTGCAAAAATAACTTTAAAGTTGGCTTGAAACAGATGCGTTGACAACTTTTTTATGCACCCTTGAATTATTGCTTCTCTACGCGTTGTACATCATAATACTTACCCCCTCGAATACGAAGTAAATAAGCCCCTGCATTAAGGTTTTCGGTGTCTAATGTAACAAATTGAGAATGGTTGTTTTCCAAATGAATAGCTTGGGTTAAAGCCAAACGACCGGAAAAATCATATAATTCAACTGTCAGTTCAGTTTCAGTAGGTTGTTGTACAAATACATTTAACTCCTTTCGAAAAGGAATAGGGAAAACCTCTTTCTGTACTCTATTTTCTGGCTGATTCTTCAAATAATCATCAACTAAAAAATACGCCACTGCCAAATCGGGAATACCGTAACCATACTGATCTGTTGGATGTTTAAACAAGTGCGCTGATCTTCGAATGGCATCCATAATCACAAAATTCGAAACTGTTGGATAGGCCTGACGCAAACAAACCGCCCCACCGGCCATCACCGGACAAGAGAAAGATGTTCCATTTGATGCCATAATAGTTCCACCGGCATCGTAAACGGCTGTACCCGCACCTTGTGCACAAACATCAGGTTTAATGCTGCCTGCTGCATTCGGACCGTAGCTGCTAAACTTTGCAATCTCCCCTTTCCCATCCACCGCTCCAATCGCCAAAATGCTATCGGCATCAGCAGGTGCCGAAATATAAAACCAAGGTTTAGCACCTTCGTTACCGGCACTGTTCAAAACAATGATTCCCTTTCGCGCTGCAATATTAGCTGCAATTGTAATTGGCGTTTTGTTGCCATTTAAATCAGCATAAGTATGATTGTTCATATTGTTATCAAAAGTAGTATACCCTAATGAAGTAGTAAATACCTCTGCCCCAATACTGTCGGCTACTTCAGCGCCATATACCCAATTGTATTCTTCTTGAATGGTTTCGGAATTGTTATTTTCTGTTCGAAGCAAATAAAAACTGGCATTCGGACTTGTGCCAACCATTTTACCTGGTGCATTAGCCGCTAAACAAGATAGAGTAGATGTACCATGTGTTCCATCATTGAATACATTGTCGTTTTCATCTACAATATCTCTTGCACCTACAAACCGAGATGTTTGCAACAAGCTATCAAAGCCCTGTATATTGGCTGCATTAAAGCATCCATTATCAAAATGCCCAACAATTACCCCATCGCCTTTATATCCGCGTTTGTGTAAAAAATCTACATGTATCATTTGATTTTGAACAGTCGATGCGCCATAATACACATCGGGATTAAAATCCGAAAAAGTGGTTGCATTTAAGGTTTCAAACTTTGCATCGGTTTTGGAAGCGCTTCTTAGTCCATTATTAATATCTCTAACCTCGATAACAAAAGGCAATTCTTGGATGGCTTGAATATTTGTGGGTGAAGCTTCCAAAACCACACAATTCAACCATTTCGAACTGTAATTTAATTGTACGGCAAACTGTTTTAATGCATTTTGATAAGCAATAGAAACAGGTAAATCGGTTTCAGTAATCGGAATCTGCTGTCGCGTTCTTCGTGCAATTGCTTTTTCTGATAGATAGGCTTCCGGATGTTGAACAGAAAAACTGCTACCAAGTTTATCCTTTAAGTAAACAGCATAAGTATTTGCCTCTGCAGCAAAAGCTATAAAAACAAGGATAACAATTAATGAACGTTTAGTGCCCATAACTATTCACATTCATAATAACATGATCTCCATTAGCTTTGTAGGGATTAGACCATGGAGAAACAACATCTTGTTTATTGATGACCAAAGACTCTTTATACACTAAACCAACATTTTTAGCATAAATCTCTTTGCTTAATTTCTTATCGATTAAGTTTTCTTCATCTACTTGAGAAACGAAAACACATTCTGTAAAACTATTCGTTCCAATAGTTACAGGTGCGCCAATGGCAGTGTAATGATAATCCCAATTCAGATACAGTTTAAACACATTAGAATCATTTGCCGGCACGTATTTATTGCCGTTCCAATGTATATCAGCAGTAGGTGGAAAAATCAACTTTGCAAAGCGTAAATCATCTTCTTGTCGCTCAAAAGTGGTGGAAGTTGTTAAGCCATACCATACTTTCCACAAGCGCCATGCAGCACTAGCATCAGCTCTTCTAAACAATTCGAATCGATAATTCAATCGGCCCTCGTTGTCATACATGGTATCCGTTATCTTTTCCATTTGCTGGAAATGAAACGTATCGGTTTGTTGTGTACTTGGATTGATGAAATTATAGTGAGTTGAATCCACATCAAAAATAGTGTAATTGCCAATAGCCAAAGGCTGGTATTCATATTGTTTGGCGGCCAATACATCTTCATACTTATTGTTCTTACAAGACGAAAACAGAAACAACATTGCGACTACAATGCTCCATGGCAAAACCGGTTTTGTCGAATTGTTCAATTGAAAATAAGTCATGCTTGTTCCTTTTCTATATTGAAGTTAGAAAAAATTACGCCACCACCAAGAACATCATCGCCTTCGTAGAAAACAGCCGACTGGCCGGGTGCTATAGCTGAAACTTCCGTTTGGAATTCAACTTTAATTCTGTCTTCTTTCTGAAACAACACGCTGGATTCGCCTTCGTGCTTGTACCGCACTTTGGTAATGGCAGGCATTCCATCTTGAATTTGTGCATATTTTTGGAGATTGAGTTTACCCACCCACATTCCAGTGCGCATCAAATCTTGCTCCTCACCTAGCACAACAGTATTGGTTTCAGGAATGATTTCGGTAACAAATACAGGTTTACCGAAAGCCAATCCTAATCCTTTACGCTGACCAATAGTATAAAATGGGTAACCTTGATGTTTACCTAGTACTTTTCCGTGAATATCAACAAAATTACCCCCTGCTACAGAAGCCTCTAAATCCGGCATTTTACGCTTTAAGAAACCACGATAGTCGTTATCCGGAACAAAGCAAATCTCATAGCTTTCGGCCTTATTCGCAATATCTATGTATCCCATATCTCGGGCCATTTGCTTAATGTCTGGCTTGTGATAATGCCCCATCGGAAACATGGTACGGCTCAAGCAATCTTGCGCAATACCCCATAAAACATACGATTGGTCTTTATTTAAATCCAATCCCTTAGATATTACAAAGCGTTCGTTTTCCTTTCTTATTTTAGCATAATGGCCGGTTGCAATGAACTCACAATCCAGCGCATCAGCACGTTTCAGCAAGGCTTCCCATTTAATGTAAGTATTGCAAAGTACACATGGATTAGGTGTTCGTCCGGCTAAATATTCATCCACAAAATTATTGATAACAAAATCACCAAACTCTTCACGAATATCAATGATAAAATGACTAAACCCTAAATCTACGGCTACACTGCGGGCATCATTGATAGAATCGAGCGAGCAACAACCCGTTTCTTTCTTACTTCCACCACTATTGGCATAATCCCAAGTTTTCATAGTGATACCAATCACCTCATATCCTTGCTCATGTAGCATTACTGCAGCAACTGTACTGTCGATACCCCCACTCATTGCTACTAAAACTTTCCCCTTTTTACTCATGCCGTAAAGGTAGTACAAAACCCGTAGGTAAAAAGGGAAAAGTTACCCCTTTCGTAATACTCAACAAGTTGAATTGCAAAAAAATGCAAAAGGGTTAAACTACAATCTGTTTCATGTATCTAAACCTCAGAAACGATTTTTAAACATTAAAAATTCAAACAATGAGACATCTGATTTTTGCGACCGTATTAGGAGCAACAATGACATTAAGTACACAAGCAGCGACTCCTCGCTCTGAAAATAAAGCACACTATGAGCAAGGACGAAAAAATAGCGAGTACAAAAAAGACGAATGGGAAAAACGCGGCCCGGCCCATTATGAAGCGAGAAAAAAAGATTTCAAACACGATCGTTGGGACCGCAGAGAAAGAGGTGATATGCGCCACGAAGGAAGAGGTAGAAATCGTTGGGAAAACGAGCATCGTCATGACCAAAGATATCGAGGCAACCAATGCCATCATGATTGCAGAGGTCGAAAATAGGCTATTCTGAAAGTGGGTAATAAAAAAGCGGAGAAACATGTTTCTCTGCTTTTCATTTTGTAATATGTCAATTAAAATCCCAAAAAAAATGACTTACTAAAAAATAGTAAATCATTTATAAAGGGTGAAAAAAAATACCCCGTGACGAAGACCGTAAGCCTTCGCCAACGGGGGAAAAATATGTTTAGTGAAGAACGTTCGTTTAACTTTAACAAAAAGAAACCTTGTTTTAAGAATCTCCTTTTTGATAGAACAAAGATGGTGCACAGACCAATAAAAAACAAGCGTATTTCTACTTAAAATGTACGTATTTCTACGGAAAATGATTTTGCGTATTTCTACGGAATTTTTGCGTATTTCTACGGAATTTTAATCTTCTGGAAAACAGTAAAATTGCCAATCAACAAAGGGGTTCAGCCGATACGAGAAGAAAAGAAAATTTTGTTCTGATTTACAAACCTTCAAAAACAAACTATTGGGCATAGTTTTTGTTAATATGCTTTAATTTTTCAATGCTTCCATTTTCCTCAATAGCCCATAAACAAAGAACTATAGCAAAAGTAAAGAATACATTCTAAATATTATTAATATTTAGATTTGTTTTTTTTGAGATTAATTGTCTATTATTGTAACGCTTTTCATAGTACGACCCATCACTGGGTCGGGGTTTTACTCGAGAGGACGTTAGGGGTGACGTCCTCTCACTTTTTTTACAACGTTATTTATTGAATTCAACTTTAAAAAGGCTACTCACCTCTTGGATGCGCTTTTTTGTATACGTCTTTTAGTTTCTCGATCGTATTGTGTGTGTACACTTGAGTAGCTGCTAAATTGGAATGCCCAAGCAGTTCCTTTACTGCATTAATTTCAGCGCCATTATTAAGTAAATGTGTAGCAAAACTATGTCGAAGTACGTGAGGACTGCGCTTGTTTACCGTTGTTACCATCGATAAGTATTTTTTTACAATGGCATATACCTTAGATGCTGTTACCTGTTTACCGGTTTTCTCACAAATTAGATAATCAGAAGCTTCGCAAATTTCCGATTTGACTTTTTGAAATGAGGCGATAACAGAAAGCAACTCATTATTCAACGGAATAATCCTCTCTTTTTTTCCTTTTCCAATCACTTTTATTTGTCCGCCATAACTGTCAATGTCTTTATCTCGCAAATTCAACAACTCGGATCTACGCATACCAGTGGCATACAACATTTCAATAATCAATTTGTCGCGCACACCTTCAAACGAATCTTCAAATTCAATTTGTGTCAATAACGATTGCATACCTTTCTGCTCAATAAAAACAGGAAGTTGTTTTGCTGATTTCGGAGAAATAACCTTCACCATCGGATTCTTGACAATTACCGCCTTTCGCATCAAAAATTTATAGTACGATTTTAATGTAGAAATCTTGCGATTAATACTTCGCGCCAATAGTTTTTGCTCCATCAACGAAACCATCCACGATCGAATTTCAATATGACTAACAATGTCAATATCTTCTTGTGCAAATCGTTCCTTTGCAAAGGAAGCAAACTGCTCCAAATCCATTGCATAAGCCATAAGCGTGTTGGGAGAATAACGCTTCTCGTGCTGAATGAATTGAAGAAAAGCTGGTACGTTTTCAGACATAATTCAAATCTAAGGAGTTAATCACTATCTCATTTAAGTAAAACGTGTATAAGTTCAAATTGTATATAAAACTCGTCAGATAAGCTTCAAAAAAGTGCTTTTTGCAGAAAATGACAGCACGTTTTTTTGAAAAACTGTTTAATGCACTATATTACTATTGAAAAGAAAGTAACCAAAGCAAAAACCATCACCTTCATGCAATATAACGTTAGGAATTGTTTCTGTTTTTTGTTTTTTGTTACTGTATGCTTTTTCATTCCACAAACCTCATTTGCCCAAAAAGTAGATTCCACGAAAGACGTAACGGCAAAGCATCCTAAAGCCGCCAAAATTGTCAAGAACATTCTATACGGACTTTCTTTTTTACACTATACCGATCGAAAAAAAGATAGAATCTTAGATGGTGCCGAGGATTTTGAGCAATACCGTGGTAAGAAATTGAACGCCATTCACTATCGATCGCTTAAACCATATGGCGTTTCTATTGAGAATCCCGACAGTCCGGTTACTAAGAAAGCCGCAAAGTTTGCCAACGGCATTCATATTCCCACCAAACCAAAAGTTATTCGAAACGAAATACTGCTTCGTGTTGGAGATACTATAGATCCGCAGTTGATGTCGGATATGGAACGAAATATTTGGAACAAGGATATTTTTAAGGATCAAAAAATCACATTAGAAACCTTGCCAGATGATACGAACCGAGTAGATATGAACATCGTTACACAGGATTTGATGAGTTGGAACATTGTTGATATTATTGGCATAAAAAGCGCATCGGTAGGTATAGAATTGAAGAATTTTTTGGGGCTTTCGCAGCATTGGAATAATTACATTTCACTCAATTACAGAAAAGACAAATTGTGGAGTTTCCATGGCGGTTACGAATATAGAAACATAGCATCATCGCAAATTTCATTAAATCTAGATTACAACTACGACCCCTTTGTGAAAGGTTTGGAATTTTATGTAGGCAGAAGGTTCTATTCTTCGCAAACAAAATGGGCAGGTTATCTTTTTACCAATCTTTATAAACAAAGTGCGAAAGAGAATAACTTCTTAGCTAGTGCTGTACCTACAAATGTAATTTTTAATGCACAAGCACTTTGGTTTGCAAGAGCCTATTCGCTTCCTTTTATTCGACTTCGTAAGGATCCAAACATGACCTACAAGTTTATCATTAGTGCCAAATTTAATCGTTTACAGTATTTAGCTCGTCCATTTACCAGAACACCTGATAATTCACAGTCTTTCGTAAACGGTCATTCATTTTTGGTGGGTGTAGGATTTGCCCGTTGGGATTATTTTGCAGAACAAAATGTAAATGAATTAGTAGCTACAGAGTTCTTTACAAAAGGATTCAACTCTTCGTTTTTGTGTGGCTTAGCCAATGAAGAAGAGGTAGGAAATCGCTACTATACGGCTTTTGTTGGAACGTATGCCTACAAAATCCCCAACTTTGGTTACCTCGCCTTACGCGGTAAATGGGGCACATACATCAAAAATAAAAAAGCGCAGAATCAAGTATTGAACACGAGTCTGCTTTTCTATTCCAACATTGTCAATTTCGGAAAAAAGATTTTCTTCCGTCAGTTTGTGCGCGCCAATTTCAATCAGGGATGGAACTTTGCTGCCAATCAAGATCTTTATCTAAACGACCAAAATGGAGGTGTGCGAGGTATATTCCTTAATCTACTGCGCGGTGAACGAACATTTAGCGTTAGTATAGAACCAAATTTTTATGCCAAGTTCAAAGTGCTTGGATTTTCGGGTTCTGTGTTCGCATTTGCCGATATAGCTATGGCCGGAAGTGGAGAAGGAAAATACTTCAACAAACTTATACATGGTTATGGATTGGGGCTACGAGTGCGAAATTTAGGGCTTGGTATTGATTACTTTGATTTAACGTTTGCCTACTATCCTAATTTAAATGAAGCCAAACAAAAAAACTGGAACGTTTTGGGTAATTTTTCGAATTCCAGAAAAATCGGAAATTACGCAGGAACATTGTATGATAGTAAAACAATGATCTTCCAAAATGCACCTATTGATGATGCAGATATATAATTTAACATTTCAGGTATTAAACCTTTTCCATATTTGTTAATCTAACCCTCATTACTTCACTTAAATTTATTGTTATGAAACGAAAAATCTCAGCAATGCCAATACTATTTGCCATTGCCATTCTATTGGTTTCTTCTTGCCGAAAAGATAACTCGTCATCTGATGAAAGTATTAGTGCTGAAGATTCAGGCAACGTTACCTCTGCACTGAATTCTTCTACAGATGATGCCGCAAACGCAGTAGGAGGAATAAACAGTTTATCTGGTAAAACAGACGGAGCACTTTCCATTTGTGGTTATACTATCGATTCTACGCAAAAGCCAAGTGGAATTATTACTATCAATTTCGATGGAACAACATGTAACAATGTTTCTAAAACTGGTAGCATTGTTGCCACTTTAGAAAACTTTACCAGTGGTACACGATGGAAAGATGCAGGTGCTGTTTTGAAATTGGAATTCCAAAACGTGAAAGTAACAAAAATCTCTAGCGGTAAATCACTGACCTTAAGTGGCACACACTATATTACAAATACTACCGGTGGCGTAGCATGGAAAGTATTGCAAGGATTGGCTACTTCAACCGTAACACACAAACATGTTGCCGATAATTTCACCATCACTTTTGATGACGGTACACAAAGAGTATGGAGCGTGAGAAGAAGCAGAACGTTTAGTGTATCCGGGCAAGTAATTTCTGTTACAGTTACGGGCGACACTACTATCAACGGTCAGGCAAATGTTGAGGCTTGGGGCACCAACAGAAAAGGCAATACCTTTACAACAGCTGTAACAACTGCTATTTCATCGAATAACACTTGCGGTTACTATAAACCGGTAACGGGTGAACTCAACCATATTGTTTCTAATAAATCGATGAATGTACTTTTTGGAGTAGATGCATCAGGTACACAGGTAAGCAGTTCTTGTCCGTATGGAGTAAAAATCACTTATACCGGTCCAAATAAAACATTAACAAGAGTTGTAGCCTATTAAGCCAATCTGCCTAAACAAAAAAGCCAGACAATATTGTCTGGCTTTTTTTATGCTTAAAACTAGTCTTCTTTCTTCTTAAGTACACCAACAAAAACAAGAAATGGAATAAGAATTTGTGCGTAATAAATCGGCATCAAATAGCGGAAGTTATTGATAGGTGCTGCGTACACACTAACCGCTAAGAAAGCCAAAAGAAAAAGTATCAACGACAAGAGCATTAATTTCTGCGTATTAGTCCAAATGATACGTTTAAACATTACCAATAAAACTACCAAAGACAACAGCAATACTAACCAAACCGCCCCATCTCCTATCGTTCGAATAGATGTCATGGTTTTAAAGAAAGGTGTTTTGTATTCATACTTCTCAACGGCACATGTAAATAGATTCTTCATATTCTGATCGGCATTAAACGTTGTGCCCTCCATAATTTCCCATACTTTGAAAATATTTTTCGCATTCTCCAGGATATAATGTTTGACATATTCTGTCCTATAATGACTTTGTAAAAATTCACCATATTGTTCCATCAATGTACCGCAATAGGCCCATGCTTTCATGTATGGAACACCTGTTTGCTGAATATATTGAAATAAGAAAGCCTTCCCTGGATGGGTTTTCACCCACATAAAATTGGTGGCTTCAACGTTTGGAAAGGTAAACAATGAATCCGGGAACGAACGCACCACTTGATGTAAACTCTTGATTTGCGGAGATGGTAACTGATTTTCATCTACTTTCACAAAAGGCAAAACAGCCACAGCGTTATTGGCTTTCTGCCACCCCCCAAACGATGAAAAAGTATCTACTCCATATTCATCCAACATTAAACCGGCTTGCTCCCCTCTATACCAAAAGAGCAATAAAAACGGCAAAACGAATCCAATTCCAGCCATTGCCTTATTCGGCCAAAAGCGATAAGCAATGAACAAGGCCGAAAATCCCGCATAAAACATACCAATGTAACGGGTATCGATACAGAAATATAAGAGTAAAATATGCACAAGAATCATCCATAAAGGTCCACCATTCAACAACCACAAGCCGGTGGTTAACCAAAGTGCTGTGAGTGCCACAAACAGACCATCGCTCATCAAATACACATTCATGTAGAGAATGCTTGGGTTAAACAACAAGAGAACGGCAAGGATTAGGAATGGAATCCGACTGATGTTGAAAAAGTATTTCACTGAAAAAAGCAACAGAAAAACGGCAACAGCGGCAATGAAGAATTGCCAAGTACTTACAAACGTTACATCGGTTGAGAATGTGGTAAAAAATCGAAGAAAACCAGAATAACCATAAGGGCGATAACCATTGATTTTTCCTGTGGTAGCCGACAATATATAGTTACCGGAATCGGATTCAGTTAACGGATAGGGAAAGCGAATTTTCAGGAAAATAAATAAACCCAACTGCAATCCGAGCACAGTCAATAACTCTATTCTATTGTCTTTCGCCCACAAAAAGCGCAAAAAGGCATTCCCTTCTTTTGCCGATGTATTTTGCTGGGGTTGTTGTTTTGTTTCTTTCTTAGGTTGATGTTTTGCCATAAAGTAAATGTAGAAAAAAGATTTTCACCGATAAAACCACAACATCCGAAATTTGGGTTCCTGTAAAAAGGAAAGTCAATTTCCCCTCCATTTATCGGAAAATTAGGCTAAATTCGCACCCTTTTACAAGAAAAACTGCCAGTTATGATTACAGTCAACAACCTATCGCTCCGTTTTGGTAAACGAATCCTTTTCGAAGATGTGAACATTAAGTTTACTGACGGAAACTGTTACGGAATTATTGGAGCCAATGGTGCAGGGAAGTCTACTTTTTTGAAAATTTTGTCGAAGGAAGTTGATCCAACTACCGGTAACTTTGAGATTTCGAAAGGGAAACGCGTAGCTATATTAACACAGAATCACTTTCAGTTCGATGAAATGCCGGTAATTCAAACCGTTTTGATGGGGCATAAAGAATTATGGAACATCATCCAAGAAAAAGATGCCTTATACGCAAAGCCTGATTTTAGTGAGGAAGACGGTATTCGTGTGGGTGATTTAGAAAACACTTTTGCCGAAATGGACGGATGGAATGCCGAAAATTCGGCCACAGAGATCCTAAGCAACTTGGGGGTAAAATCGGAGAATCATTATAAACTTGTAAAGGAATTAGATGGTAATCAAAAAGTACGTGTACTCTTAGCACAGGCACTTTTCGGCAATCCGGATATCTTAATTCTGGATGAACCTACCAACGACTTAGATGTGCATACCATTTCTTGGTTAGAGGATTTCTTGGCCGGCTATGAAGGCATTATCTTGGTGGTATCGCACGACCGTCACTTTTTGGATGCTATTTGTACGCATATCGTTGATATCGATTACAGCAAAATGCAAATCTTCAGCGGCAACTATTCGTTTTGGTATGAATCGAGTCAATTGATTTTGAAACAGAAAGCCGATGCCAATAAAAAAGCAGAAGACAGAATTAAAGAATTACAAGAGTTCATCCGAAGATTTAGTGCTAACGCTTCGAAATCTAAGCAAGCAACAAGTCGTAAGAAAGCATTGGATAAAATCAACTTAGAAGACTTAAAACCTTCTAACCGAAAGTATCCGGGCTTACAATTCAACAATGTATTGCGTGAGGCTGGCGATCAGATTTTGACAGTGTCTAACATTTCAAAAATGAAAGAAGGACAGCAATTGTTGAAAGATATCAGTTTCACTGTGAATAAAGGCGATAAAATTGCCATTCTTTCCGATACAGGCTTACCCATTACTGCATTGCTAAACATCTTAAACGGAGAAGATAAAGACTATACTGGTAACGTTTCATGGGGTGTAACCACTTCGGTTTCTTCCATTCCAAACGATAACTCGCACTATTTTCCAAAAGATAGCGATTTAAATCTGATTGACTGGTTGAGACAATATTCTGCAGAAGAAAAAGACGAAACATTTATCCGTGGCTTCTTAGGTAGAATGCTTTTCTCAGGTGAAGAGTCGTTGAAAAAAGTATCAGTACTTTCGGGTGGAGAAAAGATGCGTTGCATGTTTGCACGAATGATTTTACTTCGTGCCAATGTGTTGATTTTTGATGAGCCTACCAATCACTTAGATTTGGAATCGATTACAGCATTGAATAATGGTATGCGCGATTTCAGAGGTACCATTATTTTTACATCGCGTGACCACGAGTTAACACAAACCATTGCCAATCGTATTATTGAAATTACACCAAATGGCATTATCGACAAAACAATGTCGTATGACGAATATATTGATAGCGACAAAGTGCGTGAACAACGCGAGCAGTTGTTGGGTGTGAATGCGTAAACATTGATATGCATACTAATATGTAATATTATATCACTTTCGTTTTTCGAAAGCAAAAAATAGTTTTACTTTCATCACACAACTAAACCGCTGTTTTTAATACGATGAGGCATCAAATACTATTCTTATTACTATTGCTTTGTGCTCCTTTTACGCAGGCGCAAAAACTCGAAAAGTCAAGTTTGATTGGAGACCCAATTGTAGGGTCTGTTACACAAAACAGTGCGAAAGTTTGGATTGCCTATAGAGGTAAAGGCGATAATATTGTGAGCTTGCTCGATACCTTTGATAATACTGTTTTTCAACCCACAACTTTAGAGAAAATCGGAAATTCAAAAGAAGATACAGCTATGGTAATGACCTTCAACGGATTATTGCCGAATCATACCTACAGAACACAAATTGACCAAACCAATATTCTTCCGCATCATAAGGCCACATTCACCACACAAACCGATAATGAGGTGAGAAATATGAACTTCTTGTTTGGTTCTTGTGCGCTTTTAAATACGGATATTTCGAGGATATTCTTCCCCGGTTATTCTTCTGCAATTTTTTGGTACATGAAACGCCACCGCTCCGATTTCATGGTGTGGTTAGGCGATAACTTATATTACCTTGGAAAACAAGCTACGAGCTACGACCGTATGTTTGATCGCAATTTACGCATTCGCAGGAACTTCATTTATCTGCAAGAATTTTTAGCCACTCAACCGCATTATGCGATTTGGGACGATCATGATTACGGTTGGAACGATGCCGACAAAAAATTTCCGTTGAAAGACACCGCATTAACCATATTTAAAGGGTTTTGGCCTAACACCTATAACCCGAACGATACATTCAAAGGCAATTTTTTCACGTTCAGATATTATGATGCCGAGTTTTTCATGACCGATAATCGTTACTACAGAGATGGACCGGGCGATACACTTGGTGACTATTTCGGAAAAGCACAAATTGCTTGGTTAAAAGCCAAACTGAAAGAAAGCAATGCCACGTTTAAATTTATTTGTACAGGTTCACAAGTATTGAATGATAGTTATTATGGCGAATCCTATGCAAGCTATCCGCGCGAGCGCAACGATTTGTTTGATTTTATTGCAGAAAACAACATTCCGGGTGTTATGTTCCTGACCGGAGATATGCACTATACCGAGTTAAGTTATCGCGAGTGGAAAGGCTACCCGTTCTATGATTTCACTTCATCACCGTTAACCAGTCCGGTTATCAGTTGGGCTACTTTATACAAAAACAGCTATTCAGTTCCTGGTACCGTGGTACGCAAGAAAAACTTTGGCAAAATCAGTATTGACGGACCTAAAGATAATCGTGTGTTGAAAATGGAAATCTATAATCGGTTCGGCCGTAAAAAGTGGGAACGCACTTTAAACGCCAACGATTTGATGAAGAAAAAGAAATAATTGTAAGCCTTATTTTACTTCAAAATAACGGTTCTGCTTCCCACCATTTTACCCCCAAAGCAAACAACTGTTAATTTTTTTTGCAACGCTAAACCTTTGGCATTTGTTTTGGTCTAGAATCACAGAAAACCAATTGAAAGAATTAACATTTGATTGGTTACATCTAAACTAGATTTGTAACAAACAAACAAAAACTATGGTACGCTCAAAAATCCTTTCTTGCTTTTTACTAAGTGCAGGAATTATTGCCTCTACACAGGCGCAAGATGATGTGTATTATAACCCGAATAGCACGAAGAGTAACTCGGGTAGTAACAGTACCGATTATCAGCAACAATATGAAAGCACACCCAAGCAAGAGGCTCCTACAAGCAATCCATCGGACTATGATTCAAAAAACGATGGTTACTCTACAGGAGGACAAGATAAAGCCTATCAATATGACGAAAAAACAACCAACAGTAACGATGAATATTATTCTGATTCTTATTACGATGATGATGATTATTTAAGCAGTTGGAATTATTCTTCGCGATTAAGAAGATACTATACACCAAACTATGGTGTAAGCTATTATAGTGATTGGTATGATCCTTTTTATTGGTATCAACCTGTTGTTGTAGTTAACTATGGCTATAGAAATCCTTGGTATAGCTCATGGCGTTACGATATGTGTTATTATCAACCTTGGAGATGTAATGTAAACTATTATAGCTACTGGTATAACCCATACACCAATTGGGGTTGGAACTCTCCATGCTTTGGAGGTTATAGTGGATATGGCTACTCCTCTTTCGGTTATGGATATGGCTATGGGGGCGGATTCTATGGCTACCCATACTACAATGGATATTACGGAGGATATTATGGTGGCTACAATAATTATGGCTATGGTAATGGAGGTTATGGGTATCATGATTATGGTTACAATCAACCACATTATTCGTATTCGGGACCTCGCCATAGAACAGGTGCAGCAGGTTCAAACACAAGCGATGGACAAATCCATAGAGCAACCGGAAGAAGTGGCAAAACAGATGAGACAGATTTGCCGAGAGAAGGGATAGTAAAACCAACACCGGGTAGAGGTAATGTTGTAGAAACGAATAAAAGACCAACCGAAACACCTGCACCAACAGTAAATCCAAATGTAAACCCTAGAACTCCTGAGCTGATGAAGCCAAGAACACCGGAAAATTCACCTGTTGTGCAACCTCGTCAGCCGCAAACAAGACCTATGGATTACGATCAAAGACCTAGAGAACAACAACCTCGGATAAATAATGATAATCTTAAACCACGTCAAGAGATACAGGACAGACCAAGAGAAACGCCTGCACCTAGAATGAATAACGATGGCTATCAGAGACCACGTCAGGAAATACAGGAAAGACCAAGAGAAACAACTCCTGCGCCAAGAATGAACAATGACAACTATCAACGTCCACGTCAAGAGATACAAGTTCGCCCTAGAGAAATGCAAGTTCCTCGTCAAGAAATGCGAATGAATGATGGAGGAGGAAGAAATATGGGCGGAAACAATGGAAATTCCAATAATATCGGAGGTCATAGTGAAGGCAATTTCAATCGTGGTGGTGGAGTTTCTAGAGGAAGATAATTTTATCGATATGTATAAACGCCAATATCCGATTGTCTTAAAATAAACATCACCGGGTATTGGCGCTTTCATAAAAAAAGAACAATGAAATCAATCAAATTATATTTTGGAATAGTGCTTGGAGTATTTGTTTCCAGTGCATTTGGTCAAAGTTATTCTGAAGAATTACTTAAATATTCGCTCACAGATGTGAATGGAACAGCCAGATCCATTGGTGTTGGTGGAGCTTTCAGTTCTGTGGGTGCCGATATGAGTTGTGCTACTTCAAACCCGGCTGGACTGGGTTTATATAGAAGTACTGAAATTTCAATTTCGCTTGGAGGTATCCTGAATACAAACAGAACAACTTTCTTCAACAATACAACAAACGCTGATAAACTAAATATAAGCCTTCCCCATGTAGGTGCCGTTTTTGCGATTCCGATTAAAACACCTGCCGGCAAAAATTTTTTCCAGTTTGGTTTTGTTTATAATCGTTTAGCCGACTTTGGTGGAGTGAAGGAATTTAAAGGAGTAAATAACAATAATTCAAAAGTAGATGTGTTTTATAATGAAGTTACTACTACGAATTTGCCCATTACCTACGAAAATTATGCTCCCGGAACAGTGCAAGCTTGGAACACTTACCTTTTAGATACTTTACCCGGAGGAACCTATTTTAAACGAATAAATGGTCCGGTAACGCAATCCGGCAGTTATGTTGAAAAAGGAGGATCAAATGAAATGAATATTACGATGTCGGGCAATATTAACGACAAATTCTACATTGGTGCTGCTGTAGGTATTCCATGGATGAATTACGAGCGTACAAAAGAGTATAACGAACAAATCGTTCAGTACGACTCTGCCTATGGTTTCAAAAGTTTCTCACAAAGCGATTTCTACAAAGTAAGTGGGCTTGGGCTAAATCTGAAATTGGGTGTAATTGTAAAACCATTCCCTTTTTGGCGAATTGGGGCAAGCATCACAACTCCATCAGCTTATTTTAAATTACAAGAAAGTAACAACTCCGCTATGAATTCTGTTATTGACGGAACAACACAAACGTATACTTTTGCATCTGACACTTTTAGTTCAGCACCGTACCGTTTCAGTTATTCAAGACCACTGAAAGCCACATTTGGAACGAGTTTCATAATCAATAAATGGGGATTTATTTCCGTGGATTACGAGTTGAATGATTACAAACATTTGGCATTGGGATTTGACGAAAATAAAACATTATCAGATGCATATAACCACGATATTAGCCGCTTGTATGGCATAGGGCACACGGTGAAAGCCGGGGCCGAAATCTCATGGAATGTTTTGAGAGTAAGAGCAGGCTATCAATGGAATAGTAGCCCTTTTCAAAGTGGTGTAGGCGTTAAAGGGTTCGACTTACAGCGACATACAATTTCTGCCGGTTTAGGTTACAGGGGTAAATTATTTTTTGCAGATCTAGCCTATGCACACACTATGGGTAGCGACTTTACATCATTGTATAGAGCAAGCGCAAATGAACCCGTGCTATTGAACAAGTTTACAAACGATAGAATTGTTTTAACCGTTGGTTTCAAATTTGGTGGCAAAAAATCGAATTAAACAATGTTAACTTCCGGGGTTATTTCTACTCCAAATTTATCCAATACCGATTGTTTAATATCGAGTGCCAATTGATAGATTTCATTACCGGTGGCATTGCCATAGTTGACTAACACTAATGCTTGCGACTTATGTGAACCCGTATGACCAACAACTTTACCTTTCCATCCACATTGTTCTATCAACCATCCGGCAGGAATTTTTACACCATCTGTAACCGGATAGCTTGGCATAACCGGATGCATATGCAGTAATTCTTCTGCTTTTGCATTCGACACAACAGGATTTTTGAAAAAGCTACCTGCATTTCCTAACACTTTTGGATTGGGCAGCTTTGAAGAACGGATCTTTATTACTGCATCACTCACTGCTTTCAAGGTCAAATCAAAGACCTGCATATCGGCCAATGTTTGTTTGATATCACCATAATCAATTCTGAAATGAGGTTCTTTAGTTAGGCAATACGTAACAGAAGTAATCATAAACTCCCCTGCATACTTATGTTTGAAAACACTTTCCCGGTAACCAAATGCACATTCATTATTCGTAAACGTTACTCGTTCACCGGTTTGTAAATGAATAGCTTCCACCGATGCACAAATATCTTTAATTTCTACCCCATATGCACCAATATTCTGCATGGGCGAAGCGCCTACTTGCCCAGGAATTAAAGACAAATTCTCAACACCTGCATATCCATTTTCAATACACCACAAAACAAACTCGTGCCACACTTCACCGGCATTGACTTTCACTAATACATAGCTCTTTTCATCTTTTACAACTTCAATTCCGCGCATGGAATTCTTTACCACAAGACCATCAAAATTTTTAGTAAAAAGTAAGTTGCTACCTCCTCCCAGCATTAAACGTTGATTATCCTTAAAAACCGATGACCTTTGCAGTTCAAGTAATTCATCAATCGATTGTATATCTACAAACAACTTACAATTCACATCAATACCAAAAGTGTTATAAGGCAATAACGATACGTTCGATTTTATTTCCATATCCGATTTAATCAAATTTTTTAAACGCAAAAAAAACTGCAAGCAACACTAAGCCAAAACTTACAATATAATTCCAGCGAACTTCTTCCTTTAAATAAAAAACTGAAAAAAGAACAAACACTGTAAGAGTAATGGCTTCTTGTGCAATTTTCAATTGGGATGCCGTAAACATTCCCGAAAGATAACCACCACGATTAGCAGGAATCATGAGACTGTATTCAAAGAATGCTATACACCAACTGATGAGTACTGCTTTCCATGTAGCGAGATTCGGATATTTCAAGCTTCCATACCAAGCAAAAGTCATAAAAACATTAGAAGCAAATAGAAGCAATATCGTTCGCATACACTTTTGAAGTTTTACAATCGACAAATATAACTCCTGCACAATAATAAATGGGCTGCACGCATGTCCTTTATTTTAAACACAACTTACAACGTTATGTTAGTACTGAAGATGAAAATAAAATCTAAAACTTGTTGCTTTACAACAATAATTAGAACTACTCATTCGTTTATCCAATAAATAGAAAACATGCTATTACAAGTTGTATTAGATTCAGCAAATAATGCAGCCTCTGCTGTTGCCGCTGCTCCGGTTGAACACGCTTCAATGAATTTATGGTCGCTTATTCTTTCGGGAGGATGGATCATGATACCATTGGGGCTATTGTCTGTGCTTACGTTGTACTTCACCATCGAACGCTATTTAGTGATTAGCAAAGCGAATAAAGTGGATTCAGGCTTTATGAATAATATTCGTACACTTTTGTTGGATAGCAAGATTGATGCTGCTTTGAATCTATGTAGAAGCACCAATACTCCTATTGCTCGATTGTTAGAGAAAGGGATTAAGCGTTTAGGTCGTCCGGTGAAAGAAATTGAAAGTGCAGTAGAGAACACCGGAAAATTAGAAATCTACAAACTCGAAAAAAATCTTTCGTATTTGGGCATCATCGCAGGTATAGCACCAATGTTAGGTTTCGTGGGTACCATCTCCGGTGTAATTAAAATCTTCTATAACATTTCATTGGCTGATAACATTTCCATTGGTTTGATTGCTGGAGGTTTGTACGAAAAAATGATTACATCGGCATCAGGTCTTATTATTGGAATCCTTGCCCACATAGCTTTTCACTATTTGAACACCATGATTGATCGTGTTTCGTTCCAATTGGAAAGTACTGCTGTAGACTTTATTGATTTATTACACGAACCTTCTAAATAAGGAATTATGCGACTCAGAAGGCAAAGCCGTTTGCACTCAGAAATGAAAGCAGACTCGATGAGCGATATCATGTTTTTCTTGATGTTGTTCTTCCTTATCATGTCTACATTGGTTTCGCCATCAGTGATTAAGCTGGTGTTGCCAAAATCGAAGGCAGGACAAACCGTATCCAAAAACAATTTCACACTCTCTATTGATGCGAATAAAAACTATTTCGTGAACGACAAACCGGTTGGTGTAGATCAGTTGGAAAGTGTGTTGCGCGATAAAGTTGCCGCTGCACCTGATGCTACTTGTGTAATTCGTGCTGATAACACTTTGCCTGTGCAGGTAGTTGTTGATGCGATTTCTATTGGTACGAATTTGAAATTGAAAATGATTTTAGCCACCGATAAAAAATAGAAAAAACAAAAGCAATATGGAATTTAATAGCCAATTGCATCTCAAAGAGGAAGAACGATAAGTATGTTAGACACTAACTTTCAAATAGAAAACGAAAAGCGCAATCGCGAAAACAAAGCGATTAGTTGGATTGTAACCGTTGCGGTTCATGCCATTATTTTCTTGTTTCTGTTCTTCTTTGTGATTACTCCACCGGATCCGCCTTTCTTTGAAAATGAAGGAGGTATGTCTGTCAACTTTGGTACCAGTGATGTTGGAACTGGTGATGTTCAACCCATGAATTATACACCGGTAGATGCGCCATCCAACCCAACAGATGCTTCTTCACAGCCTACAACAGCAGAAGAGAATGTGGTAACACAAGACAATGAAGATGCTCCAGTGATGGAATCGCACAAAGAAACCAAACCGGTTAAGAAGCCTAAACCGAATGAAGATGCGATTTTCAAGCCTACAACTAACAATTCAACCACCACAGTAAAAAACACCAAACCAGCTGTAGATGATAATTCGTTGTTTAAACCCGGAGCAGTAGGCAAACCGAATAACTCAAAAGGAGATGGTGAAGGTGGCGGCCAAGGCGATCAAGGCAATCCGAATGGCGACCCCAATGCAACAAGCTACAAGGGCACCGGCATTGGCAATGGAACCGGAAACGGCAATGGACTAGGTAATGGTAATGTAAAATTGGTTGGACGAAAAGTAATGAACCGCTACGTGCCTAAAAATCCATGCGATGCAACGCGTGGAAAGGTTATGATTGCGATTAAAGTGAATCGGAACGGACAAGTGGTTAGCGCTAATTTCTCGCAAGGCGGATCAACAACTTCCGATGATTGTTTGGTGAATGTCGCCAAACAAGCTGCTATGAAATATACTTTCGACCCGAAAGATGATGCCGCTGAAATCCAGACTGGCTCTATCCTTTTCTCTTTCAAAGAAAATTAAACATCCTTTTTTTTGGCGATGATTAAAAACTTCAACAATATTGTTGAACAATATGTCGTACGCCAATACCTTAGACTATCTTTTGAATCAGTTGCCAATGTTTCAACGCATTGGTGCTGCAGCTTACAGAAAGGATCTAGACAATATTATTCAGCTTTGTGATAAGCTGGGTAATCCACAAAATAAGCTGAAATACATTCACGTAGCCGGTACGAATGGAAAAGGTTCTGTTACCCATATCATTGCATCAATTCTACAGGAACAAGGTTATTCCGTTGGTGTATATACATCCCCGCATTACAAAGACTACCGCGAGCGTATTAAGATCAACGGGAAATTGATCTCGAAACAATATGTAACTGCCTTTGTGAATAAGAACAAAGCAAAGTTCGAACCCATCAATGCGTCTTTCTTTGAGATTACTAATGCGATGGCATTTCAATATTTTGCCGATAAAAAAGTAGACTTTGTAGTGCTGGAAACCGGTATGGGCGGACGATTAGACTCCACAAACATCATCACTCCTCTCCTTTCCGTAATCACCAATATCTCCTTCGATCATCAACAATTTTTAGGTGATACACTCGCTAAAATTGCAGAGGAGAAAGCAGGAATCATTAAGCAAAATGTTCCCGTTGTAATTGGGGAATGGCAAAAAGAAACATCTCAAGTCTTTGAAGAAAAAGCAAAATCGACTTCATCTATTTTACGATTTGCATCGAAAAAACATGAACTGGATAATCAGAAAGAAACCTCCGCTGGACTTCATTTTTTGTGGAAAAATAAATCGTATACCTCCGATTTATCCGGTCAATATCAATTCAAAAACATTGCTACAGCCTTATGTGCAATTGAAGTATTGAAAGACATCGGAATGAACATTACAGAAAAAGCTATTCGGAACGGCCTAAAAAAGGTAAAAGAAAACACCTATTTCATCGGACGGTGGATGGTTCGTCAGCAAAAGCCAATTCTAATTTTCGATAGTGCGCACAATGAAGGAGGGTTAAAATCCTTAGTGGCTCAACTAAAGCAGCTGCAATTCAATCAGCTTCATTTTGTTTATGGAACTGTTGCAGATAAAGACCTTTCAAAAATATTTCCATTACTACCTAAAAAGGCAAACTACTATTTCTGTAAGCCAAACATCCCAAGAGGGAAAAGCGAAATAGAACTGCACAGTGAGGCTTATAGGGCAGGTTTACAAGGAGAAGCCTATTCTTCCGTAAAAAAAGCATTGAAATCAGCCTTAACCAAAGCAGGGATGAAAGATGTTATTATTGTGAGCGGCAGTATTTTTGTTGTTGCTGAAGTACTATAATTTACTTCACAATTGAAATTTGTTTCACACTTTTTATGCCATTATATTCAACATTTACAAAGTAAATTCCGTTACTTAATCCTTCCGCATTTACTTCAAGTGGAATCGAATTAAGCAAATATACTTGTTTGGTAATCATCTGCTTACCAAAAATATCAAATACTGTTACTTTAGCATTTGCCATTGTTGTTCCACTCTTTATGAAGAAGGTATTAGTCGCAGGATTCGGATACACACTAAACTGAATTTCGTTGGTTGAAAGAATGCCCGTATGAATTGGTTCTGTACATGGTGCTTTAGGATCGAATGAACCAAGTAAGTTTCCAACAGTAAACTCATAGTGTATGTTACTGCCAAAATCGGGATTAAAGATTTTAATCACAGTATTGTTAAATCGTCTGAAGGCTAAAGTTCCTGACGACTCTAATCCTTGTTGTGTATTTAACCACCAAGAAAGACCATCGCCCCCCTCCCATTGTGCATCATAATCGTAGAAATCAAAGGAATAACAACCCGGTTGAAGGGTTACTGTATCTAATACTGTTTTAGAAACAGGTAAACTTGTTTTAAACAAAATAGTATCCCCATTTTCATTTCGAATGAGGTATTTGTTTTCTTCAGGATGATTGTTTGTTTTGAGATTAATAACAAAAACCGAATCCACTAACGGAGGTAAATTAAACTTAGCATATAGCAAGTTATTTGCACTAAACTCGTCTGTAACACCATTAGGCCAGCTCACTTCTGCAAAAAACTGTCGATCAGCAGTATCCAATCCACTCCAATCAAAAGGAGGCAATACTACCCGAGCTGTTTGAAATGGCTTCAATTGACCGTGCCATTGATAATAGCATTTATTTCCTCCTTTAACCCAATAGGTAATGTCACAATCAGTTAGATTATTTTTTCCAAAGTTCTTGATACTTACAATAGGATTTCCACATATAGGATTGAAGTGTAAATAAGGTTTATCGCTCGAAGGGGCAATTATTTCCTCCATAGCAACATCATTATTCTTTTGCGAACCATAGCAAACTAGATAACTGGAAAGACTATATCCTGCCTGCTCACCAGAAGCTAATACAAAATCATCCATGTCTAAGTCAATGGAAGCCGTTTGACCTGCGGTGATGTAGGAAGAAAGATCTAATTCGTATACATTAATTTTTTCACCAGGACACCAATTTGCACGATTAAAAATCCATGTTCCTCCTTGTGGCGAAACAGCATTAATTCCACAATCTCCTTTCCAAAGTAAGCGACTCACTACTTCTGTTCCATTCACCTTAATGTGATAATTATAAGGCATAAATTCTCCGGTAGAACCATGTCCGGTCATAATCAAATTAAGTTTAGCAGAGGTACATCCGCTAGGAATTTGAACCGATTTGGGAATTGCAACAGCTTCAAAACTTGGTCCATCGTTGTATGTAATGTATTCGTTATAGAGTTCATTCACTTGTAAAACCGTACGCGATGGCGTTCCTTCTACCATAATAAACTCAACTTTTCCACTGAAAGCATCTGTCCAGCCATCATAATGAATACGAACACTCACTGAATCTTTCATTGTTCCCGCATAATCAGTTAAATCAAAATAATAAGGATGTGTCCAAAGCTTGTTGAACCCATTCGATTGTTGAGCCATATATGTTCCGTATGGGGTAATCAAGCGACCAACCTCATTGTATTTTACTTGGTCAAATTTGGTCCATACAGTATCATGAGCAACTGTATCAATGGATGCAATAGTAGAATCTAGTAATCCGGTTTTCTTTCCTAACGAGGTACTTACCGTATAATCCCAACCGCTGCAATTGGGCGTTCCACAGCCCAACGTAAACTTCATAATAATTTTACTCCACGTTTTGGAATTTGGAAAAGTAACCCATAAGTCGTCATTTGAAGGAGGTGAATTTAAATTCGTATTCACATGCGAAGTAATGATGGTCGTATCTCCTACATTCGCAGAGGCACCAATAAATAAAAAGCAAAAGGCTGACAGTAATACATTTTTCATGTAGATATTATTATTTCAACTTGAAAGTAAATATTTTTTTGAAGTTGATTGACGAAAACGAATTCGCAAGGAATCCTATGACTTGAAACGGGGAAGTGAAGTGCTATAAAAAAAATGAGAGGACGTCACCCCTAACGCCCTCTCAAGAAAACCCCGACTTGTAGAAAGTCGGACCTATTAAAATCATTGCAATGATATGTCTTTTTCGAAAAAAAGAAAATTTTTTCCGCTTTTTTCTCACATTAATTTTATACAGTTAAGTATTTTTTAATAACTCAGTGCTTTCAATGCTATTCAGTTGTCTTCCTGCTGATTATAAATCAATATCCAAATCTTTTTCTTTGCGTCAAATACATATATTGAATGCAATTCATATGTTGTAAATACCCCTTCCCGTCCTTGTTTAAATTCTACATTTCCATTGTTGTTAAAAAACATCAAATTGTCTGCAGTAACATAGTCTGATGAAGCAAATCCAAGCAAACGAATTTGTTTATTGTCACATTTAGCTGCGATACTAGATGGAATGTCAAAAACAGTTCCTAACATCAAATATCCATCTTTGCTTTGATTGCTCTTTTTAAAAACACCTTCTAGCGTATCAAAATGCAAAGTGATTGAAGATTGTTGAGCTTTGCAGCAGTTGACAATGAGTAGCAAAAGAAACAAAAAATGAGTAGGCATCATTTTACTTTCTCTAATTTAACCTGCAACACTTTAGTTGTGGAAGGTGTTATCCTAAAACGTTCATCCGTTCTGTGTTCGACTACCCATGCTATCCGCTCACCGGAGAGGAATATTAATACTTCCTCTTTGGCTGCAAGATTCAGTTTTATGTCTTTGAAAAACTTACTCACCTTTTTCTTTTTGTTTTTCATGCCAAAAGGATAGAAATAATCGCCTGTTCGTTTATAGCGTATACTAAGTGGGAATTGCAACTGAGCATAGTCAAAATAAGCAAAACAGTTTTCACTTCTCATGTTTACGCCACCTGCAGGTAGAACTGAAAAAGCAAATCGGGTGGAACCAAATTGAACTGATAAATTTTCGCCTACTGAATCTTCATCAATCAACACTATACTTTGACAGGATTCTTTAATGGGAGAAAGAATGAAATGGGTTCTGTCTTTTAAAAGCTGATGTGTTGATGAGAGAAATCGCTTTCCAGGGGGTGTATCAAATGTTTGAACAATAAGCTGTGTTTGTGTTTTATTAAATCCAAAATCTTTCAAGAATTCATAAAGCACAACTTCAGGATTTTCTTTTTTCTTCAACATAAGGATAGGAATGTGAAACTCCTCCCCTTTCGGAATAAACAATTTAGCACGTTCCTTGGCAATGGTGCGATTATAAATACCTTCCAATTCCTGATAAATAGGCAACTGAGCGATTAATGTTGCTTTGAAATTCGGATTCAATGTCTGTAACATTGGAATCAATTCATGTCGAACCTTATTGCGTTCATACTTTAAAGAAGCATTACTGCTATCGGTTCTATAGTTCAAGTTTTGTTCATTACAATAAGATTCAATTTCATCGCGAAAAGCAAACAACAACGGACGAACAATTAAATCCCGTTTCACCTTCATCCCACGCAAACCTCGAATACCGGTGCCTTTTACAAAGTGTTGCAATACCGTTTCCACCTGATCATCGGCATGATGAGCAGTAGCAATGTAATCGAGCTTATTCGCTTTACGAATTTGCTCAAGCCAATTATAGCGTATCGTTCTGGCTTCCTCTTGCACACTACTACTTTTGTTTCCCATATCAAAACGTACAGTATGAAAATGCACTTCATATCGTTCAGCTAATGCTTTCACGAATGTTTCATCGCCATCCGACTCCTCGCCTCTCAGTCCAAAATTACAGTGCGCAATTTCAAAACGAAATCCGGCTTTGTGAAACAAATCCACTAAAACTACTGAATCTATTCCACCGCTCACAGCTATTAATGTCCGCTTCTTTGCTAAAGGCAACTTCGCTCCTTTGGCAAAATTTAAGAAACGCGCTAATAAGTTAATATCGCTCATTCTTCTATATTAAAAAGGGCTTCTTGCAACTCTCCCATTGTTTTAAAATCTTTTGTTGTTCGTGCAATCAACATTCCTGCTTCAAATATCGTTTTGGCGCGTTGAATTTCGCCATTTTCGGCCAATAGCAGCCCTAATTGGTAATAGACAGGCAAATAATTCGGAAATTTAAGCATGGTTTCTTCAAAAAAGGCTATTGCTTCCGACCTATTCCCCAATTCGATATACTCTAACCCCAGCGCATAGGTTGGAAAGGGGTCTGCGGGCATTAATGTCCTCATTTCGAGCAATTTGTTAATTCTTATTTCTCTTTGCATAAACGTCTAAACAATTCTTACCAAACGAACGTTTGGTATTGTGAAGTTATTACATAATTTCGCTTCGCTAAAAAATAAAATAAACCTTATAAAAACATGAAAATATTAGTGCCCATCAGCAAAGTGCCTGATACTACATCGAAAATTGCCTTTGTAGACAACAACACCAAATTCAGCACCGACAATGTTCAATTTATCATGAATCCAACAGATGAGTGGTATGCATTGACAAAAGCATTAGAATTAAAAGAAGCGCAAGGCGGTGAAGTAGTGGTGATTCACGCAGGACTTGCGGATAGTGAACAAGTGACTCGTAAAGCCTTAGCTATTGGTGCTGATTCAGCTTTCCGTATTGATATGGATCCAACAGATGCATACGCTATTTCAGTAGAAATTGCGAATCACGCCAAAACCGGTGGATACGATTTAGTGATTACCGGTAAAGAAACCATCGACTACAACAGTTTTGAAGTAGGCGGTATGGTAGCTGAATTATTAGACTGGAACGCAGTTGCTTTAGTGTCTAAATTAGATGTTGCCGGAGGAAAAGCGACAGCTACAAGAGATATTGAAGGAGGAACTGAAACCGTTGAAATTTCGTTACCGGCTGTAATTTGCGCTACTAAAGACTTAGCAGCAGCTAGAATTCCGAACATGAAAGGAATTATGGCTTCTAGAACTAAGCCATTAACTGTTTTAGCAGCTACAGGAGCTGATAAATTGACTTCAATTGCGAGTTATCAAACACCTGAGAAAGCGAAAGAGTGTAAATATGTATCCGTAGATAACGTAGCCGAATTGGTTCGTTTGTTACACGAAGAAGCTAAAGTGATTTAATAACGCATTTTCAAAAACACATTTAAACAAAATATATGTCAGTATTAGTATTTGTAGAAATAGCAGACGGAAAAATAAAAAAGGCAGCTTACGAAGCGGCTTACTATGCAGCTAAAACAGCTGAATTAACCGGAACAACTGCAGAAGCAGTAGTTTTAGGAACAGCAGGTGCAGATGAATTAGCGAATTTAGGCAACTTCGGTATCGCAAAAATTCACCATGCAAACGATGCACGATTCAACACCTTCGATTCTAAAGCATTTGCAAAAGCCATTGCAGAAAAAGCATCAGGAGCAGATATCGTTGTATTATCGTTCGGTCCAAACGGAAAATTATTAGCACCACGTGTAGCTGTGCGTTTGAAAGCCGGTTATGTACCAGGTGCAGCAGAGTTACCTACATTCGAAGGTACTACATTGAAAGTAGTTAAGAATGTTTTCTCTGGTAAAGCAAAAGCATTCTATCAAGTAGCAACAGCGAAGAAAGTGGTTGCTGTTAGTCCGAATTCATTATCACCGGTAAAAGGAAGCGGTACTGCTGCTGTTGAGGCTTTTGCGCCTGGGGTAAGCGATGCAGATTTTGGAACAGTAGTGAAATCGGTAGATAAATTAACCGGACATATTCCTTTAACAGAGGCCGACTTAGTTGTATCGGCAGGTAGAGGTTTGAAAGGTCCTGAAAACTGGGGAATGATTGAAGAATTGGCAAACGAAATGGGCGCTGCTACAGCATGTTCTCGTGCCGTTGCCGATGTGGATTGGCGTCCACACCACGAGCACGTGGGACAAACCGGGTTCATGGTAAAACCGAATTTGTATATCGCAGTAGGTATCTCCGGTGCTATCCAACACTTAGCCGGTGTGAACCAATCTAAAGTTATTGTAGTAATCAATACCGATCCGGAAGCACCGTTCTTCAAAGCAGCTGACTATGGTATTGTTGGCGATGCATTTGTTGTAGTTCCAAAATTAATTGAGGAATACAAAAAATTCAAAGCTGCAGCACATTAAATAAGAAGCTTTTAGCATATAGCCACTAGCTTATAGAAAATAAAGAAACACCAGGTTCGAAAGAGCTTGGTGTTTTTTTGTTTTCAAAAGTGAATGCCATAAAAAATGATTTTGTATTTTGCCCGAAACAAAATCGATTCGTGGAAAAACTATTCAGAAAAAAATCGGTGAATGCCGCTATTCAAGATGCTACTGCAGTTGGAGAAAACGAACATTCAGGACTTAAACGCTCTCTTACTGTTGTCGATCTTACGGCATTAGGTATTGCGGCTGTTGTGGGTGCAGGTATTTTTTCCACCATCGGTAAAGCGAGTTTTGAGGGCGGACCGGGCATTGTGCTTTTGTTTCTTTTCATTGCTTTCGTATGTGGCTTTTCAGCGCTTTGTTATGCTGAGTTTGCCAGCTTGGTTCCTGTTTCAGGAAGTGCTTATACATACTCTTATGTGGCGTTTGGAGAATTAATCGCATGGATTATCGGCTGGGATTTGTTGATGGAGTACGCCATCGGGAATATCGTTGTGGCTATTTCGTGGAGTGGCTATTTTGCTTCCTTTCTAAAAGGTTTTGGCATACACATTCCTGCCTTTTTACTTACTGATTATTGGTCCGCTAAAAATGGAGTGAACGAATTAGCCATTGCTGCATGGAACACAGCTCCTACCCTGTTGGGCGCAAAAATTATTTGCAATATTCCGGCATTTATGATTGTGGTGATTATCACCGCGATTATTTACGTGGGCATCAAAGAGAGTAAGCGTTCTGCCAATGCTATGGTAGTATTGAAGTTAATTGTAATACTGATTGTCATCGCTATTGGCGTATTTTATGTTAACCCTGGCAATTGGATTCCATTTTTACCCAATGGAGCTAAAGGTGTACTCGGAGGTATTTCTTCCGTTTTCTTTGCCTACATAGGTTTTGACGCAATCTCCACCACTGCAGAGGAATGCAAAAACCCTCAACGCGATTTACCACGAGGTATGATTTATTCGCTCATTATATGCACTATATTGTACGTTGTTATTGCACTCATTCTTACCGGTATGGTGAGCTACACCCAACTAAATGTAAGCGAACCATTGTCGTTTGTATTTGAAAAAGTTGGATTGAATTGGATTGCCGGCTTAATTGCGGTGAGTGCAGTTGTGGCCACAGCATCGGTTTTATTGGTATTTCAAATCGGACAACCGCGAATTTGGATGAGCATGAGCCGCGATGGTTTATTGCCGAAAGTATTCAGCAAAGTGCATCCGAAATACGGCACGCCTTCTTTTTCTACTATTCTTACAGGCTTTGTTGTCGCTATCCCGGCCTTATTTGCCAATATGGATTTGATGGTAGATTTAACGAGTATAGGAACACTGTTTGCCTTTGCATTGGTTTCTGCCGGTGTTATGAAAATGCATACCGATGGGATTCACAAACCATCGTTCAAAGTTACCTACATCAACGCACAATGGATATATCCTATTGCATTGGTTATTGTTTTTGCTGCATGGTTAATCATCTATCCAACATCATTTGTTGTTTATTTAGGTTGGGAAAATGGCTTCGATTTTACAACACTTCGAACTGCCTTGCCACATTACATGTTCCTGGCCCTTGTTGCATGGTTAGCCGTATATTCCATTCAAAACAAAGCTTCCCTTATTCCATTGCTATCCTTTTTGGCTTGTGGATATTTACTCAGCGAATCCGGTGCTACCAATTGGGAACGATTTATCCTTTGGTTGATTATCGGATTAATTATTTACTTCGCATATGGTTACAAGAGAAGTAAATTGGCTTAATGCAACACTCCTTTGCCTTTTATTCTTCTTAGGCACTCAAATTAGCACTGCGCAATACGATAGTATTCCGGGCAAAGACTATTCGTATCTCAATTTTAATGAAGTACAAGATTTCTATAACCAACACGGTCTATCACTAATTAATGCCGATAATGCCGATTTATACTTTGAAATCTACGATTGGAAAGGAACCCCTTACCAATATGGCGGTCGCTCTAAGCGAGGCGTTGATTGTTCTGATTTTGTATCGGTGATGTACGAACGCATCTATAACAAAAAAGCACAAGGTAGTTGCACCGATATCTACAAGAAAACCTATGAAATTGATGTATCGCAACTTACTGAAGGCGATTTGGTGTTCTTTAGCATTCGCTCTTATATGTCGCATGTTGGACTGTATTTAGGGAACAACAAATTCGCACATGCCACAGTACATGGTGGAGTAATGGTGAGCGATTTAAATGAACCTTACTACAAAAAACATTTTTTAAAAGCAGCCCGTTTTTCGGAATAATGTATTACCTTTCGACAACTTAACCGAGTTTAGCATATGAAATCGCTTGTTACATCTTTATTGATTTTATTTTCTGTGAGTCTTTTTGCTTTTGATGGTCGCGTTACCATTAAATACAAAACCTACAACAAAGTGGCCGACAACTACGAGTTTCTATGGAAATTCAGCGGTTCAAAATGCCTTTTAGAGATGAACCGAAAAACAACCGAAAAAACGGCTCCAACTTATCTTATTCCGGATGCTACTTCAGGAAAGCTTCTAATGTTTGCGAAAGATGATGCAGCAAAAGAAAAGAACTATTATGCATTGAATGTTGGCGATATAAACGGTGGAGTAAGTGGAGTAACCGGACAAGCAACAGGCGAGAAACGTACCATTAATGGCTTAGATTGCGAGAAATACACTTTCCAAAACGGAACACTTACTTGCGAAGCATGGGTAGCAAAGTCTATTGCTGTAAATTGGACGAACATCGCTCCTTTCTTTAAAACTTCGCTTGAAATTCAAGGATTGGCGAGTTTGAATGTGAGCGGATTTCCGGTGGCTGCTACCACTAAAGACGAGCGTGGCCTGATTATCAACAACTACGAACTCACCAATTACAGTGCAGGTAAAGTAGACGAAGCTGAAGTGAGTATTCCTGCCGGTTACACCTTATATAGCCCAAAGAAATAAGCTTACAACTCGCTGAATTTCTTCTTTCCTTGTAAGTAATATTGAACAATAATGGATTGCTTTGCCATTGTTTCAGGCAATGCATGAATGGCGTTTGAACGCTTGGCGTACATAGCTGTAAACGACTTCCAAAAGTCGCGATGCGCTTTGAGTATAGCCTTTGCATCGCTCCCGTTTTTATTTTTCAAAATGCTGTAAAGAACAGCTATCCAATCTAATGTTAAACGAACAGGAATCGTCCACCACAAAAGCGAAGTAGGTAGATTCTTCAACAACAAAAACAAATTGTTGCGGAAGTTGAGATAAGTTTTGCGTGGATTCCCTTGAGGCAAAGAACCTCCACCCACGTGATAAACCGTGGATTCCGGCACATACCAAATCGACTTGCCGGCATTTTGAATGCGCCAACACAAATCAATTTCTTCTTGATGGGCAAAGAAATCTTCGTCTAAACCGCCAACAGCCCAATACACTTCTGAACGCACAAACAAGCATGCTCCTGAGCCCCAGAAAATTTGGGTTTTATTGTTGTACTGCCCTAAGTCTTTTTCCATGGTGTCGAACAATCGACCGCGACAAAAAGCAAAGCCCAAATAATCCATAAATCCTCCTGCCGCTCCTGCATATTCAAAGGCATCCTTTTCGTGGTAGGCACGTAATTTCGGTTGTGCAGCAGCATAGTTTGGATTCGATTCCAAGAACGATACCACTGGAGCAATCCAGTTTTCAGTGACTTCCACATCTTGATTCAACAACACATAATACTTCGCCTTTACTTGCTGTAAGGCTTCGTTGTAGCCACCTGCAAATCCGCTGTTGCTCTTGTTTTGAACGATACGAACAGATGGGAAATGAGCTTTCACAAAGTCCACACTATCATCCGTTGATGCATTATCGGCATACACTACCTGATACCCCTCGCCTGTAGAATATTGCACCACCGAAGGCAAAAAGTCTTGCAAGAAACGCTTTCCGTTCCAACCTAAAATAACAACCGCTACTTGAATTTCGGAATCACTCATCTTATTTGGTCTGGGCTTTTTTCAATTCCGATTCGGCCCAGGCTAAATTATTTTTAGCCAATTGCGAAGTAGGGTCAATAGCCAACGATTTAGTCAAAGCTGCCTTTCCTTCCGCAAACTTACCCATGGCATTGTAGGCAGATCCAATATTGTTATAAGCCGCAGCAAAATCGGGCTTTAATTTCACAGCTTCATTTGCCGCTTCCACACATTTGTCGAATTTTCCGGCTTGATAATATTGTAACGATAAATCTAAATACGCTTGTGGTGTATTCGCTAACTTAGCGGCATCTTCCGCCACTTGTAGTTTTGATTTGCCGCTAGCTGCAGAAGCTAAGTATGCTGCAGACTTCGCATCATTCGGTAAAATCGCTAATGTTTCGGATGCTATCTGCTTTAACTCTTCGAAGCGTCCTTCTTCAAACAAAATCTCCATTAACATGTACCGCGCATCGCTGTTGGCTTTGGCCATTTCTAATGTTTTTTTCAATTCAATTATAGCCGCATCTTTTCTGCCTTTGTCTTTCAAGAAACGCGCATAAAAATAATGCGAATTCGGATAACCGCCACCATACTGAATACCCGATAAAAAGAACTTCTCGGCTTCTTCCGATTTGCCTAATGCGCTTTTCAACACCCCCATATTTACATGTAAATACGAATAGGTTGGCCATGCATCTAAGCCGCGTTGAAAGTACATTTCAGCCGTTTTGTAATCGCCACGGCTCATCAATGCTAAGCCGTAATTCATCAAGCCTCTTCCGTTCTCTGGACTTTTCACCGCACAGTCTTTCCATAACGTTTCTTCCGTTTTCCAAACTTCGTTACGCGTGTGTGTGCCATACGCAAAACCTAATAATGCTAATCCTACAAATGCATAAAAGCTGTACTTCACATATTGCGGTAATTCTATTTGCTTCGCCACTGTTTCTGCTAATAAATAAATCGACCAAACAGCCGCCAATGTTAGCCCTACGAAAGGCATAAACATACGGTGATCGTTCATGATTTCGGAAAACGGTAACAACGATGTAGGTAAGTTCCCAACCAAAAACCAAAGGATACCAAAGGCAATAGGTTTGCTGCGTTTGTAGTTAGACGTAATGAATGCAACCGTCAACAAAATGGCGATAAATATAAACCCGAAAATCGCACGTGGATCCACTACCGAAGGGAACGCACTCCAATCGGTATCGGCATTTAAGCCAATGGGCGCAAACCAAGCCGAGAAATAATAGAACAAAATAAAAGGCTGTGTAGCGATGTAATGCAAACGATCGTAACCACCGTAGGCGTAGCTTTCCGACTGCATCGCACTCATAAACAAGTACGCCAAAATACACACTGCAAAAGCGCCTAACGAAGCAAAAAGCACTTTGCCGTATTTGGTCACATCCACAATATCTTTTCCTGTTAAACGGTACTCAAACAAATACTGATAAATCAAAAACAATGGCGCAAACACCAAAGTATTCGGCTTGGCTAAAATACCGATGAAGATGACCGGCAAATACAAATAATATTGGCGGCACAGTGGCACATACGCATACAGCACAAAGCCCAATACCAAAAAGAACGCAGCAAACATATCGCCTCGTTGAATAATGTAATTCACTGTTTCTGCACATGCCGGATGTAATAAATAAAACGCTGTCGCAATCAACGAAACCAAGAGCACCGTAGGGCTTTCTTCCGAAAACGAAAGGATTTTCTGATAGAACAAAAACAACAGCAATCCAATAATTACAAACAACAAGTATGACGTTACATGAAACTGAAACGTATCGGTAAGTCCCTTCCCTAGCCAATAATCGATAGCTAAGCTGGTCGACAACACCGGACGATACGATTGGTTCGATGGCAACGAGCTGAACGTAGCGCCATCTTTGAAGAACAGCGGTATATTCTTTATGTTTTGAATGTAGATATTACTTTGAATGGTATGGGAATCGTCAAAGTGAAACGAGTTATGAAAGTGGTTCGAATACACCACCGTAAGCACCGCAATCAAGAGTCCAAAACCAATCCAGGCATTTCGTTTAGTTAGCATCACCATTATCTTGTTTGCTTCGAATTTATTCGATTGTGGCATAAGAACAAAATAACATGCTAGAAAAGTGGATTTTGTGCGTATCCGCTAGGAAGCGCACCGGGTTTTCCGCTGCAAGTCCTCGTTCCGCTATGCAGCTCCACTGTGGGCTTTCCGCTGCACCCCCTTACGCAAAATAGTACTACAAATATTATTCCCTGTCATTTCGAACGGAGCGAGAAATCTAAACTCTTATGTGCAATTCACCAGTGGCGGAAAGAAAACTAAAAACAACTTATGACTGTCCCGAAATTTGTACTTAGTACTCATAAGTAAGAAATAATTAATTTCTATTTGGGCACAAGAACCCCAACCAAAGACCAACCCTGCATTCTTGCGCCAGAGAGAGGATGGACTAATGTCGAGTGTTGTGTAGTGGTTTTTCATTTAGTTATATCATAAGAGCAAACTCCTGATGGAGTTATATAAGAATTGAATTTAGTTGCGGAATTATCAGGTAAATCACTGTTGGATATAAATGACATTATTCGAGAGGAGTCGAAAAGAGTTTCGTGCTCTACTTTTAGTTTTTCAAAAGATATTTTGCAAACAGTCAATAAGGCAAACAAATTTACAGCAGTCACAACTTCCTGCTTTTTCTTACCTGTGTTTGCAACGTCAAAAACGGTAGGATTATTATGGTCTGAATAGAATCGTGCATTTCTAGGAAGACATAAATTGTGCATCAATTTGTTCCGATAAATGCTGTATGCAGATTTACATGCAAACTCTGAAATTGGTTGATTGCCAAACAGAGGATTTCTTAAAACAGTGAAGGAGGATTCCCCACTTTTATTGACAAAAATACATCCAATTGATTCGATGTAGGCGAACAATAGAATCGCTGCCGGATACCCCAAGCAACCGTTATCATCTTTGTTCCAAATATTGGGTTCTGTGTATTTTTGATACCCAATTAGCTTCTCGGCTGAAAGCAATACCTCTGAAATTGCTTCAAAGTTTAGTTGGGAGATTTTCTTGTGATAAGACATATGTTATTTTATTTATCTACGTATGTATGGTATTTGATTTTTGTTATACGGCTTTTATCAAAGTTTACTGCTTCGTAGTTACCAAGCTTTTCATTTAGTTTAGCTCTTTCTTTATATCCCAAAATAGAATTTGGGAACATTGAAATATATTTATCTAAGAAAGCTAAGGCATTGATGTCACTTTCCAATGGTTTATTTACTATGAAGTTGCAATATGGCTCCAGTCGTTTGATACTTTCTTTAACCCTATTTATATCCTTACTACGACTTTCTTTAACCAATGAATGGTATATTGAGTTCAATCTATTCCAATAGTTTTCACACAATTCAATTCCACTTTTACTAATCGAACAAATTCCGAAGTAGAAGTATAATGCATTAGACAATTGAATAAATATTAAGCATTTGTTTTTTGGAAGCTTTGCATGATTAATAGCAGCAAAATATTTCTCAAATGCCTTTTCAAATTCGCATTTCATTACTAAATGATTAGCTTCTATAAAATCAAGTTGTTTAAAGTAAAAGCTTTTAGGTGGCGCTTTATGAAAAAGAAAATATTCTGTTATGTTTTCAGACCTATTTATGGATTGATTAAACGGGGTATCATTTTTTTTAAAAACTTCTTCAACGTTAGAAAACACATAAATCATGAGTGTTGACCCTCCGCCAAATTTGTATGCTAAGTTTTTGTCTTTATCCTGATACCAGACTTCACTACTTGATAGTTTTTTTTTGGCAGTGGTAAAATCTCCTTTAAAGAATGCTACTATACCTGAATTTATTTTGTTATTGAAATGCAATTCTTCTGATTTCTCTATTACTGTTTCAAGTATATAGCTCCACTCAGTTTCATTTAAATTAAGGTTTGGATGGAAACGTGGACTAACTCTATACTCGAAGGTGGAATAATACCCAACAACATTTTCAGCGAGATAAAAAATTGATGCTATGCACTCAGTTTTTTTTGACAGAACAGCATTCGAGTAGCATAATTGGAATAATGATTGATGATGAGAAGGATCTATTAAAATAGCCTTCCTTAGATAAAAGTCATACAATTTCCAGTCCTCCGCACTTTTGCGCTCCATTGCTTTGTCAAACCAAAAGTCAGGATCACTTTCTTTTAAAACTTCGTTTAACGCATTGGTTTGGTTACTAAGTGTGCGCAACGATGAACTTAAAACTGATGGTAAATTATTCGGGTTGTTGTTTTCTCCAGAACTCATGCTCTTTTTCTAATTCAGTTTTCAAGTTTACAAAATGCTCAGGGTCGTCCTGATAGGTAGATGCAGTTACAAAGGTTTTATCTTCTTTGTTTGCCTTTAAGTTTTGGATTTGGATTTTCAGTTTGTTTTTTAGGTATTCCAGTTTTTCCTGTATGCGTTCAATGGTTTTTTCTTCGGCTTTAACGGTGCTACTTAAAATGCCGCTTTTAAGTTCGGCAAGTATCTGTTTTACGGTTTCAATATCCTGCTTTTTGTAAGCATCGTTAAGCTGTTTAGTTAGCTCGCTTGCCTTTTCCTGCATTTCTTCGCTTACTTTATCGGGGTGACATTTGAGTATTGCCTCGCGATATAGTTTTTTGAGGTCATCTTTTTGTTCTTCGTTTAATTCTATGTAGCCTTCTTTTTCCTCTTTCACACGTTCTTCATGAAATTGTTCTTCACGTTGTTTGGCTTCCTGATACTCCTGCTCGGTAAACTCATTTTCGTGGCGGTGTTGTTCAGCATACTGGCGTTTCATAGTGAGGATTTCCTCGAGCAATGAGCCGAGATGCTGATTAAATTGATGCGTATAATTACGTACAATGCGCTCCACTTCCTGTTGTTCATTATCGGCAACAATTAGCAAGTTTTCAAGTTCATCCACCGCAAAACGGAGTTCTTCAATTTCGCTACTCTGATAAAGGGCTATTTGATTTGAGGTTATCTGAGCTTCAGTGGAGTAAGCATTAAGACTTATCCGTTTGAAAAAATGTGTCAGGTACTTTTGAACTATTTCAATATCTGAAATGATATATGTGCAGGGATTTTCGGCAATGGTACTGTCACTAATAATTACTTCAGTGTTATCAATTACTGTATAGTTTTTGGTTGCAGGTGTTTGGTTTATGTAAAAAGCTTTGATACCATTTGGTTTCAGTTGTTGTAAAATTCCATCATGGGCTAAATTGCTCTGAACAAGAAGCGTAACTTCAATTCCCTGTTCACGTTTGCGCAAGAGTGTGTTTATGGTTGCTTCATCAGGCGGAAAATTTGTTGCAATGTTTATTGCTTTCTGAGCTCCGATTAATCGGAGCAAGATTTGATTTTGGATTTCAGAAAACAATATTGCTGACATTATATATCAAATATAAATTTCTAATTCTATAATTCTATGGCTACTTATCATTATCATCTTTTGAGGGTGGGGCGAAATAAAAGTGATGATTCCATGAATAAAGATAGACAAGTATCATCTCTTTTATTTTGCAGAAGGATAGCCAACGGGCTTTGCCCAATGTCTTTTTTTCTCTTTTCCCGAACCTGAAAATATTTGTATCCGTTTTAAAGGCATTGCTGCCAACATACAGCTTCTCGAAGGTGCTATATGTTCATCGCCTCAAACCTCTGCATTCCATTCCACAAAAACAACCGTATTTTTACGCAACTTTTGCGTAGTTTTACGGTAAAGGTGTTTTGCGTAGTTTTACGCATTTTTTACGAAGAACTACGCAAAAATGAATGTAAAAACGGTATTTGCCATAGCATTGGGTTATAGCTTGGGGAGGAAGACAGCCCTTGATGGGTTATGTTATTTAGTAAGGAATGCTTGAACAGCAAAGGTAACTTTGCCTTTAACTAATGGAACGAATAAAACTAACACCACCACTTGCTGTTCCATTTTGGCAGTGGAACAGCCATTCCGACAGCTTGCGCACTCCAATTCTCTCTTTTTATGCTCCTTTTTGCAAAAAGTTGTTTCACTTTTTCTTAAAGTTAAACAACATTGAAATTTTCTTATTTAACTTTTTCTTTTTCTTATTTATAAAAACAAAAAAGTTGTTTCACTTTTTTTCAAAGTTAAATAACATTGAAATTTTCTTAATTCACTTTTTCTTTTTCTTGTTTATAAAAATGAAGAAGTTGTTTCACTTTTTTTCAAAGTTAAATAACATTGGATTTTTTCTATTTCACTTTTTGCTTTTCTTATTTATAAAAAGGGAAAAGTGGAGCGTGTCCAAAAAACGGTGGCACTATTTCTCCCCCATTACATAGTATTCTGCCACCCGCCCCAACTCTTTCTGCTAAACTATTGCCGATTTGGCTAATGTTATCGCCCAATGCGCATTTTTCCATTAGCGTATTGGATGGGATACGCTGCTAACACTCATTAAAGGATTCACCTTATCTAAATGTTACTAGCTAATACTGTTTTACACTCTGTTTTCATTAGCACTGCGCAAAATAGGGTTACACTCTTCCGAACACTTGGGAACACCGACCATAAGTAAAATAGTTTACAATGCACCGCAATGCGCGTGAGGGGTGGAAGCGGAAATCTTTTTTGTGGCGGGCTATGGCGCTACAAAAAAATTGGAGCGAACGACCCGACCCAGCTTCCTAGCGGGGGCACGCCCAAATCTGTTTTACACTGCAAAAGCTATTAAATGTTAGTGCATAAGTGGCGCTAAAAAATATTCAGCTATATATTTATGTTTGTCGCTAAGTAGAAAACGAATCATGGCAAGTAAATTAAAGAATCTTTCTTCGCATACCATTAGCAACGACATTGACGGCAAAAGCTTTTCGGTGGGTGTAATTGTATCGGAGTATCACGAAAATATTACCTGTGCGCTGCAGCAAGGTTGCATTGAAACCCTTTTAAAACATGGGGTTAATGAGAAAAACATTGTTGTAGATTTTGTGCCGGGGGCATACGAATTGCCGAGTGCAGCTGCGTTGTTTTTGCAACAATACGAGTTCAATGCGGTAATTTGTTTGGGTTGTGTAATTAAAGGCGATACGGATCACGATCAATATATTAATCAGGCAGTAAGTAACGAGTTGATGCGTTTAAGCACGGAAATGCTAACGCCTGTTATTTTCGGGTTGTTGACCACCAATGATCTGCAACAAGCGCTTGACCGTTCGGGTGGAAAGCACGGCAACAAAGGCGAAGAGTGTGCTATGGCAGCATTGAAAATGGCGGCTTTATATCAACGTCACGATTTGGCGGATGATGATGCTTCTTTATACAATTAAACGGCTTTTATGAAACTGCATACGATTGATACCGGTCTGTTTAAATTAGATGGCGGGGCCATGTTTGGCGTGGTGCCGCGTTCGATGTGGGAGCGACTTACAACGCCCGACAGCAAGGGGCTTTGCACATGGGCGATGCGCTGTATGCTCATTGAAGACGGCAATAAACTCATTTTGATTGATTGTGGCTTGGGGAATAAACAAGAAGAAAAGTTTTTCAGTCATTACGAACCGCATGGCGAGGACACCCTCTCGAAATCGTTGAATAAGCTGGGTTTCACGGAAAGTGATATTACGGATGTGTTGCTCACGCACTTGCATTTCGACCATTGTGGTGGTGCTATAAAACGCGAAGGCGAAAAATTGATTCCGGCTTTTAGTAATGCTACGTATTGGAGCAACGAAAAGCACTGGGATTGGGCTATTCACCCGAATGCGAGAGAAAAGGCATCGTTCTTAAAGGAGAATATTTTACCGATACAAGAAAGCGGTCAGTTGAAATTTGTGGAAGATGGCTCAACGGCTATTCATCCATCGGTTTTTATCAAAACGGTGAGTGGACATACCGAATCGATGTTGATTCCGCACATCAGCTACATGGGCAAAACCATTGTGTATGCAGCCGATTTATTTCCATCGCGTTGGCATATCCCTATTCCGTATGTAATGGCGTATGATACTCGTCCGTTATTGACGCTAGAAGAGAAACTTGCATTTTTACCTAACGCGGCTGAAAACAACTATCTATTGTTTTTCGAGCACGACCCGAGTGTGGAATTATGCTCTTTACAAGCCACGGAAAGAGGGGTAAAAGAAAAAGAATGTTTCAGATTAGCAGAAATTGGATAGAAAATTAAATCTGCACCAGCATTGCTGAGGTAGCGGAGTTGGTTAGCGCGTCCCGCTTGTAAAGCGGGAAGGTCGGGAGTTCGAGTCCCCTTGCTACAAATACATCTAACACTTTTTAATTTTAAAATAAAACGCATTGCTGGAAGCCACTAAAATGGGGGCAAAAGAAAAAGAATGTTTCAGATTAGCAGAAATTGGATAGATTTTTTTTATCCGTATCCTCAATGTGGATGTACCGCGGTTGGTTAGAGCGTCCCGCTTATAAAGCGGGAAGGTCGGGAGTTCGCGCCCCCTCGCTACACATACATCCAACACTTTCTAATTTTAAAATAAAACGCATTACTGGAAGCCACTAAAATGAGGGCAAAAGAAAAAGAATGTTTCAGATTAGCAGAAATTGGATAGAAAATTAAATCTGCACCAGCATTGCTGAGGTAGCGGAGTTGGTTAGCGCGTCCCGCTTGCAAAGCGGGAAGGTCGGGAGTTCGAGCCCCCCTCATTACACTTACATCCAACACTTTCTAATTTTAAAATAAAACGCATTACTGGAAGCCACTAAAATGGGGGCAAAAGAAAAAGAATGTTTCAGATTAGCAGAAATTGGATAGAAAATTTATATTCGCACCCTCAATGGCGAGGTAGCTCAGTTGGTTAGAGCGCAGCACTCATAATGCTGAGGTCGGGGGTTCGAGCCCCCCCCTCGCTACAACAAACTACAAAACACAGCAAAAACGTACCTTTCAGCCACTTCATAACACAAGTGCGACAAAAGTGCGACAAGCTATAAAACGGGAAAAATAACTTCGTGGGGGCGATTGTTTAACCGTTATGCAACATATTAACTACAGGTTGTGCCGTATCTCGTACGGTAAAAAAATGTATATCGAATACTACGCCTTTGATCCGTTTGCAGGCAAACCGATGCGTAAACGTGAATACCTTATGCACATTAAAGACGAAGCGCAACGCAAACGCACAGCAAAACTGCTAATCCGCGAAATCGATGCGAAGCTGGCTAATGGTTGGACGCCATTTGCTGAAGACTACAACCATGAAAAACAAATTACCATAAGGGAGGCAATGGAAAAAATAGTGCAACTCAAATGCAATGGAGCTGAAGAAAGAACTATTTATACATACCGTAGCCGAAAAACAGTATTCCTACAATGGCTTAAACACAAAAAACTAGAGTTGAAATACATTTATGCAATGGATAAAGCACTGGCTATGGAGTACATGGACTGGCTACAACTCGAAAAAAAGATAGGGCCACGCACTTACAACGGATATTTAACCGATATGCGAACCTTTTTCAATGCCATGAAAGAACGAAGCATGATCCGGATGAATCCGTTTTTATCGGTGAGTAAACTAAGGGAAAAAGAAAAGCACCGAAAAAGTTTTTCCGATGCTGAATTGATGAAGTTGAAAAATTATTTACTGCAGCACGATAACGATTTTTTGACCGTGTGCCAATACTGCTACTACGCCATACTTCGCCCGGTAGAGATTTGTAGGCTGAAAGTTGAAAATATTGATTTGGAACGTAGAGTTATTATCATTAATGCAGATCAAAGCAAAAACGACAAACGCCATATTATACCATTAATGCCGGAACTGTGGGAACGTTTGAAAAAACTTGAAATAGATACCATGCCGAAACATTGGTACATAGTTAGTAAGGGATTTCGTCCGGGAGAAAAACACATTCGCGAAAAAAATATATCGGAACGATTTAAGGTTATACGCGAAACATTGAAGTTGCCTGCACATTGCGAATTTTATTCATTGAAAGATACTGCAGCTGAACGAATGATTAAGGCCGGTTACGATATCAAGTTTATCAAACAACTATTCCGGCATCACGATATAACCATTACAGATATGTATATGAGTAGCTTCAATCCTATTGTAGATGAAAAGTTATTGGCGAATTATCCAACGATGTAGTTATGCGGGAACAAATGTAATATCTATGTAAAATTTTAAAGCAGAGGAAATACGAATCAATGTATTTATTTCAAAATTTAATGTGCCATTCTCAATTTCTATAATTGTTGATTCCGGTAAAGAAGCTAAATCGGCTAATTCCTTTGTTGTAATATTTCTATGTTCTCTTCCAATCTTAATATTTTTCCCAATGCTTTGAAGATGTGTTGGATAATCCATTTTTTGAAAAGTTTAGTATCGTAAAGATATAATTTTCAAAAACTAAATAATATCGAACCATTGCAAGAAATCTTCAACTGATTCAAATTGCTCGGTAAAACCGCCAGAATCATTCATGTAATATTGGTTTGTTCTCTCCCAATTTGTCATTGGGCGGTTTCTATCATGGCGAAAGGATTGCCAATCTTTACCTATAACGATTGAGAAAGTATTTTCATCTACCCGCTGTGGATTCGCGCCATGATCTGAAACGCGAATTACTTTTCCGTTAGCATTTATATACTGTGTAGTATGTCCATTAATAACGTTATTAATAGCTTTTAATACTTTATCAACAACTACATTTTTCTTTGCACCAATTGCATAACTCGAATTAAACGGAATCTGAAATTTTCCAAAGTCCACATATCCACTATACAAAATTTCTTTCGGAAGTGTTGTTGCATTGTAAAGCAAAGTAATTAACCCTCCCAACTCGTTTATTCTGAAATAACCTACCAACGGCAACACCGTTTCAGCATTTGCGCCAATGGTTTGCCATTGTGTAGTTTGTGCGGCTCCAACTTCTTTGCCCGCTACATTAAATTTTACGAATGCCTGTGGTACCGGAAACACAAAGCCACTACGGTTGGTTATTTTCACGTTAATTAAAACGCGCAAACCGTTATCATCAATGCCAAGCGGTGAAATACCTCCCATGCCAAACTGCAAAGCCTCTGCCGCCTGTTTGTATTTATAGCCGGCCAAAGCCAAGCCACTAACAACAGCGGCACCAACGCCCGCAATGATTAATATTTTTGTGTCCTGTTTCATTTTTTAGAGAAATACCACACCCCGGCACCAAATAGCAAAACCGTTGCTATTACAAGCGTGCTAGAGTTTTTTTTTAGAAAATCTAAACTAAATGTGTAGAGGCTTTGAAAACGTGCCGTCCAGCCGTTTTTGAATGTAGGCCAATCCGGTAACGATTGAAAGAAAGACATTTGCGCATTATACGCCACATCTAACAACGTTTTCTGTTTTACAGCATCGCTGCAATATTTATTAATAGCCGCTACCGTTTGCGGACCACATACGCCATCTACAGAAACGTTAAAACCTTGACTTTTCAGAAATGTTTGCACCGCCTTAACTTGTTTGCTTCCGCCACCAATCCAAAAGCCATCGGCAAACATATTCGCCACGGCTTGCGCTTGAATGGTATCGCCTAAAAACTGATTCCAGTAACCCTGTTTAAATATTTGCCCCCACAAATCGGAAGGCATTTCATAAAACAGTTTTGGCGAAACAGCATATCCAATTTTTGGCGCTAAGGTTACAAACGTTAACCAAGTTACACCTTTATTAGTATGGTACCCGCTGCCATCCGGAACCGGATATTCCGAAGCATTATCGTTAGGATTTTTGCTTAATCCACCTTCCGATTTTAAGATATGCGGTACAACAATTCTATAATCTGCCATTATACATACACTTTAATAAGTACACCCACCAACAATAAAAGCAAAAGCACACCGCCTAGAATCATCATTCCATCTTTTCGGTACTGCCATTTTTCTTCAGTAGTAATAGGCGTATAATTTACCGTGCGAATAGTATCCAAATAAGGCACTCGGATAGTGTCACGGCCAACGAATTGTTTTGGAGGAAAAAGCACATCGAGTAAGAAATGATTCCTTGAATCTTTGCGAATCGAAATTTTATTACTGTCTTTCATTACTGTAAACACCGTATCGGTAAGCAACGAAAAGAAAGTATCCAGTTTCCATGCTTCAGTTGTGAACGTATCCACATGGTAAACCGTGAGCGTGTCGGGCTTAACTGCCGTTTGTTGCAATTCCGGGTTATTGGCTAGCAACCGTTGCAGCCGCTTTTGTGGACTGCAGCCGGCTACTAAACAAAAAACGAGAATTAGAACAAATGCACGCATGAAAAAATTATTTTATAGTGTAGGCCGTTGAAAAAACAAGTTTATCGTTAGCCACACCCTTTTGATAGATAAAAAATGAAATGCCGGCACCATCAGGCGAAAACTGCGTAATAAAAATATAGCCGTTGTTTTCTTCAATGCTTGGCTTATCGCCTAAAAAAATCCAGCTTTCTACAAACGCATTTCCATACTGCAAACGGTATTTAACCCGCGTGCCATTGTTGGCCGTTTCTATAATTTTTGCCGAACCTTTTTTGCTTGTAAAAAGCCAAAACAACAATGCTGCAATACCAATGCCCGTAACGCCATCCATAACTAACTATTTTGATTTAATGAAAGTTTTGTAGCCGTAATATGCCGCGCCAATTGCCGCAACCGGTAAAAGGAAACCTATTAAAGAACCTACCGACTGAACACCAGTGCTTGCATTGCTTGCGCCTGTAGTAACATTCGTAACCACATCAACAACATCGTTTCCGGCACCTTGCGCCCCAACAATAATATTACTTAGCAGCCATCCTACTTCAATGCCTTGCGCTTTAAAGTAATTGGCAAACGTTGCGTTATACTTGCATTCGTTGTATGGTCCGGCAAAAGAATCTTGACGGCCCCACCAATCAATAAAACGGGCGTTTGCTTCGTCTTTGCCGTATTTGGACTTTACTAATTGATGCCATTGAATCCAATCGGCACAGCCCCAGTAATCGCCCCATCCCCAGCCATCTAGTAACGGCTGCGAATCGGCTGTTATGGTTGCACCAATACGCGCTTTGTTTAATGCACCTATGTAATAAACTTTAGTTCCTCTCATAGCTTAGCAATTAAAGTGTTGCCGGTGTGCTTGTGCTTGGTTGTTGCGGGTTGCTTTGAACAGCAGTGTAAATGCTATTAAACGCCTGCCCCAAAGAATTAATTAACTGCCCTGAAGCCGTTAACCAAATAGCATCGCTGCTCGAGTTTTGCACTCCCCCGTAACTTTGCCCCGGCAAAATTGGTGTGCTACCCGCTGGCAAACCGCTTGGCGGGTTGTAAGAAGGTGTATTTTGTTTGAATGCGAAATAAGCCGCAACTCCGGCTAAGCCAATAAGGCCAACGCCTAGTAATACTTTATTATTCATGATCTTGAATTTTGAATTTATTTGTGAATGCCCCCGTTTTTGGTAAGGTTTGGAAGTATTTTGTCTAAGAATCCCTTAACGGCATTTAAAATGCTGTTATCCTTTTCTGTAGGCGTTAAACGCACCACCAGTTCTGCCAAAGGAATAATACCAAGCGTAATGATTAATACAATATGCTCCGGAGTAAAAAATGCTAGAAAGTTTTTCATATAGAAAATTTATTTGTTTTCGAATCGTTTGCGTTTGTCGTTATCCGGCAACACCGCTTTCGTTAACGGAGCCGGTTCGTGTTTGCCGTTGCGTTCGCTTTCCAAAACATTCAATCGAATATTGTGCGTAGCTATAGATGTGTCGTGTTGTGCTATTCGTTCGTGATCGCTTTCGATGGTGCGATAAGTTTGCACCACAAAAAATGAAACGATTAATAGTAAACCACTATTCATCCACTGATGAAGCTCAATTTTAGATGTTGGAAATCCTCCCGCCATAGTTTATAAAATAGGCATATAGCCCAATAAATTGTTATTCAAATCTTTTATTGCAATGCGCTTTGTGTACGTTCCCGGAATGGCCGTTGGGGCTACTGTTTCTACTTGATCGCTCATAATTGCACCTTTCAATTTCAAACCGTTTGGCCCAGCTTCAAAGTATGTTGCGTTTGCTAGATCTGTACTTCCGGCCGTAACTTCGGCACCCCAATACAATCGGCTAAAATCGCTACCGGCTGTAAACCCTAGTAAACTGTAGTTTTGATTATCGGAAACATCGTAAAGGAACGAAGCCCAAAGGTTATCGTTGTTAATTCCGAAAACTCTTTCATCCAGTCCAATTGCTTGATCGTATCGATACATGGTTGCACTATCGGCAGCCGCGCCTGTAAAACGATCAGTAAATGCAGAATAACCAAAATTCTTATCAGTTGTGCCAACGCCTTCAATAATTAAGTGAGAAGTGAAAGAGGATAAAATACTTCCATCTTTATTTACATCAATATTTGCACCCTTAGCATTTAAATTATCTTCAGACTCTAGTTTTACCGATAAATTGGAAACGAGTACAGATGAAATAGTGTTATTGGCTAAGTCTTGAAAATAATGTTCTACATTATTACTATCAACACGAGAAACAACAGATACTGTAGAGTTTTGATAAGATATATCAGCTGCATCTTTATTCACAACAAGAATGCATTGGTAGCTATTAGTAAAGTCAAAATAACCAACAATTGCAGTTAATGCTTCTCCGGAAAATGGCGTTAAATCTGCAACTCCATTGAGTAGAAAAGTATCATTGGGTAAATCTTCAATATGTTCCCCAACAAAATCGAGTAAGCCCCCCCCCGTTTTACCAATGTGCAACCTTTGAAAATTACCAGAAAGATCAAGGTATAAATCAAACTCTTTGCCGCTTGCATCAATAGTAGTGTTTTTGGTTAACGTACCGCCCAACCCAAAATTAGTGCCGATTCGTTCGGTACCATTTATAGGCCGTCCGGCCATAAAGCCGCCACCAAGTCCACCATTATACAATACTGCCATTACTTATCCTCTTTGTAGTTTTTCTTTCTCAACAATTTGCGCGGCAACAACTAAGTTTTTCGCACCTCCACCATCAAACTTTATTTGAAACAATCCGGTTTCGTAATACGGGTAATTGTGGAACACCACCGTACTAGCCCCCGGAGCTAAAACCAATTGTTTGCCAATGGTAACGTTAACGGCACCTTGGTTAATAAACGTAAGCCCTTGGCATATATGTGCTGGGTACTCCGTGCAAACATCAATGTCGCGATCTTCGTTCCGTGAGAAATACACGGTTTTAGCTGGTATCAAATTCATTTTCAGTGGATTAAAATTACATTAAAGCTCCGCCCTTGAATACAGGTTTTTCAATTTGTGTAGTTGGCATTCTGTAGCCGCTTACACGTTGCACCAAATGTGCGTTTTTGCGATCTACTACAACAATTTTTCCCACTGCTGCTGGCTGGAAAATTGATTCAACTGGTGCCGTTGAAGCACTTGTAGAAACAACACTTAGCCCCGGTGTTTTAACCGGTGTTGATAGAGGAATGATAGCCGAAGTAATATCGGGACCAACAACCCCAGTGTTACCCGTAGTATTTGGACCTACCGGAATGGCTACCGGTGCAGTATCGTCTTTTTTCTTTGTGTAAAGATAGGCCGCAGCTAATAAGCCTACGCCTAAAAGTATGTTAGAAGTTTTCACTTGCTTAAATTTTTTGTGTTGCTAAAATGATTGGTTTGATGCTTTCATACATCGCCTTGTTTTGCTTTGCGAATAGTATCAGTTTTTCGAGCAATACGGTTGCTTTTTCCTCATCGCCTTCTAATAGTATTAACTCTTGTAAAACTGCGGTAATTCGGGCATCCAAATCCGTTTCCTCGCTTTCTGTTTGAACGGTTTTTGTTGGTTGTTCGGTTTTAGCCGGTTGTTGTTGTTCGCCAAATCCGGCAACGCCTACAGCGGTTGGTGCAACGCCTAGTTTTTGCGCAATAATTGGCATAAGCATTGGGCCATAGCTATTCAAGAAAGAACCAATAGAATTATTTTCTTGTTCCTTTACTTGCGCTCTTAATTCCTCTAGTTCCTCTTTCATTTTTTCGTGTGCCATAAGCTCACGAACTGTTTTCTTTATATCGTCTTTGTGGACGTATTCAGAACTTAGCGGGTTGATTTGTTGCCCTTGCAATCCTGCAATAGCCGGTTGGTTTCTGCCATCGGCACTGGTAATATTGAAACGGATACTATTAAAGTGCGTACTTTGTTTCCAAAGTTGTTTGCAGTCAATTTTATAGTTACCGGGTAATAGACGTTCTAAAGCTCGTTTTAAACGTTCGCGGCTTTCTTCAATAGAAATTTCCTCGTCTTCCGGTGAAGAAAGAATAGGCGTTCCACCCGACTTATTATTGTCGTAATAGATTTTCCAATGCTTTACTTTGCAATCGTCAAAATACCCTAAAACTGATTCTACTCCTGATAACATAAAATTGGTTGTTTAGCAATTGTCTTTGTAATACAATACCGCTGTAATTACTTTTCCGTTATTGGCAAGAACTGTTGCCGGTTTCGGAATGCTGATATAAGATTTATCTAAATCGAATATTTGTGGTTTTAACTCGGTAGGTTTTGGGTTGTTAACATTCAAAATCAAGTTTTTTACCGGAAAGGTATCCAACACTAATTTTTGATTTTTAACGTCCTGTAAAGTAAGGTAAGAACCGCCTACGCAATCAAGCGAAGCCATATCAAGACCCTGTGAAGATGATGCAACATTGGTAGGATCAATAAATGCAATCGCCACTATTTGTTTATCAGCCAAACGTCTAATGTTCGACAAATAGTATTGACTTTGCCCGGTTGCGAGCTGAAAGTCAAACGTAACTGTGTTTTCTAATTTTAAATCGCACATGGTTATTCAATGTTTTTTAGTGAAGGGCGGCCTTGGCCTTACGGTGCCGGCTCGCCCTTTGTTTTATGCTACGGATAAAAAATTACTTAGCTAATCCAAGTGCTTTTGCGATGTCTTCGAATCGGTCAGCAGCATTGTAAACAGTGTAACCACGGAACTCAAACGTAACAACGTTTTCAATGGTGCCTACAGTTGATTCAATGTCGATTCCGGCAAACAAATTCAAATCAATGCTCAATGTGTTGTCGGCTTTTCCCGAGAAAATTGCCAACGGCTCATTGTTGTAGAAATCTGTTCCTTCTGAAGACTGGCTATAGTTTGTAGCCGATGTTTGTTGTGTTTGTTGAACTACTCTGAATTTACGATTAGTATCTTTGTTAATGAAAACATAGTTACCAACTTTCAACGAGTGCGTACCATTGTAAAACACTTCTAAATGCTTAGTAGTGATTGTTGAAGCTGCAAAGTGTGATGCGTTCGGATAAGTTTGAATTACCGCTGCCGATTGTTCAGCAATAGTTCTACTATCTAATCCGATAAGAACTTGCGTTACAACGAATAAATCGTTATCGCTAACACCTTTTTGATTTACACGGAAAGAACGATCTTTCAACGCTAATGTTCTTGGGTCGAACACATACGAAGAAACGTTATTTTTAATTTCGGCCTCCAAGCGTACAAAATCTTCATAGATAGTTGTATTTGGAAATTTGTTCATAAGAGCATTCAAATGCGCTCTTTTTCTGTTTGCTAAGATTGTTGACATAGTCTTTATGATTTTTTTTTTTGATGAATTGTTGTTTATTGGTTTGAACGATTCATTTCAAAAGATTTGTTTTTGTTATTCTGTTGCTGGCATAACCGGTTGACCAGATACTGCCGAAGGATAATAACTAGGGCGTTGACCACCGGACAAAGCATAAGAAGCATTATCCCATCCAGCCAATGCAGAGGCATTATTATCGAAACCCGATATAACACCATAGCTCGTTAATAGCTGCAATGCACCTTCAATAGCAATTCCAGTTCCAAGGCTTGCAAGCATTGCTTGCGATTTACCCTTTAATAATGTTGGGCCAAAAGCTCCAATTACTACCTTACCAATGTTTACATACATCGGATCAACGGTATCGGGAACCATAGCTCCCCCTTTACGAGCCAATACGGCCCCGCCAACAGCTAGAACATTGTTCATAGCGGAAGACATTAAGTTTTTCTTTTTCATTCCTGAGATTTTAAATTTTTGACAACTACAGCTCATAACTGGTTATTTAGTGCGTTTAGTAATTCGTTTCTTTGCGGCTTTCTTTTTGCCTTTGCCTGCCACACGTGCGCTAATTTTACACGCCTCGCGCAATACACGCGCAGCTTTTTTAGTGGCTTCGGTTTTTGCTTTTTTAGTAACCGCTGCTTTTTTTGCCGTTTTCGGAGCTGCTTTAAGTGCCTTTTTTACACTGTCTTTCACATACTCGCTAGCTGCTTTCTTCACCGCTGCTTTGGTTGTTTTACCTTTGCATAGGTTTGATTTTGCGCTAACCAATTTGGCATATTTGGTTTTTGTTTTTGTTTTGGCACCTACCTTGGCTTTTGCCTTGCGTGGTGCAGATTTTTTAGCTACTGCCATAAATTTTATGCTTTAGATTTTTTTGATGATGATGAGAATATGAGTAAGAACCCAATGGCTACTGTTGCCAACATTAAAGGCCATGCACTTTTTAAGTTTCCTAGCAAACCGGTTGCACCGTTTGCGGGTATATTTTCGGGCGCGTTTGGATTTGCGTTTGGTGTAACAGATCCATCCGGGCATTTTTTGTTGTAAACAATTTGTCCGTTAACGTTTGTAGCTTCCATAAAACAGCCATCAGCAGTAGTATAGCTATTCTTAAAGTCAATAGGATAGTTAGTCATGTCCTGTTTAATTTGCGCTTCCGATTTTTGTTTGTCTAATAACTTAGCAAGGAGCGACAATAGAGAAACAACAACAGTAACTACGGCAGTAACTACGGTAGCAATAACAGCCGGAGCAATTCCAATTTTTGGACCTTGTATTGTTGCGCCCGGTCTATCTGATGTGCTTTTATTAATCCAAGGAATTAACTGCACATTTGGATCGTTTCTGCCATTATCTGCAGCAGTTATGGTTTGGCCTGTAATACTAAACTTGTTATTAATTACACCATCTTCAAACCATGTTACTAAAAACAAATAATCGAGCGAAGGCATTTGATAGCTTCCACCACCCGGCAGATTAACAGTCATTAGCCTATCTTCTACAGGAACTAAACCATTTGGAATAGGGTTATTTTCCTTATATAGTTTTAAGTTTTCGGGCGTTGCTCCGTTTGGCATAATAAAACCGCCTTTGCACCAATATGGAACACCAACCGGATAAAAATTTCCTCCAGTATATGGTAAACAATAATCTAGTTTAGACATTGCAACGGCATCGGCACCATTGGCAATCCATTGTCCTTGCTTTAGGTTATAATAAGGCCAGCCCGCAATAGGTATGGCATCGGAACCCATATTTACAAAGTTATATGCCTTACGCAATAAAATATCTAACGGATAGCCATAGGTTATAAAACAATGCCAATCGGCAAAAACCATTAACGAATAATAGCTTAGATATGGACCTTTGTTTTTATCGGGAAATCCGGCAGTAATACGCGTATTGATTTTGGTATGCAACATTCCTTCAAGGAATAGCTTAGCTTGATCGCGTTTATTTTTTAGACTAACAGGGAAAGCCGCTTCCATATCATCCCAATAGTAATAGAGTAATTGATGAAAAGCTGCTTTATCTAAAGTATCTTCGAAATAGCCGGTTACTTTCTTTTGCCCTTTTGCACCAAGCAAAAGCATTGAAATTGGTTCAAACACCGCCATTGCTTTAACCGAGTTCCAGTCGTTTTCAACAGCTTTTAAAAGTTTGCTCTTTTCAATATTGTAATTCATTGGCATATACGTGACATAGTCGCGTAAATACTCGTTCCAGTTATCGTAGTCTTTCCCGAATTGTTTTATAACACCGGTTGCAGATTTTTTAACTGTATTATATAATTTTAGATCGCCTACTTTCGCACCAATCTTTGAAACAGCTTGAAGATGTTGCGGTACAACGTCTTTAACTTTAGAGAAATGATAATGAGCGTTAAAATAATCATCTACACAATCGAGGCAAATTGTACTACTTGTTTCATCAGGTACAACAATAAATACATGGTGTAGGTCTTTTGAACGATCTTGAGAAACAAAACGGAACGCATATTTAATGCCTAGGTTTTGCAGTATAGAACCACAAAAAACGCTCATGCTTTTGCAATCGCCTTGGCCTTTGCCTTTCGATTTATCGCCCCAGTATAAATGCCCGGGGCTTTGAACAAATTGGAATCCGTCCGGGTCCTCTTTGTATTCGATATTCTGTTTAACAAAATCGTAAATAGCGCGGCACGTATCTAATACGGTAGGTTTTCGAAGTTGTGTGGCTAGTTCTTTAGTATATGGTGCGCTTTGCGAATCGGCATAAAGAATGGCCGAAATAATATCGGCAGTGTTTCCACTACTTTTTAATAAGTCTTTTCTATTGGTTGCCTGTCCTACCATATTTGTGTTTCAGTTTCAATTTGGTTGGAAGAAATGCGTTTGTATCACTACAACCGCATCTCGTTAACCGTCCAAACCAATTATGATAACCGAAACTAATGCAAGAAAAAAGCGGTGAAATACATACGGGTACATATAGGCACATGGGTACACTTATGTATATATATTCTTTTGAAATTGTATTGAAAACGTAGATATTTGTAAAAACTATTCACCATGAAAAAAACATTATTACTTGCAGCCGTTACGGCATTTTTCACCCTTTCATCGTTCCGAATGCCTGATGAGAAAGGAAAAGCAAATGTAGATCAACAAGAAGGCGTTTATTTGTTTATGTATAGCAAGCCAAATGCTGAATTTGAATACTTGGGAACTATAAAAGTAAAAGCAGTATGGACCGGACAACCGGCAGAAATGCTGAATGTTGCATTAAAGAAATTGAAAAAAGATTTTCCGCAAGCGAATGGAATAATTTTCAATGCAGATAACATGGAAAAGGCCGATGCGATTAAGATTAAGTAAATCATTCAACAATAAAAAAAGCCTACTCAATTGAGTCGGCTTTTTTTGTGTTATGGAAAAATTGAAAGACACCAACTAACAATTAATACCATAACACAATGATTTTTTTTTAGCTCCACTCCGATTTTACAACCGAAACGAAATCGCCAACAGCTTGTATTGTTTTAGTATCGTTATCAATAATCAACACAACTTCCTTTTTTTCTTTTCTGAAGAAAGGAAAACCGCTTGAAATTACTTTTTGCAGTACAATTGAAATGGTGTTATGTGCCGGAGCTTCGTTGCCTGAAAATGGTCTAGACATAGTTTTATAGTAAGAGTGAAAAAATAATATCTACTTGGGTAGGCGTGAAAATTCGTATTGAATCATATTCCTTTTCAGTATCAATTCGAAGCACGGTTAAATGTTTCATCAAATTCTTTTTCAAGCTATCCAGTTTAATTGGTGTAACCGGCTCCCCATCTTCACCGGTACGAGAATGTAAATTACATTTAGGATCGCGCAGCAAATAACAAATATCGGTTTTGGAATATGCCTTAATTGGAGGAAGTATTAATGCCATACATCGGTTTTGTTCTCAAATTTAATTAAGTCTAATTAATTCTTCAAACAATCTTCGAAAATAATTTTTGGCGTTCCCAGCATCAAAATTTATTCTTTACTGAAAATCAATGGTTTAATTTTTTCAGCATCAAATGAATGCCGTTTTATCTTCGGTTTTTCTTCAATTTTTCTTAGCACGTATATGGTAACGGTATTTTTTAGCCCCGTGCGGTTGTTTTCAGCATCCAAAATAGTAGATGCAGTATGTTTTTTAGCAAAAAATTTCCAAAGTTGAAACCGCGTTACATTGTTACAAAAAACAATAACACGTTGATTTTCAATAAAAATACCTTTGTAACAATTTGTAACACTTTAACTCTACTAAAATTTTTGTTACATTTTTTTGCGTAACATTTGTAACATTTTTTTTATGAAATTTAATTTTGTTACAAACGTTACATCCAATACTGATAATACTTTCAATTGATTTTTAACTAAATTGTAACAATTGTAACAAAAATTAATCATTATACTTTTCATAAAGAAAACAACCAAATGTGTTAAAAATGCCCGAAAATTTTCGAATTTGCTGCCACTCCTACTCACACTGCCCCACAAGTCGGCTAATAGTTTTTTAAAAAATTAAGCGGAATGAATTGATAATGAATGTTGTAACGCAAGCGTAACAACATAAAAAAAGCGCCCGAGAATGGGCGCTAATGCGTTATATTCGCAAAAAAGAAGATCATGCACACCTTACCACGCTTTATGGTTGGCGAAAACAGAAAACTACGTCCGGGAACAAAGTATGTAATTGATACTTACACATGGTCGGTTTGGCAAGTGGGCGCAACTCAACTAGAGGTATTCAATGCCAGGCGCGAAAAATGGTTTGTGCTAATGGGATTAATGCGAGATTTTTATAGATCGGTGGAGGGGTTATAATCCAACTTGGATACTACTTGGATTAATTAAATTCGAATATTGTTAATAGGCGAATAAATATTGGCTACAACCGCTTTTGAAACGTGAGTGTAGATTTGGGTTGTCTTAATCGAGTTGTGGCCCAGTTGCTTTTGTATTATGCGAATGTCGGTGCCCTGCTCGAGTAAAGCCGTGGCGTTGGAATGCCGGAACTTGTGTGCGGTTACAACTGCGTTAACCTGTGCTCGTTCCTTGTAATACTTCAGAAAAGCATTTATGCTGCGGTCGGTGTATTGCTGCTTTGTGTTGTCGTTTTCGAAAAGATATACGGCCGGTTTGTATTTACGGTAATATTCTTCTATAATTTTTAGCAAAGAATCGTTCATAGGTACTACGCGTTCTTTGTTGCCCTTGCCAATGATGCGAATGGTACCGGAGGCGCGTTGTATATCGCTCAATTTAATGCCTAGCAGCTCCGAAACGCGAATGCCAGTACCGTACAACACGGACATAATACATTTATGCTTTAGGTTTCGGCAAACATCGAATAGTTTTTGTACATCGGTTTGATCGATAATAATAGGTAAGCGCCTTTCCTTTTGCGGAAAGGGAATGCGGTCTATCTTGGATGGCATACCAACGGTTATTTTGTAGAACGCCTTAACGGCACAAAGGTTGGCGCGTAAGGTGTTGGCGGTGGTGAATTGGGTAAGTAGATACAGCTTTATTTCATCCGTAGGAATGGCTTTCGGCTCCTTTGCCTCACGGAAGTGCTGCAGAAAGGTTGTTACACATGAATAATAGTTCTTTCGGGTATCGGCTGAATTGGAATACTTCAACTTTAGATCAGTCGAAAACTTGGTTTGCCATTTTAGAATATCCATAGTAGAATAATTGATTTTATTGGTGTTTGGGGATTGGTGTATATATAATAGTTATATGAAATGCCTTGATGACCGTTTTCAATTGAAGTTCCGTGAAGGAAAAACAAAAAGAAAAAAGCCACCGCACTTTTAAATATCTCGTGTATCAAAGTTGATTTCATTTTCAGTTTCAATTCTTGGGTTCAAATCATTTGTCCCGCAAAATCCGTTACATTCAAATAAAGGTTTTACTTCTTGTGGCTTCATATCTGCCAAACATTTCAATTCAGGATATTCAGGATGCTTTTTTAGAAATATAAATTGCTTCCATTTTATTCCCGTTTCTTCAATTAGTGCTTTTGCTTCGTTGCTTTGGTCTTTCAACATCGTAACAGGTTCACCACGCAAATCAGTTAGTTTGTGTTCCATTTTTGCCATTGCTTCAAACTTTTCAGGAAAATCACGCTCCATTTTTTGCCAATAACCAATACCACCTTGAACGCATCCAGTCTTAAAGCAATTATTATTTCTAAACCCTAATTGATACATTTTAGGTATTTCAATTCCTGCTTCTTGCACAATTCGTAAGCAATCATCTTTATCGTAAGCCATCATAAGTAAAGGGTAAATACCTTTTGCTTTGGGGTGGTTTTTATGCAATCCTAATGCTCTGTTACATTCTTTTTTATCAAACTCAAATCCGAATATTTGATAATCGTATTCGTTTACATCTTGCCATTTTTCACGCACTCTTCTTTTTAATTGAGTTGAGCATATTGCACCAGTTGCTACATTCAAAGATTTGTGTTTAGTCCAAACGTCTTGTATGCTTTCATATTCCTTTCCTATTTCTGTAATCACTTCAATAGGTTGTCCATACCATTTTTCGCAATCTGTTTTAAATCGGTATGTATATTCATCCTCATTACCAGTGTCAATCATTATTACTCTACATTCGTTTTTATCTTTAAATAAATCCAATGCAGTTTTACAAGCTACGGCAGATGTAATTCCACCACTCCACCAACAAATTATTTTTTTATTTTCCATCGCTCTTTTTTCTTTTTATTTTTCTGTTTATCGTTCCAATTAAAGTTTTGTGCTAAATAAGTCGGCACTTCATATAACAGCGGTTTGGCGTCAGGCAGGGTGAATAGCTCCGGCTGAACATTTGTTGTTAAATTATCTGTTGTCATTCTATTGAAGTTTTGTAGTTAAAATCCTGCCCGAACGCAAAGCCATCTGGCGTTAGTGGCAATACCTAAAATCGGTAAAATGGATAATTGCCATTTCTTTTGATAGGTCGTATATACTGAACCACTCTTGGAAATCTTCCAAGGAAAGTCCATCATTTTGAGCCAACTCTAAACAATCAGAAATATTTGGTTTCCAAAGGTGAATCCCTTCTTTTGATTTTGTGGTGATAACTTCTTCTGTTGTCATTATCATTTCTTCAAAAGTTAATTTTTCAACACCTATTTCAAGGCTACTATTGTATCTAAATATTTCTTTCTGCTTGCTCTTATAAGGAACTCCCATCCAAACACGAACTGATAACTCCGCTTCGCCTTTGTCTATCTTTTCAAATCTCTTTGCCCATAAATCGTAGTTTCCTCTAATTGTATGAAGTTTTTCATAGTGTTTAATTGCCAAAGGGAATCCTGTTGGCTGTCCTGCTTTCGAATGAGTTTTTGGGAAGAACTCTGAAACTGTTAATACAAATGTTTTCATAATTGTTGTTTAAATTGGTACTGCCACTAACACGGGTTTGGCCGTACCCGCGTCAAAATTTTAGTTTTATTGATAATCATTTGCGGGCATAGCCAAGCCCGAAAACGTTACCTGCAAGGCTACATTATCGTTCCTAATTGAGCTTTCAAGCATTGCGTCATTAAAATAGAGCAATCGTCTCCTTCTAAAAATTGACCATTACTTCTATCTATTCGGCAGAACTGTAAGTCTAATTTGTATCGCTGACTTCTCCAATCAAAGTAGATTGCATTTTCTTTGTCTAAATCAATGTTTTTCATTTGTTCTGGATACGGTAATGCTCTATTTAAAAGCTCAATCCCTTTTCCTTTAGTTGTAATTAACATATCGTTTCAATTTAAGTTCCTGCTAATAATCCGCCCAGCAGGTAACAGCGGTTTGGCAAAAGCTGCCATTAAAGTTTGTTGCGAAAATTCAAGTTTCATTAGGGCAGCCTTCGCCAATCCGCCCCAACGTTATCGGTCAGGCTAAAACGGCAAGTCCGATTTTTCAAATTCCATTTCAAGTTGAGTTCCGTCTATCAATTCATGCCCGACACCTTGACAAGCCATTCCAAGCATCCCGTGTTGAAATGTCAAAACAGGATTTACACCGCAAGGCAATGAAGCAAACGCACACCATCCGTTTTGAAAGTGTTTACAATCTACACACTCGTATAAGTTGCTGTAATACTCCTTTGCCTCTTTACCACCTGGGAAAGACATTGCTTTTTCCCAGCGAGCCTTTCTTTCTTCTTCGGTGTAGTCTGATATTTTTCGACCAAGTATCTGTTCAAATGAACTCAACTTGCTTATCTGCTCGAACGGGAGCGGATATATTTCTCTGTGTTTTGACTTTTTATCCATCGCTTAAAAATTATGTTGTGAAAGAAGCCCGAACCGATAACATCACCTACCCGCAAGGCAGGGTTCAGTAGTTTATTGAACATTTCTGCTATTTTCATCTGTATTGCTATTTTGAAATTTTGTGCTATTTAATCCTGCCCTGTCGGGTAGGTGAATGCCGTTAGTGGCAATACCTAAAATCGGTAAAATGGATAATTGCCATTTCTTTTGATAGGTCGTATATACTGAACCACTCTTGGAAATCTTCCAAGGAAAGTCCATCATTTTGAGCCAACTCTAAACAATCAGAAATATTTGGTTTCCAAAGGTGAATCCCTTCTTTTGATTTTGTGGTGATAACTTCTTCTGTTGTCATTATCATTTCTTCAAAAGTTAATTTTTCAACACCTATTTCAAGGCTACTATTGTATCTAAATATTTCTTTCTGCTTGCTCTTATAAGGAACTCCCATCCAAACACGAACTGATAACTCCGCTTCGCCTTTGTCTATCTTTTCAAATCTCTTTGCCCATAAATCGTAGTTTCCTCTAATTGTATGAAGTTTTTCATAGTGTTTAATTGCCAAAGGGAATCCTGTTGGCTGTCCTGCTTTCGAATGAGTTTTTGGGAAGAACTCTGAAACTGTTAATACAAATGTTTTCATAATTGTTGTTTAAATTGGTACTGCCACTAACACGGGTTTGGCCGTACCCGCGTCAAAATTTTAGTTTTATTGATAATCATTTGCGGGCATAGCCAAGCCCGAAAACGTTAATAATTACTTCGCCCTTACTTCCGTTTCTACTAATGTTTTCTCGTTGATATAGCCTACAAACTCTTTGGCGGGCACTTCCGATATTTTTGCCGTTTCAAGCTCGCGAATGGCAACTATCTCCGGCTGTTCGGCTTTCTTGTAATCTATTCCAGTGTCGATGCACAGGAATAAACGTTTTTTCTTATCTACAAAAAATCTGTAGCGATACTGTTCTACATTGTACTGCATAGCTTTGGTTTTTAAAATGGTAAATCGGTGTTGGGTGTTTCAACAAAATCGTGGCGGTGAAATACGAAGTGGCGGCCGTGGGTGTTTACTTTTACTTTTACATCGGTTGTTTCTTCGGTAATCTCTCCCCCATTTGTTGAAATAGGTAATTTTCTTTTTTCGTAAACCCAGTGGTACCGCCTTTGCACGGTTTCGCGCGAAACCTTTAATCGATCTTCTAAGATGTGTTCTAAGTAGTTTGTTTCGAAGCGCGGAAAAAATTCTTTTAGGTTATTCATGGTAAGCCATATAATATCTTCTTCGAAGTTGTTGAACATATCTTTTACTAGGCTTTTAATCTCTTTCTCTAGAGTTGGCTTGCTTCGTTCCACTACTTTTTTCCATGCCTCGGTGCGTAGCAACTTGGTGTTAAACCAGTGGCGTTCTTCGTGTTCTGTAGCTAGTTTTCGTTTGTTGAGGCTATACAAAAACGCTGGAATTTCATCTATCAAATCTTCTATTAAATCAACGTTCTGTTTTGTTATGGCTGGTACCTTTCGCACCCAAAAACGAATTTCATCTTCATCGGCTGCCAAAAATGTTTCTTCGTTATTTGACAATAACATAAACTTTGCGAACAGCTCCATTTCTGTTTGCTTCACGCCTTTAGTGTTCATCATAATACGATCGGCTGTGGAGAGGGCTTTTACTTTCTCGAGCACTTCGGCTTTGTCAATCTTGGTTTCATCACAACAAACAATCAACTTTGTGGCCCAGTGGCTATTGAACTCACTTTTTAAATCGGAATTGCCAACAATGGCCATGTTCGCCCGAAATATTTCTTTCAGCCATTTGGCAAAAGTGGTTTTACCTGTTTGCCGTTCTTGACTTACTAAACATAGAATAGGTAAGACTTGCTGCGGTCGCTGAAAAAGCAATTGAATGTAGTCAAGCCCTAAATCGTACTCGTATATTTCAATTTCAGTATCGGAACCCTTAGGTGTGTATTTTATTTTGTTGGTACCAAAAATATGCTTTACAAACTCCATTGAAGTTTCGCATTCGCCCTCTAAAATTTCGTGTTCAAATGGTGAGTAGATGTTGAAGCAACCGTGTATAGACTGTTGGTAGTTTACATGATCGGGAACGGTGCAAAACGCCAAGTATTTTGGAATGTTATCGATAAAATTTTTATCGGCTTTGTAATCGCCTTTAATGGTGGCGGCTTTGCGTTCTATGAATTGCTTTTCGAGTTGGCCGTATTTGTTGGGCTTGTCAATAAATTGAAAATAGGTATCGGTAACACGAAAATAGTTGGCCGAATCGCCATGCACAACCATTACACATTCGTTCTTATCCTTATCCTTTACATAGTCGTATTTATAGCGTGTTCCGTTGAAAACAAATTCTTTGTTTTCTAGTTCCTTTCGGTGTTCTATGTGGTGCAAATAAAACTCGGTAACATCGTGTAAATAGAAATGTTTTCGAAGCGTGTTCATTGCAACCATGTTTAGGTTGAAGCGAATGAAATAATTGCCGTGGTATTTTCCGCTATTGTTTTTGTGATATGCAAACAAATCATTTTTGATTTCTTCGGCCTTATCCGGGAATGCAATCAGTAAATCATCTAAGCCCTTTGGGTTGCCATCAATATCGTGCGAGTTGATGTGTGCGAAATACGGTTCAACGTGTTCGTAACGGCTGCATAATTCGTAGAACGTTTGCACGCTTCGAAAGAAGTTGAACGGGCGTTTATAGAGGTCCTTTAAAATTTCATTGTTGCCGTCCTTTGTAGAAATATCCTTTGAAATATCGGTGCAATCGCCATCGTGCAACCAAATTACCCGTTTAACTTGGCACACTTTAATAAGGTCTAAAATATCTTCGTGTAGATCGCCTGTTTCTTTGTTTTTGAGTGTGGTAATGGAAGCCAAGCCTACACATGGTAAACCGTGCATAGCGGCTTTAAATGCTTTGAAATAACCCTCGGTTAGTACAAGTGTTTCTAGCTTTGTTTTCTTACTATAATAATCCAACAAAAGTGGCGGGAAAAACGGGTAGGTACTTTGCTTTGGCGGTAACGCGTACTTCTGCAAACTACCGTCTTTCTTTGTAATTGGCTTTTCGAGCCGGGTAATGTAGTATTCGTTTATCTTATAGCGGCTGCCTTCTTTAGCATAGTTTACCATATTGCCGCCAATGGTGTAAACAATAATTTTTATGCCTTCATCTACTTTGCTGAAAATAGGGTAATCTTTCCGGTCGTTCTCTTTGGTTTCTATATTAAAGAAACCAAGGGAAACGCGGTTGTTTTCTTCCGTTACGCCAAGCTCCTGCATTCGTTTATCGAAATAGGAAATTTGTTCGGTTGGTGGTGTTGGGTTATCCATTGGATGAATATTCATTAACTGTTTTCAAAAAGTTTACTGCAAATCGGAGTGAACGCTCTGTAATTGCTCTATCTTTTGCGTAACAATCTTTATTTCTTACAAATTCAGTTAGTGCTCCATGTGTACAATTGCTTATTTGTTCTCGTGTAAGAATTTTAGCATATTCAAGCGCAACTACTTCAATTTTCGTTAATTGGTTTTCCATTGGTTTAATCAGTTTCGTTAATAATTTTTATTCTATTCTCTTTGAAGTGTAGCTTCAATAAATCGGTGTGGTTAGCGCGGAATTGGTTTATATCGCCTTCATTGTTGCGGTGATGTACGAAATACACTTTTTTGTTGTGCACATAATCTTCGGTTACTGAAACAATACGTTCGGCCTTTACGCTGAATGTGCTGGATAGTGGTATAAGTATCATGCGTTGAGTTTTAATTGTTGGCCGCTATACTTGCGTTTCAGCTCGCGGTGTAATTTGTCTAGCTTGTTTTGTGCCTGGTGCAATTGTTCTTTTATCCAAGGCGATTTTTCGGGAGCCGCTAAATATGTTTTCACGATGTTATTGATGCGGGTAAGTCGGGCGCGGTCTTTGGGTGTCATGGCTTAATATTTCTATTTGTTTCAATTAAGAATATCAACTCGTTTATTCCTCGAATGCACAATGTCATTATCGATAAAACCATGAAAAGCAATGCGGATGAAATAAACACACCTGCAGAATTTTTATAGTAAGCAAAGAGAATTATTCCGCCAGTTTCAAAAACTGCACTCATTACAAACCATGCAATAACTAATCGTTTAATAGTTTTCATTACTTCGAATTATGGTTGTGAGGAATAGGAAGAAAGTTTGCCGGTGTTGGCATTGGAGCGGATAGTTTTTCGTAAATGCCAAACAAAAGCGGAAACATTGTTTTGGCAGCACTAGTGTTCAATGCTTCATCTTGGTTAATGAACTTTTCCAAAAATTGTATTTCGGAAACATAAATGCGTGGATCTACCTTAATTCGCTTGCTCATATAAAATTGATTTGGTTTAAAAAAAGCCCACTACCTAACCTTGTGGGTTGTCTTGCTTTTTCCTTTTGCTGGGAAATGCCTCGGGCGAAAAGAACGTTTTTGGTTTTGCTAGGCCGAGTGCAATACTTAACTTCGTGGGGACTGGTTAAGAAATGATTTAATTAAAATACTGCATTTTTATTAATACGTATGCAAAAAAATATTTATAGGACTTCGTAGAGTTCTGATATGGCTTTAATGTGCCCCCTTTTATGCATAAAATCGAAATACGCAATAGCTTCGCATAACAGAGGTTGCTCGTTGTTATTCAAAAGATTGTTAAAACGCTTACGAGCAATACCCATGCAAGAAATTAATTCAATTGGTGCATTTTCCACAGGATCAATACCTAATTTGTCGTAGGTAAGTTTACAATGTGCGGCTAAAAGTGGTACTATGTAAGGCTTTTTGATTTTAATGTGAACTGTTTTTGAATTATCAATAGTTCTTTCATCTATTCCGTTTTTCATAATTGTTTCGATTAATTTAATGTAAACTAAATACCTTTTTAATTAATAACAAAACATTTGTGGCAAATAATTTGATTTAAGTTGAATTTATAACTAAAAAATCAATTATGAAGTCAATAAGTATGGAAGTTTGCATTAAAAATATACTGATGCAAGAGGGAATAGGAGATATTATTAGAAAAGAAATGGAACGCAAAGGTGTAAAACCCTCACACTTTGCAGAAAAGATGGGCTTTGGCCGTTCCAATGCCACCAATTTACTAAACCGAAAGGACTGGCCGTTTTCAAAAATTATGCAAGCGTGTGAGGTATTAGAATCAAATTTGTTCTACTACATCATTCCTAGCTATGAAAACAAAGATTTTCACTTGTTAAAGGAATCTAGCCCGCTTTATCAAACTAAAAAGGCTGATGATCGATTAAAGGCGTGCGAAGATAAATGCCACGACCTACAGGAAACACTCAATGTATATAAGGAAAATAACCGGTTGCTGCGGGAAAGGCTAAATAAATACGAAAATCCTGATAACAAAAAGGGATAACAGCGACAAAAGTGCGACAAAACGTGGCTATTCTTTAACTGATTTATAAAATTTCCTCGTTGAAATTATGGTTTTTTTGGAGTGGGGAAAGCCCCCCCCTCGCTACAAATACCACCCCAATCATGTTCAATTTTATTTTTAACCCATTTAGCCAATGTTGGTTAGTGCGTCCCGCTTGTAAAGCGGGAAGGTCGGGAGTTCTTACGATTAATCTTCTATACATAAAACACCCTAATTATGTACTTCATTTACATCCTGTATTCTGCATCTGCTAATAAGTATTACGTTGGACATACCGACAATTTAGAAAGAAGATTGTTTGAGCACAATAACGGAATGACTAGGTTTACGTCCAATATGGCATCTGATTGGAAGATAATGTATACTGAAACATTTGAATCAAGAACATTAGCTGCAAAACGAGAAAGGGAAATTAAAGCAAGAAAAAGTAGAGTCTATATTCAATCACTCATTGCCAATGTTGGTTAGTGCGTCCCACTTATAAAGCGAGAAGGACGTGAGTTCGAGCCCCCTCGCTACTCTTCAAAAAAACATATTAGAGGTTCTTATACCATTCCACCGTCCTTCGCACCCCTTCTTCAAAACTTATTTTTTGCGTATAGCCAATCGTTTCTAGTGCTTTTCGGGAACTGAAATGTAGATCGTGGGTTGATGTATTGACAATATAGGTGCTGATAAGCGGCATTTTGTTTCGCAAAAACAGAAAATAGAAACAATCGATTACAAATGCCACGGGATACAGCAAATAAGAGGAAATGTTATTGATTTTGGGTTGAATATTGAGCTCTTTACTGAATGCATGGAGCAGTTGAGGTAAATGAATGTAGTTTGGTTCGTAATCGGCTATAACAAAGGCATTATTCGCTGCTGCAGGATGAGTGCCGGCACATAACAGTCCAAACACAAGGTTTTCAGCATAGACAAAGCCTAATTTGCTTTTTCCGCCATCTACATAGCCCATCAATTGTCCTTTGCTTAAACGATCGAGCATTTCTTTGCTGGTCATTTTATCGTTTGGTCCGTAAATATTGAAACCCGGACGAATAATCACTGTTTCAATTTTCGATTGATAATCTTGCATAAGATGCTCTCCCATTACTTTTGAGGCAGCATACGGACGTGTAAAAGTTCCAATAGTGAGCATTGGTGTATTTTCATCTGCATCTGAAAAATGCTTAAACCCATGAACGACTAGTGAACTCATAAACACGATTCGTTTTACGCCACAACGAACAGCTTCTTCTAATACGTTTTTTGTTCCGTTATAATTTACATTGAAGACTTGCTTTCCCCAAGCTACAGATGGCATTGCGGCTAAGTGGTACACTACTTCTATTCCTTGAAAAGCTTGCTGAAACGTTTCCGGTTTGGTAATATCGGCATAGACGACATCAATCGGCAAACCATCAATGGCTCCTAATACAGTGCCGGGCAATAATAAGGCTCGTACAGTATGTCCTTCCTTCACCAACAATTGGGTAAGATGACTACCAATAAAGCCATTCGCTCCGGTGACTAATACGTTCATTAAAACAAATGTTTAGGGGCTAAATCGAGCCAGTGCAACGAAAAATAATCGATGAAAATATTCATTACATAGTGAATGACCATGCCATACCAAATGGAATTGTAGCGAAAGGCAACATAGCCAAACACAGGACCAAAGGCAGCAGCCATAGCTATTTCAGGGGTTGGTTTTCCGATATGAAACAATGTGGTAAGTAGGGTTTGTACAATAATGATAGTGATGAGTTCGCGCTTTCCTCCTTGTTCTGTTTTTAAACCAAAAGAGAAAAAACCACGATAGAAAATTTCGTACGAGAAAAAGTAAAAAAAGTAAGCGAGCTCATACAGTAAGAAAACAGTCCAACTTGCACCAATGCCTTTCGACAAGGGATATTCTCCGGCAATTAAGGGATCTTGCGAAGAAAAGTAAGTAGAGGCAATCACCACCGGATAAAGCACCGCACATACAATTAATGCTTCACGGTTAGGCACAAAACGTATACCCAGCGAAAGAAAATCTTCGTTCAAGTAAAATCGAAAAATGCAATAGGGAACTATAAGAAACAGTAGTACAGTAATTCCAAACTGATAAATATATTGCCAAACATCCATCGATGCTCCGTTACCCAATAGGGCATGGAATACTACTAAATCTTTGGAATAGGCTTGTTTGTTAGTGTACCACAGCGCCACAACCCAATATAATGCCGTTAGCACTATGCCTGAAATCAGAACTGTGGATTGGCGTTTGGTCATTTTAGATTTAGTAGTTTATACTGTAGTCTTATTCTTCCGGGCGGCTCTTCGCTCTTTACGGGCATACCAAGCTGCTTTATAGAATGGGAATTGATTTAACTCATCCTCTGTAAATTCAGGTGGTAAGTCATCATGTAGAATATTGCGGTCTTCTTTGTTCACCAACATAGCCTTACAGAGTTCATCGAACTTAGTTTGTAATGCGGCTAAACTCCATTCGCCAAATACGGTGTGACCACCCTCGTACATTTGTACTTGATATTCTTCGAAGGTGGTAATGTACCCCGAATAACTATTCGCATAGGGTACAATAATCACTTCTTTCACGCCCTTTTCTTTCAAACGTTTTTCTACAGACTCCTTTAATCGTTTTGCAGCAATAGTTGTAATTTCAAAAGGAAACGCTACTAAAGCCACAGAATCTATTCGAAACATTTGAATGGGAAGAATACGAGCCGACCAAGGTTTATTACGATGTCCATCTTTCAAGAAAAATTGTTTCAACAAATAAATACTCGGATCGAGCCAAGCGGGAACAATTAAGCGGTTAATGTGCTTGGTTCCAAAAATTCTTCGCGCATTGGTTTCAATTGCGAGCTTTTTATTGCCTTGCGTTTTGTATTTTAAATCGATAATTTGTTTGTACTCTCCTTTCAGGAAGAATGCCTTTGTTTTCTCGAAATATTTTATGAAGGTTAATATTCCACCTGCCGCTTTTACCAATGCTGGGTGTGCCCCCGGACCATCAACGTAAGCCCCTCCTAAAAAGGCCATACCCATTACGGCAGAACCGGTTCGTGCATCTAAGTTACCGTTAGTAAAAGCCGGATCGCACTGCACGCGGGTAAAATCAACATATTGTACACCACAATCGAGTCCTCCGTTTAACGGTAATGTTTTCTCCACCGGTGTTTCTAAAATTTCCTTTGCCTTTTCGCATTGTAATTTCCCGTTATATTGGGCGCTCTTATAGTCATCTTCAAATTCGCCATCCCAATAGCCGCGCTGAAATTTTCGTTTTGAATTGTATTTAAAACGAGGCGTAACATCGCCACAAATACCTTGAGCAAAGGCGCCAACATAATCGCCCCCCTTTTCTTCCTCTAAAAACAATGATGCATAGCCTTTATTATCAGAACATATCTTGTTTAAATCGTTTGAAGCGCTTGTTGTGTGTACTCCAAACCAGTTGATACTCCCTAATTCTTTGCCATCTGCTGCAGTAAATTTAAGTAATGTCATTTCACGATTTACCCCTTTGTTAGTTGTTTCCGGAGTTAGTTTCTCAACCACCTCGGGGTTTTGGTTGTATTGCAGTAACGATCGATTAAAGGCAACATTTTTATCTAATGCAAATTCGCCTTTCGCAAAGGAAACAGTACCAGCTACTTTATTGGCTTCTGCTTGCTCAATGGCATCGGTAATACCCGTTACGAGCTTCTTGTAGATCTCAGGCACAAAACCGGGAATACTGATATTATAAATACCATAATAAGAAAATCCACCCGGACCGCTATGCGTGTGTTGTGCAGTGAGCATGAGTGTTTCCTCGGTATATCCCGAATTTGGTTTTCTGCGTTCCAATTCCGCTAAAACGCCTTTTTTCAGTGCTATGGTAATAAAACCTAATTCACAATTTACAATGGTTAATTTAGTTCCTTTAGTTTCATCGGCTATTACAAAAGCACGCGCAAACAAAGAGGTTTCAATTCCTTCCATGGTATGGAAATAAAGTCCATACCCTAACATTCCTGCTCCTTTTACAAAAGCCGTTATATCCGCTTTCCCACATCCAATTTGATACATATGTCTTGGTATTTCTACAAATGTATTTTTTACAAAAAAGGGATCCTGTAGTTTTCAGCGAGATACCTAAAAACAACTACGAATCAACCGTTCTTAGGCGATTGATTCGTAACAAAAATTGAAAATGGATTAAAAGGAATAGGTTACTTGTAAAGTGTAATTTCGTGGTGCTTCAACATAACCAGGGCGAAGGGTATACTCGCGGTTGGCAATATTTTTTACGATAGCTGTAGCCGTTAACTTGTCTTTCCAATTGTATCCGGCTCTGACATCGAAAACAAAATCACCCTTACTGTGTGTTGCTCGCCAATTACGTATTTTATTCAACACATTGTATTGCGGATCGATACGAATCATCTGACTGGTGAATGTACCTGTAACACCTACAATGAGGCCTTTATACTCCGTTTGTACATCGGCCTTAGCGGTATGCTTCATTCGAAAATTAAGATAAACTGCGCTTGGGTCTTTCAAAATTGCCTCGGCATTTAAATTCCATGGTTCCATGTAAGTGTACCCAACCAGAAAGTTCAAAGGAACTCCAAAAATCTTACCGGTTCCAATAGCAGAGACTTCCACTCCCATAATCATTGCTCGTGTATAATTCTGCGCTTGTGCAATGATAAAATATCCCGAAGGGACAGGCACAGGACTTGAATCTTTAGGCAAACTCACAAACTCAATCATATTTCTGTAACGATTCACAAAGCCTGCTAAATCGGCAAAGAACATCCATTTCGAAATCTTAACGCCTTGTTTAATCCCTAACTCTGCACTCCATCCGTTCTCAGGTTTCAAGTTGAAATTTGGAACGGCATAAGCACCACTTCTTGCAGTTTGTACAAATTTCTCGGCAATAGCCGGGAAACGATATCCTTGTCCGAATGAAGCACGAATAAAGGTTCCTTCTGTTGCTTGGAAGTTTAATCCGATACGGAACAAAGGCTCAACAGGCGATTTGATAAGATTACCCTCTTTGCGTTTAAGCATGGTATTGAGTAACCATTGATCGTGCATATTCGATGTGGTGTCGAGTTTAAAATACTCTAAACGGACACCAGCTGTTAAGGTTAATCGTTTAAAGAATTTCTTGTCCACTTGAATATACCAAGCTGCATTTGCTTCGTAACGCTTTTTAAAGGTTATACTGCTTACAGTTGTGTAATAACCTGAAATACCTGTAGCTAAATTGAAATCGATTTTTTGGAAACGTTTTACGAAAGAGTAATCGCCATAAATTTTGTTCGCCTCGCTGGAATCGCCATTGGTATTCTGTCCGCGTGAATAGTAATAGCTTACTTTAAGGGAGTGGCGGTTATCTTGTTTGTCGTAGAAATTCACATAAGGATTAATGTTTACCGACAGGTTTTTTTGCACATCAAACTTTTCTGCAACCAATACTAAACTATCGCGATTAGCACGTGACAATTGTTGAATATAACTACTCATTCCACCCGGATCTGTTCCGGTTAGTGCGGCCTTCAAGCTATCAACTGATGGATAAATACCATATCCTTTATAGAAGAAGAAGTCATCGCTACGTTCGTTAGAAATATTAGTGGTTAAGCCTAACGTTAAGTTTTGCATCTTTTTAGGGATATAACGTAACTTCATAAAACCACGAAAACGGTCGTATGAATTTTTCTTTCCATAACCTTCGTTGCCCTGATAGCCAATATTTAATGCTAGTTCAACCGGTCCAATTTTAGACGCATGTACATATCCAATTCCACCAAACATAGGTGGTTTGTATTGCTCCTTTCCATTGACTGTTTTTCGATTAAACCAATAAAAATCTTTGTTTTTCGGATGATCGTACAGTCCGTAATTCACAAAAATCTTATTATAGGGTTTATCTTCTTTAGGTGTAAGCGTTCGAATATTTATCAAGCCGTTCAAAGCAGAAGAACCATATGAAGCCGAAGCTGCGCCTTTAATAATTTCCATTTGGTTGATGGCCTCTACAGGCATGGCTTCCCAACGGATACCGCCATTCTCCGGACTCACCATTGGGACATCGTCTAACAACACCAACACCCTATTTCCTGTAGCATCGGCAAAGCCGCTACCTCCACGGATAGAGATGGTTCTTCCCAACATATTTACTCCGGGTACTTTATTCACCGCTTCACTTACGTTTTGTGCACTTTGCGTAATATTTTGTCCCTTTAATACTTCAAGTGATACGGTTTCTTCGCCTAGCTTCTTCTCGTATTTACTTCCTGTAACTACAACAATATCTAGTTCTTTAGAAGATTCACTCATCACAATATTGATGGTTTTCTCTTCATCTTCTTTCAAACTAATTACATCAATGGTTCTCACTTGATAACCAATGTATGTGCATTCTATAGAAAACGGCTTACCTGCAGGCACTTTAAGCGAGTAATTTCCATCAATATCAGTAGATGTTCCGGTTGTAGTCCCTTTGATTTTTAGGTTCACCCCAATCATGTCCGACTTGTCTTTTTCATCCGTTATATGGCCTGAAATAACCGCCAATTGGGCAAAAGACGCATGCGCAAAAAAATATATAAGTAGTGTAAAAAGACCTCTTCTCATGTTAAATGTTTAAATCAACGGCTCATTTTCATCCGTGAAAGTATATTTTTTTTGAAAAGCGCGTAACATTTAGGTAATCGAGTTATTCACAAAGGAATGAGGGAAAGTTTTAGGCAAATCACAACCAACAAAAAATTGATTGATTTACAGCGTATAAAGCTATTTAAAGGGACTGCGTAGAACATATTCTCGTGGTCTCAGATTTGCAGTAAACAGCTGCATTATTCCATTGATGAAACTATTTCTGTGTTTCAAAAAACCAAACATTGGGAATTGTCTTGCACCAATCGTAGATTTCACTTCAGGAGCCGTGCGACCAAAATGTATCATCTTCACTCCAAAACCAATACACTGCTTCACAACATCATACAACATGCGTTGATATAAGTGATATTCCTTTAAAACATCGTAATTAATGCCAAAATAGTGGACTTCAGCCTTTTCCTCAACACGATAAACGCTCACAAAACCCACCAATTTTTCGTCTAAAAAATAACCGCAAATGTGATAGTTATCGGGAAAAACTCGCTTTTGTTCGATAAAAAAACGGTCATTCAACTCCGCCAATTTGAAGTCGACTTTATCAGCTACACGCTTATAAAGTGATACTAATTCATTTTCGTATTGGATGACCTCTTCTAAAGAAAATTCATGCGATGAAATAGGTTCGCTGAGTTTTAAAATCTTTTTTGTGCGAACTCGGTATTTAGAAGCAAGCTTATTCAGATAGTCGTCAAAAGTGTGAAATTCCGAAACATCCATAGCATTATCGGCCTCAACTGCTATAGTATTAAATTTTCTTTCGCTGTATACTAATGTGTCTTTAGCATCAGCAGTATAGAAATCAGCATTTAATATGGCTTTAATAGAAGGGTTAAGTTCCAAAATTTTATCGGCACAGGCCATTTGCAATCGGAATTGCTGCTCTTTGTTAGTAGGATCTATGCAATAACAGCCCACTTCTCCTGTCATGAATATATTACCCGCATTAAGCATGGGCATATGAATTGCACGAACAACCGGTTTAAATAAGCCTAAAAAACCAGCAAACAATTTTTGAAAAATATTGGACGATTCCGTACTCGGAAAATAAGGAATCAGGTTCTCCCCTTCGAAAACAGATTCTTGAAAATAAAAAAAACCTACCAGTTGATCACCACAGTGACATACCGCATAATAGAATTTCAACTGATCGTTATGCAAGCGCTCAATCATCGACAAATAGGCCGGTTGCATCAACAGATTACCCGGTGCAATGAGCTTTCGCCAAATATCATCGGATACTTCAGCAACGCTTCTGTAGATAGTAATTTTGATATCCGATAAATCTATTGCCATAATTTGCGTGGCAAAGGAAACAGAATTTGTGTAAAAAATGTTTTAACAAATGGTAAAAAATGTTGAATGTCAACTCCTAAGCATAATGCGATGCGGAATTCCGTCTTCTAAATACTCCTCGCCTTCTTGAGTAAAACCGTGAGCCATGTAAAAGTGCAATAGATAACTTTGTGCCCCAATGCGCACCGGTAGAGCACCATACAGCGAGATAATAGCCTCTAAAGCACGTTGCATTAACAAATGACCGTATCCAAACTTTCGAAAGCTAGATTTAACCACAACTCTACCAATGGAAACCTCGTTATAACTAATGCCAGGTTTTACAATCCTACAATACGCCACCAAAATATCTCCTTCGTAGCCAAAAAGATGGTGGGAATACACATCTTTTCCATCGGCATCTAGATAAGGACAGTTCTGTTCCACCACAAAAATCTCTTGTCGCAACTGCATGGCAGCATAAAGTTCGTTTGTAGTTAAAGCACTATAATCTTTTAATAACCAATCAATCATAATATGTTAAGTGAGGCCATGAAACAAGTTTCAAATAAACATAAAAAAAGGGCTGCCGTAGCAACCCTCTTTCCACAATCCATGAAATTTTTATTTGATAAATCCGTTGCCAGAGCTGTTAATTTCAACTTTAGTTGTACCTTCTTTCAAGATAGAACAAGCGTGAATAGTTTTCGGATCGTCCATAATGCAAATAATATCGCCAGGAACCAAGTAGTAAGTATTTAAACTTAATCCACCCAAGGCCTCACCTTTACCACTAAATACGTCTTTTTTCGGACCTACATAAACAGCTACTTTGCGTTCTGAACCGTTCTTTAAACTCACTTTCAATTCCTGAGCCTTAACGGGCATTGGTGCTGTTTCTTCGGTTGTTTTCTTTACTTCGTTGTTATTGACTGCTAATACTTCATTGGATTGAGCAAAAGCAGATGCTCCAAATAAAAGGGATGCTGATAATAAAATAGCTTTCATGATCTAAATTTTCAACAAAGTTAATTTGTGGAAAACATGTGGAAAACATATATGCACAGCAAAAATGTGAGCTGTCAGAAAAAATAGACAATAGTACTGCCGTACCCGTATTTAGGATGATGCGCATCATCAAATGAAGCAACATGAGGATGACGTTTGAGTAATTTATGGACCTCCTTTTTCAACACACCCTTTCCATTGCCATGAATAATTCGCAATTCCGACTTCCCTGAAGCAATGGCTTGATCAATCGACTTTTCAAATAACTCGATTTGATGTTCTAAAATATATTTCTCATCTCTCTTTCCTCCGGTATAACCCTCGTCATCCATATGCAAATCAACCGCCTGCGCAGCGGAAAACTGCACCTTCCCTCCTGATGGATTTGCCGCACCCATCATATACAGGCGCAATAAGTCTTTATCGAATTGCTTACTCATTGTTGCCAAAAATATGTAGAATTAATTTTCAAATCAAAAAAAATGACCCGAGCTACTTTTCTTTTGTTATTTCTTATTGGTGTTTCATCTTGCAAAAAATATTTCGACCCGAAATACACCTACACCCAACCCGTATTGGATTTTAAGGCTTCGGGCAATACCATTGAAGCAGATAGCGCAACAGCCTTTATAGATTCTTTGCATTTAGACACCACGAAAGTGTTCACTTACTTTACGAATATCAAAAGCTTTAAAGCAAGTGAAACATTGATTAATATTCGCTTACAAGGAAAGTCGCTAGGCAATTACGACATTGGGAATTACACCTCTCTTTCTTTCCGAAAACCAGAAGACGGCCGAAACTATTCAGCCCAAAGTGGCAAAATTGTAATTTCTGAATGGGATAAAACCACAAAGAAAATATCCGGCAATTTCTATGCATCGGTTGCTGACTCTACCGGAAGTACTATCCAAATTGAATCAGGGAGATTTAATGCAGTCCAATACTAACAAAGGTCTTAGCTAAAATACAAAAAGCCGTACTAACGAGTACGGCTTTTTTAGTGGCTGTTGAGGCAGGAGTCGAACCTACACGAGGAGATTAGCTATTGTGCAGTGCGCGCGCGAGTGGTCAACCCTTCATTACACAACGTTTGTTTCTTTGTCCTCACCCCCGAGACAGGAGGGTATGTCTGCCAAATTTCATCACCCAACAATGATGACACAAAGATAAAGACAAGTTCAATATTTTAAAATAAAACTAACAGAATGATGTATTATTTACATTTTGTTTAATAATTATACCTATTTTTGAATAATAATTAAAACACACATCACTTTATGCCCATAAATTATGAAATTGATAATGTAGATATTGGCATTATGAACGCCTTGCTGAAAGATGCGAATACTCCATATACCGAAATTGCCGAAAAACTATTTGTTTCTCCAGGTACAGTGCATGTTCGAATGAAAAAACTGGAACGATACGGCATCGTGAAAGCCCCTCAAATACAGCTCAACACCAAAAAACTGGGTTTAGATGTAATTGCTTTTATTGGTGTTTACTTAAATCGCTCTGATCAATACGATGCTGTATTGAAGGAGATCAAAAAAATTGACGAGGTGGTTTCTTGTCACTATACTACAGGGAATTACAGCTTGTTCTTGAAGATAGTTTGTTCGGATACCGAACATTTAAGAAAGGTGTTACATGATAAAATGCAAAAGATTACCGGCATCAACAGAACAGAAACATTGATTTCGTTGGAAGAAAGTTTCGAAAGAGCCGTAGTATTACAACCAGTAAACTAATTGTGATGAACATAAAACGTATTTTATTGCTGCTCATATTGGTATTAGCCATTATTTTCGGTATAAACTTGATGGGAAGCCAAGAAAAGCCTGAATTGAAAGGCATTCACAGCTTAAACATAGTTCCTTTAGGCGAAAATGGATACCGCTATACCGGTGTAATTGAAGTGTACAATCCTTCTATTTTTCAGTTGCGATTTTCAGCGATAGATATGCATTTCGAATTGAACAACATGCCTATTGGTATACTTCAAAATCTAATAAATCTGAATATATCTTCAAAAGAAACTGGGCGTTATCCTTTTGAACTTCGATTCGCTAAAACAGATTTTGACATTACGAATGGCCCAACAGTAGAGGCTCATTTTAAAGGAAGTTTGAGTAACACAAGTCTTTTTTCAAAAGTAAATGTGGATATCGACAACTCCGAAACTGTGACAATAAAATGATTTTGTTAACTTCGGAATAGCAAAATTATAAAAAAATGTCTTCGAAGTATTTTCTCTTGTATGCCGTGATTATTGCCGGCTTAAGTTCATGTAAAATTCAGGCGCCTCAATTTGTAAAATATGAAAACACAAAATACGAATCGTTGGGAATGAGTGGCTTTAAGCTTGGTACCGAAGTAGTATTCCACAATCCCAATATGCTGAAATTCAAGATTCAAAATGTGGGTTTAGATTTGTATCTCGACAATAAAAAAATGGCCGCCATCAACGAAAAACGAGAAATTTTAGTGCGTAGAAAAAGTGATTTTGCCATTCCTATTTCGGTTACCATCAAGCCCGAAATGAGTATTCTTGATGGTTTGAAGGAAATCTACAAAGCCTTTACTTCTAAAGAAATGGATATGCGCATAAATGGCGGAGTTGGCGTAAAATGGTTACTTTGGAAAAAGGAACTTGGAATTGACATCAACAAAAAAGTAAAATTCTAATACATTTTAAATATTTAAAATCGATGCTATGAATTTAAAGTTTGTCAAGTACTTCGCTTCATTCATCAGTGTTGTAGCGATTTTATTTTCCATAGTTGCCGGAGGCATTTGGACGTATTTTGCATTGTTTTATGCTTTTGCATTGGTGCCCACACTAGAGTTATTCATGCGTGGGAACACCGAAAATTTCGAAAAACTCGAAGAAGAAATCATCAAGAAAGATATGAAGTATGATTTATTAGTATGGATTATTGTACCGATACAATATGCCATGCTTATTTTCTGCTTGTATCGAATTAGTCACGATACCTTAGTTTGGTGGGAATTGCTAGGCATTATGTCGGCTATGGGCATTGCCTGTGGGGTGTTTGGCATTAATGTGGCGCATGAATTGGGACATCGAAATACAAAATTTGAACAATTTTTGTCGAAGATATTATTGTTAACATCACAGTACATGCACTTCTTTGTAGAACATAATCGTGGCCATCATAAAAACGTTTCTACAGATGACGATCCAGCCTCATCCCGTTTAAACGAACCCGTTTACACATTTTGGTTTCGCTCAGTAAAAGACGGTTGGTTATCGGCATGGCATTTAGAAAATGAACGCATGGCAAAACTCAACTTGCCTTGGTACAGTTTAAAAAGTGAAATGGTACAATATCAATTTATTCAGGCAGCATCGCTTGTGGTTATTTTTGCTGTGTTTGGGCCGAAAGCCTTAATATGCTATATCGGTGCAGCGATTATGGGATTCTTACTATTAGAAACAGTTAACTACATTGAACATTACGGTTTACGTAGAAAATTAATCGATGGTGCTTATTACGAAAAAGTAATGCCTATTCATTCATGGAACTCCAATCACCCAATTGGAAGATTGCTTTTATTTGAGCTTACACGCCATTCCGATCATCATTACATGGCTTCCAGAAAATACCAAGTATTGCGTCATTTTGATCAAAGTCCACAAATGCCTACCGGCTATCCGGGCATGATGGTTTTAGCCTTAATTCCACCACTGTGGTTCAAAGTAATGAACAACGAAGTGGAGCGATATAAAGCGACTTTGGAAGGCATTAATCTTGCGTAGAGCGATAATAATACGGCAACACTCATTACTGCATTTTTGGGCAAAAAAAAAGCATTTTATTTTCAATAAAACAGATTCATTCTTCGGCATTGCAGTTAACACCCATCTATAAGTAATTGAATCATTTATATCTATCTATTTACCCGTTTTAAGTATGACAGAGAATAGGAAAAATACTGATTGATGTCATATCACTCCCATATTGTAGTGTTAACTTTGCGCCTCATAAAAATTCAATAGCAATATGGCCAAAGTAAATACTCCAAAAAAGAACGTTGTAGCCCCCAAAAAAGCAACAACAGTTATCAAAAAACCTTCCGCAAGTACAACTGTTATTCCTGCCAAGAAAGCTAATAAGGAAGTAGAAAGTCAGCAAGCCCTAGCGGCAGAAAAAGTGATTACCGATTGGCAAAGTGAAACCATTTCATTAGGCGAGTTAGGGCAAATGAAATCAAAAGATAAACTGGTAGAATTCATTAGTTCAAACAACGGAAATCCGAAAAAATTACTCGATTCGATTAGATATGAAACAGAATTAGAGCAATTACAAATTGAGCTCGTGAAACTGCAGCGATGGGTACAAGAAAGTGGAGCGCGTGTTGTGATTTTGTTTGAAGGCCGCGATGCTGCCGGAAAAGGAGGAACCATCAGACGTTTCACAGAGCATATCAACCCTCGAGCCATGCGCGTAGTAGCTTTACCTAAACCTACATCTGATGAATTGGGACAATGGTATTTCCAACGTTACATAAAACAATTACCAAACCGAGGAGAAATTGTGTTCTTCGACCGTAGTTGGTACAATAGAGCGGTAGTAGAACCGGTGAATGACTTCTGTACTAAGGCGCAATATGAACGCTTTATGCATCAGGTAACAGAGTTTGAACATATGTTGTATGAAGACGGAATTACTATCGTAAAATTCTGGTTCTCCATTTCACAAGATGAGCAATTGAGACGATTTAAATCGCGCCAGGCGAATCCGCTAAAACAATGGAAACTAAGCCCTGTAGACATGCAAGCGCAACAAAAATGGAGTATGTACACAACATACAAAGAAGAAATGTTCAACAAAACGCATACATCTTTTAGTCCGTGGATTATTGTGAAAGCAAATAATAAAATGAAAGCGCGTTTGGAAAGCATACGTTATGTACTCTCTGAAATGCCATATGCAAACAAAGGTGTAGGTATACGCCTAAAACCGGATCCGAATATTGTTGCTCGCTATCACCGTAAAACAATACAAGTAGATAACTAATCGCTTACACTCGTTTGAGTTTAGCCATGTAAAATCCGTCATACTCGGTATTAATACCCGGGGTGAGGGATTTTTCTGCTATAAGGGTAAAGCCTGGATTGCGTTGAAGAAAGGCTTGTACTTGGAGCTCATTCTCCTGTGGTAAAATACTACAAGTAGCGTACACTAAAATACCGTTGCCTGCCACCATAGTGGAATAGCTGTCCAAAATTTGTTGTTGTGTTTTCGTAATTGATGCAAGTAATTCTGCATTTAACTGCCATTTATTTTCAGGATTTCTTCTAATCACACCGCTACCGCTACAAGGGGCATCTATCAACACAATATCGCCCTGCAAACGATAGTCTGCCACTAGACTTTCATCCACAACTTGGGCATATACAATCTTCACTCCGGCACGTGTTGCTCTCTTCCGAAGTTCCAGAATTTTATTCTCGTGAATGTCAAAGCTCACAATTTGCCCCTTATTCTGCATTAAACAGGCGAAATGGAGCGACTTCCCTCCTGCCCCGGCACATGTATCGATAACTACTGTATTTGGGCTAGGTTGACAAAATTCAACTACTTGCTGCGAAGAAATATCTTGAAATTCGAACAAGCCCTCTTTATAAGCTACATGATTAACTAATTTTTGTCGTTGCTGCAACACCATGCCATCGTTGCAGTCATCTACTTTTTGAACAGCAATACCTTCTTCACCCAATATCTTCAATAGCTTTTGGCGAGAAGTTTTCAAGGTATTAGCTCGAAGACAAACCATCGACTGTTCATTCAACTTCTGGGCTATAGGGTTCCATGCTGCTCCATAGGCTTTATCACCTTCGGTATAAAACCAATCAGTGTAAGACAATCGGATGGCTTCTAAAGCTGGTTCACTCAACTGCTGTTCAATTGTCTGCCTATCGTTTTCATCCAATTCAAACCAATCCGGTATTTCAACTTGGTCCGAAAGTAATTTTGCCGCCAGTAAAAGGCGAGTATTTATATCAATGGATAAAAATTCTTGTCGGCTCAGGTGTGCATAGTAGCGCAAGAAACGTATGATTTCAAAAACATTTTCAGCAATAAAATTGCGATCGCGCGCACCCCATTGTTTGTTATTCTTTAAATAAAACTCAATCGTTTTACCTAAATGTTTGTGATGATGCAGCACATCTGTAAGTATGTCCACTACTGCATTGCAGTTCCCTCTGTATATTTTCAAAACAACTATTTAATTAATGTAAACTTTTTTGCTATAGTGAACTCTGTACTCACTAAGTGCAATACATACACTCCATTCGGTAAAGCTGAAACGTTAATCTCATTCTTTCCTTCTAATGCAGCGTCTGATACAACATTACCTGTAAGATCGTGAATTTGATATTGTGTATTTTTTAAGTCATTCGAAGACTCTATCTTCAGCACATTTCGTGCTGGATTTGGATAAATAACCAAATTGTTATTGCGGATTGCAGGTTCTTCAATTGCAGTGGTCGTATCTTTATTCCAATTCACCTCAGATAATAGCATCATCCCTCCTCGTTGATTCCCCACTAAATACTCCGGTTTACCGTCACTATTTAAATCAGTAATGGATATAGTAGAACGATTACCAGCATTGTAGCCCAATACGTCAGAATCAACTAACAAAAAGCTACCTCTTCGCAAACTATCACGGTTGATTTGATATTTAAATACTAAACCACGCTCAGAGCCAGAGTACAAATAGGTACTACTGTTTTCTTTGGTAACAAATGGAGCCGCATATCCCCAAAGCACATTGTTCTGCCAATCGTTCACTCGAATAGTACCCAAATATGGATTTACAGAATCTACATCGAATTTGGGGGCTGTTTTAGTTCCAAAATTCCAATAATAGCTTACGCGTCCTTCTTTATTGCCCACTAGAATATCATTCAACCCATCTTCATTTACATCATAAATAAAGGGTTTCGCGAACTCACCTACATCAATTCCCCCAAGTTGAGGGGTCGTAATATTTGTATACGGTTTAGGAGTGCCGTTGTTTTTATAGAAAAACAAAAAACCGCTATTATTACCGGTAATCATATCGCTAAGGGTATCGCCATCTAAATCGCCAAAAGCAGGATATAATCCAAGCATACTAAAGGCTGAAACACCACACCAATCGGATGCTGAATCTAACGCAAATTGCACATTCCCGGCACTAGAATTATTGTGCAAATAATACAATTTTGACAATGGACTAGGATTCCCTGAATACTGACCATTCTCTCCAATTACAATATCCAATTTTCCATCTCGATCAACATCTTCAAACATAGGTCGTGAATCGGATCCTGCATCTATAATCTGATTAACGAAAAAAGTATCACCGGCATAACTATATTCTTGCTTACCACTAACTTTGCTATTGCTGTATACTTGTATGTTATTGATATCCTTTGCGAATCCTACTCCTTGATCGTAATTAAAGGGGGCTATCATTAGGTCTTTGTAACCATCATTATTGTAATCAATATTATAGGCAGCGGGAAAAATAGGCATATTCACATGCGTATTATATTTAGGGAAAGTGCTATCGATATAGTTAACATCTGCATAAGCTGTATCACCGGTATTTTCAGCGTAGATGAATCCCGGATAACTTACATCACCCAACAATAAATCCACATCGTTGTCACCTTCATAATCGAAGGTGAACATAGTGCCTCCTTGATGACGAGCCCCAGAAGGACTAGGCTCCTGTAAACCACCTCGCTTACAAACTGCATGCAGAAAAAGAGAATTGGTTAGACTGTTTTCAACAAAGTTCCCCCAACAATTTGTCACATTCAAAAACACTAATGAGTCTAAAGAATAACCCATTTCCTTTGCTTGGTTTTCGTAATAGTTTACTGTTGCTCCACCTAAAATATCAAACGACAAAACGTCCATATCACCATCGCCATTCACGTCCGTTAAACCGGGCAAGTCGTTGATGAAGGTCCAAATATGATCAGTGATAGTAGGACTTATGCGAAAACGCACTTCATCTAAATAAAAATCAAACGATAGCACTCCATTCACTTTTTTCCCTCTCCAACATTGCATGGCGCCATTCGTTAATGAAAAAATATCAGGAACTCCATCCTTATTAAAATCGCGTATTACAGCCCATCCCCAAAGCGATTCAGGAAATAACTTTTCATATTCGGGGGTGTATTTGTAAGTTGGATAAACGTTGGGGCCTTGATTGATAAAGGTCATTACTTTACTACCATATTTATCAATGATAAACAAGTCGGGATAGGCATCATCATTCAAATTAATATCGGATATCACCGGAGAGTTAATGCCGCCACACCATGCATTTACAAGGTTTTTGTTTTTTGATATAACATCAATATCGCGAATTACATATTTGTTTTGTGCAGCAACGAAATGAGTTATCCCAATTGCAACTAGAATAGATAAATATTTTTTCATGCTTTGAAGATAGTGAAAAGCGCAAATTAGTTGCTAGAAGTGTTATAAAATCTGCACAAAATTAGAAAGGATAACCAACAGCCAATTGGAACTGTCCAAATTGTGATTTATCTTTAAAACGCCATTTATTGGTGGTGTAACGTGGATCTCGTACGGGAATACCATAATCGAAACGAATTACGAAATAGCTGAAATCTAAACGTACTCCTGCTCCTATGTCAACGGCAAACTCGTTCCAAAAACGTTTGATGTCGAACTCGGCATTCGGTCGTTGCGCATCTTTATTCAACAACCAAATATTTCCTATATCAGTAAACACTGCTCCTTTCAACCATTTGTAAATATCAAATCGCAATTCCCCATTCAGTTCAATTTTAATATCTCCGGCTTGGCTAAAAAATCCTGTCACACGGGTAGGATCGTTAAATCCATCGCCAACATAAGATCCCGGTCCCATCTCACGAATTCTGAACCCCCGTAAACTGTTTGGCCCACCGGTATAAAATTGTTTGATGAAAGGCATTGTTTTCGAATTTCCGTAAGGCAAACCTAAGCCTAAATAGCCTCGGCCGGCAAAACTTACATGTGCGTCAAAACGATAAAATCCACGGAACTCGTTTTCAATTCTGAAGTACTCGGCAAACTCACGTTTAGCAATTTTATAAGGAATCGTATCTTTTGTTTTCTTCGCCAGATTTGCCAATGAAAAGCCAGCCATTAGAAGATTTCCGGCTGCTTCAACACTAATTCGATTATAGATGTACTTCTTATCGTTTTTCGTTTTCTGATTAGTATAAAAGAACGTGTAGTTCGGACCAAAAATGATTCGCTCTTCGAATGAGTTTTTCAACGAAGGATTATTATTCAAACGAGTAATAAAATCAGCTCCCTTTTGCGGTAATATATATAAGCTGAAAACAAATGGATTCAACTGATGGCGCATAAAGGTATTGGGCTCCCATTCATAACCGAACAACGCCCCAAAATTATGTAGTGTGTAGTAGAAAACACGGGTGTTAGCGCTATTAAAATCAAATCGCTTCTCGTAGCTATACGTAAGCGATATCTTTGTTTTCGGACGTTGGAATTTAAACGTAGAAGTTGGCTTTGAGAACAAAAACTTGTTGAAATAATAAGTCGTTGACGCAGAAACATCGTTCGTAATAATACTCACCGGTTTTTTGCTGGCAAACTGAAATTGAAAACCGGTATTTAATTCAATCACCAATAAATCGGAACGTTTAAACAAATTTCGATTCTTATACGAAATACCGCCAGACACTCCAAAAAATCCACCCGAAATATCGGTAGTGTAATTCCCTTGAATGTCGCCACCTAATGTCTGGCGCTTCGCAGGAGTTAAGTTGATAACAGCATCAAGAAAGTTACCCGGACGATTAGCCTTTGCAAAATCAACTGATACAAACTTAAACGAACCTAAGTCTGAAAAACGTCTCACCGTTCGCAAATAATTATCGCGTTGATATAATTGATCACGCTTAAAAAATATACCGTCTAATAACGTACCCGTATGATACTTTAACTTCTTACTAATGAAAGAAAACTCAGCAATTTGTAAGGTATCGCGCTTAGGATTTTGGCCGGGTGCATCTGTACCAAAATCTGGCGTTGTATACACGTTGTTAATCCAATATTGTTGATGTATAACACTGTCGCTAGGTTGGTTCACGTATACATTGATGTTCACCATCCGATTGTCATTATTCGTATCTAATTCGTAATTCACATAATCTTTGGAGAAGAAATAAAAGCCACTATTTTTTAAATCATTTTCAATACGCTCTCGCTCAGCCTTCAAGTTCGTAATATCAAAACGGGTGTTGGGCTTTAACAACGAACGATGATGATTCTGCCAAACAATGGAATCGGTTTTGTATGTAGGACGAGGATAAAGCACATTCCCTACTTTCCAATATTCACCGGGAACGATGGTATAAGCAACCGTTACTTTCTTTTTTTTGAACTTCAATTCATGCGAAACCTGTGCTTGGAAATAACCATAGTTCTGCATGTAATTCTGAATCAGTTTATCGGATTTAGCGGCTAACAAACTATCGTAAATCACAGGTGGCTCACCCACTTTATTTTTAATCCACCAAGTCACTTTATTTTCCTTGTCTTTATTGGCTGCGGTATAGAACCAAAGTTTGAACGGTAGAAAACCAAAGGCTTTGATATTAGGCTTTTGAATAGCCACTTGTTTCAAATCATCGTGCACTTTTTGTCGATTCTGCAACTTCTTGTAGCCAACAATATTGATTTCATTTTGCTTCAACAAAAACTCATTCTCTTTGAATTTCTTCGTTACCGAACATGACGAAATGAACAGCAGCAAAACGGCCATCCATTGCATTGGGTTTCGGTGATTAAAAAAATTCATTCTTCGCAAGTCGTCTATTTTTTTACTTTAGTGACAATGATTAGCAAAAGTCAAATTAAGTTTATTCAGTCGCTACATCAAAAAAAACACCGACAAATGTACGGTAAATTTTTGGTGGAGGGCCACAAGACTGTGATAGAACTCATTTCTTCAAAGTTTATTGTTGACAAAATATATGCCACAAGCGATTGGAATACTGTTAAAGCGCATCAACGAAACATTGAAGTGGAGATTGTATCGGAAGATGAACTCCATAAAATTTCAACACTTGAAAATCCTCAACAAGCCATAGCCATAGCTTCAACTCCTTCAATGGTAGCCGATTTAAAGCTAAAAGATGGAAAATACATTGCTTTGGATACACTTAACGACCCCGGTAATGCAGGTACCATTATTAGAACTGCCGAATGGTTTGGGTTTGACGGAGTAATCTTATCTGAAAACAGTGTAGACATTTACAACCCAAAAGTAGTGAATGCTGCAAAAGGCTCATTGTTCAGAATTCCTGTATATTACCAAAACTTGGCAGAATGTTTTGGTAATCATTCGCAATTGCCGGTACTTGGAACGTTTATGGAAGGTGAGTCGGTGTATACTGCATCAATGCCATCATCAGGAATTTTGTTGATTGGCAATGAAGCGAATGGAATTGATTCTTCTTTGTGGCCGATGATTAAAAATAAGTTATCTATTCCTCGTGTTGGCAAAGCCGAATCGCTTAACGCAGGTATTGCTGCAGGTATATTAATGAATGAGTGGGTGCGTAGAAATAACAACTAATAAATGAAAATAACGTGCATGTAGAGTTATATACAGATGGTTCATCGCGCGGAAACCCTGGACCGGGAGGCTATGGAGCGATTCTGAAATTCGGGAAACATGAGAAAGAATTTGCAGAAGGCTTTCGCTTAACCACTAATAATCGAATGGAATTGTTAGCGGTAATTGTAGGCTTGGAAGCCCTAACCAAAGACGGCATTGCTGTTACCGTTTATTCTGATTCGAAATATGTTGTTGAAGCTATTGAGAAGAAATGGGTATTTGGTTGGGAGAAGAAAAACTTCAAAGACAAAAAAAATCCTGATTTGTGGAAACGTTTTCTGCAAATATTCAGAAAGCACCAAGTAAAGTTTGTTTGGATTAAGGGGCACAACAATCATCCATACAACGAACGCTGCGATGTATTAGCCACCAATGCTGCTGACGGCAAAGGATTAGCCGCTGATAAAGGTTACGAAGAGATTTGCAAAGCAGAAGGGTTATTATAAACCGTTTTCTGCATGTGCCTTGTAATTGTTCAAAATCAATTGCCAGCCCATTTGTTGCATGTCTAAAGGATTCTCAGTTTCAGCTTCAAACACTTCAGTTACTTTAGTACTATCCCCTTCTGCAGAAAAAGTAATTTCTACTGTTCGATTATCGCCCATTGTATATTTTATATAACGGTGCATATCAATAACATCGTACACCCCAAAAAAATCAAAAGCAAAGCTACCGTCTTTGGCGGCCATACGATAATTAAATTTTCCACCCACTTGCAAATCGTTTTCTGCTTGCGGACAATGCCATTCCGGTGCGGCAAAATTCCATTGCATTATATGCTCAGGAAGCGTAAAAAAATCCCATGCTTTTACTACATCTGTATGTACAATTGTTTCAACCGTTAATTGCGTATTCATTTCAGATAATTTCTATTTATAAAATGTGTTTTTCTATTTCCTTTTGCACTAAATCCGCAACAAAATTCATGATTTCATCTTCGAATTCTAAGCAACAACAATCCTCTTTAAAACCAATACCAGTGGCGGTTACTACTAGTTTAGCCGCTTCTTTGTGCTTGGCACAGACTTTCTTTTCTGCTTTTGTTTTAATGGATTCGTAATTGATATGCATAACCTCGTAATTTGATGAGCAATATAATTGCTTTTTGTAAAGGTTTGAAATTCGATGACACTATTCGGCAATGATAAGTTGCTCTTTTGCCATAGCATAATATGGCTCTCGTTCCTTTAATGTAGATGAAATCCAATCTTTAATTTCTTGCTCTGCTTTATGCTTCAACAATGGACGTAAATGCAAATCAGTCCTCATCAAATTCTTGAATATTATTCCCTCTGATGCTTGAAGCCAAATGGTATGTCCGTGTCTATTCATTCGCTCCATATTGTTGTGGAAGCAGGCTGTACCGCCTCCGCAGCTTATTACAGCTTGTTTATCCAAGAGACCTTCAAGTACTTTAGATTCAATAATTCGGAATTCATCCTCTCCTTTTGTTGTAAAAATTTCAGGTATTGTTATTCCTTCTTGTTCTTCTATGTATTCATCTAAATCATAAAAAGGAACGTGCAACGTTTTCGCTAATCGTCTCCCATAAGTTGTCTTTCCAACACCAGTAAAACCAACAATAAAGATAGGTAATGCTTTCATTACAATGCTTAGCCTTTGATAACTACTCTTGGATCAAGCAGCGAATAAAGGATATCGGTGAAAATATTCACAATTACAAATACAACAGCCACAAACAACACACCGCCCATCACTACAGGGAAATCGAAATTCTTCAACGAATTCACAGTTTGTAAACCAAGTCCATCGTAATTGAATACAGTTTCTATGAAATAGGCACCTGTAAGTAAAGCCGCTAACCACCCCGAAATTGAAGTGAGCACAGGATTCAACGCATTGCGTAATGCGTGTTTGAAGACCACCTTATAGTAACTCAAACCCTTTGCACGTGCGGTTCGCACATAGTCTTGTGAAAGTACATCTAGCATAGATGCACGTGTGAGTTGCGCAATAATTCCCACCGGGCGAATACCTAATGCAATCACAGGCAAAATCAAATTTTTCCAGACGATAACTTCATCACCATAATCGTTCAGCACCACCAACGAACCTTGATGATTCAAGCCGGTTAAGGCACTGAGGTAGTAACCAAAAATAATGGCAATTAAGAATGCCGAGAAAAATGCCGGCTGTGAAATACCAATCACCGAACTGGTCAAAATAAAATTATCCCAAAACGAATACTGTCGAAGCGCAGCAAAAACGCCTATTACAATGCCTATTACAGAAGCAATCAACATGGCAAACAAAGCTAAGATAGCAGTGGCGAAAACCTTTTCCGATAGTACTTCTGAGACTTTTCTGCGCGACTGAAACGAACGTCCTAAATCGGGTTTCTTTAACACAATGGTCTTTTCGCCAACAGTAAACAACTTTACAAAATGGGCTTGATTAGGAGCTAAATACGTTGGATGATTTTCATCGTTCAGTTTATGTGCTGAAACAGGCGACAAATCGTTGAAGTAGAAATACAAACGCTTATACCAAGGCTGATTCAATCGAAACTCGCGCTCAATAGCTTGTACAGAAGCCGTATCGGCACGTTGGCCTAAGGTCATCCGAGCTGAGTTTACCGGCAAAACATTGAACAGTAAAAAGATAAACACCACCACACCGAGTATTACCAATACACCGGATGCCAATCGTTTTAGAATGAATTTCAGCAGGTTCAAATCAATTGTTTTAATGCTTTGTTGCTGAAAAATACGTTTTTTCTAACTCTTCGAAGGTAGGAAAATGTTTACGATGCCATTTATTCACCACAACACCATTTTTCAACAACACTAAACCCGGATTAGAACGCATAATAGTTTTCAATGGCGTTTCATCGGCCATATAAAACGGATAAGCACATTGATGTTTGTGACGGAATTCCTCCGGGTCTTCGCTTGTAATAGCATAGAATTGTATGCCGGCTTTGTCGCATTTTGCAGCAATGTCATTCAAATGATCTTTGAAACAGCAATCGCAAGATTTACTCAATTTATAGCTGATAACAGCCAATGAATACTCAGGATTGTTCAATAACGAATCAGTAATATCTACATGCTCTTGATCGAAAACATAAAGGTTAGTGATTTTGGCAGGAATACCCGGATCGATGACTATATCTTTTCTGTCTTTATATTCCCAGTCTTCTGTAATAGCAGATAGTTCTGCCGTTTTAAATTCCTTTTCTTCACCTGATTTTTTGTTCTTGTAGATGAAGACATAATCTTTTACCTCAGGCTTCAACACTTTGCGCATTTCGTTGATATCGCTACCAATTTTATACGGACGAAAATCGATTACCGGTTCGTTCCACATAAAATTATACAAGCAAAAAATCAATGAAACAGTTGTTACTCCGTACACCAAAATAGCTCGTGGCAACTCGGTAAACAAAGGGCTAATCTTTTTATAGTTGATAGTGAGGAATACAATCAAAACATCTAAAAACACATCTTTCCAAAACGTTTCCCATGGTTTTAGTTTAATGAAATCGCCAAAGCAACCGCAATCGGTCACCTTCATTTTTGTTTCTGAAAAATTAGCCGCAAACGAAAGATGCGTAAACTTCACTGAAATGAATATCAACACTAAGGCTAAAACCCCTAAGCCTAAACCTGCATTTCTGCCGAAGGCTCTTTCTGCAATTCCTGCTACAGCAAAACCAAATACAGCCAAGAAGAACAATCCCCAAAAAGTAAGCGTTGGAGAATAACCCGATAAATAGGTAAAGCCGGTCAGTAATGTGAAGAACAAAGTCATTAGCAAGAGCAATACAGCTGTGAGTTTTGGACGCCAGCCCAAAATAATAGCAAGGCCTAAAGCTAACTCTAAAACAATCATAAATACCGAAAAAGGAGTAGACAATGGATTCATAAACTCCATGTGCATGGCTTCAAAATACTCGTGCATTTTGTAGCTGGTTCCAAGTGGGTCAATCGCTTTTACAAAACCCGAAAAAATAAATAAAGAGCCAATAAAATTTTGAAGAAAATTGATGAGTACATTAGCTGGTTTGGCAAAGAAAAATCGGAGTGCGGTAAGCAAAAGGCCTGCAATGCCAACGTATAAAAAAATGGTATAGACTGTCATAGTTATATGTTTAAGCGGTCGTTTTTTGTTCTGTTAATTGTATCAATGCAAATAGTGAATAGTTCACAATATCCTGATAACCTGCATCAATGCCTTCTGAAATAATAGTTTTTCCTTGATTATCTTCAATCTGACGAATGCGTAACAATTTCATCAAAATCAAATCGGTGAAACTGCTTACCCGCATATCGCGCCATGCTTCGCCATAATCGTGGTTTTTAGCCAACATTAATTCTTGAATGGCTTTTGATTCAGCATCGAAATGCGTGAGCGCTTCGTGTTCCGACAAATCTAAATTGGTGTTATCATTCATCTTTAATTGAATTAAACCGATGATGGCATAATTCACCAAACCAATAAATTCGCTTTCAACACCTTCTTCCACTTTTTGAGCTTTGTTCTCTTCAATGGTGCGAATGCGTTGTGCTTTGATAAACAACTGATCGGTGAGCGAAGATGGACGTAGAACACGCCAAGATGTGCCGTAATCCTTCGTTTTCTTCTGAAACACATCACGGCATTTTCGAAGTTCGCTTTCGTATTGTGAAATAGTTTTTTCTAATTGCATAATTGTTTGATAAAGTTATTCATTAGCTTCAAATTGCGTAACGATTTATATTTTTTTAGAAATGATACTAAACTGCAATGGCCAACTTTTAGACCTCAGTACCCCAAAAGTAATGGGAATTCTGAATCTGACACCCGATTCATTTTACGATGGCGGGAAATATGTGGATAACGATTCCGCTTTACAACATGCAGCAGAGATGATAGCTGAAGGGGCTGATATTATTGACATTGGAGGCATGTCTTCAAAATCCGGTGCAACCATTATCCCCGCAGATGTGGAAACTTTGCGGGTGATTCCTGTTATTAAAGCCATTCATAGTGCCTTTCCGAAAGCCTTAATTTCTATAGATACCATCCACGCTACTACTGCAAATGCAGCTGTTGAAGCAGGCGCAAGTATTGTAAATGATATCAGTGGAGGGGATTACGATAAAGCGATGTTTTCTACCGTTGCCAAACTAGGTGTTCCGTTTATTGCGATGCACATGCGTGGAACTCCGGAAACCATGCAATCGCTCACCCAATACGAAGAGGTAGTAACAGAGGTATACAACGATTTAAAAGAAAAACTATTACAGTGTAAAGCAGCAGGCATAAAAGATGTGATACTTGATCCGGGGTTTGGTTTTGCGAAAACAGTAGGACAGAACTTTATTTTACTCAACCAGTTAAACGTCTTCAATACACTTCAAGTGCCTTTATTGGCAGGACTTTCCAGAAAATCAATGGTAACCAAAACACTGCATATTTCGAAAGAAGAAGCGCTGAACGGCACAACAGTACTGAATACTATAGCCCTTATAAATGGAGCTAACATACTGCGTGTACATGATGTAAAGCAAGCGAAAGAAGCAGTTCAGCTTTTCTGCGCACTCCACCAAACGGCCTAAAAAGCAATAAAATAGGGATTTTCAAGATTTTCTTTATTGTAAACCAGGGGTGTATTTGTTTTTATATCTAACACCTTTCTTCCGGCAAACTCAATAATAGCATGCCCTGCAGCAATATCCCATTCCATAGTGGTACCATAACGCGGGTACACATCAACTGTACCATCAGCTACTAAGCATAGTTTCAGTGAACTTCCCATTTCTATCGTATTGACTTTTTTACCCTGACGAAGCAATCGTTTCATAAATGTATTCACTTCGTATGAAGGATGAGACCTACTCGTAGCAATGGTTACAACAGACTGAGTTTCATATGTGCTTTCGCAAAAAATGCGTTTCCATACTCCATCTTCCAACACAAATGAGCCATTCCCTTTTTCACCATAATACATTTTTTGTAGTGCAGGTGCGTAAATCAGTCCGAAAATCGGCTTCCCTTGTTCAATCAATGCAATATTTATGGTGAACTCATCGGTATGTTTCACAAATTCCTTTGTGCCATCTAATGGGTCTATAATCCAGCATTTCGACCAATTTTTCCGCACATCAAAAGCTGTATTGATAATCTCCTCGCTGATAACCGGGATATCAGGAGTGATTTCACTAAACATTTCCAACAACATCTGATTAGCCAAATTATCAGCAATTGTAAGAGGCGATTTATCTGATTTATAGGATACATCAAAGGGTTGACGGTAAATTTCCATCAACTTCTCTCCTATTTTTTCGACACATTGCTTAATTTGGCTTATCAAACTATTTTTTTTAATAGATTTAAGTGCAATTATTGAACGACAAAGATGGAAAAGAAATATAAGATTTTATTAATTGATGATAATCCGGGAGATGCTCGCCTTACTGTTGAGGTAATAAAAGAGTGTCACTTAGAAGAGGACATTAATTTTGATATCATTTCTGATAGCGAATTTGCAATGGACTTTTTATTAAAAAACGCCCCTTATGAAAATGCTGTAAGACCCGATATCATTTTACTAGACTTGAATTTACCGAAGAAAAACGGGATTGAAGTATTGAAGGAAGTAAAAGCGCATCCTTCGTTGAAAACGATTCCTATTATTATGATGACCACTTCAAATGCTGAATTTGATTTGAAAAGCGCCTATGAGAACGGAGCAAACGCATATGTAGTAAAACCACCTGACTTTGATAAGTTGATTAAAACAATGGAATGTATTATCAATTTCTGGTTCCGAACTGTTCACCTTCCGGTAAAAAATTAAACCTATGAGTGCAGAACTAAAAATATTACTAATTGAAGACACCCCGGGAGATGCATTTTTAATTAAGTTTTATTTGGGCGAATCTATTTCGCACAAGTTCGATTTTAACCATGTGGATACGCTTGAAAAGGCGTTTGAAAAACTACGCGAAAACCAATATGATATTATTCTCATGGACTTGAACCTGCCGGATAGTGTGGGTTTGGAAAGTGTAAAGAAACTCATTGAAACGTTCCCAAATAACTTGGTGATTGTACTCACTGGTCTTATTGATGAACGTGTTGGATTAGAAGCTGTGCGTTATGGTGCGCAAGACTTTTTGGTGAAAGGAAAGTTCGATTCAAAAGTTTTGGTATCGTCTATTATTTTTTCGTATGAGCGTTATAACCTCAACAAGAAGCTCTTTAAAACCGCCACCGATTTAGCCATGGGCGAATCGCGGTTTAACTATATGCAAGAGATTACAGGCATTGGATTTGTAGAGTTAGATCTAACCAAAAAAACGGTAAATCTTTCCGATTATACATTGAAAGTGCTAGGGTATCCAACCGAGTATAAATCGTTACCTATGGATCTTTTCTTTCAAAAGATGTTTGCGAATGATGAGCATAAGATTTTTGAAAACTACTTAGCGAATAAAGAGGAAAGAGGAGAATATAACTTTACCAGTGTAACGTTCAAACAACCGGTAAGGGTGAAATGGGAAAGACGTGGCGATCTTATTCTCGGTGTTATCTACTACAATGAGTTAAATCTTACAGCCACTGCAAACTGATTTCTTTCTTTAAATCAGGATGTAAGGAATAAAACACAGGACAAGTACGAGCCGTATTTTCTAATATAGCTTTTTCCTTATCGGAATAACCATTAGCCGGAAATGTCATATTAATATGGATTTCGCCAATTCTGCGTGGCTCGGCATACATAACTTTCGTTACTTCACATGAAGTTCCATCCATATCCAATCCCATTTGCTGTGCTTTTATGCCCATTACTGTTATCATGCATGATGCAAGTGCTGTTGCCACTGTATCGGTTGGGGAAAAAGCTTCACCGCGCCCGTGATTATCGGTAGGTGCATCTGTAATAATAGTAGCACCGGAAGCCACATGTGTGCATACAGTTCTTAAATTCCCTTCGTAAATAACTTTTGCTGTCATATTCGAAATTAAATAAAAAAAGCCATTCAAAACTGAATGGCTTCCTTGTTATAGGTTAAAGTTTATGCTTCTTCGAATTCTGTAGGAACCAAGATTCTTCCACAGTTTTCGCAAAGAATAATTCTCTTTTTAGTTTTTACTTCAGCCTGACGTTGTAAAGGAATTTTTGAGAAACAACCACCACAAGAATCACGTTGAACAGCTACTACAGCCAAACCGTTTCTGTATGCAGAACGAATTCTTTTGTAAGCACCTAATAAACGCGTTTCGATTTTCAAAGACGCTTTATCTGATTCTTTCGTTAATTCTAACTCTTCTTTCTCTGTCTCTTCAACGATTTTATCCAATTCTTTTTTCTTCGCTTTCAAGTCTTTTTCACGCGTCTTGAATTTAGCTTCAGTTTCATCGATCAAAGCTTGTTTCACATCAACTTTAGCAGCGCCATCGTTTGCTTTCTTATCGGATAATTGAATTTCCAATTTCTGCAATTCAATCTCTTTTGTTAATGCTTCAAACTCACGGTTGTTTTTTACCGAATTTTGTTGTTTCTCGTAACGAGAAATCAACTCTTTCGCCATAGCTTTTGCATTCTTTCTGTTGCTTACTTCTTCGTTCAATTCAGCCACTTCTTCTTGTAAGTTAGTGATACGAACGCTAAGCCCTTCGATTTCATCTTCTAAAACACGCACTTCTTCAGGAAGCTCACCTTTTAAAATCTGAATTTTATCTACTTTTGTATCGATTTGTTGCAGATTCCAAAGCAATCTCAACTTTTCCTCGATCGTTAATTCTTTTTCTTTTGCAGCTGCCATAACTATAAATAGTTTATTGGATTAGTATTTATTTTTGATTTGAGAACGGCAAATGTAGGAAATTTTTCCAATAAATGTGATTTCAACAAATCTTTCGTAAACTGCTCTGACTCATAGTGTCCGATATCGGCTACAATGATTTTACCATCAGCATCAAAAAAGTCGTGGTACTTGAAATCGGCTGTTATAAACACATCGGCTCCGGCCGCAATGGCATCGTTGAGTAAAAACCGGCCCGATCCACCGCAAATCGCTACTTTTTTAATAACCTTTCCAAGCGTTGGTGTATGCCGAACCACCTTTGCATCCATCTTATCTTTTAACGATTGAAGAAAATCCATTTCCGATTGTTCCTCCACCTCTCCTATCATACCTGAACCTACTTGGTTCCATTGGTTTTGCAAGAGCACTACATCGTAGGCAACCTCTTCATAAGGATGTGCTGTGAACAAGGCACTCAATACTTTCCCTTCCAAATACGCAGGAAAAATCGTTTCAAAACGAATTTCAGCAACCTTTTCTAACTCTCCGGCTTTACCAATAGTGGGGTTCGATTGTTCATTTCCCCGAAACGTACCAAAACCGGGCGTATTGAAACTCGTTTCGCTGTAATTGCCGATATGTCCAGCTCCTGCTGCAAAAACAGCAGCAGAGACAGCATGGTAATGTTCATCCGGAATGAAGGTGATGAGCTTTTTCAACAAGCCACCTTTCGGAGAAAGCATTTTCACATTCGTTAAACCCAAGCGCGATGCGATCATGGCGTTCACCCCGTTCATCACATTATCGTAGTTGGTGTGAATGGCATAAATGGCTACATCGTTTTTAATGGCTTTAATAATGGTGCGTTCCACATAATTTTTGCCGTTAATTTTTTTCAATCCGCTGAACACAATAGGATGATGTGCTACAATTAAATTACAACCTTCGGCAATGGCTTCATCCACAATAGCCTCGGTGCAATCGAGCGTTACCAAAACTTTCGACACCTCCCATTCTTTATCGCCAACAATTAAGCCACAATTATCGTAGCTTTCTTGCAATGCGAGGGGGGCGATGAGTTCGAGGTAAGTGGTAATATCTTTAATTTTCATCATCGTCATAATTTGATTCCCAAAAATATCAAGATTTATACACCAAACTATTTTTACTACCGGAATCACAAAATTATTAAAATGAGTGGAGGGAAATTATTTACAATAAACATTCTTGTTTTCATTCACATTTTTTCCTTTTATTGAGCACGCAAATCAGGGTGTTCGTGAAAAAAATCTATTCCTTATTCTTATTGGTGGTATTGCTCAGCAGTTGTCGACATTATTATGTTGCACAATACAAAGCCAACGAAATCAAAATTACCGATTCGTTGCAAGTGAACACACCCCGAATGGAGGCCTATATCAAGCCTTTCCGCGATTCATTGGCTAAAGAAATGAATACCGTGATTGCACAAAATCAACACACAATTGCTAAACATGCCGGAGAATCAGAGCTGGGGAATGTGTTGGCCGATGCCATGTTGAAAAAAGCAAAACAATATTCAGGCAAGCATATAGATTTCGCCATGATTAATTTGGGAGGTATTCGTCAGCCGCAATTGCCAGCAGGGAATGTTACCATCGGCAATATTTTTGAACTGATGCCGTTTGATAATATGATAGTACTTTTGGCATTGGATGGCAAAACCACAAAGCAGTTTTTGGATATTATGGCGGTTTCGGGCGGACTTCCAATTTCCGGTGTGCGCTATACCATCAGCAATGAAACGGCAACAGCTATCAGCTTTAACGGTGTTCCATTCGATGAGAACAAAACATACACATTGGCCATTAGCGATTATTTGGCGAATGGTGGCGATAAATTAGATCTCTTGAAAAAATTCAAACAACAGTCTACTGCAAAGTTGATGCGCGATGCATTCATTGAATATTTCGGAGAAGAAAAAATCATTAACGGAAAATTAGACGGACGAGTGATTAAACAATAAGGTATGAACAGAAAAGATTTCTTACAGCGTTCCTTATCTGCATCTTTATTAATAGGTGCAGGCGCATTCCCGTTTGACGCCTTTGCGAAAACACATGGCTTTCAAAAAATCACCATTCTGCATACAAATGATCAACACAGTCGCATCGATCCATTTCCTTTAGATGGCGGTAAATATCAAGGCCAGGGTGGATGTGAAAGGAGATTAGCTTTAGTGGAAAAAATCAGAAGCGAAGAAAAGCATGTCATGTTATTGGATTGTGGAGATATATTTCAAGGCACACCTTACTTCAATAAATACAGAGGTAAAGTGGAGATTGAGTTAATGAATCAAATGCGATATGATGCTGCAACTATAGGTAATCACGACTTTGATGGAGGATTAGACAACTTGGGTGTGCGCATGAATGAAGCGAACTTTCAATTCTTAAATGCAAATTATTCCATAGCGAACACACCGCTTCAAAAAATGAAGCACTATAAAGTGTTTAAATACAATCATATTAAAGTAGGTGTGTTTGCAGTGGGCATCGAGTTAGATGGATTAGTACCCGAATTATTGTATGGCGAAACAAGATATAACGACCCCATTGCTGCGGCTCAAAAAACAGCCGACATTCTAAAGCATGATGAACATTGCGATGTAGTGATTTGTCTCTCGCATTTAGGCTATAGTTATGAAGAGAAAAAAGTAAGCGATGTTGTATTAGCGAAAGAAACGAACAATATCGATTTGATTTTAGGTGGCCATACACACACATTTTTCACACAGCCTAAAACCTACGAAAATAAAGCAGGTGAATCCGTACTGATTAATCAAGTAGGTTGGGCAGGATTAATGTTAGGACGAATCGATTTATACTTTGATGATAAGAAAAGAAAAGAGATAGCGAAAAAATCGCCCATAAAAATTGGATAAAAAATCAGCCGTTCGTTGAATATTTTTTTTTCAAAAAACTTGCTTTTTTTCTTTTTGATTTTTTGTTCATCACCTGCTAAAAAAAGTGTAAAAACAATAGCAAAAAAATTTTTTTCTACACATTCGTTTTCACATATTCACACTCGAATCGAAAGCGTTCAGATTTTTATTCACAAAACCATAACCTTATTATTAGATGATGACAGAGAAATCGGCAGTGCAGGTTTGGAATACATGTCTTGAGATAATCAAAGACAACGTGAGCCAACAGAGTTTTAAAACATGGTTCGAGCCGATAAGACCGGTAGAGTTGAAGGAGAATGTACTAACGATTCAAGTGCCTAGTCAGTTTTTCTACGAGTGGTTGGAAGAGCATTATGTAGCATTGTTGCGTAAAACGTTAAAACGCGAGTTAGGCAACGATGCGCGCCTCGAATACCGTATTATAGTAGAAAACAGCTCTAGCAGCAACAAGAATCGTCCTTCTACTGTGGATTATCCGAACTACAACACAGGCTTCAGCGAGAACCCTGAAGTGAGCATTCCTTTGTTCTTACAAGGAAGCTCCATCAAGAACCCGTTTATTATTCCGGGTTTGAAAAAAATCAATATTGAGTCGCAATTAAACTCCGGTTTAAACTTCGATTCGTATGTTGAAGGCGATTGCAACCGTTTAGCCCGCTCTGCAGGATTTGCAGTAGCGCAAAAACCGGGAGGCACTGCATTTAACCCATTGGTTATTTATGGTGGAGTAGGATTAGGCAAAACACACTTAGCGCAGGCTATCGGAAATGATGTGAAAAACAACTTCCCGAATAAGACTGTATTATATGTGAGCTCAGAGAAATTCACCAATCAGTTTTTTGATGCGGTGAAAAACAACTCGGTAAACGACTTCGTTCACTTCTATCAATTAATTGATGTATTAATTGTGGATGATATTCAGTTCTTCGCTAACAAAGAGAAAACACAGGATATATTCTTCCACATCTTTAATCACCTACACCAAAGCGGAAAACAGTTGGTATTAACGACTGACCGTTCTCCTCGCGATTTAGAAGGCATGGAAGAGCGCTTATTGTCTCGTTTCAAATGGGGATTGAGCGCAGACCTTCAAGTGCCTGATTTTGAGACTCGAATAGCTATTTTAGAAAAGAAAATGTACAAAGACGGTATTGAACTACCGCGCGATGTTGTGGAGTTCGTTGCTTACAACATCAACACCAATGTTCGTGAATTGGAAGCTGCATTAATTTCGTTATTAGCTCAGGCTTCGTTGAACAAGAAAGAAGTAGACTTGGATTTAGCGAAGAAGATTATTAAGAACTTCGTTAAGACAATTTCTAGAGAAGTATCTATTGATTTCATTCAGAAAACTGTTTGCGACTATTTCAATGTGCCTATTGACCATTTGAAAGAGCAAACAAGAAAACGAATGATTGTTCAAGCAAGACAATTGTCGATGTTCTTAGCTAAAAACTATACCAAGAACTCGTTAAAGGTAATTGGAAAGCATTTTGGCGGACGAGATCACTCTACGGTTATCCACTCTTGTCAGGCGGTTCAAAACTTAATTGATACAGATGATGAATTCAGAGATCAGGTTTCTGAAATTCAGAAGAAAATTCAAATGAGTATTTCGTAAGACTCATACACCCCTAATAAAAAAAGACAACCATTTGGTTGTCTTTTTTTATGCCCTAATGTTTTGTCTGTTAAATAAACGGAACATAACCATCCTATTCATTTAAGCTACAAACGTCTTAAGAAGCGTTCATTTTAATCTGTATATGAATCAAACAATCAACTAGTGGCTTTAATTGAACTTAGGTGGTTTGCTATCTCTGTAAGGTATGGGCAAAAAAAAGCCCCGCATTAAGCGAGGCTTTCATTGATATGTAATTCAATTATTTGTTGATAGTAAGGCGTTTTGTAGCCGTTTTGTTACCGTTAGTAATTTTAACGATATATGTACCATTAGACAAATCAGAGAAATTGTAGTTTTTGCTGAACATTCCGTTTGCTTCTTCTTTAATAGAACGAACCTCAGCTCCAAGAATGTTGTAAACATTGATAGAAAGGTTTTTCTCAAAAGTAGGAACTTCGAAAGTTACGTTTCCTGTAGATGGATTAGGATAGATAGCGATGTTTTGGTTGAACAATACATCATCAATTCCTGTAGCCACGTTAACAGAAGCACATTTTTGATTCACTGCACCATCAAGGTTAGTTACTGTTAAACATACGTTGTATGAACCACCTGTAGGATAAACATAAGTTGGGCTTGCCAAAATACTTGTATCAGCAGCAGTAGAAGTTACACCAAAATCCCAGAAGTATGTAACACATGCTGTAGGAGTAGAAGCGTTAGTAAATTTGAATGTTTTACCAACTGTATTTTGACTTGTAAAGTTAGCTACCGGAGTTGCTGGTGCAGCAACAGTTACTGTTTGTGTAGATGAATCGCTTCCAGCAAGATTTGATACAACTAATTTCACGGTGTAAGTACCATAAGCGCCATAAACGTGAGCAGCAGGAGAATATCCTGTAGCTGTTCCTCCATCACCAAAGTTCCAAGAGTATGTATTTGCTGGCTCGTTAGCAGCAGTAACTTTAACACCTACAGATTTATCGCAATCATTATTACCAGAGTTGTCAGTAATTAATGTGAACGCTGATGTAGGTTTAGCCAAAACATCAACAGATAAATTATCAAATGCAAAATATGCACCCTGAGTTGAAGCTAGATTTAAACCTAAGTTGTAAATACCAGATGTTGCAACCGTAAACACAACAGATTTAGGTGTTAATAATGAATCTGCTCCAGTTATAGTGAACGTTCCAACTTGTGTAGTTAAAGCGGCTACCTTGTTATCGTTACCAACAAACAATTTAACCGTTTTTGTTGAAGTATTTCCAAAATAAAGGGCCGCATCAACTTTTAAATTATAAACTGTACCGGCATTCAATTGGAAGCAAGGTGAAATTACCCACTCGCTCAAAGTAGATAAAGCACCTTTAGGGTCAAAAAACAAACTGAAATCTCCATCAGAAGGAGTAATTGCATCATTTGAAGTTCCGATACCAAAAGTTTTTCCATCTTTGTTTGCATCAATTTTAACCCATGTTAAAGCGTCAAAATCAATTTGATCATTAGCATCTGCTACTTCAAAAGACTGAACAACTTTAGCTGTAGCTGGATTATAAACTGAGTCGGCAACAATCAACAAGTTAAAAATGGTATCGTTATCCCCAATTGAATCTCCCGCAACAGCAGCCCACATTCTAGCTACATATAAGGGATCTGTGTAATTATAAGCTGTAGAGAAAGTATGTGTTAATGAATCACCAGCTGCTAAAGGAGAAGAAAGTGTTACCGGTTGAGTAATACGGATAGTATCATCAATTTCCAAGTAAGCTGTATAATCAGTAATTGCAGCAGTTCCCACGTTTTTGATTTGGAAAGTTGGTGCAAAGCTATTGGTGTTACAGTTAATAACACAATAAGAGTCATAGTCAGCTGCAAAAATATCGTTTGGCTGATTAGTTCCACCATAGTTTTCTCTACCGTTAGCTACATCTTGTGCAATAGGCGCTACCAAACGGATATTACGGATACCTAAGATATCTTTTGGGTTAGCTGCCGGAGAGCTTGAAGTGTTAACAAAAGCAATGTATACAGTATTGCTTCCTGCAAGAGAAGCTAAATTTACAGTTGCAGCAGGTTGGAAACTTCCGTTAGAAGCAGTTCCTGTAGCTTTTTGTGTAGCACCTGGAAAATCAGAAACAGCAGGAGTAGAACCGGCAATAGAACTAGTAGCATAAACTCTGTATGTTGTTCCAGAAACATCGCAATACGTTTCAAAGCTTAGTGTTGGAGAAGAACCAGTAGGTAATGAAAGTGGACCTAAAATCATCCAGTCACTAGCTGTTCCGGTTGCCGTAAAGTATGCACAGCTGTATGCTGCTATCCCATTACCAAAATTTCTTAATTCCCATGCATCGGCAAAAAGACTTTGTCCGGTGTAGAAAGGATCGATAGTGTTCGCATCGTTATTAATAACGGTGAACGGAGGATTAGGAAGAGCTCCGGAAGTTTGACCTGCAAAATCATCTTTGTAGATGAGCTGCGCAAACGAAGATGCTGTCAAAAATGTTCCGGTAAGGAGCGTAAACAGTTTTTTCATTTTTGTTTTGATTTAAATTTAAGTGTGAATGTAATAAATGATAAGCGAAGTTAACGAAACGAACGTATTTTCCCAATAGAATTGACAAAATAATGACAAATGTTAAACACTAAGAAAACATTACTGTTTATAGAAACAATTCCGACAACGAGGTTCATACGTATCGTGTTCACCCAGAAGCACTTTTGATGAATCTGAAGTCTTCCTATACGAGAAATGGGCAATATCGCCACATTGCATACAAACGGCATGTACTTTTGTAATATAATCAGCCACAGCCAGCAAATTCGGCATCGGGCCGAAAGGTTTACCCTCAAAATCCATATCCAAACCGGCAATAATAACTCGAATTCCTTTTTTCGCCAAAGTTTCAACGACTTGAGGCAACTCGGAGTCTAAGAATTGAGCTTCATCAATTCCAACTACTTCCATTCCTTCTGCCAAAAGCAAAATATTTTGCGAATGAGGAACAGGCGTTGATCGAATAGCATTGGCATTATGCGAAACAACATTTACTTCATCGTATCGAACATCAATGGTAGGTTTAAATATTTCCACTCGCTTATTGGCGATTTTCGCTCTTTTTAGCCTACGAATTAACTCCTCTGTTTTGCCGGAAAACATAGAGCCACAGATGACTTCAATCCATCCTTTACGTTCGCTATTTATTCCGGGCTCTATAAACATTGTTAACTTGCTTGAATTGCGAATATAGAAAAAGAAATATTCCGAATTTTTCAAAATATGATGTACGTTTCTTCGTTTAAAATTTATTCAGATAAATAATTAGGTTTGGGAATATGGAAACAAATAACATCATAACACAAATTTTAAGTCTTAAAAAGAGTCTTACCGCGAACTCTTTGACTGTAATTGAGCGCGATTTAATTAAAAAACAATTACTCGAATGTTACGAACTGCTTGTAAATGATACCGTAATACCTACGAATAATCCTGTCATTGAAAAAACTTCGCCTCCGGAACCTGTGCAGCAGGAAGTCGTGAAAGCCGTTATAGAAAAGGAAGAAATCAATCCTTTTGTTGCCGTTATTGAAGAAGAAGTCAAACAGAAGGTTAAGCAAGAAGTTATTCCACCTGTAAAGACACCTCCCCTACCATTAGAAAAAGAAGAAGAAAGTTCAGTAGGAAACATTTCAAAAAAAGCAGAGTCGGAAAGTATAAACGAACACTTTGAAAACGATGGAGGTTCTTTAAATGATCGCTTTCAATTATCCGTTAATAAAGGGCTCAATGAACGAACAACACAGGGCGACTTAAAGAAATTAATCGATTTCAATCGCCAATTTGTTTTCATTCAAGAATTGTTCAACAACGATGCAACAGCATATATGAAAACCATTGAAAACTTGAATAACAGTTCTACTTTAGAAGATGCATTTGCGTACCTTAACAAAGAAATAGTTCACTTCTACAAATGGCGTCCCGAGCTGCAATCGGTGAAATTGTTTGAAAAATTAGTTCGTCAAAAATTTGGAGCATGAGTGCCACAATACTGATTATTATTGCCACATGTTTGGTTTCGTTTTCAGCATTCAACAACGAAAATATTTTCAACCAGTTAGCCTTTTGGCCTGAAAAAATATGGCACGATAAAGAATACCACCGCATGTTTACGGGCGGATTGTTACATGCCGACATGACTCATTTATTCTTCAATATGATCTCCCTATATTTCTTTGGGCCTAATATTGAAGCCTATTTCTATCGCTATTTTGAAGGTGGAACCTATTTCTTTATCGCCTTTTACATGGTGGCAGTAATTGTAGCTCACTTACCGGATTTGTTTTTGCATAAAGACAATTATTATTATCGTGGTGTTGGGGCATCGGGTGCAGTATCAGCCGTAATTTTCGCATCTATTCTATTCGACCCCACTAACCTTATCTACATTCAATTCTTCATCCCCGTTCCGGCAGTATTATTTGGAGTAGGCTATCTTTTCTATTCTGTATATATGAGTAAACGAGGGGATGATAACATTGCGCATTTAGCTCACTTTGGCGGGGCAGTATTTGGATTTGTATTTCCGTTATTGTTGCAACCTTCGTTGATTCAAACTTTCTTTTCAAAAATTACTCATTTTATATGATAGACTTACGAAGCGACACTGTTACCAAACCTTCTAAGCCAATGCTGGAAGCCATGCTAAATGCAAATGTTGGCGATGATGTATTTAGTGAAGATCCTACCGTCAAAGCATTAGAAGAGTATTGTGCTGCTTTATTCGGTATGGAAGCAGGGCTTTTTTGTCCGAGTGGCACCATGTCGAACCAAATTGCCGTAAAAGCCCAAACACAGCCCTTAGATGAAGTTATTTGCGATCAACTCTGTCATATCTATAATTATGAAACGGCAGGTTATGCTTTTCATTCAGGTGTTTCAGTACGCCTAACCCAAGGTAAACAGGGTGTTATGACCGTTAAACAAATTGCAGAATGTATTTTACCGGATCACGATTGGTTTCCCAACACAAGCATGGTATGCATTGAAAACACAGTCAATAAAGGCGGTGGAGCCATCTATACCTTAGAACAAATGCAGGCTATTAGTGCTTTTTGTAAAGAGAAAAAACTCATTTTGCATTTAGATGGAGCCCGAGTATTCAATGCCTTAAATGTGTTAAACCTCAAGCCACAAGCTCTTACAGGGCTCTTCGATTCTATTTCCATTTGCATATCAAAAGGATTGGGCGCACCATCAGGTTCGGTGCTCCTTGGCAATAAAGGAATGATTAAACGTGCCCGAAAAATCCGAAAGGTAATGGGTGGAGGTATGCGACAAAGCGGCTATTTGGCTGCTGCTTGTTTGTATGCTCTGCATAATAATGTGGACCGACTCAGCGATGATCATCGAAGAGCTAAACAAATTGCAGATGTATTACAAAGTAAAGTTTGGGTGAAAGGTGTTTTGCCGGTAGAAACAAATATTGTCATTTTCGAAGTAGACAATGCGGAACATGCGGCTAAAGCATTGGCCGATAAAGGAATTCGCACATCTCCGTTTTCATCTACCTTAGTACGTATGGTAACGCACCTCGACTTTACAGAAGATATGTTGACAGAAACTATTCAAGTTATTCATTCGTTATAACTATTATCCATGAGCAAAGAATGGTTCGCCAGTTGGTTCGACACTCCTTTTTATCATACGCTGTATTCCAACAGAAATGATGAAGAAGCCACGCAATTCATTTCCAATTTATTTAAGCATCTTCAAATACCACAAGGAGCAGCCATTTTAGATGTAGCATGCGGCAAAGGACGACATGCGAAATCTATGCATGCCCTAGGAATGAATGTTACCGGAATAGATCTTTCTTGCAATAGTATTACTACTGCCAACGAGATGGCTACCACCGGATTACGTTTTGATGTGTGGGACATGCGTGAACCCTATAAGGAAACAAATTTCGATGTAGTCACCAATCTTTTCAGTTCGTTTGGTTATTTTGAAGACCCTTCCGATGATGATTTAGCCATTCAATCAATGCAAGCCGTATTAAAAACAAATGGGCTTTTCATATTCGATTATATGAATCCTGAATTCATCATCAAATCGCTGAAAGCCAGAGAAATTGTAAGTCGTGGAGAATTGCAATTTCACATACAACGCAAAGTGGAAAATGGGTTTATTCGCAAACAAATTAATTTCCTTCACGATGGTGTTGAGCATGAATATGTAGAACAATTAAAAGTGATTAAATTCGAACAGTTCCAAAAATTGTTTCTGGCATCAGGTTTTATTATAGAAGAAACATTTGGGAATTATGACTTGAGTCCGTTTGATTTTGGCTCAAGCCCTCGCCAAATTTGGGTTTTAAAAAAAGCAACCTAATTTTTAAAAGGCAAACATAGGATGGATTCTACAGTATTTGTTTGGGATAAAGCATTTTTCGTTTTTGTAAATCAAGACTTAAGCAATAGCATTTTTGATTTACTATGCCCCATTATTAGAAAGAAAGAAACTTGGATTCCGCTTTATATTCTCGTTGCCTTTTTTACTTACAAAAAGCATGGAAAACAAGCATTGATTTGGTTTGGAGTTGCACTACTAACTATTTTACTAACGGATCAAACAGCACATCTCTTTAAAGTATTATTTGAACGCCCAAGACCATGTAACGAAGCCTCTCTCCTTTCGTCATTGATACTTCGAGTGGATCATTGCAATAACAGTTTTTCTTTTTTTTCTGCCCATGCTGCTAATCACTTCGGACAAGCATATATTTATCACAGTATCTTTAAAAACAGAATAGCATCCTTTGGTTTCTTTGCTTGGGCTGCGGCTATTGCTTTTGCGCAAGTGTATGTTGGGGTTCATTATCCCTTGGATGTAATATTTGGAGCTATTTCAGGACTTTGTATCGGAGCTATATGCGTTAAACTAAGTAAAAAGGTTTTCTACAATATTACAATATCGGATTATCAATAAAGTAACGTACGTTACCTTCCTCGTCTTTAGATTGCTCTTTTAATCGATCGAAATGTTCTTTTCTATCAGAAATAATAAAGAACTGATAATCGTCAAATATAAAACTTGCTTTAGCCTCGTGGTGTGGATCTCCGGCATAGGAGTTGAGTAATGTAAGATGGCATTTATGCTCTTTTCGGTACTTGTAGGCAATTCCTTTTAGCAAGGTTTCCACCCCAGTTTTAGAGCCTGTAATACACAATGGATACAATAAATTATCGGTAAGTTTGAACGATGCTATGAGTTTGAAAATACCCGTTGGATTTTCTAACGTAAACAGAAAATAATCCCCCCAGTTCATGGCTACGCAGGCTGCATCAATCTTTCCTGCCGCATCCGGAATCATAAGCACTCGACTAGATTTTGAATAACTTTTTATATTCTCTACCATGCGCAAGAATTCAGCTTCGTTGTGATACATCTGAAATACATAACTTCCTTTATCGTTAACGAGTTTTGCATACATCTCTTTCAAACGTGGAATATCGTTAGTAATATCCACCATTTTTTTTGCAGCCGATTGTTTCCCGAATAAGAAATTAATTTTTGTGTTGGTTCGCATTGGAAACTTCTCAAAATGCTTCTCATACTTAGTCGAATTCATAGCCAAGGCATCATTAATAGCTTGATTCTCTCTTCCCATTGCTGCGTAAGCAAAGTGGACCCCGTAAACATCCACTAAACTGTGTAACACAGAGAATACAAGGGTGAAAATTTTCTTTCTTCGATACACTTTAATGCCATTCTCAGAGCGCTCACTAATGCGCAACATGTTATAGTAAAACCCTTCATGTACTGAACCATCGATATCTTTGAAATCATATACATTGGCATGTATGTATCCCACTAACCAATAATCTTTCTTACCATCAGCATTGGTTTCCTCTTTGGGCTGAAGCGCTACTACTACGATAGCCTTATCATTAATGGCCGTTACGGAATGAGGGAAATTATGAAAGTAGCTTTGAAAGGTAAGTTTACCTTCTCCTTTCTCATTGATATGTTTCTCGGGAGCAGAGATAACTTCACGGCATTGTTGATAAAAATACTCCGTGTTTTCACGCAAACCGAACATGCTCAAAATCTTATCGGCATTTGGCAGTTCGCTCATAGGAAACGCTAGAATGATGAGTTCTTTATCAAAACTATCTTCTGATTCAATTTCGATAGTTTTGTAATCGTATCCTGAGTTGTTTTTTTGCTGTATGTAGTAATAGCTTCTCTTCTTCATAGTGATTATGGGAAAAAATTTGACGTTTGTTTACAAACAAAGGTAACAGTTTATATGATTTTCATCAGAAAATCGATTGAAGAGACGCTAAGTAATCTATTATTGAGCAAGCATTTTCTCCCTTTTAAATACCTTTAAGTGCATTTTCAAAATTTGCTTTGCTTCTATATTTTACTTAAATTTGCATTAATTAAAAACAACAAATTAACCTTGTATGAAAAAAATATTTTACACACTCGTTGCTATCGTAGCTATTACATCAGTTTCTTCTTGTAAAAAATGCGGATATTGTAAAGATCCAATTTATGGAAACGGAAGTGCCGTTTGTCAAGAAACATCTGTAGTTCCCGGAATTACGTCTTCATATGACGAAGAAAAAGCACAATGTTCTGCAGATGGCGGAACATGGGTAATTACAAAATAATTAGCTCGATATTAGATGGGAAAGCTGTTTTGCCTAGGCGAAGCAGCTTTTTCATTTTTAATAAACCCTAGTGTTCTTTGTAAAAAATTACCATTGCTTTTTTGTAATTCAAATCATTTTATCTTGTAGGCCTATTGAACCGAAATTATGGAATCAGACTGTTTTGCTAACTTTAGGAAAAATATCATTGGACTTGAACAAACCTTTTTAACAGCCAATGGAGATGTAAAAAAAATGATCTATGCCGATTGGACAGCCAGTGGCAGAGGTTACCTTCCCATCGAAAAAGTTATACAAGAAAAATTCCTGCCTTTTGTTGCCAATACGCATACAGATACCAATACTTCAGGTAGTTGTATGACATACGCCTATCACAAAGCTCAAAGCATCATAAAAAAACATGTTAACGCGAACCAAGATGATATCCTTATCTCCTCCCATTCGGGAATGACAGGCGTTACTAATAAACTTCAACGCATTCTTGGTCTTCGTATTCATGAAAAACACCAAAAACAAATTCAGATAGCAGAGAATGATCGTCCGATTATTTTCATTACCCACATGGAGCACCATTCCAATCATACTTCGTGGCTAGAATCGATTGGTGATGTTGAAATTATTGCACCCGATAATGCCGGCTTACCCGATTTAGTTCATTTTCAATCTTTGCTGGAAAAGTATAACACGAGAACAACAAAAATTGCAGCCGTAACATCATGCTCTAATGTTACCGGGGTATTCACACCCTATTATGCCATCGCAAAGCTTATTCATAGCTATAACGGATTTTGCTTTGTGGATTTTGCTTGCGCTGCACCGTATGTCGATATTAACATGCATCCTGAAGACAAAGATAGTTACCTAGATGCCATCTACTTTTCGCCACACAAATTCTTGGGAGGTCCGGGCTCTTCCGGAATTTTAGTCTTCAATAAAAGGCTTTACGCCAATACTATTCCGGATGAACCGGGAGGTGGCACAGTAGATTGGACCAATCCATGGGGACAACACAAATACATTGATGATATTGAAGCCCGAGAAGATGGCGGTACTCCTGCTTTTTTGCAAACCATTCGGGTTGCGCTTTGCATTCAACTCAAAGAAGAAATGGGGGTACAACGGATGATGGAAAAAGAGGAAGTATTATTAGACATTGCTTGGAAGAAGTTATCGACCATTCCTAACCTTCACCTCTTGGCACCACATCAAAAAAAGCGATTAGCTATTCTTTCCTTTTATATCGATGATTTGCATTACAATTTGGGAGTAAAAATGCTAAACGATAAGTTTGGAATTCAAGCCCGCGGAGGATGCTCTTGTGCAGGCACGTATGGACACTACTTGCTTAATGTGAGCGAAGATATTTCAAAAGATATTACCGATTCGATCAGCAGTGGCGATAATTCTAAAAAGCCCGGGTGGATAAGGGTTTCACTCCATCCTACCATGACGGAAGAAGAAGTCCTTTACATTGCAAACAGCATTCAAACATTAGCTGAGCAATTCCCACTTTGGACAAATGAATATACCTTCAACCGTACAAAAAATGTGGTACTGTGTAAGGATACAACAGAAGATACATTTGTTATTGACTACATCAATCAATGCTTTTCACATTCGATGAGTTAAGCTTAAAATCAAGAAATGAACACGCCATTACAACAGTTTCTTCAACATATTCAACATGCATGGACCAATGAGCTGTTCATTAAACTCGCACTTGGAAACTTTAATGGAACTGAGCCAGATCTCAAAAACATTTACGTCAAAAAAATTCTTCTTAAAGATTCGCCAACACTGAGCTTCACATATAGATTCAAGACCAAAGACATGGTTAAGAATTATCCTTTCGCTGAAGGCTATCAATACATTGCAACGTATTTGGAATCAGGTTTCAACATTGCCACTTTGTTTACTACTGAAGCAGATTACATTTTTGAAGTATTGCTGAATAAGAAAACGCGCATCCGTAAACAGACCCCTTCAGCAAAGATAGATGTGACGCTACATCACGATAGGACAAAAAACAGACTCATAGTAACGGATAACAAATCCTATCTCCATGCCCTTGAAATCACTGACGAAAAAGGAAACGTTTACAAAGCTGCACAAGACAAGTATAAACAGATCAATCACTTTATAGCTTTATTAAGTCCGTTGATTAAAGAAATGCCTGAACGAAAACCAATTCGTGTAGCGGATATGGGTGCAGGCAAAGGCTATCTTACTTTTGCGTTATATGATTATCTCACTAACGTGATACATAAGGAAGCCGAAGTAAAAGGCATCGAGTGGAGAAAAGATTTGGTGGATTTATGTAACACTATTGCTATAAAAGCCAACTTCAAAGGGCTTCACTTCGAATCGGGCTCAATTAGCGACTTTGACGGTAACGGTCAAAATATTCTGATAGCGCTTCATGCTTGCGACACTGCCACCGATGATGCCATTTATCAAGGCATTAAAGCCGGAAGTGATATGATTGTTGTTGCCCCTTGTTGCCACAAACAAATCCGAAAACAAATCGAAAAGAATAAGACAGTAAACGACCTACACTTCATGCTGAAACATGGCTTATTCTTGGAACGTCAGGCGGAAATGATTACCGATGGTATTCGCGCTTTGCTGATGGAATACCATGGATATAAAATTAAAGTAATTGATTTTATTGCCGATACACACACACCAAAAAATGTGATGCTTGTAGGTCTAAAAGCCAAAGTATCATCGGCTCGTCAACAAGAAATTCTAAAAGAAATAAAACAAGCAAAGTTACTATTCGGTATTGACTTCCATTATCTGGAACAAAAGTTGGCTTTGGAGGTATAGCTGCAATTACTTATTTCTTCTCGTATTGCTGCACCTCATCATGAATATATTCCAACTTCACTCCTGCCGTAAGAAACATATCTTCCGATTCTGAACCAACATGATATTTACGTTGACAAACCACTCTTCGTATGCCACAGTTGATAATCAACATACAACATACGCGGCAAGGTGTCATTCTACAATAAAGGGTAGCCCCATCCAAGGAAACACCGCGTTTAGCAGCCTGACAAATGGCATTTTGTTCAGCATGTACAGTGCGCATACAATGTTCTGTTACTGAACCATCATCGTGCATTACTTTTTTCATTAGGTGTCCAACTTCATCACAATGGGGTAGACCAACTGGTGAACCCACATAGCCGGTAACCAACAATTGATTATCCTTTGCAATTACGCAACCGCTTCTACCTCGTCCGCATGTAGCCCGCTTCGAAATGGCATCCATCACTTCAATAAAGTATTCATCCCAAGAAGGACGCACATATTCGTTGTTATTTGCTGATGTCATATACTGCTTTTTCTATTTGTGAATACAATTCGTTAAACGAGTTATTGTTATCGAAATTATAGTCGGCCAATTGTTGGCATGCGGCTAAATTCTGTTTGTTCGGATCATCCGAATTCATTTCTCGAGCTTCATTTTCCAAAAAAGTATCAAACGAAATTTGATCGGTTTCTGAGTTGCGTTTAATGATGCGATTGTAACGCAATTCCGGATTCGCATCTACTGCAAAAAGCCAAAAGTTAGGTTTCTGACGCAATGCCATTACCTCTCCTACCGTTCTGATACTTTCAATTACAGCATCTTTGCCGGCTTTCTTGGCTTCTTCATAGAGTTGTTCTGCAATATAACTTGGAGAGTGATTCGCACGCAACTCATTTGCCACCATAACCATAGAATCGCGATTCAATTCCAAACCCCGTTCCTGAATAATTTTGGTGAGATAGCCTCTTACTGAAAAATGGCTGAAACCATGATGAGACTGCAAGTAGTCTACAATAGTTCCTTTTCCAGCGCCAATTGTTCCTGTTATTCCTATTACTCTCACAAAATATTTTTAGCAATATAAAATGGAATCACGAATAACAAAAATTTGATGTAGAAAGACATATCAACTTATGTTATTATCTCCTTAAGAAGCTAAGGGGGATTTTAATCTTGTCTATAATCAGTTTTTTTTATTTTCACTATCCAAACCAAACCTTCATGATTCATCGTTACTTATTATTGGCATCTCTATTTTGCCTTATCCATTTCGGTTCCATTGCGCAATGTACTTCGAACCGTTATACCGATACCATTTACCATCAAGTGCAGAAAACCACCCAAATTTTCTACGGAACTGCAGATAATAATTTAGGGATTAGTCAAGATCTTTATTTGGATTTTTATGAACCCAAAAACGATACGCTTTTGTATCGGCCGCTGATTGTATACGCCTTTGGAGGAGCATTTTTAATTGGCGATAAGAATCAACCCCCCGTTCCCGAATATTGCGAATATTATGCAAAAGCCGGATATGCTGTAGCCTCTATTGATTACAGAATAGGATTTAACACGGTAAGCACCGGAAGTTGTGAACGCGCGGTGGTAAGAGCCATCCAAGATTTGCGAGCAGCTTTGCGTTTCCTTTGTCAGCGTGCCAATATCTATAGAATCGACACCGGAGCCATATTTCTTACCGGCTCGAGTGCAGGTTGTATTGCTGGGATTCATTCTTCATATGCAAAAGAAAGTGATTTACCTGCATCGTACCATGGTATTTTTTTAGAGCCAAGTGATTTGGGGTGTATTGATTGCAGTGGAAATAACGACTTCAACAAACATGTTCCGAAAACGAGAGGCATCCTTAACCACTGGGGAGCAATTATGGATACCTCGCTTATCACCTCACTTCCTGAAGATAATGTACCAATGATTTCCATACATGGGGATGCAGATGTAATTGTGCCTTACAATTCCGGGGCACCCTTTGGTTATCCTGTATTTCCGGTTGTCTATGGCAGTAATCCTATGCATAAACGGCTCAAAAACATGGGTATCAAAAACGAATTGGTAACAATGGTAGGATATATCCACGAACCCTGGTTGTTAAGCCGAGAAGTTTTGGATACATCGTATCGCAGAGAGAAGCCATTTATGTATTCCATTTTAAAGCCTCAACCGCAAAAATTTTCAGGTGATACTATTATTTGTTTAAACGAAACAGAAGAATACTCTTTGTTGTTGAGAGACAGAAGTAAGTATTGTTTCTCGTTAAGTGGAGGCGGAAATATCGTATCGCAAAATCAAAATAAGCTTACCATTAAATGGACCAATACGGGAACGTTCTTCATCCGTGGACGAGAATTAAGTTTGAATGAAGTAAATGGCGATGAGGTTATTTATAAAGTGCAAGTTATTGCTCGTCCGAAAGCCAATTTTGGATTTAAAGAAAACGTTGTTACGGTTAATTTTACTGACAGTTCAACAAATGCTACTACTTGGGAATATCGTTTCGGTGATGGAGCAAAAGCATTTATCCCATCACCGGTACATGGCTATGCAGCTCCGGGGACGTATACAACCATGTTGATTGTAAGCAACAACTATTGTTTCGACACTACCTCCAAATCGTTTTCGTTGGATACCTGTCCAACAGTAAACTTTAGTTATACCATTTCAGGAGACTCCGTTTTTTTCGTTGGAAATCTTTCGAACGGTGTTTCTTTTGTTTGGAATTTTGGTGACGGAACAAAAGATTCGGTGAATTTAAATCCTGTACACGTGTATTCAAATTCACAAAATTATTTGGCAGGGTTGATTATCACCAATGCACATGCATGTACAAAATCAGGTTCGCAAATAATTCCATTTCACAAAACAACCGGAATAGCAAATAATGCTGAAGATGAAACCAAAATAATTGTTTCTCCATCCCAAATTTCGATTTTGGATTGTAATGAATGCGATTACCAACTTTATGATCTTCAAGGTAGAATTATTCAGAAAGGAATCGTAGACCACTCATCAGTTATCAACATTGATACCATGCCAAAAGGAGTTTATGTTCTGCATATTAACACAAAGAATTATAGTACATCAAAATTGTTTAATGTTAAATAAGCTGCTAATTAAGTCCAATTAGCGCTACTTTATCAACAATCGACCATTTTTTATCAAGTAAACTATACACTGTTTTTTAGAAACTAAGGATGAAATTAGCATATTTGTGGCTTAATTCATCCTATGAAGAAAATCGTCTACCTCCCTTTAATGTTATTCTCATTTTGGGCAACTGCTCAAAATAATGTCGGCATCGGAACGCTTACTCCTGATGCTTCGTCAATATTAGAACTAAAGGCCTCCGACAAAGGTTTATTAGCACCAAGAACAACAAAAGGACTGATTGCAAGTCCTGTTAACGGACTTATCATTTATGATACAGACACACAATGCTTAATTGTATATAGAAGTGTTTCAGCACAATGGATAAACTTGTGTAGTGTTGCCGGAGGAGTTGGAGGGAATACCGGTGCTACGGGCACTACTGGATCAACCGGAAATACAGGCTCAACAGGAAACACAGGCTCGACCGGTGCAACAGGAGCTACGGGTAATACTGGCTCTACAGGTAGTACAGGCTCGACCGGTGCAACAGGAGTAACCGGCTCAACAGGAGCAACAGGTGACACCGGCTCAACAGGTAGCACGGGCTCAACAGGAGCAACAGGTGATACCGGCTCTACTGGTAGCACGGGTGCGACAGGTACAACAGGAAGCACAGGCTCAACAGGAGCAACTGGCGATACCGGCTCTACAGGTAACACTGGTACGACAGGTACAACAGGAAGCACAGGCTCAACAGGAGCAACAGGTGATACCGGCTCTACTGGTAGCACGGGTGCGACAGGTACAACAGGAAGCACAGGCTCAACAGGAGCAACTGGCGATACCGGCTCAACAGGTAGCACGGGTTCAACAGGAAGCACAGGCTCAACAGGAGCAACGGGCGATACCGGTTCTACTGGTAGCACTGGGGCAACTGGAAGTACGGGGTCAACGGGTGCAACAGGAAATACAGGCTCAACAGGAGCAACGGGCGATACCGGCTCTACTGGTAACACTGGTGCGACAGGTACAACTGGAAGCACTGGCTCAACAGGAGCAACGGGTGATACCGGCTCAACAGGTAGCACAGGTGCAACGGGTGCAACAGGAAATACAGGCTCAACAGGAGCAACGGGCGATACCGGCTCTACTGGTAACACTGCGACAGGTACAACAGGTAGCACAGGCTCAACGGAGCAACGGGTGATACCGGCTCAACAGGTAACACTGGTGCGACAGGGGCAACAGGAAGTACAGGTTCAACAGGAGTAACAGGTGATACCGGCTCTACTGGTAACACTGGTGCGACAGGTACAACAGGAAGTACAGGCTCAACAGGAGTAACAGGTGATACCGGCTCTACTGGTAACACAGGTGCGACAGGTACAACAGGAAGTACAGGTTCAACAGGAGTAACAGGTGATACCGGCTCTACTGGTAACACTGGTGCGACAGGTACAACAGGTAGCACAGGCTCAACGGGAGCAACGGGTGATACCGGCTCAACAGGTAACACTGGTTCGACAGGGGCAACAGGAAGTACAGGTTCAACAGGAGTAACAGGTGATACCGGCTCTACTGGTAACACTGGTGCGACAGGTACAACTGGAAGCACAGGGGCAACTGGTTCTACAGGTACTACGGGCGCAACAGGTGTTACAGGGATAACGGGTAATACTGGAAGTACGGGTACAACTGGAACTACGGGCGCTACAGGAACTACCGGAACAACGGGCTCAACTGGAAGTACAGGTGCAACTGGTGTAACAGGGGCTACTGGAAGCACTGGTGCTACGGGCGCTACAGGTGTTACAGGGATAACGGGGAATACTGGTGCAACAGGTGTAACGGGGAATACAGGAAGTACAGGTACAACTGGAACTACTGGTGTTACAGGAACTACCGGAACAACGGGCTCAACTGGAAGTACAGGTGCTACAGGTAACACCGGAAGCACTGGCGCAACGGGTGCAACTGGTAATACTGGCGCAACAGGAAGTACTGGTGTTACCGGTTCAACTGGAGTAACTGGGGTTACAGGTCCAACCGGGCTTGGTTCAATTTGCCCTACAGCAACAACCAACTATATCCCTTTCTTTACTAACTCTACTACAATTTGTAACTCTATCATGTATCAAAATGGAACAGGTATTGGCATTAACACTACCAATCCACAATCTACTCTCCATATATCAAACAACGGAACAACATTGAATGGAACAGCAATGAGTAATACCATTCGATCTTTTGCAGGTCAATTAGGTACAACAGCAACAAACGACCTAATGGTGGCAAGTTTTGGATTCGGATCTGCGAACAACTCGGCTTTAGGTATTCGAGCTTATAGAACTGCAAATGGTGCCGATTGGACAACTACTGCTATTGGTTTAGAAATGGATGTAGATAATACAAAAGCCGCAGGGGCTGGCATTTGGTTAAATGCAAATAGCAATGTGGGAATCGGAACTATTACACCTACTGAAAAATTGGAGGTAGTTGGAAATGTTCGATTTAGTGGAGCGTTAATGCCAAACAACTTACCGGGTAATACAGGAGATATTCTAACTTCTCAAGGTCCCGGAGTGGCACCAATATGGAAAACACCTGGATCAATCATTAAAGCATCTGGTGTAAATTCAACAAGAACAACAATCAATTCTAGTACTTATACAGACATTACTGGTTTGGTTCAAACGGTAACATTAAGTCAAGCATCAATTGTATTTATCAGCACTTGGGGAGCATTGGAAACATTCTCGACTTCCTCTACTGGAGGTAGTGGAACTCGAACATCTGTTATCAATACAACTACTAATACTCGATTAGCCGAAGAAACAGTTGATGTAAATAACTCTGGAGGATTTACACAAGTTGTATTACCATTCTCGATTAATACTTTCCAAAGTTTACCTGCGGGAACTTATACATTTAAGGTACAGTCGCAAAAATACATTGGCTCTAATTTTTATGCTGGAGGATCATCTACTTCTTTAGCGAATGAAGGCTCAATGACAATTCTTGTAATTCCACAATAAAGAATGCCATTAAAAAAATAAAAAAAGGAGACAATTGTCTCCTTTTTTTATTACCGTTTACAACTGTTTTTGTAATCGCAGAACTTGCACCGCGCTTCATCTTCAGTCATTGTAAATGGGATTTCATCGTTAAGCATATTGTCAACCATCTCAGTTAAACTCAACTCAAAGTCATGGATAAGCTGTCGGTCGAGTACCGATTCTTTGACCACAATAAGCGGATTATAATAATCTACTGCACGATTGCGTAACCAATAAATACCGGAAATCAATCCTTTCACATCAGGCTTATCTTTTGAAAACATCCAAGCATACATCAATAACTGAAACTGCTTTGCATTTTTGGGGTCTGAAAGTTGAATACTATTGACTTCGTTAATCGTTAATGCCGACTTTTTACCGGTCTTATAATCGGCTATACGGAACACACCATCTACCTCATCTATTCTATCTGCTATTCCTTTGAATTTCACTTGTGCGCCTCTTACTTCTAATGTGCCATTCAAATCAGACTCTAAGGCGTGCACTAACATGGAATGCCCCTCACTTAAGTAAGCCATTTCATTATCTAAAAAGAGTAAAACCAATTTCACCGATACCCGATAAAGTAAATAATTCTTTCCGGCCAACAGTTTCGTATCGAAGCCTTCTTCAATATGCTGTTTTACATAGGCTTCGATTTTGTCTTTATCTTTCATAGCCTTCACCACATCAACAGTAATTGGCATTCCAACATGAGGCGCATACAATTGCTCTAAAGCATAATGCACAGCTGAGCCCAATAAATCCGATTCAATATTTTCTCCCAAATCCTCAGCCGACTTCACGCCCAACACATACTTGTAGTAAAACTGCAAAGAACAATTGTTGTAAATATTCAACCCCGAAGGAGAAAGTCCTTTATGGGTAAGGGTATATTTCAACCGTTCCATGATTTCAGGCGATTTCTGAATAGCAATGAATGGGTCTGCAGTATCAATGCCTACCGTACTTACCACTTCATGCGTTATCACTTCTATATTCGGCAAACCGGCTAACTGCATTTGAAGTTGCAATAAAAACCGACTAGGCTCCCCACCTGCAAAAGCATCTTGATTGGTATTATAAAACAAATGCAACGTATCGGACCGATGAAACAAACGATAAAATAGGTATGTGCTAATTGCATCTTTCTCAATTGGAGGCGTTAGATAATTAATCCGCAACTCAAAAGGGATATAGCTATTGCCGGAAGCGTTTGCAGGAAATACACCTTCATTCAAAGAAAACAGAAATACCTGTTCGTAGTCCAAGTTTCGGCTTTCCATAATCCCCATAACCTGTAATCCTTTATTCGGATCCACATCAAAAGGCAAACTGTGTGTTTGAAGGGCATCTATCAATAACAAGAAATAGTCTTCCACCAACAAAGTTGGATAACGCTCACCAATGGCATTTACTTCTTTTTGCAGCAACTTCGTTTCCTGCAAAAACAACATTTCGTTTTTGTCTAATTCAGATGTAGGAATCTGCTGCAAAAAGGTTTCCAACAACTTGGCTACATCTTGTGGTGAATCAGGGTGTAACAGTAACTCACAGAACACTTTCTCTTCCGTAAACATACGCTTCAACTGCGATTCGCTTACATAGACTAAGTTTTTATAACGCTGCAAGGCTAGTAATTCGTCCATTCCATGTTGTAAAAACGGAAATTCAAACAACTGCGCTAAAAATCGTATATGGTAATGATAGACTCCATTAAACACCTTCTTGTAACTCAACAATAACTGCAACTGCTTGATAAATCGAATAATCAAAGCGTTTCGCATCGGATACCCCATCGAAATATTCGCATCGACATACTGTGCAGGTAAAGCGGCTAACAGCGGATGAATTAAAGTACTATCAGGTAAAATAAGTGCTGTTTTATTGCGCGCCTCCTCACCTATTTGTTGCTGTTCTAAAATCGAAAAACAAGTCTTCACTTGTTGTGTTTTCCCGTTGCAGGGATAGACATGCACCACTTTTGGTTGAGTGCTAATATTCTCCTCTATAAATTTAGGATACCTGATGCGCAATTCTTTCAATACCTTGCGGTATGAAATTCCGGCTGTGTGTGAAGCATCGTTGTAATACCAAGCGTCAATATCTATAATATATTCGCCTTTATAGCGACTTTGCAGTTCACCTACTATCTTCAACTCCGATTTCGACAATTGCGTAAAACCTACAAAAAACACAAATTCTATATTCAAATGTAAATCTATCCCCCGTTCTGCCACATCACGGAACTGCATACCCGAATACCCTCGTTGATGTAATGCACAATAAGCTTGTAAACCATTATAACAATCTTCGAATGCTTGCCAGAAATATTTGTATTTGTAAGCTTTCCCTTCATCTTCTTCCATGAATACGTTCATGGATTTCAGCGCTTGTAAATCGCGGAAGAAACCTTTGGGCGGACATAACTCCGCATCAATCTCTCCAAAATCAGTGAGCATGGTTTTCGCCACCGGCAGAAAATGTTGCAACGAAGTTTCAGGGTAATACTTTTTATAAATATCATACAGTACAAAAATCAACTCGAAGCTATCAGCCTTATCGTAAATAGATGATTGCGCAATCAACGATTCTAGGGTTTGCAGTGCTGGGAAAATTTGTCCCACTTGCAATTTGTTTTTCAATTGCTCTTTGAAGTAATAGGCTGAACGATTATTCGGGAACAATACCAATGTCTTCGACCAATCGTGTTGATTAGTCGATGCCATAAGCTCGTACACCTTTTCTAAAAACGTTATCATACTACTTCTACTACTTTTTGTAATTGCGAATACACAATCCATTTTTTCTCTACACTGTATCCAGCACGACTCAATAAACCGGCATACAAATTAATTTGCACCTTATATGCTTCATCTTCTTTCCCCGATTTATAATCAATAATGGTTGCAGTTTTCCCATCTTCTTTTCGTATTGCTACCATATCCGGCTTGTGCATTTTGCGCTGCTCGTCCATCATTTCAAACTCCACAATGCGCTCAAAATCATCTTCGTAATAGGCTTTCAGCACTTCATGCGAACGAATAAATTCCACATCGCCCAATAAACGCTCTTTCGCTAACATATACTGCTGTTGTGTTTCTAATCGTTGAACCACTTTTTCAAACGATTGCACCGCCATGTCTGCCAATAATCCATGTAATAAATTGCCATAAAGAATTTCATCGTTCGCGAATGTTTCGCGAGTCTCTTTTAAATCAGGTTGATGCACCTCCCCTCCTGCTGCAGTACTTAATACGACAGGGTTTACGACCTTCACGTTCTTCGTACTTTTGATTTTCCGCGTTTCCGGATCTCCAATTTCTAATGTTAGATTGTCAAAATTATTCGCTTGCAAAAATGGTTGCAACAGATGATCTACATAGGTTTCTTCGTCTTTCTGCTCATGCCGCGAGAACAACATGTATAAGCGATCGACCGGACGAGTAGTGGCCACATACAACAAATTAATATTATCCAATTTAGCCTTTTGTTTTTCGGCATCATATAAATATCCGAATTCCGTTTTCTGTAATCCACTCTCCAAAGGCAGTAATATCGGACTAATCGGAATAGCATCCACCTCTTCTAACCAAACATTCGACACTGAATTTCGAATTTGCCAATCGGTATCAGGCATAATCACCACCGGAAATTGCAAACCTTTTGATTTGTGAATAGTCATGATTTTTATGGCCGAAGTTGCCACATTGCTTTGTATACTCTTCTTTGTTTTCACTTCATCCCACCATTGCAGAAAATCAGCTAAGCTATCACCATTCTTTTGTAAATAATCTTGCACCAAGTCAAAGAATGATGTCACAAACACATCATTTACCGGCAACGCAAACAAAAAAGCCGATGCCTCACACACGGCAAACACAGATTGTTGTTTCAACACAGCCGTATCAAAAGTACTTTGTGTGTGCTTACTAATAGCCACATCAAAGTTAGATTGTGCACTGTGTAACAAGGCTTTTAGCGACTCAAAATCCATGGTTTCGGTTACACTAATTTCGTGCAACAATTCGTGCCGAAATAACACATTAAATGGATCACTTAAATATTGTAATACGGCAATTAATGTATTCACCGCCTGCGATTGTGTGAAAAGCAAACTCTCGCCCGTGTCAATGCTATAGCCTTCCAACATCAATATATTCGCCAGTTCGCTACCACGTTTGTTATCTCGCACCAAAATGGCAATATCACCGGCAGAATAATCTTTCGCTTCACATTCTTTAATGATTTCTAACACCCGAACATTCTTTGCTTCCGGTTCTTCCTTATCATTAAACTCCTGAATGCTAATAAATCCGCCCGTCTTCTGCTCATCACACACTTGTGCATGATTGGTATAAATGCGTTGAATTAATTCATCCTTTCCGGATAAGAGTCCATACAACTCATTATTGAATGCAATAATGTTTTTGCGTGAACGGAAATTCTTGTTCAGCACCTCTGTGCCAGTGGGATAGTTATTAATCGCCACTTCTCGCTCTTTCAATATTTGTGAAGTATCGCTACCAAACACTTTCGGCAACTCCACTAACTGCTGCGCTTCACCACCTTTAAAGCGATAAATCGATTGCTTTGCATCGCCCACAATCAAGGAATCTTCCGATTTAAACTGACTGTTCTCTATCAACGGCAACAAATTCCTGAACTGCAACAAAGATGTATCCTGAAACTCATCAATCAAAATCGAATCGTACTTTTCGCCAATACGTTCGTAAATAATAGGCGCATCTTGCACACTCACTATCTTGCTAATCAAACTCTGAAACTCTGAAATAGCCAAAATATTTTCTTCTTCTTTCACGGCTTCAAAAGCTTTGCTGATACCCTCTACCACACGCAACTGATAAATATTTTTCCGCAACTGCTGCGCAAAATAATATTTGGCTCCTTGTGTCTCTTCGAGCTGAATCACCTCCTGTACAAGGCTTTCCAACTGTGGTGCAATCGCATCAATACGCCCGGCTGCCGATTTATCTTTTCCGCTACTCCACTTCCCTTCACGGATAGTACTTTCAATACGTGCACCACGATCTATCTTCTCTTTCGGGAATTTTGCCAACTTCTGAAAGTAATTGTAGATACCCGACTTCCCGTAATAGAAATCTTCCACTCGCAATTGTTGCTCATCAATTAATTGTATAATGCGTTTGCCAATACCCGATACTTGTTTTTCAAAAGCACTAATTGTTGTCTGCAAATAGGTCTGCGTTTCTGCCCATTGCTCCACCGGAATGGCAGCTAACTTTTCTAAAAATGGTAACGAATCTTCTTGCAACATTTCTTTAGTAAACTGCCGCAATGCATACTCAATATTCCACCCCGTGCCCTCTTCCATTTTCACTTCTGCGAAATCAATCAATGCCTGTACAATAGGCGATTGCTCGGTTTCAGTTATGGTATCCATCAACTGTGCAATAATTTTATCGAGCAATTCATCGCGATCGAGATGCACTTGGAAGTTATGTGGAATATCCAATTCGTATGCAAAACTACGAATCACTTTATGGATAAAACTATCAATTGTACTAATCGATAAACCACTGTAATCTTGCAAAATTCGGTCGAGCATACTGCCCGAGAAATCAATAATCTCGGACTGTCCACAACCGGTTTCCTGCTCCAACATTTGCAACATCATTCCTTCGTTCGGAGCCCCTTGCGCAAAATCATGCAAGGTATGTATAATCCGCTCCTTCATTTCATTGCAGGCCTTATTGGTGAAGGTAATGGCTAAAATATGTCGGTACTTATTGACATCACGCGCTTGTATACAGATACGCAGATACTCTTTCACCAGCGTAAAGGTTTTGCCCGATCCGGCAGACGATCTGTATATCTTAAGCATGGTGTAAAATAATCATTCTCGGAAAACGGTGAGGAAATTTATGCTTAACGATGTAATCATTTATGCTTTCAACGTCTCGCATCCCTAATACTCCCGCCCCTTGGCCGATCGCCTTCTTGCAACACAATATCGGAATGCAGAAACTCCGCAGCAATTTGCGAATCCTTTACTTTAGAAGCCGAGCGTTCCGCCATTTCTGTTTCAAACTCAGTTAACACTCGTTCGCGTATACCGGCTGTTCGCCATTGCGATGCCGCATTACAGCCCTTGGCAATGCCTCTGGCCAGCGACAATGCATCCAACAACGCCTGGTTCGCGCCTTGTCCTTTAAACGGACTCATGGGATGTGCCGCATCGCCAATCAAAGTCACAGCGCCAAATTTCGCCAACATAGATGGTTCGAACAACGCTCTATCATACACCGGATAACCCGAAATCAGCGCCTCCGCAGTTGCCCCAACAATCTGTGGAATAGGCGCATGCCACAGCGTTCGCTTGCAAGCTTCTTCCTTCAACGCTCCACTTCCCTTACCACTCAAGGCCTTCGCCTCATCTTCCGGCATCGGGAAACTCAATTGCCACATCACCGAATCTTTTGTAAACGGCATCACATAAATGCGCTCAATCCCATTTGCGGTTTGAAACACCGTAGCCGAATCCAACAACGTTCTATCCTCCACTTCAATAGCCGCCAACGGACAAATACCCAATATCACAATACAACCCAAATAGCGCAATGGGTTCGACTCCTCCCCCAACACCAATCTACGCACCGCACTTCGCACACCATCTGCCCCCACCACCACATCGGCTGTAGTGCTTTTTGTTTCACCATTTACCTGAAATTGCAATTCAACTTTGCCATCGGCACAAGGGATTAGAGCCGTTAACTGGTGCCCCCATTGCACCTTACTTACACCACCCAATTGTTCTAAAAGCTCCATGCGCAAACCTTGTCGGGTTATATGCACATTCGTACGTTTGGGCTGTCGTTTCGGCTCTTCCAACAAACGCTTGCGGAATCCCCATTCGCCTACCACACGCCCATCGGTGTTGTGCACTACATGGCGCGTAGAGGTTATTCCCCCATGTAAAGCAGTAATGCCCAAACCCCGAATAGCTTTACTGGCTTGTTGTAAAGTGAGGCCATAGCCCTGCATACGCGCATCAAAACCGGTATCGCGCTCATACAAGGTAAACGGAATACCCCTGTGCAAGCAACCCACCGCCAATGCCACACCGCCTATGCCACCGCCAATAATAGCCACATGCGGAAAATGTGCAACATCTTCAACAGGCAAAGCATTGGCAGCCATCAAGCCCGAACCATTGCATTGCTCGCATGTATAGAGGTGCTTATTGGGCCGAAGTACAATCTTTCCCTCCGCCTTTAACTTTTCGTATTGCTCTATTTCTTGTTGTAGATGCTCACGCGCCTTCTTTTTAAACTTCCGGCTCTTCTTGCCACGCCCCTCACATTCCGGACAAATCGCCCAACGCGTTGTAGTATTATCCTCCGTATGAACAGTGCTATTTATAGACTCCATCATTCACTGCAAATGTAAATAACTTCATCCATTTCAAATTTACTTTACGCAGAAATCAACACTCCACTTCGAAAATTGATATTTTGAATTTGAAAATTGCGCGAATTTGGGCGTGTAACCGCGCTGTCCGCTCCAATCTTTACCTCGAAGACTCGGCAAAGGATTTCCACTTCCATCCCGCACGCGGCATTTGAGTTCAATTGAAATTTCCCCTCCTCCTTATCCCCCGCTGGTCCCGCTTTGCGGGAGGCAGGGGGTGGCTCCCCGTCATTGCAATTCAGCGTCTTCGCTGGTGAAGCAATCTGTGTTCTTGTACTTATTTTTGTAATCCGTCATTCTCATGCATAGTGGAATCTCACGCACTCTCATTCAACTTGTGATAGTACACATACGAAACCGCTAAAATAGCCACCGCAATCAGCGGAATAAATGTTTCTCCGTTGATGCCATCCACAGCGCCATGACTAATCATCGCGAAAATAAAATCGAAAGCAAAACCGGCATAAGCCCATTCTTTAATGCGCTTAGGCACCATAGGAATAATTAACGCCAATGCCCCTAATACTTTAAACACCACCAATGCCGTTCCGAAATAATCAGGATAACCCAAATGCCGAATGCCATCTTTCGCCATATCGGTATTGAAGGTTAATATTGGCATCAGCCCCTCAAACAGGGCAATAAGTGTGGTGGCCGACCAAAACAAGATTTTCTCTTTTTTCATTTGTGTTGATTTTAAAATGGTGTTGTATTAGTTACATTCAATTGATTGTGAATAAATTATATAATTATTTGGGGAAACAAAATGCATACACACGCACAATAAGTTCATCACAAGCAGGCCTTATTCTATCGCTATTTTTTGTGTGCCTACCACTTTGTTGCCTTCGTAAATGTGGATGAAATACAGTCCGTTGGATTGGTGGCTGATATCGATTAGCGTTTGGCTGTTGCTAAGGGTTTGCGTGTACACGGTTTGCCCTAGGGTGTTGCTCAGAGCAATGTGTTTGCCTTGGTACGCTGTGGTTTCGAGCACAAAGCGGCCGACTGTTGGATTTGGGTAAACGGTAAATTGGATGTCCTCTACCGATTCGATGCCCGATACCGGTGTGCAGTTGGTTATGGTTTCGCCAATGCGATACAAGGCATATAAACCACCCGATGTGCTATTGCCTTCGAAATAGGCGGCATTACCGAATTTGACGATGTCGCCATAAGGTGAAACGTTAGATGCTGCGATAGTGCTTATTTGTTGATTGCTATCGCACAACAAAAATTTATTGGTGGCCGAGAAGCCAAAGCAAAGGAGTTTCCCGCTCACATCGAAGCGCGGACTGAAGCCTGTTGCGCCTACAACAGCAAGGGTTCCGGCAGTGGTGCCATCGCTCACCCACAAATCGCCCAAGCTTTCGAAATAGAGTTTACCGCCAAACAATGCGAGGCGCGATGCGCTACTTAGTCCGCTTTTTACGAGAACAGTGCCGGCTGTTGTGCCATCGGTGCTCCACAGCTCGGAGCCATTGTTGACGAAATACAATTTGCCGTTGAAGGGCGTATATTCGGTAATCAAACTATTGCCGCCTGCGGTTAGGTCTTTAAGCAATGCGGTGGTGCCTGTGGCGCTATCGGTGGTCCACAGTTCGTGGCCGTTGGCTGCAGTAGTTGCTGCAAAATAGAGTTTGCCTTTGTAGGCATAGAGTGCATCGGGGGCGCTTCCGGCAATGCCCGTGTTGATGTCGCTCACCATTACGGTGCCTGCGGTGCTGCCATCGGACATCCACAATTCGAGACCGTGAATGCTATCGCTGGCGCTGAAGTACAGCTTTTGATTGAAGGCCGTGAAATAAGAAGGTCCGGAATAAGCGGATTGAAATCGATTGCCGGGATAGATGTCTTTGGTGAGTTTGGAGCCAGCGGGTGTACCATCGGTTACCCACAATTCGTAGCTGTATTTAATGTTTTGTGCTTTAAAAAACACTTTGTTGCCTACTGTAATAAAATCGGTTGGAGAAGAGAACACGGGGTTTCCGTTGCCGAAATGGGCGGTATCGACATCGATGAGCAATTGTGTGCCTGGGCCGGTGGCATCGCTGATGAAGACTTCTTCGCCATGAATACTATCCTTGGCATTGAAGATGAATTTGTTGTTGAGTACAGCAAATTGGGTGTTGGAATAGGCCGGGCCTGAGCTGAAGCAGTTCACCAACACGGTATTGTAATTGGCTGAAGGATTTTTGAGTACAGTGGTGCCGGCTGAGGTGCCATCGGTGGTCCAGAGTTTATTGCCGTTCACCGGATCGGTGGCGGTAAAGAGTAATTTATTGTTGATGGTAGTGAAGAATATAGGACTCAAACTATAGGCCGGTGAGGTTCTATAAAAACCATAAGGACAATCGTTTGTTTGGAGATAAACCCAAGGTTCAGTGCCAATGTTGCCATTCAGTCCAAAGCCGGCATCGAAGAATAGGGCATTGTTGTATTCGCGAAAGGTGGGCGAGCAATGCATGCTTGAAGTATTGATATCGACTAAGCTTTGGATAGTTACTTGTGCTTGTGTGGCTTGGAAAACTGCAAACGCACAAAGGAGAGTCAATGTTTTTTTCATGGGTAAGTGTTTAGTTGTGATGCTAACGTTGGGCGTTTTGTTTTCACACTACCATCTTCCATTATTTGTAAAAAGCGGGATATCAAGAAGATGAAAACTATATCGCTTGTTACGAACTTACAATTTTTTGTTTGAGGAGGGAACTTTTGGAAGGGAAAAACAGATGAGATGGGGATTGCTTTGCATGTTGGGAAGATTCCCGTCTGTACGGGAATGACGAATCAAAATAACACCAAACACAGATTGCTTTGCCAGCTAGGAAGCTTGGGCGCAATGACGGATTATTCTGCGGTCGTCATTTCGATGCGAGTCCCCGAGCGAGAAATCTCATCTCTGATTCATGAGACTTCTCCAATCATAGGAATGATTTATCGAAGTGACGGTCTCCTACTGGTCGAAGTTTTCGTCTTCGCAACTTCGACCAACTGTTGAATGACGTTTAAAACATAATTTTTTAATGTAGCACAATGCCGCGTGCCGGATTGCAGTGGACATCCTCCGCCAATTCCCATTGGCGGAGATGGGAACGGAAAGCCGGGTATCACGCCCAAATAATAGTAAACATAATGAGGCAAGGCTTCTTAAATTTTGATAAAGAACATTGTCAATGAACACAATACGAGCGCTTTGTTTATTTTTCAGACGTGAAAAAATGGGCACATACTTTTTTATTGCTTTCGGCTGTTGTTCTCTTTGGATGGGGGCAACAAACGAACCATAGGGCTGTTGCAGTTGCAGAAAAGGCTACTGCACAAAGCCATGAGGGAGAGCAGCGTGTGGCATCGGTAACGTTTTTTTGTCACCCCTTACATGCCGAAAGTGCGGTAAGCTGTCAGGCGCAATCGCCTTCGCTAACGCTGAAGAAAACGGTTCAGGCCTTCGACTTACTAGGCTATGTATATACAAATATATTAATCAGTCATTTCAATGCCTATGTGCATTTCGCACAAAGGGTGTTGTACTGCATTCCGCTCACCGATTTTATTTTTCCTTTCCATCATTTTTGGTAAACAAGAAGGCTAACGTTTGCTGTGGCAAGTGTTTTTGAATGTTATGTGTTGCTGAAGTAAAGACTATTCAGCACAACAGTTTTTGTATTTCTCTCACCTTAAAAATGAAAAAAAAATGGAATTTGGAACAATTGGCATTGGTCTTATTGTAATTATACTTTGTGCATGGCCGGTGGCTATGCTGATGCGCAGCCGTACGAAGCGCAAAAATGAAATTCTGAACGCATTGAAAACATTGGCGGATAGCCATGCATTGCACATTGCACAACAAGATGTATGGAACAATACGGCTATTGGAATTGATAATGAAAAAAAGCATTTGCTGTTTGTGCGCATGCAGAACGACCATGCTTTGACCAGCGTTGTGGATTTGAACAACATCCAGCAATGCAATGTAAATAAAAGCATTACAAGCTTTGGCGAAGGAGCTGATCGCTATTCGGTGATTGAGCAATTGGCGCTTGTTCTTCAACCTATTGATAAAAGTAAAGCGCTGATGGTGTTACCTTGTTATGATGCGAATGAAGACAGTGCTTCGTTGACCGGGCAATTGCAATTGGTTGACAAATGGCGAGCTATTCTACAGCAACAATTGACTAAGTAGCTCTGCTTAATAATAGGCACTGTAGCTGTGCAGTGTCTATATTTTCTTATTAAAAAAAACTAATACTATGCGACCTTTTATTAAACAACTGATTTTACGAACGATACTCCTTCCGCAACAGCCGGCTGAGTTATATTCGAACTACCGAATGGCCAAAGGGTACCGACAATTGCGGGTAATGGCAAAGCGCAAGTTGAAAGATGTTATCTTGATTAGTGCAGGCATCTTTTCGGCTGCCTTTGGGTTTAAGGGCTTTTTATTATCTAATCATTTTATTGATGGAGGCGCAACAGGAATGGCCTTGTTACTTTCTGTGATTACAAAAATCCCGTTGTACTATTTAATTCTGCTCATCAACATTCCGTTTGTGCTCCTCGCCTACTCTACCATTGGCAAACAGTTTGCGGTGAAAACGGCCATTGCTATTTCGGGATTGGCGTTGTGTTTGGCTACGGTAACCTTTCCTAATATTACGAACGACAATTTGTTGGTGGCCGTTTTTGGCGGTTTCTTTTTAGGTGCAGGTATTGGGCTGGCAGTGCGCGGTGGCGCGGTGATTGACGGTACCGAGGTGTTGGCGATTTATTTGAGTAAGAAGCTGGGGACAACTATTGGCGATATTATTATTTTGATTAACGTGCTGATATTTTCTACGGCTGCATATTTCTTATCGATTGAGGTAGCGATGTATTCGATGATTACGTATTTATCGGCTTCGAAAACACTCGACTTTTTGGTAGAAGGTTTGGAAGAGTATATTGGAGTAACCATTATATCGCGGCATTGTGAAGAGGTTCGACAGATGATTATTAATACAATGGGCCGTGGTGTAACGGTGTATAGCGGTAAACGGGGCTACGGGAAGCAAGGCGAAATGCGGGATACGGATATTATCTATACTGTAATTACCCGATTGGAATTAAACAAGTTGAATACGGAAATTGAAAAAATTGCACCGGATGCTTTTGTGGTGATGAGCAGCGTAAAAGACACGAAGGGTGGGATGATTAAGAAAAGACCATTAGCGCATTAAGGTTTTGCTAAGAAATCGGCATACCATTTCCCGCTGTCTTTAATGATACGTTCTTGTGTTTTGTAGTTCACGCCTACAATACCTAATTGCGGACGATAGCCTTCGGCCCATTCGAAATTATCGAGGAAGCTCCAAATGAAATAGCCGCCTACATCCACCCCTTCGCGTTTTACCTTGAGGATTTGTTGCAGATAGTCTTTGATGTACTTCAAACGCTGTGTATCGTGAATTTCGCCATTGGTTACGGTATCGTCAAAGCCGGTGCCGTTTTCGGTAATGATGATTTTTTTCACGCCTTTGTAGGTTGCAAATTGTTTGATGATGCGATACATACCTTCGGGATAGACCTCCCACCCCATTTGGGTAAGCGGTTCATTAGAAACTTTGCCTGGCTTTACTTGTAGGGCATGTACGATGGGTGTGAGCCCGAAATTTTTCACCACAAAACGCGTGTAATTCTGTAAGCCAATAAAATCGAAATCGAATTTAACTTTTTGATCATCGTCTTCTTTCATGTATTTCACAACATGTTTCAATGCCGGAAGATCTTGCACAGGATAGCCCATTCCCAACACCGGTTCTATGAACATACGATTTGCCACAACATCTAAACGCTTAGCCGCTTTAAGATTGGCGGGTTTGTTTTTCCAGCCATCAACCGGCATGCACGAAAAGGTGGTCCCGATATTGGCGTTGGGCACATGGGCGCGAATGGCTCTGCCTCCAATGCTTTGCGCCATGGTTACATGATGAATAGAAGAATAAAAGTTTTTGAAACTGATGGTGCCGGGAGGATGAACACCGGCCATATAACCGCCTAGCGTAAAGGATAATGGTTCGTTAATTACCATCCAATTTTTAACGCGATCGCCAAAGTTTTTCGCTAACACAGTTACATATTCATCGAACCACTTCAGCATTTCGCGATTAGTCCAACCGCCTTTGGCTTCGAGTACTTGAGGCATATCCCAATGGTAGCAAGTAAGCCAAGGTTCTATGTTTTCTTGCAAACATTTATCGATAACACGATTGTAGAAATCAATGCCTTTGGGATTTACGGCACCCGTACCGTTGGGTAAAATGCGCGACCATGCTGTAGAGAAACGAAAAGCAGGAATATTCATCCTGCGCATCAATTCAATATCGGATACATAACGATGGTAGAAATCATCGGCTACATCGCCATTTTCGTGCTTTTTGATTTTGTTTTTGTGGTAATGTGTGAAGTGATCCCAATTGGATTCTCCTTTACCATCTTCTTTCCAGCCACCCTCAATTTGATAGGCTGCTGTGGCAGTGCCCCACACGAAGTCATTTCCAAAATCGGAGCGTTTTAATTCCTCATCGATGAGTTGAGCTAAGAGTGTGTTGGGTAACAATGCACCTGCACTAAGGGCAGTGAGTAATTTCAGGTAATCGGCACGGTTCATGGTCCTAAGTTTTCGGTATAACTAACATAACGAAAACGGATGAAACTTAGCCTGATGCTTGTAACTATTCAGTAACCTCTTGAACAATTTCATCATACGCCATGAAGTAAAGACAAAGTAAAACAATAAGTACTGCACCTTCTATAGACCAAAGTACATGATATCGTGCACCGGTGAATGCGTGGATTTGCCAAAATTGTTCGGGTTGCGGTAGACGATTAAACACAAACAATGTATTGGATTGTGTTTCGGCAGTTGTTGAAGCAAGTGTACCTGATAGCCATCCAATAAACATAAATAAGCCGAATAGAAAAAGAAGTATAAACTCCGGTCGATACCAAATTACTTTTTTGCGTTTTCGTAAATGAAGACCTGCAATATTGAGCATTAACAACAATGTTCCAGATCCGATAATATCCATTACAATATCACTCCATTCGAAATATTTGTTGTAGCCCGGATAGAGTACTAAATATTGATTCAGCTCATCTCCTATCATTATTGGCAATGCAAAAATGAGGGTAGCGCTCATGCTTCGGGTGAAAGGAAAAAGGAGGAAAGACAATATTATATATTCAACCACATGAATGATTTCAATATTCATTTCAAAAAGAACATTCACGTGTATAGAGAGATAAAGCAAACATCCGGCAAGAAACAACAATCGTATCTTCCAGTAAATAGTGTTGGCTTTTAACATGTACAGTGTATACAATACAAGTAGGGCACTAATCGCTACAACACAAAGCATTACCACTTGATTGTATACGGGCAGCGATACACTGTTCATGGCCTTTACGGAGAGTTGCACGAAGAAATCGTGTCCGTGAAGAATGACAAAAATGTAGAGGATAACCAATAACAGATTGAGCAGTCGATTGTGCTCCAGAAACACAACACAACGTTCAGCAATTGTAGGTTTCGCATGCATTGTTAGGCGCAAATTGTTTTGATGGCTTTCACCAATGTATCTAATTCACTTAAAGAAGTATACACATGCGGTGAAATGCGTATTCCATTTAACTGTTCTACTTTAACAACGGAGGCATGTATCTTAAATTCATTCATCAAACGGGTATCGATTTGAGAGGCATCCATGCCTTGTATTCCAAAGGTTGCCATGCCACTACAGTATTCTTTTTTCATAGAAGAATAGAAATGAATTTTTGGTAAAGACTTGACTTGTTCGCACCAATAGTTTTTCAGATAACGCAGTCGCTCTTCCTTTTTTTGTATTCCGATTATTTCGTGAAAATCGATGGCACTGTTTACCGCCATTTCTGCAGCAAAAGAGCGCGTTCCAATATTTTCAAACTTACGAATGTTACCTGTAAGCGAATCAGGAGATGCAAAAGCCGGCCATATGGATTTGATCTTCTCTTTCCGGATATATAACATTCCGGTACCAAACGGAGCACAAAGCCATTTATGTAAAGAAGTTGCGGCATAATCCACTACTACATCACTTAACTTAAAATCTATATGCGCAAAGGAATGCGCAGCATCTAACACCACTTCACATCCATTGGCATGGGCAAGATTAGCAATTTGCTTTACGGGCATTATTTGTCCGGTCCAATTAATAACATGCGTTACATGAACGATTTTCGTTTCAGGAGTTATAGCCTCTTTATACTTAGCTACTATTTCATCTGCGCTTTCTTCGGGTAGTTTTAGTTCCACCCATTTCAACACAATCCCATCGCGTTGTTCGCGTTGTTTCCATGCATTCAGCATATTCGGATAATCATATTTACAGAGCACTACTTCATCGCCTCTTTGCAAAGGTAAACCGGCAATAATAGAATTTAGACCTTCTGTTGTATTCCGATTCAGCGCCAATTCTTCAGCATCGCAACCGAATAAAGCGGCTAGTCGTTTCCGAAGCGGTTCGCGTTGTTGGTCTAATTTTCGCCACATGAAATAAGACGGACCCGCATTGGCCAATTTCAAATTGGCTTCGTGGGCTTGTTGCACTGGATATGGCTGCGGACTTACTGCACCATTGTTCAGATTAATGAATTCGTTAGAAACGATAAACTGCTTACGCATATTTATCCAAGCATCATCTGGAGCGTCAACATTATTTTCGGAGCAACGAACAATTGCTGGCGCTAACGACAGCGGCAAGACACTCATGGCAGAGCGGTAAATGAAATCTTTACGTGAGAGCATATCCACTATTCTTAACTAAATATAGCGAAATTATTGTAGTGCAGGTGTTGGATTAACTAGTTCACCAAATAAAAAAAGCGCTCGTTAATACGAACGCTTTTTGCATGATTAAATGAATTGAGTGTTATTGTCGAGTAATACGTTTTGTGAATTTCTCCTTTCCTACTTGCATTTCCAAAAGATAATTTCCGGATGGAAGATTAGCCATATTTAATTCGCTGATGCGTAAACCGGCTTCTGCAACGAAAGCATTGGAAGAGACAACCTTTCCGCTCACATCAAACAACTTCAAACCTACCTTTTCTGATTGTTGTAAGAAATACTGAACGTACAAATGGTTACTAGCCGGATTTGGGTAAACACTTAGCACCACCAAATTTTGTGGTTCTTCTATTTTATTAGGCAAAGGTTCATGGAAAGTAACGATGTACAACACCGAATCACACACCGGTGGAGCTACACTGTTGTCGCAGGCAATAACTAAAATACTATCGCTCCCTACATAATTTAAGAATGGAGCTAATCTAAAACAAGTATCACTCAACCATGTCACATTTCCATTTTTAGGGAGAATGGCTTTGGTTGGAGCGGTATGTGCGCCAAATAAATCGTCAAAGCCAAAACAATCGCCAACAATTTTGTTTTTTACCGTATCGATATAGATGGTTTGTAATTGTGTAGGATGATTGATTTTAAAAATATAAACAATAGTATCGCACGTAGAAGTTGCAGTTTCACAAGCTACAGTTGTAATCACGTCAAAGCCTCTAAAATTGCTATCGGCAGTATAGGTTAAACATGTGTCGGTGCTATACGTAATTACACCATGTAATGGGTTAGTATGGGTTACAGTATTGATGCTATTGATATCGTCAAACGTGAAACAATCCGATTTGGTTTGCTTTGAATCGATATTAACGATCACAGTATCTGTCTTAATTACCGAACGCACAGTAATGTAAATAGTAACGGTATCGCAAGCAAATGGTGCAGCAGTTTGACAAACAACAGCGACAACGGTATCTTTTCCACTATAGTTATGAGCCGATTGATAAGTGACCTTTCCGGGTTGCAAAGTTCCATTTATACCATGATTTGCGTTATCGATTACGGTTAATCCTAATGCAGGGCAAGCCGACAAGTTAGGTATAACCACAACATTTCGTTGCTCCTCTTCATCTACATTTACATAAATTTGATTTTGGATTTTTGTGACAACGATACTTGGGTCCGGCAATAAAGGAGGATTTGCTGTAGTAATAGCAGGAGCATTAATTTTAGTACCCAGACGAAGGAAACGCTCGTTGTTATTGACAAAGTATGATGGTCCATCGGTATCGGCAGAATGGAGTTGCTCAACGGTATTGTATTTATAATCGGCCTGTACCTTTCCTTTTTTCACATCCACTATATAATACCCGTGATCGTCTAGGTTCACATACTTCTCATGCTTATTTGCGGCTTTAATAATTCCTTGCCCTACAGGAATTGGAAAATTTAAAGATGTAACACTAGGCCCTACAAATTCCACACACACTGAACCTGCACCGGTTTGATCGTTGTAGCCTGGTCCGGGCACATCATTACACCAAGAGGTATGAATATCGCCTGTGAGTAACACCATGTTCTTGTAGTTGTTAGTAAGAACTTGATTAATAATCAAATTGCGTTCGTATTCATAAGTATCCCATTGGTCTTTATTAACCGCTTGTCCGAATAATTTCATTGGAGCAAACATTACTTGATTACCAATTATTTTCCAGCGTGTTGAGGTATCTGCCAATTGTTGAAAGTACCAAGTACGTTGCACAGGCCCCATCATATGGTGATTCGGATCGTTTGACAAAGCTGCATCTTGCACATCTCTGTCGTACAATCGGGTATCGAGCATAATCAAATCCATCAATTTACCGTAGCGTAGTTTTCGGAAAATACGAATTGTATCCAAAGGATCCGGTTTGCGCAAAGGCATCCATTTAAAATAGGTAGACGTTGAATTCTTCTTTCTTACATTATATGGCCCTTCAGTGGCAGGCTGATGGTTTTGTCCTCCATCACGGTAGGCATCATTGCAAGTTTCGTGATCGTCCCAAACCGTAATAAAAGGGAAGAGCTGATGGATTCTTCTTAACTGGTCGTCTAACTTATATTGTGAATGACGAAAGTGATAGCTAACTGAATCATAGGCTTCGCCTGTTGGATCGTAAGTTCTTCCGGCAACATTTCCGGTGAAGTCGCCAGAGGCATATTCATAGATATAATCGCCCAAATGTAAAACTGCATCAACATCGTTTCGTGCAGAAATATTTTCGTAAGAATTAAAATATCCGTGTTCCCAACTCGCACAAGAAACAACAGCAAAACGCGCACTATCGTTGTCGGCATTTGCTCCGGGTGCTGTTTTTGTTCTAGCAATAATGGAGTTTTTGCCATTGGCATTAAACATATAGTAATAGAACGTAGAAGGTTGCAAACCACAAACATCTATCTTCACACAATAATCGTTAGCCTCTAAAGCTTCTGTTTTACCATAATTAACTACATTATTGAAATTCACATCAGTAGCTATCTGCCAATATACCTTAATCGGACCACTAGTGCCTGTATCCGGTGTTACACGTGTCCAAATCATTACTCCATCCGGCAACGGATCGCCTGATGCAACTCCATGATAGAAGGGTTTTAAATTCGGATTTAGGGTAATCGCATGTGGCGTAATCGGCTGATTTCCGGCAAAAAGAAGGGAAACCAATGCTAAGAAACTCGTTAAGAGTATTGTTTTTTTCATGTTTAGCGCTTAAGCGCTGCAAAATTAATCATTCCAAAAGGAAGAATGGAAGAATTTAACGATTTTGCTTATTATTTTACAAATAAGCCTTGAAGTGTATTCTTCAAGACTTTTAAATCAGCATTAGCAGGCAATAATACACTCAATGCTAGTTTGTTATCCTTACAAAAAAGCACATAGACTAGAGAAGCACAAAACAAGAACGACATACTTGCCGATGCAGCAGCACCTGTGAAATAACGCAAAGGTATCCATGCGTAGCATCCTATTAATGATAAGATAAAGCCGAACACATTCATCAAAATTAAACTCGTGTATTTTGCCTTGGCTAAATAATAACTTTGTAATATGAGATAGATATTATAAGCGATTGCACCCGGCACAAACCATTTCAAACTCCAATTCACCCCTACATAAGCATTACCAAATACCAAATGGTAGAAAGCATCAGGCAAAGCCAATAATACAAACGAAATAACAATAGAAATGAATATCGAAAACTTCACATATCGAATCACTTCAATCGCAACATCAGCAGAGAAAACAGATGATACAAAACGAGAATAAGAAACCGTTTGAACGCTACGAGCAAAAATCCAACAGCTTTCGAAAAGCGAAACGCCTACTGAAAAGTAACCTAAATCCGCATCCCCTTGTAAATGATGCAGCATAAAAAAATAGAATCGCAAATTTAATAGTTGCAATAAATCGAGCAATTGGTAACTCAAGCCATATCGAAAAAGCGTTTCCACTTCCTCGAACGTTTGAGATAGATTTGAAACACTAAACTCATGGCGTAAAAACCAAAACCCAATGAGTAAGGCAAAACAATAGGATACAATCATCGACATTAAATAACCATTCAAAGTCATTTTTTGAAAAACAAAAAACAGACAGGCGGTAAGCAAAAGCGTCAAAATAACGGGTAGCGATTGTAATAGATTAAATAGCGCCCAACGTTGTTTGGATAAAAACAAGGTGGTTTGTACATTGTTTAACGACATCAATAACGCAATAACGGCAATAAACGCGGCCCCTTGTATATTGGTAACATTGAGAAACGATAAGATGAGAAATGCAGAAACACTCATCAACATTGACCATAATGCAGCAGGAACAACTAACGCTTCAAACTTTAATTTAGGAATGAGAAAGATGTAGGATTGTCCACCTATTATACTAGAAAAGAAAACAACGAAAGTTATTGTCGTTAATATGATCGAAGCAATTCCTTTTGCATTTGGGCCAAGATATCGCGCTACAATAAAGACCAATAAAAAATTGGCTATGGTAGAGGCGAGACGAACCAATGAGGTATGAAAAATATTTTTTTGCAATGGAATTGTTTAGCTTCGGGATTCAAGATATAAAATACAATAAACAATCAAAGTGGAGAATATAATCCCATTCTTTTTTTGTGTTCTGCTCTTCATTTCCGCCATACGGTGGTTACCGCTATTTAAAAATTCCGAGCTTAGTTTTACCGAAATCACTTTTTTTTTCTCTTTAAAAATACTGTTTGGTTTTATACTCATTGCGGTATACACTAAATTCTATCCGCAGCGAAATCTGGCTGATGTATTCAAGTATTTTGATGATGCATGTATCCTCTTCGACAATTCTAAAACACTTCATCTCTCTCTGCTTGATACTTTCAGAGGATTAACAATGAATACTAATCATACCTTAATTGAGAACACCCATCACTTCGACAAACAAGGCAGCGGCTTTTTTGAGGCCAACCATCATTTGATTATATACGTGCATCTCATGTTGCGCTATTTTTCGAATGGGAACATCTATCTCCACTCTGTTTGGTTTTCATTTTTATCGTTTATTGGTTCTGTCGCAATTTACACTTCATTGAAGAAATACTTCTTGGCTAATGAAAACTGGCTAAAGGGCATTGTGTTTTGTATCCCATCGGTTTTGTTTTGGTCGAGTGGGATGTTGAAAGAAACCTTAATTTTGTTCAGTTTGGGACTACTTGGCTATGCGTATACTGAACGCAAACGAATGGCCGATTGGAAATCGGTTTCGCTGTTACTTGTGTCGCTATTGTTATTACTTTTCATTAAACCCTATGTACTTTTAGGTATTGTACTTTCGGCTTTTACGTATTGGTTGTTTAAGCAAGACAATAGCAAACAACTTTCTTTAGCCATTGCAGTCATAAGCGCAGCCATTCTCTTTTTTTGGGGAAATGATTGGGCCAATCAACTCATTCATAAACGTAACGAATTCATCACCTTATCGGAACATACGAATACACAAAGCCTACTGCACAGCGAAATTATACCCGAAACCGGACTCGGTGAGTTATTGAAAATTACGCCAAGTGCCCTATATGCTGTGTGTTTGGAGCCCTCCGTTTTTCATCTCAAATCATTGAAAGACCTCCCTTTTTGCATTGAAAACCTTTTGCTTGTTCTTGGACTTCTTTTCTTATTCATTCGATATTCAGCCTACAATCTCAACAAAATTGCCATTAGCGCGGCACTATTGATGTTTGTCTTTAGTCAGTTTATGATTATAGGCTGGACGGTGCCAGTAAGTGGCGCTATTGTGCGGTATAAGGTCACTGCCCTACCTTTTTTATGCATTGGACTTCTTATTCATGTCAATTTAAAATTATTTATATATGAAATAATTTCTCTTTTACGAATAAAAAACGAGGAAAATACGCCCAAAATTTAAATTCAAACTCAGAACAACTTCAATTTTCAACACTAATTGTCAACAATTCCTCAACTTTTTATTAAAAACAGATTTTTTTTGAGCAATAAATTTACTTTTGCGTCACAAAAAAAATCTCACCATGTCAAATTCACGAAAAAGAGCTATTGAATCGGTTATTAACCGTGAACCAGTTGTGCCAAAGTTAGCCGGACCAAAAGTATCCGCTTACTACGCATCTAATGTTTTCAACGACACGTCTATGCGCGAATTCCTTTCGGAAGACTCGTATAAAGCAGTGAAAGAAGCCATGAAATCGGGCAAAAAAATCAGCCGCGAAGTAGCTGATGCAGTTGCAGCGGGCATGAAATCTTGGGCGATGTCGAAAGGCGTAAACTCTTACACCCACTGGTTTCAGCCACTTACAGGTTTAACGGCAGAAAAACACGATATGTTCTTCACCCCAAAAGGCGATGGAGCGATTGAAGTATTTGGTGGTGATGCCTTAACGCAACAAGAACCGGATGCGTCTTCTTTCCCATCGGGCGGTATTCGTGCCACTTTCGAAGCGAGAGGGTACACGGCATGGGATCCAAGTTCTCCGGCATTTATTATGGAGATTGGTGAAGGAAAAACACTCTGCATTCCAACTATCTTTATTTCATACACAGGCGAAACATTAGATTACAAAACACCGTTGATGAAGTCAACAGCGTTCTTAGAGCAAGCGGCTTTGCCTGTTGTACACATGTTCGATAAAGAAGTATCGCGCGTTACAGCTACTTTAGGTTGGGAGCAAGAATACTTCGTGATTGATGAGGCATTGTATTACTCTCGTCCGGATTTGATGTTCACCGGCCGTACATTGATTGGCGATTCTCCTGCAAAAGGACAACAATTAGAAGACCACTATTTTGGTTCAATTCCAGAGCGTGTATATGCATTCATGTTGGATTTGGAAACCGAATGCCATAAATTGGGAATACCTGTTAGAACACGTCATAATGAAGTTGCACCTTCGCAATTCGAGTGTGCGCCTATGTTTGAAGAAGTAGTAGTAGCTGTAGATCACAACCAATTGTTGATGGACTTGATGGAGCGTGTGGGCCGCAGACATAAACTCCGCGTGTTATTGCACGAAAAACCATTTGCAGGTATCAACGGTTCAGGGAAACACAACAACTGGAGTTTAGGAACTGACACCGGAAAAAACTTGCTTTCTCCGGGCAAAACACCAAAAACGAATTTGTTGTTCTTGACGTTCTTCGTGAACGTATTGAAAGCGGTGAACGAGTATGCCGATTTACTTCGTGCTTCAATTGCTTCTGCCAACAATGATCACCGTTTGGGCGCTAACGAGGCTCCACCAGCAATCATCTCGGCATTCATTGGTTCTTATATGAGCAGTGTGTTAGGTGAAATTGAAAAACGCGTACCGAATGGCAAATACGATGAATTGAGCAATGCAAATTTGAAATTGGATATCCATAACAAAATTCCGGATGTGATGTTGGATAACACCGACAGAAACAGAACTTCACCATTTGCGTTCACCGGAAATAAATTTGAGTTCAGAGCAGTTGGTTCTTCAGCGAACTGCGCACAGCCAATGACGGTGATGAATACCATTATGGGTCAGCAGTTGTTAGACTTCAAAAAAGATGTAGATAAATTAATGAAAGACGGAGAGTCGAAAGAAGGTGCGATTATGCGTGTACTTCGTCAGTATATCACCGACTCGAAACGCATTGTTTTCGAAGGTGACGGCTATTCAGAAGCATGGGAGAAAGAAGCAAAAAAACGTGGCTTGAGCAATGTGAAAACTACGCCATATGCGTTGGATTTCTTCGTTTCGAAAAAAGCAAAAGATGTGTTCGTGAAAAATGGAATCTACTCTGAGCGCGAGTTAGAGGCGAGATACGAAATCATGAACCATGGTTATATATTGAAAATCGATATCGAAGCGAAAATGATGGTAGAGTTGGCTACAAACAACGTATTACCGGTAGCTATCGACTATATGAACAAATTGGTAACTAATGTTCAAGGATTGAAATCTGTTGGTCTTCCGGCAGCTTCGTATAAAACGCAGAAAGATGTAATTGCGCAATTGGCAACACATGTAAACAAATTGAGCGATGCGGTAGATAAATTAACTGTAGCAAACGAAAATGCGCACAAGGCAAAAACTACTTCGTTGCAAGCAAAAGCATACTGCGATAAAGTAAAACCATTGTTCGATGAAGTGCGCACACACTGTGATGCGTTAGAGAAATTGGTAGACGATTCATTATGGACATTACCAAAATACAGAGAGATGTTGTTTATTCGATAATAACATTGTAATAGATAGAAAAACGCCTCCAATTTCGGGGGCGTTTTTGTTACAACTGATTATATTTATTTCACAATTACGATTCAATGATTACTAAACCTAATTACAACGAAGCCCCTAACTACTATCACCATTTCTTCAATTTAGTACCATCAGAAGATTTGATGGCAGAATTACATAGCAGCATGGACATGACTAAAACATTCATACAGTCGATTCCAGCTGAAAAAGCGGATTACAAATATGCAGAAGGGAAATGGACCGTAAAGCAAGTGTTGCGCCATATTATCGATACCGAACGAATTTTTGTCTACCGCGCTTTTCGATTTTCCAGATTCGACACCACACCTTTGGCAGGTTTTGATGAAGATGCCTATATCGATGCCATTCAAACTATAGATTATTCATTAAATGATTTATTGGAAGAGTTTGTAAGTGTTCGCCAAACGACTATCCAAGTCTACAAAACCATGACGCCTGCAATGCTCGATTTTAAAGGTACAGCCAATAATATTCCCATCACTCCCCGTTGTATAGGGTATATGGCAGTGGGGCATAATTTGCACCATTGCAATGTAATTCGGGAGCGATATTTGTAATCAAACTCTACTTCCGTCAACCCATGTATTCCCAAGCACTTTTATAGCCATCGATAGATTGTGAGTAGGTGACAAACTTTTCGTAGAATTTGAATTGAGCGAGTGTAGCACTGTCGCCTATAACAATTAACTTCATTTTAGCGCGTGTCATAGCCACATTCATTCTACGAATATCAGATAGGAAACCAATCTCTCCTTCGCTGTTACTGCGCGTCATACTGATGTAGATGATATCGCGTTCTTGTCCTTGAAAACTATCGACTGTGTTTACTGTGATACGATGCAAATAGGGCGACAGTTCCGGCACATGCTCCAATTGCTCTTTAATGACAAGAATCTGTTGCTTATATGGCGCTATAATACCAATGGAAGGGAAACTATCGAGCGCATAATGTGCATTCAATTCTGTTACTAACTGTTGCAGGTATTTAATGAGGAAAGCAGCTTCCTCGGGGTTAGTAGAACTTGTCCCTTCCAACTTTTCATCGAATCCACAACCGGCAGTATCGATGAATTGCAAAGGCATATCGTTGGCAAACAATAATTGTGAAGCTACATTAGTATTCGCTTTCAGTTTATTGGAATAAAATATGGAAGATGAAAACTGCATAATGTGTTCATGCATTCGGTATTGTTCTTCGAGTAAAGAAACAGCTTCCGGATGCCTTTCAACACACTTCTCTAAAAGCGTTTTAATCAAACCGCCTTTAGCTGCTTCCTGCGATTTTATGGTTGGCGGCAGCTGACAATGATCTCCGGCTAACACCACTTTCTTTGCTTTCAAAATAGGTATCCAACAGGAAGGCTCAAGTGCTTGACCCGCTTCATCAATTATCGCAATATCGTATTGTTGGTTCCGAACCGAATAATGATTCGCTCCTACTAAAGTAGCCGTAATTACTTGCGCTCGGGCGATTACATCATCCATCACATATTGCTCGGAGCGTTCCACATCCTTCATAATTTTATACGCCTCATCAAACAAAAGTTTGCGTTGCTGTTGTTCAGCTCTGCCGAAGTTGCGCTTATATTTATGCGCCATATTCTTGAACTCTTGTGCCTGCTTTTTCAATCGCTTCACATCTTTCATAGCATCGTGCTCCGCCATTTGATTATCCATGGTGTGTGCTAATAAACGCTCAGTAACACGAGCCGGATGGCCTATGCGTAAAACGGAAATTTTTTGTTCGGCCATTTTTTCGGTGAGCAAATCTACTGCAGTATTACTTGGCGCTGTCACCAAAATTTTCTTCACCCCTTGTTGTATCAACGCTTTCACGGCTTGAACGATAGTTGTGGTTTTACCCGTTCCGGGAGGGCCATGCACAATAGCTAATTCATTAGCCGCTAAAATTTGATGAACAGCCTTTGTTTGTGATTCATTTAATCCGGAAACCGGAGCAAAGATGGCTTCGGTATGAAAGCTTGGCTCCTTCTCCCCTACCAATACCTGCAACAACATTTCATTACTACTCTCAACGCGTTTATCTGCTGTTTTAAGCGCTGAACGCATTTCGTTATAACTGTTATCGTCAAACAAAACATCAACGCCTAATTTGCCATCGCTGGCCCAATCGGGCAATTCATCGATTCGAAAATTGATTTTGAGTTTATTGCCGCTTTGATGCGAGATAATGCCTTCAATACGCGATTCTTTCGGATCATGATTACTGAATAAGGCTGCAGGCATTCCAAAACGTAAAATGTGCGATACATCCTGATGCGTGGTGCGTTCCACTTCAACTTGCACATAATCACCTTTCGTTAACTCAGTACCACGAATGGCCACCGGGTACCAACTCAAGCCATTTGCCCTTCGTTCTTGTACACCCGATTTCTCAGTTAGTTTTTGATATTGAAGTCGGTCTTCAGCCTGTTCGATATCCAACAACGCGAGAAGGTCTTGAAAATATTGCATGCGCGAACATAACAGTTGTAGCGGAGAAAGTGAATCAAAAGAAAAAAGCGCGAATACAATTAAGTAAACGCACTTTAATGGGGGAAAAACGGCAGGCTATTCAATACTATTTTGTTATGTATGCATACTAACTTCATAATATAAACGCCTATTGCAAAAGCTACGCATTGACGTTAAAAACTATCGTATTGCTCAGTTAACGTTATACTGTTCACGTAAGCAAGGGCATTCTGATGAGGCGACAAGCGAGCACAGAATAAAGAACATTAGGACAGATGTTTGTTTCATACAGCGAGTTTTAGTTTTATTGAACAACAATTTTTTGTGTTTGATGGCCTACTCGCACGATATACACTCCTGCAGTAATCGCAGGAAACTGAATTTGATTATCGCCTACCGTTAAAGTGCCATTCTGCAATTGTTTGCCGGTAAAATCGGATAAAGTATAGTCGGATTCTTCAACTGTAGTTATATGAAAAATACCTGAAGAAACCGGATTGGGATAGATAGAGAATGTTACGTTAGATGAAACATCATGAATACCTACGTTTAATTGCAAACAATGATACTCGTAGCGTTCATGCGTGTTATAAAATCCCCCAGCGGAACTCCATGAAGAATATTGATCTTGAGCGACTAAATTTAGACCACTGAACTCAAATGTTTTCCGTGAAGTAAATTGCCAATTGGATGTAGTTGTATTCCAATTGCTTTCTTGAATCTCAATTTCATTTCCGTTTACATCATAATTATGATCAATCAAATTACTGTTTTGCCATGTAAAACTTGTAGTATTATAATATTGCGTTGTTTCTGTGTCCAATAAATTGGATGCAGTATAGGTATACAAATATTGACTACCAAACACCCATGCACTCGAAGTTATATTCCACGTTGCATTAGTTTTATACCCCATTTTTGTATTGGATAAATACCCATAATCGATTCTACTTTTGTTTTTCCAACTCAAAGAAGGGATATCCCATTCTTTATATATGTATAGCACAGTTTGATTGGAACTATTATAGGTATATTCAATAAGTTGAAAGTTATCCCATACACTTGCAGTGGTATTCCAATTTTGAGTTGTTCTTGTTAATTCATTGTTGTTTGCATCATAAGTAAAAATATACCGCGATGTGTTTACCCATGAAGTACCGTCATAGTTAAGTGTTGTTATTTCTGAAGCTTTTCCGCTTGCAGTATAATTGGTAATTTCATCGCCCTGATAGTCCCAAGAAGATGTAGTTGTATTCCAACTTCCATACAAATTGTCAATCACCAAACCACTGGCATTATATGCATATTCATCAATGGAATAATTTAACCAAGGACCGGTGGTATTCCAATGCTGTACTACTTTTTTGATTAAATAATTACTCGCATTGTAAGTAGAAGTGGTTAAACTCGAATTTCGCCATGCACCGGAAACCCAGTATTGTGTTGTAAAGCTTGTTTCGTGATTGGCAGCATCATAAGTGTAAGTATAGTATGCAGCATTCACCCACGTAGAAGTGGCAGCATCCCAAGACTGTCTTAAATCCCTTATTAGATTCCCATTGGCATCATATGAGTTTATATTTCGAGAAGTTGGGATTTTGACTGTTGAACCTGGTGCAAAACTATATGAAAAAATAGTATCGCGATCGCATCCTGCAAATGCTCCATTAGAACTGAGAGCAAATGCTATAACGATGATAATGTTTGTTATCTTTTTCATCTTAAAGAATTAAAAATTATTGAATATTTGTGATTGCATACTATGGTTTTGTGATGATAGAAATGGTTATTGAATAACTAATTTTTGATTTCCGATAGAAGTATTTATAATATAAACACCCGGAGAATAATTGCCCAATTGGATTTTGTTTTCGCCTGCATTTAACTCGCCTGATTGTAATTGTTTTCCGGTTAGATCGTTAATTGAATACGTTGTTCGCTCCACTGTAGTTATTGTCAAAACACCATCCTTTATTGGATTTGGATATAAACTAAAGACTCCTGCTTCACTTTCATCAATTGGATTGAAAGCAACATCGTTTAGCTTCCACAATTCAGCACCAATGCCATCATAGTTAGCTGCATAAAAAAGTGAATTTTTAAATGGAGTTAGATTTCCAAAATAAGAACTGCTTCCTAATGGGTTTATGTTTGGCGCTACTGCAGGTTGTACCATTTTTGTACCCGACACAGTACCATCCGTAACAAACAATTGATTATCGTGTGCGGCAGTGGTAGAGATATCTCCAATAAACGCCAATTTATCATTCCATATAGTTAAACTCCATGGAGAAGAACCATATGGTGTTGCACCACTCACAAAAGTGTTTATGTCTTTAAATAATTGTGTGCCTGCATTAGTGCCATCCGATACACACAGCTCCACTCCTGCCGAAGTATAAGCCGAGAAGAATAATTTATTTTGATAAACCGTAATGAATCTTGGATCTGAACCTATAGAACCTGCGAAAAAGTCAGCCACCATTGTTGTTCCGCTGCTTGTTCCATCGGTTTGCCAAAGTTCGATACCGGTTGCTGCATCTTGTGCAGCGAAATAAAGTTTATTGTTATAGAGGGTTATTCCATAAGTATAAGCCCTTGCTCCGTTGGTGCCGGTATAAATATCCTTCAACATTTGAGTGCCTGCTGTTGTTCCATCGGTAACCCACAATTCTGCACCGTTAGTTCCGTTATCGGCAGTAAAATAAAGCTTACCATTGAAAATCGTTAAATCTCTAGGGAAGCTTCCTGTGGCACCGGCATAAATATCTTTCAATAATGATGTTCCTGTAGGTGTTCCATCACAAACAAAAAGTTCTCTCCCAGATGTTCCGTTATCGCCTTCGAAATATAGCTTTCCGTTATATACAATCATGGAATAGTAAACTCCGGGATCATTCCCTGTTGTATTAATATCTTTAAACAGATGCGTACCTGTATCGGTTCCATCAGAAACCCATAATTCTGCGCCACTACCACCATATTGTCCACCGTAAAATATCTTTCCGTCAAATACAATAGATGTAAAGGGATTTCGTGCAGAGAAAGGACTTACAACCTTTGTGCCTGCAGCTGTACCATCGGTAACATATAAATCACTATTTAATCCACCTCTGAAATAGAGTTTGTTATTGTAATTCAGGAATCGATCGGCATAGACAGGGGCTGTAAGTTTTGTCCCTGCAATTGTGCCATCCGTTTCCCATAAAGAAAATCCATTCACACCATCGTTTGCATTGAAATACATTTTCCCGTTTAAAAAACCTTGTGGATTTAAACTCAACGGACTTGCATCGCCCGTAGGATTAATGTCTTTAAAAGTCAGTGAATATTGAGCGCTGAGCACTACTACGCTTACACAAAAATAAATGCTTGTGATTATCTTTTTCATATTTATAAATTAATTCGTTTTACTTTAAATGTTGCCGTTACTAAATGTGGAATATAGCTGTTACAGCCTGTCGGCTTTTCATATACAGTTGCATAAAATGTGCCTTCAATCACTCCTCCAACTTCACTGCTGTAACGAGTTATATCAATTTCTTGTACACCAACAGTGGCGTTTGTTGTCACGCAGAATCCACCTGAATTGGTTGTCTTTTGAAGGTTCGAAACATTATCTAATGTATGTGTTGCTCCACTTGTGAGACCGGTAGTATAACGCTCAATAAGTGCAGTAGCATTAGGAAATCCATTAGTAGTTGTTTCTTCTCTGAAAGAATAAATACCGGTATGGGTTACATTTCCAACATTAAACGAAAAGTTAAATCCGTTCGATTTTGAATTATCGTAAAGGTTAGAACTTCCTGCACCAATCGATAAATTATCGCCAGTAAAAGTGCAAGTCCCTATCAATGTACCTTCATCAGATACAGCACCACCATATTGCGGACATTTGCGAAGTACTCCATCAAAGGTAATATCTACAGAGTAATCGCTTGTATTGTTTACCGTTGCTTCTCTTCTACAAGAAAACAGTAACATACCTATCGCTACCATTAACGTTGCTATTTTTATTCTTGCTTTCATTTTCACTTTCCCTTAATTTGTTTTAAAATGAAGTTGAGTGCGATTAATACGCTACCCAACCATATCCACCCACCGGATTTGATTCTACATTTGTATAAAATGAAATAGCCGATCGATTATATCTGAAGTCTTTCGCCACTGCAGCTATACTGAAACTTGAACTTCCATTTCCTGTGGTTGGCGTTACAAAATCACCGTATAATAGAGTGCTTTTGTAAGGATCGCTCTCTGAAATATTTACACGATAACTGTAATTCAATGAAGTATTGTAAACAGTATCGTTAGGAATACCGGTAATCGTTTGCGGCATAAGCAGCTTAGGTAAAGTAAGCTGACTAAGCAATACACCTCCACTATCAGCTGCAACGCAGTTTATGGTATATTTTGTATTCGGTTTTAAATTAAGCGCACCTAATGTGTAATCTTCAGTGTGTCTAAGTGTGTACGTCTCTCCGCCTCCTTGAATTGTTAATGTCAAAGTAGGTGGAATACTATCTAATGTTACTGGTCCGTCTTTCTTGCAGCCGTTTAACAATAAGATTACACAGGCAAAAACGGAGATTAATTTAATTGTATTTTTCATTGTATAAATTTTAATAGTGAATAATTATTGATAACGAAGTTTACCTTCAGTGATAACCACAGAATCAGTACCAAATGAATCATATAAAACACCCGAAAAATCGGCTTCGATATTTTTGATGTATGAAATTGCACTTGAGGATTGGGAAAGAACGGTAACACTGCCATGCGATTTTATTTTAGAAGAGGAAGCCGTATAAGGCAATACAGAGCCTCCTTTTAACACCAATGCATTCATATTTCCACTTGGAATAGCATATGTACCATTGCCGGTAACATTATCTCTGCTCACGCTCACTAACTCATCTCCTGTTTGTCCGGTAATATTAATTCCATTTGTACTCGTGTTATATAATCCTGCTACATTCTTAGCGGCTACCCAGCGTACACCATTAATTTTCATTTCAAGGGTTAATACCTTCTCTACATTGTCCTTTTTGCATCCGTTCAGTAATATTGCACCGAAGACCATTATTGCTATCATTCCTTTTTTCATATCTGTTATTGTTTAATGCTGAGACAAACATATCCTCCACGCCTTTGTATATCAATTCAATTTTTGTAATATTATTAATTGAGAACAAGCAACATATCAACACATTAAATTGATTATCAAGTAATTACTTCAAATGGGATTAACCGAAAACATATTACAAAGCTTAAGCAAGGATGAATTGCGATTTGTGGAAAAAAACGCCTTCGGAACTAAAGATTCGCAAGCGAAAACGCTTTACGATTTAGTACTTAAGTTTGGAGAAGATGAAGAAAAAGTATTGCCTCGATTTAAGAAGGCTGCCCCAAACGGCAATATTAATGTGGTCAGAAACCAGCTCAATCAGATGGTTTTAGATGCGATCTACCAACAGCATGCGCATGAATATCCTGCAGCTGAGTTAAGTGAACTCATTCTACAAATCAATTTATTTTCTGAAAAATCGGCTTTTGAGGTGGTCAAAAAACTCTTAAGTAAAGCTTTACAAATTGCAGAAGAGTATGAGCTATTCACACAGCATGTCGATGTATTGGAAATAAGTTTATTGCTCTACCAAACCCGAGTGATAACCGATAATTCCGATAAATCTAAGCTTAGCAGTACCATTCAGCATATTTGGGAAAAGAAGCAGAACCACATTCAATATCAACTTCTGCTTTTTGAGCAAATGGAATTATTGAATCAGAATTTTTCGGTGCGAACTCCTGAAGGAAAAGAAAAGTTCGATACGATCATGCACAACGAATTGATGCTTTCTGAAGAAAAGGCAATGAGCATAAAAGCAAAAGCGAGTTTCTGGATTGTAAAAGGACAGTATTTTTCAATCGCGAATCAATATGATAAAGCGGCTGATGCATTTGAACACGTCATAGCATTATTTGATCAATATCCTGCTATCAAAAAACAAAGAAACTTAGCATACTTGTCGATTTGCGCTCAATTAGCCACTTACGGCTATATTTTGCAGCAACCGGAGTTAATGCAAAAGGCCATACAACGCATTCAAAACACCGATAAAAACAGCGAAATCGAACGAATTGCTGCTGCAACTTTTATTGTAAATTCCAATCTGGCCTATTTCGATTTAACGAAAGATAAAATTGGACTTAAAAACACCATTCTCGAGGCCCATGTGCTGTTACAAAAGCATGCTAAAGAAATTAAACCGGATGTACGCCTAACCTTGCTATTGGCCTGTGTGAGTGGATATGCAGAATACGGAGAGTATGATAAACTACTTGAAATGATTCGTGAATTTGACGAGTTTATTCATGCCAATATTCGTGTAGATATTCGCGTTATGCTATATTTCTATGAATTGATTGCCCAAATCGAAACCGGCAACGAGCAAATGGTGAACGACACCATTCAAAACTTTAATCGCTTTTTGCTACGCAATGAATTCAAGAGCGAGTTCGAAAATATTATGATTAAGTTTTTGAAAGTTATTTCTTCTTTCAGTAACGATATAAAAAATGAACTTGCACAATTAAAAACACAACTTATCGATTTACCACAAAAATCGCTACTCAATCAAAACCGCGTTTTATATCAAATTTTGATGAACATGATGGATAGTCGAATTGCAGGGAAACGGTTTCACGAGTATTTAGGTGAAGAGAAGCACTAATTTTCTTTTGTCTTCCATTCTTTAATCTCTACCTGCTTGATCACAATATCAATACTTTGGTTAATGATATTTTCAATAATGGTATCGAGTTCTTTATCGTCTTCAATAAGGGTAAATAACTCCGATGAAATATTCGTAAGTTCTTCTGTTAAGGGTTGATTATTGTCTTGCAAATCTTGAAATAATCCGTCAATCACACTAAACACAATATCGCGGATGGCCTGATCCAACAAGCCGGTAACCTGCGAACCAACCACCGGAATCTTGCCTAACATTTTCACTTGCTTGTTTTTTGTAACAGCATCATTCAAGCGCTCATCTACATAGCGTTTAATATCGTCTTTGCGATTCGCATACATTTTTGCAGTAACGATTTGAATGCGGTGCGACATCCATTTCACTAACATCTGACTTTGCGGCTTCACTACCTCACGAATAATTTCATCGGTAACCGGATTCCCTTTTGCTACCTCATCTTTCAACCCCTCTAAAGCTTTCACAATCACCCGATCTGAAATTTCCTCAATAAAAATATTAGAGTACCGCACGAAATAGCTGTAAAATCCGGTCTTTCGCCAATTCACTAAACCCAGTTTCTGCATACGAATAAGCAACGAGAAAATCCGAATTAAACGCAACCATCGAAACCCCGCTACAGGAACACAACCTAAAGCATCATACCAAAAGAAAAAAGGAAAGAAATACCATTTATCGTAGGTTTTCCGATAAGCTGCTCTGGCCCATCGCGCAATAAATTCGATTAAAAATATCGCTACAAAACACAAATCAATCACCGCAAAATGCTGATGAATGTTGGTATTATAAAATTCAAAAAACCAAGGAATGTAGTTTTGAAAAAATCCTGAAATAACATGTATACTAAAAAAACTATCGAAAATAATGAGGTTGATGTTCACCAAAATCAACACAATCATTGTTACGTCCATCGCCACAGCCAACCAAAGTTTGTTATTCTTATTCATTGAGATGTCTATTTATTAAAGTTCGTTCATTGTATTGCCTTCGTGATGTATCCATTGCGAAGACTTAGATTCGCCAATACGTTGCTTGCTGTAAATACTGTTATGTCCGGAAACCAAATAGGCCACCACACAGGCAATAGCGATGTACACACCGCTTTCTACACCAAATAATTCTATCCCCATCAACATACAGGCCAAGGGAGTATTTGTTGCTCCGGCAAACACAGCCACAAAACCCATGCCTGCTAAAAGTGCTGTTGGCAAAGGAATACAACAGCTCAATGCACTACCCAATGTGGCGCCAATAAAAAATAATGGGGTTACTTCTCCTCCTTTAAAGCCAGCTGAAAGTGTTATCACTGTTAACAGTATCTTCAATACAAATACATATGTGGGCTGCATGTGATTAAACGAATCAACAATAGACGGAATACCCAATCCAATATACTTTGTTGTTCCAAGTCCATAAATTGCAAGTGCAACAATACTACCTCCAACAACCGGACGAAGAGGTGAATAGCTAATTTTTGATTTGAAAAATGCGGTTAAACCATGCATGAATTTTGTAAATAATAATGCACACAGTCCAAAGACTATTCCTGCCAACAAACTGTAAATTAAATTCAATGGATTTACAGCTGGAATACTTGTAATACTATAATGCGTATGCTGTACAGGCCAGAGTACGGTTACGTAATTGGCAATGATAGCAGCTAGAAATGCCGGAAAAATAGCGTTGTAACGAATCTTACCGGTGAGAAAAAACTCCATGCTGAAAACCGCACCAGCCAAGGGTGTCCCGAATACAGCACCAAACCCTGCAGCAACTGAAGCAATCAACAATACCCTACGATCTTCATCACACAACTTCAACCATCGACCTATAGGATCCACTAACCCTCCTGCCATTTGCAAAGCAGTTCCCTCTCTCCCGGCCGAACCGCCAAATAAATGCGTTACCATTGTTCCCAAATAAACAAAGGGTGCCATGCGAAAGGGAATAGTATGAGCAGGATGATGAATGGAATCTATCAGCAAATTATTACCGGCTTCAACACTTTTTCCATAATAATGATAAAGCAATCCAATGCCTAAACCGGCCAAAGGCAATAGCGCAATTAGCCATACATGCGCTTCTCGAAGTTGAGTTACCCATTCCAACGAAATTAAAAATCCGGCTGATGCAGAGCCTACAATAACGCCTATAATGGAGCACAAGAAAATCCACTTGAATAAGTATGCAATACTCGGCCATTGATGAGCTAAACTGTTCTGTTTTGAATCGAAAGTTGACATACTACCTGATTGAATGCATTTAACATTGAATAACCAGGCGCCATCAGCTTTTTAAGGCGGTTTATATCAGGAAGACACCATTTCCTATTCCCCAAAAGTATAGTTTTCTATCAAAAACTGAAGAATTGGCATATTTTAAGAAGTAGCCAATCCCGATTATTTTATCTTTAGTTTGTGATTAAACACCATCCAACATTTACAACGTTGTTGCTGTTCCTCTTATTGGGATGTATAGCTCCATCTGCTATTGCACAATCCATAACCCTTTCAGGGAAAGTATTAGATGGGTATACCAAACGACCAGTTAGCAGTGTAAGTGTAATTGTAGCTGAACAAAATGTATCGTATATGACCGATGCACAAGGCCGATTTTCATTGGCTTGCGACAAGCACGATACACTTTACCTTTTTTTTCCCGGATATAAAACAATACGTTTTTCGGTTGCCGACAGTACTTCGGAAAGTAGCAGCTATTTTGTCAATCTAACGTTCAACCCGCTTTCTACTTCGCTTTCACAACCGGTCATTGTTCGCCCGAAAAAAGACTTGGATGATATTGAGAAAGAACGAAAAAATCTTGGCTCAATGCCTCGCGAATTGATGAAACCGGAGATAGAATTCATGTCGCCTATATCTGCTATTTATGATTTAGTAAGTGCCCGTGCCAAAGAACGCAACAAATTGCGCAAACAGTATTTAGATGATGAGCGCAGAAGAGTTTACCGCGAGCTGTTCGACTATTTCAAAGAAAAACAACTATTCGATTTGCCCGAAGAATACTACGACCAATTTATCGATTATATGAATTTACCTGTAGACTTTCTCCGCGAAAGTTCAGATTACACCATTACCAAAACCTTACTGGATAACTACAAAAAATTTGGTATTGATAGAGGATTTGTGAAGTAGATGTTACTTCCACTTTTCATAAAAAAACACATTGAGCAAGATTAATTCAAAGCCATAAAAGGCATCTTCAATAGGTATAGTTAATAATCGAACACCTAAATTTTCTTGATTGTTATACCAGACTATAGGCGCTTCAAGCCCAGTACCGGTAAGTATTCCATTCACGATAAAAAAAGGAATAAGTAAAAACAGGTAAATTTTCATCAGTTTACCTAACCACGAAGTTCTTCTCATAAATGAAAAGTAGACCAACAGCAATGCTAAACTTATGAATGTAATAGACGTGTATAATCTATCATAGTAAACAACACCAATGAATAGCAATAAAGCGGACAGAATAGCCACCACTCGTTGCTCAGTTTTCTGCTCCATATTGAAGTCGTAAAACAAATTCAAACAGTGATAACTGTATACGCATGAAAATGGAACACAAACAAAAAAAAGAACTTCTTCAATGGGTAAGTTGAATAAGTAGATCCCAATTAAATAATCCGAATTAAACCCCCAAACGCCAATAGAAGTAAAGTATACATCCCAAAGCACAAACAACGTTCCAACGGTAAAACAAGAAAGAAAAAAAGCTTTGAAATGTTTGTAAAATTGAAGCTTTGGATGAAAAGAAAACAGAAACGGAACAATCACCGTAAAAAAGTCTATAAGTAAATACAGCCCTTTCATATCAACGCTCCTTCTTGAAATAAACAACAGGTACCCAAAGCATACCAAAGCATTCTCCATCTTCCTTCTGTGTATACTTATGATGCGTCTTATGCGCCTTTCGTATGGCCCTGAAATAGGCATTATCCGTATATCTCAGCCAACGAAATCGTTGATGGATAAAGATATCATGTATAAAGAAATAAGCGAAGCCATAAATGGTAATGCCTAAGCCAATCCAGAATAGAAAATTGTAATGTGCTTGCATTCCAAAATATAATCCTAAAATGCCAGGAATCGCAAAGATGATAAAGAAGTAATCGTTGCGTTCAAAAAAAGATGTCGGATTTTTTTGATGATGATCTTGATGCAAGAACCACAAAAAGCCATGCATTACATACTTATGCGTAAACCACGCCACCAATTCCATACTGCAAAATGCAGCCAAAGCATAAAGAATATTTACAAATACCATAGACTATAAAAACAGCTTTTCTAATACTTGCTTTCTATAAGCAAAAATGGATTCAATCTTCTTTCTTACAATCAAGCTATGCACCCAATCGCCTAAAATACCGAAAGGCAATTCGTAATTCACTACATCTGTCATCAATACCCCTCCGTCTTTTTCAATAAAAGTGTGCGTATGATGCCACAATTTATATGGGCCTTTTAGTTGTGTATCGGCAAATACTTCCAATGGCTTCACATCAATTATCATGGTTTGCCAATGCATTGGAATCCCAAACAAAGGTTTTACGGTATAATCGATAAGCATTCCATTGTAGATTTCTTTATCATCGAGTTGAGTCAGAATTTTAAAATCCATTTCCGGTGGAGTAATTACTGAAAGATTTTTAGGCGATGAAAAAAAATCCCAAGCCTTTCGTATACTTATAGGCAGAAACTGTTCTGCTGTATATTGATATATGGCCATTGTTGAGGTTTAAACGAGTTTGAGTTTATATTGAAACAAGCTGTTAAGCATTAAAGTGAATTTGCGTAAGTTATTGATACGAATACGCTCCAGCAATACACGCTCTGCAGGAACACGTTTAATTTTATTGAACAATGCATAGTAATATACATAGGCCAAATACACTCCCCCTTTTGAAGATGAAGGCAATTGTTTAATACCTTCTAATGCCTCTTTAAAATCGTGTTCTATCTCCACCTCAATTTGATCTTTGGTCTGCGCATTGAAACGAGTCATGTCCACATTCGGAAAATATGTTCTACCTAGCCCTTCATAATCGGCTTTCAAATCGCGCAAGAAATTAATCTTCTGGAAAGCTGCCCCAAGCTTCATGGCAAAGGGTTGTAGACGATGATACTGTGCTTTATCCCCTTCTGTGAACACATGCAAACACATCAATCCAACTACTTCAGCTGAACCCAAAATATACTGCTCGTACTTTTCCTTTGAATAATCAATTTTCTGCAAATCCATTTCCATACTGTGTAAAAATATATCAATCAACTCGCGGTCGATGTTGTATTGATGAACGGTATTCTGAAATGCATTTAAAATAGGATTTAAAGAAATTTTATCATTCAATGCATCATAAGTTGCCGCTTTAAATTGAGCAAATAAACGCTCTTTATTATAGCCATTAAAACTATCTACAATCTCATCGGCAAAACGTAGAAACCCGTAAACAGCATAGATATGATTACGCATGCGTTTGCTCAGAAAATAAATACCAAGCGAAAAACTGGTGCTGTATCGTTTTGTTGTAAGCTTACTGCATTCAACGGAAACTTCGTCAAATAGCGATTTCATGGGCAATGGTGTTAAGGTGTTTAGTTAATTGTTCTGCAGCAATTTTTCCGGATATGATGGATGGTGGCACTCCGGGTCCCGGCACGGTCAACTGCCCGGTATAGAATAAATTACTTACAGCTTTATTTTTAATCTTCGGTTTTAGGATGGCTGTTTGCATCAAGGTATTGGCTAGGCCATAAGCATTTCCCTTGTAAGAGTTATAATCAGTGATAAAATCAGCTACACAATAGCTCTGCTTATAATCGATAACATCGCGAATCGTTTCACCAACTTGCTTTTCCAGTCGATCCATCATAATATGAAAGTATTTTTCTCGCATCGCTTCTGAATCTTCTAATCCGGGAGCTATTGGCATCAATAGGAATATGTTTTCATGTCCGTCCGGAGCAACAGTATTATCTGATTTAGAAGGACAACACACATAAAACAAAGGTTTGGCAGGCCATTGTGGTTGTTTATAAATCTCAACAGCATGTTCATCTAACGATTCATCAAAAAACAACGTATGATGTTGTAATGCATCAATACGCTTTTTAACGCCTATGTAAAAAATCAAACAGGAAGGCGCAAACGTTTTTTTGTCCCAATACTTCTCATCATAATTACGCAAAGCTTTAGGCAACAATTTGCTTTCTACATGATGGTAATCGGCAGCAGCAATAATACCATCAAAGTGCTCAGCAACACCATTCACTAACAACGATTTTGCTTCGCCTTCTTCAACCTCTATTTTCTGCACATTGGCATTCAGATGAAAAACAGTACCATGTTTAGAGGCCACAGCCGCCATACCTTCTACCACTTTCCCAAAGCCACCTTCCGGATACCAAGTCCCTAATTTCAATCCGGCATAATTCATCAAACTATAGAGCGCTGGCGTATCTTGTGGCATAGCACCTAAAAACAACACCGGGAACTCCATCAGCGCAATTAGTTTGGGATGCTGAAAAAAACTGCGCACATGCTTACTGAAAGAAGAAAACACTTGTAATCGGAATACGCCACGAATCAACTCCATATCGGCAAACTCAGTGAGCGACAAACCCGGCTTGTACACCAAATTATCTATGCCCGTTTTGTACTTATATTCCGCTTCCTGCATGAACAACTTCAACTTCTGAGCGCTTCCTGTTTCAATTGATTCAAACAAAGTACACAGTTGATCGAAGTTTTCCGGCACATGCATAGTGTCTTTTTCACCAAAAACCACATCAAATGACGGATCCAACAATTTCAATGCATAAAAATCGGAAACATTGTACCCAAAATCTTGAAAGAATTTTTCAAATACTCCGGGCATCCAATACCAGCTCGGCCCCATATCAAACACATAACCATTATCGGTTGTAAGCTGACGAGCACGTCCGCCAATGCTGCTGTTCTTCTCATACACATGCACCTCATGCCCGGCTGCTGCCAAGTAAGCTGCCGCACTTATCCCCGAAAATCCCGAACCAATAACCCCAATACGCGCCATGAATATTTGTGCTTTGAGGATAATAACAACAACTTCAATGAATTGTTTTCAGAAATTTGGAATAAGCGTTAATATTGAAAAACATTTGAATCTTAAAACTTAAAGCAAAAATCTCCAAATCATAAATAAAATGGCTCTCCCCTATTTCGAAAACGAAGACTATCAAAAAATCGACTACACACAATCTCCTCTTCCTAAAGGGAAGTATGAGAACTGCAGCTTTGTGAATTGTAACTTCTTGAATGCCGACCTCAGCGGTATACATTTTACAGAATGTGAATTCGTAGGCTGCAACATTAGCATGGCAAAGCTTTCACAAACTAGCTTTTGTACTGTCCAGTTTAAAGATTGCAAAATGCTCGGTCTGCATTTCGACCATTGTAATGAATTTCTGTTTGCAGTCTCTTTTGAGAATTGTCAGCTCAATTTGTCCTCTTTCTATGGTTTGAAACTCAAGAAAACGCTATTCAAAAACACTACTTTACAAGAAGTCGATTTTTCGGATGCCGATTTAACGCAAGCCTCTTTCAACCTATGTGATTTATTGAATGCTATTTTCGACAATACGCTTTTGGAAAAGGCTGATTTTAGAACGGCCTATAACTACATCATTCATCCCGAGAAAAACCGACTGAAAAAAGCCAAATTCGCTATATCCGGCTTGCCCGGTTTATTGCAGCATTTTGATATCGAAATTGTAGATTAACATTTCCTATGCATTTATAATGGCATCCTCCAAGCAACTATTTAATCGCACCAATGCTTCTTTAAAATCTTCCGTATTCAAATACCCAAAACCCAATCGAAACGAGCAATCCGACTCATCGAACCAATGTCCGGCTCCTACAAATGTGGCATACTCTGATAAAAGCCGCTCATAAAACTTAACGTTATCTAAGGTAAGATGTTGCTTAACTCTTGGAAAACATACCACTCCACCACTTGGTTCTACCCATTCCAGAATTGGATGTTCCGTCATAAACGTTTGCAACGTTTTAAAATTAGCGTTCACTTGCTCCATTGTAGCCATCAAGAACGTATTTTTGTTCTTATAAAACTGAAAAGCAATTTCTTCATCCACCACCGAATTGGCAATAATGATTTGCTCTTTAGCGGCAAGGAGTTGATGATATAACGTTGTGTCTTTAGTGATTAACCACCCCAAGCGAATCCCCGGTAAACCAAAGGCTTTAGAGAACGAACATACACTAATCACCTGCTTGCTTCTAGAAACGTAATCCGGTATTGTATTCTCGGTAAGTTGTAAAAACTTATACGTTTCATCGATGAGTAAGTAACAATTATGTTCTTCTGCTAATGCTATTAATGCTTTAATCGTTTCTTCCGGAACAACTGTCCCTGTTGGATTGTGTGGCGATGTGATACTGATTAAACGCGTAGTCGGTTTAATTTTCTGTTTTACGTCCTCCACATCAATGCGGTATCCGTCTTCAAATTTTAAGTCAATATAATCTACAGCACAACCAATGGCTTTAGGCGTTTCAATGTTAGTACCGTAATTTGGTTTCACTACAATCAAATGCGAATTGGCATTCAACAAGGTGGTATGAATCATAAACAATGCCGTTGCAGCACTTGGCGTAAGCAACACCTCCGATGCAACAATGTTTTTATGTTCTTCTGCAAGTAGTGCACGCAACTCCGGCTTACCAAAATGATCGGTATAAGCTATCACCAAATCATCTAAATTCAATCCTAAATCTTTAAAGCGTAAGTCTGTAACCGAGCTCTCCGCTAAGTTGTAAGGAATATTGGAATAACCTATCATTTCAGGCGATTCCACCTCTATGGGCATTCGCTTATAATCCATAAAACAATTTTAAAAATTAGCGCTCCATAATCAAAACCGGCCCATCTACCTTCAAACCAAACAATTGCGAACCTCTCGAGTTATTTTGTGCAATCTCTAACAAACCCTGACTGTTGAAAAAAGCAACAGCAATGCCGGGTTCATTTACATTGTAGTGTTTTGAAATTCGATCTAAACTTGCCCCTCCTGCAGAAATTGTATAATCTGAGGTAATGTATCGATTAAAAAATTCTTCAGTGATGTTAGTAATAGCATTCCCAAACGGATCTATAAATAAAATACTCCCTTTAATAGTACCATCATTGCCGAAAGGATTCAATCTGCGTAATACTTTAAACTGTTGCACGGCCTCGCCAAACGATTGCCGTTCAATAATCATTTTCAAACCTTTCAATATCGTTTGAATAAATAAACTTCCCGATTCGGGTTCCGTACTCACTTCGTAAAACCGAACAGGTTCATGTTCGAAAATCAATGGCCCCGTTCCATTATCAAAGAGCAAGAAAAAATGATTGTCTTTCTCAGCAATCAGCATTCGTCCTCTACCATCTGCACTATTTACATGAACAATATGTATAGCGCCTTCCGGAAAATAAGTATACGCCTTTTGAATGGTGAAGGCCGCTGCTTTATAATCGAGCGGACCAATATGATTCGACACATCCACCAATTGTACCTCCGGGAAAGCCTTTAAAATAGAGCCCTTTATAGCCGCCAGATAATATCCGCTTCCGGCCAAATCAGATGTGAATGTGACGATGGGCATATTAAAAAGTGGAAAAGGTGTTGATTAAAAACCGCTCACAATGTAGAAGAATGGAGCTTCAATTCTTAATTTGCACATAGCTAAATTATACACGATTGAAAGAATTGACTATTGAAATAGACGGTATCGACCCGTTACATTTTTTTGGAATAAATAACTCCAAGTTTAATTATCTCAAAAAGTTATTCCCCGCACTCCGAATGGTTTCTCGAGGAAATATTATCAAAGCCGAAGGCGTTGAAGAGGAACTCAACAACTTTAATGCAAAAACAAAACAAATTATCACCCACATTGAGCGTTATGGCAAACTAACGGAAGATGATTTAGATAAGTTGGTTTTGCAAGATGCTGGTGCTGCTGCTCAAAGCGAAAAGCAACTAAATAATGTGTTGGTGTTTGGCAACAACGGACATATTGTTCGTGCCCGAACGGCTAACCAACAATTGATGGTTACCGAATCCGATAAGAACGACATTCTGTTTGCTACCGGCCCTGCAGGAACCGGAAAAACATATACAGCAGTGGCTCTAGCGGTTCGCGCCTTGAAAGAAAAGTTGGTGAAGAAAATCATTCTCACTCGTCCAGCGGTGGAAGCCGGTGAAAACTTGGGTTTCCTTCCGGGCGACTTAAAAGAAAAAGTGGATCCCTATTTGCGCCCGCTCTACGATGCACTCGATGATATGATTCCGCCTGAAAAGCTATTGTATTACATGCAGAACCGCATCATTGAAGTGGCGCCTTTGGCTTTCATGCGCGGACGAACGCTCGATTACTCTTTCATACTTTTGGATGAAGCGCAAAACGCCACCAATCCGCAGATGAAAATGTTTCTCACCCGTATCGGACCAAGTTCAAAATGCATCATCACCGGTGATACTTCGCAAATCGATTTACCGCGAACGCAAGAATCGGGATTGAAAACAGCCATCAATATCTTAAAAGATGTAGAAGGCATTTCCATGATTCAACTCACTGAAATGGATGTGGTTCGCCACCGCCTAGTAAAAGAAATTATTAAGGCCTACGATAAACTAAAACAGGATCAACGCTAGGGTTAATCCTTTTAAAAAATCATTCGTTTGGGCGTATGCCGCTAAGAAGCGCACCGGGTTTTCCGCTGCAAGTCCTCGTTTCACTGCGGGCTTTCCGCTGCAACCCCTTACGCGAAATAGTGCATAAAAGATAATTTACCGTCTTTTCGAACGAGTCCGCCAGAGGCGGAGAAATCTCTGCAATAAAAGTAGAGACTTTCCCTTGTGGTTGGTGTTATCACCGCACCACTCCATTTCCTCCCATCATCAAATCATCAAATTCACCCATCATCAAATCAATCACTGCATCACCACCTTCCCCCTGAGGTCGGTGTTATCAACGCACCACTCTTTTTCCGCTCATCACCAAATCATCAAATCTATCCATCACCAAATCAATTTCCAATGCACCACAATGCGCGTGAGGGGTGGCAGCGGAAATCTTTTTTGTTGCGGGCTTTGACGCTGCAAAAAAATTGGAGCGAACGACCCGACCCCGCTTCCCAGTGGGGGCACGCACACCTTGCCCATGCTGAAATGAACGCTATGGATGCAGCAACTATTCTTCTATAATAAAAAAAGGATCAACCCTGAGGTTAATCCTTTTTCAAAAATGATTATGCTGTTGATTATTGCTTCACAATTTGTTTCGAGAAGGTAGTTTTACCATCGGTTTTCAAGGTTACTACATAATTAGCTGCAGGCAATGCAGCCAAAGAGCAGCTCGATTCATAAAGTCCGGCTGTTGCTTTATCTTCTTTCGTAGCAAATACTACTTTACCGCTTAAATCATACACTTCCACTTCTACTACACCCGGCTTAAACAAATAATATTGCAAGTCGAATTTATCGGCCGTTGGGTTTGGATAGCATGAAATCAACACTGTTTTCTGTTCAGCAATAGGCGAAATACCTGTGGTTATAGCAGGCGCAAAAGGAACAGGATTTATTTTTGGTGTAGATACCCCACTCGCTTGTTTTAAGAACGTTTGATCTTTATCGGTATACCAAGAGCCACCAATAGAGGTAGTGAAGGATCGGCTGGTTACTGTACTCACATACACCCAATCGCCTTGTACTTTCTGTTTATTGATATCTAGTAATAAATAACCTTTCTTTTCTAAATCCACATATTTCATGTAAGGGTTAGAGGCTTGTACTAAAGGAATTGAAGAATTACCAATACCCGTTAATCCCGGAGAAGTTACACTCGTACAAACATACTCAACAGCAATAGATCCGGCTCCGGTGTTCTTGTTGTAAGCCGTTAAATCGGCAGGTAAATCATTGCCCCAAGAAGTATGAATATCTCCGGTAAGGAAAACAATGTTCTTAATATTGTTTGATGTGATGTGATTGTACACTTTTTTTCTTTCTTCCGGGTATCCATCCCATTGATCTAAATTTAGAGGATTGGCGCCCACTTTCAATGGCGAAACCATGACTTGATTGCCAATAATTTTCCAAGTAGCTGTAGCTCCGGCTAATGTAGATTTAAACCAGGCTAATTGAACCGGTCCCATTATTGTTCTGTTCGTGTCGTTTATCAAAGGACTAGTTGCAGAAACTTGTTGCTCTCTTCCTTCCAATCGAGTATCAACCATAATTAAATCGGCTAAGTTACCGTATGTGATTTCGCGGTGAATCACATCCCCCGGATTATTTTCGCGAATCGGCATCCATTCGAAATAGGCTTTCTCTCCGGCAAATTTTCTATCGCTCCACAAACCTTCTGTTCCCGGAGTGTGGTTTTCAGCGCCATCTTTATAGGCATCGTTGGCGGTTTCATGATCATCCCAAACGGTAATAAATGGGTATTGCTGGTGGCAAGATCTTAAGTCCGGATCGAGCTTATATTGTGAATGACGCATTCTATAATCAGCCAAAGTTAAAATTTCATTTGCAGGTTCATGTCTACGCATAGTATCACCGGTATAACCATAACCACCACTTTGATATTCATAAATGTAATCACCCAAATGCAGTACAGCAGCAATATCGTTTCGTACCGATATATCTTTATACGCATTGAAATAACCCGCCTGATAATTAGAACAAGATACAACTGCAAATCGTAACGAATCATTATTTCCTGCATCGGCAGTTCTGGTTCTTCCAATCAAGGATGTTTTGCCTAAAGCATTAAAACGATAGTAATACCATGAACCCGCTTGTAGTCCGGTTACATCTACTTTCACCGTGAAATCTTTAGATGAGTCGGTCGATAAAGAACCAGATTTAAAAATAGTAGTAAAGTTTTTATCGGTAGCTAATTCCCAACTCACCGAAACAGGGGCAAAATTAGGAGGAGTTACCCTAGTCCAAATAATAACCCTATCCATCAAAGGGTCACCCGATGCAACTCCATGATAGAAAGGTGCATAAGTAGGATCTAGTGTTGAACGATCACTTCTGGTGTGTCCTGCTTGAGCTTGAACGAGCGAAAACGACCAAAGTAATGCGCATAAAGTCAATATTTTTTTCATGTGTTGCTGTTTTTCATAAAGCTAAACTTTCTATTTTGATTTGAAAAGAAATCAGGCAAGAAGTAAAAAACGATTCTGCTTAAATTGCGATTAATAATTCAAAATATCCTATCTTTAGCTATCTTTCAGTTCAGTAATAAAATAGAGTTATGCGTAAATTTCTGGCGATTGTATTCCTGCTTGTATCGTCTACTACTTTTGCTCAAGTGGGCATAAACATCTTAATTCCCGATTCGAGTGCAGTATTGCAATTAGAGTCTAATAAAAAAGGGCTTGGGTTATCTCGCCTTACTATAGGGCAACGCGACTCTATTGTAAAACCGTTGCGCGGATTAACCATTTATAATACCACCGATAGTTTTGTTGAGTATTGGACCGGAGAATGTTGGTTGAGAGCCTACGAACGCAATTGCAATGAGTGCGATTTTTCTATGTCGATTGACGACCCTACAGATACATTAGACCGATTGGTAGATGATTCTGTTTTCTCTACCATTACCATCAAGAAATTCAAGAGTACACATCAAGTGAATGTAATTTATTTGGCGGTTCCACCTCCGGGTGTAAACATTTACTTCGATGGCAATACAACAATAGACACTTCGGGTACTATTAAGATTGGCGTAAAAGCAGATATCTTTGCAGGGGATGGTTTAGTGCAAATTATTGTAGAGGCATTCTGTGGAGACCAGGTACATTTTCTTTCCTATAATGTTTATATAGAACCTTGCGTGAGGGTTACAATTCCTGTTGATACTAAAACATACGATTTACAGGCGCAAAATCCTGTACAGTTGCCGCCTGGGGCTAAAAAATGTGTTGTACTTACCGTAAATAACTCTGTTGAAGTTACAGCCGATACAAGTACAGTTCCTGCTTATACATCCGGAAATTTGAATCCACTTTCGAAAGTAGGTATTGTCAATAACGGAGCCTTTTTAGGAAGAGGTGGTGATGGTGCAGGATTTATTTACTCCGGAAACCTAATTACAGTTGGAGGCAATAAAGGAAGTGATGGCGGTAACGCTATTAATTTAACTACAAAAACAATTATCATCAACAACGGAGTGATTTACGGTGGAGGTGGAGGTGGAGGTTCTGTTGGTTTCTTATTGCAAACACCAAGTTTACCGTTAGTAGGTTCCATTGCCATTGGCGTTGGCTACGGTGGAGGTGGTGGATCTGAATTGGGACAAGGCGGTGCCGTTCCAAATGGCTCCATTAACTTTGGATCATTTAACAGCGGAGGCGATGCAACTGCTCACGTTTCATCTGTTCCTGGATTAGGAGCAACTGGCAATACCACTATTCCAATTTCAATTAGTATTGTTACAGTTAACCTTTCTCCGAGTGCTTATGGTGGAGATGGTGGTGGCTACGGTGATCCCGGCAAACAAGGTTATGTTGATTTAGCGATTACAGTTTGTATCGATATTCCGCTTATCGGACAAGTGTGCATTCCAATTCCTATTCCGGGTGGTTTATTACCTTACTACGGTCCGGGAGGAGGTTTCCCTGGTTTAGCCATTAAGCGTAACTCGAATCCGCTCACCGGTATTCCGGATGGAACATATCACAACAACCAAGTGAAAGGAACTGTTGGATTCTAATCACAATTAATCCAAAATAATCTAATGCTTAAAGGCATTATACAATAATTGGCATTCGCTTTTCGTTAAGTAGTATATGAATAAATACATTTTTTTGCTCTGCTTTTTTTGCTCTGCTATTCAAGGATACGGACAGAAAAACAAAACGGCTCCGCCTATCGTTGCTTTGCTTGAAACACCTACACTTTCGAAACAAGCATTATCGAAACTTACAAAAGCAGAAGATTCGCTTCGCTTACTTTCTAATATCTGGATGTTTGATACTTTAAGTTTGGAAAACCGAAAAAAAGCTTGCTACCAGTTTATTCCGAAATTGTTAGGCGCATTAAAAACCGAAAACTCGTTTTACTATCCTTTCGATTCGCTAAAACCGGTGGCAAAAATTTATGCACCCGATAGTAGCTTCCGTATTTTTACATGGCAGTTGCATTACCCGAAAGGAAGTTTCAGATATTATGGTTTCATTCAAATGCGTTCTTCTGCATTAAAACTATTTCCATTAAAAGATTTGCGGGATACATTACCTTTTCATACACAACAAATTTTGACACCTGAAAATTGGTATGGTTGTGTGTATTATAACATCATCAAACAAACCATTAACCGCCAGAACTATTACACCTTATTTGGTTTCGAGGCGGCCGACTTTGCATCGCGCAGAAAAATTGTTGAAATATTGCATTTTGATGAGCAACAAAAACCGGTATTGGGAGCACCCATTTTCTATTTAACCGATTCCTCAAAAAATAAAATCAACGATACATTATCGCGCTTTTTTATCGAATACAAATGGAATGCTTGTCCTACGTTGAATTACGATAAAGAACTTGAATTAATTGTGTTTGATCACTTAGCGCCATTAGATCCAAAAGGCCAAGGTGCTTATTTCACGTATGTTCCGGATGGAACATACGAAGGTTTCAAATGGTTTAAAGACCATTGGAAATGGCTGCATACAGTATTTACTTTCGCTATTAACGAAGACGATAATCCACCCATTCCTGTGCCGCTTTTTGGTACACCTAAAAAACAACCTACGCTTCCAAATAGCATAGAAAAGTAATAGCAGTCATTTCGTCTTTTTTGTTTTTAAAGTTTGAAATTCTAACTTCGAATAGATTTAATAACCAAAACAAACCAAGATGAAAAGATTATTTACAATGGCTCTCCTACTGGGAGGGGTAATGCATTCTTTGCAAGCCCAATATGGATATGTTAGAATTAGTAGTGGATATTCATGGAACGCTTTTCAAAAAACAGGTCAAGTAATGACGTTTAAACCCGGACAAGGTGCGGCAGGTCTAGATCCTTCGAATAGTATGATTGTTCCAATGATCAATCAAAACACTTCTGATACTGCTCAATGGGCTATTTCAAATGTAAACAGCGGGTATGCAAAAGGAGCTACCATTAATATGTTTGGCGGGTATATGATTAATCCTTATTTCGGAGTTGAAATGGGCATAACCTATTTGTTTGGAAGCACCATTAGCTCTACTGTTATTGAGAATGATGCTACTTTAGGTATTGGTGCTACCTCAACAACAAATACACATACAAATGGATTAAGCTTGATGCCCGGCTTATATGTTAGAGCGGCAAAGCCCGAATCAAAACTTGCCCCTTACATGCGCCTTGGGCTTTCTGTTCCAGTATTCGGAGCCACTTATCATGAGTTAGCCATTGATGCTCCTAGGGCAGAGTTAATTCCGGGTCTAGGCTCATACAATGCTATCAAAACGCAAATCAATGTCAAAACGGAATCCGACTTTTCTATTGGAGCCAACGGAGGCGTGGGTATCAGCTACACACCCATTCCCTTAGTAACTATTGGTGTAGAAATGAATGGTCAAATGCTTTTCGTAAAATCAAAAAAATCTACACTCACAAAATATGATTTGAGTATAGATGGAGACAAAGAAGATCGTTTGCTAAAATTGTCTACCTATAGCACAGTTACTGAATTTGTAGATAAAATAGATGCAAATAGCAACACTACAACCTTTGGAAAAATTCACCAATCCAAAGATAAACCGCAAATTCCTGGCAAATCCTATGTAGATGAGGATAAACCAAGACAAGTTTTGAGAACTTCAGCTAACTTTAATGCTATTGGCTTTAGCGTTGGTATTACCATTAATATGAGTAAAACATTGTTCAAAAATCCAACAGGAAAGAAATAATAGTTTTAAAAATATGGGAAGCGACTGTCAGTAAACGGCAGTCGCTTTTTTCGTTAAAAAGCATGACAAAAATCAGATTTATGAAAATTACTTTGTTTTAGTATTGCGTTTTTAATAGAACATTATACTTTTACCCTTATTTATATTAAATCTAAATAAGAAGTGCGAAAATTCATTTTTCTCCTTATATATATTGCCACTTTTACTCCACTAAAAGCTGAGCAGAGTAAAATTACCGCCAACCAAGCCGGGTATATTGTTCACATGCTGAACTATTTGAGCAACGACTACAAAAACGCAGTAGAAAACGGTAAAGTAAAAAGCGAAGATGAGCTAAAAGAAATGATTGGCTTTGCCGAAAACATTGACAAGGAAATTAAGGCATTGAAAATCAATACCTCACAAAAAGATACACTCCTGGGTTATAGTGCGAAGATTGTTGAATTAGTGAATAATCATGCAGATCAATCAAAACTTAAAGAAGTAAGTGCTTCAGCCAAGCGATTCTTACTCCTCAACACCGGATTAAAAACATATCCAACCAACTACCCTTCTATATCTAAGGGCAGAACCATTTACATTGGAAACTGTGCAAAATGTCATGGCGATAAAGGTAATGGAGAGGGTGAAGACGGAAAACTTTTGGACCCTAAACCACGAAATTTTTTAGACAATGAAAAAATGAGTGGTATTTCTCCATTCGCGGCTTTCAATACGGTTCGCTATGGTATTGAAGGAACCGGCATGAAAGCACACAACAATTTAACCGATTCAGAAGTGTGGGATGTCGCGTTTTATGTATTACACCTTCGCCACGGACAAAAAACAAAAACCGCTCCTACCCTTTCGCTCGAACAAATTGCCACAAAATCGGATGACGAATTAAAAACATTGGTAGATGGACAAAGCCTTTCTGCCATTCGAACTTATGAACCTGATTCCAGTAATGAGAAAGCTATCGACAAAGCAAAATCGCTTTTGGCAAAAGCACATGATTTATGTTTAGCTTCCGATTTAGAAGGAGCAGATAAATTAGTCACTCTTGCCTATTTAGAAGGCATTGAGCCGTACGAGTTTGAACTCAAGAAAACCAACCCCGAACTTATTCCGGTAATTGAAAAGCAGATTGCCAAGATTCATGAAACCATTCAAAATAAAGAAGCGGCTCAAACGGTTCGCGAACTAAAAAAATTGGATGAGTTGTTAGGGAAAGTTGAATCATCGGTAGGTGGGAAAGATTATAAACCGCTTTTCTCGGCTTTTATGACCTTATCCATTTTAATGCGAGAAGGCTTAGAAGCGCTTTTGGTGATTATCATTTTTATGAACATATTATCGGTAACCAACCTTGAACAATGGAAAAAATACGTTCACTTAGGTTGGATTTCAGCTATCGGAGTTGGTGTGTTATTATGGATGGGTTTAGGCGAAATTATCAAGAGTAGTAAACTCAAAATGGAATTGTTAGAAGGGTCACTTACCATAACAGCTGTGTTTTTATTAGTGTATGTAGGATTTTGGTTACATAAAAAATCATCCATCGAACAATGGAAAGAGTTTATTCAGCAAAAGATAAAATCAGAAACCGGAAAAGCTAGCTTTTGGGGTATTTTTAGTTTATCGTTCCTTGTTGTATTCCGCGAAATATTCGAATCCATCCTATTTATATCTACTGTAGATATTCAAAGTAGAGGTGAACACCGACTATATATATTATTGGGTTGTTTGATTGCCTTCGCACTGATTATTGCGCTGTATTTCATCTTCACGAAAGTGTCGAAAAATATTCCGTTCAAAAAGATCATCAACTTCTCGATTGCGATTTTAAGTGTTCTAGCCGTTACTTTAATAGGGAAAGGCATACACTCATTCCAAGAAGCCGGAATTATTAACCAATCCTTCTTAAACTTTGAAGCGATTGACCTATTAGGTATCTTCCCAACTTGGCAAACACTTTCAGCACAAATAGCGATGATTATATTTTTGTGGTTCCTTTATAAGAAACTGCAAACGAAATAGTTATTTCTTCAATTCCGCTTCCACAGCTTTAATCAAGTCTTCGTTTTCAACGGTTGTTGGCGGACTAAACGAGGTAACTACTTTACCATCTTTTCCAATTAAGAACTTTTGGAAATTCCATTTTACGCCCGAATCTAAAACCCCATTTTCCTTTTTCTGGGTGAGATACTTATATAATGGTGCCATATCTTTCCCTTTTACCGATACTTTTGAAAACATCGGGAACGTTACATTATAGGTGCGGGAACAAAATTGCTTAATATCGGCATTAGCTCCCGGCTCTTGACTCATAAAATTATTGGCAGGAAAGCCCAAAATAACCAACCCCTTTGATTTGTATTTCTTATAAAATGCTTCCAAACTTTCATACTGAGGCGTAAACCCACATTTAGAGGCTACATTTACAATAAGTAACACTTTTCCCTTATATTGGCTCAAATCCACCTTTTTCCCGTCAATATCCTCAACGGTGAAGCCATGCACATTATTTTGCGAAAAAACAGATAAACTACTTACTATCAATAGAATAGATAGTGCAAAACGGATGGATTTGTGTGATAAAGTGATATTTTTCATTTTTTTTTAAATTTAGTGTTGACAAATGGTGCTTTAGGTACTATATTGCGTTAAATAATGAAATACTATATGACAAATTTGAAAAGTTTTTTCGGTATTATCGCAGTAGTCGGCTCTTCATTAACATCTTTTGCCGGAGATTGTTCATCACTTTCAGGTGAGTACAAAATCGCTAAAGAAAACGGAGACTTCGCCACTATTACAGAGGCAGTTAGTAATTTGAAATGCGGAGGCGTTTCAGGTTCAGTTCGCTTCTTGATTGAATCAGGAAAATACACAGACAAAATTGATTTGACAAATATTAGCGGGGTTTCTGCTCAAAACACGATTACTTTCGAATCGCTTTCTGGCGCTGAATCGGATGTAATTTTAGCATCAAGCTCTCAAGATCAATCATTTACAGTTGGAATTACAAACACTTCTTATGTTAATTTCTCTAACTTAACTTTACAAAACAACTCTGGTTTAACCGGAAACGTAGTTAGAATTGACGGAAACGTAAGTGCTGTAAAATTCAAAAACGTAATTTTTGACGGCTCAGAGAAACAAGTAACAGGTGCTAACAATGCTGTTATCTACTCTACTTCAAACGGAACTAAAAGAGGTTTATCGTTAGAAGATTGCACAGTAAACAACGGAAGCGTTGGTGTGTACAAAGGAGGTTTAGAAGTTGCTGACGAAGCAACTAGCATTTCTGGAACTACATTCTTCAATCAATACGAAGGTGGTTTAGTCATCAATGGCGAAAAATCTCCGGTTTTAAGCTATAATGTTTTAAGTTCAGTATCTAACTATAAAGGATTCAAAGCCATCACTTTAAACAGTGTAAACGAAAATTTGATTGTAAGCAACAATATCGTTAACACCATTAACGGTGGATACGGTTTAGCCATGAATAACTGTGAAGGTTTGATTTCAGGATACGGAAACATAACTAACAACTCGTTCTACTTAGGCGGACAAGGAACTTTATACGGTTTGTATTTGAGTGGCAAAACAGACAATCAAGTATTGAACTTCAACCGTGTTAAATTAACGCCAACAACAGTTAACTCAGCTAACCAAGCGTTCTACATGAACATTGGCTCTGGTCAAAACATCAACTTAACCAACAATATTTTCTTCGACTTAGGAACTGGTGGTTATACTATCTTGGGTAACACTTACAAAGATTATTTCAATCAATTGCCTCCACAAAGCAACCAAGCGTTGAGCGTATCAGCTAACGGAATCATGATTGAAAAAGTAATGCCGGCTAACTAATACAACACATTTCATTATAACAAAAAAGCCATCCGAAATCGGATGGCTTTTTTGTTTTGCCACAGTTTTGAATTCTTCCTACAGAAGTTTACATTTAGCTAACCATCAAAACAAACAATGTCGCATTTACAAACACCAGACCTATTGGTCTTCTTATTTTATTTCATTGTTGTAGCCGGATACGGATATTGGATTTATAACAAAAAGAAAAAAGACAACGAAAATTCAACCGATTACTTTTTAGCCGAAGGAACACTAACTTGGTTTGCAATTGGTGCTTCGCTCATTGCCTCGAACATAAGCGCGGAGCAGTTTATTGGCATGAGTGGTGCAGGCTTTAAAATGGGGCTTGCGATTGCGAGTTACGAATGGATGGCTGCAGCAACGCTCATCATTATTGCTGTCTTTTTTATGCCTGTATATCTCAAAAATAAGATTTACACGATGCCACAATTCCTAGAGAAAAGATACAATAGCACTGTGGCGTTGATTATGGCGATCTTTTGGTTATTTCTCTATGTAACCATAAATCTCACCGCCATTCTATACTTAGGCGCATTGGCTATCAATAGTATCTCCGGCATTTCTATCACGCTTTGTATGATAGGATTGGCTGTATTTGCCATTTTTATTACCCTTGGAGGCATGAAAGTAATTGGTTACACCGATGTGATTCAAGTTTTCTTTTTGGTGTTAGGAGGATTGGTAACAACCTATTTGGCTTTAAACCTAGTAGCCGATAAATTTGGAGTAAGCGGAGTATTAAATGGCTTTCAAAGCATGATGAAAGTAGCACCGGAGCATTTCCACATGATCTTACAAAGAGATAATGCGCATTTTATGGATCTACCGGGATTAACCGTGTTGGCTGGTGGTATGTGGATTGCCAACTTTAGTTATTGGGGTTGTAATCAATACATCACACAGCGTGCATTGGGAGCCGATTTACCTACTGCTCGTAAGGGAATTCTGTTCGCAGCATTCCTTAAATTAATGATGCCGATTATTGTTGTACTACCCGGTATTGCTGCTTATGTTTTGTTTCAAGAAGGTGGTTTCGCTAACGAAATGAATGTGAACGGCACTGTGGTGGCAGATAAAGCTTATCCGGTGTTACTTAATTTATTGCCTACAGGCTTGAAAGGCTTGGCATTTGCCGCGCTCACTGCAGCCGTTGTTGCCTCTTTGGCAGGAAAAGCGAATTCGATTTCTACCATTTTTTCGTTAGACATTTACAAAAAGTATTTAAACAAAAATGCCAGCGAAGAACAATTGGTTAAAGTGGGAAAACTCACCATCATTGTAGCTTTAGTATTGGCTATTTTTATCGCCCCATTTTTAGGCATTGATAAGCAAGGTGGATTCCAATTGATTCAAGAGTACACAGGTTTTATTAGTCCGGGTATTTTTGCCCTATTCCTATTAGGGATGTTCTGGAAACGAACAACAGCTTCTGCTGCAGCCTTTGGGGCATTAGGCAGTTTAGGGTTTTCCGTTCTTTTGAAATTCTTACCCGGCTTAGTAGATTTATCTTCGTTAGCCAATATAGGATTAGCGGCAATGGGCGGTAATGGCGTTTATGAAATTCCGTTCCTTGACAGAATGGGTATGGTGTTCGCTTTGTGTGTTGGCGGAATGATTATTCTAAGCTTACTGGAAAGTAAAAAAACAGTTTTAACAGGGGAAGAAATAGAGCTCGATACAACACTCTTCAAAGTAGATAACGGCTTCATGATTGGTGCAGCAATAGTAATGGCATCGCTCGTTAGTCTGTATGCCTATTTCTGGTAAGATTTAACGAATAGAGAAGGTTATAGGCTTTATGTTCGATACATCTGATGAGTTGGCCACCCAAGCTTTATAATCGCCTTTGGCTACTTTCCAACTCTGGGTTTTCTCATCATAATAGGCTAGGTCTTTTACAGGAATACCAAAGATAACAAGCATACTTCCTTTGGCACGAAACTCAACTTTCCCAAAAGAACGTAACAATTTAATAGGATGCTCCACTTGCTTATCCTCGCATCCGATATATAGTTGCACTACTTCTGCACCAAACATGTCACTCTTGTTGGTCACTTCACATTCAATATGAATCGTATCGTCCTCATGCAGTTGGAATCGATTAGTAACCTTTCCTTCGCCAATTTCGATATCAGCATAATTCAACCCAAAACCAAACGGGAATGCAGGCTTAACTTGCTTTTTATCGAGCAATGTATAACCATGATAATAACCATAGGTGATACTATCAGCCTTTAGCGGAAAATCAGGTAAATCTTTTTCGCCTACCGGAATAGTAAAAGGCAATTTTCCTGACGGATTGATTTCGCCAAACAACAGTTGCGGAATGGTTCTGGCGCCTTCACAACCATAGTACCAATTCATCATGATAGCCGACACTTTGTCTTTCCATTCTTCCATGGTGATAGCGCTTCCTCCTATCAGATTGACAACAACATTTTTCGTAACGCTTGTAACGTTGTTCAGCAATACTATATCGCGTTGTTTAAGCGAAAGTGAAGTTCGGTCCCCTCCTACTCCAATTTTACCAAATACACCATAGGGACGCTTATATGGATCTTTTCTAGGTTTACCGGTTCGCGATACATACTCGCCTTCCTCGTCATATCGATAACCTGCTATAACGACTACTACATCAGCATTTCGACAAACTGCTTGTAATCGCTTTACATTTTTACCATCGTCATGTAACAATGTAATGTGATTTGCATTCGCATATGCTGTAAAAGCAGCAAGTAATGAAGTATAATGCTTGTTGCGTACATAGCTGCTACCGTGATCGCCTTCGTTTTGTGATTCGAGCAAAGATCCTACGATGGCAATGGTTTTCACCTTATCGTGTTGCAAAGGGAGAAAATGATTTTCATTTTTCAACAATACAGCACTCTCTGCTGCTGCTTGATAGGCTAGCTGTCGATGATCGCTGGCATCTTTAATTCGAATATGGTGTTGTTGATAATCAAACAAAAACTTAGTGAACAGTGTAGGATAAATCAACGAATCAATTTGTGCTAAAGTCAAATCTTCAGATTGAATAGCTTTATTCACCACACTGTACTTGTAGAATTTAGGAATCATCATTTCTACATTCATTCCGGCTCTAATAGATGGAGCTGTTGAATACACCCCTTTCTCCCAATCGGAATGCACAAAGCCACGAAAGCCCCATTGTTTGCGCAACACATCATTCAACAAGTGATTGTTTTCGCCACAATATTGTCCATTCACTTTGTTGTAGGCACTCATCACTGATGCCACCCCATTATCGATACATAATTTAAAATGCGGTAAATAGACTTCCTGCAAAGTGCGTTCATCTATCTTCACATTAATAGTGTAACGTGAATTTTCCAAACTATTTAAAGCAAAATGCTTTGCAGTGGCCATCACGCCTCTGCTCTGAATCCCCTGCATTAAGTGTAAGGCCATTTGACCCACCAAATATGGATCTTCCCCAAAACCCTCTTGTGCTCGGCCATTGGCAGGGTGCCGTAACAAATTCATACATGGAGTTCCAATTAATCCTGCCCCTTCCTCTCTAGCTTCATCGGCAATGGCCATCCCAATTTTTTGTTCTAATGCCACATTCCAAGTGGCTGCACGTGCCATAGGCACAGGGAAACCTGTTTTATCTTTACCCACAATAACCCCACGAGGTCCATCGGTAAAATAAACAGAGGGAATACCTCTTTTGCTATTGCCTCCGATAGGTGTAATCGCCATGCCTTTACCGGCAAAAAGTGTTTTCATATTTAATGCCACGAAATTCTTTGGCCCAGCCATTTCCTTGCATTTTTCTTCCAAGCTTAGTTCCTGAAGCTTTAAACGTGTCATACTATCGGCATAATGCACAGCAGCAGCATCTTTAAAGGGGTTGTCAGGAAATGAAGATTGAGCACATACACTTCTGCTTACAACTAAAAATATCAGTAAAACTATTCGCATCATCTGAGTTAAGCTTTAAACATAAGTCAATAATGCAGCACAACAAAATATCGATATATTTGAATAACAGTCACAATTATCAATTTGATTACCCACCATGGAATTATCCGACTTCTTACTTCGCTACGCAAAAGGTTTTGGCATTGATGTACTCCGCTATTTCCTCTTTGCAGGTGGTACATTCCTGATTTTTTATGTTTTATTCAAGAACACGTTTTCACGTTTCAAAATTCAACAGAAGTTCCCGGAAATACTGCATTACAAGCGAGAGATAGGGTATTCCTTTTTATCGATGCTCATTTTTTCGTTTGTAGGAACATGTGTGTTCTTTCTCCACAAAGCAGGTTACACAAAAATTTATACCGATATACATGCACATTCCACTTTGTATTTCATCTTTTCTGTAATTGCCTTTATTGTTGCCCACGATACTTATTTCTATTGGTCGCACCGACTCATACACCATAAATCAATTTATCCATACGTACATCTTATTCATCACAAGAGTTACAATCCTTCACCCTGGGCTACATTTGCGTTTCATCCTTTGGAAGCCATTGTGCAAGTAGCCATTTTACCGATTATGGTTTTTATTTTACCGCTACATCCATTAGCCATTTTCATTTGGAGTATGTATCAGCTCACGTTGAATGTTGGAGGGCACCTTGGCTTTGAATTTTTCAGAAGTGGCTTTACACAACGCTTACACAGCCGATGGAGCAACACGTCTACGCATCACAACATGCATCACAAATTTGTGAATTGCAACTATGGACTGTATTTCAACATCTGGGACAGTGTGATGGGCACTAATCACCCGAAATACCACGAAGAATTTGAAAATGGTGTAAAACGCAGACAAGCACTTAAGAACAATACCCAAGCAGAAGGTTTATGAAGAAACTATTTTTCTTCTTATTTGCAATATCCTTTAATTGCATACAGGCGCAAGATTTAGCCGATTTCGCAAATCCACTCATTGGCACCAAAGGGTTATTTTTATATGGCAGAACCACTCCATTTGTTACTCCGCCATTTGGCATGACGCAATGGACAGCCTGCACCCGCAATAGCAAAATCAGAATTCCGAATTACCATTACTTCGATACCCGTTTGCGCGGTTTTCGAGGATCGCATAAACCGGCTATGTGGATGGGCGATTATGGGTATGTAACATTGAAGCCCTTTATTGGCGATATTCCTAAGAAAGGCATGAACCAAACCTATTTCTATTCCCATTGTGCAGAACATGCAAAGCCTTACGCCTATACGAATACAGCTATATCCGCTCAACTTTCAGCCATCAAAACCGCACTTACAGCAACAGAACGATGTGCAGTGATGCAGTTTGACTTCCCGAAACACAAGCAACCTGGGGTGTTGATAGAAGCCAGTCAGGCGCCCGACTTTGACGGATGGATAAACATCATTCCGGAGAAAAATGAAATTGTTGGATGGAACAGTGATCGGCATTCGTGGAAACTAGGTCCGCCACTACCGAATTTTAAAGGCTATTTCGTGATTCGATTTGATGAACCGTTTGTTAATTATGGAACATGGGTAAATGATTCGTTTATTCCACACAACACCGAACAAAATGCCAATGCATGCGGGGCTTGGGTATATTTCAATTCCAATTGCAGAAAGGCGACAGCTAAAATCGGTACATCCTTCATCAGCATTGAACAAGCTCGTGAGAATTTAGACAAAGAAATTGGGATACAATCGTTTGAAACAACAGTACAAAATACAAAGCAAATTTGGAATCAGTTTCTTGGCAGAATAGAACTTGAAGGAGCCTCAAAACGAGAAAAACATATTTTCTATTCAGCCCTATACCACAGTTTGTTATTTCCTCGGCAGTTTGATGAATACGGTCGTTATTACAGTGCCTTTGATGACACTATCCACAAAGGTTTCAGCTACAATGATTACTCGTTGTGGGACACCTATCGTGCTGAACATCCATTGCTGATTTTAGTAGCCCCTGATCATGCCGGAAAAATGGTACAATCGCTCATTCAAATGTATCAAGAAGGTGGCTATATGCCGAAATGGCCCAACCCAACCTACACGGGCATTATGATAGGCACACATGCCGATGCAGTGGTGGCCGATGCAGTGGTAAAAGGCATAAAAGGTTTTGATATTGAGCAAGCTTTTCAAGCGTGCAGGAAAGATGCTATGGTACCTTCGGTGGGCGATAGTATTAATCGATGGGCTGATCGTGCACTCTTCAATGGCATTGAGGCTAGAGCGGGTTTGAGTTGGTATATGAAACTGGGGTATGTGCCTGTCGATAAAACCAACGAATCAGTTTCGAACACCTTAGAAGGAGCTTACGATGATTTCTGTGTGGCTCAGGTAGCAAAGGCTGCAGGCCATACAGAAGATTACAATCATCTAATGCAGCGCAGCAAGAACTACCGCAACGTGTATAATCCGGCTACAGGTATGATGGCTCCGCGCAATGCAGATGGGAGTTGGAGCAAAAATACGCGTGATGGTTTTACCGAAGGTAGTCCGTGGACCTACTTGTTTGGAGTACAGCACGATATTCCGGGACTAATTGATTTGATGGGCGGAAAAGAAAAGTTTATCAAAAAACTAGATGCGAATTTTCGGGGTTGGCATTACATTCATATGAATGAGCCGGGGCATCACTATACTTACTTATACGACTATGGTGGTCAGGCTTGGAAGACACAGCGTTTGGTGGCATTATGCAGAACCGTTTTTTATCGTAACAATCCGGATGGAATGGATGGCGATGACGATTGCGGACAAATGAGTGCTTGGTATGTTTTCAGTGCTTTAGGCTTTTATCCCGTAACACCAGGAACGGATGTTTATGCCATAGGTACACCGCAATTTCCAAAGGCTACTCTTTATCCTAATCCAAGTGACAAAACAAAGAAATTCGAAATAATTGCCCATCACGTAACAGGCATTAACAAGTACATCAAATCGGTGAAACTTAACGGCATCCAACTTACTGAACCTTTCATACATCATGCCGATATTATTAATGGAGGGGTGCTGGAATTTGAAATGAGCGCCAAGCCAAATAAAAAGGGATGGTAAATAACATATATCAGATCAAGATGAAACAGCAACAAAACGCAATGCTATTTGTTGCATTCACTTTTATTCTTTCCGGTTGTAAGAAAATTGATGATTGTACGCGCCATTACAAAAATGACCCCATTCCTCAGCTTTCTAGAATTTGTTTTGGTTCCTGTTCCAGTCAGAATAAGGCACAGCCGATATTAAATACTATAGTTGATAAGAAACCGGATTTGTTCATCTATGCAGGCGATAACATGTATGCCGATACCGATGATATGAAAGCCATGGAGGCTGAATATTATAAGCTATGTAAGAAAGACGAATTTCAGCGATTAATATCCAATGTGAAAACCATTGCCACATGGGACGATCACGATTACGGAGCCAATGATTCCGGAAAACATTACAGTAAAAAAGCAGAATCAAAATTAAAATTCCTGAATTTTTGGGGAGAGTTCAATAATTTGGAACGCGCTATTCATGAAGGTATTTACACTTCCTATTATTGGGGAGATTCAATCCACCGCGTACAAGTAATACTTTTAGATTGCAGAACCTTTCGCGATGATTTATTGACAGATGCCAACGAAAACTATATCCAAAATCCGGATCCAAATGTAACAATGCTTGGAAGTGAACAGTGGAACTGGTTGAAAACAGAATTGACTGTTCCGGCCAAAATACGAATCATTGTAAGTAGTACCCAATTCGCTCGCACCCATGATGGTTACGAAGCATGGGATAATTTCCCACATGAACAAGAAAGAATGATACAGACCATTAAAGATGCACATGCCAATGGTGTTGTTTTTATTTCCGGAGATGTACATTTAGGCGAACTCTCGAAAATAAATCCGGCAGGACTATACCCAATCTACGACCTAACATCAAGTGGTCTAACACAGTTAGAAGGCGTTGATATACCTAACGCAAACCGTATAGGTGATGTGGAATTGGATTACAATTTCGGAATGATTGATATTGATTGGCAAGACCCAAATAATGTTTTGCTCAACATGAAAATTGGTTTGTTACAAGGCACTGAAAAACTGAAATACAGCATTCCATTAAATGATTTACAGTTTTAATTTTTCATTGAAATAAAATTGTGGAGGTTGTTGTTTTCTTAAAAAAGAATTAACTTAGAGAAAACTGAATAGTCTATGAAGCCACTGTTCGTCCTGTTACTCACTTTATTCGGAATCTCATTATCCGCACAAACACTGAGCCGAGATCAATTGCGTTTGCATTTTCTTCAAGCCAGTGAACGCAAAACTGCTTTGGATTCTTTTTTAAGCAAACTGGAAAATATCGATAAAAAAACGCCAGCAGAGGAATGTTACTTTGGTATTTGCAATGGCATTTGTTGTCAGTATGACGAAAGCAACTGGAGCAAATTCAAACATGTAGTAAAAGCCAAAAATGCGCTAAATAGTGCAGTGGAAAAAGACAGTAAAGACCCTGAATTGCGATTTATGCGGTTTATGTTAGAGCATTTTCTTCCTTCCTTTTTAGGCTTCAACAAACACATTGACGAAGATATTAAAGTAATATTCTCGAACCCCAATTTTATTGATGATAATTTGGCACTGAAAAAGAAAGTGATAGAATTTATGATTTGGACGAAGCGCTGTACCCCTGAACAGACAAAGCTACTAGAGGCTAAAATGAAAGAAATCACCAGAAAATTAGAGGCTTCAGGAAAGAAAAGCTAAGCTCACGCTGAAATCTCAAACTTCACTTTTTTATTTTTGATTTTCTCTTGTCGGATTAATCGAAGTAGCCCCTCAATCTTGTTACTTTTTACGGCAGCATAAGCCGAATTATCGAGCACTTCAATCTTTCCGAGCTCATCTTTATTCAATCCCCCTTTTTGCAAAAGCATGCCAACAATATCCATTTTATTGACTTTGTCTTTCTTGCCGGCTGCAATGTAAAGTGTTCTCCATTCAACAGGTGGAGGAGACACAAAACTATCCGGCAAAATTTCTTCACCGGGTTCTTCGGTGATGTATTTGGGCAGATAATCGTGCTTATCTAAAAGTAAATAGGCTGTACCTTCAGCATGCATTCGGGCAGTTCTACCATTTCGATGAATCATACTCTCTTCAGTTGTAGGCAACTGGTAATGAATTACTGCTTCTATTTCAGGAATATCTAAGCCCCTTGCCCCAAGATCAGTTGTAATCAGCAAATTTGTACTGCCGTTTCGAAACTTAATTAAAGCTCTTTCGCGATCTATCTGTTCCATACCTCCATGATAAATACCGTGGGCAACTCCTAATGTTTTCAAACTATCATGAATGCGATTCACAGCATCTCTGTGATTGCAAAAAACAATTTTCGACTGCGCACCTAACTTTCCAATAAGAATCAATAAAGATTCTAACTTATCATCTCCGGCAACACGAACCGTTTTCAACTTTAAAGTTGTTTTCAACTCTTCATCATGAGCCGAAAAATCAAGCACTTCTGCTTGTCGAATGCCAACAAAACCGGGAATCTCTTTCAAAGAAGTAGCAGAAGTAAGTACACGTTTTTTCAACCCCTTTAACTTACCAATGATGTATGCCATATCTTCTTGAAACCCGAATTCCAACGACTTATCGAACTCATCCAAAACCAGTGTCTGAACACTTTGCGCACTGATGTTTTCATTACGGATGTGGTAGGCTATTCGTCCGGGTGTGCCAATAAGCAGAGCCGGTGCAGGTTGTAAGCTGTTTTTTTCAATACGAACATTATGTCCGCCATAACAGCAATTCACCTTAAAATTGGTTTTCAATTGCTTGAACACCTGCTCTATTTGAATCGCCAATTCGCGAGATGGCACAACAATCATGGCTTGTACACCTTGCCTTTCCGCATTTAGCAAGTCTGTAATCGGCAACAAAAAGGCCAATGTTTTTCCGGAACCTGTAGGGGAAATCAATTGAACATCGCTCGTTCTATTAATCGCATCAATGGATGCTTGCTGCATTTCGTTGAGTTGCGAAATGTTTAAATGCGATAACAGTTGTTTGTATTTCATAGTATAAGTTGCTCTGCAATATATCGATTCCTTTGAAGAGAGACGAACGAATACAGGAGAATGGTAATAGTTATTTGCCGCTTTGGTTTGGATTAGCTAATGGAATTTCGGCTTGCTGAAAACGTTGAAGAATAGCCAAATTCACCTCATTTTGCTTTTGATGAACATTATTCCCCTTCTGAATAAAGTAGATGACAGATACATCAATGGAAGCGCCAGAAAACTTTTCGACATAAGTATCAGCATCATCATGAAAAACACCTGCCACTTTTTTGATTACATCGTTTACTAAAGCGATAGCCTCTTTCACCTTATCGGGATGGACTTCAGGGGATAGCGCAATTACTGTTGCAACTCTGCGCGTGGGTTCAACCGTTATATTTTCAATACCACTATCCGAAAATTGGGCATTAGGAATGGTAATAATTCTGCCTGCAGCATTACGAATACGTGTACTTCGCATACCAATGTAAATAACTGTTCCTTGGAATTCTTTTACTTGAATTACATCGCCCATGTGAAAAGGCTTATCGAAAAAGATAATTAAGCCGCCAATTAAATTCTTTACGGTGTCTTGTGCCGCTAAAGCAAAGGCTAATCCGCCAATGCCCAACCCCGCAATCAAAGCGCTAACATCTACTCCGGCATTGTTTAAGCCAACAACGGCCCCCATCGACCAAAGCAGAATAAGACTTACACGCTTAATGAACAAAAGCATTTGCTCATCTACTTTAATATTCTCTTCCTCAGCATATTTTTTATACTGATTTTCGATGATAGCACGAACTATTCTTGTGACTAACCAGGTAACAGTAAGTGCACTCATCATCACAAATCCACGATGCACATAGCGCTCAATGGTTAAAGGGAACTCCAGAAACTTCAATGCAGAGCGAATTCCAATCAACACAATACCCATGGCAATTGGTGTATCGATGCGTTGAATAATTAAATCGTCAATTTTTGTGTTGGTATTGCGTGACAGCCACGATAAGGATTTGCTAACCATCCAATAAAATACGCGAGCAAACACAAGGGAGAATACCACAATACCTAATGCTATGCCCCAGTCGTTCACCGGATTGTGATAAAATTGAAAATTCAATAAACTCAGTAAAAATTTCATGTTGCAATATTACAAAGCAATACAAGAGCAAAGCGATAAAAAAATGTAAAATTTAGGATGATTCAGCCTATCAGCCTTTTATTAGCTCTTTGGCGTGCTTCAGCGCAGCATCGGAATACTGCTCCCCTCCTATCATCTTGGCAATTTCAGTCTCACGTTCGGCTTTACTAAGCAGCTTAATGTTCGTATTGGTTCGAGCACCTGAATTCTCTTTGTACACAAAGTAATGCGCATCGCCACAACGTGCTATTTGCGGTAAATGCGTTATACAAATCAATTGGTGCTTCTTTGCTAAATCGCCCATAATATCGCCCACACGCAGCGCCACTTCTCCTGAAATACCGGTATCAATTTCATCAAAAATCATGGTAGGGGTATGATCGGCATTGGCTAAAAGTGTTTTGATGCATAACATCAATCGCGATAACTCCCCTCCAGAAGCCATGTCTTTCAATGGTTTTGGAGCAAATCCTTTGTTCGCAGAAAACAAAAATGAAATATCCGTTAATCCATTTTCGTTGATGGCATTCTCATTCAATAAATTTAAGGCTATTGAAAATGTAGCCGATGGCATACCTACTTGTTGTAACAGTTGTTGAACTATAGCTGAAGCCTCTTTAATTCGTTGTTCTCGAGAAGTATGAATAGCATTTGCTTTTTTCAATAAGGCATGAAATTGTTTTGTTGTGCTGCGCTCTAGTGCTTCGATGGCACCTTTGCTATCCGAAACCAAAGCCAATTTCTGTTCGAATGATTCTTGTAGTTTCAAGAGTTCTTCTATAGTAGTAACGCCATGTCGCTTCTGCAATTTAAAAATGACATGTAATCGCTGATTGATTTCTTCCAATCGCTCGGGATTACTCTCGGCATTATCGCTCAAATGCTCAATTTCTTTTTTAATATCCCGTAATTCTTCTGCTGCAGCTATCAATCGTTCATATTGCGATTGCACATCAGTATGAAAACCGGCAATAGGCTTTAATGCAGCAAGCGCTTCACTCATCAAAGACGACATACTTACTTCTCCGGCATCCAGAATATGAATCGCCTTATCGAGTCCAACTTTAATATCTTCCACATTTGCCAGCGACTGCTGCTCTTGTTCCAATACCTCTTGCTCGCCTGCCGTAAGATTAGCCTGTGTAAATTCATTTAACTGAAACTGAAGATAGTCCTCTTCCTGTGCATTGCGTTGTGCATTGGCACGTAGTTCCTCTAGGGCTTTAAGCTCTTTTTTGTACGCAAAAAAATCTTCACGAAACAGCTTCACTTCCTCTTTCAAGCCTGCATATGTATCTAGCACATTCATTTGAAAACCGCGTTCAATCAAATCCAACGTTTCGTGCTGCGAATGCATATTCACCAGCAATTCTCCCACATGCTTCAATTGCTGTAATGTAGCCGGAGTGTCGTTTATGAACGATCTCGACTTTCCCGTAACCGCTATTTCTCTGCGTAAAATAATCGTAGCATCAATGTCAAATTCTTCTCCATTGATTTCCGTAAGCATGGCATTGTCTACTGAAAATTGCGCTTCAATAACACATTTCTTTTGTTGATCAAGCAATACTTTTGAATCGGCTCTTTCGCCCAAAACCAATGAGAGCGCGCCTAATAAGATGGACTTACCGGCACCCGTTTCCCCAGTAATCACATTCATTCCTGACGCAAACTCAACTTCGAGTGCATCAATAATAGCGTAATTAGATATAGATAATTGCTTTAACACATTGCGAAAATAATAAGTTAGCGGTAAACAAATCGTAAGATAATAAAGAAGAATAAATTTATATTTAGGAATGAACATTTCGCTCAAAAAAGTAAGTAACAAACACGACATCCAACTTGTTTCCAAACTTTCGGATATTATTTGGCATCAGCATTACCCGAGTATTATAACTGTTGAGCAAATAGATTATATGCTGGCTAAGTTTCATTCATCCCAAGCATTAGCACAACAAATTAAAAACGGACAAGCGTATTTTCTGATACAAGTGGATGGAGAAAACATTGGCTATTCTTCTTTCACGGAAAAAGAGCACGAGGAATATTTCCTCAATAAATTTTACATAGACCAAACGCAACAGGGCAAAGGGATTGGGAAAGTAGTATTCCAATTATTACTGGAGGAAATGAACCAACCTCAACGGATCACATTACAAGTAAACAGAAGAAACATTAACTCTGTTAACTTTTACTTTAAAGTGGGCTTTACTATTGCAGAAGCCAAAGATTTCCCAATAGGCGATGGCTATTCCATGGATGATTTCATCATGGAATGGACAAAGAAAACTTAACCTTTTAGTATTTTATCGTACTTAGCGGCATTAGCAGAATCGATACGTTTCAATAATGTAACGGCTTTAATCTTTTCGCTTTGCTCTGCACCGCTAAAAATACTGATAAGTTCTTCCCCTTTGGTTTGCATCAACAAAGTAATAAGTACGTTGTTCGGATTGTCTTTAAATGTATTATCTAACTTCTCTAACGATTGTAAAATTGCTTGTCGAGCTTGCACAGGCTTATCGTAGAATACATCTAAACCCTGTAAATGGAATTGTGAGTAAAAGTTCTTAAACGCATCAAAACGTGGATTTTGAAGGCTTGTAATAATATTGTAACGCGTTTTGTTTCCGCTGATTGGATTTTTATCAAAGGCGCTCCATCCCTTAGCTTCAGCACCGGAAGTAGGTACTTGATTCAAAATCGTTTCTAAGTTGGTGAAATATTTTGCTCCACCGCCTTTGCCCATCGACTCATAATCTAAAGCGATGAACAGATATGCATAGTATGCGAAAACTGAAGATAAATTAGAAGTGTACTGGTTGAGATTGAATTCCATTGGGGTGTTCTCGGTGTAGGAGAAATTCAAATCCAAATCTCTAAAATTGATAATTGGTGAACTGTATGCACTATTAAACACCGGACGAGACGATTGAGCCACAATGGTTCCGGAGTAAAAATCTTGTGAAGGGTTTGATTCTAAAATAATCAAAAGCGAACATTCAATTTTTTCGTCAGGGGCATAAACATCTTGTGTCCAAGCGCGGTTGTTCATGTACTCATAAACTGTTTGTTGCAACTTTTGAAATACACGTTGATCAACTCCACTAATCTTTTGGGCGTTTACAGTTACGTTGCATTTCAGTTCTTGTGCGTTTGCAGAGCATAACAAAAACGTTAGCACAGTGGAAAAAAATAATCTCATATATCTGTTTTCAAAATTCATTTACAATTTTTGAACTAAAGCCTAGTTCAACATTTGCTCTACATAATCTAAAATATCTTTAGCGGTTTCGGCTTTCGACTTCATATCAAACTTAACTACATTTCCCTTTTTATCCAAAATGGTAATTTTATTGGTATCCACCTGAAAACCCGCACCCACATCGCGTAATGAGTTCAACACAATCATATCCAAATTCTTTTTGTTGAGCTTCGACAAAGCATGTGCTTCTTCATTATCTGTCTCTAACGCAAAACCGACAGAAAATTGTGTTGCCGATTTCTTTTTGCCCATTTCTAATGCAATATCTTTTGTTTTCACCAATTCAAAAGAAAACTCATTATCGTTCTTCTTGATTTTATTTTCGGCAATGTGTTTGGGCGTATAATCGGCCACAGCTGCCGCATAGATAATGATGTCGTATCCTTCAATGTTTGCTTTCACTGCATCATACATTTCAGCAGCCGTTTGAATTTCGATAACCTTGACTGTAGCATCCTTAAACGGAGCTGATGTTGGACCTTTTACCATCAATACCTCAGCACCACGTTGAAGGGCTTCTTCAGCAAGGGCAAAGCCCATTTTACCACTGGAATAATTACTGATAAATCGGACAGGATCTATTGGCTCACGTGTAGGACCGGTAGTGAGCAATATCTTTTTATTACTGAGTTTTGACATGTAATGAGGCTTCTATTTAGTTGAAAAAGTCTTCCAACAATGCAACAATCTCTTCAGGTTCGGCCATTCTGCCTTCTCCGTTTAGTCCGCTGGCTAGTTCACCTTGCCCTACCGGAATCAAGAGATTGCCATAAGTATGTAATTGTTCCAAATTGCGTTTTGTGGCAGGGTGTTTCCACATATCTAAATCCATAGCCGGAGCATAGAACACAGGACATTTAGCCGATAGATACGTTGCCATCAACAAATTATCGCATAAGCCATTGGCCATTTTAGCCATAGTGTTTGCTGATGCAGGAGCAATAACCATTGCATCGGCCCATAAGCCAAGTTCCACATGATTATTCCAATGGCCGTTGCCAGCAACAAAATCGGTATACACTTCGTTTTTCGACAAAGTAGACATGGTTAATGGAGTAATGAAATGAGCCGCATCTTTGGTCATAATTACTCTAACTGTTGCTCCGTTGGTGACCAAAAGCCTTACCAAACTTGCAGATTTGTATGCTGCAATACTGCCGGTTACGCCTAAAAGAATTTTTTTCCCTTTCATTGTTACGAAGATATTAGATTCTGCAATATCAAACATAAAAAAAGCCAAATCTCGGACGAGACTTGGCTAATATTCTAATAGAATTCAAAATTAATCGTTGTAGCGTGCTTCTAAACCAGACTCCAAAAACTCGTTTGTAGAGATAATGGTTGGATGCGGCAAACGCTCATAAAATCTTGAGATTTCAATTTGCTCACGGTTTTCATGGATTTCCTCCAATGAATCGCTATGCGAAGCAAAATCTTCCAATTTAGAGTGCAATTCTTGTTTCAAATCAGCATGAATTTGATTAGCGCGCTTAGCAATAATAGCCAACGACTCATAAACGTTACCCGTTCTAGCGCCAATGTCTTTCATGTTTTGCGTTTCAATTGTGTTCAACAATTGGCTTAATTTAATTCTTCTGCTCTTGTCCATTTTCTTTAAGTTTTTTCAGTTTATCAGATGCCTGTAAAAAGTTCTTTTCTGCCGCTTTTGCGTAGCTACTCCCTTTATACTTGTCCACAAAAGTATAATAATTCTTGACACTTTGCTCGTATAAATTAATCTTCTGCTCAGGTTTAGCGTCTTCCGCTAACAACACATCGTTCTTCATCCATTGCAAATAGGTCTTTTCAAGAATTTTCTGCGCTTTCTTTTTCTGCTTCTCGTTAGCAATCAATGGAATTTGAGTTTCAATTTCGCGAATCGCTTTCGGGTATTCCCTCGGTTTTTCATCCAAACGCACTGTATTCATTAATTCCGAAGCACCTAACACCGTTTTAAAATGTGAATCCTCCGCAATTTTTTTGCCCTGAGCGATATATTTACTTTTCGGGAAACGGTAAACAAACTCATCGAAAGACTTTGCTACATCTCTATATCGTTCTGCCTTTTTGTAGGCTACAGAGTTCCCTGCATACTTATCGTAAGCCTTAATAATCATGAAATACACATAATCAGGATTATCGACATCCGGATAATCGACCAACAAGTTCTTAAATGAAGTGGCTGCTGCCTTGTAATTTTCAGTCTTGTAGTACAATTCTGCATTTTTCACGGCCTTGATTTCCAATTTCTTTTTTAGTTTCTGGAATTCAATGTTCGCACTATCCACTCGATTACTCTCCGGATACATGTTCACGAAAGTTTGGTAGGTCTCAATTGCTTTGTACGTATTCGTTTGATCGAGTTGATATTTAGGCGATAATTTCTGGTGACTTCTAGCTGCCATATAAGCACACTCTTCCGCTTTAGGACTGTTTGGATACAACTTCCCAAAATTATTAAAGTGGTAAGCAGCAATCAGATAATCCCCTTGTCGGTAATTGGCCATGCTATACATGTAATAGATATCTTCGGTAGATTTTGTTCCTTTCAATAAGCCCATTAGCTCTTCAAAAACAGGAATACACTTAACGTACTGCTTTTTGTTATACCAGCTGGTAGCCGTTTTAATTTTATAGTCTAAATCGTTGCTTTTCAACACTTTTTCAGGTGTTTCACACGACTGAATAAGCATAAGAAACAGTGCGATAAAGCCGAATTTCCCGATATGTTTAGTGAAAGAAGTCAAATTCTATTTTTTTTCAAATATCAATAAATAAACAGTAAGCGCAAGTGCTGTTAATCTTTTTTGAGAATTTTATCGAACTCTGTTTTGATTTTAGCTTGTAGTCCGGCTGAAATACCCACCAAAGGCAAACGCATATACGTTTCGCAAATGCCAGCCAGTTTCAGCACCTCTTTTATACCACCCGGGTTACCTTCAGCAAAAAGCATATCTGTTACATCAACTAATGAATAATGTAAGGCTCTTGCTTGTTCGAAATCGCCTTTCAACGATAAATTCACCATTTCAGAAAACTGTTTTGGGAAACCTTGTCCGGATACAGAAATGACACCATCAAAACCCAAGGCAATTAATGGAAGTGTAATATTATCATCGCCCGAAATTTTCAAAAACTCTTTACGTGTATGCTTCACAATTTGCATACACTGACTGAAATTGCCACTGGCTTCTTTAATACCGATAATATTATCGACTTCCGAGAGCGCAATGGTAGTCTCAGCAGTCATATTCGATCCGGTTCTTCCCGGTACATTGTAGAGAATAACCGGTTTCGGTGATGCCAATGCCACCGCTTTATAATGCTCAATAATACCTTGTTGTGTAGGTTTGTTATAATAAGGACTCACACTTAAAACTGCATCAATGCCATTGAAATGAAAGCTTTCAATTTCTTGGATTAACGTGTGTGTATTGTTACCTCCAAATCCAGCAACAATAGGCACTCTACCCATTGTTTGCTCTACGGTAAAATCCAATATGGCTACTTTTTCTTCTTTACTGAGGTTCACCGATTCTCCGGTTGTACCAAGTGCAACAAGGTATTGAATGCCTCCATCAATACAATAATCGATTAGTCTGCCTAATGCATTAAAATCTACTTCTCCTTTAGCAGTAAATGGAGTGACGAGGGCTACTCCCGAGCCGCGAAACGCTTTATAACTCATAATTTTATTTGATTTAGCAATTGAATCATTTGTTCTAACACCTTAGGAATGGCCGTATTTTCAGGCACATTTACCATTAATTCGAAGTCGTTATTGTCTTCGCGAAAAACACCAACACGGCATAACGCTTTTGAAAAATGACCGATATATTCTAATGGACGGTTCGGTGTAGGAATAGCGCAAAATATAACATCTAATGTACGATCGCAAAACTGCAATACTTTATCGGATTTTGGCACTCCATACCAGTTGATATCGTTCGCGTTAAAAATCACCACGTCATCCTTTTGTTCGATTTTTTTGTCGTTCAGAAAAGCAAAAACAGCCACCTCTTTCCCTTTATTGCGAAGGCTTTCCGCAATTTTAGTAACGGCAATATCAGAACCTGAAATAGTAGAATCGTAAATAATGCCGAAGGTTTTAGCCGTTTCAAAATTCATTAATTTACGTGAGGGCTTAAACCCTTCCGATCGATGCGAAATGACAGACTTAAAGAAGCGATTTTTTATATTTTCGAGTAATTCCACGGCTACACATTTACGGTTTCATACTGCCCGATTGCACTATATTTTTTAATTCTATTCTCGATACGTGTTTGCGGATCAATTTTCGACAATTCTGCTAAATGCTTGATAATCGTCTTTTTCAATGTTTTGGCCATTTCTTCGGGTTGAAGATGTGCACCACCAATGGGTTCTTTTACGATTTCATCGATAATACCATATTTCAATAACTCTTGTGGAGTGGGTTGTAAAGCCACAGCCGCTTTCTCTTTGAAATCCCAACTACGCCAAAGTATTGAAGCACAAGACTCTGGTGAAATAACCGAAAACCAAGTATTCTCCAACATCAATAATTTATCGCCAATACCAATCCCTAAGGCTCCACCGGAAGCCCCCTCGCCTATCACAATGCACAATACAGGCACTTTCAACGATACCATTTCAATGAGGTTGCGCGCAATAGCTTCTCCTTGTCCGCGCTGCTCAGCATCTTCCCCAGGATAAGCCCCCGGAGTATCGATAAGCGTTACAATAGGCTTATTGAATTTTTCCGCCAACTTCATCAAACGCAAAGCTTTTCTATAGCCCTCCGGATAAGGCATTCCGAAATTACGATACTGGCGCATTTTGGTATTATGTCCTTTCTGATGCCCAATAAACATAACGGTTTGTCCATTCAAATCCCCAAAACCGCCAATGATGGCTTTATCGTCACGAAATGTTCTATCGCCATATAATTCCACAAAATCGTTACATAAGTAATTGCTGTAGAACTGTGTATATGGGCGTTCCGGGTGACGAGACACCTGAATCCGTTGCCATGTGGTGAGTTTACTGTATAGCTCTTCGCGTGTATCTTTTATTTTGTGTTCTAAACGTTCGATTTTATCGGCCATAGTCATGCCCGTTTTTTGCTCCATCTGCTTCAGCTCATCGATCTGTGCATAGAGGTCCTCTATCGGCTTTTCGAATTCAAGAAAAATCATGACGTACTAATTGAAACGTAAATTTAGAAAAATAATGCAACCCTTCTGTTTACAAACTGCTTGTTCTTCCGCCATCAACAGGCAAGTTAATACCATTGATGTAGGACGCAGAAGGTGAAGCCAAGAAGGCCACAGCAAAAGCCACTTCCTCGGGTTTAGCGAAACGATGCAAAGGCACTTCATTCATCATTTCTTTCGCCACCGTTTCTAAATCCTTATTTACTTTTTTGCTTTTATTGGCAATAATAGCTTTTAGTCGATCTGTTTCTGTAGCTCCAGGTAGCACATTGTTAACGGTAATGCCAAACTGTCCAAGTTCGTTCGCCAATGTTTTCGACCAACTGGCTACAGCACCGCGAATGGTATTGGATACGCCTAAGTTTGGTAAAGGCTGTTTTACGGAAGTGGAGATGATATTGATGATTCGTCCGTAATTACTTTGTTTCATCCCTTCAACAAAAGCTTTCACCAAAACATGATTGGATACCAAATGCGTATTAAAAGCAGCCAAAAAATCCTCTTCATTTGCATCTATCGCTAAACCTTGTGGCGGTCCACCGGCATTATTCACCAAAATGTGAAATGGTTTGTTGTGTTTTCGTAAATGGCGATTAATTGCCGTATTGAGCTTATCCGGATCGCTGTAATCGGCTACAACATAATCGTGTTGCTGGAAAGGTGAACTGATCATGTTCAAATTCACAACGGCATCTATTAGAGCGGTTTCAGTACGTGCAGCAATGGTTACATTGGCGCCTAATTTAGTTAATTCTATAGCTACTGCATTTCCAATTCCTTGGCTACCACCCGATACGAAAGCATTTTTTCCTGTCAAATCAATGTTCATGAATTATTCTATTTTTATCTATTCAAACTAAAATTTCAATGTTATGCAACAGCCTTTCAATTTCAAAAAATGGATAGACGAGCACCGTCATTTACTTAAGCCACCGGTAATGAATCAGGTTGTTTATAAGGGCAATCAAGATTTCATGGTGATGGTGGTTGGAGGCCCAAATAAACGAAAAGATTTTCATTACAATGAAACGGAAGAGTTTTTCTATCAACTGGAAGGCAACATAACGGTAAAAATTGTACAAGACGGAAAGATAAAAGATGTAAATATCAACGAAGGAGACATTTATCTTTTACCGGCAAGAACACCGCATTCTCCGCGCAGACCGGCCAATACCGTAGGTTTGGTGATGGAAGTTTATCGTCCTGAGAATGTAAAAGACGGATTTCAGTGGTATTGTGAAAATTGCGAGCATCAATTGCACGAAGTGAAAATGCATGTGAAAGATATTGTGAAGGATCTCCCGATTGTAATGGAAGAATTTTACAAAAATGAAGAACTACGCACTTGCAAAAACTGTGGAACGGTAATGGTTCCTCCGCAATAGGCCATTTCAGTAAAATGGAATATATTATTATTTGCAGTGTAGCCTTCCTCGGCTCCGGCTTAACGTTGTTTTCAGGCTTTGGTTTAGGAACATTATTGGTACCGGTTTTCGGATTATTTTTCCCGATTGAAATAGCAATAATACTCACGGCTATTGTGCATTTTCTGAATAATCTCTTTAAACTATCGCTTTTAGGGAAACATGCAGATAAGGCAACCATCATTCGCTTTGGTATCCCGTCTATTTTTGCGGCATTTTTCGGGGCATATGTACTCACACAACTCAATACGTTATCACCAATATTCACTTACGATTTTATTGGGAAAACATTTTCTGTTCTGCCATTAAAACTCATCATTGGTGCATTGCTCATTTTTTTTGCGTTATTCGACATCATCCCTCGATTGGCGAACATGCAATTCGACAAAAAGTATTTACCGGTGGGGGGCCTATTGAGTGGATTTTTTGGTGGCTTATCAGGAAATCAAGGGGCATTGCGATCTGCTTTTCTTATTCGTGCTAACTTATCCAAAGAAGCATATATTGCTACAGGAGTTGTAATTGCTTGCTTAATAGATACCACAAGGCTTTTTGTTTATTCTAAACAACTTTTCAGCATTGCGAATCAAAGTAATGCGCTTCTCCTTGTTGCGGCTACACTGTCGGCATTTTTGGGCGCTTACCTTGGCAACAAAATGCTAAAAAAAGCAACTATCAAAACCGTGCAAACCATTGTAGCTGTTATGTTGATTGGCTTTGGTCTTTTACTTGGCACAGGAATAATTTAAGGGTATGACAGAACTGGAACAGTATATTCAATCTTACTTTGGTGTAAATAGTGAAAGTTTAGCACACATCTCATCGCTTTTTCATGAGGAAGAATTACAAAAGGGAGACTACTTTTTGCATACCGGAAAATACTGCAATAAATTAAGCTTCATAAAAGAAGGCATGCTGCGTATCTATGTTACAACGCCTGAAAAAGAAGTTACGCAATGGATTTCAACCAAGGGTTATTTTGTGACTGATTTATCGAGTCTCGTTTTTGAACAACCCGCCCGTTGGACCATTCAGGCATTAGCCCCCACACAACTATATACTATTCACAAATCAGATTATCAAAAAATAGGGCAACGCATTCCACAATGGCATGAATTGGAAAAACTGTTTATTGCCAAATGTTTTACCATGCTGGAAGACCGTATTTTTAGTCATTTATCGATGAGTGCCGAAGAACGATATCAGTTTTTCTTTGCGCTGCAGCCGGAATTGTTTAACCAAGTTCCGTTACAATATCTGGCTTCCATGTTGGGCATGACGCCAGAAACATTCAGCCGAATTAGAAATAAGAACCGACTTTAATTTCTTGATTTATATCAAGGCATACCATCGTTTTAACCAACATCTTTGCGTTGTTCAATGACGAACAATAAAAGATAGATTATGGCAAAAGAAATTACAACCGAAATTCTGATTCAAGCCACACCGGAAAAAGTGTGGAGTGTATTAACCGACTTCGATCATTACGCACTGTGGAACCCGTTTATCAAATCAATAACAGGAAATGTTGCCGTAGGGAATACAATCAAAGCGCGTATAGAGCCTCCCGGTGCAAGTGGCATGACCTTTAAACCAACTGTAATAGTGTATGCTGAAGCAAAAGAATTCCGCTGGTTAGGTCATTTACTCTTTAAAGGATTATTCGATGGAGAACATTGCTTTAGGCTTATCGACAATAAAGACGGGACTACCACTTTTGTTCAAAGCGAACAATTCGAAGGAATTCTTGTGCCTTTGTTCAGCAAAATGCTCGATACAAATACATTGGAAGGTTTTCGTCAAATGAATGAAAATCTAAAGCAAGAGGCAGAAAAAAGCTAAGTAATTTAAAACACCTCTTTAGCAATGGCAATAGTAGAGGCACTTTTACTCATAGTGTAATAATGTAAGCATGGAGTACCGGCTTTTTTCAGTTCTAAAGATTGTTGAATAGCCCATTTTACACCAACTTCTTTTACATCTTTATCGGTTTTACATTTTTCTACTTCATCAACCAAATCATCCGGCAAATCGATATAGAACATCTTAGGCAACAACTCTAATTGGCGTTTACTGTCGAGCGGTTTAATTCCCGGAATAATAGGCACATTGATACCCGCTTTTCTGCATTTTTCTACAAAATCAAAATACTTCTGATTGTCGAAAAACATTTGGGTTACGATATAATCGGCACCTAAGTCCACTTTATTTTTCAACCATTTCAAATCGGTTTTCAAATTTGGAGCTGTAAAATGTTTCTCCGGATAGCCAGCCACACCAATACAGAAATTTGTTTTTAATTCATTCTCCGTTTCTTCATGAAGAAAATGCCCTTTATTCATTTTGGCAACCTGATTCACTAAGTCAGACGCGTATTTATAACTTGATTTCGGAGCATCTGAAGTTTTAGGATTTTTATCGGCATCGCCTTGTAGCAACAACAAATTATTGATTCCTAAATAGTGTAAGGTAAACAACGCATCTTCGGTTTCTTCAGGTGTAAATCCGCCACATACTAAGTGAGGAACAGTATCTACATTGAATCGACCTTTCAAGGCAGCACAAATCCCAACAGTACCGGGGCGTTTGCGTAAAGGCACTTCCTCCATTAAACCATCGCCCCGCTTTTTATACATAATTTCTTCACGGTGATAAGTTACATCAATAAATGGAGGCTTAAATTCCATTAAAGGTTCAATGGCACTGAACAAATCGTCAATAGTTTTTCCCTTTTGAGGAGGTAATATTTCGATAGAGAACAATGTTTTCCCTTTTGCGTTTGCTAAGTGTTCTGTAACCTTCATTGCTTATTTGCTTTTATAGTCAATTTTATTTGGAAACAAATTCCATTTCCTTGTTGTCGGTTGTGTAAATAATCAATTTCTTCCCATCAACAACAAAATGATCGGCCTTATTTAGTAATGGAATAAATTCACGTTCTACATCGGCTTCAATGCCAATACACATCTTACGTGTTGAGCCAATGTTATCGAGCTTAATTTTATCTTTTCGGATGGTGTATTTCCCTCCACGGAGAGTGTTGCAGCCTCCAAAACCCACTACTTGTCCATCAGTAAAGTGAATATTGGGAATCACTGTTCCAATAGTATTAATCTGTTCCGTACTGAAGCTAGGCAATTTAGTTAATGTCCAATTTCTGAAAATATCTCCTTTGGTTTTCCCTCCGTTACATTTGCCGGTAGCCGGTTGTTGAAGTACAAACAACAGTGTTAGCAATAAAGCTGTTAACAGTTTACAATTCATACTAAAAGTTTATTTATTCGCAATAATAGTTATTTTTGAACTGTTCTTTAAATTATTGATTATCCAGAAAGACGGAGGGACAGGCCCTATGAAGTCTTGACAACCTTTTCACATGTTGAAAGTGGTGCCAATTCCTGAGAGATAACTATACCTCCCTCTCTTTTTCGGATATTCATTTAAATAGTGCTGTATTATGAATATCAAAGACACATTAAACGACTTAGCTTCAAAACAAATACTTATTCTAGATGGTGCAATGGGCACTATGATTCAACGCTATGGCTTAAAGGAAGCAGATTTTAGAGGCAATGTATACACGAATCACCCTTCAGATTTAAAAGGGAATAACGATTTATTATCCATCACACGGCCTGATATCATTCATGCCATTCACACAGAGTATTTAGAAGCCGGAGCCGATATTATTGAAACGAATACCTTCAGTGGCACTTGGATTGCACAAGCTGATTATCACTTGGAAAAAGAAGTCTATAAAATTAATTATGAAGGCGCGAAAGTAGCCAAACAAGCCTGTTTGGATTTCATGCAAAAACACCCTGAACGCAAATGCTTTGTAGCCGGGGCTTTCGGACCAACCAACAGAACAGCTTCACTTTCACCGGATGTAAATAATCCGGGGTATAGAGCGATTACATTCGATCAGTTGGTAGATGCTTATTCCGAACAAGCAACAGCCTTAATTGATGGTGGTGCTGATATTTTATTGATTGAAACCGTATTTGATACGTTGAACTGTAAGGCGGCCTTGTTTGCTGTTGAAAAGATACAACGCGAAAAAGGAACAGCATTACCGGTGATGGTGAGTGGAACGATTACTGATGCCAGCGGAAGAACGTTGAGCGGACAAACACCTGAAGCCTTTTATATTTCAGTGGCACATGCAAATTTATTTTCGGTGGGATTGAACTGTGCCTTAGGCGCAAAAGATATGCGTCCGCACATTGAAGCCATTTCTAAAACTGCGCAATGTTGGGTGAGTGCATACCCAAATGCCGGACTACCAAACGCTTTCGGTGGCTACGATGAAACACCTGAAATGATGGCAGAGGCTTTGGAAGAGTTTATCAAAAGCGGATTCGTCAATATTATAGGAGGTTGTTGCGGTACTACACCGGAGCATATTCGTGCCTTTAAAAAGGTAGCAGAAAAACATGCGCCACGTAAAAAAGCACAGCCTATCCAATTCATGCGATTGAGTGGTTTAGAGCCGGTGGTCATTACGCCTGAATCGAACTTCATGAATATTGGTGAGCGAACTAACGTAACGGGTTCAGCCAAATTCTTAAAGCTCATTAAAGAAGAAAAATTTGATGAAGCACTAAGTGTGGCACGCGAACAAGTAGAAGGTGGTGCACAGGTGATTGACATTAATATGGATGAAGGGATGATTGACGGAAAAGAGTCGATGGTTACTTTCTTAAACCTGATTGCAGCTGAGCCGGATATCTCTAGAGTACCTATTATGATTGACTCTTCGAAGTGGGATATTATTGAAGCCGGATTGAAATGTATCCAAGGAAAAGGGATTGTGAATTCCATTTCATTAAAGGCCGGAGAGGCAGCATTTATTCGTGAAGCATCTCTGGTGAAGCAATACGGTGCATCTGTTATTGTTATGGCCTTCGATGAACAAGGACAAGCCGATTCGTATGAAAGAAGAATTGAAATTTGTGAGCGAGCCTATACTATCTTAACAAAACAAGTAGGCTTTCCTGCAGAAGACATCATTTTCGACCCGAACATTTTCCCGGTGGGAACAGGTATGGAAGAGCATCGCAAAAATGCGTTAGATTTTTTCAATGCAACGAAATGGATTAAAGAAAACTTACCTTTTGCAAAAGTAAGTGGAGGAGTTTCAAATGTGTCCTTTTCTTTCCGTGGGAATAACACGGTGCGAGAAGCCATTCACTCGGCATTTTTGTACCACGCCATTAAACACGGCATGGACATGGGTATTGTGAATCCATCGATGTTGGAGGTGTATGATGATATTCCAAAAGATTTATTGGAACATGTAGAAGATGTATTGCTCGACAGACGCGAGGATGCTACTGAGCGCTTACTCACCTTTGCTGAAACAATTAAACAGAAAGGCAAAGTAATTGTAGTAGATGAAGCGTGGCGAAAAACGTCAGTGGAAGATAGATTGGCACATGCACTAATGAAAGGAATCACAACATTCATTGATGAAGATACCGAGGAAGCGCGCATAAAATACGGCCGTCCATTGCATGTGATTGAAGGTCCGTTGATGGCCGGAATGAATATTGTAGGTGATTTGTTCGGCTCGGGAAAAATGTTTTTGCCGCAAGTGGTGAAGAGTGCGCGTGTGATGAAGAAAGCAGTGGCTTACCTTCAACCCTTCTTGGAAGAAGAAAAAAGAAACGCTGTAGTACAAGATACACGGGGTGTTGGGAAGATTTTGTTAGCTACTGTAAAAGGAGATGTGCACGATATTGGGAAAAACATTGTGGGTGTTGTGTTAGCTTGTAATAACTACGAGATTGTGGATTTGGGTGTGATGGTTTCTGCCGATAAAATTTTGGAAGAAGCACAAAAACAAAAAGTAGATATTATTGGGTTAAGTGGATTGATTACACCATCGTTGGATGAAATGGTGCATGTAGCATCGGAAATGGAACGATTAGGATTGAAAATTCCTTTGTTAATTGGCGGAGCAACCACTTCAAAAATACATACAGCCGTTAAAATTGCACAAGCCTACAGCGCTCCTATAGTGCACGTTTTAGATGCTTCGAAGAGTGTAACGGTAGCAAGTAGTTTATTGAGTGACGATAACAAAACCTCTTTTGTAGAAGATTTGAATGCAGAGTATGCGCAACTGCGTGAAGATTTTGCGAACCGAAAATCGAATGTAGATTATATCGGTATTGAAGAAGCACGCGAGAACAAATTGAACATTGATTGGGCTACAGAAAACATTTCTACGCCAAAATTCATTGGAACAAAGGTGTTAAACAATTACCCCTTAGCCGAAATTGCTGAATACATTGATTGGTCGCCTTTCTTTTCCACCTGGGAAATGAGCGGCACTTTCCCTCGTATTTTTGAAAACGAACGCTATGGTGCGGAAGCCAAGAAATTGTATGACGATGCACAAAAAATGTTGAAAGCCATTATTGCTGAAAATCGTTTAACGGCTAATGCAACCTTTGGCATTTTCGAAGCAAAATCGGTGAATGAGCAAGTACAAATGGCAAATGGTAAAGCATTTAATTTCCTGCGTCAACAAACAAAAAAGCAAGGAACCCAAACGAATACTTGTTTAGCGGATTTCATTTCTCCTAACAAAGATTACGTTGGTGCATTTGCTGTAACCACAGGCATTGGTATCGAGAAATGGGTAGCTAAATACGAGGCAGATCACGATGATTATTCAGCTATTCTAATTAAAGCTTTGGCCGATCGATTAGCAGAAGCATTCACTGAATTGTTGCATAAAAAAGTTAGAACAGAGTATTGGGGATATGCTGAAAACGAGAATCTGAGCATTGAAGAAATGATTCAAGAAAAATATGTAGGTATTCGTCCGGCTCCGGGTTATGCAGCCTGCCCAGACCATTTTGAGAAGAAAACGATTTGGGAATTGTTGGATGTAGAAAACAAAACAGGAATTACATTAACAGAAAGTCACGCCATGTATCCAACCGCAGCGGTGAGCGGATTTTACTTCGCTAGTCCGCATGTAAAATACTTTGGAGTAGGAAAAGTACAGAAAGACCAAATCGAGCAATTAGCCTCGGCTCGCGGCTTAAATATTCAGGAAGTAGAGAAATGGTTGCGGCCAAATCTTGCTTACTAAAACAAAAAAGGTCGGATACTATATCCGACCTTTTTATTGAAAAGAGTGAACTACTATTCTACAATTAGCCTTTTTGTAACAGAACCATTATCCGTTGCAACTTTCACAAAATAGCATCCTTGAGTAGTTTCAGGTAAAGTGATTTGTTTTAAGAAAGGAAGGTTATCTAATTTTTCTTCATACACTATTTTCCCTGAAATATCAGTAACCGTTATGTTTGCCATTTCAGCTTGAAGTGCATCGAACTGTAATTTGAACGCATTAGATTTTGTTGGATTTGGATATAAGCGAATACCTAACTCCGGTGATTCGTTTATAATTCCTGTAGCAGGCAATTCAATTTTCCACAATTCTGTACCAACAGTACCGTCATTTGCTGTAAGATATATAGTATTTCCAACCAAAGTTAAAAGGTTGGCATAAGAAGAACCAGTAGATGGACTAATTTGAGCTAACATAATTGTACCAGCAGCAGATCCATCGGTTTTGAAAACCTCAGTACCATTCGTTCCATCATCTGCCGTAAAGTAGAGAAATCCATTTGCTACTATAAGATTAGAGGGATAAGAGCCGTTAACACCGGTATTAATATCTAACATTAATTTTGTTCCTAAAGTTGTTCCATCTGTTTCCCATAACTCACTCCCTGTTGTCGATGTTGAAGCAGAAAAGTAAATTTTATTATTAAGTAAAGCTTTTTGAGATAATGGACTTGAACTCCCAGTTCCCGGTTCAATATCTTTAACAATGGTAGTTCCAGAAGTGCTTCCATCGGTTATCCATAATTCATTGCCATTTGAAGCTGTACGAGCTTGGAACAAAAGCTTGTTTCCGAAATTAGTAAAATTTGAAGGGGTCGAATTATTTAAACCAGTATCAATATCCTTCAGAAGTATAGTACCCACTGATGTTCCATCCGTTTTCCATAATTCGTATCCTTCGGCATTGGTTGCTGCTTGAAAAAAAACTTCTCCGTTTAAGACTGTAAAATAAGTTGGACCACCGTTACTCGTACCAGTATATATGTCCTTTAACTCAAAAGTTCCAACTGTAGTACCATCTGTTATCCATAACTCTCTTCCGGTTAAATCTGTAGATGCTCGAAATATAACTTTATTGCCAAAGACAAGAAGTTCATTCGGATAGGAACTATTACTACCAGGGTTTATATTTTTTAAAATAGACGTATTAGCTGCGGTTCCATCGGTAACGTACAATTCATCGCCAGTTAAAGGTTCGTTTGCAGTAAATATGTATTGGTTTCCCAATTTTACCATGCTTTCATAAGCACCAGAACCACTATTCAATCCACTATTGATGTCTTTTACCAAAACAGTTCCAGCTGCAGTACCATCTGACTTCCATAACTCATTTCCAGTAACGCCATCATTTCCAATAAAAAAAGCAACATTATTATCGCCATATCTAAAACCGCCAAAACCATTTACACCAACAGCAGGATTCACATCTAATACCATTTTAGTTCCTAATGTAGTTCCGTCTGAGATCCAAAGTTCATAACCATTAACGCCATCATTGACCGAAAAAATTAGATGATTACTAAACGGCTTAAGTTCTTGAAAAGAAGAACTAGCTGCACCTGCTGTAATGTTTTTTACAATTACCGGTGTTTGTGCATCCATGCGAAAAAGCATAAATACACTAAGAGAAAGTATAATTTTTTTCATGGGTTTATATTTGCAACAAAGGTATTGTGCTTTTTACTAATATAAACAAGATTAAAATCACTTTTATGGCATACAAAATTGATTAAACTCAGTGTATCGAAAGAATGGAATGGGAAAGCACACTGTATAAACAAAAAAAGTCGGATAATATATCCGACCTTTTCAAATTTACAGTATAAAATCTTACCGATAAGCATGATCGCTTCCCGTTTTCTCGTAATCTTTCTCAATTTTCTTTTTGATGATTCCAACTAAAAACTTCTTAAACGGAGGAACATCTTTCATCTTCGGGTTCTTTCCATGTTTACGATAACGATCAAAGAAATATTTGGTGGCCAATACTGCAAAAGCAGCGCAGGTATTATGGTCTAGTTTCGGACTTAAGTTATTCAACTTGATGTCTTTCTTCCCTAATGCTGTCATGTTGTTGTACACAACCTCAGAGTTTTTATAGTTTACTTCACGGTCGCCATTACAAAAACACAGCTGCACCGGAGCTTCAGGTTTCCAATTGGTTAAATTATTTTCTTTCAACCGTAAAAGAAAATTGAATTGTGGGTTATTCACAAATTGCTCCACTAACTCGTCTTTTACAATATCTTTTGGAATTGGAGGCATAATTCTATCTAAATCGCCATACGATTTGGCGCGGACTTCACCAAAGAATCCCGGCAATAGCGTATCGAATGGTGATTTAAAAATAGAGTAAATATTATCGGTATTGATCACTTTGTAGGCTTCTTGATAAGAAATCAACAAGTAAGGCAAATAGAACGGACGAGGATATTTCTGAAACATATATTTTGCCTGCTCTCCGGTCATATCATATGCTCCCGACATAGGCGAAGATGCAGTAACTTTAAAGCGGGGATCTTTTACTTCCTCGAAATATTTATGTGCTGCAAAAGATGCGTGTCCGCCTTGAGAATAACCCGTCAAAAACAATTGATCATTGGTTTCAACACCTGCTTGTGCTTTCATTTCTTCTACTGCTTTTCGCATATAGATGAAAGCCATTCCTTCGCTCCAAGCGTGCTGGTACAAGTGATTACCATCACCTTTACCAATGCCATAGTAATCAGGGTAGAGGGCAAAATAACCATCGGCAGCAAATCCTAAACAAATCCCCTGTTGCGAATCATCGTCAGAGATACTTCTTCCTTTTCGAATTTCAGTACCATGTCCGAACATAAAAGTAGAAGCCTTCTTCCCTTTCTTCAACTTCGGAACATAAACAATTCCTGAACAATTAATCCACGTTGTACTATCGATCCATGGAGCTTTATAGATAATTTCATAAACATCTACATCGTTTTTTACCGGTAAAATCGCTTTGGGGATATGGTTCTTTTTCCAAATGGCACTTATCGTTGCCTTTGTATGCTGCTTAATTAATGTAGAGCTCACCAAAAAATGATCGGGTGGATTTTTTTGTCCGTATACAGTGGTCATACAAATAAGCATTACAAATAATGCCAATGTTTGTCTTCTCATAATAATGTATTGATTTGATTTAATGTTGAATATATCTGATTCCGAATGCCTCTTCCAAAAAATCACATATACATCAACTTTTATCCAATGAAAGGAAAATAGATATAAGTTGTTGAAAATAAAGGTGAGCGATAAATGAATCAAAGGAAAATAAATGCTGATAAGTACAGATCCTCTTGGGATTGCACTAGGATACAAATTCAATAGACTTCTTCTCGTTTTCTTCCACTTTTTGTATGTTTGAAAGGAGAGCCAACCCTATTCTACAAACTATAATTGCTAATAAAATTGAAAGCAACATGATGTAAATCAATATCAAGACCTTTTATTTAAAACCAGTAAAAGCCAAAGCAATAAGCATCCTATTCAAAGTAACAACCCTTAAATTCAAAGTATATGAAAAGTATTTACAAATTCGTACTCATCTGCTCTTTAGCCATTTCAAATTCTATTCTAGCTCAAGATATGATAAAGTTGAAATCAGGTGAGGATTTACAAACTAAGGTTATTGAAATTGGTACAACTGAGATTAAATACAAAAAATTCGACAACCTAGACGGACCAACATATACAGTAACAAAAGAAGAGGTAGTTGAAATAAAATATAAAAATGGGACAATAGATGATTTCAGCTACTTCTCAACCCCTACGGCACAACCAACCCCATCGACAGTTATTGATGAAGAGTATCGTAAAAAGAGGAGAAAAGAAGATGCACAACAAGCATACGATTTAAATATGCGCCTCTACAACGCTAGAATAAAAGGGGGTGTTCTTTATACTTCTATCGGAGTTCCAACATTAGCATGTGGGATTGGATTAACCATTGGTGGAGCCATTTTACAAGATCAATACGATCCAGGTGGATACAACGGATATACTAACATTCCAAAATCAGGTAATTTGGGTGCAGCACTCGGGCTATTAATACCGGGTCTTCTTATTACTTATACAGGTATAGCACTAACTGTTGTTGGGGCAATTAAATTAGGATCTGCATCAAAATATAAAGAAAGAGCGTTGAATGCAAAAGCCTTACTAAGTTTTGAACCAAGTATCCAACCGAACTATATTAATACTGCTATGACCAATCACGGATATAATAGTGGGATGTCGATAAAGATTACCTTTTAGCCATTTTATCATTTAAAATTTAACTGTGTCGTTAAAAGACAAACTTGTGTGCTTTTAAAATGTTTAAAAAAAATGTTTTCAAAGCAAGTGTAGAATTGATATTAAAATATATCACTGAAGAGTAGTAACTATTCTTGGTTTCTTTGGAGTAATAGGAAAGACTTAAAAACAAAAAAGGATTGCAAATGCAATCCTTTTTATTTAGTGTGGGAGCTACAGGGTTCGAACCTGTGACCCTCTGCTTGTAAGGCAGATGCTCTGAACCAGCTGAGCTAAGCTCCCTTGCGGAGTGCAAATGTAAAATTGGTTTTTTATTTTACAAATATTCTTCCGTTTTTTTTCGTTTTAACCGTTAACTTTTTTGTAATCCGCTAAAAATTGAGCTAATCCAATGTCGGTTAACGGGTGTTTGAATAGGTTTTTAATTGATGATAACGGACAAGTAGCAATATCAGCTCCCGCTTCTGCACATTTCACAATATGTAAACCTGAACGAATAGAAGCCGCTAATACTTCCGTTTTGAAATTATAGGTTCTATAAATATGAACGATTTGCTCAATCAACTGCACTCCGTCCCAATTCGAATCGTCAATTCTGCCAATAAAAGGTGAAACCATAGTTGCTCCTGCTTTTGCAGCAAGAATGGCTTGGCCGGCAGAAAACACCAATGTGCAATTGGTTTTAATGCCTTTCGAAGAAAAATATTTGATTGCTTTTACGCCATCCACAGTCATTGGCACCTTCACCACAATGTTTTTATGCAATGCAGCAAACTTCTCCCCTTCTTTAATCATACCTTCAAAATCAACAGAAATCACTTCTGCACTCACCGGCCCATCTACCAAATTGCAAATAGCCACATAGTGATTGATAATGTTTTGCTCTCCACTAATCCCTTCTTTTGCCATTAACGAAGGGTTGGTAGTCACTCCATCTAAAATACCTAAAGCTTCTGCTTCCTTAATTTCATTGAGGTTGGCAGTATCGATAAAAAATTTCATAACGTAATTTTATGGGTTAAATGCAAAGCAACACAACGTATGTTGTTCGGCATTCAAAAGTGATAAAACATTAAGATAAGTAAGGAAAATAAAATCAACAGGGTGTGAAGAAGACAAAAAAAGTGGGTAAGTTACTCATATCGCACCGCTACAACCTCGTACCTTTGCTGTGTTTCCACCCTGGAGGAGTAAGAGGGAGCTGGTCGTATAAGGCTTACCCAGCGCAAATGTAAAAACTTTATCGAAGCGCCAAAATCATTTTTCATTCTGTTCACAATCATTCATATAAAAGCATAGCTATTGAGCCGAATTTATTTTGCTTATTTGCACCATAAAGCAATTGTTGTCATGAAAAAAATTATCATCATCAACGGACCTAACTTGAATTTACTCGGCAAACGAGAAACTGATATTTATGGCGATATGTCGTTCTCCGAGTTTTTTGAAGAAATGAAAGACATCTACAGCGATGATGTACAATTGAGCTACTTTCAATCAAATGTTGAAGGAGAGTTGATTGATAAGCTTCAAGAAGTTGGCTTTAAATACGATGGGATCTTATTGAATGCAGGAGGTTACACACATACATCTGTAGCCATTCGCGATGCCATTGCCGCCATCAAAACTCCGGTAATCGAAATACACATTTCCAATATTTATGCGCGTGAAGAGTTCCGCCATCAATCGATGATTTCGGGCGTTTGTAAAGGAATTATTGCGGGCTTTGGATTGGATAGTTATGTGTTGGGACTTGATAGTTTATTGAGTTAGAAATGTCCATCTACTAACTTCGCCACCCCAAAGGCAGCAGCTGCTGCAGCTACACCAATAATCGTTACCTTCAAAGCACCCCAAATTGGTGGTTGCCCGGTTACTCGGCTTTTGAAATATCCAAACACTAACAAACAGATGATTGTTAACACTGATGAGCCAATTAATCCCTGCATTGGTGTTGTTGCAAAGAAATAAGCTGTTAAAGGAATAAAACCACCTACAACATATGACAAGCCAATAGTCAATGCACTATTGCGCGCACGGTTGGCATCGGGTTTATCTAGACCTAATTCATATTTCATCATAAAATCAACCCACTTGTCTTTGTCTTTGCTGATTTCATCCACTATTACATTTTGAGTGGCTTCTGAGAAACCATAGTCGGCAAAAATCTCTTTGATTTCATGCTTTTCTTTTTCCGGGTATACATCTACTTCATAATATTCGCGCTTCAACTCCGAATCGTAATGCTCGATTTCGGTTCTACCGGCTAAATAACCACCTAATCCCATAGCAATAGAACCTGCTACAATTTCGGCAATACCGGCCGTTAAAATAATCGAATTCGAATCTACTGCACCACTCAAACCAGCCGCTAATGCAAACGGCACAGTGAGTCCATCAGACATACCAATAACGATGTCTTTAATTAAATCAGAGCTCTCGAAATGCTCTTCGTTGTGATGGTGGTGATGTGGTGAATTCATGGGTGAAAAGTAGGTAAAATAATGAAATGAATAAATCTTAATTCAACACACTATTATAGGTCGTATTTTCTAAACAGTCTTAATGTAGCCTCCATATCCTTCGGCAATGCAGCCTCAAATGCTACAGTTTCTCCAGTAAATGGATGCACAAAACCCAAAGCCCCTGCGTGCAAAGACAATCGGCCCAACACCGGTCGCTCATCATCGTTCTGGTTGTATTTTTTCTTGATAGACGAAAGCATGAAGCCTTCACCTTTCCCATACAATGGATCAACCAATAAGGGATGACCTGCCGCTGCAAAGTGCACCCTAATTTGGTGTGTTCTTCCGGTTTTGATTTGTACTTGAACGAAGGCTGCATGTTTGAATTGATCAATCACTTCAAACGATGTAAAGGCTTCTTTTCCTTTTGGGTGAACAATCATTTTCCCGTTTTTAGCCGGATGATGCGCAATAGGGAAATCCATCTCCCCTACTCTACCCTCTAAACGACCGCTGATAAACGCAAAATATTTCTTTTCCACTTTACGATTTTCGAACAAATCATTCATGGCTTTGTGGGCTTCTGCCGTTTTTGCGAAGCAAACGATTCCACTGGTATCGCGGTCGATGCGGTGCACCGTAAATAACCCAATACCTAACTGCTTTTCCAATACACTCTTAAAATCTTTCTTCTCTGTGTCAAAACGCTCAGGAATTACCGCTATTCCGGAAGGTTTATTGGCAATCAGAATGTGTTCATCTTCCCATATCACCGCAGTCTTTACCTCTTTTGTTATCACAATCTTTTTGCTTTTGTAAAATAATCTATTCCGTTTTTACGAACATTAATCGACATTTCATCGCCATTAATTACAGCAGAACCGTCTACTTTCCCAGTATAAGAACCCTGTGCATTCTGTTCGTAGAATTCGATTCTGTTTTTAGCCGATACGGTTCCTCTTAAACTAAAAGCTTGTCCGGCCACATTCGAAAATTTCGTCCACACATAATAAGGATCGTCAGAAATTTGAATCAAATGTGTAATCGATGTTTCATCGGATCCATTCGTTGTACAATCCCAAGAGCCAATAAATTTCGATTTAGATAAAATCTGGCATGTATCACCTTCAAAACCAATAGGACAAAGCGTATCACAAAACTTTCCATCGTATTGCCCTTTGCATTCGCATACATTCTTGGCATCGCACAAGCCCCCGTTATGGCACTGATCGCATTTCTTTTTGCAACCGACCACTGCGATGAGTAAAATCATCAACATAAAAACGACATATTTTTTCACAGCCATCGCGGATTTAAAATATATTAGAACTGTATTATGAAAACAGCTATTCATTCGTTTTTGTTTGTGTTTATTTTTGTTGCCTTGAACCTTTCAGCGCAACAAAGTTATAATTGTACGCTAAGTGGCAAAGTTAGCGATAAAGATTCAAAAGTACCACTTCCGGGTGTAACTGTTATTGTGAGCGACAAAACATTTACCGATGCAGTGAGTACCGATGTGAATGGCGATTTTAAGTTTTCGAACTTGAAACCGGGCCGAGTGAATATTAAATGTACTATGATTGGGTTTGAAGAAGTGACTGTTCCTGAAGTACTCCTCACCACCGGAAAACAAACCATCATAAACGTTTCGATTCAAGAGAAAGTGAACGAAATGAAAGAAGTGGTGATAAAGTTAGATCGCTCAAAATATCGCGCCCGAAATGAATTTGCGGCAGTAAGCTCACAATCGTTTTCAGTGGAAGAAACGAAGCGCTATGCCGCTACACTAAACGATCCGGCACGAATGGCACAAAGCTTTGCGGGCGTTGTATCGTCAAATGATGAAAGCAATCAAATCGTTGTGCGCGGAAACTCACCACGCGGTATGTTATGGCGTTTAGAAGGCCTAGAAATACCGAATCCCAATCACTTTGCCTCATCGGAAGGCGCAACCGGTGGCGGTGTGAGTATGCTCAGTGCGAATATGCTCAGCAACACCGATTTCTATTCCGGAGCTTTCCCTGCCGAATTTGGCAATGCACTTTCCGGTGTTTTCGATTTGCATTTCCGAAAAGGGAACAGCAACAAACACGAATTTGCAGTACAAGTGGGTATTTTAGGATTGGAAGCGGCTGCTGAAGGCCCTTTTTCAAAGAAATACAAAGGATCTTTTCTGATTAACTACCGTTATTCTACGTTGGATGTTTTAGGGAAATTGGGGATAACATTCGGACAAAGTCAAACTCCGAAATACCAAGATTTAGCTTTCAATATCAACTTACCGGCCGGACGAAAAACTGTTTTTTCTCTCTTTGGTTTAGGGGGGATGAGTTCATTGGGAAATAAAGCTGTACGCGATTCCACCAAATGGAAAGAGTCTACCGATAAACAAGTGGAAGAACTCAAACAACGCATGGGCATGGTGGGCATTACCAATACCATTTATTTTGATGAGAAAAGCTCACTCTATACCGTTGTTTCCTTGAATGCATCTCAGAACAAATATTATCTCGACACCTTGAACAACAGCTATTCCAATCAAAATTTAGCAACAGAATCCTTCACCTATATTTCAGCAAGAGCAGCCACTACCTACAATCGAAAAATTGATGTAAAAAACACCATTCGAACGGGCGTTATTTTTTCATATTTAAATTATGACTTACTGAATAAAGAGGCAACAGCCGGTTTCAGCGATCCGCAAACCAAAGTACAATCGAAAGGAGCAACTTATTTATTGCAAGGCTTCTATCAATGGAAACATCGATTAAATAACCAAGTGAATATCATTTCCGGTTTGCATTTTACCTATTCGTTTATCAATAAGAAATTTTACATCGAGCCAAGAGCCAGTATTGAATACCGTTTCCGTGAAAATCAAACATTGGCATTAGGTGTTGGCTTACATAATAGAATGGATGCCATTTCCACTTACACAACAGCCATAAATAGTACAAATCCTTTTGAACGCACCAGAAATCACTATTTAGATATGTCGCGTTCCTTTCATTCGGTGTTGGGTTATAACATCAACTTTCTAAAGAATTTCCGAGTGAAGGCGGAACTCTATTTCCAATATTTGTTCAGTGTTCCTGTAGGTTATGGTGCAAATGATTATCTATCGACCATCAACCAAAACGATGGATTTGTAAGTGTTCCGCTTAAAAACACCGGACGAGGAATGAATTACGGTTTAGAGCTTACGTTTGAAAAACTATTTTCGAAGAACTATTATTTTCTGTTCACGGCATCCGTATTCGACTCTAAATATCGCACCGATAATGGACGTTGGTTCAATACAGCATACAACACACGATATGTGTTCAATTTGCTAGGCGGAAAAGAATTTGTGATAGGCAAGAAAAAAATCAATCGCATAACCACCAATGCTAAAGTCCTTTGGCGTGGTGGTTTGCGGCAATCTCCTGTAAATAAGGCAGCGAGTAAAGCAGCAGGTTACACTGTGTATGATCAAACCAATCCATTTTCCGAAAAACTACCCGATTACGTGCGTGTTGATTTAGGTTTAGGCTATCGCAAGAATCAAAAGAAATGGAACTGGCAGGTAGGCGTTGAAATTCAAAATGTGATTAACCGCTTGAATGTAGCTGCCCGTGTATATAACCCGAAAACACAGGCTGTGGAATACAAAAAGAACATCGGAATTATTCCTGTGTTATTCTTTAAGGTAGAGTTCTAAAATCAAATAGCTTCTCCACACACTGCGAAGAAGCTATTAAATGACCGAACAATGTTCGATGCCGAAATTATCCTTTGAATAATGATTGAAGTTTCATAGCCACACCCATGTCGCCTTTCACTTTGATTTTACCACTCATGAAAGCCATCATTGGGTTCACAGAACCGTTCATCATGCCTTGCAAATCGTCCATAGACACACTAATTGCGCAGTCTACTTCTTTGTCTTCTGTAGAGACAACATTCGCGTCTCCTTTGCCGTCAATTACAATTACGCTACCACCGAAATCGAATTTCAATGATTTACCTAAAACCGGAGCTGAAGCAGCTGCACCTTGTAAAGCGGATAAAATTGTTTCAAATGCCATTGTTTTGTTTTTATTGTTTTTAGTAATGAGTACTTGTTTGTGTAGCAATAATAAAAAATTGTTCAGTAATTATAGTTAATTCAAAAATATAAATGCGAGTGTTCAATACCTGTCAAAAATTAAGATATTCATGGCAGCCTGGTGCTTTTTCTTAAACTAAATTGGAGAAAATGGTTCTTTTCCTAGTTTTACAAAAAAACACGTATGAAAAAACTTATGCTTTTCAGCCTTGCCGGTTTATTCTTTTGCTCTTGTCAGTTCAACGAAAAACTGGTACTCAATGAAAATGGCTCAGGTAACTATACCTATTCGTTCGATATCGATGCCGCGAGCATGTTGAAAGGATTAGATACGTCTACAACAGAAAAACAAGAATCAACTGAAAAGAGCAAAGTAACTACCTACACCGGAAAAACATATCAAGCTTATGTTGATGAGAACTTTTCCAAAAGTGTAGTAAAAGGTAATAAAGAGTTGTTTGATAAATATTCAAAACTAATTGAAAACTACACGGTGAAAGTGAGCGAAGAAAGTGATGATAAGTCATCTACAAGTTTCAGTATAGACTTTAAACAGCCAAGTGAGATTGTTGACGGGAATAAAATCTTCTTTTATCATATGATGTTGGAAGATGCAAAAAAAGGGAAGAGTACTTTTAAAGATAAAGTAGGGAAGCGCGACAATGTGGTTAATTATTTCAATTCTAAATTCGATTATAAAAACAACGTCTTTTCTCGAAACATAGAGTTTAAAGCAGAGGAGAAAGACAAGAAACAATCGGAAAAAGATAAGGAATTGATGGAATCCATGTCGAGTATGTTGAAATATAAAACCACTTATGTGTTTCCTAAACGCATTAAGAAAGTGAATAACGAAAAAGCGACATTCAGTTTAGATGGCAAAACAATGAATATAGAATATGGATTTTTCGATATTATCTCCAATCCGGAAATATTGAAATGTGTTGTGGAGTTTGAATAAGCCAATTATCCACGAAACACAGATGCCGGTTCAATCTTCACGATTCTGCGAATGGCAGCAATAACGCCAATCATAGAGATAACTAGCGTAACTACCGCAAAGGCGATGTACATACTGATGCTGTAAGAAAACATAATACCGGCTTTAGCAATGCCAAGTTTGAAACCATACATTAACAACACTCCAATAATGTATCCAACTAAAGCAAAGATAAGCGCTTGGGTTAATATCAGATTGCGCACATATGCATTAGTTGCACCTATAGCTTTAAGTGTAGCGTAATCTTTCAAACGGTCAGTCGCAGCGGAATACAGCGTTAAGCCAATAATAATACTACCGGCTATAATAGCAAAGACGATAAGCGTTCCGACAGAAGTGGCTATTCCACTTGAACCTAAAATAGTACTTACTGTGGCAGAAGAAAAATCTTGCTTCGTCCATGATTTCACACCAAACATATTTTGGTCAATCATGGTAGTAATTTGTTTCAAATCTGCACCCGGCTTTACTTTCACCAATAATGCACTCACCTTATCGCGCGGAAATTTGCTGTAATAACGCGCTCTATCGATGGTTGTAAATACAAACGATGCGCCAAAACCTCTGGCGCCATTAGTTTGTAAGGTAACCTTTGCTCGCTTTCCGCCAATTTCAAATTGCGAACCGAGTTGTGCGCCACCCAGTAACTTTTTGTCAAAAGCATCGGTGGTAACCGCATCGTCAAACAATAAATTTTCTAAAGTCCCTCCGCTTATTTTCCATGGACCACCCACAAAAGCGGGTGCCTGTGATCCCACAAGGGATATACCACCTGATTTTCCGTCTGAAAATTTTGCCGATGCTCCAGCAATAACCAGCGGATACACATGATCGATACCCGGCAATGCTTCAATCTGCCGTTGATAACGCGCATCAATTTGGCCGAGAGCAGATACGTTCGTAGTTTTATTATCTACCACCCAGATATCGGTTTGAATGTTATCGACCAAACTCGACATCATCCCTGTAAGGAAAATAAAAATTCCGGTTTGCTGCCCAATCAAAAATATAGAAATTACCACCCCAAACAGCGCACCGATGCTCTTTGGTTTGTCGTACATTATAAAACGAATGGCGGTCTTAAACATGGTTTGCTATTATTTTGCAGGTTGTAAATCAATCACCACTTCTACTCGTGAGTTAATCAACAAGTCCGGCTTACCTGCTAATCGAACACGCACCTCGCGCACTCTTCGATCTTCCATATTTCCACTATCGTCACTGAACAGCGATTTCTTCTTCAAGTAAGAACCTAAAAAAACAACTTCGCCTTCGGCTAAATTATCGTCCATACCTTGCGTTCTGATAATGGCTTTTTGTCCGAGTTTCAATTTATTCACCCACATTTCATCTACTTCACACAAAACTGTTAAAGGCGAATTTGGCGCGAATTCAAACAAAGGTTTTTCGGTTGTACCCGCTCCGCCTTCCGTTAAATCCATCGTAAGAATAACACCATCGGCAGGCGCTTTTACCTTTCTTCGTTCAATGTCAACAGCAGTTACCTTCGTATCAGCTCCTATTTCATTCAACTTACTTTGTGCACTTCGCAATGCGGCTTGTAAGCGCTCAATGTCCTTCACAGCTTGCAGATAGGTTGCTTTTGCATTATCGGCATTTTGTGCGGTTTCCGCTCCTTCCAAAAATGTTTTTTGAATGCGATCGTTTTGTACACGAAGGTTTTCCGCTTTTATATTAGCCGAATTGATTTGTGCCTGTATATTCTGAATTTCGGCTTGTTGAGCAGCATTTTTAGAAGTTGTTTGTTGTAGCTTTGCATCTTCATAATCGTGCGCGAACTCCACTAACAATTGGCCTTTCTTTACTGTATCTCCGGCATGGGTATACAATTTTCGAATCACTCCATTTACTTCGCTGCCGATTTCGGTAATTTTTACTTCCGGCTCTACTCTACCAATGGCTATGATCCGCACAGGTTCAGCGATTTTGGGTGGAACAGGGATAACCACTTTCTCTTGCTTGCTATTGCAGCAGGTCAACAAAAATAGCAGCATTAGGGCTGTAATGGATGATTTCATACTTTCATTTCTTTTGTCAAATTCTTTAAATATTCCGATTGCGAAACTTCTACTGCTGCTCCATTCTGCACTTCTACAACTCGCGTGGCATAAGGCACTAAGCGCTGATCGTGAGTAACGACAATCACCGATTTACCTGACTTCGCTAAATCTTGTAATTGCTGCATCACAACCCCAACCGATTTTACATCTAAGGATGCAGTTGGTTCATCGCACAACAACATAGGCGGGTCGGACACCAATGCGCGAGCAATAGCAACACGTTGTTGTTCTCCTCCGGAAAGCATTTTGGGTAAAGACTTTAAGCGATGCGTCATGCCTAATAAATCTAGCGCTTTCAACACACGAGGCAAAGCGTCTTTTTTAGCCACTTTTTGTAAAGTAAGCGGCAACATTACATTCTCTTCCACATTCAACGGAGCAATCAAATTAAAACTCTGGAAAACAAAACCAATGTTGTTCAAACGCACATTGGCCATTTGCTCATCGCTCAAATCGTTGGTGTATGTGCCATTGATCCAAACCTTTCCTTGCGAAGGATAGATAACACAACCCAATAAAGAGAGCAATGTTGTTTTTCCTGAACCGGAAGGACCGATAATCAACACCAACTCCCCTTTCTCCACTTTGAAATCGGTAGGCTGGAGCGCCACCACTTCAGAGTCACCGCTTTTATATACTTTCCCTGCTCCTTCGAGCCGTGCAATTTCCATTTTGGTTTATGTTACTTCTGAAAGTTAAACAATACAATGCATTGAATTTTATTAATTACACTAATTAAAATCATAATTAATTTTTTCTGCAGCTAACTTAACCCACTAATATCGTTCCGCCCATTTCTGAAGGAATAGCTAAACCCATCAACGTGAGCACAGTAGGTGCTAAATCGGCTAAAATTCCGGAGTTCAAAGTATGTCCTTTTTGATTTTCCACCAAAATAAGCGGAACCAAATTTTTAGAGTGTGCCGTATTCGGTGAACCATCCGGATTAATCATAAAGTCGCCATTACCATGATCGGCTGTGATGAGCAACGAATAATCATATTTCAAACAAGTTTCCACCACTTGTTTCAAGCAGGCATCCACTGCTTCAGCGGCTTTCATCTCAGCCGAAAAAACACCTGTATGGCCCACCATATCAGTATTAGCAAAATTCAAGCACACAAAATCGGGTTGGTTTTCATTCACAAAATCTACTACACGTTTAGCTAAACCCGGTGCACTCATTTCAGGCTGTAAATCGTAGGTAGCCACTTTCGGTGAAGGCTCCATAATTCTGTTTTCGCCTGTAAAGGGTTCTTCCTTTCCACCATTGAAAAAGAAGGTAACATGCGGATATTTTTCCGTTTCAGCAGCACGTAACTGCGTTTTACCGTGCAACGAAACAATTTCTCCTAATGTTTTTTGTAATTGTGCATTGTTGAAAATAGTTCGCACTCCCACATAAGTTTCGTCATACACCGTCATGGTTACATAATACAACGGCAACGTATGCATGCCAAAATCTTCAACATTCTTTTGCGTAAGTACTTGGGTAATCTCCCGACAACGATCGGTTCTGAAATTGAAACAAAACACCGCATCATCTGCCTTTATGGTTTGAAATCCATTCGCCAAAATTATTGGCTTAATAAACTCATCGGTTACGCCTTCAGCATAACTGGAATTCAAAGCTTCGAGCAAATCGTTAGCTTGTCCCCCCTCTCCTTTCACCAACATATTGTAAGCTAACTGCACACGCTCCCATCGTTTGTCGCGATCCATGGCATAATATCTTCCGCAGAGCGAAACCACTTTAGCGCCAAATGGGGAAATCTTCTCCATTAAATCCTTCACGAAACCATAAGCGCTTTTTGGATCGGTGTCGCGGCCATCCGTAAATGCATGAACGAGAATGTCTTTCACTCCGGCTTTATGCGCAAATTCGCAAATCGCTACCACATGGCTGCTATGCGAATGCACTCCCCCATCGGAAACCAAACCCATTAAGTGGAGTGGTTTATTTTTCGTTACACAATATTGAAAAAGTTGTTGCATTTCCACTGCATTTTCCAATTCACCTGAGGTAACCGCGTTATTGATCTTAAGCAATTCTTGATATACCACACGACCGGCACCGATGTTCAAATGCCCAACTTCGGAGTTCCCCATTTGTCCGAATGGCAGCCCCACGTTCTCGCCAAATGTTTTAAGTGTGCTGTTTGGGCAAGTCGCCATCAACTGATCAAAAAACGGTGTATTGGCCTGTTTAATGGCATCTGCTTCAGGAATTTGGCCAATTCCCCAACCGTCTAAAATGACTAAAGCGACTTTTTTATGCGACATGTGAACAACTTTTATTGTATTAATTCGTAATGTGTATTCGAAGAATCGTTTACTTTGTTTTGTGGCACGAAATTAGCATATAATTCAGTAAAAAAACCGGTATAAAAACAATTATTTATAAATAAACGTTGAAGTACCACAAACAAGATTAAATCAGAAAAAAATAAAAGAAGTGAAAAACAATTTTTTGAAAATCATATTTAGCATCACCTTTGCAATCGCCACCCTTTTTGCGAATGCACAAAGCGTTGATCAAATCGGAGGCTATTTACAAAGCGGGAATGCCGGTGAATTGTCGAAGTATTTCCAATCGAACGTTGAAATCAACTTAAAAGACGGAGGAAATTCGTACAGCAAATCGCAAGCAGAGCAAGTGTTGAGTAATTTCTTCTCTAAACACACTCCGCGTTCATTTGCCGTTGCCCATCAAGGAACTTCTCCTGAAGGGTCAAAATATATCATTGGTAATTTGGTTACTTCTGCCGGAAACTTCCGTGTTTATGTGTACACAAAACCTGCAGGTGGAGGTGTGAGCATCCAAGAAATTCGTTTCGAGGAGCAATAAGCTACAGTCTGTTAAATTTCACCTTTACTCTCCAAGCAATTTATAAATTGCATTTCAAATGATATTGAAATGAGTTTATCTGCAGCTGAACGTCTTTTAGTAGACAAATACATCCTCCTTGCCTTAGAAGAAGATGCTTGCGACCCAACCGGAAAAATTTTGGTAGGCGACCATAGTACTTTATCTTCTATTCCCGCAGAAAAATCAGGCAGCGCTAAATTGTTGGTAAAAGCCGATGGTGTTTTAGCAGGCGTGGAATTGGCAGAAATCATTTGCGGTTTGGTGGACAAAGACATTCGTTTCGAACAAAAAATGAACGATGGAGACAGCATGAAAAAAGGCGATATCGCTTTCTTATTGCACGGAAGAGATCGTTCCATTTTAACTGCTGAACGCATTATTCTCAACTGTATGCAACGGATGAGCGGCATTGCTACTACTACCAAACAATATGTGGATCTAATTGCCGGAACAAAAGCCAAGGTGTTGGATACACGTAAAACTACCCCTAATTTCAGAGTATTTGAAAAATGGGCGGTACGCATTGGAGGCGGACATAATCATCGTTTTGGCTTATATGATATGATAATGCTGAAAGATAATCACATCGATTTTTGTGGAGGAATTAAGAAAGCCATTTTAGCGGTGAAAAGCTACCAAGAAGAAAACGGATTGCAATTGCCTGTGGAGGTGGAAACGCGCTCACTACTAGACATACACGAAGTAATCGATACCGGTTTTGCGACCCGTATTATGTTCGATAATTTCAGCGTTGAAAACACCTATAAAGCGGTGGAATTAGTCAACGGAAAATTTGAAACCGAATCATCGGGCGGAATAAATTTGAGCACTATAAAAGGCTATGCCGAAACTGGTGTAGACTTTATTTCAGTGGGAGCACTTACCCATTCGTCTATTAGTTTGGACCTTAGCTTAAAAGCGATTTAATCATGGAGAAACAACAGATATTATTCATTATCAATCCAATATCAGGGGTTTATAAAAAAGAACATATCCCCGAGAAGATTGCGAAGTATATCGATTACACGAAGTACGACTTTACAATTAGAACTACTCAGTATGCGGGCCATGCTACAGAAATTGCTCGTGAAGCCATAAAAGAAGGATTTAAAACCATAGTTGCGGTTGGAGGTGACGGCTCTATTAATGAAGTAGCCAACGCCTTGATAGGCACCGATGCAGTATTGGGTATTATCCCCTATGGTTCAGGTAACGGACTTGCACTGCATTTGGGTATGACACCCAGAAATGCGAAAAAATCGTTAGAGTTATTGAATACCGGAAAAGTGGTGAAGATGGATGTGATTAAAACCAATATCCGCTATTTCTTGAGTTGCGGTGGCTTTGGCTATGATGCCCATGCTGCCCGAAGATTCCGTTCACAAGAAATTAGAGGTCTATTTTCCTACATATTAGCAGGTGCTCGAGAAGCCTTCTGGCATTTTAAACCATCCAAAGCGAAAGTTCAAATTGATGATGAAGTAATTGAACGCGATGTATATCTTTTCACCGCTTTCAACTCTAATCAATACGGATATAACATTGGATTTCTACCAACCGCCTCGGCTAAAGACGGGGTTATGGATGTGATTCTTTTAAACGCCTTTCCATTGCGTAGATTGTTATTGGTTTTTGGTTTAATGATTCTTAAACGCACCGATTTAGTAAAAGAAGCCGAAACCTTTAGAGCCAAGCAAATCAAGATCTTTGGCAACAAAAAGATGGTGTATCAATTCGATGGCGACCACTTTGTTTTTCATGACGATTTAGAAATGGAAATTGTACCTCAAGCCTTAAATGTGATTATCCCAAGCGATACCGTGAGCTATTAAATTGTGCAATAAACAGCACAGTGTTAACAACTTACGAAACATAACCGGAATTTACTATATATCTTTCATCTATTAAATGAACGTAATATAATGTTATGGGCTATTCTATTTTGATGATTGATGACAATCTTGCGGATATCCGATTAGTGGTGGAAGCATTCAAAGACATCAACTTTTACGATCAGTTGGAATGCCTGTATGCCTACGATGGCGAAGAGGCTATAAGTTTATTGGATGCCGCTGCCAAAACCGGTCAAAAGTTGGACTTAATTCTACTCGATTTGAACCTGCCACGCATTCATGGTATTGAAGTTCTAGCCTATATAAAAGGGCATTCGCAATTGAATAAGGTTCCCGTATTTGTTATTTCCAATTCCGACTACCATAAAGATATCGCCAACTGTTCTGATTTAAGTGCAGACGGTTACATTCAAAAGCCGAATGATTTTAAAGATTTAGTGGATTTGGCTTCAGCCATCAAGAAATCATTGCTATCCAATACGGCTATAGTTCCTGAAATACTTTTGGCAGAATATGCCAGCATCAAAGCTGCTTGTTAAAGCATTAGCTGATCGCAGAACGAAACAATCTCTTTTTCCTGTACAACATGCAAACCTTTTGCATGAATGTGCCATAATTGGTTACACTTATTCAACACCGCCAAATCGTGACTAGAGAAAATAATCAACCTATTTTCTCGTTGCACCAATTGAAAAAAAATCTCCATGAAACGCTTTCTGTTTCTAAAATCTAGAAAAGCCAATGGCTCATCCAATAAAACAATTGCTGTTTGACGAGATAGAGCAAAAACAATAGAAACAAGTTGATATTGACCATCACTTAGCGATACTAATTTCCGTGGTAATAGTTCTTCTAATCCAAATAGAGAAATTAGTTCCTGCACATAACTACCAAGCGATTTTGCATCAACACGAAACAAAGCATGTGTATCAACCGATAACGATAAAAGTTCTTGAACGGTTAGGTTTAAGTAAAACGATTTACTGTTAGGAAGAAATGTTATATGACGCGACAAGGTATTCATATCCACTTGCGACAAAGCAATTCCATTAACGGTTATTTCACCCGATAATGCCGGTACTAAACCACAAAGTGTGCGTAAAAAGGTTGATTTCCCTACCCCATTATCGCCTACCAAACCTATTAACATGGGCGATTCGGCCTCCAAACAAATATCGTGAATGAACGCATCTTTATAACCGATGGCGGTATGTTGAAAGCTTATTTTCATATTTCACCTCGCTGTTTGTAGATGAGCCAAATCACAAACGGACTACCAAACAAAGCTGTAAGTATATTTACGGGAATCATCATTCCGAATACATTCGACACAATCATTAAATTAAAAACACCGCAAATAATGCCGCCAATCAAAAATGAAAAAACAGTGAGCGGTAAATGGAAATTAGATTTGAATAATAACCGAGCAATGTGTGGAACGGCCATACCTACAAAACCAATAGGGCCGCAAAAAGCGGTTACAACACCAGAAGATACTGCAGCAGAAAGCAAGGCCAAATTGCGGGTGCGGTTAACTTTCAAGCCTGATAATTTAGCGATATCATCGCCTAACATGAGTAAGTCTAAGGAGCCGGAAATAAAAACCGACAAAACTGCGACAAACAAGAAAACAACGACAAGAACAATGGTTTGAGAGAATGTCATAGTGAAAAAAGACCCCTGATTCCAAAGGTATAAAGAACGCAAGCCTTGATTACTCATAAACAGTTGAATCAACTCCACAATAGCGCTCACAGCTCCTGCCACCATCAAACCCACCAATAATAAACTCTCTTTGGAATGTAAGCGTTTCGCTAAAAAGAGAATAAAGGCACAGGCTAATAATGCTCCTCCACTGGCAAACAAAAAGGATAACCATGAAGAAGACAATTGGAAATCAAAAACAGTAAGCAATACAATCAGAAGCGCAATGCCCAATGATGCTCCCGAACTTACACCCGTTACATAAGGCCCTGCCAATGGATTTCGGAAGAATGTTTGCATTTGTAAGCCGGCTACCGATAATAATCCACCACCTAAAGTGGCTGCAATAGCTGAAGGTAGGCGATACTGTGTAAATAATAAAAATGCTGTTGAATTGAAATCCGTTAAAGCGGAAAAAGATAAACCAAATAACGATTGAGCTACAAAAACGAGAACAAGGACTCCTACAAGCGATATGGTTTTAAGTGCAAAACTCATGGCTTTAACCGATTAAAGTAATACAATGAATCTTCACTCAACTTTGGGTTAGCAAATAGCTGATGTAAATCGCGTAAAGCCAAATGAGGCAGAAAACAAGCCGATTCCCAATAATCTATACCTCCATTGTTATTACAGCGTTTTGCTGCAGAAAAAACGTGTTCTTGCTTATAGGCATCAAACCACGAAAACTTTTCATCGATGCGCTTCAATCCGCTTAATGTCTTATCGGCAGAGGTAAGTAGCCAAACATCGGCATGTTGAGCAACGCTAAATATTTGTTCGAAATTCAAGGATAAGTTAAGTCCGTTCGTAGCCGCTTTATCTGCAAACACATAATGACCACCGGCATCGTTCATCAATTGCGTGAAATAGCTTTTGCTGGCCGGTGTGTACCAAATGCCCTGATAGGGATAGTTGCAAAATACGGTTGGATGTTTTGCAATGGGCAATTGCGCAATGGCAGTATATTCCTGCTCAACTATGGAAAATAAGGAATCTGCCTTTTCTTCTGCATTCAAGAAAAATGCAAAAAACTTAATCCATTCGGCACGAGCCAATGGCGATTGCTCTTTGTAATCATTTGAAATCACCAAAGGAATTTTGGCTTCCTGAATTTTGCCTAACACACCAATACCTGAACCATTTTCAGCATCTGTAAAAACAATATCGGGATGCAGCAAAATAATTTTTTCGATCTCAGGATTGAAATCTTTACCTACCGATGTAATCTTTTGGTTCTGAATTAAAGTTTGAATCGTTTCATCATAAATTAAAGAAGCATTCGCTACTGCGGCTATTTTACTTTCTTGTTGGAGTAATCGAATGGCGGCTACATGGGTGGTGGATAAACAAACTACTTTTGCAGTTTGCTCATCAATGGCAATAAACGTTTCGAAGCCTTTTGGAACAGACTTGCCTTTAGGGAAAATCACATATCCGGTTACAATTGACGAATCTTCAGGACGAAGTACCGACAATGTTTTAAACCCATTATAATACTCGATTACAAAACGGTTAGAGTATTTTGGATAGACCGTCTTTTGTACTTTGCAGCTTTTTTCAACTGATGGATTCGAGCGTTGAAAACAACCCGAAAGCGATAAAAACATCAATATACCTAAGCCATATCTCATGGTAAAAACACAAATTGGTTAGTGTTGATGCCTGCATTAAACGAATGACTTTGTGAACCATCGGCATTATAAATAAAGCACTTGGAAGATTGCGTATAATCAATGGCATCGGCCACATAATATTTTCCTTTTGCATCAATATCAAAGGCATAAGGAATAGCTGCCGACATACTAAACAATGGAGAACTTGGCAACGCAGATGTATTACTACCGGTTGAATAAACAGCATTCCCCAACAAAAAACAAAGCGTATGATTTGCTGCATTATACCGCAATCGACTTGGTGTTTTACCTGTTGGAAAATCAAAGTGCTTGGTTAACGACAAAGTACCGTTATCAATAGCTATAAGACTTGCAGGCTTCCCTCCTCCTGTATCGGTCATTACCCAGATGTTACCGGCCACATCTTTGCAAATGCTGTTGGGCTGAGTAGGCAAAGGAATTAATTTTGTGGTTTGATGTGTATTCCCATCAATTACCCGAATTTGTGCCACAGGCGCCCCATTAAATTTAGTGCGTTCTGCAACAAAAACCTGATCGTTTACTTTTTCCATTTGATTGGTTTCTCCATCAACAGAAATATTGCCTTTAACTGCGCCTGTCAAACGATTCACTATCCAAATTTTGTTCGCATACAACTCTGTAACATAGGCTATGGAATCATTTACAGATAAAAGATAACGCGGAGAACTTCCGGTAATCGAAATCACCGATTGTTGTTTGAATGTTGATGCAGAAACTACTACTACCTTTGCCGAGTTATTCACCACTACATAAAGTAAACTATCGATTAACGTTGCACTCTGCGCAACATCGCCTAAACTAAATCCGTTCGCTTCTTTGAAAACATCTTTACTCAATGTGTTTTTATCAGAATCAAAGAGCGAAAGCCCTGCATTCCCCCAATTGAAGTTGCCTTCATTCACCGTTAAAACACCATGTTCAGCAATAGGTACATGGGTTGAACTATCCTTCTTGCAAGAAGCAATGAGCACTATACATGTAAGCACTACAAATAACCGCTTCATCCTTTCAAATTTAGTTTTACAGAACATTCGAAATAGCGACCCGGCATGGCGCGGTACGGAATAGTTTGATAAAATGTGTTCGCTACATTACATACTGCAAACCCCAAGGTAATCGCTTGTCGTTGTATGAAAAAAGCCTTTGTTAGATGAATATCCATCAACATAAAAGCAGGCAAGGCTTCTGTATTATCGGTAGTGGTATACACCTTCCCGGTATACGAAACATCGAAGGTCGTTTGAAACCCTTTATAGCCTGCTACTAAAGAAGAGTTCAAGCGATGCTGTGGAACATAAATCAATTGCTTGCCTTTCGACAAATCGTTTACAGAATTCGACTCGAGGTTAATCATATTGTTCCAGGAGTAATTGCCTAAAGCATAAACAAACCAAGTCTGATCATTGGTTTTCCGTTTGCCGACAACCGCTTCAATTTCAACACCATACCCATACACCTTTTTCAAATTTTCGGGTTGCCAATAGGCCGCTGTTACCGGATGCCAAAGAATCCAATCTTGCACATATTGACCATAGGCTCCAACCTTCAAATTTGCATATTGTGTCATTTGTTTTTCGAGATGAATATCCCCTTTCCATCCCTTTTCAGGATTCAAATTCGGATTTCCTGCTCCCGCCCAAAACAAATCGTTAAGCGAAGGGAAACGCAGGGTACGAGCGAAAGACAACTGCATGACAAACAAATTTGCACTTGGCTTAATAAAAGTAATTTTAGCTTTCGCTATCCCGGAGACAAATACTTTTTTCTGAAAAAACATTTGATACAATGTGGCGTGCACCGTTACTTTTCGATTCCTGCTGGAATAGAAAAATTGCTCCTTCAATTCGTAAAAGTTTCGCACTCGGTTTTGCAACAAATTAAGCGATTTGCCTAACTCAAAATCATACTTAAAACCCAATTCTGCTTCAAACATATTTTGTTTATAAGCCCTTCTATAATACAATTCGTTTCTGCTTACAAGCGAATTATTGTTACTGATTAGATTTATCTCGGGATTGCGATAACGCATTTCTTCCTTTAAACATGAAGCACTTAGCCCAATCCTATTATTTTTCCGCTGAAAACTATAACGGCCCATGATGCGCAGCGATTGGTCGTATTGCGATTCTTGCGACAACAACTTAGTGAAAACCGGTGGAAGCTGTCGATTGGTATTGACCCACCACACTGCAAAAAGCACATCATGTTCTTTAGACGAATAGCCAACAGCTCCTCTTGCACTTAACTGAGACGTTTTTGAATTTTGTTGCTTACGATAACCCTTGCCTTGTTGTCCTTCGGGCACTAAAAAATCATACTTACCTTGATGGAAATATAGATTCCCGCTTGTGTAAAAACCTTTATGGCGAAGGAATAGTGTGTTTGAAATATCAAATGCATTTAACGACAAATACCGTGTCTGCAATTCAAATTGTATGGGAGCTTGTAGATAGAAAGGACTTTTATCATCCATTGAAACTCTTGCTCCTATAGCATTTGAAGCTGAAGAAATCGAAAACTGCTGACTTGGATCAATAGGAATCAACGAACAATCTACTTGTCCGGTGAGTGGTGAATTTATTTTCACCCCATTCCAATAAAAATCGTTTTGCGCAGCGCTTGTCCCGCGATAAGTGATAGACGATAACGCTTTTGCGCCATAGTTTTTAATATACACACTGTTTGAATTTAATAACAGCTTATCAACGGAATTCGACTGATTATGCTCGGTTTGAAATTGCTTAGCATTACGAGCAACCGGAAATGCGACAACTTCTTTCAATTGCACAGTATCTTTCAAGGAGCCTGCTTGCGTAGCTTCCATGAAAAGACAAAGGAAAAGAATGAATAAAAATCGCATGTTACTTTTTTGAACGATACGGACAATGACGGCAATTATTCTTACAACAAAAGCCACGCTTTTCGTGATACGTTGCTTTGAAAACAACAAATCCATTTTCCATGTAATAATCCTGTGCTTCAGGAGTAGGACATAATTTCAAATTTGAATTATGTCTTACGGTAGTTTGTAATTCCATGAATACCGTATTTATTGTTTAACCACTCTTAATACCGACATTTCATTCGCTTGCTTAACGCGAAGTACATACACTCCGGTAGGAAGCGTAGCAACATCAATTTGAGTATTACCTTGGATATTGCGTTCCAAAATCACTCTGCCACTTAATTCCATCAAACTCAAAAGAGCTTCACCTTGAATACCTTCAACAATTAGATTATTCGTGAAAGGATTAGGATAAACGACTGGAGAGAATTGTTTTAGTTCGTTCACTCCTGTTGGTGATTGAACGAGAATGTATACAGTAGCAGTGTCACACAAACCGGCTTGATCACAAACAGCATATAGCAATGTATCGTTAGAAACAATTCCAATGGCCGGCACATACCAAACCGATTGCGTTGCAGAGTCAACGGTTGCAGTAGCTCCGAAAATTTTAGGTGTTCCTATGAGACTCACTTTCAAAGGAAGTAAAGTGTAGTCAGTATCATTTGCTAACACATTCAACAATGTATCTTTATTGTATTTCACCATTAAATAATTGTCAACTGCCAATGGTGCATCATTCGTTGTATAATACAATCCCATTTGTTCAGGAGCGATTCCCACTTTAACGGAATCAGTGATGATTACAGCACTTGAACGATACACCATACCTTTAGTACTATAGTCGGTTGTACTTTGGAAATAGGCTTTTTGGATAGGATCATATACAGTTTTGGCTGCATTGGTCACACCCGCTAAGTTTGTTCCAACTACACTGTTTGTTGTCAAATTATAAATGCTTTGCAAGCCATTAATTTCGAGGAACAAGGTATCGTTGACTAAAGCAACACCTCTTCCCAATGTTCCGGCAACTGGCACAGTAGTGAATGTTTGAGCAGTTATATCATAAGTAGTGATTGAACTTGCTTGCGTATTCACTGTAATAATTTTATTTCCTTTCAAATATAAATCGTTCACACCTGCTGCATTCTCGCCTAGGGTAATGGTTGAAATATAGGCTCCTGTTGAAATACGCACTAGCGCTATTTGTCCGATAGAATCATCGAAACAACCAAAGCCGCCACAATTATCGATGGTACCCAAAACATTTTGTGCTAAATAAGCCGTATCGCCAACGGTAAGAATACTCTTTACATCTTTAGTGATTTGCGGTACAACATATTGCAAGGCGAATGTTGTTGCATCGTATGCATAAAGAAACGAATCGGCTTGTCCGTACCAATTACCTACCAAAAGTTTGTTCCCGGATAAGGCTAAAGCATGTGGAGTTGCTCCATTGTAAAGGCCAGATAGTGTTTTGGTTTCTGATTTTAAATCATACTTCACTAATTGTTTTTCGGCAGCAACGTAGGCTGTTTGTCCGTTCACCAATAAAGCCTGCACCGACTGACTTGGAATTACATCAAACACCTTGTAGTTTTTTGTAAATACATTGTAGCTAGCAACAGAAACAGAATCGAGGAATGGTGCAGAAGATTCGAATTTTCCGCCATTCACCACAATCAATTTTTCGTTAACGGTTTGGGCGTGGAGCATTCCGGCTAACAGCACGGAGACGATGGTTTGTAAACCTTTTTTCATTTGTAAGCATTTGTGTCGACTGTTTGCGTTTGACTTTTAAACAAACAACCAACGGGTTGAAAAATGGCTTACGGTAAAAATAAATACGGAGAAAAAAACACTGATCAAAATGTTCTTCTTCGCTTTTCTTCCCGAAAGCTTTGAATATATGTTGCACTTGGCAGGTCTTCCGGCTCGCTTCGTCTTTTGGCCTTCCCATTCAACCGAACAGTGGCGTGTGTCAAAAGAATCTTTAGAAGCTTACGGCAGCGGGTACTGCTCAGGTTTTACACCTGATTCCCTATTAAACTCACTTGCTTTTCAACAAAACAAATGGGTACCATATGCAATGCAAAGGAATGAAATTTTCGGGAAAAGGAAATTTATTTTATACCACAAAAGTGAATTTATGTTGAAAAGTGAAATTTCAGACTTTGAAAAAAAAAATGACCAAAGACAAAAACACGCTAGTTTTTGCTTTGGTCATTATATGTTGATTATAAAACGTTTGCCTGTTTATTACGTTTAGAACATGGCACGTACAGTCACAAAAAGATTTCGTCCGGCACCACTAATACCTGATGCAAACACGCGATACTTCTTGTCGAGTATATTATCGACCCCAACATCTACGCCAAAATATTTACAAGGCAACACCGAAAAGTGTGCATTCAACGTCCACCATGCCGGCATACCGGTTGCTGTTGCATATTGTTCGTTATCCTCTCCTTCTAAATTGTAGTTCTTGATGTCCTTTTTACCACTAAATACAGTAAACACATCTAAGCGGAATTGTTTCAAATGTACATTCACTCCCGCACGACCATACACCGGAGCCACGTGATCTAATGGATATGGAACTGAATCGGTAAGGATTCTGCCCTTAGTGTAATCCACAGAGGCGTACAAACTCAACCAACGCGTAGGATCAGCAGTGAAGCGAGCACTTACGCCAAAAATATCGGCTTTACGTTTATTTTGATTGGCATAAACGGTTCCTGTTTTTCCGTCTAACACAATGGTATCGGCACCGTTGTAGGTAAATTTATCGGTAACAATGGCGTTAAAGAAACGCGTGTAAAAACCTGTAGCTTCTACTCTAAAATACTGATTAAAGGTATAGCCTAACGTCAATTCAGTATTCACGGTATATTCAGGTTTCAACTTTTCGTTGGGTACAATTACAGTTCCTGCACTTGCATCCGTTTCGAAAATTTTGGCTAAATCATCCACATTAGGAGCGCGAAAACCGGTAGATACTAACGCAGCTATCTTCAATCCTTTTGCAGGCAAGAACGTTAGTCCTAAATTTCCGCTGGCCGCATGATGATTTTGTGAAGTTGAAGTGAAAGGGAATTGATAAAACTGCTGACTTTCAAAACTTGATTTCAATCCTACATAGTTATAGCGAATGCCATCACTCAAAATCACTTTAGGGGTAATGGTCCATTGATGTTGTAAAAACAAACCCACATAATTCATATTATTCTTTCCGTCTGGATAACGGGTAGATGCAGCTTTTGTAGTATCAACATTTACGTCTGTTGCCTTTGCGGAAGATTTCAACAAATTGAATTGCCCGTCCGCTCCAAAATTAATACGATGAGTTTTGATCTTTTTGTTGAAGTCGGCATGAAAGCCAATCACATTCACGTTTTCCGTTCGGTTGGTTAAGAATGTTTTGCCAAATCCACGCGAATTGCGGCTTTCTATGATTCGCTGATAGTTCACTCCAAATGCAAAGTCATCAAAAACGCCTGCTAACTTTTTCCATTTCAATTCATAAGCGACTAACAAACGCTGTTGTGGCCCGTAGTACCATTCGGCATTGGCGAATTTACTACCGCTTCTATCGGTTAATCGATCATAGCGCGGAATGTTGCTGGAATTAGAAAACTGAACATTGAGTAAGTGTGATACATTTTCATTTTGCTGGAACAAGAATTTCTGCAAAATGTCGTATTGATAAAAACCGGTAAACTTCTGAATCGAAGGGTCTCCGTTAGTGAACACCGAATCTTTCCCATTCACGCGTTGAACATAATTGTATCTATTCCACAACGAATCGTTGCCATTAGGCGCAAAACTCATACCTTGACGAAGATCGCCAAATTGGCTGAACGTAGCCGATGTAAAAGACGCAAATCGTTTACCTCCTAAATTCAAATCGATATGTCCGGTCAATTCATTATTCACTGTACCATAGCGGAAAAATGCATTCCCTTTTGGTAAAAACTTTTTATCGCCAGAAAGCACTGGTCCTTTAGTTCTCAAATGCACTACTCCGCCCAATGCATCGCTACCATACACTACTGAGCCCGGACCATAAATCACATCAACACCTTCTAAAACAGAATTATCGACTGTAATTATGTTTTGGAGGTGACCGGCTCGGTAAATAATATTGTTCATTCGCACACCATCTACAACTAATAATACACGACTAGCTTCAAAGCCCCGCAACATCGGGCTTCCTCCACCCTGCTGACTTTTCTGCACTAACAAACCACTTTGTTGCAACAAATCGGCAGTGCTTTGCGCATTCATGGCTTTGATGTCTTGAGACGAAATCGTTTGCGTTTGTTGCGCTGCATTTTGTCGAGATTCAGGAAATCGGTTTGTACCCACAACCACCTCATTTAATTTTATCGTTCTTTGCGTACTGTCTATCGCTTCATCTTGCGCGTGGGAAAGAGAGGCAAACAGTACAACAGAAATACTTAGGTATATTTTTTTCATTTGTTTTTGTTTAATACTAAAAAAGAATAACACCAATAGCCTTAACCATTTGTATTACTTTGACACGAAAAGAAGATTAAACAAAAAACTGAGGAGGTGGTCCTGGAACCGTCAATGGCTTTAAAGTTCGGTAATTTGAGGTAGCCCAATGCACCTCCTTCATATTAACTGGAGATACCAAAAAAAAAGGCTGTTTTTCAACAGGCAAATAGTCGGTGAGTTGGAATTTGATGATAGTACTTTTCTTATTTGAATGATTGTGTCCTTTGATAAAGAGATGAATAAACTCTGAAAATAGTTCAACAATCTGCTCTTCCTTTTCATCGTGAAAACCATCCACCAGAACACTGTCGCCCTGATGTACAACAGCAACTATATCATATCGATTACCCTGCCAACTGATTTCGTTTTTACTATCAACTAATAGATTATATTCTACTGCCGAAAGTTTGATTGTTTCTTTTTTTTTCTCTGATAAGGTTTGATGCACATACTCACGATGGGTTGATTCTTGCATTTGATAAAACAACTGAAAGCCCACAGTATAGAACAGAAAAGAAAAAGCGACAAAAATGGCTAGGACTACTTTCACATAACTAAATTAAAAAAAATATCAATCGAGTAAAACTAAACAGCGTCCCCTTTGGTTGGTGTTCTGCCACCAACTAAACCAAAATACCAAAATCGCTTAAAACAAGTAGGGCGTATGCCACAAGAGCGGCACCGGGTTTTCCGCTACAAGTCCTCGTTCCGCTATGCAGCTCCACTGTGGGCTTTCCGCTTCAACCCCTTACGCAAATTGTGCTTCAAAAATAATTTCGGTGTATCTATATACAAAGCGAGAAACCTAAAATTTGAAATTTTGGTGGGTGGCGAAACACCAACCAAAGGAAAATTTTTCAATGAACCGAAATGTGCGTGAGGGGTGGCAGCGGAAATCTTTTTTGTGGCGAGCTTTGGCGCTGAAAAAATTGGAGCGAACGACCCGACCTCGCTTCTTAGTGAGGGCACGCCCAAATCATTTTTTAATTAGTGCCGTAAAAACATCGAACTTAGTATAATGTGCATCAAATTCGCACACATCTAATCAACTCATTTCGCTTAGTCCTCCTTCTGCTTCTCCGCTCTTCGGTACGGATAAGAGAAGAAAATGTGTCTACGCGCGAAACGCGCCACTGTAGCGGAGTTCACCATTTTGATGTAAATATTGCGAGGCACACCCAAATACTCATAAACACAACCATCGTAGAACGTAACGGTAAGTGTCACACCTTTATATTCGTAATCGGTGATAAAATTAGCCGAAGTAATTTTGGTGTACTCTTCCAAATTCGCAGCATTGGTTTCAGGCGATATACTTACCAAAAATTGATAGGCATCAATAATTTCTTTGCTGCGCACTTCTGCAACGGCCAATTTTTCTTCGTCTTGTTGCAACTTATCGGGGTGCCATTCTTTGATCAGCTTGCGATAAATCGTTCGCAATTCATCTAAACTTGCTTTCCGGCTCGCACCCAAAATTTTCTCACTTACTAATATTCGTTTCATAAAATAGACTTGGGTTTTCGCACAAAAATTGGGCGAAGATAGCAGAACAGCCGAATAACTCTGCTATTTATAGAAAACTGTACGCCAAAAGGCAATCGCCTATCGCCTTTTTTGTTTCAAATCCGTAACATTACTTTATGAATACTGAGCTGAAAAACCACATGATCGACTTGTATCGTGAATCGATAAACAAGCGCTATACCTTCGAAAACATTAAGAAAGACCCTAATCTTCCAAAGAGTTTCACCAAGCAAACAGTGGATGAATTGCGCGATTTTTTCTTAGAGAATCTATATAGCTCACCTAGCGAAAGAGAAAAACTCGATAAAGCCTTCCTACAATTGGAAAGCTATGTATCACATCCATCAAAGGTATTCGGACTTTTAGGCAATCTGGCATCTGCCGTTTTTGAATTCGGATTTCATTTGCCACAAGCTATTCATACCGGTTCTGTTACTTTGCGTACACATGCTGCAGCGCGTAAATTTGAAAACGATTTATTGGCTATTGCCGAAGCAAAAAACTTCCCCATCCCCTTCACCGAAGAGCAGTTCAACGAATGTTTGGCGGAACTTCCCTACAAACAAATTGAGCAATTCATCGTTGAGCTTACCGATTTGTTTAAATCCATTTCCGATACTTTTGTGCTTGATAAAACCATTTCTATTCTAGGTAGAGTATTGTCGAAAATGAAACAAAAACCCGACACCTATGGGCAAGACGATTTCGATGCCATTCAACTGGGCATAGATATTCTAAGCCACGGAAAAATTTTGTTGAGCCAGTATGATGATTCACTAAAAGAAGATATCGTCACCTTTATCACCTATAGCGAAACCAAATTCCTCAAGAGTTTGAAGAAGAAAAAAAAGAGCTAAAAAGTATTCTAAGAAAATTCATTCCTTCACCAAGTAGAATAAAACCGCGCATTTTACTCAATACTATACCCGACTTTAATTCTACAGGAACTTGAGCAATCGATAATTGAGTTCGTGCACTCAGAAATACAAACTCCAAATCGAATAAGTAACGATTGATTTTAGTTTGCAAAAACACGTCTTTCCCTTTTATATTAAAGCCTTTCAAGCCGCACTGAGTATCATCGGTGGGAATAGATAAAAACTTACGAATAAAGAAGCGCAGCGTTTTAGAAATATAGACCCTTGCCTTGGGCATGTTCATATAATATGCTTCCGAACGAACCCCAATAGCCACATCCACTTGTTTCAAAGCGTTGTACACAGCTAAAAAACTATTATGGGTGTAAGGAAAATCAATATCCGTATAAATAACCCTATCTCCTATTGCCAGCTGAACACCCTCGCGAAGTGTGAAACCCTTCCCATAATTTATATCCCGCTGAACAAACACTGCATTTTCTGTTTCCAAAAGCAATTTACTCGCTGCCGATACATTTATTGTACTTCCATCATTCACTATAATCAATTGAATCCGCTCTAATGGCAAAGCAGCTTTCAACAATCGATATTCATCCAACACATTATTCTCCCACTGTTGTGTAGGATTAAAGCATGGTAGCACAATTGAGAGTGTGTAATTCGACATTCAATAGCTGTTAAAGCAGAAGGAAAGATGTAAAATATTTATCTCATTGAAAGAAAAAAAATGTATATTGAAAATGAAAACCAATTCGTAATCAAATCCTTACGTTTAACCTATGAAAACCAATTCAGTACTCTTTTTTACATTTTTCACAATGATTTGCTTCGGTCAAACGAAGTTGAGCTATGACGTACTACTCTTCAATAAAAAAATTGGAGAAACAACTATTGAAAAAATCGACAAAGGCAATGGCTACACGCTGTATAAACTCAGAAGTCAATCGGAAGCAAAACTTCTTTTTACCAGTAAAAAATCGTTAGCAAACGCGGAAATTTTGGTGAAGAACGGTGAGCTACAAACTTCTTATTACAAGGTAGTGAATGATGAAGGTGAATCTTTGACACAAGCCAAGAAAATGGATGACGTTTATGAAATTGAACAAAACGGCAAAAAACTTCGACTAAAAAAAGTAATCAAAAACTACTCAGTGCTCTTATATTTTCAAGAGCCAAAAACCAATCTTGTGGGCTATTTTTCAGAGCGTTTGGGAGAGTTTTTCAATTTGGAAAAAATTGCCAATGCTGAATACCGTTCTGTTTTAAGAAATGTAACATCCTACTATCGTTATATCAATGGTAAACTAATGGAAGTGGAAATGAGTAAGCCATTGGGCTCCGTTTTCCTCAAACTGGCGAACTAGACCTTCCAAACAATTTCTTCGGCACCTAACGTTTTAGATAGATAGCGAGCATAAGTGAACAGCAAATCACTTAAGCGATTTAAGTACATGATGACTAAAGGATTTAACGCTATTACTTTATGCAAAGCAACACATAATCGTTCTGCTCGTCTGCATACGGTTCTGGTAATTTGTGCATGGGAAACGGAAGTATGTCCACCGGGCAAAATAAAGTTCTTCAACGGTTCCAATTGACCATCCATCGCATCAATCCATTGTTCTAGCAATTCAACATCCGACTGAACAATATCAAAACCCAAATCGAAAGGATGTTCTGCATCATTGGCTAGAATCGATCCCACTTTAAACAGTGTGTTTTGAATAGTACGCAGTTTTGGTAATGAGTGTTCATCTGCAACATCGGCCAATAAGCCAATCCAGCTATTAAGTTCATCCACTGTGCCATAACTATCGATTTGCAAATCGTCTTTAGAAATTCGTCTTCCACCTACCAACGATGTTTCGCCTAAATCACCTTTCTTTGTATATATCTTCATATTTGCTGTCCCTTTTATAATGTATTGCTATGAACACTTTTACTTGCATAAAAGTTGTTACAAGCACTAAATAAATGTTCTATTTCTTCAAAGGTAGTATAACTGTGTAAACAAATACGAATTCGTTCTGCCCCTTTTGCAACTGTAGGATAACGTATGGGACGAGCATCGATACCTTTCTTTTCCAAATAAGCAGAACAGGCTACAACCTCTTCATTCCCGGCAATCAACAAACCTTGAATTGGTGTTTGGCTATCCAGAAAACGATAGGAAGTTTTATCGGAAAAAGTACGGAAATAGGCAATGTTCGCATTCAACTTATTTCTCTCGTTTTGCATTTTCGGGAATAACTGATAGGCTACGCGAATACATGCCAGAGAATGAAAAGATAATCCGGTAGAAAAAATTAACGGACGACAAAAATTAATCAAAAACGACCTAAGCGTATCAGTACCCAACACACATGCTCCATGTGCACCCAATGCCTTCCCGAAAGTTACAATTCTAGCAAATACTTTATCCGACAACCCCAACGATTGAACTACACCTTCCCCTTGCACTCCTATAACTCCCGTAGCGTGGGCTTCATCAACAATTAAATGCGCATGGTATTTTTCGCAAAGTGCTGAAATGGCTGTCAAATCAGCAATAACGCCATTCATCGAATATAACGACTCTACAACAACAAATTTTTGTTTACCATTTTCAGCCGCCAATAAACGTTCTAAATCCGCCAAATCGTTGTGCTTAAAAAATAGTTTCTCTGCCTTTGAAGCCCTTGCACCATCATGGATAGATGCATGTACCATTTCATCCATGAGTAATAAATGCCCCTGCCCAGGAACGGCAGATAATAAGCCATAATTCGCAGCAAAACCGGAATTAAAAATAAGACATGCAGGTGATTGGTGAAAGCTAGCAATTTCACTTTCTATTAATTCGATATAAGCATTATTTCCGGTCAGTAAACGAGAGCCTGTTGCACCCACTTTGTCGAATTGTTGCACAGCACATTCACGCTCCACTTCTTTTGCAAATAAAGGATTTCGGGACATACCCAAATAATCGTTACTGGTAAAATCTATAGCATTTGGAAGTACTTTCAACGAACGAAAATTCCCTTCTGCCTTTCGTTGTTCAAGCTTAGTCTGTAAATATTGTTCAATCGATTCCATTAACAAACAGAAGCCGATACTTTCACTTCTTTGAAGCTCTCGCGAGGAACAAGACCAAGCATTTCAAACATCAATTTATCTTGATTCACTTCAGGATTGGGTGTAGTTAATAATTTTTCGCCTGCGAAAATAGAATTTGCACCGGCCAAGAAACACAACGATTGCTCCACAATGCTCATCTCGTTTCGTCCGGCACTCAAACGCACCATCGATTTTGGCATCAATATGCGAGCCGTTGCAATCATACGCACCATTTCCCAAATATTAACTTTGTCTTGATGCTCCAGCGGAGTCCCTTCAACAGCAACTAATGCGTTCACAGGTACTGATTCCGGATGCTTAGCACGCGTTGCCAACGTATGCAAAAGTTTAATTCTATCATCATTCGTTTCCCCTAAACCAATTATCCCTCCACAACATACACTGATTCCTGCTTTTTCTACATTGTCTAATGTAGTCAAACGATCATCGTATGTTCTTGTTGTGATTACTTCTTTGTAAAACTGATCAGAAGTATCCAAATTGTGATTGTAGGCATATAAACCTGCGTCTTTCAAGCGTTGTGCTTGTGCCTCATCTAACATGCCTAATGTACAACATACTTCCAATCCTAGGGCATTCACCCCTCTTACCATTTCAATAACATGATCAAAATCGGCTCCATCTTTTATGCTTCGCCAAGCAGCGCCCATACAAAAACGAGTAGAGCCATTGTGTTTGGCTTCTGCAGCACGCTCTACCACATCTTCGTATTTCATTAAACGATGGGCATCAATGCCTGTATTGTATCGAGCGGCTTGTGGGCAGTACGAACAATCTTCTGAACAGCCCCCTGTTTTAACTGAAAGCAAGGTACAAACTTGTACTTCTGCTGTAGTGTTATATTGGCGATGCACCGTTGCCGCGTCAACAATTAATTCTAAAACAGGTTTATGGTAAATGGCGTTTACTTCCTCTATTGTCCAATCGTTTCTTAACATCCTTCGAAAATTTAGTAACCAAACCTACAAAAAAAAATCATTCGGCAATCCTCTTCACTAACGATTTCCTTCCTTGAAAAAACTTTTCGGCTACACTACTCGTATACAAAGTATTAGCGCTTTGCCATACATTATAAAAAGATAGATTATGCGCACTTTTTTTCTCCTGTTTTGCTTTATTTGGCTCAGCCAAAGCAGCATCGCACAATTGAGTGACGGAAATTCAGAAATACGATATACCAACGGAAAATATGATGGTAACCACGATGCCAACGGAAAGCGTCAGGGCTATGGGAAAGCCACCATTGATGGAGTGGGGACCTATGAAGGGAATTGGGATAATGACCAACGAAACGGAAAAGGGAAAGCTGTATTTAGCAACGGTGAAACCTATGAAGGGAGTTGGAAAAACGATAAAAGAGAAGGTAATGGCACTTACCGTTTTGCGAATGGTGATGTGTACTCCGGTGAATTTTATGACAACACGATTCACGGTAAGGGAACCTATAAATATGCCAATGGCGATCGATTAGAAGGCACTTTTGAGTACGGACGGATAACAGGTATTGGAACATGTAATTATGCCAATGGCGAACGCTACGAAGGCGTTTACATTAACGGAAAAAGAACAGGTCCGGGCAAATACTTCTACAAAGACGGAAAAATCTACGAAGGTATGTTTGATACCGATATGAAAACAGGCGTTGGCAATATGTACTTCCCGAATGGAGATAAATATACGGGTCAGTTCAAAGACAATAAACGAACCGGAAAAGGAACCTTTGTATTTGTCAATGGCGATTATTATGAAGGAGAATTTTTAAACGGAAAAATGGAAGGCAAAGGCGTTTTTTACTGGAAAGATGGCGACCGATATGAGGGCTTTTGGAAAAATAACGAGCGCGATGGGAATGGAACACTATTCACTAAAGACGGAGAAGCAAAACAAAAGAAATTCAGTTTGGGTGTAGAGGTCAACTAAGGTCTATTTCCCTTCAAGAGCGGTTGCAATAGCTCTATGTCCGGCAGCTGAAAAATGAATTTCATCGGCAAAAAGATATAAATCTTTTGTGTTTTGTGCTTGTGCCAAACGAGGATATAAGTCCCTAAAAGCAACGCCATTCATGCCTAAGTAATAAGCTAATGTTTGTTGAGGGAAAAGATTCTTCGATTCAAATTGCGAACGATAGGGCAAAATCAAAACCTCAAAGTTTATATGATGAAGAGCACACTTATTTTTAGCCCTTACCAAGTAATCTATACTCTCATGTACTTTTTGTTCCTGCTTGTAAAACTGTAAATCGTATTGAAAATACTTATCGGAATGCTGATATATCAATAACTTCAACAACTTATACGTGCCAATGCTTTGAAGCAGTGCGTTACACTTCGCAATAAAACCTGAAGACATTATCGGCAACTCCTTTTCTGCAAGCTTTCCGTAAATATCATTCAAACAAAACACAACTGTAATCGAATCAATGTCAGCAATAAATGTAGGTTTTGTACTGTCGATAATCGCATCAATAATATTTGCATAATCTGCACAGGAATTACCAACCATCGATAGATTAAGAAACTGAGCGTTTAAATCGCCTTGCTGAAGTATTGACGTACAAACTGCCGAATCTTCAAGCCCCACCCCTTCTAAAACAGAATCGCCTATAAATAAGCGTTTCCGTTTTGTGGTGGGAGTTGTACCGGGCCTTGAGCCATATTGATCGGTAGTAAACGTTTTACCCCAAATATTTGTTTTCTGATTGGCCTTTAATCCGTTTGATGTTCCATACTTACTTTTCTCAACAATAGAAAAATCAAAATTTCTATTGTAAATAAAGTGAAGTACAATCCTACTCACAATTTCGCATAGCGCAATTGTAACCACTATCACGATTATTGTAGACATATATCTCATGGGTTAACTGTACATCTAAACTAAAAAAATGTATGGTAGAAGTAGATTAATTCGTGTAAAAATGGAGTAATCAAAAGTGGAAAGATGAGTAATCCATCAATTCCAACTAAAAAGAAAAGATCAGATCTTGTAGGGGAAGTTTCACGAACCAAAGCAACTCCAATTAAAGTAGTTAAGCCAACTGCACATCGTTCAACGCCACCGGAATCGATCATCCAATAGAATAAAAACGAAACAATAAGCAATAAATATGAAATCAGTTTTGCTTTGCCTTCTCCAAATAATAAAGGCAGTGTGGGAACCTGAAATGGCGCATCGTGTTGCATATCGCGAATTTCAAACGGAATCATTAAAGCTAAAATGAAAAAGAAAAGATATATGGAAAGCAGTGGAAGTGAAGTTTCCCCATCAAAAGGAAGCAGAACAAAAGTCCATACTGCAGCCACAATGCCTATTTTCATAAACGCTTGAAATACGCGGGGGAGCATCGACAATACATGTACTTTTCTAAAGTAAATATAAAACAGGAGCAATACAACCGCAATTCCCCAACTTAGATGGAGTACGAATTGAAGTTTATACCAACAAAACAGTACACCTGTAAATGCTGCAATTGCAATTACATATTGCATTGAAGTGTTCTGCTGTAACCAACCAATAGCAGTAAAATCGGGTTGAAGTGCATGATTCTTATTTCCGACTAATTTCAATACACTGTATGCTGCTAATACTGCAAAAAATAATAAAGCCGATGCGCAATAAGTTGTGGTGGGCCAACAAAAACATTGTAATCCCACGGCACAAATGGCAATGAAAACATTAGAATAAACAAGAAGCCGGATTAATCTCAGAAAAAACATTTAACTTGCTAATAGAAATAAAGGTATGGAATTTGACATTAAACAAATATCCTCGTGGATTATTGGGATTGGCGGGCTGATTGGCATCTTAGCTTGGACAATGCTGTATTACCGAAAAGAAAAAAGCGATGACTCTAATGAATCATCGCTTTAAAACGAAGGGTGGATGATGGGATTCGAACCCACGACCAATGGAACCACAAACCACTACTCTAACCAACTGAGCTACAACCACCGTTTAGGATGCGAATATAGTATTCTCGAAATTATTTCAAAACAATAATTATAATTTTGATGTAACTGCACTCGCGTCAATCTTTGTAATTAGCCCCTGAAGCACGTTTCCGGGGCCACACTCAATAAATTCTTTTGCACCATCAACTATCATCTGTTGAACAAGTTGTGTCCAAAGCACAGGAGCAGTTAACTGTGTAATCAAGTTTTGTTTTATAGTTTCTGCATCAGACGAAGCTTTTGCATTGCAATTCTGATACACAGGGCAAACAGGTGCACTAAAGGCAGTAGCTGTTATGGCTTGAGCTAACTCTTCTCGAGCAGGCGCCATAAGAGGAGAGTGAAAAGCACCTCCTACTTGCAGCTTCAAAGCCCTTCCAACACCGGCTTCCTTCAACTTTTCAATAGCTAAATCAATTCCGGCTACAGAACCTGAAATCACCAATTGCCCGGGACAGTTATAATTAGCAGGTACAACCACCTCATCTTTTATCTCAGCACAAATGGCCTCAATCTGTTTTTCATCTTGATAACGCAAAACGGCTGCCATCGTTGAAGGCTGAACATCACAAGCCTTTTGCATGGCCTTGGCCCGCAAAGAAACCAATCGCAACCCGTCTTCAAACGACAAGCATTCGTTGGCTACCAATGCAGAAAACTCGCCTAATGAATGACCGGCCACCATTTGCGGAGTCTTTTGTTTTAGTACTAAAAAACAAACAACGGAATGTATGAAAACCGCAGGCTGTGTCACTTCGGTTTTCTTTAAATCTTCGTCTGTTCCATTGAACATCACATCTGCAATGTCGAAACCAAGTATTTCGTTAGCCTTTTGAAAAAGTTCTTGTGCGAGTGCATAAGCATCATACAAATCTCTTCCCATGCCTTTGAATTGCGCTCCCTGTCCGGGAAAAACATAAGCTACCATAGCTGTTAACTAAGTTTACTGGATATCAATTTAATAAATTCACTTCGGGTAACCGAATCTTCGAATTGACCGTTAAATGCAGAGGTGGTAGTAACGCTATTTTGTTTCTGCACACCGCGCATCATCATACAAAAATGCCGCGCCTCAATAACAACTGCAACTCCTAGCGGATTAAGGGTTTCTTCCAAACAGTTCCTAATTTGTTCTGTTAAACGCTCCTGAACTTGAAAACGCCTGGAATAGATATCTACAACACGAGCAATTTTGCTTAATCCTACAATTTTACCGTTGGGGATATAACCAATATGCGCTTTACCGTAAAACGGCAACAAATGATGCTCACACAACGAAAATAATTCAATATCTTTCACGATAACCATTTGCTTATGGTCTTCGTGAAATAAAGCTGATTTAACTACTTCATGTGCGTTTTGATGATAGCCGGACGACAAAAACTGCATGGCTTTTGCAGCACGTAATGGCGTTTTCTCTAACCCTTCACGAGTTACATCCTCTCCTAAAAGCGAAAGAATCGATTTGTATTTTTCCGACAACTCTAGCTGATTTGCTTCGTTGTAAATTTCATTTTTTTGATAATTCATGTTCGTTTTTTTATCCAAAGTATTCTACATAAATATTTTCTGTTTCTTGCAATTTCACACAATGCAATTCGCATCCCTGAATGTGTGGTTTAACCCAATTCCAAATCTGAATCGCCACATTTTCCGATGAAGGAAATTTGCCGGTTAACTCCGGTACATCCAAATTGAAATTCTTGTGGTCTAATCGTTCAACAACTTCCTTTTTTATGATTCGACTTAAAATATGTGCGTTCATTACAAATCCGGTATCAGGATGTGGAGCACCTTTTACAGTAACGTACACATCAAAGTTATGTCCATGAAAATTTCTATTCGAACACTTTCCAAACACTTCTTTGTTTTTCTCTTCGCTCCACATTTCATTGTACAAACAGTGTGCCCCATTAAAATGTTCTTTGCGCGTTAAAAAAACCATGTTAACTTCTATTCTATATTTAGCTAAATCTCAATTACAGAGGCAAATGTGACAAAATTTTATGTATAAATAATTGTTTAACCCCGAGAGAATGATATTTTGGTATGAAATTTCCATTACTAAACAAAACTTAACGTATGAACACAAAATCGCAATTACTAATACTGGCGTTGTTCTTTGTAACATTGTCGGTAAATGCACAAAACAAATTATGCCGTGTTTGGTGGAATCAGGAAAAAACATCAAAAGTGAAAGTGTTTTTAGCTACCGATGGAAAGTACTATGGAAAAATTATTTGGTTGAAGGATTCTGTTGAAAACGGCAAACCTAAAACAGATAAAGAGAATCCGGATGAAGCCAAACGTAATAGACCTTTGATGGGAATGCAATTTTTGAGTGGATTGGAAAAAAAATCGGAAACAGAATTTGTGAACGGTAAAATCTACGATCCTAAAAATGGCAAAACCTATGATTGTAAAATGACCATTAAGGACGATAAAAACGTGGACTTACGTGGCTATGTAATGGGGATGCCTTTTTTGGGCAGAACGTCCAATTGGACTTTGGTAGAATAAACAATCGCGAACGATAAAAAAAGGACTGAAATTCAGTCCTTTTTTTGTTAAGAATGTATTAAGATTTTAAAGAATGTGGATATTGTAATTATCCATCCTATTTTTTTTTCAATATATTGTTTGTCATACAACCAAACATCATTAATTTCTATCATATTAGCATAAATCAATGAAAACCAAAGTTCTCCCTATGAAAAAAACTATACTTCTATTGCTACTTTTCTTTTTCGTTTCGGTATCCTACTCGCAAAACTACACTGTATTGGGTAATGGAGTCAACTATAGTGGATGCAACTGTTTCAAACTTACTGATGCTGTAGATAACCAAGGTGGAGCAGCATACCAAAACCAAACGATAAATCTGAATAACTCGTTCGATTATCAATTCGATTTATTCTTTGGTTGCGATGATGCAGGAGCAGATGGTATAGTATTTGTTTTAACAAATAATATAACCGGTTTAGGACAAAGTGGTGGAGGATTGGGCTATGGTGGGCTTGCCGGAAACTCTTTTGCTGTTGAATTCGATACCTATCAAAATGGTGGAGAACCTGCAAACGACCATATTGCTTTTGAATCTGGAGGAAGTGTTGGTCATAACATTGCTGGTCCAGTTGATGCCATGGCAGGTGGCGGGAATATCGAAGATTGTGGATACCATACCGTTCGATTGGTTTGGAATGTGAATACGAATACATTTAGTGTTTATTTTGACGGAAGCCTTCGACTTAGCCAAGTGTTCCCTTCCTTTATTAACACATATTTTGGGGGAAATCCAATTGTGAATTGGGGATTCTCAGCATCAACAGGGGGAGCCAACAATGAACAACGTTTTTGTGTTATTTCAAACTCCAACTGGACAGCCGGTACCAATTTCCAAAGTTGTAATAAAACCGTACAATTTAACGACATATCTACCTCAAACATTGGAACTGTAGCCGGTTGGGCTTGGAATTTTGGAGAGCCATCATCGGGTGCTGCAAATACATCGACACTCCAAAACCCTAGTCACACTTATACATCAAATGGAACATATACTGTCACCTTAACTATTACTGACAATTCAGGTTGTACAAATACCTATTCTCATCCGGTTGTAATTAATGCACCAATAACACTTTCCCCTACTTCAACAAGTCCACTTTGTAATGGTGGAAACAACGGAAGTATTGTTATTACTCCCTCTGGTGGCTTTGGCACATCAACAGGATATTATCTTCCTTCGGGTTATGATTATACTTGGTTTGATGGAACAAAAGGGGCATCACATGTTGGCTTAACAGCAGGAACATATACTGTAACTGCAACTGATGGGGTATGTTCTGCAACCGGAACATATACACTTAATCAACCAACAGCCCTTTCAGCCGTTGTTTCTAAGACGGATGCCAATTGTGGCATTAACAATGGAACTGCATCAATTACAATTTCAGGTGGAACACCTCCGTATACAGGTATTAACTGGGGACCCGGACATCCAGGGGCATCTGTAACCGGTCTTTCGCCAGGCACTTTCATTGCCGATTTTCGTGACGCTAATGGATGTTCTTCGCTTTTGCAATATACTGCCACGATTGGATCTTTACCTTGTGGAGTTACATCAAGTATAACCACTACCAATGTTTCTTGCTTTGGAGGGGCAAATGGTACTGCCACACTCACAGTAACCGGTGTTTCTGGTACAGCTAATATTTCTTGGAGCAATGGAATGACCGGTGCCTCTATTTCAGGTTTAGCAGCAGGAACATATACCTACAACTACACGGATGCTCTTCCTGCACATGCATTTTCGGGTTCCATTACTATCACACAACCAGGTGCTGCCATGGTTGCAGATATTAATACGGTTGATATGTCTTGTGCCGGTTCAAACAATGGCCAAGCATTAGCTTCAGTTTTCTCAGGTGGAACTACCCCATACTCTTATGCTTGGAGTGGAGGACAACCCAATAGTCCATCTGTTACCGGACTCAGTACCGGTCCCATATCCGTGACTATTACTGATGGGAAAGGTTGTACTGCAACCGCCTCAGGGAATATTACCGGCCCGCCTACCCTTACGCTTTCAATCACGAAAGTAGATGATAGTTGCTACCAAGCTAATCATGGAAGCGCAACTGCAATTGTTGGCGGTGGAAATGGAGGATATACTTACGATTGGAGTAATAACATACCTGGACAAACTAACTATAATTTAGGAGCAGGAACCTATACCCTTACTGTTACTGATAGCAAAGGCTGTACCATTACGGGAAGTACCACAATTGCTCAGCCGGCTTCCGGTTTATCGAATAGCATTACCAAACAAGATGTCAATTGCTTTGGCAACTCCACCGGTAGTATAACCACCAATGTGAGTGGTGGAACGCCTACTTATACGTATACTTGGAATCCGGCAACCGCTTCAGGGGCTGCGCCTACGGGACTGGCTTCAGGAACTTACTACTTAACCGTTTCCGACAATAAAGCTTGTCAGAAGATTGATTCGATAACAATTACTCAACCTACTGCTGCTCTCACCGTTACTACTTCCCACACCAATGTAAAATGTCATGGTGGGTCGGATGGTACAGTAACCATCAACATCTCCGGTGGTACTCCGCCTTACACCTATCTCGGTAATCCGATTCCGGCCGGAACAACTACTATTCCTTCGCTTGCTGCAGGTACTTATGCAGGGAATATCCTAGACAGTAAATCGTGCTTTGTGGCGGTGTCTGAAACCGTTACTGAGCCTGCTGTACAAAGCTTAACGTTAACGAGCACCAACAATTTGTGCTTCGGTGGAGCGACCGCTACTGCTACCGCTAACTTTGTGAATGCAACAGGGCTTGTTTCCTACAACTGGAATCCGGGTGGAGTATTGCCTCCGGCTCGTACTGGACTGACTTCGGGAACATACGCGGTTACCGCTACCGATGCAAACTCATGTACCGTTTCGGGAACAACAACTATCACTGAACCTACGGCTATTGTGCATCCGTACACTTCTTCCAATATCAATTGCTTTGGCAACTCTACCGGTAGTATTACCACCAATGTGAGTGGAGGAACACCTACTTACACTTATACTTGGAACCCGGCTGCTGCTTCCGGGGCTGCGCCTACAGGATAGCTTCAGGTACCTACTACTTAACCGTAACCGATAACAATAGCTGTAAAGTGTATGACACCATTGTTCTTACTCAACCTACTGCTGCACTCACTGTTACTACATCGCACACCAATGTAAAATGTCATGGTGGGTCGGATGGTACAGTAACCATCAACATTTCAGGTGGTACTCCGCCTTACACCTATCTCGGTAATCCGATTCCGGCCGGAACAACTACTATTCCTTCGCTTGCTGCAGGTACTTATGCAGGGAATATCGTAGACAGTAAATCGTGCTTTGTGGCGGTGTCTGAAACCGTTACTGAACCGGGGGTACAGAGCTTGACTTTAACAAGCACTAACAATTTGTGCTTCGGTGGAGCGACCGCTACTGCTACCGCTAACTTCGTGAATGCAACAGGGCTTGTTTCCTACAACTGGAATCCGGGTGGAGTATTGCCTCCGGCTCGTACTGGACTGACTTCGGGAACATACGCGGTTACCGCTACCGATGCAAACTCATGTACCGTTTCGGGAACAACAACTATCACTGAACCTACGGCTATTGTGCATCCGTACACTTCTTCCAATATCAATTGCTTTGGCAACTCTACCGGTAGTATTACCACCAATGTGAGTGGAGGAACACCTACTTACACTTATACTTGGAACCCGGCTGCTGCTTCCGGGGCTGCGCCTACAGGACTAGCTTCAGGTACCTACTACTTAACCGTAACCGATAACAATAGCTGTAAAGTGTATGACACCATTGTTCTTACTCAACCTACTGCTGCACTCACTGTTACTACATCGCACACCAATGTAAAATGTCATGGTGGGTCGGATGGTACAGTAACCATCAACATTTCAGGTGGTACTCCGCCTTACACCTATCTCGGTAATCCGATTCCGGCTGGAACAACTACTATTCCTTCGCTTGCTGCAGGTACTTATGCAGGGAATATCGTAGACAGTAAATCGTGCTTTGTGGCGGTGTCTGAAACCGTTACTGAACCGGGGGTACAGAGCTTGACTTTAACAAGCACCAACAATTTGTGCTTCGGTGGAGCGACCGCTACTGCTACCGCTAACTTCGTGAATGCAACAGGGCTTGTTTCCTACAACTGGAATCCGGGTGGAGTATTGCCTCCGGCTCGTACTGGACTGACTTCGGGAACATACGCGGTTACTGCTACCGATGCAAACTCATGTACCGTTTCGGGAACAACAACTATCACTGAACCTACGGCTATTGTGCATCCGTACACTTCGTCCAATATCAATTGCTTTGGCAACTCTACCGGTAGTATCACCACTAATGTGAGTGGAGGAACACCTACTTACACTTATACTTGGAACCCGGCTACTGCTTCAGGGGCTGCGCCTACTGGACTTGCTTCAGGTACCTACTACTTAACCGTAACCGATAACAATAGCTGTAAAGTGTATGACACCATTGTTCTTACTCAACCTACTGCTGCACTCACCGTTACTACTTCCTACACCAACGTAAAATGTCATGGTGGGTCGGATGGAACGGTAACCATCAACATCTCCGGTGGTACTCCGCCTTACACCTATCTCGGTAATCCGATTCCGGCAGGGACTACTACCATTCCTTCGCTTGCTGCAGGTACTTATGCAGGGAATATCCTAGACAGTAAATCGTGCTTTGTGGCGGTGTCTGAAACCGTTACTGAACCGGGGGTACAGAGCTTGACTTTAACAAGCACTAACAACGTGTGTTTCGGGGGTGCTACAGCTACCGCCACTGCTAACTTCGTGAATGCAACAGGGCTTGTTTCCTACAACTGGAATCCGGGTGGAGTATTGCCTCCGGCTCGTACTGGACTGACTTCGGGAGCATACGCGGTTACTGCTACCGATGCAAACTCATGTACCGTTTCGGGAACAACAACTATCACTGAACCTACGGCTATTGTGCATCCGTACACTTCGTCCAATATCAATTGCTTTGGCAACTCTACCGGTAGTATCACCACTAATGTGAGTGGAGGAACACCTACTTACACTTATACTTGGAACCCGGCTACTGCTTCAGGGGCTGCGCCTACTGGACTTGCTTCAGGTACCTACTACTTAACCGTAACCGATAACAATAGCTGTAAAGTGTATGACACCATTGTTCTTACTCAACCTACTGCTGCACTCACCGTTACTACTTCCCACACCAACGTAAAATGTCATGGTGGGTCGGATGGAACGGTAACCATCAACATCTCCGGTGGTACTCCGCCTTACACCTATCTCGGTAATCCGATTCCGGCAGGGACTACTACCATTCCTTCGCTTGCTGCAGGTACTTATGCAGGGAATATCCTAGACAGTAAATCGTGCTTTGTGGCGGTGTCTGAAACCGTTACTGAACCGGGGGTACAGAGCTTGACTTTAACAAGCACTAACAACGTGTGTTTCGGGGGTGCTACAGCTACCGCCACTGCTAACTTCGTGAATGCAACAGGGCTTGTTTCCTACAACTGGAATCCGGGTGGAGTATTGCCTCCGGCTCGTACTGGACTGACTTCGGGAGCATACGCGGTTACTGCTACCGATGCAAACTCATGTACCGTTTCGGGAACAACAACTATCACTGAACCTGCTTCTCCGATTATGACCATTACGGCTATAGATGCTTCTTGTTTTGGCGGCAATGGTTCAGCTACAGCTAATCCTTCCGGTGCAGGGCCATTTACCTTCGCTTGGAGCAATAGTGCTGTGGGGCAAACCATTACTCCTGCAGCCGGTACCTATACCGTTACTGCTACCGATTTAGCTTCGTGTCAACAAACCGCTACAGGGACTATTAATCAGCCTACTGCTGTTGCCATTTCGCCTTCACAGACGGATATTAACTGCTTTGGCGCTGCAACCGGAAGTGTTGTCCTCTCGGTGTCCGGTGGAACTGCTGCAGGGGCTTACAATTATACGTGGAGTCCGAATGTATCTACTACTTCTTCGGCTTCTTCTCTTGGTGCAGGAAGTTATGCGGTTACTGTTACCGATGATAACAGTTGTAGTGCTATCGTTACTGTTACTTTAGCACAACCGGCTTCTGCTTTGAGTTACACCGTATCTTCGCTAGATAAGCAATGTAATGGTGGGGTGAATGACGGACGTATTGTGTACGCTACTTCTGGGGGAACGGTTCCTTACACTTTTACATGGTCGGCTAACGCATCCAGTACCATTGACTCTGCCATTAACTTGGATGCAGGAACCTATGACGTAACGATTACTGATGCTAAAGGGTGTTCCGTGACTAACAGTGTAACCATTGCACAGCCTGCCTTACCGCTTTCCGTACTTAGTCAAACACAAACCAATGTGTCGTGCTTTGGTGGTAACAACGGTTCAGCTACTGTGGTTGCCCAAGGTGGTACCATTGGTTATTCGTATGCATGGACACCAAACGTATCTTCGTCTGCATCGGCTTCCGGTTTGAGTTTGGGTAATTATACAGTAACCATTACCGATAGTCATGGTTGCAGTGTCAATACATCTTTTGCTATTACTGAACCTGCTATTTTAACCGCTACAGCTACAGCATTAGCGACTACTTGTAACGCAGGAAGTGATGGTTCAGTGGCGGTTACTGCTGGTGGTGGAACGCCTGCTGCTTCGGGGTATGTCTACACTTGGAATCCGAATGTTTCTAGTGCTTCTTCGGCTTCAGGCTTGATTGCGGGAACATATACCATTACTGTGTCTGACTCGCTGGCCTGTTCAGCAACCGCTTCTGCTACAGTTACTTCGCCTTCGGCTGTGGGGCTTGCCGAAACGCATACCAACGAGCCTTGTTTTGGTGATGCAAAAGGTACTGTTCAACTGAGTGCTTCCGGTGGTACGCCCGCCTATACCTTAGAGCTTGAAAACGGTGGCGTATACAGCGCTTCGCCTAATGGTTTCTTCAATGGACTTTTAGCGGGAACCTACAACATTAGAGTGACCGACAGTAAAGGTTGTCCGACTACGAGTTCCGTGACGATCACTGAGCCGAGTGCCATTGCCGTTGCGGCTGTTACTGATACCGTGAAGTGTTTTGGTGAAAGCAATGGAGCCATTAGTGCTTCCGCTTCCGGTGGGGCTTCGGGTTACAGTTTTGCCTTTAGCAATGGCGTAACCAACACTACGGGGGCTATCAGTGGTCTTACAGCTGCAAATTACACCGTTACTGTGACCGATGTAAACGGTTGTTCTTCTACGACTACCATTATGGTTACACAGCCTGATGCCGTGGAGATTACCCTGAGTCCGGTAGATTCTTTAGTGCTCAATTTAGGGGAAGGGCAAATCATTACAGCTTCTTCTAATTACAGCGATGCGGTCTTCAATTGGTCGCCTGCAACAGGACTAGGTTGCACTGATTGCAATAGCAACGAAATTCAAGTCTATAACAGTACTGCATACATCATTACTGCATCTTCTGCTCCGCACGGAAAAGTATGTTCTACTGCGGTTCGTCTGCCGGTGACTGTTATACCGAACTACAAACTCTATATCCCGAATGCATTTACTCCGAATGCAGATGGTATCAACGATTTGTATGAAATCTTCGGCAACAAAGAAGCCCTCAAGTTTCTTGATATTGAGATATTCAACCGATGGGGAGAAAAAGTATACGAGTCTAAAGACATCTTCTTCAAATGGGATGGACGTTACAAAGGCGATTACCTCGAGCCGGGTGTGTATGTTTACACCCTCAACCTCACTTTCCTCGATAATCACTCCGAGTCTAATCAAAGAGGTTCGATAACTATTTTGAGGTAGGGGCAGAAAGGATATGAATAGGAGCCCCGTTCAGCAATAATTAAGCAGAACGGGGCTTTCGTTTCAGATTAATAATTAATCGATTATCTTGTAAAAAAAGTATATGAAAAACAGATTGCTCATTTATGGCTGCAATGGCTACACGGGAAAATTAATCGCAGAAATAGCTGTAAAAAATGGATTGAATCCGGTGCTATCGGGAAGAAATGAGCAAGCAGTAAAAAGCATTGCTGATGGTTTGCAATGCGAATACAGAACCTTTGATTTGACAGGTGATTTCAGTAGTCAATTGAGTGATATTAAAACCGTTCTGCATTGTGCCGGACCATTTATGTACACAGCAGTAGCAATGGCTAAAACATGCATCGCCACAAATACACACTATCTGGATATCACTGGCGAAATTTCAGTTTTTGAAACGCTGAAACGGCTCGATGAAAAGGCAAAAGCAGCAAAAATTACTGTAATGCCGGGTGTGGGTTTTGATGTAGTACCTACTGATTGTTTATCGCTCTTCTTAAAAGAACAATTGCCGGATGCCACATCACTGGAATTGTGCTTGATGAATAAAGGAGGTATGCTTTCACATGGAACAACCATAACGGTTATAGAGAATTTGGGAGAAGGAAGTGCGATTCGATCGAATGGCAAAATTATCAATACAAAAAGCGGATCACACACCCGTGAGATAGATTTCGGTTCAACAAAAAAATTAGCTGTTGAAATTCCATGGGGCGATGTATCTACGGCACATTTCACAACTGGTATTCCAAATATTAGAGTGTATAATGTGTTGCCCATGTCGCTCATCAAAAACATGAAACGTTCGAACTATTTAGGTTTCATTCTGAAGCAACGTTGGGTAAAAGACTATCTAATCAAGAAGGTGAAACAACGCCCTGCAGGACCGAATGAGCAAATGCGAAAAGAAGCACAATCGTTTATTTGGGGAGAGGTAAAAAACGATAAAGGCGAAACGAAAAAAGCAACGCTCACTCTTCCCGAAGGGTATTTACTTACGGCACTAACGGCTGTAAAAATTGCAGGTGAAACGCTTCTCGAATCCTATTCGTCTGTTGGCTACAAAACACCGGCATCAGTATTTGGGGCTGATTTTGTCTTACAATTTGAAGGCGTAAAAAGAGAGTTCCTTAGTTGACAGTCACACACTGCACTGTTGGTTTACATTAAAGGGAATGTTTGTTTTCCTTTATTCGTTTATTACAAATATCCATTACATCAAATGCTCCTGAAATAGCATACATTGATATAACATTTGGCACATAGCTTTCAGCCCCTCTCCTTGCCCTCAGCAGCAATCCACTTCGCATGCCTAAAAACAAATTCCCTTTTTGATTATCCCCTTCAATCTCAATATCACCTGAAAAATTTTCCCACATTGTTATTCCAATCGTATTGTTTCGAAATGTAATTAGCCGAGTAGGAGTACCAATGAACATTCCACCTTTTTGAAAATAAATCAATAGACCATAGCAAAAAACACCTACGCCAATAAAAAATAAAATTCCGACACAAATTGCCGGAATTATTATTGGGGTTAGATGAGTTAGATTTGCAACTTGTGACCCTTGTTCATTGGAGAAATAAACATTTTCGCCTTTTACAATTGGAAGTAGCATAGCTATGCCAAACATAGCCATAAACAAAAACCACAAAAAGCCACTAACGATAAGTAGATAGGACCGTTTAACCGAATGTGCTCTATTAGCGGTTACCACAAAATCCACTGCTTCATTACCAAGAATGGATTGAATTTCAGGCGTAAATGCTGATTGATCCTTCATACTTGTTTGATTCTATTACAGAAAAACAAGGTACAATAAGTATGAATTCAATATTCTGATAAAAGTCAAATTTCGAATTAATAAAAATCATGATATAGCTAGAATTTATAGAGCACTTTCATCTCTGTATGAATAAGAAAAACATCCCCAATGTGATTGTATTTTTTGCAATATGCATTGTGATTCTGCATTTTATGGGCTGCACGATACTAAAAACCAATAGGTATATACAAGCGAAAAAACTAAGGGGAAAATATGAAATGAGACTTTTTACATCAGCACCAACATTTATAATAGGGAAACATGGCTATTTCAATGTTCGTTGTGGAAAAATACTAGAACAAGCGCAATGCTATGGAAGATATATCCAAAAAGACAGTTTGATCATCATAAAACAAAGAAATGATAACTGCACATGTTTCCATTCCGATACGTTAATGATAAAAGATAATATCTTGTATGAAATTTCAGGGGATGGGACTATAAAAGATAGTTGGCAATTATTCTAAACTTACCGAAATTAACCTCCCCAATTTTTAGCATCAGGATCTTCAGGTTTTCCGGGCATTTCAACATTATTTCGAGTATCTGGATGAATACCTTCCAGTAATAAATCAATAAAATACATCATTAACTCTTCTTGCATACCCTCAAATTGTTCGCGAGTCTCTACTCCATCTAGAGTCTCGTTATGAGTAGCATTGCCCTTTTTATCGTACATAAAGAAACTATTCTTTTTTAGTTTCCCATTTGCAAAACTCATTTCGGCATATTTTTTACCATTAGAAAAATGACAAGTAAACTGCCCGTCTAATTTTCCATTTTTAAGGTTTGCTCTACAGTTAAACACTTCCGGTTTATGATTTTCAAAGTTCGGGTCGGTAACTGAAAAACTATAACTTCCTGATACGTAATTCCCAAAGGTATCAATCACTAAATAATTGTGGGCATAGGTCTTATCATCTTTTATAAGCACCCGAGCATAAGCGCCAATAAAATCTTCGATTTCATCATATAAACAATCAGTCACAAAATTATCATTAGCATCTATTACTGCTAATTTGTCGTTTGAACAACTAGCAATAAAGGGATGGGGTTCATACTCTCCAATGCTTCTTATTCCTTTGTGATAATCATCAGAAAAAATAAAATTATCGAATTTTGTTATACCTGAATTTCCGAATAGATAAAGATTAGAAAGTGTATCCAAAAAGGGAAGAACACCTTCAAAAATTTGAATATCGTTTATATAAACGTTAGAAATATCTTTTTCTTTACGAATTGCAATGCTATAAAAACCACCGCAAATACTAGATGGTATATTTTCACAAGGGAAAGCCGGAACTTTAATATATTCAGGAGGATTGGAAAATGCACGTTTGATTGTTGTATTGTAATTCTTCAAATTCCCTGAAATGATGGTATTGAATTTTTTCTCTACTTTCAAATATGTTTCGATAGCAAAGTTTCCGTTTGTTGAATTAAACCCAATGCGTACATTACCGAAATATAGACCACCCAATCCTTGAATTTCTAATGACGAGAAAAAATTGTTGTTTCGAAAATTAAAATTTCCCGATTTTAAGAACACTCTACTCGAAAAGTGTTCCGGAACAGTCATCATCAATTTCCCATTATCAATTGCTAAAACAGCACTATTCAATGTTTTCTCAAACAAAGAAAGTTCATCATTATTGAAGTAATATTTGAAATTAATAATGTTCCCTTTATGAAAAGGATATATCCTTTTTGAAACTGAAGAAGATGTTGGATTACCTTGAAAAGGTGGAAGATTTGATTCACGTAGTGGAATTCCATTGGGGTCGTTTTCAGATTCGCCTATTTTAGAAAAATCACTTGCTTTAAACATAAAGAAACGCTTATCCTCAAGCTGTTTTACTCCTTTTTCGCCAACTAAATAGATACATGACTTTTCTCCATTTTCGAAAACAATAAAAATACCGGAAGTATTCGAAACTGCCAAGGGTGCAGAATTCCCTTCGCTACCAACTCTAAATTCTACATTTGCCCCTTTTGCTATTTTTATTGATGCACGTGGATTAGATTCAACACCACCTGGACTTATAATTTTAACTGTAACATCCTCGTTTATGTTGTTATAGAATTTAACTAAACCACCTCCAGTACTATTGGACTTGGTGAAAGCCGATACTCTATCGTTATTATAGGGCAAACAATTCTGTTGCGAACCTATTTGTGCCTTTAATGATAGTATCTGTAGAAAAAACAAGAATATAAGTCCAAACCGAATAGCCAATTTCATAAACGTTGATTTTGAAAACCTTCAATAACAACGAAATTAATTGGCGTTAACAATCAATAAGAATGACCAAAATCATTTCTAAAAATATTATTAGTCAGCATGCGATTTTTTAAAACAATAGCAGTCTATTGTTAATAGGGATTCGACTTCTTTACTCGCCTTAATATAGGCTCAATTAAAGGTGTAAACGTTTTCTTGCGCAACTCAAATTTAGCTTTACTCTTTTCAAATTCTTTATTCAACTTTTTCAAGCCATCGGTTTGAGAATTCGTTGGGCGGCCGTCATAGAACAACACTCCTGCATAAATGTCACTCACTTTATCGCGCAGTTTTTCTTCATCAGCAAAAAGCACAGCACGACCGGTTTTCACGGGCACCAATTCAGCACGAACAACTTCTAAACTGTCGAAATATTCTTTGATGACTTTATCATCATTCAAGTTCTCCTTCAGCTTATTTTGCTCAGCCGTAACTGAATCCATCAACTTCGCTAAATCCTCCTGTAGAGCAACCGTTTTCTGCATAAGCTGAGTATTCATTGTTTTATCTTCAGCAGAGATATTTGCTTTTGCATCTTCCTTCAATTCAATTTCTCCATCGAAACTTTTCTCACCGACAATCAGTTTCAATTTATATTTACCGGCTTGAACCATCGGACCAATAGTGGATGTCCAATCCGCTTTTGCCCCTCCGGTAGCTAATCGTGGAGGAGTAATGCGTTTATTCCAATATACTTTATTGATGCCTTTTCGTTTTGTTCCCGGTAAATCCACCAAAAATTTTCCATTCATATCGTAAACAGCAATTTTAACGCCACCGCTATTCACACGATTCTTTAGGTAATACGTAATGACGGCATCTTCTGTGGCATTAGGACCAACAAAGCCTCCTGCATCCGGCCAACCGTTACCAAAGTGATCATTAGCGGCTAATGCACTTCGTGATGGAATAAAAGCAGCTTCCTTTTGCAATAACTCGGCAGAAATATTTCGTAGTGGTGAAATATCATCAACAATTAAAATTCCTCTTCCGTGCGTGGCTAATACTAAATCGTTGGTTCGAGGCTCAATCACGATATCACGCACCAATGCATAAGTGGGGATGTTTCCTTTCATTTGCAACCAGTTCTTACCCCCATCTAAAGAAGTATACAAGCCCATTTCAGTCCCCAAAAACAACAAATCTTTACGTACCAAGTCTTCTTTTACTTTGTGCGCAAAGCCTTTAAATTCAGGAGATTTGAAGAGTGTCCATGTTTTTCCTAAATCCGAACTTTTCGCCACATAGGTATTCATATCGCTATACATGTGATTATCGAAAGTAGCGTAGACAGTATTCTTATCGAAGCGCGATGGTTCGATACTGCTTACCCAAGTTTGTGCAGGAATGCCACAGCGTTTGTAATTATCGGCCACATTCGTCCATGTTTTACCTCCATCCGTTGTAACTTGAAGATTTCCGTCATCGGTTCCGGCCCAAACCATGTTTACATCTAATGGTGATTCTGCAATCGTGAAAATAGTACAATGATTTTCGGCTGAAGTATTATCGTTTGTTAATCCGCCACTCTCCTCTTGTTTCAATTTCATTGGATCGTTTGTGGTTAAATCGCCCGACATTTTTTCCCAATGAATCCCTTTATCATCGCTCCGATATAAAAACTGAGAAGCCATATACAATCGTTTCTTGTTGTTGATCGAGCGAACAATAGGCGTATTCCAATTGAATCGCAATTTAGGATCGCCTTCTTCTGCTTTGGGTTGAATATCTTGGCTTTGATTGGTGTTCAAATCTAAACGGCTAATATGTCCACCTTGATATTCGCTATACACAATCTTGTGATTTTCTGCATCGGGTTGCACCCAGAATCCATCGCCACCACCCACATTTTTCCAATCGCCATTTTGTATTCCTCCCGGGTTTTGAGAAGGTGCTCGCCACGAACCATTATCTTGCAAACCTCCATATACATTATAGGGTTCTTGATCATCAACTTGCACATGATATAACTGACTTACCGTAAAATTATTCAAGAACAGCCAATTGTTCCCTTTGTCTACACTCATGTATACGCCACCATCGGTTCCTAAATACATGTGTGATGTGTTTTTCGGATTAATCCACAAGGCATGTAAATCGCTGTGTACCCAACCGTTCGATTGTTGTGCTTGTGCCCAACTATGTCCGCCATCATCACTCATGGAAAAATAAAACGCTGGACGATACACTCGATTCGATTCGAGTGGGTCGATAGCTAAGCAGCTGAAATAGAAAGGACGAGCACAAACATTATCGTCAGCACCTTGTTCTTGCCATGTTTCACCGGCATCAGTGGTTAAAAACAAACTTGTTTTTTTACTTTCCACAATCATCACCAACTTATCGGGCGATGAAGGCGCAATGGCCAATGCTGCACGTCCAATATCACCGGCCGGTAATCCTTTTTGAATTTTCTTCCACGTTGCTCCTCCATCTGTAGACTTCATAATGGCACTGCCCGGACCGCCACTGGCAAAGGCATACGGTTTTCTTCTTACCTGCCACATACTGGCGTAAAGGATATCCGGATTGTTTGGATTCATAATAAAATCTGCGCAACCGGTAGAATCGTTCACAAACAAAATACGTTGCCAATTCTTACCTCCATCTGTAGTTTTGTACAATCCGCGTTCGCTACTGTTGCCCCATAGTTTTCCAACAACTGCTACGTAAACCATATTCGGATTTTGTGGGTGAATGACCACTTTACTGATATGCTCGCTATTCGGCAAACCCATAAAAGTCCAGTTCTCACCGCCATCAGTAGTTTTGTAGACTCCATTTCCAACGGAAACTGTGTTGCGCATATTGCTTTCACCGGTGCCTACCCAAACTTCTTCAGGATTTTTTTGATTGATGGCTATGGCCCCAATACTTTGGCAATGCTTATCGAAAATGCTTTTGAATTCAGAACCACCATTGGTTGTTTTCCAAATGCCACCTCCTGCAGAACCAACGTACAAAATTCGTGGATCGTTTTCAACCCCGTCAATGGCTGTAATTCGTCCACCCATTACGGCAGGACCAATACAACGTGCTTCAACTTTGTTTAAAGAGGCCGAAGTAAGTGTGGCGTTCTGAGCTACAATGAGCCCATAACTTAAGGAAAGTAAAGTAGAGATATAGAAACGCATACAATTATTTTGATAAAGGTTTGTCTAATAGTTTACTGTCGAAAACAGGATTAACGGTAATCTTTGTCAGCATCACCGGACCGCCTTGTTCATTCCCTTTTTCGTCAACGCGCTGTGTCGAATAAGGCATCGTTAGTCCGAAGTCATTCTTTCTGAAATCGCTATAAACAACAAACGATTTATCTTCCTTCGTTTTAAATTTCATTCGCTTTACCATTTTCAAAACATAAAACGATTGTACATCAATATAGAAATACACCATATCGCCCTCCTTTGTGTTTAAGCGCACCTTATGTACCTCTGATCCTTCCATATCATCTAAGCCCAAATAATCGGCCGTATAGCCCTTCTTCGCATAATTAAATAGCAACCCTTGAGGATCTGCATCTAACTTCAAACTGCGAATTTCTTCTGCGTTGATGGGATCGGTTTCGCGCTTTCCACCAAATGGATTATAGGTCCATCCACTGTCAGCTTGCATCACCGTTTTAGAAGTCATGCCTTGCCACGTAAAATCACTATAGTATGCCATAGCCGGTTTAGTGAATTGGATTTCAGTAACAGGAGCTAACATACCCGGTCCCATTACATAATTACCTTCGTACTTCATGGCTACTACCTTGCTCCATTTATCAGCACCACCTGATGCTGTAATTGATTTATTGATAACCTCGTCTGCCGTTTGAGCAAATGCCTGACTGCCAATGCATAGAAAAAAAAGAAAACGCATAATCGTGTTTTTGATAGAAGAATGAAAATAAAAATAATTAGCCGCTAAATGAAATTAGGCAACGGTTACCACTTGGAAGGCGTATACTCAAACGAGTTCCTAAAAATCAATTCGATTTAAATTTTCCAAAGATATTTTTACCGATTTTCTCAGTTTTATCGCCATTTTTTAAAATAAGTATAGAGTCTTCAACATAAATATTGATGGGCTCTTCCTGCCGATCGAAAGAGATGTTTCTTTCTTTATCGCCAAACAATGGATGTTTGATGTTTTGGAAATACTGCATTTTCCCATTGTCGAAATAATCGATACGTGCAATCATATAACCAAAATCGTCATAATACTTTTGCACCTTTTTCTTGTCGTAACCATAGTAAGACGTCCACAAGCCAACATCCCAACCCGATTTATAATCACCTTCCATTTGCTTTCCACCGGTGGCGAAATAAAATGTCCAACAGCCGTCTAATAGTCCGTCTTTCATTGTACCCAACATGGTACGTTTCGCCTGTGCATTGTATTTCACTACCTTACCACTATAGGGTTGGTTGTTATACAAAAAGGTATCCGGCACATACTTTTTTACCGAATTACTATCGGAACGAAACATGGGATTAAACTTAAATTCTCCGCTTTTGGAAGTCAATTTTTCCAACAGTAAATTTCCGTCTTTATCAAAATCGTTTTGTTGCTTACAGGCTGAAAGCAATACGACAAGAAAAGTAAAAAGTGTTATACGCTTATTCATTGCTAATTATTCTACACCTAAATCATAAGGCATTCGCATTTGAATTCCGGTTCCTTTGCGAATGACATCCAATGTCTTATAGAATTCATATTGGTCGCCTAATTCCGATTTAATCATTTGCATTTTCGCTTCGCCAAAAGCTTCAGAAATTTGCGTAGCAAAATCTTTTTCTTCCGGATATTCTTTCAATTTGTACTCTTTCAGATTTGCTTTCTTCACTGCAAATTGAATGGCTTGATCTAAGCCTCCAATTTCATCTACTAACCCATTTTGAATAGCTTGATTTCCTGTGTATACATGCCCTTGCGCAATGGTTTCAATATAGGCAGTGTCTTTACCGCGACCTTCCGCCACACGGCCTTTAAATTCGCGATAACCTTTCTCGATTGTCTTTTGGATAATGGCTCTTTCTTCTTCATCAAACGGATTGGTGACCATATTGAAAGCCCCGTGGCGTGTAACTTCTACGTTATCCGTTGTAATGCCTAACTTTTCATTCAATAGTTTTTTGGCATTCGGAATTAAACCAAAAATACCGATAGACCCTGTGATAGTGGTAGGTTCAGCAAAAATACGATCACTGTTACAAGAGATAAAATAACCACCTGAAGCAGCCACATCACCAAACGATACAACAACAGGTTTATCCTTTCTGGCCATCACCACTTCACGCCACATAATATCGGAAGCCAATGCACTTCCACCAGGTGAGTTAACACGTAACACAATGGCTTTCACTTTCTCATCCATACGTGCTTTACGAATAATTTTCGCAAACTCATCTCCTCCAATTTGTCCGTCTTTTCCTTGTCCATCTACAATCTCACCTTCCATATAAATTATAGCTACTCGATTTGCAGATGTTGATGTTTCCGGCTCATTAGATGCGATATAACTCGAAAGGTCTGTAAATTTCAATTCTTCTTTTTTGTCGATGCCTGCTTTGTCTTTCACAGCACTAATCAATTGATCGAAGTACCCTAATTCATCCACAATATTCAATGCTTTGCAATCTTCAGGCATAAACACCTTCAAATCGTTGATAGCAGCATTTAAAGCAGCGGTATCAATCTTTCGAGACTCACCCACATGGGTTAAAAAATGTTGATATACATCTCCGTATAAAGCCAATAATTGCTGACGATTTGGCTCACTCATATTATCGCGAGTGTATGGTTCGATAGCGCTCTTGAACTGTCCACAGTGAAACTGTTGCACTTCAATACCCAATTTATCTAATGCATTTTTGTAATACATAATTTCTCTTCCGAAGCCGGTAACTTCCATACCACCACTCGGATTCAAAATAATTTTATCGGCAACGCTGGCCAGGTAATACGATTTCTGCGACACCATAGCGCCATAAGCATAGATGAACTTACCGGTCTTTTTAAACGCCAACAACTCTTGCCGAATCACCTCAAGGGTAGCGTAACCATTAGGATTCACGCCCATTTCCAAGTAAATACCTTTAATATTTTTATCGGTAGCGGCCTTGCGCAAACCAGCCACAATATCATTCAAACCGGTAGCTTTTTTGGGTTTGAATGAACCGTAATCGAACGATGAGAAAGGATTCGAATTTGTTTTTTCAGGAATATCGTAATTCAAATCCACCTTCAACACCGAATTGGGTTTTACGGTAACCGCCTTTTCTTTTCCGGCAGAAGCAGCTATGCCAATGAGGATAAACAAGCCAATAAACATAAAGAGAAAAAGACCAACAACAGTGGCCAACACATACTTAATAAATTTCCACATAAACTGATTTTATGCACAATTATACCAAATCGGATTCATTTCTCGAACGGAATGAAAATCAATGCTACATTTTTGCATCATTTTAGAAACAGCCCATTATATTTGGCGAAATGGAAAAGGTTTTTCTCTTATTGGGGACAAATTTGGGCGATAGAGCTGCGAATCTAAGCAGTGCACGAAACTTGATTGCATTTCGAGCCGGTCAAATTATGGCTACATCAGCCATATATGAAACTGCCCCTTGGGGGAAAACAGACCAACCGGGCTTTCTCAACCAATGCATTGAAATTTTAACCATGCATGCTCCGGAAGAATTGTTGCGCATACTTCAAAAAATCGAGAAAGAAATCGGACGGGAAACCACTGAAAAATGGGGACCTAGACTTATTGATATAGACATTCTTTTCTATGGTGATAGAAGCATTACGTTGGAACAACTTACCATTCCTCATCCCTATTTACATCAGCGAAGATTTACCTTACTTCCCCTTGCTGAAATAGCTGCTGAATTTAGACATCCGGTGATAAATAAAACAGTGAAACAACTTCTCAAAGCCTGTGATGACAATTCGGATGTGCAACGTTACAACTAGAGCTAATTACTCTAATCCCTTTGGGGCAATGCGGACAACCAACCCGTCCAATTCATTAGAAAGATGGATTTGGCAACCCAATCGACTGTTCGGTTTCACAAAAAACGCTTGATCGAGCATATCTAACTCTGCATCACCTTGTTCGTGAAGCTGGTGATCGCTCTCCACATACACTTGGCAAGAGGCACACAAGGCCATTCCGCCACAAGTCCCTTCAACGCCCAAGTCGTAAGCTTTACAGGCTTCCATCAACGTCATGCCGATATCCGTGGGTACAGTAATATCATGCTCCACTCCTTCTCTATCGTATACCTTTATCTGTATATCTACCTTATCCATGTTCAATTAATTTTCAAAACAATGTGAATTGATTTGAATGCAAACATAAAACTAATATTTTCGCCAGATGCAATTTGTTCATCCTTCTTTTTTGTGGGCTTTAGGGTTACTTGCCATTCCTATTATTATTCACCTGTTTAAATTCAGACGATTTAAAACGGTGTATTTTAGTAATGTAGCGTTCCTCAAACAAATTCAGCAGGAATCGACCAACCGAAACAAACTAAAGCATCTATTGGTGTTGGCGTCAAGACTTTTAGCCTTGCTGTTTTTAATTCTGGCTTTTGCTCAACCTTACATTCCGGCTAAGAACAAAGAAGCCAATAGCGGTAAAAAGTATGTGAGTTTGTATGTCGACAATTCCTTTTCCATGAAAGCTATGGGCGACAAACAATCGTTATTGGATGAAGCGAAGTTATCGGCAAAATCAATTGCCGGAAGTTATGCCAACGATGATTTGTTTCAATTGCTAACGAATGACTTCAGCGGAAAGCAGCAGCGATTAGTGAACAAAGAAGAGTTAATATTGATGTTGGATGAAGTGGAAATTTCTCCTGCTTCGCGCAATTGGTCTGAGATTCTGAAACGCCAAAAAGATATTTTGAATCGCGATAATTCACCCAACCAAATTGCTTACTTAATATCTGATTATCAGCAAAACATGGGTGGCATTACACCCGATTCGTTGGTAAAGTATAACCTGATTCCGTTAGCGGCAAAATCGCAGGCAAACTTATATATCGATAGTTGTTTTTTCTACGAACCCGTTCAACTCCTCAATCAAAAAAACAAGTTGATTGTCCGTGTGAAAAACGCTGGTGAAGAGGATGCAGAGAATATTCGTTTATCGCTATCTATCAACGAACAATCAAAAGCATTATCGAATCCAACAGTAAAAGCTGGAGATAAAGTATACGATACCATTCCATTCACCATTTCGCAAATCGGATGGAACAAAACTGAAGTAAAATTGGAAGACTTCCCTATTACCTTTGACGACAGTTATTTCATGGCATTTAATGTGTTGGAAAAACTTAATGTCCTTCAAATTAAAGAACCGGGCACAGGGAATTTTGTAGATGCAGTGTTTAACGGTCAACCCGAATTTAATTTCTCTACTTTAAATGCAGGAAATATCAACTACGCAGCTTTGGGCAAACAGCATTTAATTGTATTGTCGAATCTGAAAGACATGAGCACCGGCCTTTCCGAAGAATTAAAAAAATACGTGAATCAAGGTGGTTCATTATTGATTTTTCCGAATGAAAACGCAACTATCTCTTCCTACAATCAATTCTTGAACAGCAGTCAAATTGGACGTTTTGAAGCATTGCAATCCGATAACACAGAGGTGGAGAGCATCAACTTAAATCATAAATTGGTAAAAGATTTGTTCGATATAGTGCCTCAGAATATCAGCTTGCCTTCGGTGAAAAAATATTACCGCTTTGTTGCCGGTGCTGCCCACCCTACCGAAGATATCATTCGATTAAAAAACAAGGGAATGCTCTTGTTGAGTGAAGTAGTTGAGCAAGGACATATTTACATTTGTACTGCACCGCTCGACAATAAAGTGAATGAATTTGTGGTACATTCTACTTTTGCCCCATTGCTCTATAAAATGGCCATTAACGGTGCGGCCGATGAAGCTCAGGCACATACCATTGGCAGTAAAGACCCCATAACGTTGGAAACCTCTACCGACAAAAAAGAATCGGTGTTGAAAATCAAAGGCGAAAAAACAGAATTCATTCCGGAGCAAAGTAACATCGGCTCAAAGGTGTTGCTTAACCCGAAAGACAATATTAAAACAGCCGGATTCTATAGCGTTAAAGCCGATGAAGGGGATGAAAAATTTATTGCTTTAAACTATAATCGCGCTGAATCGAATATGCAGTTTGAAGATTTAGATGCATTAAAAGCAAAGCACCCTTTGCTCAATGTAATTGGCGCTAGCGGGCATGAAGCAGCGGTACTATCGAAAGAAGTGGGTCGCGGCACTTCGCTTTGGAAATTAGCATTACTTTTCTGCTTAGTATTCTTAGCTATAGAAATCGGGTTATTAGTGTTTTGGAAGAAGTAATTTGCTAATTTTCAGTATATTGCAACTAAATTATTATCAAAAAACATACATCATGAAAAAAATCTTCTTGCCAATTGTAGCCCTTTTCATTGCTACTTCTTGCAACCAAACACCAAAAACGGAAGTAACTAATGCCGGTGAAACGCAAACTGCTACAACAGCTACCGGAACAACATTTACAGCCGACAAATCGACTAGCAAAGTGAGTTTTGAAGGTGCAAAGCCTGTAGGCACACACACCGGAGATTTTAGCTTAACAGAAGGTAGTTTTTCTGTTGCAGATGGAAATATTACCTCAGGTAAATTCGTGATCGATATCGCTTCAATGGTGATTACAGATAAGAATCAAACCATGAGCGAGAAATTGAAAAAGCATTTATTGTCTCCTGATTTTTTTGATGCCGAAAAATTTGGCACTGCAACATTTGAAATTACAGGCTCGGAAATTTTAACAGGTGACAGTGTGAACAGCCATAAAATCAGCGGCAACTTAACATTGAAAGACAGTACAAGAAACGTAAGCTTCCCTGCTAAAATTGTAGTAGCTGATAGTACAGCTTCTGCTACTGCATCGTTTACTATCGATAGAACGCAATGGGGTTTATTCTATGGTAACGATAAATCGTTGGGCGATAAATTCATTTATCCTGAAGTGAAAATTGCTTTGAACATCCAAGGAAAGAAGTAAATATCTTTGCATACTCTTAAATCAACTTCCAAAGCGAAGGAGATAACATTAAATGCTAAAGTTGTTCCTTTGGGCATTATACTTTGTTATTAACATATCCAGCCTTTTTAGAAAGTTGAAAAAACGAATTTGTTTTCGTACAAAACGGTTGAATCTTATGGTTCAACCGTTTTGGCTTTTAGCTAGCTGTACCTCTGTTTTAAACTAATTACAAGGGATTGAGCATAAAGTAAAATTGGCAATTGGCTTATTCCCTATTTTGTTTATATTTGTGCAACTTTCCAACAATGCAAAAGCGAGTTTTAATTGACAGTGCTCAGTTTCTTCTTATCATCGACCGCCTTTGCCATCAATTAATTGAACATCACAAAAATTTCGAAAACTCCGTAATCATTGGCGTTCAGCCCCGTGGTATTATGCTTTCCAACAGAATTGCAGAACGTTTACGTGAAATTGCACCCAAGTTGAACATTCTACACGGTAAATTGGATATCACGTTCTACAGAGATGATTTCCGTTTGAAAGGTAAACCTATGACGGCTAATGAAACGGACATTCCATTTTCATTGGACGATAAACAAGTGATTTTGATTGATGATGTGTTGTACACCGGACGAACTATTCGTTCAGCATTAGATGCTATGCTCGATTTTGGCAGACCAAAAGATGTGGAGTTATTGGTGCTCGTGGACAGACGATTGCATCGCCATTTGCCCATTGAAGCCAACTATGTGGGGAAAGTTATCGATTCTATTACCACTGAAAAGGTGAAAGTGAATTGGAAAGAAACAGACGGGAAGGATAAAATTTGGATAGTAAACGAATAAACAAAAAAACGAATGAGCGGACTTAGTCAACGACATCTGATTGCCATCAAGGATCTCGAAAAATCTGACATTCAATTAATTTTCGACACGGCAAAAAACTTCAAAGAAGTCCTCCAACGTCCGATTAAGAAAGTCCCTTCCCTCCGCGATATTACCATAGCTAACTTATTTTTCGAAGATTCTACTCGAACACGTATATCCTTCGAGCTCGCGGAAAAAAGACTATCAGCTGATACCATCAACTTTTCAGCTTCGGGTTCTTCAGTAAAAAAAGGAGAAACGCTTTTGGATACAGTGAACAACATCTTGGCCATGAAAGTGGATATGGTGGTGATGCGCCATTCTTCGAGCGGTGCGCCACAGTTCTTATCGAAACATATTCCCGCACAAATCATCAATGCAGGCGATGGCACACACGAACACCCTACACAAGGTTTGCTCGATGGCTACTCAGTGCTAGAACAATTTGGTTCGCTCAAAGGCTTGAATTACTTGATTATTGGCGATATCAAACACTCGCGTGTAGCAGGTTCCGATATTCCGTTGATGTTGAAAATGGGTGCTAAAGTGAAAGTTTGTGGTCCGCCAACTTTAATTCCAAAATACATTGAAGAATTGGGCGTTTCCTACGAACCGAACTTGAAAAAAGCCTTAGAATGGTGCGATGTAGCCAATGTACTCCGTATTCAATTGGAAAGAATGGATACGAAATTTATTCCATCGCTCCGCGAATATTCTTTGTACTATGGAGTTAACAGAGCCTTATTGGATTCTATTAACAAAAACATCACCATTATGCACCCGGGTCCTATTAATCGTGGGGTGGAATTAGATTCAGATGTGGCCGATTCAAAACAATCGCTTATCTTGCAACAGGTAGAAAACGGAGTGGCGATTCGAATGGCGGTATTGTATTTATTAGCCGGACGAGTGTAATTCGTTTTCCTTACTACTTCATCAGACGAAAGTCTTTAAACCTTTATTATAATGATTACAAAGCAACAAATTGCGCGAGCTATCACGTTTGAACAATACATGAAACAAACCGAGCAAATTGCCCATGGGGAAAGCCACGAGCAATTGTATAAGGATGAAAAAATGCTCCGCTACACACAAGATAATTTAGAACGCATGAACCGCATCAAGCGCGACATTACTATTGATTCGAAACTGTACAACGAGGTGCAACAAATAACTACTCCACAAACATGGATATGCATTACTGAACCTTGGTGTGGCGATGCTTCGCAGATTGTACCCGTGTTATATCTCATCAGTTTATGCAACCCGCTCATCGATTTTAAAATTATTCTTCGCGATGAAAACTTGGAAGTGATGGATGCTTATTTAACCAACGGTGGACGTTCTATTCCAAAATTAATTATGCAAGAAACCGAAACCGGAAAAGAATTAGGGGTTTGGGGACCTCGTCCGGCCATATTACAGGACATTGTAGTAGCGCAAAAAGATGATACCACCACTTCGTTTGGCGATAAAGTGCGCATGATTCACGCTTGGTATGGCGAAAACAAAACGGTAGCCATACAAGATGAGTTTTTAACGATGTTCAAAACTTGGAAAGCGAACGCTACGCAAAACAACTGAGAAAACTATTTTTACGGCTCATATACAAACAGCATGGCAAAACAATCTGAAATACGTTTCAAAATTGCATTGAACGACAACAATGTTCCACAAGATATTAAATGGTTAGCTACCGATACTAAAAGCGAAGAATTACGCGATTGCAAATCGATTATGATTTCGATTTGGGATGCACTCCAAAAAGAAACATTGAAAATTGATTTGTGGACGACCGAAATGACGGTAGATGAAATGCATTCTCATTTCTTCCAAACGCTTTTATCGATGGCCGATTCATACCAAAAGGCTACTAAAAATCCGTATGTTAAAGAGGATATGAAACTCTTTGCAGAAACCTTGGCGAAGAAAACGGCTGAGTGGGAAAGCGCAAAGGGGTAATTAATTTTAGTTACTCCTTAATGACTTTACTGTGCCAAATTTCTCTGCCTGCTCCATTTTGAAGTTCAACTAGATACATACCGGAAGAGAGCATGGAAATGTCGTTCACTATATCCGTGTTTGCGTTTTTGAAACGAATAACTTCTTTTCCTGTTAAGTCGGAAAAGATCAGCACACTTTCACTTTCGAGTTGGTATTCGCTGTTATTAATGATAGAAATTTTACCGGAGCTTGGATTAGGAACGATTTGGATTTTAGATAAATCGGAAATAGTATTTATTCCTGAGCAAATTCCCGGATGTGAAACGGCATTCAAACTGTATATCTTCCATGAAGTATGATGCGGTGTAGTATCGTTATCATATACCGTAAATCGAATAGCATCACTATATGCATCCGTTTTTACTGCATAACATTGATAACGATATTCTGAGCTAAGTGATCCGGAATTTTGGAAATCAGAACTATCCGTTGTTGGACCACCATTAATCCAAATATCGTGAGGAAAATAATGTCCATTGCCAACAATTTTCGTCCACTTCCCTCCATTAAAAATCGGATTATCCTCCACAAAACCACCACTTTTACTTCCGCCAAAAGCATAACTATGCTGTATTGTCACTGTTGAAAAAACGGATTGCTCTTGGACAAATTTCAACACGACTGATGCACGAATTGAATCTTGCTGCATAGTGCTATCTGCTTCAAACCCCAACCAATATTGACCGGTAGTAGTATCGGAGTAAATGTTCCAAAAATGATGTGGGTCGGTCAAGCTATCGAACACCACGAACGTTTTGTTCTTTAGTGTATCCGAAAAATTATAAGTCCAATTTTGTGAATAAGCGGCAGAAGATGCAAGCAATACAAAGATGAGGAGTAGAGTGTTTTTCATAGTGGGTATTTTTAATCGAAGGTAGAAGTGCGAATCCATAAACAAGAAAATCCTGTGTCACAGTTTTGTCATTCTTCCACTTTCATACCATTTGTTGAAATGCTATATCCACTACAAGCAAAACGAATTAGTCGATGAACGTAAATATTCAATTCCGAACTGCAATTTTCAGGCAGAAGATTTTATCTTCACGCTCTTTAAATTTAAGCAATGGCAAAGGAAATTACAGCAAGAGACGTTGATTACTCGCAGTGGTACAACGATCTGGTATTGAAAGGCGGATTGGCCGATTATTCAAGTGTGAGAGGGTGTATGGTAATTAAGCCCTATGGCTACGGACTATGGGAGAACATGCGCGATGCATTGGATAAAGCCTTCAAAGAAACCGGTCACGTTAACGCTTACTTTCCATTGTTTATCCCCAAAAGCTTTTTGAGCAAAGAAGCCGCACACGTGGAAGGCTTTGCTAAAGAATGTGCTGTTGTTACGCACTACCGTTTGATGAACGACCCCAACGGAGGCGGTGTAATTGTTGACCCTTCCGCTAAATTAGAGGAAGAATTGATTGTTCGTCCTACTTCTGAAACTATCATTTGGAACTCGTATAAAAACTGGATTCAATCGTATCGCGATTTACCCTTGTTGATTAATCAATGGGCGAATGTGGTGCGCTGGGAAATGCGTACGCGTTTGTTTTTGCGTACAGCCGAATTCCTTTGGCAAGAAGGCCACACGGCCCACGCCACTGCTGAAGAAGCGATTGTAGAAACAGAAAAAATGCTCCACGTTTACGCTAAATTTGCTGAAGAATTTATGGCTATGCCGGTAATCAAAGGCAAAAAATCGGCTAATGAACGTTTTGCAGGTGCATTAGACACCTATTGTATTGAGGCTATGATGCAAGACGGACAAGCTCTTCAAGCCGGAACATCGCACTTTTTGGGACAAAATTTCGCGAAAGCTTTTGATGTACAATTCCTTACTAAAGAAGGCAAACAAGAATACGTTTGGGCCACTTCGTGGGGTGTATCTACGCGTTTGATTGGTGCATTGATTATGGCGCACAGCGATGATGATGGTTTGGTAATGCCTCCGAAATTAGCGCCATTGCAAGTGGTGATTGTGCCTATTTTCAAAGGGGCTGAGCAATTGAATATGATTTTCGATAAGTTGAAACCATTGATGGATGCCTTGAAAGCCAAAGGTATTTCGGTGAAATTTGACGATGATGATCAAAAACGTCCGGGCTTTAAATTCGCTGAATACGAAATGATTGGTGTACCGGTGCGTTTAGCTATTGGTGCAAGAGATTTGGAGAACGGTACGGTGGAAGTAGCGCGAAGAGACACGAAAGAAAAATCGTCACAGCAACTTGAAGGTATTGAAAATTACATCGAGCAATTGTTGGCTGATATTCAACAAAGCATGTACAACAAAGCGTTGGCGTTCCGCGATGCTAATATCCGCAAAGCTGATACGTGGGAGCAGTTCTTGAAAATGATTGAAGAGCCAGGCTTTATTTATGCGCACTGGGATGGAACTGGCGAAACAGAAGAAAAAATCAAAGAATTAACGAAAGCGACTATTCGCTGTATTCCGTTGGATAACCCGCAAGAAGATGGCGTTTGTATATTTTCCGGTAAGCCATCGAAAGAGCGCGTTATATTCGCTAGAGCCTATTAATTCATTACAAAAACATCGACCATGAAAGCGATATTCTTGACCAAAACCGGAGCCGCTAAAAACGCATTCGAACAGCGTGAAACGCCAATCCCCGAGCCGAAAGCCGGTGAAGTGTTGGTAAAAGTGCAAGGCTTCGGATTGAACTTCGCAGATGTAATGGCGCGCAAAGGACAATATCAAGATGCTCCTCCGCTCCCATCCATATTGGGTTACGATGTATGTGGTTTTATCGAAAGTGTGGGTGCCGATGTAAAACATTTAAGTAAAGGCGATAGAGTAGCCGGTATGACGCGCTTTGGTGGTTATGCTGAATATGCTGTGCTCGATGCCAGAGCTTGTGTAAAGATCAACGACAGCATGAACAGCGCTGAGGCAACGGCTTTGGCGACACAATACTGCACGGCTTACTATAGTGCTGCTGAAGTAGTGAATTTACACAAAGGCGATAAAGTACTCATTCACGCGGCAGCGGGTGGAGTAGGTACGGCATTGGTACAATACTGCAAACACAAGGGTTGCGAGATTTTCGGCACGGCAGGTTCCGAAGCAAAATTGAAATTATTGAAAGAAAACGGTGTGCATCACCCCATCAATTATACCACCGAGCAGTTTGATGAGCAAATCTTGAAACTCACAGATGGTAAGGGCGTTGACGTTATCTTCGATTCTATTGGCGCAAGCTATTTCAAAAAAGGCATTAAAGTGTTGGCTGCAGGTGGCAGAATTGTTGGTTTTGGCGCAGCCGATATGAGTGATGCAGGCAATATTTTTGTGACATTAAAAAGAGGTTTAGGCTTTGGCATTTATCACCCGGCTGAATTCCTTATGAGCTCGAAAGCCTTAATTGGCGTGAATATGCTGCGCATTGCCGATAATAAACCGGAAGTATTGCAACGTTGCTTTGAAAATGTGATTCGCTTGTACAACGAAAAAGTATTTCAACCGGTTACCGGTAAAATTTTCAAAGTGAGTGAAATTGCCGATGCGCACGAATATTTAGAAATGCGCAAATCCATTGGAAAGATTGCCGTTGAATGGTAATTGAATTTTAAATTTATAATCAAAAATAGAACAGGTTATGCCGAAAATAGATACTGCTTTATCGCAAATGTTGGGAATAGATTATCCGATTATTATGGCACCCATGTTTTTGGTGTCGAACGCTAAAATGGTGATTGAAGCCTGTAACGCAGGCATTGCAGGCTCTGTACCTGCCTTGAACTATAGAACCGATGCCGATTTCAGAAAGGCTTTGGATGAAATTAAAGCGGGCACCGATAAACCTTTCGGCATCAACATCATCACCAACAAATCGAACATTCGCATGCGAGAACAGTTAGATACTTGCAAAGAATATAAAGTGGGTTTTATTATCACCTCGTTGGGTTCGCCTGAAACGGTGATTAACGAGTGTAAGCCTTTAGGCATAAAGGTTTTTGCCGATGTAGTAGATTTAGCCTACGCACAAAAAGTGGAAGCATTGGGGGCAGATGCCGTGATAGCCGTGAACAACGAAGCAGGCGGACATGCGGGCGATCTTTCACCCGAGCAAATTATTCCTATGCTTACGAAAAACCTAAAGATACCGGTGATTTCAGCCGGTGGCGTGGGCGATAGAAAATCGATGCAACGCATGTTCGATTTAGGCGCATGTGGAGTATCGGTAGGTAGTCCGTTTATTGCTACTACCGAAGCCCCTGTGTCGCACGAATACAAACAAGCCATTGTCGATTACACCGATAAAGACATTGTGCGCACCACCAAATTATCGGGAACGCCATGTACCGTCATCAACACGCCTTATGTGAAAGAAGTGGGCTTGGAACAAAACTGGTTCGAGAAATTATTATCGGGCAACAAAACCATTAAGAAATACGTGAAAATGCTCACCTTCTACAAAGGCATGAAAATGCTGGAAAAGGCCGCCTTCTCGGCAACTTACCAAACTATGTGGTGTGCAGGGCAAAGTATTTCGTATGTCCACAGCATTAAGCCGGTGAAAGAAATTGTAGCCGACTTAGTGAGAGAATAAGTACCGATTCGAATAGTTACCACTCACATTACCTATACATTTTAGTTAGTCTTTAGGGCGTATGCCGCTAAGAAGCGCACCGGGTTTTCCGCTGCAAGTCCTCGTTCCGCTATGCAGCTCCACTGTGGGCTTTCCGCTACAACCCCTTACGCGAAATGGTGCTTCATATTTTATTTTCCGTCATTTCGAACGAGTCTTCGAGGAGAAATCTCTGCAATAAAGAGGAGACTTCTCCTTGCAGTCGAAGTGACGTTTTCAATTGTTCAATGTGTACCCCATTTCCCCTGTTGGCGGTGATAACACAGACCATATGTAAACACCGACAATAGGCAAAATATTTATGTGTTGTTATTATTATTAACTTCATGAAGCAAAAGAAGAAAACGAATTCAAAAAATATTCGATGAAGATGAAGCGTTTACTGCTTTTTTCGGTGATGGGTGTATTCCTTGGAATTGGTATTGCAGGATATAGACTCTTGAATATTGAGAACAGTCCCGCTTTTTTTCACAACGGGAATTGGATAGGAACCACGAATCTCCCTTTGGGCACCGATGCCTTAATTACCGCACAAGTTACCTTGTTTGCCATGTATGCTTTACCATCCAACGAAGCAGTATACTTAATGAGCCGAAGAGATAGCGATGGCAATCGTTTTCAGGGTTCAAAACAATATACTATTTCTGGAAACTTGGCTGATATAAAAGCAAGATATTGGAGTATAACCGTTTATGGAAAAGATCTTTACTTAATTCCGAATAGAGCCGAGCGGTACTCGTTTAACAATACCAATTTAGTAGCAGATAGTGCCGGGAACTTCAGCATTATACTTTCTTCGGATGAACAAAAAGGGAACTGGTTACCAACGCCCGATAACGCGGAGTTTAATTTACTATTGAGAATCTACAATGGCGACAGCGCATTTTTGAAACAACTTTCGGTTACTCCTCTTCCTCAAGTAAATTTGAACAAACCATGAGAAAAGTAACCAAATTAGTTCCTTATTTTATTGTGGTGTTTGGGATAGCATTTTTTGTTCAGCTGTCCATCATTCGCTATTTACCCAATGGTTTGTATAGGGTAGCGAAAAGACTTTCGGGTAAGCCATACAACACCTTTATCCATCCTCCAAAAACAAATGCAAAGTTACGCAAAGTGGTTTTGCCTAATCCCGATTTCATATACTCGGCCTTGTTTTATGATGTGAGCAAAGGTGATGTTGTGGTAAGTGGTGAGTGGCCGGACACTTCGCAATATGCATGTATTGGCATTTATGGCAACAATTTACAGCCCTATTATGTAGTAAACAATCGTCATAATTTGGATGGCCAATTCAGGTTTCGTTTAACTTCATCTTCGGAAAGCCCTACCGACATGTCGGTTATTAAAGCACAAAGCGAAAAAGGAAGTATTTTGATAAGAATGCTTGTTACAGATTCTTTACAGATTGTTACAGCGCATCGAATTCAACAAGGTCTGAAAATAGAGGTGTTGTAACGCTACAATCTGGCGCACGAAGTGAGTTATCAATGAAACGTCATTCCCGCATAGGCGGGAGTCTCATGAACAATACTTCTGTTTAAAGATTCCCGCCTCCCTTTAGGTTCGTCCCATAAATAATTATTAGATTAAAGATTGCAAGCTAACCAACCAACTGTGGGGAACTATCCCGCCTGCTAGTGCAGAACTATCCCGCGATTCAGCCCACAGTTGGTTGTTTGAACAAGCATCAAATAGAAATTTGGATAAGATCCATTAGTAAGGTATTGATAGTGTTCAAACTTGGTCAGCCCTATTTATTCATCCTAAAACTAAAAAAAGTATGGAAGATTATCGATGGTTTATGGGTATAGATGTGTCTAAATCCAAGCTAGATATTACCCTGTTGGAGGGTAGCGAAAAACGACATTATTCTGTTATTGAGAATAATGAAAAGAGTATTAAGCTGTTCATTAAAGAGTTGACAGCCATAGCAGGCTTTTCATTGAAGCACTGTTTGATTTGTATGGAGCATACGGGTATTTACAATGCACATCTATTGACAATATCAAAGGCGCAAGCGTGGAATTTATGTTTGGAATCTGCTATTCAAATCAAACAGTCAGGAGGGTTGCAACGCGGTAAGAATGATATAATAGACTCTTATCGTATTGCCTTATATGCTTATAAAAACAAATCTTTTTTAAAGCTTTGGGAAGCTCCACGAGAAGTGATTCTGAAGCTCAAAAAGTTAAGTGGAGTAAGAGAACGTCTTCTTCAGGCAAAAGTTCAATTGGAACGAACACTAAAAGAAGACAAACACTTTCAATCAAAACATTTAAATACATTTTTAGGAAAATGTTGCGCAAAAAGCATTAAAGCAATAGAGGGAGATATTAAGCGAACAGAAGATCAAATACAAATGGTAATAGACGCTGATGACGAACTTTCTCGTCTGTTTAGCATTATAGAATCGGTGCCGGGTGTTGGGCGTATATCAGCAACAGAGATTGTCATCACTACAAATGAGTTTAAAAATATCCATGATGCGAGAAAATATGCCTGTTATGCCGGTGTTGCTCCCTTCGAGCACACTTCGGGCTCAAGTATAAGAGGAAAGACACGGATATCTAAAAAGGCAAATCTTCAAGTCAAAACAAGATTGCACATGGCCTCTTTAGTAGCTGCAATGCATTGTGAAGAATTAAGATTGTATTACCAGCGAAAAGTAGTACGTTCTTAGATCATTATCAATTTGTATGGCGCTCATGGCAGCCATATGCAGTATCTTTTTGAGCTCTTTATCTGCAAAAACGGATACTTTTGGTTTGTAACGAATGGATGTCCCTGATTGATAATCAAAAGGAACAACTCCAGCATAACATGCCATCTTTCTTGGATTATTGAAGCGTTTAAAACCATTGGTTTTGCTTATCATCATCCAACTCAATACTTTACCAACTCCCGGTATAGTGCGTATCCGTTGGGCCTGTTCCTGTAATTCTTCGTCTTGTTTAATTAGTGCTTCTATTTGTACTTCTAACTCTATGATTTGCTTGTCTAATGCAGCAATCAACAATTTATTGAGTTTCATTATCTTCTTATCCATACCAATTGATTTCATTAATCTATAATCAGATTGTTGTTGTTTTAAATTGGACTTCATTTTTACACGAGTATTCCTTTCTGTTTGCAATACCTTGAGCTGTCTTAATGCCTGTGAGTCTGCTGTCCACAAAGGCAATTCTTTGTAGTTCTTTTCAATAAAAAATGCTATTCGTTGTGCATCTGTTTTGTCGTCTTTGCCTCTTACTAATCCAATACTTTTTTTGATGTGAAGTGGGTTTACGACATAAACCGCCCAAGAGAGATGTTCTAGCACTTCATATAGATGGACATTGTAGCGACCGGTGTTTTCCATCGCCAATACAATACCATCTTGCTCTTGCTTGAACTGTTTAACAAAACGCTTCACAGCCTGAACGGTATTGTCAATCTTTTCAAACGATAAATCTTGTCCATTTTTGATACAGATGTCTAAACTCGCTTTGCTGACATCGATTCCAATAAAGATTTTTTCCATACATTTGTTTTAACTGTTAATAAAAGCTGAAAGAGGTTTTCATCAATAACTCAACTCCTTAATAATGGGCTTCTATCCCGAATTTCTATTTGAGATTTTGATGAAAAAGTGTTTAAGTCTATATCCCTCAATGAGTTTTACTCAGATGGCAGCGTAGTTTACTTAAACACTTTCTCTTTTAGCTAAATTCAATATTTCTATTCAAATACGAACCTAAAGGATAGCAGCGAAAATCCTCTGCCTTTTCCTAAGGCAGAGATTGAAGCGAATAGCCCGACCGCGCTTCCTAGCGGGGGCACGCCCAAATTCATTTTGGAATGGTACGGTGATAACACCGACCATAGGCAAATGGTGTGGTGATAACATCGTCCATGGGCAAAAATTTCTAAACTCCAAATTTCAAACTCCACCTCCCAACGCCCTACCCTCAACTCCCAACCAATAACCTCCAACCCTCAACCCTCAACTCCCAACAAAACAATATACACTACTTTACCCACAGGAATATGGAGTTTTCCACCTGTTATCCACATACATTCACACATTTTCCTTGTGTACAAGTTGAGAATTGGCGTCCTCTTTTGAGCGCCTTTGGAATACATTTGTGCCAAAGAAAAAGGTATGCAGTTTACGTATTATGGCCATGCTTGCTTTTCGGTGGTGGTGAATGGTAAAACCTTGTTGTTTGACCCGTTTATCAGCTACAACGAATTGGCTAAAAGCATCAATGTGGATGAGATTCCGGCCGATTACATTTTGCTTTCGCACGGGCACGAAGACCATGTGGCGGATGTGAAACGTATTGCGGAACGCACCAAGGCGAAGATCGTGAGCAATTTTGAAATTGTAACTTGGTTCCAAAAGCAGGGGTTGGAGAACGGTCACCCGATGAACACGGGCGGTAAATGGACCTTCGACTTTGGTACAGTGAAATGTGTGGTAGCGCAACATTCATCGGTTTTACCCGATGGCACGTATGGCGGGAACCCGATGGGCTTTATTATTGACGGTGGCGAGGGCAAGGCCTTCTATTATGCCGGAGATACGGCTTTAACGATGGACATGAAATTGATACCGCATTTTTGTCCGCATTTAACCACCGCCCTTTTGCCCATTGGCGATAACTTTACGATGGGCATGGACGATGCGGCTTTGGCTGCGGAGTTCTGTGGCGCACGCAAAGTGGTGGGTTTGCATTATGATACGTTTGGCTATATAAAAATCGATCACGAAAAAGCGAAGGTGACCTTTGGCGAAAAAGAAATTGAATTACTACTTCCAAGTATTGGAGAAACGATAGAATTATAACATGGGAAAAATTATCACATTAGCCAATCAGAAAGGTGGCGTTGGAAAAACAACTTCTGCGATTAACATTGCAGCCAGTTTGGGAGTTTTGGAATACAAGACCTTATTGATTGATGCCGACCCGCAGGCGAATGCCACATCGGGCGTGGGTTTCGACTTGCGCAACGTGAAAGTAAGCTTGTACGAATGCTTAATTAACGAGGTGAAACCAAAGGATATTATTTTGGAAACCAATACCCCGAACCTTTACCTTTTGCCTTCGCATTTGGATTTGGTGGGTGCCGAAATTGAGTTGATTAATCACCCGAACCGGGAGAAGATTATGAAAGAAATGTTGGCGGAAATCAAAGACGATTACGACTACATTTTGATCGACTGCTCGCCATCGTTAGGTTTGATTACGGTGAATGCGCTTACGGCATCGGATTCGGTGTTGATTCCGGTGCAGTGCGAGTATTTTGCATTGGAGGGATTGGGTAAGTTGTTGAACACAATTAAAATCGTACAAACGCGTTTAAATCCCGATTTGGAAATTGAGGGTATTTTGCTGACCATGTACGATCAACGTTTGCGTTTGTCGAACCAAGTAGTAGAAGAGATTAAAAAGCACTTCGAGAATATTGTGTATGACACGTTGATACAACGTAACACGAAGTTGGGTGAAGCGCCAAGTTTTGGTAAACCGGCTATTATGTACGATGCTGACAGTAAAGGAGCGCAGAATTATATGTCGTTGGTACGCGAAATTCTACAACGCAACAATGCAACAAACATTCCGGAAGATCAAAAAGTATTTAATATAGACGAAGATGGAGAATAAGAAAAAAAACAACGTACTGGGCAGAGGACTTAGTGCATTATTAACGGAAGATAAAAGCGATTCGAAATCAGTAGGCGCTTCGTCTATAGCCAATCAGGCCGGTGTGGTGATATACATTCCGCTTACACAAATTGAGGTAAATCCGTTTCAACCACGAACTACATTTGAGTCGGAGAGTTTACAGGATTTGTCGGATTCGATTCGTATTCACGGAGTGATTCAGCCGATTACCGTTCGTAAAATTGAGAATAACAAATATCAATTAATTGCAGGGGAAAGAAGATTACGCGCTACTAAGTTAGCGGGTAAAACAGAAATTCCTGCTTATGTGCGTGCCGCTTCCGATCAAGAATCGATTGAGATTGCGCTGATTGAAAACATTCAGCGTGAAGATTTGAACTCGTTGGAAATTGCGATTAACTACAAACGTTTGATGGATGAATGCGACTTAACACAGGAGCAGCTTTCAGAGCGTTTAGGCAAAAACAGAAGTACGGTAACCAACTTCTTGCGCTTGTTGAAATTACCACCGGATATTCAAGCCGCTTTGCGCGATAACCGTATTTCGATGGGGCATGCAAAGGCTTTGTTAGGAGTTGAACATTTACCTACCTTGTTAAGCTTGTTTAAAGAAACGGTGGAAAAGAATCTATCGGTTCGTCAGACGGAAGATTTAGTGAAAGGCGTGAGCACGAAGCCAAAGAAATTGGTAGCTGCGGCTAAGAATTCATCTTCGGATGTGTTCTTGCGAAAACTACAAGATGAAATTGGTTCATCGTTGGCGACTAAAGTTAATATTATCCGCACTCGTGAAGGAAAAGGCGAAATCAACATCAAATTTTTCAGCGATGGCGATTTAGATAGACTTTGCGATATATTAAAGAACATAAAATGATTGTTCGGTATTTATCTTGCATTTTAAAGATGCGGGAGAAAATATTTTTTGTTTGCAGTGTGTTGTGCATGGCACTGCCGCATTCTATTTCAGCACAAATGGATGAGGCAAAACGCATTCAGGATTCTATTGCGATTGCACGCTCTGAACAACGATTGAGTGGCGATACAACAGGATTAAATACGCTACCGGCTTCGTTTTCTGCCTTTGATTCTACATCGACCTTTTCGAAGTTAGATACACCAAAGAGCAGCATCAAAAAACACAGTGCGAAAAAAGCAGTATTCTTTTCTGCTGTATTACCCGGCTTAGGACAAGCTTACAATAAAAAGTACTGGAAGATACCTATTGTTTATGCCGGTTTTGCTGGAATAAGCTATGCAGTGTATTATACGGCTACTAACTACAAGAATGCGCGCGATGCTTATCGTTTACAAGCCGATGGAGATCCCAATACTATCGGTTCGTTTCAAGGCACTACCAATGAAGCAACATTGAAAGAATATAGAGATTATCATAAACGCAACCTCACCATTAGCGGTTTTTGTTTAGGCTTGTGGTATTGCTTAAACTTAATTGATGCCGCAGTTGATGCACATTTGTTCGATTTCAACATGAGCGATAAACTCACCATGCATGTACAACCATCGTTTGGTCCTGCATACGGAAACTATGCTTATTCAGGATTTAGTTACGGAGGACAAATCAATCTTACTTTTTAATACTATCGGTATCGAGCACAAGGAGTAAACGATCGTATCCGTATTTCCTGCATTCCTTATAGCCTTTAATATCTGCCCCGTTTATGGTATTGAAATCGGTATAATAGAAACGACATTTATGTGGCGCTTCTTCAGGTTTATTCGTATTGACATAAGTGAGCCAATCTAAATGATCGGTTTGCTTATAAAACGAAAAAGAAGGATTGTAAATCCACATTGTATTTAGCTCTATATCGGTATGTTCTTTTTCATGCACTTCTTGAAGAACGGAAAGTACATCCAATGTGTTTGCATCGTACCACCACTCGCGTACATACTTAAAACTAATCCACGAGAAAAAATGGAAACACATAAAAATGGAAATGGAAAGACCTATTCCAAAGGATAATTTAGGCAAAGTATATTGTGTTCTAGCCAATAATGAAACGAGAGAGAATCCGTACAATGGAACATAAAGCAAAGCAGTTCGCGTGCTTAAAAAAGGTGTCCCTAGTAAAGTATGCTGAGCAAGATTAACAACGATGGTCAGTACTAAAAGTATAATTGGTATATCCAACTCCATTTTTCGCCCTTTGATCAAATCGCGAACAGCTAGAATAAGTGCAACAATAAGTGGAATGTAAAGCAATACAATCCATGCATCTGTTGACAATAATGAGAAAGGTTGCCCGTATTTATAATCGTTCCAAAGCGATACTACAGTATCTTTATAGAAGCCATCACTACTCCAAAATACAAATTGATGTGTTTCGTTCATTCGCATTACAGGAGTATAGAACACTGCAGCACAAAGCAAGAGGATAAGTAGTGCAAAAATAAAATGCACATACTTTCTATTCAAAAGAATAATAAAGCCTACAAATGCTACTACTGAAGTGAATACAATCAACCAAGAAAAATTGGATAAAACCATGAGGAAAAGACAAAGCCCCAATGCCAACAAATCGGTTAACCGAAAACTTCGCAGATACATTAGCAAGAAATAAAAAGCGCCTAATTCGAATCCAATAGCCAATCCATAACCACGTGCTAATCCAAAAAAATCAAAAAGGAATGGATCTAACAGAAAAATGCATAGACTAAACAATGGAAACGCAAATGAAGTTGGAGAAAGCGCTCTTGCTATTTTGAAAGCAAATAAAAACGACAATAAACTGAATATAATATTGGGAAGTCTGCCCGAAATTTGTGAGATGCCCAATACCGCTGTACATAATTTAATCAACAAGGAATTGAAAATATGATTGGTTGGCCACGGGTTAGTAAACAAGAAAATATCCTTTATCGGAAACTGGGCATAGTAAGTGATTTGACCGGATTCATCATGAGTAATAGGGATGAGATAAGCCCGTAAGCAGATCATGACAAATAGAATGACAGCAAGTAGCCAATAGAGGGTGTTCCCAATTTTTCTCATGGGCAAATTGAAACTTATTGATTGGATATTAGGGAAAACAAAACGAACAATATTACGTTTTATTCCAGATAAAATCAGGCATTACAGCAAACAGCTGTTTCATTAACCACCACCGTCTGGTAATATAAGCCACTTTACTTTTACGTGCAATGGCATCGGCAATTTGGCGTGCAGCTTTTTCAGCGGATTGAACCCAAAACATACCCTTTTGCCCTTTGGTCATATCGGTTTCAATAAAACCAGGTCGAATATCTGTAATAGCAATTGGTAGTTTTTCGGCTGTTGCTTTGTGGCGAAGGCCTTCCATATAGTTCCACATAAATGCTTTTGTAGCAGCATAACCCACTGCCATACGCATTCCACGCACACCTGCAATACTCGACACACCTACAATATGACCTTCTTTTTTCTCCTTCTTGAAATAATGATAAGCATGACGCGACAAAGCAGCAAAACCTATCATATTGATGTTGAACATCTGATTTTCTTTCACGAATAAACCTGAAGAATCGCCAATTCCTGCATTGTAAATCAGGATATCAATACCACCCATGCGTTCAATGAGCTTTTGTAATATCTCGATAGATTCTTCATGTTTTTCGACATCCATGAATTCTATATAGGTTTTATTGACACATAAATTCGATAACTCGTCCAATAAGTTCAGTCTGCGTGCAGTTAAGCCAAGCTCATAGCCTCTCTTTGAAAGTTCTATGGCTAACTCCTTCCCTATTCCGGAAGATGCACCAATGATAATTGCTTTTTTCATACCTTAAATTTAACAAAGGGGTGCAGAGATACCTATTTTTTTCAATAAATACCACGAAAGTATATCTAAGCGACCTTAATCTTCGAATCAACGGCATATGGACTAAGAATATTTCAAATTTGTTTGATTTACAGGCAGAATTAGTAGTTTCAATGCACTAAAACAAGCTGAAGATGGACAGAAAAGAATGGCTGAAAATTACTGCCGCTCTGGGAGCAGGAGCACTAATTCCAAAAGAGATTTTAGCCGCAATTATTGCAGATGGAGAATTAAAACGAAGCGATTTCGGAAAAGACTTTGTGTGGGGCACGGCTACAGCTGCCTACCAGATTGAAGGAGGATGGAACGAAGATGGAAAAGGCGAATCGATTTGGGATCATTTCACGCACAAAAAAGGCAAAGTAAAAACAGGTGAAAACGGAGATGTGGCGTGTGATTTTTATCACCGCTACGAAAGCGATATAGAGTTGATGCACAAAATGAATATTCCTGCATCGCGCTTTTCGATAGGATGGTCGAGAGTTTTACCACAAGGCACCGGAGCTGTGAATCAGAAAGGAATAGACTATTATCATCGGGTGATTGATAAATGTTTGAAAGAACAGGTAGAGCCTTGGGTAACATGCTATCATTGGGACTTACCACAAGCCTTGGAAAATAAAGGAGGCTGGGCGAATCGCGACTCCATCAAATGGTTCGAAGATTATGTTGATTTGATTTCGAAAACCTATGGCGATAAAGTAAAAAACTGGATGGTATTTAACGAGCCGATGGCATTCGTTCCGCTGGGGTATTTGGTGGGGATGCATGCCCCGGGACATGTGAATTTCAGTAAGTTTTACAAAGCCGTGCATCATGTAACAATGAGCCATGGTGCAGGCGGTAGAATCATTAGAGCGAATGTGCCCGGTGCAAAAATTGGCACTACATTTTCGTGCAGCCATATCGACCCGAAGAACGATAAACCGGCTAATGTGAAAGCAGCAAAACGTGCAGATGCCTTTATTAATCGCTTGTTCATCGATCCGGTGATGGGGTTAGGCTATCCGAAAGCTGATTTGCCGGCTTGTAAACATATCGAAAAACATATGTTACCGGGTGATGCTGAAAAGATGAAATTCGATTTTGATTTTATTGGCTTACAGAATTACTCGCGAATGGTAGTGTATAATTTGGGGTTAATTCCTATTATTCGCTTTGCCAATGTATCTGCTAAAAAATTGGGACACGATACCACTGATATGGGCTGGGAGGTTTATCCGGAGGGCATTTACAATGTGATTAAAAAATTCGGCAGCTATAAAGATGTACCGCAAATTATGATTACTGAAAATGGAGCGGCATTCCCAGATGTGAATGTGAATGGCGAGATTAATGATCCGAAACGCATTCAGTTCTTGAAAGATTATTTAGCGCAGGTTTTAAAAGCAAAGAATGAAGGTGTAAATGTAGGCGGTTATTTCATCTGGTCGTTCATGGATAATTTTGAATGGGCAGAGGGTAACCGTCCGCGCTTTGGTTTGGTGGGAGTTGATTTCAAAACACAGCAACGCACTGTTAAAGCTTCAGGAAAGTGGTTTAGCGATTTCTTGGCTGGTAAATAAATCAATTCACTTTTACCATATCAGCCATTGCCTTTGCTTTAATGCGTAAAGCGTCCATATCTGCACCAACAGGTTCGTTTACCAAGGCAACCGCCATGCGTCTGTATTTTCGCGTAGTGGGTTTTCCAAAAATTCGAATATCCACATTTTCGTTCGCTAAAGCATTTTCTACACCCGTGTATGATGGGGTTGAATTTTGTTCTGCATCAGCCAATATCACAGCACTCACTCCTGCTCGAAGCAATTCAATTTTAGGAATAGGCAATCCTAATATGGTTCGAGCATGCAATTCAAACTCCGATAAATTCTGCGTTCCGGCTAATGTAACCATACCAGTATCATGCGGACGAGGCGACAATTCAGAAAAATAAACACCCTTATCCGTTAAGAAGAATTCAACGCCCCATAACCCAGCACCCGATAGCGCTTTCGTTACTTTTTCAGCCATTTCTTGTGCATCTGCCAAATCTTTATCGGAGAGCGCACATGGTTGCCAACTTTCTTGATAATCACCGCGCTCTTGTCGGTGTCCAATAGGCGGACAAAACAATGTTGGTCCGTTTTTTTGAGTGACGGTAAGCAAAGTAATTTCCGTATGAAAACGAATAAACTCTTCTACTATAACTTCTTTCACATCCCCCCTACTGCCTTCAATAGCATAATGCCAAGCCTTATCTATATCGGATTCCGTTTTAACGACAGATTGCCCTTTGCCTGAAGAAGACATTAACGGCTTTACCACACAAGGAATACCTATTGCTTTCACAGCAGCATCAAACTCTTCTTTGGTTAAAGCATAGGCATATTTTGCGGTACGTAATTGCAGGGTTTTCGAAGCCAAATCACGAATCAATTTTCGATTCATGGTAAAATTAGCCGCCTGTGCACTCGGAACTACCTGTATTCCTTGCTTTTCATAAGCATAGAATCTTTCCGTTCGAATGGCCTCAATTTCAGGCACTATTAAAGTAGGTTGATGTTTAGTTACAATAGCATCCAATTGTTCGCCATCCAACATATTAATTACTTCAAACGCCTGTGCTACTTGCATGGCAGGCGCTCCCGAATAATTATCTACTGCAATAACATATTGACCTAATCGTTGTAGGGCTATCACTAACTCTTTCCCTAACTCGCCTGACCCCAATAGCATTATTCTATTCATAGCTTTTACATATAATTTATATTCGAAGGAAATTTAATGAACTCATTTTCAACACTATTTTAGAATCCATATTTCTTGTAACAAATTTATACTAATATTATACCGAAACAAGTATGAAGTCTCAACGTAGAAGACTGTAAGAATGATAGTAAGCGAGAAAAATAAGGAAAGTATAAATCAGGTCTTTGGAACACTGTTCGAAGATTACAATCAACTGTCGGAGCTTGGTTTGGCAGATGCTGACCTCAAGAAGTACTTTAATGAGTGGAGTAACACCCCAGCATGCATTGTGAGTGAAAAGGGAATTTTACTATTCATCAATTCACACTTTGTTCATTTGTGCGGATTAACAAAAGAAGAATTACTGAATCAACCATCAACCAAAGTCTCTGATGAATCGATTGACTCTGATGAAATTAAAAAGAGATTAGCGGAAAGACGCAAAGGGCATTCCAGTAAGTATAACATGACTATTAAAGAGAAGTCGGGTAAAAAAATCTTGGTTTCTGTTTATGCATCGCCTGTAATCAACGCATCAAAAAAATTTATTGGCTCTCTCCTATGCATTAAAGATATAGACCGCCAAAAACAAGAAGAGGAAGGATTGAAGAAGAGCATGGAGAGTTTGGAATCGGAAGTAGAAAAGCGGACAAGAGCGCTTACCATTGCGAATTATCACATGGTGTCCGAAATTAAAGAGAGAAAGCTTACAGAAGAAGCACTCAAAAACAGCGAGAAACGATTCAAAGACCTTTTTTACAGTTCTCCTGAAGCTATTTTCGTAGAAGACTTTGAAGGAAATGTGATTGATGTAAATGATTCAGCTGCCATATTACATGGTGTTTCAAGGGAGGAACTTATTGGTACGAACGTAATGAAGTTTTCAAAAGTTGAAAATCCTGAGGAGTTTATTGAACGGCAGAAAAGATTAGTTTCCGGGGAGTTAACCTATTTTGAAACGGAAATAACGCATTCATCCAAAAAACGAATTCCTATTGCTGTAAAATCAGCTATCATAGATTTTAACGGACAATTTGCCATTCTTCTGCATGCGCGCGATATTTCAGAACGTATCGAATACCAGCGCAATTTGGAAAAGAAAAATTTAGAATTGGATGAAAAGGTAAAAGAGCGTACCTCCGAATTAGAAGATACCAACAAAAAACTACAGAAAGAAATTCAGTTCGGTATTTATGCGCAAAACGCCATCAACAGACAAAAAGATTTCTTGCAGATGTTGATTGACGTGAATCCTAATCAGATTTTCTTAAAAAATAAGAAAGGAGAATACATCATGGTGAACGAGTCGTTTGCTCGTTTTTACGGTAAAGAAAAAGATAAGATTTTTGGACTGAAGTATGATGAAATTAATCCAAGAACCAACAATATTCAAGACTTCATTGAACAAGACCGATTGGTACTTGAAAACCCGGATTCTCAATTTGAGTTTACAGCCGATATCTTTGTTGGTGATGGTTTAAAACCACATCATATTAAGATATATAAACTTGCGATTAAAGATCCGGAGAGTGATGAGTATAACATTCTAGGGATTTGTGTCGATATCACTGAAATGAGAAACAATGAAATTCGATTGCAGAACTCTCAGAATCTTTATCGCCAAATTGCAAGTAATGTACCGAATTCAGCCATCTTCGTTTTCGATAAACAATTGCGCTATGTGTTAGCGGAAGGTTCTCTTGTAGGCAAAATCAGTTTACCAAAAGATCAAATTGAAGGAAAGCATGTAATGGATACTGGAGAGCCTGAGGATGTTTTAAACGAACGCTTCGAACGCTACACAAAAATATTAAATGGCTATTCTGAAATTATACAAACAACAGAGAACGAAAGTTCATTCTTAGTTAACGCCAATCCAATTCGTGATGAAAATGGAGAGGTCATTTACGGATTGGTGGTAATTCTAGATATTACAGAGTTGAAGAAAACGCAAATCGAATTGGAAGAAAACAACATTAAGTTGGCTCAATCCAATGAAGAGTTGGAACGCTTTGCCTACGTTGCGTCACACGACTTACAAAGTCCACTGAAAACCATTATTAGCTTCTTGCAATTGCTCGATCAGCGTTATGGTTCGCAAGTAAATGCCGATGGTAAAGAATTTATTGACTACTGTATTTCTGCTAGTTCAAGAATGCGTCAACTCATCTCCGATTTGTTGAATTACTCTAGATTGAACACAGAACCTCGACCGTTCGAATGGGTGGAAATGAGCGACATTATGTTTATCGTTACTAAGAACTTAGAGTCAAACATTGATTCAAAAAATGCAATCATAGAGTTCAGTAATTTACCTAGGGTATTTGCAGAGCCTTATAAATTGTCACAAATCTTGCAAAACTTGGTTGATAATGCTATGAAGTTTGTGAAAGATAAAGACCCGAAAATTTTGGTTTACGGTTCTGAAACCCCTACGCATTGGCAAATCAGCGTACAAGACAATGGTATAGGTATAAAAGAAGAGTTCAAAGAAAAGATTTTCCTTATCTTCCAACGTTTGCACAACGACACTGAATACACAGGTACAGGTATTGGATTAGCAATATGTAAAAAGGTAGTGGATATTCACCACGGACAAATTTGGGTAGACTCAGAAATAGGCGTGGGAACTACATTCCACTTCACCATTTCAAAATCGTTGCACAACAAACCAACTTCACAACACTAAATCATTGCTTCAATCTCAGCAATTAAGTTCGAGATGAACTGATCTACATCCAAAGCGCCTTGATCGCCATGGCCTTGTTTGCGCACTGAAACGGTTTTTGTTTCCGCTTCTTTCTCGCCCACAATCAACATATACGGAGTTCTACGTAATTCTGTGTCGCGAATTTTCTTGCCAATTTTTTCAGCACGGTCGTCTAAGAAAACACCTATGTTTTTCGCCATCAATTTTGCTTGGACTTCTTCTGCAAATTCATGGAATTTATCGCTGATAGGTAAAATAGCTACCGGCTCCGGACTCAACCACAACGGGAATTTTCCGGCACAGTGCTCAATCAATACCGCAATAAAACGCTCCAAAGAACCAAATGGTGCACGGTGAATCATTACCGGACGATGTTTCTGATTATCAGCACCGGTGTATTCTAAGTCAAAACGTTCAGGCAAATTGTAATCCACTTGAATGGTACCTAACTGCCATTTTCTACCAATAGCATCCTTCACCATGAAGTCGAGTTTCGGACCATAGAAAGCGGCTTCGCCTAATTCTACCACCGTCTTCAAACCCTTTTCGGCAGCCGATTCTATAATGGCTTGCTCGGCACGATCCCAATTTTCATCGCTACCGATGTATTTGGTTTTATTTTCCGGATCACGTAACGATACTTGTGCCGTGAAATCCTGGAAATCCAATGCGCGGAACACATACAACACCAAATCAATTACTTTACAGAATTCTTCTTTCAATTGATCAGGACGGCAGAACAAATGCGCATCATCTTGTGTAAAGCCACGTACACGCGTTAAACCGTGCAATTCACCGTGTTGCTCGTAGCGATAAACAGTACCGAATTCCGCTAAACGCAATGGTAAATCTTTATATGAACGCGGTTTCGTTTTGTAGATTTCGCAGTGGTGCGGACAGTTCATGGGTTTCAAGAAAAACTGCTCTCCTTCTTGCGGTGTTTCTATCGGTTGGAACGAATCTTTTCCGTATTTTTCGTAATGACCGGAAGTCACATACAATTTCTTGTTGCCGATATGTGGCGTAACTACGGGCAAGTATCCGGCTTTCGTTTGCGCACGTTTCAAAAAATCTACCAATTTATCGCGCAACATGGCGCCTTTCGGCAACCATAATGGTAAGCCCATGCCCACGTTTTCAGAGAAAGCAAACAACTCCAATTCCTTACCAATTTTGCGGTGATCGCGTTTTTTCGCTTCTTCCAACAAACGCATGTGTTCGTCTAGCATGGCCTGTTTCGGGAAAGTAACGCCATAGATACGTGTAAGTTGCTGACGACTTTCATCGCCACGCCAGTAAGCCCCAGCGATGCTCAAAATCTTCACAGCTTTAATTAAACCGGTACTTGGAATATGCGGTCCACGACATAAATCGGTAAATTCACCTTGTTGATAGAAGGTAATTTCGCCATCGTTCAAACCATCTATCAATTCTAATTTATACTCATCATTTTTTTCTGTGAAATACTTTACTGCGTCCGCTTTCGATACTTCTGTACGAATGTATTTATTGTCTTTCGCAGCCAGTTCCAACATTTTCTTTTCGAGGGTAACCATCTCGTCATCAGAGAATTTTCGTCCGCCCAAATCTACATCGTAGTAATAGCCGGCTTCAATTGGGGGACCAATTCCGAACTTCACACCCGGATATAAAGATTCCAATGCCTCGGCCATTAAGTGAGCAGAAGAGTGCCAGAATGTTTTCTTTCCGTTATCGTCTTCGAATTTCAATAATTTGAAAGATACGTCCTTCGTGATAGGGCGTGTAAGGTCCCATACCTGTCCGTCAATTTCAGCAGCAACAACTGCTTTGGCCAATCCTGCCGAAATACTTTGTGCGATTTCCAACGAAGTTACGCCCTCGTTGTATTCGCGTTGTGCACCATCCGGTAATGTAATCTTTATCATAATCTATTTGCTTTTGAGCGGGCACGAAGATAAAAAAAGGAGGCAAACCGCGACTCCGTTGGATGAAATAATTCTTATCATCAGCGAAATTTTTGAAATACATGCTTTACGTAGCCGATTTTTACTAAATTCGCATAAATTTTATAACAAAAATCAATTAATGTCTAAAACCGTTTTCAAAAAAAAGGAACTCGAAAATCGTATCAATGAACTTATTCGAGTACCGGAAGTAAGATTAGTAGGGGAAAACATCACCCCGGGTGTCTATTCCACAAGAGAAGCCTTATCGATAGCCAACAACCTTGAGCTTGATTTGGTAGAAATATCCCCCAATGCCGTTCCACCGGTGTGCAAAATCGTAGATTACAACAAATTTTTATACGAGAAAAAGAAGCGGGAGAAAGAAATTAAATCGAACGCAAAGAAAGTAGAGGTGAAAGAACTTCGTTTCACGGCTAATACCGATGAGCACGATATTGAGTTCAAAGCAAAACATGCTGAGAAATTCTTGGAAGAAGGGAACAAAATCAAAACTGTTTTGATGTTCAGAGGTAGAAATATCATTTTCAAAGAGCGTGGAGAGTTGTTATTGTTGCAATTTGCTAAGCGTTTGGAGGAATTTGGCGTGGTAGAACAGCTACCGCTACTGGAAGGAAAGCGGATGATGATGACCATGGGACCGAAGAAAAAGAAGTAGAATTTGCCTTTTCTGATAAAAGCTGTATATTCGCACCCTAAAATTTAATTAAAATGCCAAAAGTAAAAACGAACTCCGGTGCCAAAAAACGCTTCCGCGTTACCGGATCGGGAAAGATCAAAAGATCTAAGGCGTACCATCGCCACCTATTGGGTAGAAAATCCCATGGAAGAAAGAAAGAATTATCTCAAAGTGGTGTGGTGCACGTGTCAGACGAACACCGAATCAAGAGATTATTAAATTTAGCTTAATCTATTAAAATCGGAAAGTCATGCCACGTTCAGTAAATAGTGTTGCCAGTCGTCAACGAAGAAAGAAAATACTTAAAAAAGCAAAAGGATACTTCCTTAGCCGTCACAACGTTTATACCGTAGCTAAAAATGCTGTTGAGAAAGCAGGTTTGTACGCTTACAAAGGTCGTAAACTTAAAAAACGTCAATATCGTTCATTATGGATTGTGCGTATCAACGCAGTAGTTCGTGAGGAAGGATTAACTTACTCTACATTCATTAACAAATTACATAAAGCAGGAATCGAAATCAACCGTAAGGTTCTTGCTGACCTAGCATTAAACAACCTTGACGCTTTCAAAGCAATTGTTGCGAAAGTGAAGTAATTCAACTTGGTTTTCATAGGTTAGAAATTGGTCGTCAGTAATGGCGACCTCTTTCTTTTTTAGGGGGAAGCTATTAGCTTCTTGCCGCTAGCTACTAGAAACTTATCAGACTTATAATCACTACTCCTCCTCTAGCCTCTCGTGCCTAACAGCTAGCCGCTTCCTCACTCATACATTGTTGCTCCCTTCAAAATATCGGCAAAGGTTTGCCAACTGGCTTTATCAGCATCCACTTTGTGCTTGGCATTATCGTAAACGCCTTGTATATCTTCCGAAAAATTGGCCATCGCATTTAAGAAATCGTTTAAATTTCGGTTTTCCCAACTACCAGGATTGCAGGCAAAATCTAGCCTAAGCAATTCGATAAATTCAGAAAAAGATTCGCGGTTGGTTACTTTTAATTGGGCTAGTTCTTCCGTCATGATTAGCTTTTAGTGGTTAGCCTCTAGCAACTAGAAACTTTGATAGATTGATGAATTAGAAAACGTTTTACCGCTTCCCGTTATTTAGGTAATGATTTTCGTTTCAGTTTATGCGCTAATTGAATAGAATGCTTCAATGCGTTTAAACTCTTCCAATCGCTATGGGATACAATAATAAATTTTGGATCCGGACATTTATTCTGTACACTTAATAGTGTTGTTTCGTATTCATTCACATTTGCATCGCCTAAATAGCCCAGATTTTTAGCATCTGCTCCTTTGATTAAGCAACCACCGTAAAGTATTTTCTCTTTGCTAAACCAAACGATAATATTATCGGCCGTGTGTCCTTCCCCAGGGTAATAGGTTTCAAATGCATAATTCCCAAAAGTGAAAACAGTATCCTTTGTCATTATGAACTCAGCCCGCTTTCCCTTATTCTTTTTACTCCAATCATCGGTGAGTTGCGTGGTGAAGGTTTTAATGCCTTGTTGCTTGTAATATTCAAGTCCTTCGGTTCTATCGCCATGCCAATGCGTTGCAATGCAAAACGTAACATTCTTGTTGTGTTTGAATTTTATACTATCGAGCAAAGGTTGGAATTGCGTAGTATCCCAAGGCGTATCAAACAAAACAACACCCTCGTTTGTAACGAGATACATACCATTAGCAGGTAATCGACTTCCTTCGTAAGTGTTGTAGGTGGTATAAATGTAGAAGTCGCCCGTCAACTGTTCAATGTTAAGTTTAGCATTACTTTTCTGTCCAAAAAGATTCATCAGTTGGAACATAAAAGTAATGAAGAATATAGTTGCTCGCATTTTTTGAATGAGTTGACGTCAGTGCTTCTAAGGAATTATAAAAATGAGCAATTACAAACTTCTTCCAATCCAACTCTCCCCCACCGGTACTAGCCATTTAGATTTAAGTTCGGCCACATTGCTCACTAAGTTATTGAAGATACGAATTTCAGAGGCATCCATTGCTCCTGATTTGATTTGCTCCACTAAGGTTTGAAAATGGGCTATATGAACTTGTCCTTGCTGTAGATACGCAACATTCAAACGGTTGAAAAAGTCAATGCCTAGTTCGGATCCCATTTCTTTTACGAAATGAACAGATGAATCTATAGAACAACCGCTCACACTGGCTTGGTTTTCATCTACAATGAGCAGTAATAGTAAATTATTCACCACGGCAGCATCGGCTTGCAAGGCCATTTTATGGGCTGTCCACCCCGAAGCGAAGGCCTTTGCTTTGGTAGTAAGCAACTGATTTTCGTCAGGTGTTAAGGCTCGAGAAGCTTGATAAATCCACACTTTAGCGGTATCGGGAAAAGTGGCGGGCAAAAATGACAAATCCATGACAATAGATATTTATGAATGGGCTTAATTGCGTCAAAATTAGAAAATTATACACCATGATGCGATTTGTTTTACTCTGCACTTCACTCCTTTTTCTTTCTGCTTCATCTTATGCTGTAACCGACAGTGTTTCGTTGGGCATCAACAAAGACAAAGTCGTTTTCTACAGTTTGAAAAATGGGGTAGTGAGCACTATTCCAAATAATGATTGGCATTTGGCGTTTTCTATGGTTAGATTCAGACTTCCCGATAGACTTTTAGCTGCAACAACTATACGCATAAATGAATACTATGGCGTTAAGTTGTTTAAAGTTCCAAATAAAGGGATTGCTGACTTTTCAAGTGTAGATACTACAGGTTGGAGGAATTGGAAACAACTACATGATAGTGACACATCTATGTGGATGGGCGCTTTCAATCGAAACATTAAGTTAAGTGATGCATTTAATTTTGGATGGGGGGAATATAGCTCTGCAGGTTCTCACCCAATTTTAGGCGACTCATTATACTTAATACAATTACCTACAGGTCAAATTTTCAAACTTGCTATTCAAAAACTTGATTACGATACAACGTATTTCGTTCAATATGCAAGCATTGACAATTCATTTAGCAACCTTGTGAAGGTTAATAAAAAACCTTACCCAACAAAAAACTTTGTTTACCTCGATTTACAAACAGGCTTGGTGAAAGATAGAGAACCCGCCTCATCAACATGGGATGTTCAGTATTGTACATACAATGATCCTGATGGCAACCCCAAAATAGGTCCTTTAATCAACAATACCTGTTCTGCCGAAAACAACTGGATTATACCATGTTATCAAAATCAAAAATATGATGTGCGCTATAATTCCATGGGCGAATTCGGTATGGGTAACGATACATTAGCTGTAAGCATCACCGATCAAAACATTCACATTCAAACCCCGAATGGCAATTACAACATGAGTTTTGGGCCGAATAACCCAAACACTAACACGTTTGTTTTTACCACAACAACTTGTGCAAATGCTACCGGAATTAATGACAATGGTACTTTGAATGCAAAGTTATTTCCTAATCCAACTTCTGGCATTATTCAATTGGATGTGGAAGAGTTTTCACGAAAGTCAATCGCCATAAGCGATATAGCAGGAAAAACATTACTTCAGCAAGAGCTTAACAATACAAGTACAACAATTGATTGTAATACTTTTGCAGAAGGGATTTATCTACTTAGAATTGTCGGAGAAGGGAAAAGTGAGGTAAAACGGTTTGTGGTTAGTCGTTAAATTACTTATTTACTTCGGTAATTATATCTGTCCTCTTCAACTGATGACCAACAGTCTGTAATATATATTGGTTTATCAACCTTTACTAAAGCATAGTTCTTATTCATATCGAATGTTAGAAAGTATCCATTGGGGCAAGCATCCATATATACGTATACTAATCCATTGTTAGAAACTACAATTCTCTGGATATATACATAATTTGAATAAAACTTTTGTTCTGTTTTTGAAAACATTCGCATTCGAAGCTTAATGTAATCCAACAACTCGGGTTGATTTTCCTTTTTAAGCCTCATTATTGTTGCTCTTAATTGGGAATTTATAGAATCTGAATAGAATACAATATTTTTCAACAAAGCATTGTACCTATTAAAATCAATAGTAACAGTATCTATTGTAGTACTGAATTGATTATCCGGAAAGTAAAGACCAGCAATATCTTTCACTATATTATCATTCAATAAAGCGGAAGTATCATTTCCTAAATACATCAATCTATTTCTGAAAGTTGGTTCATTCAAAAGTTGTTTAATCAATAACGCTTTATCGTTTATCAGTGTGTCAAATTTTATAGGATAAAAAGAGAACATAATCTTCTTTGACCTTTGGTAATACTTGGTTGTATCTAGAAAGTTATAAATGTTCCTATCGATACTTTTTAGTACGCCTAGTACTCTTGGGTCTAATTGATTTGTATCGGCTAATGCATCACTTCTATAAAGTATTTTATCAAGCAACAATGAATCTCGTTCCGACTGACAAAATCCATTTAGCGCTATGAAAAGAAAAAGAGTTATGATGAAATATCTCATCTGCATAAAAAAGTATTACCTCAACAAACTAAAACTCTGCATCTTATACACCACTTTATCTGGCGCTAAAACACTTGTGTAGCCTACTTTACAGACATAGCTTTCGGTTGGTTGAAGTACGCCTTTCCATTTTCCATCCCAACCGGTATTGTTATCAGATTGAAAAATTAGCTCTCCCCACCGATTATATATTTTGATTTCCACTACTGAAGTTTTAGGGGCTTCAATAGCTCTGAATACATCATTGTTTCCATCACCATTGGGTGTAAAGGCAGTAGGAATGCGTATTTCAGGAATAATCATATCAATTGTCTTACATACGGACCCGCTACAATTAACCGCATCAGTAATGGTAACACAATAGGTGGTAGAGCGTTCCGGCTTGGCTAATGGATTGTAAATGGTTGTGGAATTGAGTGTTGGTGCAGGAGACCATTGATAAGTGTAGCCCGGTGTATTCGTTGAAAGCTGCACGGTTTGTCCTTCGATAATAGCAGAATCTGGAATAGCGCTAATAAACGGCTGAACTACATTTACAGTTATTATTACCATTGCAGTTATCTTGCAGTTATTCGAATCTGAAATGGTTACCGTATAATTTTTTGTGTTGAGCGCTGTGATGTTATTCTGTTTCCCCACTACACCATTGTCCCAAGTATATTGTAAAGGATGAGAGGCTGAAGCATCAACCTCAAGCAATACTTGTTCCCCTACACACACATTTTTATCGGGTGTAAGTGTGGTTAGCTGGATAGGATTAAATGGTGTTGAAGAGGTATGGATAGTATAACCGGATACTGTTCCTCCGGCTTGACCGGCTTCAGCGCCATTCACCGAACCTAATGGACATACCGGTGGGTTAATACCAAATACTTGTGCACCACTGAGTCCTCCGGTTGCAACAAAATTGATATTACCTAACAGCGCAGGATTATTCACTAATAAAGCTCCACCAGCTCCACCGCCACCAGGACCAAAACAAAAAGTCATACTGCCCCCATTATCTAAATTGCCACCTTTCCCACCTTTTGCTTCCACATTCAGTGTGCCATTTATTGCCGTAGCATTTATTAAAATGGTTCCCCCCGCTCCTCCTGCCCCTGCTCCATCTGATTGCGCTTTGATTGGTACTGAAGAACCATTGGCACATATTCTTTTCCCATTGGCATTGAGCTGAGTTACATTCAGAATAATAATCCCTGCTCCATCTTTTCCGGCAGTTCCTTCATTGTTGTTCTGATCTCCGGCACCTCCACCTCCGCCCATAAACAAGCGGTTTGTAGTAACGGAATAATTAATTGAAATTCCTCCTTCACCGGGAGCAGGTCCAGGACATGATGTGTTAGACACATTTAATCTTTGTCCTCCTTTACCCCCTTTGCCATAATTACCACCACCGCCACCACCGGTATTGTGATCGTTTCCGCCACCGCCACCATTGGCATTCGCACCTCGCCCTAAAGCAAAAGGCAGATTCGTTGCGCCTTCCCCTTTCGTTGCTCCACAATTACCGCCTGTAGCACAACGATAGGTTAATGCCCCACCAACACCACTATTAAAACAAGAAGTTTCATTATACAACAAACCGCCTCTGAATCCCATATCAGATACAGTAATAGAATCATTCATCACAAGTGTATCCGCTTCTAAAATCAGTACGCCTCCTGTACTTCCATCCCACTTTTTACAGGTTAGTGGAGTAGTTATCGTTGCTGTTGAATAGTGTGGAATTGAAATCATTTGAACAGCTCCATTGGCATCGTAGAAGCGTTCGATGTTGAATTCGAATGTGATAGTGTTCCCCGATTTACTCTTAATTTTTTGCACTTCGTAATTTCCTGCACCGTTAAAGAGTTGCATTGTTCCGTATAAAGGATCATCGTTTGTTGAAATGTTTCCACCTTGCATTTGAATAACTAATACTTTATCGCCAACATTAAATGCACTTCCATCAGCCACCGATGCAGTATTTAAGCAGTAGCTTATTGTTTGCACTTTAGTGTAAGTATTAATTACACCTCCAATATTTTGTGCATTGGAAAAGAATGAAAATAGGACGAACCCTATTACCGCAAACAACTTATTCATCATATTTTTTTATTCGTAGGAAACAATTTGCTTTCGTATTGTTCCTTTACTGGTGGTCACCTTCAACGTATAAAAGCCTGAGCCTAATTGACGTTCAGTGGTGAGGATGTATTTCTTTTGATTGAGTTTATCGCGCGATTCAATTACTCTTCCGGTAGCATCCAACAATTCTACATTTTGAATAACGTTGCCGTCTGCTTCAATATTTATGAATTTCGAAAATGGTATTGGATATATTGAAACGTTCTGAATGGCTTCATCGGCTATACTCGAAACTTTACCATAACAAGGCGTTCCGGGCTCTATTACACGAATCTTCACTGGAAACACAGCACTAAAATCTCCTTTCTGGAAAGTATCTTTCCCGATAACATTAAACCATATGGTTCCCCATACGCCAATATTATATGTTCCCGTATCTCCAACTGTTTTACCATATACACCAAAACATCCATAACCCGGTGCATAAATCTTTTTTGAAGTAGGTGTCATGTTCCAACCTAAACTATCCGGTAAATTAGTGATACTGTCAATTTTAACGGAATCAACTCGTACCTGAATATGCGGATAGGATGAAGAAAACTCATCGGCATATACGTTTCTAGGTAACTTTACTTGAACTGTAGTATCGTAAATTGCCCCTTTCACAGCACATGGAAGGGTATCCGGGAATGAATACTTTGTTCCACTAAAATGCGTAGTATCCACCACACACTGTGCTTTTGAAGAAAAAGAAATTATCGTTAAGAGTATAAAAAGTGTAAAGGTTAATCGCATATCAATCATTTAATGTGTTTAATGAATACTTAAAAATAGAAAAGAAACAGATAAGAAATATGTGAATTTCAAATCAGCATATATTTCTCATTAAATCATATTCTCGAAGTAACTCAAATCGTCTCGAATTTGAGCGATCGAATCCACTTCAAAATACTCTTGCTGCATTTCGCTTTTGGTGAAATCGTGATTTACTACTTCGTAGATAGAAAAGGGCTTTACGCGAATATCAGCCGAATAAATAGCTTTGCTTTCACCAAAGGAAGATATAATACCCGCGCCATAGATTTTTCGTTGTTCTTTCTCTTTAATCAATCCGAATTCAATTGTAAACCAATAAAATCGTTCCATAATACGCACAAACTCTTTATCGTACTTTCGCGTTTTGCTCAATTTCCCGATTTGATGCATCAAATCCGAATATTCTTCATGAATCAATAAAGGAACATGACCAAAGATATCGTGAAACATATCCGGCTCTTCCAAATAATCGAGTTGTGCGCGACTGCGAAGCCAAGTTGAAGAAGGAAATCGCTTATTCGACAGCAGCTCAAAGAAATCATCAACAGGAATTAATCCCTTCACCACTTCAATACTCCAGCCCGTTTTAGCTAACAAAAAGTCATCCAGTTTTCTAAAATCAGGAATATGTTTGGCATTCAATACACTACTCATATTCTTTAAGCAATCGATATACATCGAAGATGCTTTATCTTGTAGATTTTCTACCTGACGATCAAACAATATTTCCCATACGTCATGGTCTTCTTGTTTATATTTGTCGTATTGCTGTATCATAGTTTTTCGTTTTGTAATAAGAATAAAAAAACCGCCACATGGGCGGTTTTCCAATAGTTTCTAACGTTTTTATTTAGCTACGTTTACCGCCCGTTTTTCACGAATTACAGTGACTTTAACTTGGCCCGGATAGGTCATTTCTTTTTCAATCTTCTGTGCAATACTGAACGACAATTCTTCAGACTTAGCATCATCAATTTTATCGGCTTCAACAATCACACGCAATTCTCTTCCGGCTTGAATAGCATACGCTTTCTCCACACCATCGTATCCTTGCGCAATCGCTTCCAAATCTTTCAAACGCTGTAAGTAACCTTCCATCATTTCTCTACGAGCACCCGGACGAGCACCTGAAATGGCATCACAAGCCTGAATGATTGGAGAGATAACATATTTCATTTCCATCTCATCGTGGTGAGCACCTACGGCATTCACAACGGCAGGATGTTCGCCATATTTTTCGCACAATTTCGCTCCAAGTAATGCGTGCGATAATTCTGATTCTTCATCAGGCACTTTACCAATATCATGCAATAGACCGGCACGTTTGGCTAACTTCGGATTTAAACCCAATTCAGCCGCCATGGTAGCACAAAGGTTGGCTACTTCACGCGAGTGCATCAATAGGTTTTGCCCGTATGAAGAACGGAAACGCATTCTACCTACATAACGAATCAACTCCGGATGTAGACCTTGAATACCCATATCAATTACCGTACGTTCTCCAATTTCGCGGATGTGCTCTTCTAATTGTTTTTTGATTTTCACCACCACTTCTTCGATACGAGCCGGGTGAATTCTACCATCGGTAACCAATCGCTGCAACGACAAACGCGCTACTTCTCTTCTAATTGGATCGTAACCTGAAATAATAATAGCTTCCGGGGTGTCATCTACTAAAAATTCGCAACCAGTAGCGGCTTCCAAAGCACGGATATTTCTACCCTCACGACCGATAATTTGTCCTTTCAACTCATCACTTTCCAAGTTGAAAACAGAAACTGTATTCTCGATGGCATTTTCGGCAGCAGTTCGCTGAATCGTTTGAATGATAATTTTCTTAGCCTCTTTATTGGCATTGGCTTTCGCCTCGTCCATAATCAGTTTCACATGCGCCAAAGCATCGCTTTCCGCTTCTTTCTTCATCGTGTCAATCAAATCGCGTTTAGCGTCATCTTTCGATAAACCGCTGATTTGCTCTAACTTTTTTACGAAAGTTTCGTGGCTTTTGTCTAATTGTTCACGTTTAGAAGTAACCGTTTCTAATTGTTTATTAAGGTTGTCACGCAACAAATCCAACTCTTTTTCCTTTTTCGCTTGATCCCCAATTTTTGAAGAAAGTTGTTGTTGCTCTAACTTTAGGTGGTTCTCCTTTTCAAGGATTTTTTTGTTGCGTTCCACCGTTTCGGCATCATGTTTTGCCTTTAACTGAAGAAAATGCTCTTTGGCTTCAAGCATTTTGTCCTTCTTAGTATTTTCGGCAGAGCGATTGGCATCGCTGATGATTTGTTCAGATTTTCGTTTGGCATCGGCCAATTGTTGTTCAGCGGCTGCTTTAAGTTCCTCTTCTTGTTTTCCCAATGTACTTTTCACCGAGCTTTTACCAAAAAAGAATCCAACTCCTAAAGCCACCACAGCACTTACTATCGCAATTACAATTTCCATTTTTTGCTGTTGTTTTGTAGTTATTTAAAATGTTCAACAGCAACGAGAAAGAGAGTTATGAGGTGAAAACCGATTCCAGTTCTCCAAGTTTTTGCGCCAGCGATTCAACCTCTTTCGAGTCTTCTTCCCCTTTGCTAACCCATTGCACAGCTAAGTTGATTAAAACCATAGCCAAATAATCTTGAGTATCTTTTCCATCGTAGGATGAGCGATATTCTTGTATTTTTTGACTTACTAACTTCTCTGCGTCACGAATTATATTTTCTTCCTCCTTCCGAATTTTGAGTGGGTACAATCTGCCTGCAATATTTACATTCAATTGGGTCATTCCACTTTTTTATTGATCTAAGAACTCAATCCCGCGATCGATTTCTTTTATTAATTCAGAAATTTGTCTTTTCAACGTTGCCTTATCAGTTTGTCCAATTTGTTCAAACCGACCCGCCAAAGTAGCTATTTTTTGCTGTTCCTGATAATTTTCGATTGTATTTTTTTGGTCGGCAATGATTTTAGCCTGCTCTTCTGCCTTTTTTGTTAAAAGGGTAAGTTGACTTTTCAAAATCACAATCTGACTATTCTGATTTTTAGCCTTTTCGATTAAATCGTCAATTTTATGGAAAATCTCTTTCACAAGCGCTTTGTTTTGATTCACATTGGTGCCCGAAGGTAATGTATTTCTGAGGGATAGGCAAAAAAAAGCCCCGAACTATATTCGAGGCCATTTTTCTAATCGATTTATGATTAATATCTGTACATATCAGATTTGAAAGGACCTTCCACTTTTACACCGATGTAGTCAGCTTGGTCTTTTTCCAAAACTTCTAATTTTGCACCAACGTGAGCCAAGTGCAAGAAAGCCACTTTCTCATCTAAATGTTTAGGCAAAACGTATACTTTATTTTCGTATTTATCAGCATGTAACCAAAGTTCGATTTGTGCTAACGTTTGGTTTGAGAAAGAGTTACTCATCACATAAGACGGGTGACCCATAGCGCAACCTAAGTTTACCAAACGGCCTTCAGCCAAAATAATGATTTCGTTTCCGTCTACATTGTACACATCAACTTGTGGTTTAATGGTGTCTTTTGTAGAACCGTAGTTTTTGTTCAACCAAGCCATATCGATTTCGTTATCGAAGTGACCGATATTACAAACGATTGATTTATCGCGCATTTTTTTGAAATGACGATCACGAATAATGTTGATGTTTCCTGTAGCAGTAACAAAGATGTTAGCGCGCGTAACAGCATCATCCATAGTTACTACTTCAAATCCATCCATAGCCGCTTGTAGCGCACAAATTGGATCGATTTCAGTAACCAATACACGACATCCAGAACCTCTCAACGACTCAGCTGAACCTTTTCCAACATCACCGTATCCGGCAACAACAGCCACTTTACCGGCCATCATAATATCTGTTGCACGTCTGATCGCATCTACTAACGACTCTTTACAACCGTATTTATTATCGAATTTAGATTTAGTTACTGAATCGTTTACGTTGATTGCAGGCAATGCTAATGTGCCATTTTTCATACGCTCATACAAACGGTGAACGCCTGTAGTTGTTTCTTCTGAAAGACCTTTGATACCTGCTACTAATTCCGGGAAACGATCTAAAACCATGTTGGTTAAATCGCCACCATCATCCAAAATCATGTTCAATGGTTTTCCACCTTCAAAGGCAAACAATGTTTGCTCAATACACCAATCGAATTCTTGCTCGTTCAAGCCTTTCCAAGCGAAAACCGGAATTCCTGCAGCAGCAATAGCAGCAGCAGCGTGATCTTGTGTAGAGAAAATATTACAAGAAGACCAAGTTACTTCAGCGCCAAGAGCAGTTAAAGTTTCAATTAACACAGCCGTTTGAATAGTCATGTGTAAACATCCTGCAATCCTTGCACCCTTCAAAGGTTGTTGCGGTCCGTATTCTTTACGAATCGACATTAAGCCCGGCATTTCGGCCTCCGCCAATTTAATTTCTTTTCTTCCCCACTCTGCTAAAGCAATGTCTTTAACTTTGTAGTTCACTTTTGTTTCTGTTGCTGTTGACATGTTTTTATTTTTTTGCACGGCAAAGTTACATAAATTTTCCCAAACTCCTTTTTTATGCTTCCTCTTGTGCTGTTAACGAATAAATTGTGTATTTCAGAGAAAGAAACACTAAAGCAAAAAAAAGGTTTGAACCGAATGGTAAAAACGACTCAAATGCAATAAAATTAAGGAATTTATTATGCTGTAAACTTATAGCCAACGCCTCTAATGGAATGAAAATGTTGCGGGTCGCGTACATCTTTTTCAAAGTATTTCCGGAAAGCTAATATGAAGTTATCGATGGTACGGGTAGAAGGATACACATCGTAGCCCCATACATACTGTAAAATCTGGTTTCTGGATACAACACTGTCTTTGCGGTCGATTAGTAGTTTTAGAAGTGCAATTTCTCTCTTCGAAAGTTCAAATATTTTTCCTTCGTAATTTTTTACCGAAAAGGTAACAAAGTTAATTTCGTTGCCGCCAAAATGAACGGCATTCAATGATTGTCCGGTTTGTGTACCCTTAACGCTATGTTTAACAAGTACCTTTACACGCAAAAGAAATTCTTCCAGATTAAAAGGCTTTACTAAATAATCGTCTGCCCCTAATTTCAATCCATGTATTTTATCTTGGCCTGAATCCTTTGCTGTTAAAAATAAGATTGGTGTTTCGTTACCCTCTAAACGAATTTTTTCGCACACTTCAAAGCCATCAACTTCAGGGAGCATAACATCAAGAACAATGAGGTTAAATCGTTGTTCTAAAGCTTTCTTTATGGCCACAGTGCCATTGTCGGCCACTTCCACTTCATAACCTTCGAGTTCCAAATTAAGTTTAATCACTTCCGCTAAATGCTCTTCATCTTCAACCAGGAGTATACGCGTTTTCATATCGTTGGATTTTTCTTAAAACTACACTTTTTAAGAAAAGAGAAAGTCATAAGATTGTCATATTTAAACAACCTTTTATAAGCATTATCAAAACAACACTTGTAATATTTTGCGTTAAAGAAAAGTTACTTCCCTAAAATTTCATGTCCCATTTTATCTCTTTTTGTTTCCAGATAAAATAGATTATGCGGATTAGGATGCACCTCCAAATGCACATTTTCAGTAACTTCCAGCCCATATCCAATCAGACCAACACGCTTCTTCGGATTGTTGGTCATGAGTTTCATTTTGGTTACACCCAAATCGTTGAGAATTTGTGCACCTACACCGTAATCGCGATTATCCATATTGAAACCTAAATGCAAATTCGCTTCAACAGTATCCATTCCGCTTTCTTGCAACTTATACGTTTTCAATTTATTGATTAGGCCGATTCCACGACCCTCTTGTTGCATATATAAGATAACCCCTTTGCCTTCTGCTTCTACTTTTTTCATTGCGGCATGTAATTGATCGCCACAATCGCAACGCATTGAACCAAGGATATCGCCTGTAGCACACGAAGAATGCACACGCACCAATACGGGTTCATCTGCATCCCACTCTCCTTTTACTAAAGCCATGTGTACTTCGTTAGTATTAGTTTGTGTATAGGCGTATAGTTTGAAATCGCCATAGGCTGTTGGCATCATAATTTCTTCTTCGCGTTTAATCAGCCTTTCGTGTTTCATGCGATAGGCCACTAAATCTTTGATGGAAATAATTTTCAAATTGTGCTTTTCAGCAATCACCATCAACTCCGGCAAACGAGCCATTGTTCCATCTTCATTCACCACTTCAACAATTGCACCGGCTTCTTCAAATCCGGCTAACCGCGCCAAATCCACGGTAGCTTCCGTATGTCCGGTTCGTCTCAATACCCCTCCATCTTTAGCAATCAATGGAAACACGTGACCGGGCTTTGCAAACTCCTCGGGCTTAATCATAGGATTGATCATGGCTTGAATGGTCTTCGCTCTATCATGCGAAGAAATTCCCGTTGTACAACCATAACCTTTCAAATCAATTGATACTGTAAATGCAGTTTCATGACTGGAAGAATTGGTTCCTACCATCAAATCTAACTGTAAATGTTCCGCTAACTTTTTGCTGATTGGTGCACAGATTAAACCTCGTCCTTCCTTTGCCATAAAGGCAATCATATCAGGTGTTATGTTGCGTGCAGCAGTAATGAAATCGCCCTCGTTTTCACGATCTTCATCATCAACAACTATAACCAATTTTCCGTTTTTTATCTCTTCAATAGCTTCTTCAATGGTATTCATAGTGCGTTTATTTTATAGCTAAACAGTTATACGTTTCGTTTTGTTGGCGTCCATGCGTTTGTTTTCACACCGCTCAAATACATTTTTAATCCATTAACCAATGCCACATTCATCATCACAAAATAGGACATTAAGCGAATGGATTTACTATGCACATCCAACCGTTTCATCAGCAAATCTATAAAAGGAGTACTGAATAAAAGCAATTGGAGTAAAACAAAAATCTTAAATAGTGTAAAACGAAGCAATAGCAGGCTACTCAGCAAACAAAACAGCATCAACAATGGAGTAATCCAACGCAACACTTTGTGTGACAAGAAACAGAAGGCATTGAAATCGAAACGCAGCAATAATGGCCAATAGACGCGTAAATTTTGAAAATTACCGGCCGATATACGCGTTTTGCGTTTAAATTCCTCGGCTACTTCGTTTGATACATCTTCCCTACCAATGGCTTTTGACTCAAAAACAGCCTGCTGCTTTGCCTCCAGTACATGCATACTGATGTAAAAATCTTCCATTAAAAAGTTAGCCGGTATTTCCGGGAAGTAGGATGCGCGCAATGCATAGCATGCACCAAAAGCGCCTTGCATAGTGCCCGAAAGCCCTTCTAAATGCTTAATGTAATTTTCACGTTGTATATAGCTTTGTTCTTGAATGGAAATACCGTCTTCTCGCAAACCGCTATTGAGGATATTCGCTCCAACTTGCGCCACCAAAGGATTTTTGAAATGTTTTGCCAGTTCAAACAACGTTTCTTGTTCAAAAAAAACATTAGCATCTGTGAGAACGAGTACTAATTTTTTCAATGCAGCAGGAGAATACTCGGTCTGCAATTGCTTATGTAATTTATTGAGTACGCCCGATTTCCCATTTCGGTTGGTAAAGGCGAACAACTTGATAAATGAATACTTCAACGCATAAGCTTGAATGATTTCGTTGGTTTGATCGGTAGAATTATCGGAGCCAATCCAAACTTTCAGTTTAGCTAACGGATAGGACGTATTGACAATACTTTCCAACTTTTGTTGAATTACTTTTTGTTCGTTGAAAACCGACATGCAAATCAATAACTCGGGTAAATCATCTTGCGAATACACATTATTATTCCCTTGTTTTCTACCGTTCATCCACTGTAGTATCAATGGATAGAGCACATATGAATGAAAAATCAAGCCGGCTGAAAGAAAAAATAGTATGACAAGGAAAAGTGTCATGGGCGGCTATTTACAAATGCAATAATATCGGCTGAAATTTTGCGATTGTCGTATTTTTCGGCAATGAGTAATTGCGCATTTTCGCCAAGCATTTTGCGTGTTTCACTACGCTGTAACACTTCAATAATGGCATTCGCAAAATCGGAAGCAGTATCAGCAATTAAAATATCTTTTTGATGCGTATAGGCCAAACTTTCAGCTCCAATGGAAGTAGAAACGATTGCCCTTCCCCAGGCCATAGCTTCCACAATTTTCACGCGCATACCACTTCCTGCAAACAAGGGAACAATAGACACAGCATGACTTTGAATGAATTGCTTGGCATCCTCGACTTCACCAACAATATAAACCCCTTGTTGCTTATGTGATTTAATCTCTACAGGGAAGTTTCGTCCGGCTAAATAGAATTTTGCATCGGGGACAACGGCTAAAACCTTATCCCATACTTCGTTCAAGAACCACTCCACGCCTTCCCGATTTGGCATCCAATCCATCCCGCCAATAAAAGCAACCGTATTAGTTTCAGCCGAATAATCTATTGGAGGCAGTGTATCGAATACATAGCCTGTTGGAATGGCGCATGAATATACGTTGCAACCATGCGATCGAAAAATATCCAAATCGGTTTGACTTACGGGAATGAAGACATCAGCCTCGTTCATCATCTTCCATTCAAATGCTTTCATCCGTTTCGCTAAAAACGACAAATAAAAACGCTTCAACGGATTTTGCTCTTGCTCCGCTAAACGTTCCCAAATCTTGTATTCTACGTTTTGCGGACGTTGAACAATGGGAATGTGCTGATTATGTTTTGACGCTTTACGTGCAGCTTTAATGGTGTTGATATAACGCATTAAATATATGCCTTCCAGCAAAATAAAATCGAATGACTCATTAACAATAGTATTATAGATTAACTGCTCAAATGCTTTGGAATAAAAGCGGTCAACGTTATAAGAACTGGTAGTGAACAGATTTTTCAACGCTCCACTAACCGTAACATCTGTATTAATATCTACGGCTTCAAATTTACCAAGAGCAGCAATGGAGGCCGGCAGTTTTGCCAGATTAAAATAGTGTTTATTGGTATTCAGCGAAAGTACGTGCACAAAATGTCCATGTCCGGCAAAACCAATGGTGAGATTGATGATACCGATAACTTCACCGTCTTTTATCGGGTAAGGAACTTTCTTTGTAAGCTGAAGAATTCGCAATGACTTAGTTTTAACGGCACAAGTCTAAAGAATTTTTATTTCCTCAAACACTCTTCGATGCTAATTGTGAAAAACTCTTCTAATGTATAGCCCGAAGCACGTGCTTGTTGTGGAATAATACTTTCTTCCGATAGACCCGGGATAGAGTTTACTTCCAGCATGTAAAAGCCTTTGGCCGTAATGATGTAATCGATACGCGACATGCCTTTCATTCCTAACAATTGATAAACACGTTTCGTATTTTCTTGAATTTCGATGGTTAAATCGGCATCAATTTCAGCAGGAGTAACCTCTTTAGAATCCCCTTCATACTTGGCTTTATAATCGAAAAACGAATTTTTAGTGATAATTTCAGTAATCGGTAACGCCTTCACCACACCGTCTTTCGTGAATACCCCGTTGGTGACTTCACGTCCCTTTAAATATTCTTCCACCAACACTTCATCATCGTAATTGAAAGCATTGAGTAAGGCTGCTTCCAAATCTTCCAACGCTTCAACCTTAGCAGCACCATAACTAGACCCGTTTCGATTAGGCTTTACAAATACTGGAAATGGAATTTCACTTACAATCTGTTGCATAGCCGCTTCGATGGCCGCTGCATCGCGCAAAACAATGGCTTTGGCGGATTTGATACCAAATAACGACAAGTACTCTTTGGTACGTTGTTTATCGAAGGTAAGAGCCGCTTGAAACACACCACAAGTATTGTATGGCATATTCAACAAATCGAAATACCCCTGCAACTTGCCATCTTCAGCAGGTGTTCCGTGAATGGCAATAAACACGGCATCAAAATGCAATTTGTGATCATTTAAAGTGAGTGTAAAGTCATTTTTATCAATCAACGTAATTTTCTGATCGTCTTCTACATACCACCAATCGGTTCCATCAATCAAAATCTTGTATACATTATATTCAGCTTTGCGTAAATATTTTACTACAACACCGGCACTTTTTAATGCTATCCCAACTTCCGAAGCGGCTCCTCCTGTAATCACCGCAATATTTTTTCTCATTTCTTTGATTTTGCTTTATCCGTAAATTCTCGTTTAAAAGTAAATCTTTCTGTTTTACAAATTTATCTTCGCCCCAAAGCTTTTAAACAGCCAAAAGATGAAAACTAATTTAGTAGACAACATAGCGAAAATAGTGAAACTGGGCGAGTTACTTCAAAAAGATGAACGAATCGTTACAGCTAAAGAAAGAGCCGGACAAAAAAACCCGTTTTTCACACCTGAATTTGTGACTAATGCTGTGAATGCTATTTCGGAACAAATGCTTCAAAAAGAGAAATTAACGCCATGGTTGTCTTCATACCCTGAACTTGGTTCATTCACAACAGACAAAACAGTGGGGATAATCATGGCAGGCAATTTACCTCTTGTAGGTTTTCATGATTTGCTTTGCGCTTATATTTGCGGATACAACATCAATATAAAATTGTCTTCTAAGGATGATATTTTAACAGCCACTATCATCCAGCTACTGCAAGAAATAGAAGGTGAAGCAGGTCAAAAAATTGCCATAGTTGAGAAATTGGAAAACTTCGATGCCGTGATAGCTACCGGTTCGAATAATTCGTACAAATACTTTGAATATTATTTCAGAAACCGACCCAACATTTTGCGCAAAAACAGAACATCTATAGCTATTCTCACCGGTAATGAAACGAAGGAAGAGTTATTGGGGTTGGCTGACGACATCTTTATGTATTTTGGATTAGGTTGCCGAAATGTGTCGAAATTGTATGTCCCCAAAGGATTTGATATTACAACACTTTTCCCCTATTTCGATAAGTACAATTGGATGCACGAACACTCCAAGTACATGAATAATTACGATTACCATCGCGCTATCTTGTTACTCAATCAAACGCCACACTTGGCCGATGACAAAGTAATGATTCAGGAAAGCAAAGCCCTCTCTACCCCCCTATCGATGCTTTATTACGAATACTATGAAACCCTATCTACACTTCAATCTGAGCTTGTTTTGTTGAAGCAAGAGATTCAGTGTGTTGTTTGCTCGCCTGATACTGAAAAAACACTCGGCATAACCGGAACAGTTCGCTTTGGCAAAACGCAGTTCCCTGAATTAAACGAATATGCTGACGGAATTAACACAATTCAATTTCTTTTATCCGTTTGAAATCTTAATTTCATGGAAACTACAGCTTTATAAATGAAAATTTCGTTTGTATTGTTCGCGTTTTTTTTGAAATTGTAACCTGTTAAAACAAAATAAATAACCATGAAAAAGAATCTACTTGCCTTTTTGTCGCTATGTAGTTCAGGGCTTTTTGCTCAAAATTCGTTCGATTTGGTGTATACCACTTTAAACACCAAATGTTCCAACGGAAGTTGCCACAGCGCAACGAGTAGTAGTTCGAACTTGCTATTTGACGGTAGTAGCACTGCTGTTTACAACGCATTGGTGAATGTTACACCACAGAACGCAGCCGCTGCAGCAAGAAAAGATAAATACCTAAGGGTTAATCAACCTTACGAAAGCTATTTGTTGCGTAAATGTGGAGGTTGGTTAGATACCGATTTAGCCTTAGAGACCAATGAAGGCAATCCAATGCAGGATATTAACGGGAATAATTTATCAGACAAAGAAATTGAATACATCCGACAGTGGGTAATGAATGGTGCTAAGAAAACAGGTGTAACTATTGATACGGCTCGTATTAATGCCTATTACAACGACCCAAACAAAACACCGTTTTTGAATAAACCGTTCAAACCTGCAGGAGTTAAACGTTTGCGTTTTGGACCGGTATTTTTGCCGCCTGCAGGAAGTGCAAATACCGAAATGGAATATTTGTTGAAATACAATGTAGATTTTGACGATAACGTGGAAGTTAGCCAAATTGATGGATTCATGAACTCGGAGTCGCATCACTTATTGTTGTTTAAATATCAAGATTCAGCTTCTGCTGCTGCAATGCCTGAAGGATTAAGAATTGTAAGTTTAACAGGAGGGACCACTTCATTTGATGGCAATAAAGATTTAACCGGTGCTTGGCAAGATGATGCAGAAATTCATTTACCTGCAGGAACGGCCATTTTTTGGGATAAAAACACGGTATTAGATTTTAACTACCACTTGAAAAACTATAATAACCCCGGAGTTTTGCCGTGTGATTTCTATTTGAACATTGCTTACAAACCTCGTCCGATAAATACCTCAACGATCGAAATGAAATCAGCATTGATTAATAATGCTACTTTATTCCTTTTGCCGGGGCAACAAACCAAATATTACAACGACAATTCCAACGGTAAAAATGAAACACGACATATTTGGATGATGTCTTCACATACCCATAAATTCGGAACGTACTTCGACATTCACAAAAAAGATAACGCAAAACCGAATCAGCTAGGAGACACCCTATACAAAGGCAACTTTGATTATGCTACAAACTTCGACAAAGGGTTCTATGATTGGGAACATCCTTCAATAAAATATTTTGTTCCACAAGTGCCAGTGAATATGAAAACGGAAGGTATTCGAATTGTTACTAAATGGAATGTAACACAAGCTGCTCCTGTAACTTTTGGATTTACAACAGCTGATGAAATGCAGTTATTCTACTACATGTACACCAATGAATTAGCGAATCCTACAGGTCTTTCTACCATTAAAGATGAGCAGAGCATTGATTTATTGGTTTATCCAAATCCAACATCTAGTAAAGCGACCATTGCTATAAATGCCGTTGAAGTAGATGAGTTGACAATTACATTGACCGACATCCAAGGAAAAGTGATTACGACTCTTCATCCAACAGTTAATAAAGGATTAAATGAAGTAGAGTTGAATACATCAACATTGAACTTAAATGCAGGTTTGTATTTAGTAAAAGCAACAGGTCATCATTTCAATAAAGAATCGAAATTGATTATTGAATAATCAAAAATTACACATTTTAAAAAGGAGTTGGTGATTGCATCAGCTCCTTTTTTTATGGTTTTAAAGCCTTCTTATACACTTCCAAACAACGATTCCGTGCAAATGCATGATCCACAATAGGCAAAACATAATCGGGTGTTCCATATTCTGGCACCCATTTTTTTACATAGATGTAATCTTTATCAAATCGTTCCAACTGACTGGCAGGGTTAAACACTCTGAAATAAGGCGCAGCATCGGTGCCACAGCCTGCTGCCCATTGCCATCCGCCATTGTTAGCGGCTAAATCGAAATCGAGCAAATGCTCGGCAAAATAGGCTTCGCCCCAACGCCAATCGATGAGTAAGTGTTTGGTAAGAAAACTGGCCACTACCATTCGCACCCGATTATGCATAAAACCTGTTGTGTTTAGTTCGCGCATACCGGCATCCACCAGCGGATAACCTGTTTTCCCTTGGCACCATGCCGCAAAATGCTGTTCATTGTTTTCCCATTGAATACCATCGTATTCCTTTCGAAATGGACCTTTCACCACATGCGGAAAATGCCATAGAATCTGTTGATAGAAATCGCGCCAAATTAACTCATTGACGAATGTTTGATTTTTTGAAAGCGCGTAACGCAATAATGTTCGAATACTTAATGTGCCGAAACGCAAGTGCAATCCTAAATGACTTGTCCCCTCAATGGCAGGAAAATCGCGTTGTTCCGTGTATTTAGAAACTACTGAAGAGGATATCATACGCTTAGGAAATTCAAAATCAGTAGCACTAAAACCCATTGCTTCAAGCGTAGGAATAGCGAAACTTTCATGCTTTAAGAAATGGGAAGAATGTTTCAATGTTGGATAGGAACGCGCATAAAAATCGTTGAGTTTAGCGCGCCATTTTTTGCTGTAAGGCGTGAACACAGTGTAGGGTAAGCCATCGTCTTTCGTCACTTCACTTTTTTCGAAAATAACATGGTCTTTATATGTATAGAAAGGAATGGATTGCTCTGCTAAAAGATCTTGAACCGCTTTATCTCTTTTAATGGCATAGGGCTCGAAATCGTGATTGGTGTATACAGCATCAACAGTGTATGCTGAAATGACTTTCTTCCAAATTTGTAGAGGCTCACCATAATAACACAATAGCCCTGAACTGTACTCTGTTTTAAGAGTATTAGCCAGTTGTGAAACTTCTTGATGGATGAATTGAACTCTGCGATTGGATTTGTTTTCGAGTTGCTCTAAAATGGTAGTATCAAAAATAAACAGAGGTAAAACGTTGGTATGCTTTTTAAGTGCGTGATAGAGGGCTGCATTGTCTTCTAAACGTAAATCTCTTCGGAGCCAGCAAATGGTAACATTCTTCTTCATATTTAGCAAACACTTTTTTAGGAGAAAGGTTTCCCAATGTTTGCGGAAAGTAGCTCGAGATATTGCTTATGAATTGAATTTACCGGATCTACTGCGTAACGCACACCGTTAATGGAGCTAATCGCACGTATACCTTGAATAGAATTACTCAAGAATACACTATCAGCCGTTGCTAATTGTTCTACTGTAATTTGCGTTTCTTCCATCTTGAAATGGTTCAACAAAACTGTTCTTAAAACACCTTCGACACAACCTTCTGTAACTGATGGGGTGAATATCTTCTCGTCTTTAATCACAAATAAATTGGAACTAGTGGCCTCACACACTCGGCCTGCAGTATTGATTAAAACAACATCATCAAAACTGTTTTCTTTGGCAAAATTAGAAGCTAAAACATAAAGCAATGCATTGGAAGACTTCAGTGCCGACAAAGCATTCATAGGTTTTGTAATAGTTTCATAAATTCCCACATTGGCGAGTTGTTGACCATCCGAATTAAAAGAGTGGGCTTGTGATGTCATAAACACACCTGCATAATTACTTGTGGGCAAATAGGTACCACTTCCATTGCGATATACAACAACACGAACACGTTGGAATGGAGCAGTATGCTTTTCACACAATTGAATTATCGTACTTTGAAAAGCGTCAAAAGAAAAATCGGCCGGTAATATCAAACCTAAAAGCAGTGCTGATTTTGTGAGTCGTGTATAATGCAAATATGCCCATGCAGGTAAATTATTAACGGCCAAAACAGTTTCAAAACATCCATCACCATAACGTGTAATCCGATGATTCAGATTAAATGCTGGTGTGGAATCATCAACCCAAAAACCATTATGCCAAGCAGTTGCCATTAGTTGATTTTATAAATATAATAACGTGTATTCGAATCTAAAAGCGTGAGCAAAGGATTCGTTAAACGTTCATCAATAAGAATATGTGAAATGCCTTCTCGTTTCCATTGCAAACAAAATTCGCTGTTTGCTCTCTCCCTATAAACTCGATCGGCCGTCCAGTGCTTTTCAAATCCAAGATGTGGATCGGTTGTATCTACACCATACACTTCGCCAATTCTTCTGTACCATTCTCCAACAAATTGTTTGTTTCGAACGTTGGCTTTAAACTCAATAAAAGCGCTTCGTTCTGACCAAAATTTAAATTCGTTAGCAGCAAAAGGCACCACAAAAACAGCATCGATTGGAGTACACTTTTGGGCTTTCTGAGCAATGTCAATCTCCGGTTGTTCAAATGATTTTGTCCCGAATTGATAGTTCGTTTTAAATAGTGACGCATTGGCGTAAATACTTCCGAACGATAGACCAACGACTACTAAAGCGCAAACTGCAATTATAGAAGGCTTTATAGTATTGAACGTTGGAACAAAATTAAACAACAATCCCACAGCGCTTAGGATACCCAACACTTTCATCCACTCGGTTACTTTATAGAATTGAAAATTTGCAATGGGGATAAAATGAAAATAGTCGGTAGCCACAATGTAAATGGGTAGACCAATAGTCCCGAATAAAAAGAAATAAAACAATGGACTTCGATGCAAATAGAAATAGATTAATCCCGCACATGTTGTTCCTACGAACAATAACTTATTAGACAACGGAAACGTACTGAAAATGAAGTGGTGGGGATGTCGAAACTCAAATAAGATAGTAAACAAAGTAATATTTGTAAGTGTAGATGGCACGCTAGATTTACCCAGTAAAATCAATACTAAATAAATACCAGCCGTTGAAAAATACAAAACGTGAAGCGATAAGAACTTTGCTATTGACATCCGTTTGTGAACCAGCGTTTCAACTATTAATATGGTTGAAAAAAGTAGCATCACATCCAATGCTTCTAAGACATGAATGAATGTAGCTACAATCATTAGTATCAAAAAACGCCAATATCTTTTTTGCAGAAAAGCGACCATAGCCCATACAATGATGGCACATGCTACATCTGTTGCTTGAACTGAAGGGGTATATAAATCAACGTTTCCAAGTGCTTTATCGTTCAATAGTAGAACAGAAATAATTATACCCAGCCATGCCGGAAAGGAGGACATGTAATAAGAGGCAACCTTTTTCAATCCTAACAACAAAGTAACGGTAGTCAGAAAATGCAAACAAAACATAGTGAGTTCTAAATGCTCTACCAATGGCAATAGCAAATTCGCAAAAATGGTTCTTTCGTTCGGTACAGTAGCATGCAAAGATTGAATAAAAAAATCGTGCGGATACAGCGTAGGATTAGCTAGGAACTTAGTATAGGGTAACAATTCAACATGATCGCCAGTGCCAAAACAATAACCAAAACGGAATATCAATAAAGCCCAAATCGCCACTGCAATAAAGCAATCACTATACTGAAGTGGTGGAGCTTCGGAAGTATTCATGAATATTGATTAAACTAAAATACCATCTCCTTCACGCCTTCTTCCACTACCAATTTACCTGCAGTTTTGGATTGTACTTCTTCAACAGTTACACCCGGAGCAAGTTCCTTAAGATGGAATGCGCCATCGATGATTTCAAAATAACCTAAATCGGTAACCACTTTGGTAATGCAGTTTTTCCCGGTAAGTGGCAACTCGCATTGCGGCAACAATTTCGATTCACCCTCTTTATTGGTATGCATCATCGCCACAATAATATTATCAGTAGAAGCAACAAGATCCATAGCGCCACCCATACCTTTTACCATTTTTCCGGGAATTTTCCAATTGGCGATATCGCCATTTTCCGACACTTCCATAGCGCCAAGAATCGTCAAATCTACATGGCCCCCGCGAATCATAGCAAAACTATCGGAAGAAGAAAAAATAGAGGAGCCCGGCAAAGTAGTAATCGTTTGCTTTCCGGCATTAATCATATCGGGATCTACTTCGTTTTCGTAAGGGAATGGTCCCATACCCAATAAACCGTTTTCAGATTGCAACACTACATTCACGCCTTCCGGAATATAATTCGCTACCAATGTTGGAATGCCTATGCCCAAATTCACATAATACCCGTCTTTCAACTCTCTGGCAATTCGTTTGGCAATTTGAAATTTATCTAAGCCCATTGACTATATGATTTAAGATTTTTGATTTAAGATGTCTCGAATTAGAACGTCAACAAACTTTGTCGTTGTTGATCGAGATAAATCACTTGTGAACGTACCAAATGAATTATCATTTTTGAACCGGCTTCTAATGTAGCCGCATCCGGCAGATGATAACGCGAAAAAACATCCGTTAGAAATGCTTCCGTTTGATCTAAGAAATGCAAAACGGCATCTGCCAATTTCCCCAACTTCAAGCGCTCAAGCAACGTTGAAATTTCATTGAAGAAAGCCGTTACTTGTTTCAGCAATGTTTCAGCATATTCCCAAAGTGTGTTTTCGAAAAATGTTGAAATCAGATTTAATAATTCCGATTGCAATTTTTGCAGATTTGTACTTAAGTCAATCAATATCTTTTGCATATTTTTTTTTGTTTCTCAAAACATTATCAAATAATCAAATCACCAAATTAAAAGCATTATTTCCTCACAGTTCGTTGTTCAATCCGTTTTTCGTAATTATTTCCTTGGAAAATACGTTGTACATAAATCCCGGGTGTATGAATTTGATTAGGGTCCAATTCGCCCGGCTCAACCAACTCTTCTACTTCGGCAATAGTGATTTTGCCGGCAGTAGCCATCATTGGATTAAAGTTACGAGCTGTACCACGATAAACTAAGTTGCCCATAGTATCGCCTTTCCAGGCTTTCACAATCGCAAAATCGGCTTTTAACCATTTCTCCATTACATACATTTTGCCTTCTACCTCGATAGTATCTTTACCTTCAGCCACTTCAGTTCCAAAGCCTGTTGGTGTAGCAAACAAAGGAATTCCGGCACCACCGGCACGAACACGCTCGGCTAAGGTGCCTTGTGGAATCAATTCAACTTCTAATTCACCACTCAATAATTGTCGCTCAAACTCTGCATTTTCACCGACATAAGAAGAAATCATTTTCTTCACTTGGCGTGTTTTCAACATCAAGCCAATACCGAATTCATCCACACCTGCATTGTTGGAAATACATGTTAAACCAGTTACACCTTTCTTAATCAATGCTGTAATACAGTTTTCCGGAATACCACAAAGGCCAAAGCCCCCTAACATCAACACAGCATTATTAGGAATGTCTTTCACCGCTTCTTCTGCACCGCTCACTACTTTATTTATTGCCATTGGAAACTCTTTTTTGTAAAAATAGAAAATGCTTTTTATCGGGCAAGTTGCGCTTGCTTCTTGCTTAACTCAGTAATAATATTCACATACATGTCATTCAAAACATCAGGCTGCCGAACATAATATACATAAACAGAATCGAAATCAGGCTTACTAAGCTTATAATTAGTAAGTATTTGTGTCAAACCTTGGGCTGCAATATTTTTTTCTAATGCAGCATTCCCATTTGCTTTCTCTTCGGCTATAGCATCCGAGATATGAATTTCCATGAGAATTTGTTCCATTTTCTCTTTTTCAATAAATACCTTTGGCTTGGTTGGCTTATCGTTTTCGCAAGAAGAAAAGACAAAAAGCAATAAAAAGATTATTTGGTTTCTGATTGACATACTATTATGAATGAACGAATGTATTTAGAAATATTGAACGAAGCGAATAGTTTCGGAGCAAAAGTTATTGCAGTGTCAAAAACTAAACCTGTTGAGGCTATTCAAGCTTTTTACGATAAAGGGCAACGTTTGTTTGGCGAAAATAAAGTTCAGGAATTGTGCGATAAAGCGGCTATTCTCCCCAAAGACATTGAATGGCATTTAATTGGTCATTTGCAGAGCAATAAGGTGAAATATATTGCGCCTTTTGTTTCCCTCATTCATGCGGTTGACTCGGAAAAACTATTGGAAGAAATTAATAAACAAGCGATTAAGAACAAAAGAGTGATTCCTTGTTTATTACAAATACATATTGCGAAAGAAGAAACAAAATTCGGGTTTTCGGAAGAGGAAGTTTTGGACATGCTGAGCACAATTTCGTTTCAATCGTTCAGCAATATCGAAATACATGGATTAATGGGAATGGCCACCAACACCGATAATGAAGATCAAGTTGAGCAAGAATTTGAAACCTTGCACAAACTCTTTCTAAGTATAAAAAACAACTTCTTCTCTAATAGTCCTTATTTCAAAGAGTTATCCATGGGCATGTCGTCCGATTACAAATTGGCTCTAAAACATGGCGCTACAATGATTCGTGTGGGGTCGATTTTGTTTGGAGAACGATAGACATCTATGGTTTAATCGATATCAATTTTCCAAATCTTTGTTCTTGATTTACGAATACCGATTCATTATAAGTATCAGTTCTGCATTCCCCTTTAAGTTGATATTTACCTCGGCTAAACGTATCCCGATGTCCGGTTTGATTCAACTCAATAATGACCTTTATAGAATCGTTATCATCAAAATGTTCTAATGATAAATAACAACCTTTAAGCGAATTAAAACCTGAAAACGGATTATTGAGAGAGGTATCGCTTTGAAAAGATCCAACTAGGTAGTATTGATTATATGTTGTATCCGACACAAAGCCTGAATAATCAATAAATACATTTGCATAAATGAATCGTTCTCCAAAACAACAACCCATAAGGATGTTAAAGAGGAAAGTACATATAGTAATTAGCCTAACCCAAATAGGGTATTTCATTTGCATGGCATGGGCAGATAAGATTAATACTCTTTTCCTTCTGCTGCTCTTTGCTCTAATGAAGCCGGAACCGCAAAACGCTCACCGTATTTAGCGTGCAACTCTTTCGCACGAGCAACAAACTTAGCTACACCATAATCGTTGATATACTGTAATGTTCCACCTTTAAATGGTGCAAAGCCCCATCCGAAAATAGAACCTATGTTGGCATCTGGTACCGACATTAATACATTCTCATCGAAGCAACGAACAGTTTCAATACACTGAATGAACAACATACGTTCAATCATTTCTTGCTCCGTTAAATCGATAGTATTAGGGAACTGTTCTGCTAAGCCCGGCCACAAGAATTTCTTCGCACCACTTTCTTTCGGATACTCGTAAAACCCTGCTCCTTTTGCTTTTCCTTCACGACCCATCTCCAACATTTTATCAACTACACGATAGGCGGCATATTGTGGAATCGCTTTGCCTTCAGCCGCTAAATCCAAATTCGTTTGTGTGCGAATATGAGCGAATAACGACAATGAAACTTCATCCGTTAAAGCCAACGGCCCCACAGGCATTCCGGCTTTTAAACCTGCTGCCTCTATGGCACGTGGATGATTCCCTTCTTCTAACAATGCAATGCCTTCCAACACATAAGTAGCAAAAACTCTTGATGTGTAGAAACCTCTTGAATCGTTCACAACAATTGGGGTCTTCTTAATCTGTTTTACAAAATCAAAGGCTCTTGCCAATGTTTCATCTGAAGTTTCTTTGCCGATAATGATTTCTACTAAAGGCATTTTATCGGCCGGAGAGAAAAAGTGCAATCCAACAAATTGCTTTGGACGAGAAGATTTTTCGGCTAAGCCTGTAATCGGCAATGTTGAAGTATTTGACGCAAACACACCCGTTGCATCCATCACCGCTTCTGCTTCGGCAGTTACCTTTGCCTTCAATTCACGATTCTCAAATACAGCTTCAATAATCAAATCGCATCCGGCTAAATCATTCGCATCAGCGGTTGCTTTAATGCGATTCAAAATTTCATCCGCTTTCTCTTTAGTTGATTTTCCTTTACTTACGCGCTTCTTCAACAAGTTTTCAGAATAGGCTTTCCCTTTATCGGCTCCTTCTTGCGAAACGTCTTTCAACACTACCTCTAAGCCACTCATCGCACAAGCATAAGCGATACCACTTCCCATCATTCCGGCACCTAATACACCTACTTTTTTGAAAGAATACTTCTGCTCAATTTTCGGACGAGATCCTCCAGCATTCAAGCCATTCAATTGTTTCCAGAACACATTAATCATATTCTTCGCCACATTTCCTGTTGCCAGTTTTGCGAAATAACGCGACTCAATGCGTGTTGCGGTTTCAAAATCAACCACAGCACCTTCAATAGCCACAGCCATAATAGCTAATGGCGCAGGATAGTTATTGTAGGTTTTCTTCGCTAACATGGCTGGAGCAATCGGCAACATTTGCGCCACTTTCGGACTGAGTGGTGTTCCACCCGGCATTTTATATCCATCTTGATCCCAAGGCTGTTTTGCTGTTTTATTCTCGAGGATGTACGCTTTGGCTTTGGCTAATAAATCGTCTTTGTCTGTTGCCAATTCATGAATTAATCCATTGCTCAAGGCTTCTTTAGGCGAAACTTTTTTACCTTCTGTTAAGAATGGAAGCGAAGGCTGTAAGCCAATCAGACGAACCATTCTCACCACTCCTCCCCCTCCGGGCAATAAGCCCAATGTTACTTCCGGCAAACCAATTTGCGTTTTCGGATTATCGATGGCAATTCTGCGATGCGCTGCCAAACATAATTCAAAACCACCGCCCAATGCAGTGCCATTCATGGCTGCCACCACCGGTTTCCCTTGTGTTTCCAAATAACGGAAGCCCGCTTTTAATTCTTGTCCGCGATCGAAAAACGACTGTGCATCGCTTTCTGCAAACAGCTCATCAATATCGGCTCCGGCCATAAATGTATCTTTGGCGGATGTGATGATGATACCGCGAATGTCAGTATCGGCCTGCAATTGCGCTAATACCTCGCGAAATTTTTCACCAAAGGCGATGTTAATCAAATTGGCACTTCGATTCGGATTATCGAGGTTTAGGGTTACTATATTGTCACTATCTTTTGAATAATTTATCATGATGAATTTCTTATTTATGGTTTCAAAAATGCTGTTGATTAAACACGTTCAATGATGGTTGCAACGCCCATTCCACCGCCTACACAAAGGGTAATCAATCCGGTAGTTTTGTTCGTACGCTCTAATTCGTCTAATACGGTTCCTACCAACATCGCTCCGGTTGCACCGAGTGGGTGACCCATAGCAATAGCGCCACCATTCACGTTCAGCTTATCGTCATCTATATTTAATTCGCGTTGGAATTTCAACACAGCCGATGCAAAGGCTTCGTTCATTTCGTAAATATCGATGTCTTTTGGCGACATACCGGCTAACTTCAACGCCTTTTCAGCAGAGAATGAAGGACCGGTAAGCATAATCGTTGAATCGGCCGAGGTAACCGCTGCCGAAACAATTCTTGCACGTGGTTTCAAGCCTAATTGCGCTCCCATTTCTTTCGAACCAATCAACGTTAATGCCGCACCATCCACAATGCCGGAAGAGTTACCCGGTGTATGCACGTGATTGATTTTCTCCACTTTTGTATACTTCAATTGCGCAACCGCATCGAAAGCCATTTCGCCCATCATCTCAAACGATGGTCCTAACTTCGCCAAACTCGCCATGTTTGCATCTTCACGAATGGTTTCATCGTTATCTAAAATCAGTAAACCGTTCATATCGCGTACCGGAATTATCGACTTATTGAAATAACCGTTTTTTCGTGCATGTGCGGCTAAACGATGGGAACGCAAAGCATATTCATCAACGATTTCACGGGTGAAGCCTTCAATGGTTGCAATCAAATCGGCACTAACACCTTGCGGAATAAAACCCAATTGATTATTCACCATCGGATCCATGTACCATGCTCCACCATCACTCCCCATTGGGTTGCGGCTCATCGACTCTACGCCTCCTGCCACAATCATTTCTTCCCAACCCGAACGAATCTTCATCGCTGCTAAATTCACTGCTTCTAATCCTGAGGAACAAAAACGATTGATTTGCATTCCCGAAACCACCTGATCCCAGCCGGCATACATGTGTGCAAATTTAGCAATATCACCCCCTTGCTCGCCAATGGGTGTAACGCAACCAATCACCACATCATCTACTTTTGTGGTATCGAAATGGCCATTTCGCTCGCTGAATGCGCGGAATAATTGCGCTAATAAATCAATCGGACGAACCTCATTCAACGTTCCGCTTTTCTTTCCTCTTCCGCGCGGTGTTCGCACCGCATCATAGATATACGCTTCTCTCATGTTGTTTTATTTTTTGAAACCAAGCTTTTCGCGTGGCGTTTACAATAGTATTGAATTTTCTAAAATAAGCATTGAATTTATAAAAACGGATGAACTGTTTATATTCGGTTACTTTTTAAGTGAAATCATGGAAAAAACCGAACACCGTAAGATTGCCGTAGATTGTTTCAACAATACCTGGAACGTCTTAGATAAACCGGAAAAGGCAGCCGATGACCAAGCCGAAGCCATATTATTGGCGCATACTTCTCTTTGGCATTGGTTGCAATGTGGCGAAGCCATTAATGCCCAGCGTGGCGAATGGATGATTGCCCGCGTTTATGCAGTTTTCGAAATGGGTGAAATGGCACTTTTCCATGCTAAACGTTGCTTTGAGCTCACACAAAAACACGATTTTAAAGATTTCGACCTCTCGTTTGGCTACGAATCTATGGCCAGAGCTTTAGCTGTGCTGAAACGCAACGAAGAAGCGCTACATTACTATAATCTAGCCAAAACTTCGGCTGAGGGTATCGCCAAACAAGAAGATAAAGATTACTTCTTGAGTGATTTGGAAACAACTAAGAAGCTTCTAGCTTCTAGCCACTAGAAGCTAGAGGCTTCCACATGATTTATTCCGGGCTGAAACTCTCTACTCAAAAGGGATTTCAAGAATTCGTAATCGGCTTTATTTTCCAAGAAATTAAGATGCGTTACATCTACAAATACAACTTTAAGTTGACTTTGGTATTTGAAATAATCGAGATAAGCTTGTTGAATATTTTCTAGATAACTAGCTGGGATGGATTGTTCGTAATCCCGTCCGCGATGCTTGATGTTGCTCAACAATTTCTCCACCGGAGCATATAAGTATATAATTAGATCCGGTTTGGGTAAAGAGGGATTGATGATATCGAACAACATCCGATATAACTTGGCTTCATCGGATTTCAAGTTTTGATTGGCGAAAATCAACGACTTCTGAAAAAGAAAATCAGAAACCGTAAACGTTTGAAACAAACTTCCTTCGCTCAACAGTTTTTTCAAATGCTGAAAACGTTCAGCCATAAAATATAACTCCACCGGAAAGGCATGTCGCTCTGGGTCTTGATAGAAACCGGGGAGAAATGGATTGTCTTCAAATTGCTCCAGAATCAATTGCGCATTGAATTCCTGGGCCAACATTTTCGTCAATGTGGTCTTCCCGGCTCCTATGCAACCCTCAATCGTGATGAAATGGTATGACAAGACGTAATTTTCGGCTAAAATAAACGTCTTTGCAAATTATCATACACATAAATAGGATCAATCTGCGAAGTTTCGTTCATTTCAACTAACGGATGAATAATTCCATCAGTCAAACGGTACACCCAACCGTGAATAGTTGGACCACCACGCTCCTTCCAAGCCTTTTGAATAATAGACGTTTTAGCCAAATTAATCACTTGCTCCTTTACATTCAGTTCAACCAGACGGTCTACTCTATCTTCTTCGTTTGAAATTAAATCCAATTCTGCTTGATGAAACCGGTAAACATCTTTGATATTTCGCAACCATTTATTAATGATCCCTAAATGTGTGCTTGTTAAAGCGGCTTTTACGCCACCACATCCGTAATGACCGCAAACGATAATATTTTTTACGTTTAAAACTTCAACTGCGTATTGTAATACACTCAGCATATTCAAATCGGTATGAACAACCATATTCGCAATATTCCTGTGAACAAATACTTCTCCCGGTTCTGTTCCTGTAATTTCGTTGGCAGGCACACGACTATCAGAACAGCCTATCCATAGGAAATCCGGAGTTTGTATATGCGATAAACGATTGAAATAATTCGGGTCTAAAAGTGTTTTTTCTTGAGCCCAAGCTTTATTCTCGAGCAATAACTTTTCATGTATTTTCATTTCACTAAATTTTTAAATCCTTAAACATTGGAATCTCATGCCGATTATCGGCTTTAATCTCTACTTTGATATTTTTTAAAGGCGCGTGATGAATAAAATCATTCACAATTTCAACGATATCTTTATCGACATAATCTGTTTTTGAGGCATCAATCAACAAATTAGAATTAACCGGAATCTCTTCCAATTTATTCCGCAAATACGACTTATTCAAAAACGATACTTCATTGCGAAATTTAATCAGATAGTGGCTTTCGTCTTGCACAACAAGAATGGCGGTGCGGTAGCTGCTGCGTAAAATAAAGAACAATGAGCAAGCAATACCGATTAAAATGCCTATCAACAAATCTGAAAAAAGAATAGCAATAATAGTAACTACAAAAGGGATAAACTGATCCATCCCCTTTTTATAAGCTTCCATAAAAATAGAAGGCTTAGCTAACTTAAATCCAACAAAAATCAAAATACCCGCTAATGCCGGCAATGGAATTTTATTCATTAAACTAGGAAAAAACACTACGGCACCAATCAATAAAATTCCATGAAAAATGGTACTTACTTTTGATTTCCCTCCCGCATTGGCATTGGCTGCACTACGCACTATTACAGCGGTTACAGGCAATCCACCAACTAATCCTGAAACGATATTACCTGCCCCTTGTGCAATTAATTCTCGATTTGTTGGTGTTACTCGCTTGTACTCATCTAATTTATCAGATGCTTCAATACTCAATAATGTTTCCAAACTCGCCACAATAGCAATAGTAATGGCGATTTTCCATACATGAACATCCGTAATTGCTGCTAATGAAGGAAAGGAGAAAAAAGATTGAAATGCAGTAAAGGATTCTGCTACGGGGATAGAAACAAAAAATGCTTTTTCTAAAGCAATTGGAGAATGAGAGACCTCTAAAAAATAAGCAATGGCAACACCAATAACAACTACCAACAATGGCGAAGGAAGTAGCGATAGTATTTTGTTTTCCTTAATCCATTTCCGCTCCCAAAGTATTTGTAACAACAACGAAACAATGCCAATTAATACTGCTGCAGGTTGTATATAACGAAACACATGAGCAATTTCGGAAAATGTATTTTCACCATCCTGTTGTATAAACGATTCATCTCCTTCAAAATCGGAATCATAACCAATAAGGTGTGGAAATTGCTTTAGAATTAGGATTAATCCAATGGCAGCCAACATGCCTTTAATAACTGTTGATGGAACAAAATCACCAATAACTCCTGCTTTCAATAATCCCAATATTATCTGAAATACGCCAGCAATAACTACCGCCAATAAAAATGTTTCAAAACTGTGTAAACTAGCAATAGAAGTTGCCACAATAACGGTGAGTCCGGCAGCAGGACCACTCACACTCAATGCTGAACCACTTATAAGACCAACCACAATTCCACCAACTACTCCGGCTATAACACCAGAAAACAAAGGCGCTCCTGAAGCTAAGGCTATTCCTAAACATAACGGCAACGCCACTAAAAACACAACTAATCCGGCTTTTATATCGCCTGAAAATGCTCCAATACCGCCTTTTTCAGACATTAACTTTTCTTTCATATACTATTGATTTCGCTAAAAAGCGAGTTTGAAAATTGATAAACACTAATAAGTTAAAAGTGACACGCTAAGTCACGAACAGCAATCATAACGATTGGTATAGGTTATTGATTATGCTTCGGGAGGAATGTGAAATCCTTTAACAAAAGGAGTGATAATATTTCGATATAAGTATGTATCGTTATAGGCTTTTGCTTCAGAAGAATGGAAATACTGAATTGCAATACCCGAATCAAAGTGATGCACTAAAAAAACATCCCCTTCCTCCTCGGACGACTCCTTTTTTGTTTCGTCTTCTTTTTCTGAATCCAATACATATGCCATGGAGCCTACTTTGCATTTAGCAGCATAAGTCATTATAGGCTTGCCCAATACAAATACAGCAATAAATGTAACTAAAAAATATGTTATGAATGTTTTAAGCATTATCTGTTTGAAACGAAAATATAATCAATTCAATGGGAACAAAGAGCAGCTTCTAATTTGTTGTATTTTTTTACCAATTAAGCGTAGATAAATTCGCCAAAAGCAGATTGCACTTTAACTTCTACTCCTTGGTGAGCCTCTGTATAGCCAATAACATCTGCATGTACCCCAAACGATTTGGCTATAGCAATTATTTGTTGCGCATGTTGCTCTTCTATATACACTTCCATACGCGTACCGCAGTTAAGCACTTTGAACATTTCCTTCCAATCGGTATTCGATTCGCGCTGAATTAATTCAAATAAAGGAGGAATGGGCAACAAGTTATTTTTAACTATACGAACGTCTTCTACATAGTGCATTACCTTAGTTTGTGAGCCACCTGTATTATTGATAATACCTTTGATTTGACCTCGCAACTCTTTTTGCATTTGCATGATAATTGGAGCAAATGTTCTTGTAGGTGAAAGTAAAGCCTTCCCAATATTGAGTGGCGTACCTTCTAATGTATCTGTAACACGTTTAGATCCACAATACACTATAGCCGGATTTAATGAAGGCTCATAAGTTTCAGGATAGTTTTCGGCATAATATTTCGATAGTAAATCATGTCGGGCAGAGGTTAATCCATTGCTTGAAATCCCTGAATTGTATTCTTCTTCGTAGGTTGCTTGTCCGTCTGATGCAAAGCCCACAATCACCAAACCCGGTTTAATATTTTGCGTAAGAATCAAATCTTCACGTTTCATGCGCACGGCAATAGAAGCATCTACAGTTACGGTTCGAACAGCATCGCCTAAATCGGCTGTTTCTCCACCGGTAAAATGAATATTAACGCCTAATCCGCGCATCTTCTCTACGAAAGCATTTGAGCCTTCGATGATAGCCGCAATAACTTCTCCGGGAATATTGGCTTTATTGCGATTGATGATAGAAGTAAAGAGAAAATTATCGGTAGCCCCTACACAGAGCAAATCATCCAAATTCATCACTAGTGCATCTTGTGCAATGCCTTTCCAAACGCTTACATCTCCGGTTTCCTTCCAATATAAATAGGCTAACACCGATTTCGTTCCAGAACCATCAGAGCTTTGTGCAATGCAATAGTGTGCATCTCCGGAAAAATAATCGGGAAAAATCTTGCAAAACGATTTCGGGAATAAACCCTTATCTAAGTGCGTTACTGCATTATGTACATCTTCTTTCGATGCTGATACTCCGCGTTGTAGGTATTTTTCCATTGTGACTTTCGCTGTTAATATTTCAAAAACATTACACCATCTTTCTGCAAACAGCCGAAGCTACTGCATTTAACGAGGCATATAAATGTCTAAATTCATCAAAATTCAATTGTTGATCGGCATCCGATTGTGCTACTTTGGGATTTGGATGCGTTTCAATCAATAATCCATCAATACCCATGGCCACACAAGCTCTAGCCAAATCAGGCACTCCATAAGCATAGCCAATAGCATGACTAGGATCCAATATTACCGGCAAATTCGTGTATTGTTTCAACCAAGCAACGCCACACAAATCGAGTGTGAAACGGGTTTTGGTTTCAAAGGTTCTTATACCGCGTTCGCACAAAATCACATTGGGATTGCCTCCACTCAAAATAAATTCTGCCGCTTGTACAAACTCTTGTAATGTAGTACCGAAGCCTCTTTTCAACAATACAGGCTTTTTCGTTTCTCCGCATTTGCGTAATATACCATGATCGTACATGGCTTTTGCGCCAATTTGAATGATATCGGCATATTCAATTACTTCGTCAATATGCGTACTGTCGCGCACTTCCGTTATGATTTGTAAGCCATACTTATCGCGCATCTTGGCCAATAACTTCAATCCGTCTAATCCTAAACCTTGAAACGTATATGGTGATGTCCTCGGCTTGTATGCCCCGGCACGCAATACTTTCACGCCTAACTCTACGCACAACTTTGCAGCTTGTTCAATCTGTTCTTCCGATTCTACGGAACAAGGTCCCGCTATCATTACTGTATTGTAAGTTGTTCCGCCAATAGCAAAATCGTTAAGCTGAATAGTGCGCACCGCTTGCTGATATTCTTTACTTGCCAATTGAATATCAGATGATGTAACAAAAGACTCTGACACCAATGTTTTAGCGATTTCAGGCACCTCTTTTACTTTTGACGAAGTCACCAAAACATATTTTTCCCCATCAAACGAGATAGTGCTTTTCGTTTCTTTTGCCAGCGTTTGCGCATGTTCTTCTGTTGTTCCTTTATGTAAGTGTAATATCATCAGTTTCAGATTTGAGATTAGCCTTTTGCCAAATTGTTCAAAGGCACTAATCCTGTGAGTTCATTATTGTTATTAATCACCGGTAAAAATAAAATTACCCTGCCAATTGCTTCAATCGTTTTCAACATTTCGCGCACGGTCGCATTTTCATTCACTGAAAAAGGTGTTGCATTCACAAAATCGGATTCAGCAATTCCATCTAAATTCGTCCAATGTTTCAACATAGTTTTGCGCACATCGGCATTCGATACAATCCCACAAAATCGGCCATTTTCATCTTCTATCAAAACGTAACCCGACTTATAATCTTCAATTTTTTGCACGGCCTCTTTAAAACTAAATGTACCGGTTTTGAGTATCGGCAAATAGGCTTTTTTCACCATAAAATCCTTTACGCAAAAGGTTTCTCCGGCATACGGACGAAGTAAATTCAACATGTTGGCGCCATACTCGCTTTTATCCATCAGGTAGGAGCCGGAAACAATGGTATCTACCCCTAACAAACGAAGAATAAAGGCCACTTCACTATTTACACCACCATCAATTGTAATGGATAGGTTAGGATATTCGTATTTAAGTTGATTGATTTTTTGAAAATTCTCTTTTTGAAATTTTCCGCCACTTGCCCCGGGAGTTGTACACATCAACATCACAAAATCTAGTTGCTCTATCAGAGCAGAACCCAATGTGCTTATGTGCGTTTGTGTTGTTATCGCCATGCCTTTCAATGCAGGCAGACTGAAAAAAACGGAATCAATACTATTCATTTCCTCAAACTGCAAACAAACACGTTGCGGTTTTATGGCAGATAATGAAGAAAAAAACTGTTGCGGTTGCGCGTGAATCAAATGCACATCTAAAGGCAAAGTGAGATGTGATAGATTTTCTTCTAAAAAAACAATAACATCTGCTTCTCCTTTCCAATCCACATGCAACATGGTCACCCCAATTTTTTGGAGTTCAGCCACAAGCTCATCAATTGTTTTTTGATTTTGTGCAAAGATGGAGGCAGATATCTTCATTGTTACAAAGGTAATTTTAGAATTGAAATTCCAAGATTTATAGATTATGGTACAATTTTTGATATCAATAAAAATATCCAAAATAGTGGAATCCCCCCTTGCGCATCTGCCTAAAATGTACTATATTCGCGTTCTAAATTATAGGAATAGTGGGAATGCGTCAACTTAAAATCACGAAATCAATTACGAATCGTGAAAGTGCTTCATTAGAAAAATATTTACAGGAAATTGGAAAAGTAGACTTAATCACCGCTGAAGAAGAGGTGGTTTTGGCGAAAAAGATAAAAATGGGCGACCAAAGAGCCCTTGAAAAATTAACGAAAGCCAACTTGCGTTTCGTGGTTTCTGTGGCTAAACAATACCAAAACCAAGGTTTAAGTTTGCCCGATTTAATTAACGAAGGAAACTTAGGTCTAATCAAAGCCGCTCAACGTTTCGATGAAACCAAAGGATTTAAATTCATTTCATATGCGGTATGGTGGATTCGTCAGTCTATCTTACAGGCATTAGCTGAACAATCGCGTATTGTGCGTTTGCCTTTGAACAAAGTTGGTTCGTTAACGAAAATCAACAAAGCATTTCAAACATTAGAGCAAGAATTCGAGCGTGAGCCATCTCCGGAAGAGTTAGCGACTTTATTGAATGTAGAGGAAGATGAAGTAAGAACAACATTAGGTATTGCAGGTCGTCACGTATCAGTTGATGCGCCTTTCGTAAATGGAGAAGAAAATGCTTTGATTGACGTATTGGTGAACCCAAACGCGGAATCTGCAGATGGTAAAATTGCTTATCACGATTCTTTGCGTCAGGAAATTGAGCGCTCATTGGGCACATTGCACGAAAAACAAGCTGAAGTATTGAAATTGTATTTCGGTATCGGCATGGATCATCCCATGTCGTTGGAAGATATTTCTATGAAATATGATTTGACGAAAGAACGTGTTCGTCAGATTAAGGATAAAGCCTTGATGCGCCTGAAAGCCAGCGCGAAAAGCGAGCTATTAAAATCTTACTTAGGATAAAAACTTTAGGAAGTCCATACATTCAGTTATGGACTTTTTTTTATTAACAAAACAAACCTTTAATCGAAATGGCAGACAGATACGAAGCGGAGCTTAACAACTGGATTAATAACGAGCGAGCAACTTTGGAGCTTTTAGAAAAAGCAAGTAAACTACAACTCAACAACTCGGTAGAATTAGTACTGTTCAGAAGAAAATTATTCGATAAACGCGTAAGTGAAATCATCAACGACCACGCTTATGCTGTAAAATTCACAGGGCTACCTATCAATGTACAATTGACATTGAACTTAACTGCAGCCATTGAAAAATTAAACTTAGCTCCGGCTAAAATCGACATCGGTCGTTTATCAAAAGAATACATTGAAGACGGGTCAAATCCGGATTATGATGCCTTTGTAAAAACGAAATTGGACTCATTAATTAACGCTGAACCAAAAGAATTAAAGCCAAGAGATGTGGTTCTATATGGTTTCGGACGAATTGGCCGTTTAGCGGCAAGAATTTTGATTGAGCACTCAGGATCAGGTCACCAATTGCGTTTGAAAGCAATTGTAACGCGCGATAAAGCTACAGATGATTTAGTAAAAAGAGCTTCATTGTTGCGTAAAGATTCTGTTCACGGAAAATTTGCAGGTGTTGTAGAAGCCGATCAAGAAAGCGGATGCATCATCATCAACGGACATAAAGTACAAATGATTACGGCTGCATCACCTTCATCGGTAGATTACACTGCATACGGCATTAACGATGCTATTGTGATTGATAACACCGGAGCATGGAGAGATGAGGCAGGTTTGAGCGAACACTTGAAATCAAAAGGCGTGAGCATGGTGATTTTGACAGCACCAGGCAAAGGCAATATTCCAAATATTGTTTACGGTGTGAACCACAAACAATATGAGGCCGGACGTGATGGACAGATTTTCTCTGCCGCAAGTTGTACTACAAATGCAATCGTTCCTATTATCAAAGTAATTAGAGAAAACTTCGGCATCGAAAAAGGACACATTGAAACAGTACATGCTTTCACGAACGATCAAAACTTGTTGGATAACTACCACAAAAAAGAAAGAAGAGGTCGCTCCGCTCCTACCAACATGGTAATTACCGAAACAGGTGCAGGTAAAGCAGTTACAAAAGTATTCCCTGACATGCAAGGTCTATTAACGTCAAATGCAGTGCGTGTTCCGGTTCCAAACGTTTCTTTGGCCATCTTGAACTTAAAAATTGCAAAAGGAACTAACGTTACTGATTTAAATAATCTATTGAAAAACGCTTCATTGTATGGCGATTTAGTAGAGCAAATTGATTATTCTATGTCGGCTGAATTAGTTTCTTCAGATGTAATTGGAAACCCTCAAGCATGCGAAATTGATAGTCACGCGACTATTGTTTCAGAAGATGGACAAAACATTGTTATCTACGCTTGGTATGACAACGAATATGGTTACACTTGCCAGGTGATGCGCTTAGCAAAGCATTTAGCCGGAGTAAGACGAAATATTTACTTCTAAAACACTTCAAAAATACCGCTGAAAACCTCAGCGGTATTTTTTTTGAAACATTACCTAAACTGGCTTGGTATTCCATAGATTTAATCTTTCTTTTGTCGGAGAACATTTAACCCATGCGTAACGAATTTGCACAGTCGATTATTAATGCCAAAGCCGGACATGAAAACTTAGTTTTCCTCACCGGGGATTTGGGTTACATGGCATTAGAGAAAGTGCAAGCCTCATTTGGCGAGCATTTCATCAATGCAGGTGTTGCAGAGCAAAACATGATTACGGTTGCCGCTTCATTAGCTCATGAAGGTTTTATTCCTTGGTGTTATAGCATTTCCCCTTTTGTAACCCTTAGGCCATATGAGCAAATTAGAAACGATGTTTGTTTACACAATTTACCGGTAAAAATTGTGGGTAACGGTGGCGGATTTGGCTATGGAATTATGGGGGCAACACACCATAACATCGAAGATATAGGCGCTCTACGTTTATTGCAAAACATGCGCATTGTTATTCCTTTCAATGGAACAGATGTTGGAGAAGCCATTCAATGGATGATTGCCGATAAACAGCCAAACTATCTTCGTTTGAATTTGGCGGCAAAGACCACTACTACTCCGTTTCAGCAATGGCGTAAAATTAAAGACGGCACAAAAGGTGTGGTAATTGGAACAGGCCCGGTGTTAGAAAATATTTTGCAATTAGAAGAAGCCAAAGATCTTGAAGTTTGGTTGTTGAGTATTTTTCCGGTGGAGCATATTCCTGCTGAATTAAGCGAGAAAATCAATAGCATTGGTAAAGTGCTAACTATTGAAGAACATCAAGGTCAATGCGGGATGCACGAAACATTAGCTTCTCTTTTCTTGCAAAACGGGAATAAAGTAAACACCTACATACCACTTTACGCAACTGGTTACCCTAGCGGAAAATATGGCAATCAACTTTGGCATCAAGAAGAAAACGGCTTGGCCGGACAATCGCTTGTTGCTTCCGTTCATAAACTCATCAACGCATGACAGCCGAAGAACTAGAGCAACTTCGTTTCCCGATAGGTAAGTATATTTTTGATGAAACTATTTCTGCCGAAGCGATTCAACAGCAAATTCAGTGGCTTGCTGATTTCCCAAAACAACTAAACATATTAGTTAACGATTTCGATGAAACGAAACGACTAACCACTTATCGCCCTGATGGTTGGACTGTGGCTCAAGTGGTGCATCACATAGCCGATAGTCATATGAACGCCTACATCCGTTGTAAATTGGCCATTACAGAAAACAATCCAACTATCAAACCCTACAAAGAACAGTATTGGTCGGAAACTGTTGATGGAAGGTCACCGGACATTAGCATTTCTTTAAGTTTGATTGAAGGCGTTCACCAACGCTGGGCAATGTTTCTTCAATCGTTGAATGAAACGGAGCTAGAACGTACTGTTTATCATCCACAATATGAAAAGACGATGTCGGTTAAGTATATCATTGGTTCCTATACCTGGCACTCAAGGCATCACTTCGAACACATCCACCAATTGAAAATAAGGAGCGGCTGGTAAATCCCACTATCTAAGGAGAAGTTCGTTCCCGTATTAGAATTATTCAATAATTTCTGCATCTTTATGCCATGTCTTTAGCAGAAAAAATTCAAGAGGAAGTCTTAAAACTTCAAGGACCGATTGTAATTTTCGGGGCAGGTGGATTTATTGGCGCCAACTTGTTTCGCCAAATCGCGCAATACCGCCAAGATGTTTTTGCCGTTACGAGTAAGCCTTTTATACCTTGGCGTTTAGATGATTGCGATCATAAAAAGATTTTGCATTGCAACATCACCAAAAAATCGGATATAGAGCAGTTGTTTGAAGAACATCAATTCAAAACTATTTTTACCCTTGCCGCCTATGGTGCCTATTCAAAGCAAGATGATATTGATTTAATTCACGAAACCAATTATATCGGGCTACTCAATCTACTTGAACTGTCCTCCAAGTTTTCGATAAAAGCCTTTATTCATGCAGGAAGTTCATCGGAGTATGGATTGAACTGTGCTGCTCCTAACGAAGATGCTCCGCTACAACCGAATTCGCATTATGCTGTAACAAAAGCAGCGGCTGCGCAAATGATAAAGTTCTACGGCACCATTAAAGAAATGCCGGTGTTGAATCTTCGCTATTACTCTATTTACGGACCTTTTGAAGAACCGGATCGTTTGATACCGCAACTCATCGATAAAGGCATGAAGGGCACTTATCCGCCTTTGGTTCAGCCTGACATTTCGCGCGACTTTGTGTACATCGATGATACCGTTTATGCTACGCTCCTATCAGCAAACAGCGACTTTCAAAAAACTAGAGGAAAGTCAATCAATATCGCTAGTGGAGCAAAAACAACCATTCGAGAAATTGCCACTACAATAAAAAATGTATTCAACCTTTCCAATGAGCCTGAATGGGGTGATTTCCCCAATAGAAAATGGGACTTAAAAGATTGGTATGGAAATGCCGCTTTAGCCAATCAACTTTTAGGTTGGCAAAATGAAACGAGTTTAAAAGACGGCTTAAGCGCTACTTATTTGTGGCAAAAAGATTATGCAAAACCATTGTACGAAAAGAAAATTGTACAAGATAAAATCCGACATAAACTATCGGCTGTAATTGCCTGTTATCGTGATGCTGAGGCGGTGCCCTACATGTATGAGCGATTGACGAATACCTTCCGCAAAATTGGCGTGGATTACGAAATCATTTTCGTAAATGATGCTTCACCGGATAATGCTTCGGAAGTACTACAGCGCATTGTAAGTAAAGATGAACATGTTATTGCCATAGAGCATTCTAGAAACTTTGGATCTCAGGCAGCATTCCTAAGTGGTATGGAAATTTCTACCGGAGATGGTGTAATACTTTTAGATGGAGATTTGCAAGATCCACCTGAGTTAATCGAGCAATTCTATGCAAAGTATCAGGAAGGCTATGATGTTATTTATGGCAGACGTGTAGCAAGAGAAGGAAATCAATCGTTAGCACTATTCTACAAATTGTTCTATCGTGTGTTTCGTTCTGTTTCTTACGTTCCGATTCCTTTGGATGCCGGAGATTTTTCATTAATGGATAGAAAAGTAGTTGAAGAACTAGTGAAAATGCCCGAAACAGATCAGTTTATGCGTGGGTTGAGAGCATGGGTTGGCTTCAAGCAAATTGGTGTAGATTATGTTCGTCCGGAGCGTATGTTTGGCGTTACTACAAACAATTGGCGTAAAAACATCGGATGGGCAAGAAAAGCGATTTTTTCATTTAGTTATGTGCCGCTGGAATTGCTAACTTATGTTGGAGCAGCACTTACCGCAATTTCGTTTTTAGCAATAATCATACAGATTGTAGCCTACTTTGTGAATAGTAATATTCCACATGGTATAACATCAATCATTGTTTTAATTCTCTTCTTCGGAGGATTGAACATGATGGCTGTTGCTGTAATTGGCGAATATCAAGCTAAGATTATTGAAGAAGTTAAAAGACGTCCGAAGTTTATTCGTAAGCGTATTTTCAGAAGAGAACGCTAAGCTTTTTCGTTTTTTTTGCATTACGCTTAACGCTATGATGTTTAACTAGCATCAAAAGAAATGTATTGGTATATACATGATGTATCTATTACTTCTACTTGATCTGAACATCAAAAAAAACAAGCCATTTTTCAAAAAAAAGTATATTTAAAGCCTCAAGAAATTAAATGGCATCAATTAAAGACGATCAAGGATTTAACCAGGGTTTTGAAATGACCCCTTCTACGGAAGTGCGTATGCGTAGACGCGCAGACTACCTTATGTCGGCAATGACAGAAGGCAACAACAAAACAGTTCTCGAAATCGGTTGCGGAACAGGCGAAATTGCCTTTTGGATAGCTGAAAAGAAACAACATAAAGTTATTGGAACTGATATTTGTAAACCTTTCATCGATTTTGCAAACGAAAACTTTAAAAGAGATAATTTGAGTTACGAAGTGTTGGATTTCAATAATCCGGAGGATATTAAAGGAAGAAAATTCGACTATATTATCGGGAATGGAATTCTGCACCATCTCTACTACAACCTTGATCTGGTGTTGGTTACGCTTAAAGACTTATTGGCAGAAGACGGCAAACTTATTTTCTATGAGCCCAACATGTACAACCCATATATAGCAGCTATCTTCAACATTTCATTCCTTAGAAAAATGGCTCACTTAGAGCCCGATGAAATGGCCTTTTCTAGAACATTTATTCGTGAAAAGTTAAAGAAAGCAGGCTTTGGTAAAGTAGAAGTGGAATACAAAGATTTTCTACTTCCGGGAATTCCTTATTTCCTAGTAAAACCATCGATAGTTATTGGTGATGTTTTGGAAAAAATTCCGTTTACCCGTTTTGTATCACAATCGATTTTTTTAACTGCGTCAAAGTAAAGTTTAATGGCTGAAAATAGAAAAGGACTCTACCAATTCATTAGTTTTCCTTGGGTTTATAATTTAATTCAACTCATTGCCGGTGCACCTATGTATCGCAATAATATGGTCAAAAACTATGTAAAACCCTTTGAAGGTTGTAAGATTTTAGATATCGGTTGCGGAACTGGGGAATATATCGAGCACCTGAAAAAATATGTAACTGATTTCGAGTATAACGGTTTTGACGGTGAGCAATCTTACATCGATTCTGCCAATGAAAAATACAAAGACGAAAAAAACATTCATTTCTTCCAAAAAATGCTCACTGAAGATACAGTGAAAGAATTCAATAACTACGACATTGTTATGGCAATTGGATTAATGCATCATTTGGATGATCCTATCGTTGTCAATTTATTGCAAATTGCCCGTAAGGCATTGAAACCTGGAGGTATTTTCGTTACCTATGATACCGGTATTTTCGACAATATGACGTTCATGGAAAAGTTCTTTGCTAAAGCTGATCGCGGAAGAAGTATACGTACACAAGCCGAATATGAAGCTTTAGTAAAACAAGCCTTTACTGATTATGAAGTCCATTCTCCGGTATTGACCTATTACAATAGCAGAAACTATGTTTTTGTTTGCAGAAATTCATAAACTAAACGTTTATTATGGCAAAGCAACAACCTAAACAAAAAAGTACAACTCCCGGCACGGAAACGAAAGCCGTAACATCGTACCCAACACTTTCCGATTCCCAACAAAAGAATTGGAAATATGCATTTTTGATCATTGCTGTTGCCCTCTTTTTTGTTAGACCTATTTTAAGTTATCATTTCGGGCCAAGTAGCGATGAGGTCTATCACAAAGTGATTGGCGATTTCTCCTACGATTACCTCTCCACAGCAGGAAAAAACGATACCATTTTCCATTATTCTCCCAATGGGCGTGACGATGGTGCTCTATTGCTAAACTATGGACCTTTATTGGAAGTTACGGCATCTGCATTATATAAAAATTTCAATTTAGATCCTTTGCCAACAAGGCATTTAGTGATTACTCTCTTTACCTTTTTGTTATTCCTTTTTGCCGGATTAACCGGAAAACAAATTGGCGGATGGCGGGCAGGAACAATAGCTATGCTATTCATGGTACTTGCACCTAGAATTCTGGGCGAAGCCTTCAACAACCCTAAAGATCCCCCTTTTGCAGCCGGTTATATGATGGCCATCTTTGCATTGATTTATTACTTTGAACATCTTCCAAAACCAACTTGGAAAGCAACAGTATTACTCATGTTGGGTATTGGATTGGCTTTTGCAATCCGTGTAGGAGGTTTGTTGCTCTATGCATATCTCGGACTATTTTTGCTAATCGCGCTATTAAGCAATGAAGAATGGAAAAAGAAGTTGTTTACATTCGACTTTACATACTATCGCCCTTTAATCATAAGTCTTTTAGTCGTATTTTTTGGGTCTTGGATTATTGGTATTATTACTTGGCCGGCTGCGCTCAAAGCTCCATTTACGCATCCATTTTATGCACTTCAAGTACAATCCACCTACCCAACTGTAATTCGTGTTTTATTTGGCGGTGAATACATTCCATCAAACGAAGTACCTTGGAACTATAACCTTACCTATATTGCCTATACAACACCGGTTATTACACTTATAGGATTAGTTGCATCTATTGTCTTATTCCCTACAATGCGCAAAATGTATAAAACGCAGTATCTCGTTTTACTGTTGTTTGTATCGCTTTTCCCATTGTTTTACATCATCTACAAAAAATCGGCACTATTGAATGGCTGGAGACACAGCTATTTCACGTTTACCGGTCTTTGTGTAATGGCGGCATTAGGCTTCGAAACGTTATTCCGCTTGATAAAACCAAAGGTAGGGCAATATGTGTTGTATGCTGTTTTAGGTTTAGGCATGTTGTCTCCGGCTTTGTTTATTGTCAACAACTTCCCAATGATTTACGTGTATTTCAATGAATTAGCGGGTGGTGTTGACGGCACCTATGGCGATTATCAAATGGACTATTACGCCTGTAGTGCAAAACCGGCTGCCGATTGGATGACAAAAAATGTTCCTATGAATGCTGGAGAAAAAATTGTATCCAACAATCCATGGGAATTGAATATGTGTTGGGAAAGCGGAAAATCTCCACGAAAATCTGAATACATCCGCTTCCGTGAACGCAATGAACAAAACTGGGATTATGCCGTTTTCCTTCCGCAATTTGTGGATCCGAAAATGATGAAGCGTCATTTCTTCCCGCCAAAAGGCACCATTCATGAAATCAAAGTGGACAATTCCGTTATTGCTTGTGTGGTGAAACGGGAAAACAAATCTGATTTTTATGGCATTGAAGCTGTGAAAAAAAATGATTTTGTGAATGGTATCAAGTTATTGGAAGATGCCGTAAAATATGATGGCTACAATGAGATAGCATGGACATACTTAGGTATTGCCTACGCAAATACCGGAAGGATGCAAGAAGCTTCAACTGCTTTAACGAATGCAATCAACATTAGCCCAGAGTATCAACTTCCGCAATACTACTACCAACAAATTGCAGGTCAAGGTCGCTAATTAATGTAACCCCTATTGCTATGAAAAAACTACTTTTCGCCATCAGTATTTTACTTTTTGCTTCGTGTGAAAAGAATAAAACATGTTCAACACAATGCCCTACAAATACAATGTGTACGATGGAATTTAGAAGCATAAATGTAATAGTAAAAAACACAAATGGGTTACCACTCTCTTTAGATAAATACAGAACAATCAAACTAGAGAACAACGAGGAAATTGATTTGCAATCAGGAATAACTTTGTTCGAAGACACTACACGAAAAAACACCGGAAGCTATCCAATCATTGACGATAGTCATACCGAGAAGACTGATCGTTGCGGAAAATATTTTCGTTTCCAAGGATATATCAACAACCAAGTGGTAGTAGATGCCCAATATAAGGTTAGCCACGATTGCTGTCACATCCAACTCGATAGTGGCAGTACACAAATTAAGCTTTAATATTTTGGCGAAAGTATTTGTTAATTTAACAGAATCTGTTTAACCTTGCTAGAGGAGTATTTCCTTTACCCGATAGCCGAAAAGGGATTTAATGAGTAGGCACTAAACGAAAAACCAATTATGAAAAAACTTTTATTCTTCGCTCTTGTAATTGCAGGTATTACTAGTTTAAATAGCTGTGCAAAATGTTTGAAATGCAAAAACTCTACAGAAAGTCAAAAATTTTGCACAAAAAACAATGAAGATCAAGCTGATTTAGATGTTGCAAAAGTATATTACGAAAGTAATGGCTACAAATGTGCCATTTCTACAGGTAGTTTGTAAATATTTCTTCCCTATTACGAAAGCCACTGTAATACAGTGGCTTTTTTTATACCCGTTTATTCATCATTATCGTTTTATTTAATGGTAATTTGACTTACATTTATTACTCACAAATACACTACAATGAAGCGAACGCATCAAAACATCTTACCTCTCTTCACCTTCGTAACTTTACTGTTCTTATCTTCTTGCTTTAGAGATAAACAGGCATCTAATACAGGATCTACGGGTGCCGATTATTTCCCTGTAAAAGAATACACGCTAAAAAACGGATTAAAAGTATTTATCACTGTAAACAAAACTGCACCACGTATTCAAACAGCTATCACTGTAAAAGCAGGAAGTAAATACGACCCACCTCAAACAACCGGATTAGCACACTACTTAGAACATATGCTATTCAAAGGTTCTCATCAATTTGGAACAGTTAACTACGACAAAGAAAAACCATACCTTGATTCTATCTCAGCGCTCTTTGAGCAAAGAAAAAATGAGCCTGATGCTGAAAAGAAAAAAGCAATTTACAATAGAATTGATTCTTTCTCTTACGAAGCTTCAAAATGGGCTATTCCCAATGAATACGACAAAATGGTGTCTTCTATTGGCGCTAAAGGAACAAATGCCTTTACAGATAGAGATTTAACGTGCTATGTAAATGATATCCCTTCCAATGCATTAGACAAATGGCTTTTTATGGAAAGCGACCGTTTCCAAAACCTAACATTGCGAATTTTTCATACTGAATTAGAAGCTGTATATGAAGAATTTAACATCAGTACTTCTTATGATCAGGAATGGTCGTCTCAAGCAGTAGATTCTTTACTTATGCCTAATCACCCCTATGGTAGCCAAACTACAATTGGCTTGAGTGAACATTTAAAAAATCCGTCACTAATCAATATCCAAAACTATTTCAACACCTATTATGTACCTAATAACTGCGCTATTGTTTTAAGTGGAGATTTAGATCCAGATAAAACGATTGCCCTCATCGAAAAATATTTTGGAAGTTGGAAGGCAAAAGAAGTACCGAAATTTGTACGTGAAGAACCGATAAAAATAACTCAACCGCTCTATACAGAAAAGAAAGGGCAAGAACCGGAGCATGTTTATGTTGGATTTCGATTTGATGGGGCGAATACTCGCGACCCTCTTTACGTAAAGCTTGTAGATGCTATCCTTGCCAATGGCAAAGGTTCAGGCTTAATTGATTTGAACTTGAAGCTATCACAAAAAGTATTGGATGCTTACAGCACCTTCAGCGACAATAAAGATTACACCATTCAAAAGCTCTATGGTCAGCCGAAAGAAGGACAAAAATTGGAAGAAGTTAAAGACTTATTGTTGGCACAAATAGATTCTGTAAAACAGGGGAACTTTCCGGATTGGTTGCTCAAAGCAGTAATCGACAACATGAAATATGACATGATTAAACAAGCCGAAACGAACCAAGGACGGACATTTGATATCGTATTCGCTTTCGTAAAAGATATTTCATTAGAGGATCGCAAAAAAGAGATTGCTGAATTGTCGAAAATCACTAAAGCCGATATCATCAAATTTGCCAAAGACCATTATGGCAATAACTACGCAGTTTGTTACAAACGTATGGGTGAACCAAGCTTATACAAAGTGGAAAAACCTAAAATCACCCCTGTTGTATTGAACAAAGATTCTATTTCTGCTTTCCGCAAACAATTTGACGCCATGGCTGAAAGTAAACAAGAGCCTAAGTTCTGCGACTTCGACAAAGAAATAAAACATACACAACTCAATCATAATGTGCGTTTAGACTATGTACATAACGATTTAAACAAAACCTTTAAATTGAATTACATTTTCGACATGGGAACCGATAATGATTCACTATTAGGTTTAGCCATCGACTTCCTTCCATACATGGGTACTAAAAAATACAATGCTGCTGCATTGAAACAAGAGTTCTATAAATTAGGATTGGTATTCGATGTAAGTTCTTCCCGAGACCAAGTCTATATTTCATTATCAGGCTTAGAAAAAAATCTTAACGAAGGTATTACCCTATTTGAACATGTATTAAGTGAATGCACAGCCGATCAAAACGTTTATAATGAATTTGCACAGAATGTCATCAAAAAACGTTTGGATGTTAAACTCGACAAAGATGCTATTCTATGGGAAGGATTATTCAACTACGGGAAATACGGTGCAAAAAATCCGAACAACGATATTGTTTCCAATGATGCACTTACAAAACTTGATGCGAATACGTTGAGCGCTATTATTCATCAGCTTTCCAAATACAAGCATAAAATTTTCTACTATGGTCAAAATGATATTGAAGTTGTGCGTACAATACTCAACGAGCTACATAAAACAAATGCTTCACTCAAAAACTACCCAACAGCAAAAGTATACGCAGAGGCAACTTATGAAAAACCGGTGGTGTATTTTTGCAACTACAATATGAAGCAAGCGCAAATTGTAATGCTTTCAAAAGGAGATTTATTCAATGAATCGATTGTGCCTGTTGTGAGTATGTTCAACGAATACTATGGTGGCTCAATGGCATCAGTTATATTCCAAGAAATCCGTGAAAAAATGGCTTTAGCCTATTCTGCATTTGGCAATTACAGTATTCCGCAAAAGAAAGATGAATCGCATTATGTGTTTGCCTTTGTTGGAACGCAAGCCGATAAATTGCCTACTGCTGTAGATAAAATGACAGAATTGCTGAACGATTTACCGGAAGCGCAAGCACAATTTGATATGTCGCAACAATCGTTAATAAAACGTTTAGAAAGCGATTGGACAACCAACGACAAAGTATATTGGGCTTATCAAACGGCCTTGAAACGAGGCTTGAATTACGATATAAAGAAAGAAATTTACGAGAAAGCAAAAAACATAAAGTATGCTGAAGTAAAATCTTTCTTTAATGCCAATGTTAGCCACAGACAATATGTGTACTTAGTTGTGGGCAACAAAGGCGATATAGACATGAATGCACTCGCAAAAATGGGAGAAATTAAAGAGTTATCACTTACAGAAGTTTTCGGGTATTAATTCAATTGATTTGCATAAAAAAAGCGCTCCAATATGGAGCGCTTTTTTTATATCATTTGTATAACTTATTTCTTACCAAACACCTTTTTCAAAATATCGGTAGTTTGAGCCATTGGATCTTTTCGAATTTTTGCTTCCTCTTTTGCTACCATCACAAATAAACCGTCTAATGCTTTACGCGTAACAAAGTCTGTCAAATCAGGATTGATTTTCTGAACAAATGGTATTTGATTATATGTACCCATAATTTCACTCCACAATTGAGTTGTCATTGTTTTATCAAGTACTCCTTTAATCTTAGGACGGAAAGCTGCAACCAACTGTTCGTTTGTTGTTCTTTTTAAAAACTGAGTAGCTGCATCCGTTTGTTGGTTGCTCACAATATTCACAGCATCGGCAATGGTCAATTGTTTGATAGAATTCACAAAAATTGGTGTTGCTTGAACAGCTGCTTCTTCTGCAGAACGGTTAATTTGCAATACTAATTTATCCACCAAACTTCCTGCACCAATCATTTGTAATGCACTCACTATAGGTTGAGCTTCCGTTGGGAAAGGAATTTTAATTAAGCTATTACCAAAGTAACCATCTTTTACCGACACAATTTTAACGCCATTAGTAATACCGTTCAACAAAGCATCTTTAATTGCATTAGCTGCATCACCTTGGGAGTAACCACCTCCGGTTGCACCACCTAAAACAGTTCCAATAACATCGCCAATTCCTCCTCCTGATGTAGTAGAAGAGCCCGTATTTGTTGTTGTACTTGTAGTAGAAGATCCAGTTGTTGCGCCTCCCCTTGTGGATGTAGAGGTAGGAGGTGTTGTATTGGTTGTAGGTGTATTTGTAGGAGTAGTTGTAGTTGTACTAGCCCCACCGCGAGTTGTAGTTGTGGTTGTGGAAGTACTTTTGGGGCCCGTTGTAGAAGTTCCAGTATTAGAAGTAACGGTACTTTTAGTGCCTGTTGGAAGAGCAGTGGGGGCAGCAGGTTTCTTACCCGATGTATTTGTTGTTTTAGTAACTACTTTAGTTTTAGCCACAACTTTCTTCGTAGTAGTTGAAGTTTGAGCATATGATGCACATCCCATCATAATCGCAGTTAAACCTATTATCAATAACTTTTGCATTGTTTATATTTTATATTGTAAGTTAACCAATAATCTTGCCAAACAAAAAAGCACTGCGATCAACAGTGCTTTTTTGTTCACAAAATTTAAATGATTAGTACTCTTCCTCGTTAAAGAAAAAGTCTTCCTTAGTAGGATAATCTGGCCAAATATCTTCAATACCTTCGTACATTTCTTGATCATCGTCCAATTCTTGGAGATTCTCGATTACTTCAACCGGAGAACCGCTTCGAATAGCGAAATCAATTAAATCGTCTTTAGTAGCCGGCCAAGGGGCTTCTTCAAGGTATGATGCAAGTTCTAGTGTCCAAAACATATTTTTCTTAGATTAGGGAGCGCAAAAGAATACAATTTTTCTGCAAAATGAAAAATTTTTTTTGAATTGATTTTAGCAAAGTATACATTCTGCCTATTTTATCCACATTTAAGGGTTGGGAAGCACGGCAAATAATGACTAAATTTGTCGAAACATTTACCTTGAAAAGGAATAAAGCATTATTGGTCACGTTTTTATGCTCATTTATAGCATTAGTAGGGTTAGGCCTACTTGGGATACTATTCTACAAATTACACAATGCCGAGCGAACTATTAAAGAGTCGTTTGTAGTAGAAATTGTTTTCAATCGCAGTTCTTCGCAAGAAAATTCGTTATCAACATTGAGTGCAATTAAACGCTCGAACTATTGTCTGGAGGCAACTTTCATTAGCAAAGATAGTGCATTAAGTATCGTCAAGAACGAAATTGGAGAAAATGCAGTAGACTTTTTAGATAACAATCCCCTATACAATTCTATTCAACTCCACCTCAGAGACGAATACGTACGTTCTTCATCTATTGCTAAGATAGAAGCCCAACTAAAAGCCATTAAGGGGATTGACGATGTACGCTACTCTGCTGAATCGATAGCCCAATTAGAAAAAATCTTGCCGGTAGTTAAAATCTCTACGCTTATTGTCGTTGGCGTTTTAGTGTTCTTCATCTTACTTGTAATATTTTTTATTACTCGACTCACACTATCGTTTGAAAAACAGAGTATAGAAAGCATGAAATTGTTTGGTGCTACGCGTTGGTTCATTGTAAAACCATTTTTGGGAGGAGCTTTACTTGTTTCCGTTTTATCAGCTATTTTAGCCTCTATAACAATTTTTGGCATAGGGTATTACATGAATTTTACCTTTGCTCAGCTTAATTTAATGAATGATTTATATACATTCGCAAATCTAAGTGTGGCATTGATTTTGTTCTCGATTGTCTTTATTCCGCTTAGCACCATTTTAGCACTCATAAGATATTTAAAATTTTAAACATGGCAACTTTAAAACCCGTATCAAAACCAAAAGTAGATACGCCTAAATCAACAAGTTCAAAAACCCCTTCAACGTTCATGTTCAATAAAGACAATTATACCCTAATGATATTGGGTATCGTAGTTGTTATTATCGGTTTTTTATTGATGATTGGCAGCAACAATGTGAATCCGAATGTCTTTCCAACAGATGAAATCTATAGTTTCAGAAGAATTACGCTAGCACCACTTGTAGTAATGATAGGATTTGGAATAGAAATTTTTGCCATTTTAAAGAAGCCTGCTGAAGCATGACAACATTTGAGGCGGTTGTATTAGGGATTGTAGAGGGGCTCACTGAATTTTTACCTGTTTCTTCAACAGGACATATGATTTTGACGCAGGCTGCTCTGCAAATACAAGAATCTTCCTTTGTGAAGGTTTTCTTGATTAATATTCAGTTTGGGGCTATTTTAGCGGTTTTAGTTACCTACTTTAGACGTTTTTTCCAATCACTCGACTTCTACAAAACCTTAATTGTTGCGTTTTTACCGGCAATGGTTTTTGGGTTTACGCTCAATAAATTTATCGATTCGTTGTTAGAGAGTGTTCCCGTGGTTGCTGTTATGCTTATTCTTGGTGGAATAATAATGATTTGGATCGACAAGCATTTTCAAGATGCCTTAATTCCTGAAGAAGAGGAAATACACATCGATGAAGACGGACATGAAACAATTATCTACCCTCCTTTACCAACTTATAAACAAGCTCTCATTATCGGCCTATCGCAGTGTATCGCAATGATTCCCGGAGTTTCGAGAAGTGCAGCTACTATCATTGGAGGATTAACTCAAAAAATGAGCTTTAAAAATGCTGCTGAATTTTCTTTCTTTTTAGCTGTACCTACTATTTCGGCTGCTGCATTATATAAAACATATGCAGGATTTAAAAGCATTAAAGGTGTTCATGTTGAACAATTGATTTATGGTAATATCACATCGTTTATTGTAGCGTTGATTGCCATTCAATTTTTTCTAGCTTTTCTTAATAAATTTGGATTGAAATATTTCGGGTACTACAGAATTGTCCTCGGACTTATCATTCTAATCGGGATTTACGTTTTCCATTTACCATTTCAAATTTTGAAATAAGGCTTCCTTAAAAAAGAGAATTTTGAAATTTACAGCTACTCAATTTTTGTCCGGGGAAATATTATTGGTAGATAAACCACAAAATTGGACGTCTTTTGATGTGGTCAATAAATTGCGATATGCGATTTCTAGAAAAACCGGGAAACTAAAAGTTGGGCACGCAGGAACCTTAGATCCATTAGCTACCGGTTTACTCATCATCTGCACAGGAAAAAAAACGAAGGAACTTGACAACTATCAAGCACAACAAAAAGAATATACCGGAACACTTAAGTTAGGGGCTACTACTCCGTCTTTCGATGCAGAAACGGAAGAACAAAATCCAATGCCTTTTGATACAATAACACCGGCAATGATTGAAGATACGGTAAAACGCTTAACGGGTATCATTGAACAAACGCCTCCGCAATATTCTGCAGTGAAAGTAGACGGCAAAAGAGCTTATGACATGGCTAGAAAAGATAAAGCCATTGAAATTCCTAAACGAACAATCACCATTTTTGAATTTGAAATCACAAACATCGAATTGCCGTTTATCGATTTTAGAGTTCAATGCAGCAAAGGAACTTATATTCGAACATTGGTTAACGACTTTGGACAAATGCTCGGCTGTGGGGCTTATATGACAGCATTACGAAGAACTAAGAACGGATTATTCACTATCGAAGACGCATGGAATTTGGAATCGCTGATTAAAAGCATTGCTGAAATTGAAACTGAAAGACAAGGATGAACGTTTTTAGAAACATAGATGAACTTCAACAATTCAATAATGCCGTCATTACTATCGGTACTTTTGATGGTGTTCACCTAGGACATCAACAAATCATTTCGCGCATCAATCAAATAGCAAAAGACAATGCAGGAGAATCTGTAATCATCACCTTTCACCCACATCCTAGATTAGTAATACAACCCGATGGACAAGCGGTTCAACTGCTTTCTACACCAAACGAAAAAATTGAATTACTCAAAAAATACGGTGTTAACAATGTAGTTATTATTCCATTTTCCCGCGACTTTTCGGAACAAAGCGCTGAACATTATATCGAACATTTTTTAGTGAAAAATTTCCAACCAAAACATATTGTTATCGGCTACGACCACAAATTCGGAAGAGATAGAAAAGGGGACTTCACGCTACTGGAAAAATACAAATCACAATTCGGATACACCCTAGAGGAAATCAACAAACAAACGCTTGAGGATATTACTATCAGTTCTACTAAAATTCGCCATGCGTTAAATGAAGGTGAAATTGAACAAGCAAATGAGTTATTAGGACATGCTTATACCCTATCCGGCATTGTAATAAAAGGATTGCAAAATGGCAGAAAACTGGGTTATCCAACTGCTAATATCCAACCCGATGAATTCAATAAATTAATTCCCAAAAAAGGCATCTACGCTGTTCGCGTGCGGGTTGATGAACAATGGTATGGCGGTATGTTGAGCATCGGCTTTAATCCAACTTTTGGCGGAAAACATTTAAGTGTTGAAGTAAATATTCTCAACTTTTCGCGAGAAATATATGGGCAACGTATCACACTTGAATTCATTCAATACATTCGCGATGAGAAAAAATTCGAATCTATGGAGGCGCTTATAAAAGGTATTGATGGCGACAAAGTAGTTATTACAACTATCCTCCAACAGGACTACAAAGAACTAGGACTATAACTCGAAATAAATAAAAAGAGCGCCTCAACGAGACGCTCTTTTTATTTATTTGAAATCGATTATCGATTAATAATACAATAGTTTACAATTTCACGTCCATCAGGTAAACGTACAATATAATAATACGTTCCATCAGGCAGCGGTTGATTCAAGTCTTGTGCATAACCATTCCAATCGTTATTGTAATCATCGTTAGTATAAACAGGATGTCCCCATCTGTTATAAACTTCAAATTGGAACGGACGGTAATATTGCAATCCAGGAAAAACAAAATTATCATTAATGCCATCACCATTTGGAGAGAATCCTTGCGGCATCAAATTTTTGAAATTACAAAGCACTTCAACATACAGTACACCGGTTGAACATAAACCACCACCGTCACAAACAGTATAGTTTAATGAATCTCTTCCGCAAGCATCTGAATTTACTTTAGTAACTTCAATTTGTTGCTTACCGTCTTTTGTTACAATCGCTCCAGCAATAATACTACCTCCCGAAACACTCGTAATCGTCAGCGCATCATTTTCTACATCCTTATCGTTAGCCACCACATCAACAATTGTTGAAGTTTGCACATCAGTTAATAACACAGAATCGGCATAGGCTACAGGGGCATCGTTTACTGGTGTAATGACTAAATGCACTTTTGCTTTTGAACATTTGTTGGATGGATCGCATGCTTGATAAGTAAATTCATCAACTCCATTATAGTTCTGGTTAGGTGTATACGATAAATCACCATTCGGCAATTTAACGGCTACTCCATGCGCAGGTTGTGTAACAATTTCTGACACTAAATTATCGCCATCAATATCAGTATCGTTATCCAAAACAGGTAAAACAACATTGTTGTCTTCAGCCAAGGTAAATGTATCATTTACAGCCTTTGGAGCATCGTTTACAGCGGCAACAATAAATACCACTAGGCTAAAAGTACATAAGGAAGGTGTCCCATCATCACAAAGTTGATAGGCCATTACATCAATCCCGTTAAAATTCGGATTTGGTCTGTACATCCATTTACCTCCAAAAGGAAAAACTGTTCCATTCAAAGGTGGAAATACCGGAGTCCATGTCAAATTATCCCCATCCGGATCTGTATCGTTGTCGCGCGGATCAAAAGGAGGGAAAGAAACCAAATCTTCAATAGCGGCTACGATATCAATTTGGGCAGAAGGTGTTCGATTCGTTGGAACTGAACAATCAACAATATTTATAACAATAAATGCCGTATCACACATAGACGTTAACCCTGATGCAGGCACATCACAAAGTACATAGCTTAAAGTATCTTTTCCAATACTATCAGTAGCTTGATATAACACTATTCCTCCAACTAAAGTATCGGTTCCATGTACACCATGCGTAAGTACTTGTTGTACAAACAAACTATCTCCATCCACATTTAAATCGTTAGAAAGTGGTGCAAATACAGTATTCGCAAATGAACAAAGGGTAGCTGTATCATTTTTGCCAAGCGGTGCGTAATTCACAGGAATACAAGTGTCCACATTCAGCACTAAAAACTCGTATGTACACTGATTGAACGCACTATTGTCGCACACCTGAAAATAAACTTTATCTAACCCAATGTATCCAACATTAGGGGTGTAAGCAAATAGATTACCCAATTGTACTACTGTACCATGTTGCGGCTGAAGCAACACTTGTTTGATAAAAATACTGTCGCCATCAGCATCAGAATCATTATTCAAAACAGCAATGGTATCAATATGTCCTAAACAAATAGATAATGTATCATTCTTAACTGTTGGAGCACTTTGCCCAAAAGAAAATAGCGATACAAAAACCAAAAAAAGACCTGCAAAAAATTTATTCATGTGTATGTATTGAATGATGATTTTTTTGTTTGAATATGATTATTTCGAAAAACTTAAATACAAATCAACTAAAGCGGATGAGCCAATTACAATAGCACAACGCTCATGTAACCCAGTTGGTTGAAGACTTAAAATACGTTCTTTCCCATTAGTACCCATACCTCCGGCTTGTTCTGCTAAAAACGACATCGGAATGCACTCGTACAACAAACGCAATTTCCCTTTGGTTTCACCTTCATAAGCAGGATAAAGAAATACACCGCCTTTTAAGAAAGTGCGATACATGTCGCCAACCATTGAGCCGATGTAACGAATGGAATAAGGTCTTGAAGTGTCTTTGTCAGTTTCTGTGCAATGTGCAACAAAGCGCTTAGCCGCCTGTTCAAATTTCGACAAATTCCCTTGGTTCATGGAATAGATTTTACCTATTGATGGCAACTGAACATTGCTGTTAACCGACATATAGGTAGCAGTTGACGAATTCAATGCAAAAAGCTGAACTCCTTTTCCAACAGACAACATAAGCATAGTAGCACTACCGTAAAGTACATATCCTGCGGCTATGCACTCATCACCCTTTTGCAAGAAATCGGATTCAAGAATTGGTCCTGCAACTGATTTGCGTTTCCAAATGGCAAAAATTGTTCCGATAGGCGCTGCAATATCTATATTCGATGAACCATCGAGCGGATCGACAGCTATAACTAGTGAACCTGTTTCGTTCATAGTGGTTACGCCTTCGTTTTCCTCACTCAAATAGCCTGCACATGCAACACTTGCCTTACAATAATCCATTAATACTTGATTACTGTAATCGTCTAATTTCTGCACAATCTCGCCTTGAACATTGGTCGTATCCATAGCACCTGTAAGATTACGAAGCGGAGCATTACGCACAGCATCTGATAATTTAACGGAAGCATCGGCTACTGCAGAAAGCAAACCGGCTAAATCAGGATCTACATGTTGTAAAAAGGCAGAAAATGGCATAGTTTAAAATTCGAGCCCGAATATAAATAAAACCAAGTATTTACGGGGAAATTTTATCTACCGCTCATCGCTTCGTTCCCCACAGCCCTAAAACAGAGCGAAGAATGGTAGGATAAAGCGTTAAGGTCTTAAAGCGCTCTCCGGATTTATTCCACTCTTTAACCCCTAAACGCACAACAATCAGTTCTTCTTTTGGCACCACCATTACAAACTGTCCGCGCATACCTTCCATACTAAAATCCCCTACTCCATCTACATTCCGCACCCACCACAAATATCCATAATGGTTCTGAATACCTCCGCGTTCTGCATTGGGTAAATTAACCGGAGTAACCGATTGTTTCACATAAAAACTATCTACTATTTGTTGATTGCCAACTGCACCCTGATGTTCGTAAAGCATTCCGATTTTAGCAATATCCTTGGCATTAGTATAGAAGCAACAATACGATTTTTCGTTACCAGCTTCCTTGCTGTCTATAGTCCAGAATGCATTATGATTGGCCCCTAGCGGTTGCCATAACTTTTCTGCGGCATAATCGCTCATGTTTTTACCCACCGCATTTTGTAAGGCAAGGGTAAGAATTTCAGGATCGCAATTTTTGTAACGCCATTCCTTTCCAGGTGCTTTTTCTGCATGAATAGTACTAATCAGCTTATTCATATCGTTACCGTAGTACAATTTCGATAATTTGCCAAAAATGTTAATGTATTGGTCGTAATAATCTACACCTGAACTCATTGTAAGCAAATGCCTAAACGTAATTTTATTGCGCTCGTCTTTCGAAAACGAAGGCAGATAATTCCCTACCGGTTCATCCAAACTTTTGATTTTGCCTTCCTTTAGTGCAATTCCGGTAAGCACACCAACAATGGCTTTCGATGCTGAAAAAGGATTGGTATGACTCGAATCAGAATACCCTTTTGCATACCATTCGTAAACAATACTATCATGCTTCATCACCAAAAAAGCTACTGTTTTTGTGGTTGTTAAAGCGTTAACTAATGAATCGGGAAGAAATTTAGTATTGAAAGTAGTCGCATAGGGTATATCATATGGCTTTGTGGAGGCCGGAATTTCGCGTGTAGGCAAAATATGCAAATCGTTGATGCCGGGATCGTTGTATACTATAGTTCTTACGAAGGCCGTTTTACAAGATGAAAGCAACAAAACAAACAGACAGAGAGTAGTTAAAATGCGCATAATTATTGGAAAGTGCATAGAAAACAGCAAACGAACAAATAGGTTCATTTATTGATTCAACTTATGGAAAATAGATTTGTTACGATTGTAAATTTTCACGAATGTATTAAAGCGATCATCATATAGCGCTTTGTTAGCCGGATTCGGCTCGTAAACATTTTCCACTTTGCTCAAGGTAGAAATATCTTTATATTCGATCCACTTCATGGCTACTGCAGCTAAAAGAGCCGAACCTTTAGAGTTCGCATGCACTGGGTCGCTTACTTGATGAATCGGACGATTGAATACATCTGCAAAAATCTGACACCAAACAGCAGAATTAGCGCCACCTCCAATGAATCGAACAGCCTTGCACTGCTGCCCCATCATTTTCTCCGCATAACCTAATAACCATCGGCTGTTGAATGCCACACCTTCAAAAATAGCACGTGCAAAATGGGCTCGGGTATGATTGAGAGACATATTATAAAACCCACCGCGCGCATAATGATCATCGACCGGTGAACGCTCTCCATATAACCAAGGTAAATAAACGAGTCCTTCGCTGCCTGCAGGAATACGATCTGCCATTTTATCCAATTGTTTGTAGAAGTCTTTTGGTGCGTCTTCATCATTCAATTCATCTTTAGGAAAGAGGATATTATTTTTCAAAAAGTTGAGATTATTTCCTGCACATTCTTGTTCATTCATCAGCAAATATTTGCCTGGAATAGACGATGGAATACAACCCATATTGTGTAACAAGTCCGTTTTCTTAAAAGGCACATGCGCCAACAACCACGAAGATGTGCCAATATACAAATGGGGTTCAAAATCATGAACAGCACCGGAACCAATAGCTGCTGAATGTGTATCCGGAGAACCACTCACCACAACACATTCTTCATCTAATTCGAATGCCTGAGCAAACGCTTTACTCACTTTTCCAACTATAGAGTTTGGCGGTAATAAATCAGGTAATTTTTCACGCTCCACTCCTGCCATTTTCAATAAATCATCGGAATACTTGATATTCGAAATATCGCGGTTATCCGTTACCCAATGCACAGTAATAGAATCAAAACTGGAGCAAATACGTCCACTCACCCATGCATTTAAAAAATCTTTAGGTTCCAAGAATTTATAAGCCTTTGTATAAATCTCAGGCATCTTATTTTTCAAAAACAAAATATGTGAAATAGAGTCTTTTCCGGATTTTGTTGGTCCTCCACCGGTGAGTTTCACCCACTTCAACATTTTAAATACCGAGTAACCATCCACCTTTATCAAACCATTTGTAACTTCATGTGCATATTCAGCCCCTCTGGAATCCATCCATATAATCGCATTCATTAACGCATTTCCATCTTGATCTACAGGAACAGTACCACTCCATTGTGCCGTTACATTAACCGCTTTAATATGTTTAGGATTGAAAAGTCCCCGTGCCTTTATAGTTTGATAGGCCTTAGTTATCGATTGCGTCCATTCTGTTGTATCTTGCTCTGCACCTCCATGATCTTTTAAAATCACCTGATTGGTTTCGAAGGAAGTGTCAATCAAATCGGTATGTGCGTTGTAAACAGAGACTTTAGGGCCGCTTGTACCTAAATCAATGGTCAGAATCAAATGTTCATTAATATTCATTTGCCTAAATTAGAAGGATATTCATAATATCGCTTTACAGTTTTAAGATTCTCTATCAACTGCATGTTTGTTTCATCGAAATTTAACAGAGAATTAAGGTCGACTTTCTTCATTCTTAAAATAAAGGCTTACTTTCATGCCAATTAAAAAACCAAATTCAAAAACATGAAATTAGCCAAACTATTGTTTGTAGGCATTTTCTGCCTTCTTTTCACGGATTTTGCTTCTGCGCAATATTGTGGCGGATCAGGTCCATCGGTCTGTACTCCTGGTACAAACCTTACTTTACCAAGTTTTTCGCCATCATACGACTCATTGCCTTGTGCGATTCAAGGTGTTCCGTATGACCAAACTATTCAATTGAAAGTGCCTACAACAGGTGGTGGATACACATTGAATTACATTCAAATTGATACCATTTCTAATTTACCATGTGGATTATGTTGGAAAGCGAGTTCTACCAATAACCGATTTAATGGTGGTGCTCAAGGCTGTATTCGTGTAACGGGTACAACGTACGACAATGTTGGCCAGTTTACTTTACGCGTAATTGTAACAGCAAACGTTCAGGTTCCAATTATTGGTGCCATATCACAAGCCAATCAAAATTTGGCTGATCAAGGCTTAAAATATTTCATTCGTGTACAAACACCAACAGGAACTTGTGCTCCGGTAGATACTTTAGCACCGGGCAACAAAGCTACTGTTATTGGTGCTGCATTCACTGCATCTATAGCCGGCTCACCAACTACATTCTGTCAAGGTGGATCAGTAACATTAACAGCTTCGCCAAGTGGCGCAGCATCTTACCAGTGGTATAATGGTGGAACGCCAATTCCAAGTGCAACATCTGCAACCTATGTTGCTAATGCGTCAGGAAGCTATACCGTTAAAGTAGTAAAAGGCTGTGTTTCATCTACATCAGCGGCAACAACAGTTACCGTAAACCCACTTCCGGGATCAGCCATTACACCAGCAGGACCAATAGTACTTTGCGGTGGTGGAACACAATTATTAACGGCTGCACCAACAGGTGGAACTAGTTATGTTTGGACTAAAAACGGTGCGAACGTTGCAACAACTGCTACCTACACAGCTGCTACTGCCGGCACATACAAAGTTATTGTTTCAAAAGGTGGATGTACAGATACCTCTACTGCCGTTTCAGTTTCAGTAGGTGGCGGACCAATTTCAGCTAATGCTACTGCATCTTCTACTACATTATGTGCCGGACAACCCGATACATTAAGAGCTGCAGCAGGTTTTACGACTTATGCTTGGAGCGGAGGCGGAACCAGCCAAACTAAAATTGTTACTACTCCTGGTAAATATTACGTTACTGTAACCCTTACTTCTGGCGCTTGTACAAGTACTGGTATTGATTCGGTTACTATAAATTCAGGAACTGCTATTCCGGCAATTACTGCTTTACCATCAACGAAAAGTGGTTGTGTAGGTACACCGGTAACATTAGATGCAGGTGCAGGATATACCACTTATGCTTGGTCGGGTTCATTAGGTACTGCGCAAACAGCTTCAGTTACAGCATCTAACACTTATTCAGTTACTGTTACCAAAACAGGAACTTGCGGATCTGCAACTGCATCATCAGTAGTAACTATCAATCCGCTTCCTTCTTTTACATTGGCGGTAACACCGGCAAGTCCAAAAGTTTGTCCGGATTCAAACATCACAGTAACACTTGATGCAGGTGCCGGATATAACGGTTACTTGTGGACAGGAGGTGCTAACACACAAACAAAGGTGATTACTACTCCAGGATCTTATCAGGTTGTTGTTTACAAGACAGCTGCAGGTTGTACAAGGGCTGATTCAACTACAGTTACCGTTGGACTTATCGCTCCTCCTGCAACGCCACCACTTACCGATAAATCTTTCTGCCCTGGCGATTCTGTATTGTTAGATGGAGGTTTCGGTTACAATGGTTACAAATGGAGTACAGGTAAAACAAGCAGTTTTATTTATGCAAGTACTGCCGGTACATATTCAGTAACGGTAACTAAAGCTGGCGCTTGCGGAAGCACTTCTGTTTCAGCGAACGTAACAGCCTTCACTGCACCAAATGCAGCCTTCACTAAATCAGGCGCAGTGCTTACCGCTACAGCTACAGGTTTAACCTACGAGTGGTACTTGAATGGTAACGTAATTCCTAGTGCAACGGCATCTACTTATACAGCCACTGCTACCGGAAACTATGCATTGAAAGTAACAGACGGAAACGGTTGTTCTGCTATCTCAGCCGCTCAATTAGTTTCTGTAGGTATTGAAGATATTAGCGGTGAAATCAAATTCACAGCATCTCCAAACCCGGTTTCAAGCACTTTAGTGGTGAATTTTACCTTAACTAAATCAAGCAATGCTAGTTTAACAATTACCGATATGACCGGAAAAACCGTAAGTGAAATTGAACTTGGAACCATCGCTGGTAAACAAAGTGTTAACGTTCCAATGGAATCATATGCTAATGGATTTTACTTTGTGAAATTATATACCGAGATGGGCAAAGCGCAAATCAAAGTGATTAAACAATAAACTGTTAAAAAATAAAGTAGAAAGCCTCCCATTTGGGGGGCTTTTTGTTTTTGATTCGTTAATATTTTTTTAACTATTCGTTTCCCTTCATGATGATTTTGTACATTCGCTGCATAATTTTAACCCTTCATTGAAACATTTAACACGTTTGAGTGTTTCAGTCAGATAACAAACACCATGGATAAAACAGTTGACGAAGGTCTTGTTCGCATTAGAAGCAGCCGAAAAAGAACCAATATTCTCCGTGAACCTGAGTTTGCTACTATCGAGTTCCTTTGCAAAATAATGCCATCGTTTGTTACCCCCGATATGCTTTCTGCTATTGGTTTTATGGGAAGTGTTATTGCTGCAGCCAGTGTATATTTAGCGATTTACAACCGCTATTTTCTGTTTTTGATTATTCCGGGTATGGCCATTCAGTGGTTTGGCGATTCGTTGGACGGACGTATTGCCTATTACCGCAACACTCCTCGTAAATGGTACGGCTGGTTATTAGACATGAACTTGGATTGGATATCAACGGCTATGATGACTGCCGCTTATGTTATCTACCTTCACGATACTCCTTTAGTTGCCCTTTTGTTTATGGCCATGTACGGACAAACGTTCATCCTTGCACTAATGCGCTATAAAATCACCGACATCTACCTTATTGATGCCGATGGATTGCTCGGACCAACTGAACTACGAATCATTTTAACTGTTTCAACAGCTATGGAATTTTTTATCCCCGGCTTTTTGTTTTGGTTTGGTGTAGCCGGCATTGCTATTTTGTTTGTGATTAACGGAGTCGACTTTTACAAACTTGTGCAATTGGCGAATTCAAAAGACGATGAAGAACGCGCCAAAAAAGCTTCGCAACAATAATTCATGAAGACCTTTGCCAAAGCTCAACTTTCTGCATTTCTGGGAGGAATTGTAGATTATTTGGTGATGCTTTTTTTTACAGAAATTGTGGGTCTCTTCTACACTTACAGCATCGTCATTGGCGGAATCATTGGCGCCATCGTGAACTTCTCTTTAAATCGAATGTGGACCTTCAACGCCACCGACACAAAAAAAAGAGTGCAGCTGCCTAAGTTTGTACTAATGGTTGCGGGAAGTATTTTATTGAAATCATCGGGCACTTACGCCTTCACCAACTACTTTGGGATAGATTATAAAATCAGCAGAATTATTGTAGACCTTATCGTTTCCCTGGGCTTCAATTTTACCCTGCAAAAATTGTGGGTGTTTAAATCTTAAAGCAAATCGCTTTTTGTGAAAGCCAATGGCAATAAATCTTTCACTGATGCTAATCGAATCACCGGCTTTCCTTCAATACCCAACCACACCGAAATGGGTGTATTAAATCGTGTTTCAAACTCTAACAATTGTTGCCTACAAATACCACAAGGTGCAGCAATTTGTTCCACTTGAAATTCATCGGAAGCAATAGTGATGAAAAGTTCTTTTGCCCCCACATTCGGATGCAACGAAGCGCAAGCACCTAAAGCAATACCTTCGGCACAAATCCCGGCCGGATACGATGCATTTTCTTGATTCGTACCGGTTACAATTTCACCGTTCGCTAAACGAATCGCACAAGCCACACGGAATTTAGAATATGGCGAGTAGGCGTCCTTCAATGCCGCTTTGGCATGTTGGAAAAGGGTTACAACTTCATCAGGCAATTCGTTCGGGGCATATTCGCGGTAAGCAATTTTGAAATGGTGTTCTTGCATGCTGATTTCTTATTCTCCGAATATACAATTGTTATTTGGGAAATAGAATTTGAAGAAGCGAATAGCTTCTAGCCACTAGCGGCTAGAATGAGGAAAGAAGAATGCAATAAGCAAAAGAGAAATCTATTATTCAATTTATTTTTGGCGTATGCCACAGGAGCGGCACCGGGTTTTCCGCTGCAAGTCCGCGTTCCGCTATGCAGCTCCACTGTGGGCTTTCCGCTGCAACCCCTTACGCGAAATTGTGCAAAAAAGATAATTTGAGTAAAGACAAAAGCAGTTCTCCAAAACTTGTAATCATGTATTATCTACTGATCGTCATTCCCGCCTGCGCGGGAATGACGGAGGGTTCATTTGCAGTCGGGTGTTTCCACCCGACTGCAGAACAAATGCTTTACTCCCTTCAACATATCAAGTAAAAAATAAATTTCCAATACACCGCAATGCGCGTGAGGGATAGCAGCGAAAATCCTCTGCCTTTTCCTAATGCAGAGATTGAAGCGAATAGCCCGACCGCGCTTACTAGCGGGGGCACGCCCAAATCATTTTGGAATGGTAAAGACTAGTTCTTCTTTCCTTTTCTGCTTGCCAGCGCATCGTGCTCCACCTTGCCGGTTTTCTTCAAATGTGCTTTGGCTTGTCGGTTCGCAATATCAACACCAATGGCCAGAACAAGTTTTTTGCCGGCACTAAAACGTTCGGGATGTTTTTTGCCTTTCCGGAAATTATCGAAAAAGAATTTAGACGATAAAATAGCAAATGGTGCGCATGGATTATGCGATAAATATTTCCCGAAAACTCTTCGGTGCACTACATCGGTTTTTGCGCGCATGGCGGCATAGGCTACTTCGGTGTTCTGCACCATTACCTCATCATCGCCATAGCAGGCGCACAACTGCACAGGGGCTTTGGGCACCCAGTTGCACAAACAGTTTTCCCGCAGCTTACACGTAAAAGGGAAAGTAGTATCGTTCACGAATTTATCGAGTAAAGAGTCTACAATCATTTCTCCGGGAATCTTAGGCAACATGGCATTCACATCGCCAAAATCTTTGTCGCGCGGCTGTGCAAACACTTGGCGCATACGCGAACGGTAGGGCTCTTTGAACACATCGTATACATCACCTTTCCAAATGTTGTAGGCGTATTGATACGATACAATTAAATACGGTAAGTAATGCGGCTGTGTATAGTTGCGGAACATGGTTTTGGTTTGTTCGCCTGTCATATCGTATGCACCCGACATTGGTGAAGAAGCCGTGAGTTTAATCTCGTCAAACGCACCACTCTCCAACATTTTGTGGGTAGCCAAGGCTGCATGTCCGCCTTGCGAATAGCCCGTTAAAAACAATTGTCCGGAAGTACTTCGTCCGATTTTCGGATAAATCTCACGACAAGCTTTAATCATGTAAATAGTAGCCATGGCTTCTGTCCATGAATCTTGATAGACATGCTCCTTCTCTCCTCCTCCAAAACCGTAATAGAAGGGGAAAATCGATATGTAATTATCGGCTGCATGCATAATGCAAACAATTTGCTCGAAATCTTCAATGCCGTATTGTTGGTTGAGCCGGATACGTGTGCCGTGGTCGTACACCATTTCGGCTGCGGGTTTAGTGGTGCGCGGTATATACAATGAGCCTTTAGCAATAATGAACGTACTATCGAGCCATAAGCCTTTGTACACAACTTCGTATACATCCACTGCATTGCGCACCGGTACTACCATTTGCGGAATGTGTGTTTTCTTCCAAAAATGATCGAGGGAATCTTGAGTATAAGTATATTTCAGTTCATAGCTCACCAAGTATTGAGCAGGCGGGTCAAAAGCCTTTGCGGCAATAGTTGTTATAAAAACAAATAGCGTTAACGCAGCAAAGCGAAATAAACTGTTCTTCATATTGGTTTTGAATTGTTAATGCATAATACATATAATTCAAATTTGAAAAACACGATTTCAATGAGCGTTTCAGATTATAGGTTGTATGCATAAAAAAAGCCGATTCGCACAGTACATGGAATCGGCATTTAAAGAATTGATTTCAGCTTATCGCATTACCGCAATGGTACCTGTTAAGGTTTCTTCGCGGCCGCTGTATAATTTCACTTTCAACAAATAAGTATAGGTATCAAATTGCACATCTTTACCGCGGAATTTGCCATCCCATTTATCGCCATTGGTTTTGCCGTTGGCATAATCAGAAGAAGAATAGACAGTTTCTCCCCAACGGTTGAAGATATTCATGTTGATATTTTGAGCCCCTAAAATATTTACTTCAAACACATCGTTCAAGCCATCATTGTTTGGAGTGAAAGCAGTTGGCAAGAAATACAAGAAATCGTTTTTCACGATTACACGCACGGTATCGTAGTTCACACAACCATCGCTATCGGTAACACTCACTACAAAATCGGTAGTAACGTCACAAGTTGCTGTAGGGGTAGTACAATCGGTACATGAAAGATATTTCACTGGTGTCCACGCATACGACTTAATGCCTTTTGATGAAAATGCTGTTACGCCAAGTTTTACCGGTTGATTAATAAGCGCAGTAACATCATCGCTGGCTTTCACAGAAAACTGACTCGGTTCAACAATTGTAAATGTTGTAGAAGCACCGCATTTATTTTGGTCTTCGGCCACAACTACATAATTGTTAGCGACTAAGTTATTGAACACGCTATCTCCACTATAAATACCGTTCAAATAGAAAGTGTAAACACCTGTTCCCCCTGTAGCATGCGCTACTACAGTTCCGTTATTTCCGCCAAAACAAGTTACATTATTTACGGCTACAGATACGTTCACTTTTGCCGGCTCATTAATGAATACAGAGTCGCGCACTTGACAGCCCGCTTGATCCGTTACGGTTACATAATAACGTTGGTTACCCGGTAACTTCGTAGCCAATACTGAAGCTTGAGCCGGTGTTGTGCTCCAATTGTAGGTGAACGGTGCTGTTCCTCCGGTTGCGGTAACAACTGCAAAACCGGTGAAGTTTCCGTTACAATCCGGTTCATTACCAGCCACTGAAGTTAAAATGGCAGATGGTTCCGTAACATTGAAAGAATAAGCTTTTGCACAATTCTTGGTATCACTTAATGTGAGTTTGTAAACCCCAGAAGCTAAATTGGAGATTGCAGCTGTACTTTGTCCGTTCGACCATACATACGAATAGCTTGGCGTACCACCGGATACCGTTGTAAAGATTGCTCCTTTACTTTCTCCTGCACAGACATTATTCACAATAGAATCCGTGAAACTATATGGCGCTGGTTGATTAATCGTATAATTAGAAGTAGCCGTACAACTATTCAAATCAGTAGCAATTACGGTGTAGTTCCCTCCTGCTAAACCGGAAATATCCTGCGTTACAGCTCCATTCGTCCAGAAATAAGTATATGGAACTGTTCCGCCCACTGCTGTTAAATCAACAGCGCCATTGGCACTATCGGCACAAGTAGCATCGGCTAGCACTGCAGATAATGTAAGCGGAGCAGCAGGTTCAGTGATAGCTGAATTAGTAGAGGCAGAGCAACCATTGAAATCGGTTACCGTTACATAATAAATACCACCAGATAACTGTTGAATATCTTCACTAGTTGCATATGGTGCAGCATTTTTCGTCCAATTAAAGGTATAACCCGGAGTACCACCCGCAACCGAAATATTTACACTTCCGCTTGAATCGCCAAAGCATTTTACATTTGAGGCAGATTCAACATAAGTAGCCAAAGGTGAAGGTTGATTCAATTGCACCGGAATAGAGCCATCGGGCACTACACATAAGCCATCGGTGACATTAATGAGATACACTCCAGGAGCCAATCCGGTAAAGGTATTACCGTTTTGAAAAGTTGTTCCCGCATCAATAGAATATTGTAAAGGACCATTGCCTCCTGTTGCTAAAATGGTGATTGTACCATCGCTAGCACCATTACATTTTACATCTGTTTTGGTAACCGAAGTAATTCTAGGTTTACCCACTTTGATTTCGATTTCGCGATAACTCCAGCTTTTTTTAGAATCATCGGTGTTACAAGTATACACACGGAATTTTGTAGTTTGAGTAACATAAACCGTATAGAAAGAATCTTGCGTTTGTTGTTGGAAAACTTCTGATCCTCCCACTACTCTATACCAACGGAATTCGCCATTGAATACAGCCCCTCCCGTATGCAAAGTAGCATAACCTGGATCACACAAAACAGGCTGATCGGTGTAGATCGTATCCGGACAAGGAGAGGTCCAATTCGTGAAGTGCGTTACGCCATAGTTATCGCTTCCGCAATTCGCACCATATGAGCCTTGATTAAACACACCTCGGTAGGCATCAACATAAGGGACAAAACCTCGGAAAGGACTGTAGGCTGCACCATTCATATCGCTGCTGCAATAAGCGTTATCGCCATTGCATTGATTACAAAACACATTAAAAACAGTATTACACGGACAACTCGGATGATAATCATCTCTTTCGCATTGATCGCAAGCCGCACTGGTACATATACCTAAAAAAGTACCTGTACATCGGAAGCAATCGTAGCAGTTGGCTTGCCATCCTTCAAAGCCCCATTGAATTCCCAGTGGTGCAGGATTTGGACCGAGTGTGGTAGGAGCTCCATAGGTGAAAATCTTTGTTTCCATTGGGATGGCTTTGGTGTATGGCACCGGGTCAAAATCGCCCACATCGTATTTGTATGGAGCAGGAGCCGGAGCTAACCCCCCACCGGGATAATGAAAGAAACTTTGTCCGTCTAAATCCGGATAATCGCGCAAACGAAAACGATGTTGCATTTCGTTATCGCCTAATTCTGATGGTCCGTCTTCGTTTGTCCAAAGGTTATTGATTTTTACCGTAACCTGCATGTTTCCGTCATTTCCGGGCTGTGCCAAAAGACTTTGTCCGAAAAAGAAACAAGCTAAAATATAGAGTGATTTAATGTATTGCTTCATTGTCATATTTCTCGTTTTATATTATTTAACCCCTTTGTCATTATTCTCCATTTCCAATTCCTTCAAATACTTATCGGCTTTTGAAGGCTCGTAAATACGGAAGTACTCGATTTTATTGTATCGGAAATACCACGCACGGGTATATTGCTCAAAACGTTTAGCATCTAAAGTTTCGTTACCCGAATCAAACTGTTCGCGGGAAGGTTGAACGGTTGAAGGCGAAAGCACCTTCCATGAAGAATCGGCAACGGGTGAATTTATTTTTTGATAACCGGTGTAATACTTATTGCTTTTTACCAATTTAGGGTGATTAATTAAACGCTCATATTCGTTGGCATAAATAATCATCCAATCGGCTAAAACAGCTTCGTATTGTTTTTCAGATGCAGAGATATCAGCGGTTATTTTCGGATTCGGAAAATGCGGAGCAACTGTTTTCATTTCAACCGATGAAATACCGCTTCCGTTAACCCACTTTAGAAATGGATTACCAAAAGTACGAGGCGCCTCCTCTCCTTCTTTTTTCAAGCCTAAGTCTACCAACGATGGGTTTAGCTTTTTAATAGCCGGTAAATTCAAAAAGGCTTTTACTTCCGATGGATAATTGGCTATCCAACTTTGCACATTTTCGTTGAAATGCGGACAATTTTTCTTTACTATTTCCGGTGTTAGTTTACTAAAGGAAATTAAACTTTTCCATGTCGAATACTGTGGATTTTCAGCAGCAAATGCATTCACTGAAAGCCACATTAATCCAACAAAAAAATAAGTAGTGTACTTTTTTTGCATAACTCAATTTTGGTTGAAAGTGAAGGTAAGTCATTCTTGCTATTTAACAAGGTTTTAACAAGAAAAAACCAACAAAAAAAAGAATATGAACAATCTTTCCACATTAGCAGTAAAACAGCGGATTCCACGCCTTTTTTACAAATGAAAATGGTATATTTGGAGTTCAGTTTTTTACTTAAATTAATTCGACAAAAATGACAGAAGAAGTAGGGAGTCCGCAACCATCACAAAAAGATTATTCAGCAAGTTCGATAACAGTATTAGAGGGATTAGAGGCGGTGAGAGTTCGTCCGGCCATGTACATTGGCGATATTGGCGTAAAAGGCTTACACCACTTGGTGTATGAGGTTACCGACAACTCCATAGATGAGGCGTTGGCGGGTCATTGTAAAAACATTACGGTTACTATTTTGGAAGGGAACTCTATCCGTGTGAAAGATGACGGACGGGGAATTCCGGTGGATATGCACGAAAAAGAAGGCCGTTCTGCCTTAGAGGTGGTTATGACCGTTTTACACGCTGGAGGTAAATTCGATAAAGATTCGTATAAAGTTTCTGGAGGATTACACGGAGTTGGGGTTTCGTGTGTGAATGCCCTTTCATCGGCTTTAAAAGCACAAGTTCACCGCGGTGGGAAAGAATATGTTCAAGAGTTTTCGAAAGGAAAACCGTTATACCCGGTGAAAGAAGTTGGTCCGTCTGATTATCGAGGAACCATTGTTACGTTTTTACCTGATGATACCATTTTCCAAGCTTCAGTATACAACTACGAAACCTTAGCGAATAGAATGCGTGAGTTATCGTACTTGAACAAAGGCATTAAAATTACCTTGATTGACGAACGCGATAAAAACGAAAACGGAGAATTCCGTTCAGAAGAGTTTTTCTCGCAAGGAGGTTTGATGGAGTTTGTAAAATATTTGGATTCGACTAGAGAATCCATCATCCCGGAACCAATACATGTAGAGGGTGTTCGAGATAATATTGTTGTTGAAGTGGCTTTGCAATATAACACTACCTATTCAGAAAATATTTTCTCGTATGTAAACAACATCAACACCATTGAAGGTGGAACGCACGTTGCCGGCTTCAGAAGAGCTTTAACCAGAACGTTTAAAGCCTATGGCGAGAAAAATAAATTGTTTGAAAAACTAAAAGTAGAAATTGTTGGAGATGACTTCCGCGAGGGCTTAACGGCTATTATTTCTGTGAAAGTACCTGAACCGCAATTCGAAGGACAAACAAAAACTAAATTAGGGAATAATGAAGTTGCCGGTGCTGTAGAGCAAGTGTTTGGTGAAGTGTTGAACAACTATTTAGAGGAAAATCCAAAGCAAGCCAAATTCATTTTCGACAAAGTGGTATTAGCGGCTACGGCTCGCCATGCTGCTCGAAAAGCGCGTGAAATGGTTCAACGTAAAGGAGCCTTCAGCGGTGGCGGTTTACCGGGCAAATTGGCCGACTGTGCTAGTAAAGATCCATTTTTGAGTGAAATTTTCTTAGTCGAAGGGGATTCGGCAGGTGGAACAGCTAAACAAGGTCGAGATAGAAACATCCAAGCCATCCTTCCGTTAAGAGGAAAAATCTTGAACGTTGAAAAGGCTATGGAGCATAAAATCTACGAGAACGAGGAGATTAAAAATATGTTCACCGCATTAGGGGTAAAAATTGGAACTGTAGATGATCATAAGGCTTTAGACACCGAGAAATTACGTTATCACAAAATCGTTATTATGTGTGATGCCGATGTGGATGGATCGCATATTACTACTTTGATTTTGACCTTCTTCTTCCGCTACATGAAAGATTTAATTGAGAAAGGACATATCTATATTGCTCAACCTCCACTTTACTTAGTGAAAAAAGGAAAAGATCAACAATACTGTTGGAACGATATACAACGCGAACAAGCCACAGAACTTTTTGCAAAAGGCGGAAGTCGCGATTCGGTTCACGTTCAACGTTACAAAGGATTGGGTGAGATGAATGCCGAACAACTTTGGGAAACAACTATGAACCCGGAAACACGTTCATTGCGCAGAATCACAATAGAAAGTGCTGCTGTTGCAGATCACACATTCTCGATGCTAATGGGAGACGAAGTTCCACCGCGAAGAGAATTCATTGAAGCCAATGCTAAATATGCACGCGTTGATGCATAAGTTTTGATTTAGAGCAAAAAATCGTTTACTTTCATATCACACAAAACATAAAAACACAAAACATGAAAAAACAACTTTTACTTTTAATGGGAACAGTACTGTTTAGTACTTTCTCTCTTTTTGCACAGCAACCCACGAATGGGAGCTTTGAGACATGGCCTAGTACAGATGTTGTAACAGGCTGGGGAACATTTACCCAAGTACTTGCCGGAGCGGGTCTCACAGGACAAGGATTGGAAACAAAAAACACGAATGCAACCTATATCAAAGCGGGAACAGCATCGATTAAACTTCAGGCGAAATTTATTTCAGCAATTGGAGATACAGTACCAGGATCGTGCTCGCTAGGCTATTGGGTATTTAACGGTTCGTCTTTTGATGCATACGGGCAAGCGTTTACCGGAAGACCTGATTCAATTAAATTCGCTATAGCTTACCTGCCTGCAGGTGGAGATACAGGTATTTTTCAAGCCTATTTAACGAAAACCACTGCTGACGTTGGGGGTACAGGCTTTTTAATTACGGCTGCCGTTCCTACAATGACCTATGTTACTCTTCCTTTCCAATATTCTAGTGCTAATACACCAGATACTTTACATATTGATTATTCAACTGGTTATAATACTACTCACCAAGGAAGTATCATGTATGTGGATGATGTATCATTAATTTATGCAGCACCTGCTAATCCAACAGTAAGCTTGTCTGTTGCTTCAACTTCAGGCTTAGAGAGTGTAAGTACCGTTAAATTAGTTGCTACCTTGTCTAGTGCATCAGCATCAGCTATCACTGTTCCGGTAACACCTTCAGGAACTGCAACGTATGGCGTAGATTACTCAGTAAACAAACCTACCGGATTTTCGTTTGCTGCAGGACAATTAAAAGACACAATCATTGCTACTATTGTTGACGATGCTACTGTTGAGTCAAACGAAACCATCATCGCGACTTTGGGTACACCAACAGGAGGAGCTACTTTAGGTTCACCTTCAGCGCTAACATATACCATTGTAGATAATGATGGTGTACCTGTTGTTCCAACAGTTTCTATTGCAGCGGTTTCATCAATTGGTGAAGCTGGAGGATCTTATAATTTAGTTGCTACATTATCTCAGGCTACTTCGGTAGCTACATCAGTTGGAGTTACAATGAGCGGTACTGCAACAAACGTAACTGATTACTCTTTAAGCAAAACAACATTTTCATTCCCTGCTGGTAAATCAACTGACACCATTAAGGTAACAATTGTAAATGATGTATTAGTTGAAGGCAATGAAACTGTTATTGCGACTTTAAGTAGCCCATCAGCTTGCACTTTAGGTTCTCCTTCTGCAGCAACAACAACAATTACAGACAATGATGTTTTACCTACAATTTCTGTTGCGGCATCATCTGCAACAGTATTAGAGTCAGTTGGTACAGTGAAATTGATTGCAACACTTTCTGCTCCGGCTACAAGTGCTGTTACTTCAGCGGTAACTATCACAGGTACTGCGTCAAATCCTGCTGACTATACTTTAAGTAAAACAAGTTTCACCATTGGCGTTGGAAAATCTACGGATACTATTGTTGTAACTGTTATTGATGACGCTGTTGTTGAATCTTCTGAAACAGTTATTGGAACATTATCTTCTCCATCTGGAGCAACTGTTGGATCACCTGCTGCGGCAACTATCGCAATCAACGATAATGACGGTCCTCCTGCATTGTCTATCAGTGCATCTTCTGCTTCTGTTTCTGAAGCAGCTGGAACAGTGAAATTAATCGCTACATTAACATTTGGAGCTACTGGAACTGTAACTGCACCGGTAACATTTAGCGGTACTGCTGCTAACCCTGCCGACTATACCTTAAGCAAAACAAGTTTCTCTTTTGCTGCCGGTAAAGTAAACGACACAATCGTTGTTACCATCGTTAACGATGTTGTTACTGAAGCTAACGAAACTGTTATCGCAACTTTGGGAACTCCATCTGGAGCAACAGTTGGAACACCTAATGCAACTACTGTAACCATTGTTGATAATGACGGAACAGGCATTGAAAACGCTGATCTAATGAAATCAATTTCAGTTTATCCTAGTCCTGCTCAAGGTTCATTTAATGTTGAACTTCCATCTACAACTGTGAATCACACTTTATCTATAGTTGATTTGAACGGTAAAGTAGTAAAAGAAGCTACAGTAACAGTAGGAACTACAAATGTATCAGTTGAAGGTATCGCTACCGGTACTTACACTTTAATGTTTGTAAACGCTACAGAACAAAAATTAGCTGGAACAAAACAAATTCAGATCATCAGATAATCTGAGTTTTAAAATCATTGAAAAGAGTCACTTCCTAGGAAGTGGCTCTTTTTTTTATAAAGAATGATAAATAGCTATTGAAACTGAACAAATTAACTTAAATCTGCATTACTAAAGAAACAATAGTTATGTCTAAATTTCATGAGCTAAAATTTAAAACGCTTCAAAACAAAGAGTTCGACTTCTCCCATTTAAAAGGCAAAGCCGTGCTGATTGTCAATACAGCATCTAAGTGTGGCTTTACTCCACAGTTAAAAGGATTAGAAGAATTGTATGAAAAATATCAGCCAAAAGGATTAGAAATTGTAGCATTCCCTTCCAATCAGTTCATGGGACAAGAACCATTGGAAGGTGATGGAATTGCAGAGTTCTGTGAAATGAATTACGGTGTAAAATTTCCCATCATGGCAAAATCGGATGTGCGTGGCGATAACAAAAACAAAGTCTTTCAATTTTTGACAGATAAGAAACAAAATGGCACAAACAGTCAACAACCTTGGTGGAACTTTTGGAAATATTTAGTTGACAAAAACGGCAACTTGGTTGAAGTGTATTCCTCATTTACCAAGCCAACCGACAAAAAGGTTATAAAAGCAATCGAAAAAGCACTTAATTAGCATCTGCAAAATTGTCATAGTAAAAGCTATGGCATCATTTTGTAGCAATTACATTTATTATCAAAATAAAATCAAACAATATGGCATTACAATTCACCGATTCGAACTTCGAATCAGATGTATTAAAATCAGACAAAGTAACTATGGTCGACTTTTGGGCTGAATGGTGTGGACCTTGCAAAGCAATCGGACCGTTAGTAGAGCAACTATCAAAAGAATATGAAGGCAAAGCAAATATTGGCAAAATGGATGTAGATGCGAATTCAAATGTGCCAATGCAATATGGTATTCGTTCTATACCAACTATATTATTCTTTAAAGGCGGACAATTGGTTGATAAAACCGTTGGCGCTGTACCTAAAGCTACATTAGAAGCTACATTGAAAAAACACTTATAATCAGTTCGTGTTGGCTTCCAAGAAGCGAACATAAGCCTGAACACCATCTTCAAGAGCCGTGAATTCTTTATTGAATCCGGCTCTTTTTAGTTTCGCCATATTGGCTTCCGTAAAGTATTGATACTTATCGCGTATATCTTCAGGAATTGGGATGTACGTTATCACTTCCGGCTTTCCCATGGCAGAGAAAACCGCTTTACCTAAATCATTAAACGTTCTTGCCTGTCCAGTTCCCAAATTGTAAATACCATTGAGATAAACTGTTGCTTTCTTCGGATTAATCACATTATAGAAATACAGACATACCGCCACCACATCATCTACAAAGACAAAATCGCGCAATTGCTCTCCATCTTTAAAATCAGCGTGGTGCGATTGAAATAACTTCAATGCACCTGTTGCTTTGATTTGATGAAAAGCATGATAAATAACAGAAGCCATTCTGCCTTTATGGGTTTCGTGCGGACCATAAACGTTGAAAAATTTCAAGCCCATCCAATGCGATGGTTTAGCTTCTTGCTCCAACACAAACATATCGAATAGTTGCTTCGATAAACCATAAGGATTCAAAGGCTTTAATAATTCAATCTTTTGTTCATCGTCATCAAAACCATGTTCACCCATACCGTATGTTGCAGCGCTAGATGCATAAATGATAGGAATATCTTTTCGTACGCAGATTTCCCATAACGCCTTAGAATAAGCCAAATTAAGCGAATCTAATATTCTGAAATTAAACTCAGTTGTATCGGTACGAGCACCTAAGTGAAATACGAATTCTATGTCATCGGCATTTTCAACAAACCATTCTAAGAAAACAGTGCGATTTAATTTCTCTTCATAAACACAGCCTTTTAGGTTGTCCGCTTTTTGTACAGCATCGAAATCATCTACCAATAACAAGTTGGTAATACCTAATCCATTTAAGCCACGAACCAAATTAGAACCTATGAAACCATATGCACCTGTTACTACTATCATAGCCTTAAAATAAATTTTGTTGACCACATTCAAAATCGAGTAGCCATTTTTTACGCGTGATGCCCCAAGCAAAACCACGTAAATCGCCTGCTGTGCCTACAACACGGTGACAAGGTACGATTATCGCTAATTTATTCTTCCCTACTGCATTGGCTACCGCACGTGAATATTTTTCATCACCAATTTGCATTGCTATTTGTTTGTAGGTCTTTGTTGAACCAAAAGGAATTGCTTGGATGATAGACCAAATATGCTGTTCAAAGTCTGTACCCTCTTGTTCAAATGAAATAACTTCCGGTTTCCATTCGCGGTTAAAATAAGCATCAAAAAAATCAACAACACTTTGATTGTCTGTTCCCTGAGTTGTAGCCGTATCCAATAGTGTAGCGCTAATAATGACATCATCAATACACTCCACAACAATATCTCCAACCGGACTTTTGTAACAACTAATCATAAATCGATGCGAGTTAAAAAATGATGGTCAACACTACTTTTTTTCAACAACTTTCCCAAAGGAGAAAAATCAAATTGTTTCAATACAAAGATACTCTTCGGTCGTTCGTAATTTGATAAAGTTTCAAATGAAGATTTGCTAAGCGATTCAGCCATCACTTGCGATTGCAACACCAGCACCACACGCTGTCCGAATTTATCATCGGCTACATCTGTAATAAAAAAGGGAACCGTAAATTGTGCTTGCAACTTACTTTCAATTTGGTGGGCGAAAACTTTTATACCCCCTGTATTAATTACCTCATCTTTTCTGCCCAACCAACGAAACCGTTTGCTATCGATGATTTCAACCACATCATTCGTTTTAATTACAGTATCATTATCTATACTAATTTGCAACAATGATTGAGTATCTGCAGTAACAGTAATTCCATTTAAACAGTGAAAATCATCTTCCATTTGCGGGGCTATTTTCCGCAATGCAATATGACTAACGGTTTCTGTCATGCCAAAGGTTTCATAAACCGCATTAGGTTGCTCTCTGAGTAATGCCAATAATGCATCGCTTATTTTTCCTCCTCCAATAATTACATGTTGAATCGATGAAAATAAAATGGCGGATTCTTGATCTTTCAGCATTTCAAAACACTGCATGGGCGTAAATGCAGCAAATGTTATAGGTTCATTACGCTCTATGTATTGCAATGGATTGGCGCTTGGTGCAACACATATCAATTTTGCTTTAGCCAACATGGCACGAACAAGCATCACTCGACCTCCGACATGCTGAACAGGTATACACAAAAAGAAAACCGATGTATGATCGAGTTTGAAGAAGTGATTTGTACGTAATGCACTTTGTATTAACTCATCTCGCAAATGTTCAACCACTTTTGGAGTACCAGTAGAACCTGAAGTATGTATTGCAAATGAGGTAGCCGAACTACACCACGATTCAACGAAGTCGACAATCTCTTTCTGCCAAGTCGTTTCAGCATTTATGGATTTCAACCATTCCGCTTCCGGTAAACTAAAATCAAACTGTAACATTATTCTCAATTTTCCATGTAAGCGAAGTATCGTACCATAATTGTCCGCCTCTTACAACTAATGGCGAATCAATATTATTGGTATATAGAGCACCTGTGCCAAGACCTTGGACCAAAATATCTTGCTTTGCTGAAACCCATTGTGCTATAGCGTTCAAGCCTATGTTGGATTCCAATGCTGACGTAGCCCACCATTGAATATTGCGTTCTTCAGCAAATTGAATCCATTCGTCAGATTTATCAAAACCGCCAATTAGACTGGGTTTCAAGATAATATATTGTGGAGCAATAGCATCTAGCATACTCAATTTAGTTGCGTTATCTACGGTATAAATCAACTCTTCATCCAAAGCAACATCCATAATTTTTGCTTCGCATATTTCTTTCATTAAAGCCCATTGGTTAACGGCAATAGGTTGTTCGATAGAGTGTATTTGAAAGCGACTCAGTCGTTCCATTTTAGCAAACACATCATTGGCTTTAAACGCTCCATTGGCATCCAATCTAATTTCCATTTGTGCCGCATCGAAATGACTTCGGATAAATGCGATTAAATCACATTCTTCATCAAAGTCAATAGCGCCAACTTTTATCTTAATACACTTAAACCCTTGTGACAGCTTATTTTTCAACTGTTCCAGCATAAAGGACTTTGAGCCCATCCATACTAAACCGTTAATGGGAATTGCTTTGCTTCCTGCGGAGAAATCCGTTGCAAACAATTGTTTGATTCCTCCATTTTTAAAATCCAACAATGCGGTTTCAATAGCAAAAACAATGGATGGGAATCGCAGATACACTTCCTCTTTTATGCTTTCCCAATGTTGAATATTACGGCAAACACGATCAAGTTCATGTTCAATCATCAATAAATCATCTCTACTTAATCCTTCAATAAAACTGCACTCTCCTACCCCTCTTGTTTGTCCGTTTGAAACTGTTACAAAATAACCATTCTTCACCGCCATAGCACCGCGCGAGGTGAGTACAGAGCGGATAAACTGCAACTGAAATTTTTGAAATGAGGCACTTAACATTGATCTTGAATAAGTTGATTCACTAACATTGGAACACCGGTGGCTGCTTTCTCGGCAATCACATGTAAATTCGGCATTGGTGGTACAGCATTCACATCCGGATTCACAAAATAAATGGAAGCAGTTCTTGGCGCTTCGTGAATTAACCCTGCTGCAGGATATACCACCATTGAGGTTCCAATAACAATACAAATATCGGCTTTTCGAACCATGCGGATTGCATTTTCGATTTCTGGTACAGCTTCGCCAAACCAAACGATATGTGGACGGAGTTGCGATCCTAGTTCGCATTTATCGCCAATGTGTAAATCTTTGCGCCATTCATATACCTGTTGCTTGCCGGCTTGGCTGCGCACTTTCAGGATTTCACCGTGTAAATGGAGTACATTTTTTGAACCGGCTCGTTCATGCAAATCATCCACATTCTGTGTAATGATATTTACATTGAAATGTTGAGCTAACGCCACTAAGGCTATATGTGCAGCATTTGGTTGCGCTTTAAGCACATCGGCTCTGCGCAAATTATAAAAATCGAGCACCAATTGTTTGTTGCGATGCCAACCTTCCGGGGAAGCTACATCTTCCACCCGATGGCCTTCCCATAACCCGCCACTATCGCGAAAGGTGCTTATGCCACTTTCCGCACTAATGCCGGCTCCGGTTAAAACAACAATATTCTTCATGGGATTAAAGTACCCGTTTAATAATCTTCAATTGATGCGAATACTTCTTTTTTTCAGCATCGAAAATACCGTAATGGTCGAGGGTATCAATCCTCACCTTTCCCGATGCATGAATAATCTTTTGGTCTTTTAGTACCATGCCCACGTGAATAATTTTCCCTTCATCGTTATGAAAGAATGCCAAATCGCCTAGCTCTGCTGATTGAATAAAGTCCACCACAACTCCCGCCTCGGCTTGTTGATAAGCATCACGCTTGAGCTGAATACCAATGCATTTAAAAATGATTTGGGTAAAACCCGAACAATCGATACCGAAAGGCGATCGTCCGCCCCACATGTAAGGAGCGTTCAAAAACTTGAGCGCAATTTTTTCAATAAATGCAGAATTGAGTTGCTGCTCGTTTTGAACCGACTGCCCGTTATATATAAACTTTTCTTTTAATACTTTGAAATTAATTCCATCAAACTGAGGTAATGAGCTCCCCAAAAGAATTGGGATAGAACTTTCAGTAGAGGTAGCATTACTGGCAATTTCCAAGGCAATTCCCACTTGTTGGAGACAAGCATCGTGATCCTTTTTGGCCAATTCTTTCAGTTGTGTGCGTTGCACCCAGCCTTCATAATCATCATAGTCGGTTCTCACTTTAAACCACTCCATTTTTCGCTCAATAATCTGGCAGGTTTCTCCAAACAGCATTTGGCTTACCTGTTCACTTTTATGGGTGAAGGATGCGCGTATGGGAACTACACTCAAAAGACATATGGCAGAATGCATCTTGAAATTTTGGCGAATTTCGTTAATTACTAAGCTATCTCAAAATTGAGTTACCCACTTTTTTAGCATAATTCCCCCCAAAACATTTGCGTTTATATTACATTCGCAATCCCTCTGAAATAGTTAAAGGTAAAAGACAGATAACTAAACTAAAAAAACAAAATTGACGTTTTAGAATTTAGGTTCGAACTTCAAGCATCAAATGCATCATAAATGAAAAAGACATTTTCACTACTTACCCTAATTTTATTGAGTATTGGAGCGTATTCGCAGTGCCAGTTACTTTTTAAATTCAGTCCTAACGATACCATTTGTGTTGGGCAGCCAACGGTAGTTTCCATTGCCAATACCAACTTTACGGGTACTGTAATTTGGAGCGGGGGCGATTTACCGACTCCTGTGAGTGGCACAGCAATTAATGTTGCTCCCACTACTTCGCAAACCTATACCGTGAATTGGACAAATGGTACATGTACCGTAACCGACTCGGTAAAATTGATTGTTACTCCTGTTCAAGCCCTCTTACTAGGGAAAACAAATCCATCTTGCGGCCAATCGAACGGCAGTATTAATGCATTGGCCACCGGTACTTCATTGGTATTTACGTATTTTAAAGATGGCTTGTACTATTCTGATGGGAAATCGGTTTTAACCAATGCTCCCCCTGGAATTTATGACTTTGCGGTTTTCGATAATATCACCGGCTGCTCAGACACTATTAAAGGAATTGCACTAATCGACAATTCCTCATTCCCTTCTTTCACCAATATCCAAACTACAGGAGTTGCCTGTTTTGGCGATAAAAGTGGAAGTATACAGGTAACCGTGTCCGGAGGAACGGGAAATTACACCTACAGTTGGAGCCATGATGCCACAAACAAAACGAACACAGCGCAAAATCTAACTTCTGGAACGCCATATACCTTAACCGTGAATGATGGCGGCTGTTTACCGATAGATACTACGATTACGCTTTCGGGGCCAATCGATTCGGTAAAAATTAATTTAGTGAGTACGGCCGATAACTGCCAACAGGGAAATGGGAAAATAGTAACGAATGCCACCGGAGGAACTCAGCCTTACAGTTTCCAATGGAGTACCGGTAGTACCAATGCTGATTCACTAACTGGCATTGTTGGTCCAACCCGAGTGGCGGTTACGGTTACCGATAACAATGGCTGTTCAGTGGCAGCAACTGATTCGATTTTGAATACCGGTTCGCCTTCCTTCAAAGTGCTGAAAGTTGATTCGTCTTGTATCAATGGTAATAACGGGAGTATTGAAATTATGCCTTTGAGTAACGATGGTCCGTTCTCGTATGTTTGGGCTCACGATCCATCGTTAACCGCTGCTATTGCGAAAAACCTAGCTCCTGGAAACTACACGGTTTCAGCATATAACTCATTTAATTGTGCGCAAGTGATTAATGTAACTGTACCTGCATTTAACGGAAGTTATTTCGATTTAGGTGCAGACCAACGCATTCAATTAGGGCAAACAGCACAAATTGAAATAAAAACTGATGCGGCTTTAAAAACGGTAACATGGACACCCAATAATGTGAGTGTAAACGATGAAAAGAAATATTATACAACACCTACTACTACAACAGTTTATTCGGCTACTGCAACTTACGGGAAAGGATGTTTGTTCAATGACCAAACGACCATTTTTGTGGATACAGTTGAAAGTAAACTTACGGTTCCAACCATTTTCACACCCAATGGAGATGGCATCAATGATGATTTTTATGTGCACTACAATGGCATCAAAACCTTTCAAATATGGATTTTTGATCGCTGGGGGGCGAAAGTGTACGAGTCGACCGATGTTGATTTTCGATGGAATGGGAAGAACAGTCAATCGAACAACCTGGAGATGGATGGCAATTATGGCTACTCGATTGAATATAGCACATACACACAGCCCGCAAAACAAATTATTAACGGTTATGTGACCCTCGTAAAGTAATGAAGATGAAAAAAGTATTCCTATTCTCGGTCTTAGTTTCCTCGCTTTTCTGCAATGCACAAGATGCTCATTTTAGTCAGTTTCACATGATGCCTATGCATATTAATCCGGCTATGACCGGGTTTCATGACGGAGTTGTTCGCTTGGGTGCCATCTATCGCAACCAGTGGGCTACCGTGAGTAATTTTAACAGCTCGTTTCAAACAGGAGGAGGCTATGTGGATGCATCCCTATTTAAAGGCATTTTGAAAAAAGACTATTTCGGAGTTGGTGGTGGCGCATACTACGATAAAAATGGAACGAATCCTTTTTCGACTATTGATGCTATGGTGAACTTAGCCTATTCAAAAGGCTTTGGAAGAGAAGTGAAACATTCCATTGCCTTGGGTATTGGGGCTGAAATTCAAATGAATTCGTTTAATACAACAGGAGCTGTTTTCTCGGATGGCATAAGCGAAAAACTCGGACAAAGTAATTCCATTTTTGATGTAAATGTAGGCTTGCGTTATCATGTGTATGTTCGTAAAAAACTAAACATCTATGCAGGATTTGCCTATCATCATCTCTTACAAGCAGCCAATAAAAAGACGCCATTTAGCAGCGAAAAATGGTATGCAAAATATGTAGGTCATGCCGGGGCTCAGATTCAAATCAACGATAAATGGAATGTTGTTCCACAGTTTCTTTTCATGTTTCAAAATAAAATCTGGCAAACCAATATTGGAGCTGCCGGGCAATATGTTTTTGGAGATCGGTACACTAGTGTAAACTACTTTTCAGTAGGGTTAAATGCACGGTTAGTGAATAGCGGAATCGATGCCATTATTCCAAATGTTAAGTTAGATATATATAATTTTTCAGTTGGGTTAGCCTATGATATAAATGCATCCAATTTCCGTAAAGCAACCAAAACCGTTGGTGCTTTTGAAATTGGTCTTGGCTATGTTTTTCAGGGAAAAAAACGAGACAAACAAGACAAAACTCCTTGTCCACACTTTTAATGACAACTTTTTACCCATACTTTTCCACACGCTAAAAAAAGTGGAATAATTGTTGCAACTTTCGGTTGCTGAAAGCACTCTAACATAATACATAAGACCAACAATATGATTCAATTTCGATTAAGTTTAATCCGATTTATCTCTATAATGCTTTTGGGCATATTAGGTATTGTAAAAGCGAATGCTCAAATCACATGTAATTTCATTGCTTCACAAGATTCGGGCTGTGCCCCAATTGCAATAATTTTGACAGATGCTTCAACATCTCCTAACTCGGCAATTACTTCGAGAACATGGACAATATCAGGACCTACGGGTACCTTACCTATAGGCTTTTCTAACAACTATGCTTATATTTATAGTACTTGTGGCGATTACACCGTATCGCTTACAGTTACAAATGCTGCGGGCCAAACATGTACCAAAACAGTAACCAATGCACTTCGCGTATTTTGCAAACCTCTAGCCAATTTTTCTTTTAGCCCAAAAGCAGGTTGTCCTCCAACAACAGTTACTTTCCAAAATCTATCCACTGCCGGAAGTGGGACATTAGACTCAATAATTTGTGACTGTAGAAATGGTGTTGTTCGAAAACTAACAGGAAATACGCCTAGTTTTACTTGTACCTATGGTAATTTCGGAAATTATATACCTACATGTTATGTTTTGAATTCGAAAGGATGTGCTGATGACACAACCTACTACAGTGATACGATTAAGGTAAAACCGGCACCAAAAATCAATAGCGTTACAGCATCTCAAACTGGCAGTTGTACTACACCAACATTTATTGATTTTACCACCTCAACTACCACTACTTCAAATTTAAAATACCAATGGTATTACAAGAAACAACCATCTGCAACTTGGATAGCATTTGGAACAAATGCAGACACTTCAAGTTTTGGGTTTAGCACAGGAACTTATGATATTAAAGTAAGTGTAACGGACACAACCACCCTCTGTTCAAGAGACTCAATCATTACAAGCTATGTTTCTATTGGGAACAACCCATCACCAACTATCTCAGCTTCTCAACGAAAGCTATGTGTAGGTGTTCCAACTATTTTTACTTACACTAGTGGAGGCTCTATTGCAAGTTATAATTGGATTTTCTCTGGTGCGGTCATTCAAACAGGATCAACGTCAACAGTAACGGGAATCAGTTACAATACTCCAGGCAAATATGATGTAAAAGTAATTGTAACGTTTACAAATGGTTGCATTGATTCGGTAACATACCCTAATTTTATTACAGTTGGACAACCATTGAATTTTTCAATTAATTATACCGATACTTCGTTTTGTAAAGTACCTGATACAGTTTGTGTTTCCTATAATGGGCTAGCCTGTCCTAGTTGCACATATCAATGGACTTCGATTCAAGTTCCGTATGTTCCACTTTCTTCTACTACACAACCTAATATCTGTTATAAAGTAACTGCATTAGGCAGTCCTAATTCATTTACACTCGTTGTTACAGATTCTTTTGGTTGTCAATCTTCTAAAAATACAGGTGCAATATTTAAAGCTTCTTCACCTAATGTGAGTATTTCCAAAAATTATGTATCAACATGCAATCCTGGTTCTGTCATTTTTACGAGTACTTCATCATCTGGAAGCCCAATATCAAGTTCGGTTTGGGGTTTTGTTGGTGGCACACCCTCCAGCTCTACTTCGAACACAACACTTCCAATCAATTATTCGGCACCTGGTTGCTTTAAAGACTCGTTAATTTTTACAACTGCAGAAGGTTGTGTAGGTAAGACCATTGATTCTGTTTGTTTCGGTAATCCTGTAAATATTACCAGCATTAGTATTACGCCTAAATCATCGTGCTTTGAAAAAGATAAAATTTGTATTACTGCATGCGGTCCGGCAAGTTTAGACAGTATTATTTTTTATCCAGAAGCCCCTTTTGATACGCTTAAGAAATTTAAAGTTTTTGATACAGCAAACACCGGTTGTGTTACGTTCTGCTACACCTATCAAAATTTTGGAAAATTCAGACCGGTTGTTGTTGCTTCAAGTAAAGGGTGTAGAGGGACTCCATTTAATGGAAGTGCAGCCGATACTGTATTAATAAACGCACCAGCTGCAAATCTTAAGGATTCTTTTTCCTGTGTCAACAAATTCAGAAAATACTATAAGAATTTATCGTTATTGGGCGACTCCTTCTACTGGCAGTTTCCCGGTGGAAGTCCAAATTTTGTGGCCACCAAAGACTCAACACTAGTTCCCTCCATAAATTATCCTACCTGTGGAACATATTCGGCAACTTTAACTGCATTTAGTTTCAAAACAGGTTGTAGCCACTCCAAAACAATTAGTGTAAACATTGCTTGTAGTGGTTCTGACTTGACCATTAGCGATACGTTGGTATGCGCACCGTTTAATATTCGGGCAAATATCAATCTATTGCCTAATTCGTCTCCAGTATCGAATATACTCTGCGATTTAGATACAATTACTGGTTTTTTTAATCAAACACAACCTGGAGCAGTAGGATATAACTCTTTTCTTTATTTTACACCGGGTAACTTTTTGCCGTGTTGTAGAATTAATTACATTGGTGGTTGTACAGAGCTAGTTTGTGCGCCAACTGTAATTAAAGTAACCGGTGTTAAAACGGGTTTCACTTTAACAGATACAGCGGGATGTGCTCCATTGAACATTTGTTTCACGGATACATCGATTGGACTAAACGCTGCGCTTGTTAATTGTACATGGAATTTTGGGGATGGCACAGCTCAAAACATTAATTGCGGAACTGTATGCCATAACTACACAACATCGGGTATTTTTCAGGCAGTCCTTACTAGAACGAATACCTATGGATGTAGTTCATCTGCTACAAAGCGAATTTTTGTAAATAGTATAACTTCCGACTTTACAATAACAGACACTATTTCTTGTACAGGTGCTATAGACTCTTTTCACTTTATCAATCAGTCTTCAGGTATTGGAACACTTAATTACCAATGGATAACTTCTGGCAACACCATTGGTACTAATTCAACTGCTCTCAATTATTCAGGGCAATATTCTTCTATTGGTAACTATCCGGTTACTTTAATTACTACCGATGCCAATGGTTTTTGTTCAGATACATTAACTAAAAGTATTACCATTCAAAATCCTAAAGCCAACTATGGATTAGATAATACATTCTCTACCTGTCCTCCTCTTCTTGTTCAATTTTCTGATTCATCTTTGGGTGATATATGTGAATACGACTGGGACTTTGGCGATGGAGGTCCCCACTCCAACATTGCTAATCCAACTCGTTTTTATAGAACTGCTGGCAAATTTAGAGTATGGCTAAAAGTAAAATCTTGCAATGGATGTGTAGATAGCATTAGTAAACAAGTAATTATTATCGATGGCCCCTATGGTACCCTCTCCTATTCCCCTATCAAAGGAGGTTGTCCTTGTACTGATGTTACCTACCACCTGGAATTAGTGAACACAAAAAATGCAGTATTTATTCCGGGATGCGACACTACTATTTCTATTTCTAATATCAATCCAATTGGAACAGATATCAATCCAAGTATTTATAACATCACTGTAAGACATTGTAACATCGATAGCTGTCAAGCCATTCTCGTTTTAACGGATAACTCTCAATGTCAGGTATTGTATGATGATTTGGTTGAACCTTTTGTTATAGATACTCCAATTCTTAACTTCAATTATTCTACAACCGGGTTATGCGACAGTGGTACAGTTTGCTTTAATAATACTTCATATAATATCAACAGCGCAGTTAGCACTGATTCTATTTTATGGGATTTTGGGGATGGAACCACAGATACTGTTTTCTCGCCCTGTCATAAGTATACAACACCAGGAAATTATACTGTAAGTCTTAAACAAAAAAACAACCTTGGCTGTGAAAGTTATCTTGTAAAATCATTATTTATTCCTAAGTCACCAATTGCAGCTTTCACAGAAAATGATTCTCTGGGTTGCCAATTACAAAATGCTAGATTTTGGGATACTTCGATACCTGATTCCAATACTTTAATTAATTCGTGGTTGTGGACCTTTAGCAATAGTGTTCCTTTGCCACGAACTTATTTAACCCAAAATGTGAGCAAAAATGTTGGAGTAGGAACATTCACAGTAACGCTATTGGTAACAGATACATTTGGCTGTGTGGACACTGCTATGAAGACATTAACCTCTCGTATTCCGCCACTTGCTAATGCTGGTGTTGATAAAACAATATGCTTAGGGGATTCGGGAACGATTTCTGCTTCTGGAGGAGCAACTTACCAATGGGTTCCAAATTATAACATTTCAAGTCCAAACACCGCATCAACAAAAGTTTGGCCTACAGTTGATACTGCATATCAAGTATACGTAACTGATGCGTTTAACTGTAGTTCGTTAGACACCATCAACATTAGTGTTTCTAAAGTAACTGCTCAGTTTTATGCTGATTCGGTATGTTTGAATAAACCTATGTATTTCATTGATTCATCGATTAGTGTCCATGCGAATTATGCATCTTCGACATGGAATTTCAATGACCCTCCGGCAGTAGGTGTTGGAAAATATCCTATGCATGTATTTACTACAGCCGGAAATTTCAATGTTACATTAACATCTAACAATACTGCAGGATGTAAAGATGATACCACCATGTCGGTTGCTGTTATTTCGCTACCTATTGTGAATTTTGGAACAACTAACGTATGTGTTGGAAATCCAACGTTGTTTATTGATTCATCTGTTGCAGGATATGGAAATATAACCAAATGGGTTTGGAATTTTGGAGATAACACACTTGACTCTTCCAATCAAAATCCTACACATACTTACACGGCAGCTAATACTTACTCTGTGCGATTAACCGTATATAACAACTTTGGTTGCTCACAATCTTTCCAAAAATCAGTTACCGTATACTCCTTACCGCAAGCGAACATTACTTTAGATTCTGTTTGTTTGGGCTCAACTAGTCATTTTACCAATACTTCAGTTCAAGGCTCTGGCATCATTAATAATTACTTGTGGGACTTCAATTATCCATCTTCGGTGGATACGCTTTCAAACCAATCACCTACAACATTCATTTATCCTACTGCCGGAATTCATGTTGTTAACCTTTCTGTATCTGATGTAAATGGTTGTAGCTCTTCTATTTCGAAAAACACACAGATTTATATATTACCTACTGCTGACTTCCAAGTTAAGAACAACTGTAAAGGACAGAACACACTTTTTGAAAACCATAGTATTGCTGGAGATAATCCGCTTACTAATTACTATTGGACTCCATTCTACAAAACAGATACCAATCTTAATGTTTTCTTTGCTACACCAACTACCCTAAATGTTTCGCTTATTGCCACTGATGCAAAAGGCTGTAGAGATACAATAACAAAGAATATTACTGTATTTGATAAACCGGATGCAGGGATTCTTCCTGGCGATTCTATAATTTGTGAAAACGAACCATTAACATTGAACGATTCATCAACAAGGGGTGTTTCTGCGCCTATTACAAAGTACCTTTGGGATATGCAACCCGACAATGTTGTAGACTACACTACAAAAAATGTTTCGCATTCTTATAACAATGGAGGTGATTATTTTGTGTACCACATTGTTGTTGACTCGAACAACTGTTCCGATACAGCAATGAAGAAAATACATGTTAATAAAAACCCGATTGCCAGCTTCACCAATCAACCTACTTGTATAGGAAAAGTAGCCACATTTACGAGTAATTCTAAAGCCGGTGATGCTCCGTTGAGTTCCCTTTCTTATTCATGGACATTTGTGAATTCACCACCAAATTCAACTGGCATTTCTACTACGCATACCTTTGCCCAAGGAGGCAATTTCAATGTAACGTTATCGATTTCAGATGCGAACGGATGTAATGATGTGTTAACGAAAACCATATTTGTAAATGTACCACCAGTGATTAATGTTACTCCAACCGACACAACTATTTGCTTAGGCCAATCAGCTGATTTCACTATTCAAGGAGTATTCGATCGGGTAAAATGGTCGCCTAGCACTTGGGTAAATTTACCGGACAGTCCAACTGTAAGAATCACACCATTAAACAATATCAAATACCTTGTTACTGTTTATAATGGGAATTGTGAACCTGCCTACGATACAGTAACCATAGGTGTAGTACAACGCGTACCTATTGATTTAGAAGCTGATCCACAGCAAATCTTATTAGGATTAAACTCTAATTTATTGGCGAATTACTCTGGTATTATCGATAGTATTGTATGGAGTCCGGATTCTACTTTAAGTTGCAGAAAATGTAAAAACCCTGTGGCTTCACCTAGAGAAACAACTACGTATAAGGCGACTATCTACTACGGTAAAAATGGCATAACCTGTACAAATGAGGCGGAAATTACTATAACTGTTTTAACTACATGTAACGGAGATATTGTTTATGTTCCTAACACATTTACTCCAAATAATGACGGACATAACGATGTGTTTAAAATCCGTGGAAATGGGGTAACGAAAATCAACCACTTCAGAATATTCGACCGCTGGGGGAATAGAGTGTTTGAAGCATTAGATGCTTCACCAAACGCTGACCTAGCAGGTTGGAACGGAAAAATGAACAATATTGGAATGGAGTTAAATCCAGGTGTATTCGTTTACGATTACGAAATTGAATGTATCAACGGACAGAAATTCTCAGGAAAAGGAAATGTAACGCTAACCAGATAAGAAGAACCAGTATGACTTTGAATAAATATTTTCTTTTACCGATATCGCTATTGTTAGCCGGTGCTTCGATTGCTCAAGATATCCATTTCTCGCAATACACATCAGCACCATTACAGTTAAACCCTGCATTTGCAGGATTGAATAACTGCGACTACAGAGTGGGTGTGAACGCAAGAACACAATGGAATACTGTTTCCGGAGGAAATACTTACACCACTTTTGGGGCATCAGGCGATGTTGGAATAGGGAAACCTACTAAATTCAATAGTTTTGCAGGATTAGGGCTATCCATTTATTCGGATGTAGCCGGAACATTACGCTTAAACACTAATCGGGCAGACCTAAGTTTTGCATATCATTTTATGCTCGACAGAAAAGCAACATCTTCACTTTCTGTTGGCTTACAGTTTGGCGTAAACCATCGTGGGATTAATCCTTCGAAAGGCACATACGATGAACAATTCGACCCATCGTTGTTAGGTGGATATAATCCATCTCTTCCTTCGGGAGAAACAAGCATCAACCGCACCAATATGATTTATTTGGATGCCGGTGTTGGCGCAATTTTCTCGAAAAATTTTCGAATGGACAGACATAATATCTACTTAGGATTATCAGCATTCCATTTGAACCAACCGGATATTTCGTTCAATTCTACAGGGATTTTTGCAAAGACTGTAGTTGGAAATACACAAGGTCAAAAACTATATTTGAAAACCATTTTCCATGGAGGGGGAACCTTTTTGTTGAGAGATAAGTTATGGCTGATGCCGCAGTTTATGTTTGCGTTTCAAGGGCCTTCCCAACAATATAATATTGGAACTTTAGTGAAGCTACAATTGGGCAACCGAATTACCAGCAAGACATACTTCTACTTAGGTGCGCAGTATCGTGGGTTGTTCCAAAAAACAAACCTAGCTGATGCAGTTGTGCTTCAAACTAGAGTTGATATCAAAGGCTTGTCGGTAGGATTTAGTTACGACATAAACGTGTCTAAATTAAACTTAGCCTCTGCTACATTCGGAGGACCGGAGTTATCGTTGATTTTCCAAGGATGTATGAACAGAAAACCTCGTCCGTTCTTCTGCCCGTTCATGTAAGAAATTACATTTTCTTAATCCAGCAATCGGGATTGATTGCTTTTGCTTCTTTCAACTTAGCAGCGGCTGAAGCTTCTGTATTACCGGCAAGTATAGCAACATAAGAAACTTTACCGTTTGGAATTAATTGAGCTTCTAGTGATTTATTTTCAGAAGTAATACTTGCCGTTAAATTCTCGGCATTTTTCTTGTCTTTGAATGCACCCATAATAATAACATACTTAGCATTTGTAGCAGCTTCCTCAACAACAGGTACAGCAACAGCTACCTCTTCTTTCACCACTTCAATTGGCTGAACAACTTCTGCTTGTTTTTCTTCTTGAACAATAAACACCGGTTGCACTATCTTCACTTCGTTGATAACCGATAATTCAGGAGAAGCTATATTATCTAAAACCAATGGCGCTACCTCTACCGATTTACTCGGAAATACAGCAGAGAAAGCTGATAACACATTGGCTTCGTTTAAATTCATTTTATCGGAATGAAACCCGAAAAACGGCATAGTCATTACCGCTAAAGAGAATATCCCAAAACAAGCCAGTAGAAGTCTTTTAGTGTTTACCGGTTCAACAGTAACGGGCTCCAATACTTCTTCCTCGGTTGATGTTTTCAAGAAAGGTTGCGCTAGGATCGGCTCCTCAATAATATCCGTAATAATCGATTCCGATTTCACTACTACAGCCGTATTATCGGCAGCGTGTGTATTTCTATACACAGGCTTAGCTATAATAGCAGGGAAACCATATGATTCCACTAGGTAGTTCTCCGTAACATCAGGAAGAAATGAAATTGTACTACCTAAAGCATCCCATTCAAATGTTCCAATCTGTGCTAGCGTATAAGTAGTATTGGCCTTTAGCGTTGCTTCAAACTGATTCACCCATTTACGAACCAATAAATTTGCTTCACTGAATGGTACTCCATTCAACATCGAAAAGGTATTCACCAACAAGCCGTCATCGTTGCGCAACTGTCGGTTAAAACTGATTGATTTCGTTGGCGGAGTAATGGTGTAGTTCAAATAATCAATATCTGCCGACTTATACTTGGTTAAAAAGCCTCCAAATCCGGGAATGATAACACACTCCTGAACGAAAAGCAATTCCCGCAAACAAATCTCTACACTGTACTTCATGCTGCAATTTATAAACAATTTTTGAACATTTTGAAATTGCCCTTAAAAGGCAAATTTCGCACCCACTAAACCGTTTATACCGTAAACCGGGTAATTGCCCCATCGTTGGTACTTTTGGTGGGCTATGTTGTTCAAATTTCCGAAGAAAGAAAAGCGTTTGTTAAAAATATACTCCAAACTCAAATTCGCATCGGCTGTTCCTTTAATCAAACGAATATCTGTTGGACTGACATGCCCATAGTAGTTCGTAAAACCAAGAATATCAGCCCCTACTACAATCTTTCCTTTTAAGTTGTAACGTAGTTTCAAGTTAGCCGAAAAATCGGGATGATACCATGCTTTATCGTTAGCCGAAAGCGTATAATGGTTATAATCAAGCGATAATAAGGCTGTAAAATCGTCTTTCAAGTTATACCCCAACTCCAAATGCCCATTTATCACCTTCACTTTCGCATCATACGCAACATAAAAGCGTTTTGAATCAAAATAATCGTTGTAATAGAAAGCCTGATTTGCAATTTGTTTGAACCCGGCCGAAACCAAATACGAGAAGCCCGAAGCCGTTCCTTTTAAACCACCATACAAATTCGAAACACGCGTATTTTTCAATTCTATATCCGAATTCACAAAATTGTTATCGAATGCGAAATTGCGATACGAGTTTTTCAAGTACTTAATATCCCATCCCACAAAGGCATGCACATACTTTTCATACAATTTCTTTTGCAAATACAGATCTGGTAACGGATACAATTTATCTCCCTCTACAGCTAATGTAATACCTCCTCTTGCCAACCAATTCTGATCGTTATAACCATAAGCCAAATTCAACAAGAAGTAATTTCTCCATAAACTCTGGCGTGTCGATTTAAACTTTGAAATATCAAAATCAAAACTGCCCGATAATGAATGCACCTTCAAGAATTTCTTACCCACTATAATACCCCCATGCAAGAAAAATTCATTGCTCTTGCCCGCTAATTCATTGAAATAATTGAATTGAACCTTTGTGCTGAAATCAATTTCCGGAGCATTTTTCTTCAACGAGCCAAACGTTGCCACTACATCATAATCCTGAAATGTTTGTCGGATCTGCTTTCTAGTTAACGTTTCAGCATTTTGATTGCCATAAAAATGGTTGATGTAATTTCTAAAATTAAACTCGGTAGTGAATTGAAACGTAGATGGGAAAGCCTTCACATACGCTCCTACTCGCGTATCAAAGAAGCGTTGATTCTTAATGCTGAATGGCGTTGCGTTGAAATGATACACCTCCGCACCATAACGCACATTCTTGCCTTTACCGTTATACATAAACTCCACCAATGGCGATAACTGACTACCAAAGCCCAACTTAATATACGACTGATTGAATCGCTCTAACTTTTCTTTCGACAAGGCAATCGGCTTCATCGGATTTGGTTCAATAGCCATCTCTTTATATTCGCGAGCCGGAATGCTATAATCGAAACTCATTTTCTGATCTTCCAACTGCGGTATATTCGGAGCCACAGATATCTTGTCAGCATCCTTAATCTTAGAATCGTGTTCCTTTACAATAATTACCTCATCGTTGCCTACCGATGTTTGTGCAAACGTTTGAACGCCACAAAACATAAGCACCGATAGCGTATACTGTACTTTTCTCATTGCTGTTGTATTTCCGCTTTTCATATTACTTCTTCAAATTTTGATTGTTCAAAATTGAATCGCCTTGAATCATTTGCATTTCATCGCTCGGAGCAATTTCCATGATTCGTGATTTCTTTAATTCCTCGTTGTTGATTTCATCCAACTTCGCTTTCGCTTCTTCCAGCAAAGTATCATCTCCTTTGTAATTCGCTACAATACTTTCCAGCGTTGCTTTTGCTTGCAATACATTACCTAATTGATAGTAATCATCCGCCATCAAGATAAAGGTCTTCACATACCAATATTCGTAACTCGCAAACTTGGTTTTAATTTTGAAACAAGTATCGAGTGATGCTTTATATAAATTGTTCTCGCGCAAAATCTTTGCGGTCATATACTTCGACTCAGCAGCCCGCTCCGATGATGGTCCCGCAGCCACTTTGTTGAACGCTGCATAAGCCACTTCCTTATTATTGATGCTATAAGCCGATTTTGCTTTCAAGTAATACGCCTCTGCTACATCAGCTTCTTTCGATGCGTTGTTATTGATAATTCGATCAGCCGCTTTTATTACTTCTTCGTGGTTATTGGTTTTCGAAGCACACTTCAATACCCCAACAATACCGGTGTAAGTATTTTGATAAGTGCTCGAGTTATCCGCCAATGCTTTGTAGTAACCCATTGCTCTTGTATAATCTTTCAACTCGAAATACGCCACACCCGATGCATTCAACAATGCTTTTTCTTTAAACTTCGGTGACGATTGAATCAAAGCATCATAATCTACTAATACCGCTGTATATTGCTTTTGTTTCAACAAACACTCCGAGCGATACAAATGTGCTTCTTGCATAAAGAATCCTTTTGGGAACTTATCCAAATACTTCGCAAACAAGATTATCGCTTTATCACAATCGTTGCTGCTATAAGCATTTTCAGCTGCTTGGTACGTCAGAGAATCTTTCTCCGATTGTGAAACCGTAGCCACATCAATGTATTCATCCGGACGACCTAACTCCACGCCCAAATCTTTAATAGCCGACAAAGCTTGTTTCGACTCCTTAGACGAAGGATAATTCGCAATCAAATATTTGTATTGCTTCAATGCCTCTTCTTTATTGCCTTGGTTGTATTCTGCCAAACCAATTTTCAAATAAGACGAAGGAACCAACGAACTTTTCGGATAATTCTGAATCAGTTGATTATAGTATGATATAGCCCCCTTGCTATTGTCCATATCCAAATACGTTTCTCCAATTTCAAAATAGGTTTTATCCAACGTTTTCGAAATCGGATACTTTTGAATCAAATCTTTCAACACATCAATTTTCTCTGATTCGCGATTCATCAAACCCAATACAATTCCTTTTTGAAAGTGCGCATACTCTGCTTCCGTTGAATTCGATTTAGCAACCACATCGTAATTACGTAATGCCACCGAAAAATCTTTTTCTACAAACGAGCACTCTGCTAATCGTAACTGCGCATCATCTAGCATCTGCTCCTGCCCTGCTATTGGACTGTTCACATACTTTTTGAAATAGTTTGCTGCGCGCTCATATTGTTTCATTTTAAACAAAGCATAACCCGAATTGTACGCCACGTTTTTGCTGCCAAAACCAAGAATTGATGCATACTCAGGTGTCATCAACTGATCGCACTTTTGATAATATGAAAACGCATCTGCATAACTTTTCTGTGCGTACAAATTCTCTGCTTTGATAAAGTACGCCCCGGTCTGCAACTCTCCTTTTACTGGGTATTTCAATGACTTATCGCACAAGGTTAAAGAAGCTTGCGTTTTCCCATCGTTATACAATTGCAAGGCTCTAAAATAAGTTACCCGTTGGTACGCTTCTTTTAACGAAGGACTCAGTGTACGCAACTTCTCAATAATCTCGTAAGCTCTATCGTAGTCCTTCGATTGTAACAAAGCCACAGCCATCAATTCGTTGGCTTCGTTCAAATTATCGGTAGAAGGATTAGTGCTCAAATACTGCTCCAGCGCACTCACGCACTCCGTTGGGTTGCCCATCTCCAACGATAACTTTGCGAAGTTAAACAAGGCGTTCTGTTGCGTTTTCACATCAAAGTTTTTCGCGGCAGCCGACTGAAATGCAGCCTTCGCTTTTTCCTTTTCGTTCACCTTTAAATAGCAATCTGCTAAAGTGTAGGTAGCATTCTGCCCCATTTTATCATCTACCAAATTCAACTGCAGAAAATTGCTAATCGCATTTTTGTAGTCGTTCATTTTGTAGTACGAATAGGCCAATTCGTAAATATCTTCCTTGCGTACTTTTGTATTCTTCGCTACGTGCGCTTCTAACAACGGTAAGGCTTTCGCGTAATCCGATTTCTGGAAATAACTCTCTCCCAACAAGTGATTCATCTCGTCTCGGTATGTCACATCGGTATTATCGATATGCTCTTTGATATACGTTATTGTTTTGTCGTAATCCTTCTTCATGTAATAGATCTGCGACACGTAGTACGGAATCACAGAAGAAAACATCTTTGAATCTTCAATCGCTAAAAAGCTTTTCAGTGCTTCGTTGTATTCCTTTTTGTAGAAGCAAATGAAGGCGTAGTAGTAATTTGAAGGGTAGTAATACTTTTCTTTAATATCCTTAATGGCTTTAAATAAAGGCTTTGCCTCGTCAAATTTCTTTTTCACGAAATAGCAATAGCCCAACTGAAACTTATAATCGGTGCGATATTTATCCGGAATTTCATCGGCCGATAACTTCGCTAACTGATCGATACATTCCTGATACTTATTGTTCATGTAGTAGTAGCGACCTAGATAGAAATTAATGTAGGCGCTACGATGGCTATCGCTGTGGTTCTGCAAGAAGTTAAACAACAAAGGTTCTGCATCCACATCGTTATTTTCTGCAGCCGAAACTGCAATCATGTATTCGACTTCCGTCCACAGCAACGTATTTTTCGAAGCCGTATTATCTAAACGTTGCTCGTAAATTTTCTCGAACTGTCGTCTGGCCGAAGCATAATTCTTCTCCTCAAACAACTCCACTCCTTTTCTGTAGGCCGCATTGGGGTCGGTGTAGACAAAGGTTTGCTGACTCCTCGCCACTGAGAACACCAACAAAAAACCAAACAATAATAAATTTCGCATAACCAGATACAATAAGTCTAATCAAATATATTACTTCAACGTAGGTAAGCGTTCTATTGCATAGGCAAGGTATCAACAGGTTGTTGGTGCTGTCTAATCTTTAGAACGTAAACGGCAGGGCAGATATTGTATAATGTTAATAAAAGCATAGGGCGTGTTTCGCGCTTTCCGTTGCAATCTTTGTCCATGGGAATGGCCAAAGGATTTCCACTGCAATCGCGCACGCGGGTATTGGGCTTCAAATCAGCATTACAAAAAAGGCATAAAGTATAACGTCACTGTGAGGAACAAAGCAGTCTGTGTCTCATTTTACATTTGCCAAGAAAGTTTCGGTTGATGGCGAACCCCATCTAAATGGGTAGAAGTAATTTGACGAGTATTGGCATTTTTATTGGACTTTAAATCGAAGTCCGTTACAACTACACTCGAACACCAAAGATATACCCCACCAAAGCCGATAAGCCCATAGCAATGGTGCCCCAAACTGTAATGCGGAGAATGGCTTTGGGCATACTTGAACCGCCTGTTTTTGCAGCAATAGCGCCTAATATTACTAGGAATACAATAGTGAATCCATAGAGCCAATATTCCATGCCTTTTACGGGTGCAAAAAGTATAACTAATAGTGGCAAAACCCCTCCAACAGAGAATGCTGCCCCTGATGCTAACGAGGCTTGAATGGGATTGGCTTTACTCATCTCGTTTACGCCTAGCTCATCGTGCATGTGTGTTTCCAGTGCATTTTTTTGCGTTAATTCCAGCGCCACTTGTTGAGCTGTCTCTTTTTTTAGTCCACGTTTCTCATAGATTTGAGCTAATATTTTTAACTCTTCTTCCGGCATTGCTTCGAGTTCCTTTTTTTCTCTTTCTATATCGGCTTTTTCGGTGTCGGTTTGAGAACTAACAGAAACATACTCTCCGGCTGCCATAGATAATGCACCTGCTACAAGCCCTGCAACTGTTGCCAAAACAATAGGCTCACGGGTTACACTTGCTGCTGCAACGCCAATGGCAAGACTCGAAATGGATATTATTCCATCGTTCGCACCAAGTACAGATGCACGTAACCAATTACTTCTGTGTATATAATGGTTATCTAAGTAATTCTCTAGTGTTATCATCTTTGCATTTTGAATTCGTTAGCAATATAATTTCGACCAACAAATCAATTACTGTGCACTTGATATTGATAGACTAAACAAACCTGCCCAAATTAATCAACAATACCAATCAAAAAGAATAATCATAATTGTTGCAGAATTTAAATTGGGCTCACGCTGGCGCAAATTTGGCGCATAGCCTGTGGCAGGCTAATGCGTGCCTCTATGCACTTTACCCGGTTCTTGTGACTACAAAACAAACTATTGGCATTGTGCTCATTGTACCCTAGACACGAACCATTGAAAGAACAACGTAGCTATTTTATTCTTCCACTCAACACCAAAACTTTATTAGGTTGCTTTCTATCGTTAGATACAATGGTGACCGTTTTTGTAAATGGACCAATATAATTACCATCATAATGCACTTTAATTTCAGCACTTTCGTTGGGTAAAATGGGCTGTAGTGGGTAAGTAGGAACAACACTGCCGCTTGAACCTTTACAACTGTATATATGTAACGAAGTCGTACCCCTATTTCTAAACGCATAAGTAAAATAAATAGGTCCAAGGTGCTCCACAATTGTGTCTTTGCTTGTGGTTTCGAAATCCATAGTAGCAAATAAAAGAACACTATCTACAACATAAGTATAGCACAAAGGATATGGCATATCATCCCCTAATTTTGGCGCTTCAATGTTTAAAGCAGGATGCAAGTCAAATGACTTGGTTACACTATCTGCTTCGTATGCAGTATTTATTGTAAAAACAACACTATCTGATGAAAATGGCAAAACTACGTGAGGATAAGTTACAACATCCACAGTTCCATTACCGTTAAACCAACCTCTATCCCAATGAATGGTATTTGCCGTTGTATTCCTAAATCGAAAGACTGCCTTTAACGTATCGCCTTGTTGGCATCGTCCGAGATGTAGCGTATTTGTTTCCCAATGTATCTTCGGAATTACATTGTAAACAATTGGAATTGCTTTAAATTGATAATTATTGCCATAACAAATGGTAAACAAAGATGCAGTATCGTAATGCACATCCATTTCGTGAAAGCGATGCTTTACAGGATAAAAAAAGACAGAGAGTGATTGCTTGGCGTTTAATACTATACCATGCTCAGGCATTTCAAACGGAATAGGTTTCCCATCTGCAACATTATTAAAAGAAGGCTCAAAAAGAAAAGTATTACAATCTAGTGAATGAATAGGAATCTTTTTTTGAGAGCAGTTTGTGATCTTGAGTTCAACAGTTTTATATGTGATTGAATCCACACTAAAGGCACCAAAATCGAGTGTATCGTAATTAGTTGAAAGTTGTGCCATGCCAAAACAAGGCAGTAATAAAAACAAAGCAAAACAAATTCGCATTGTTGAATTTGCAGAACTTCTCTGGAGATGAAAAACTATTAATACTATTTTAGCGTTTTTTTAGGTGATTAGCACCCTAACCAATCCGCTTCAACATAAAAAATGCCATGGTTGGTAAGGATACCAACTATAGATTTATATTAACTTACTTCAACTCTTTCGTAGTGGCTCGAGCGATGAGAAGATGAAAAATATCAGCGAATTGTAACCGTTGAATCTAAACAAGTAATAGTAATAAGCGGAGCAATGTTACAAGCAAAATTCATCGAAGGAGTTGCAGCATACTCATATGAAAATTTTACGGGTTGATTATCTTTGGGGGCAACCAAAAACGATTCAAGATTTGCAGGCATGAGCCATCCCGATGGCGTAACAATATACCAATCCATGCATGAACCACTTTGAGGAGAGTACTTTAATGTGCCGGCAATAGTATTAGAACAATTCGTTGTAGCTGGCTTTCTACAAGCAGCACTACAAATTAAAAAAAGAACTACGATTAAATTTTTCATACTTATTGTTTTTGTTGAACAAAACTATTGAGAAGTACTAAAACCATACGGACAACTATCCGACATATATAGCCAAAAGAGTTACAATAGAATCTATTCTAAAAATTTTGCTTGGAGGAATAAACGCTTGTTAAATATCACAATTCAATTGATCGGCTAGATAGCCAATAAAATTGGGCTGTTCGTGTTGCATCAGCACATGCTTTACCCATGCATTACGTTCATGCCAAAGAACAGCCATTTCCCAAACACAAACCGACATTCCTCGATCTGAAACTAACTCAAATACTGTATCCTGTTGGCGCTTCAAGTAAATATAGTTTTGTGTCATGTTTTCATCAAGCCACCAATTCAAAATAGCGAAACATCCTTCTTTGCCTTCGTGGAGTATAAGTGTTGCAATTTTGTATGTTGGTAAACTATACACAGTACTTTTAGAGAGCCATTGATCTAAATACTTTTTCGCTTGCTCAATATTATCTATTGAAACAAATGCATTTTGTGCCGAAATACTGTACAATTTAATTTGCCAGCCCTGATGCAGAATTATTTCTACAAAACGAATGGTTCTGGGAGAATAGAATGAAAACATAAACTACTTTTTGAATTGTGGACAGAGGAACAATTCATCTGTAACAAAAAATGATAATACTAGTCTTTTATTCGTTCTAAATACTGTTGCTCGTAGCTTTGAACCGCACCAAGGATTACGGTATCCGCTTTAAATTTCTCTTTCAGCAAACAATACACTTCAGTGCCTCTTTTATCATTGAGTATATCTATCAACTGAACATTTTGAAAAATATCGTTAATGTCGTTGTCGGTCAATGCTTGTTTAAAACGTTTAAACAAAATAGGGAAAGCTTCATCAGCCTTTCTAAAAGTGACTAAAGTATTTGCTGCAGCATAAGGGTAATCCCAAACAGGAGTTGCCAAAAACCAACGTGGTGCAGTATTATCTTTTATACAATTCAATACATAAGTGGCTGCTCGATCATCCGCTAATTGTTCCAAACCATTCAGCGCACTAATTCGGCTTTGATTTTTCCAAGATGGCTTGTGCTCTAAATCCATTAGAACAGCATACGCCCTATGTGACTTTGTTTTCCCTAATGCAACAGCTGCAGCATTGACCACTCGATCGCTACTATCTTTGAGTGCCGCTACATACACATCAACATATTTTTCTTCTTTGGTATTTCCTAAACTGAAAATAGCTGAAGTTTTTAGCCACGCATGTTCTGTTTTAATGATATCCAATAACATTGAACAAATTGCATCATCATAAGGAGCAACAACAATCTTGCGTAAACTACCCATAGCATACACACGATATCTCCAATAGGTTTTAGATTGAATTTCGTTGCAAAAGGCAGTCTTTATTCTTTCCTTTAGCTCAACAGCAATGGAAGTATCATTAGCTATTCCCACCAACTGATCTAACGCTTCTTGCTTAGCTAAAACATCGTTACAATATTTTAATTGCATCAAATATTCATCACATGATTTTTTGAATTCAGTCTTACAAATCCATATCCCCTCCACATTAAAATGGATAAATTTTGGAGGAATTGATAAAGAAAAAACATACCTATTCTCCGCTTTTGGTTCAATACGTATTGTATGAATTGCATTCTCGATTCCAACATCAAGCTTACCGGTATAAAATCTTACTTGCGCATAGGCACTATCATTTTTCTCGTTCTCTGGTTGTTTTACAATAAGTATAAGTTGTTTTTGTATTGTATCATACTGCTGAGTAACCTCAAAATGTGGTAATCCCATTTTATATACCCACTGATCGAAAAACCATTGATACGATTTCCCTGTAACCTGTTCAATAGTTTTTTGAAAATCACTTGTACGCACTTGCTTATATGCACTGGTTTTTACAAAAAGCTGAATAGCCTTCCACCAATACTCCTCTCCTATTTCTTTTTGCAGTATACGCAAAATCAGAGCACCTCTGTATTTGGAATATGAATCAGGTAAAAGGAAAGAACTCTGATCTGTATTCTTTATGGCTGTGGGGTGGATTACTCCTGCCTCCCATTCACTCAGCACATTACCTTTTTCAAAAGGCTGTATATAACTTAAATACTCCGTTCTGCCATTATCTTTTTCTGTAAAAAGTCCGGCAAAATATTGGGCAAATGCCTTACTCAACCAAATATCGCCCCACGTTTTTGGCATAATCAAACTTCCAAACCACTGACTGGCCAATGCTTCTACCGCTACTCCATCCCATAAATATTTAAAATCTTTATGCACACCATAATCATCAATATAGTTATCCGACAAAATTGAAACTGAATGCTGCCCTACTAAACCTGGGAAAGGGTAATCTTGCACAACTACCTGCGAATATTGTTTGAAGGGATATGTATAATTCGTTTTCTCTTCCAAAAATTGCAACATACTGGGAAGTAGTTCAGTTGTAGCTTTTACTGCATCACGCTCGTGCGGATATCCGTAATTATGAATAGTTGTAGCATTCGATTGTAGCATTACATCATCATATTCCCCAACTACAATTGCAACCAGATAATTAGGGAATGGAGTATCCGAAGTGTAATGAAAAGTTCGGGTGTTATTACTGTTATCTTTTACTAACTGAAGAGTACCATTGCTAATGACCATTAATGGCTTTTCGACAGTCGCTATTACTTCTGTAGTATGAATATCTTCTATTGCCTCATGACATGGAAACCAGTATTTATTACCTTCTGGCTCTCCACTACTCCATATCTGTCTTCTTTTAGAAGGTGTTGTTGCTGTTGGCCCTTGGAATCGCAAGCCTTTGCCAAAACTTCCCCAAATAGCATTCGGGTCAGACCGATTCTCGTAAGTAGTCGTATAATTTATTTTTAAAGTTAATGTTTCGTTTGTTTGATAGGTTTTATCCAGTTGAACAAGAAGATTGTCTTTTGTATCGCTACCATCATAACTAAACGATAACAATTTATTGTTAAGAAAAACCGACTTAATCTTCAACATCCCGGCATCTAAGTAAATCGTATTCGTTTCTTGAGCAGGTGATAGAGTTATCTCCACAAATCCATCGGCCAGACGTTGTTGCCAATCGAAGGTTAAGTGTATCAAAATATGTTTTGTATCGATTGTTTGCGCTATCATTGAATCAGCAATTAATAGATAGAAAATACACGAAAGCAAAATTGATTTCATGTGTTATTTGTTGAGAATTCGGGCTAATTGCTTTTCACTTTGAAGACCAACTTTGTTGGCTATTTCGCGCTTTGACAAATCCGGATTCTTAATTAAATCCATACTTTTCTCTTTCCGAATAATGGTTACAAATTCGTTAACGGTTATATTCGTTTCTTTTTTAAATACCCGTGTAAAATTACGCTCGCTCATGTTAGCGATATTCGCTAAATCGCTCATACTTATTTTTCGGTGTATATTTTCAATAATGAAATCTTGCACTTTATGAACACCAGAATGAATGTGATTCCTAAATTTCAACATCTCACTTTCTTGGGCTAAATGTCCGGCTCTGCGGTTGTAAACCACTAATTCTCTGGCTACTTTGTAGGCAAAGTAACTTCCCTTTAACTTTTCAATGATGTGCAACACTAAGTCTATCCCCGATGCAATCCCTGCACTTGTATAAATACCGTTCTGATCGGTGAATAGAATATTTTCACTTACTTTTAGCTTAGGATAATGCTTTTGTAGCTCCTTAGTTTTTTTAAAATGAGTTGTACACGATAAGCCATTTAACAATCCGGTTTCGGCCAACACAAAAGCACCAATACAAATACTGCAAATATTAATGCCTTTATTATAGTTGGTATCTATCCATTGAAACAATCCTTTCTGTTCAAGAAAACGAGGCGATGTTAAGTACGTGAAATCGGCACCCGGGATAACCAAAAAATCACCCATTTTCAATTTGGCTTTTGTAAAATGTTGCACTTTGCCAAAAGGCAAACCACTAGTAGTCACTATGGATTCATCAATTCCACAATATTCAATAGAAAAATCGGCACCATAATCAATTGCCTCATGTATCGCTTGATCCGGACCTGCTAAATCTAAGATGTGAATATGCGGTAAGAGTAAAAATACAAATCGTGTAGCCATAATTTTTTTGTTGAACAAATCTAAGTACAATTAATGAATCCGTTAAGACAACAAAAAGACATTTTCGGCCACACTCCATACCGAAAACTTTAGCAAATTCAAACGATTAAGAATGGAAAGCCACTCTACAAATTTTAGCACTTGATGAAAAACACAAGTACTAAAATGGCAAGACATTACAAAACCCGTTTGCCATCTTGACTATACTCGATTAACTTTAAGAGTCGCTTAGACTTTGTTTTCTCTTGCTTAGCACTCATCAGCCAATGTAGTGCTACTTTTTTATAGGATGGTGCTTGCGCTTGAAAAAAATTCCAAGCCTTTGCGTTGGCTTTAAATTGACGTTCCATTTCCGATGTTAGTGTAGCCGTTTCGTTTTCGTGAGAGTACACACGCGACTTATTTTCTTTTCTTAAACTAAAGGCTTTTAAGCCTGCTGGGTGCATCAAACCCTGAGCAGTGAGGTCTTCTACTTTCTTAATATTAATGGCGCTCCAAATGCTGCCGGCTTTGCGAGGAGTGAAACGAATACAGTAGCTTTCGCCATCTACTGATTTGCGCACACCATCAATCCAGCCAAAACAAAGTGCTTGATCTACAGATTGCGACCATGTGATGGATGGTTTTTGGCTACCTACTTTATAGAAACCCACCACTAATTCGGTTTCAGTGTTATGCTGTTTTTCTAGCCATGTGCGAAAGGCCGCTTGTGTTGCGAAAAAAGTTGGTGCCATTTGTCGATGGAGTTAAGATTAGCTATTCATCGTATTCAATACCACTTCCAATCGATCGAAATTTTCTTCGTTTTTATCGCTTACATAATTTCGAATCGCTTCGCATTCCTTGGCTGTTTCAAAAATCATATGGAAGGTGAATTTTGTTTTGTGCGCTTGCATTTCTTCAAAAGTGATGAGCATATGAAAGAGTGGATTCGTTAAGCGATACCAAGCCACACGATGCGGTTTATCGACAATCAAGAAAACACTTTCGTTGTTATAATTTGCGCCATCGGGTCCATGCATAATTAAATTCCACTTGCCTCCTACTTGTAAATCGAAGTTGGTAAAGGTATTCGCGAAACCATGCGGACCCCACCATTTTTTCAACTGCTCCGGATTTTCAAAAGCTTGGTAAACAAGGGCAACAGGAGCATTTAAAATGCGTGAAGAAACAATGGTACAATTGGGTGTGAGTGGTAATAGTTGCATAAAACTAAACTTGAAATTTCTTGTATTTTATTCCAATGTAATTAAAAATGGTGAAGCAATGCAGAATGCCGCGTGCGGGATGGCAGTGAAAATCCTTTGGCTATTCCTATAGACAAAGATTGTAACGTACAGCCCGATAACACGCCCAAATTATAAATCATAAAGCTCAAATCACAAATTTCAAATCATAACTCCTCACTTCTTAAATCGTAAATCAAAAATCATACATCTTAAATAATTCCCACTTTCCGTTTCTTTCCGTTTCTTTGCGCAACAAGCAAAAGCTATGATGAAATTGGGAATTTTAGGAGGCGGACAATTAGGAAGAATGTTGTTACAAGCTGCCGGAAATTATACGCTGGAAACGTTTGTATTGGAGAACGATCCCACTTGTCCCGCGGCCCATCTCTGTCATCATTTCACTTTAGGCGATATTCGCGATTACGATACAGTTTACGCTTTCGGGAAACAAGTAGAAGTATTGACGATTGAAATTGAAAACATCAATATTGATGCGCTTTTTCAATTGCAAAAAGAAGGCGTAAAGGTGATTCCATCGCCTGAAGCCATTGCTATTATTAAAGATAAAGGCATACAAAAACAGTTTTATGCCGATAATAACATTCCTACTGCACCTTTTTTGTTGACGGATGATAAAATGGCCATTGAGGCGAATGTAGATTTTCTGCCTGCCGCCAATAAGTTGCGTACCGGAGGCTACGATGGGAAAGGTGTTGAGTTACTTTTCGGTGCCGATGATTTATCGCGCGCATTTACGGAGCCTTCGTTGCTTGAAAAAATGGTGAACATCAAAAAGGAAATTGCAGTGCTTGTTGGAGTTGGTATAGATGGAACAACAGTGGTGTATTCGCCTACAGAAATGGTTTTCGACCCGAAATTGAATTTGGTGGACTATTTAATTGCCCCGGCTGATATCAGCGTTGAACAAATAAAAGCCGTTGAAACTATTGCGCTGCAGGCCGTGAAAGCCTTACAATCGCCAGGCTTGTTTGCGGTAGAGCTCTTCTTATCGACCAACGATGAAATTCTAGTCAATGAAATTGCACCGCGTGCACACAATAGTGGTCATCAAACCATTGAAGGCAATTTGATTTCGCAGTACGATATGCAATTGCGTATCTTCCAACAACTTCCACTTGGATTGCCTACAAACAGAGGCTTTTCGGCCATGTACAATTTAATTGGAGAGGCGGGCTCGCAAGGCAATACGATGTATCAAGGCTTAGACCAAGCACTCGCCATTGAAGGAGTGTTTGTGCATCAATATGGAAAATCCACTACAAAACCCGGACGTAAAATGGGGCATGTAACGATTGTAGACAACAACAAAGCATCGTTACTTGAAAAATTATCAATGGTCAAGTGCCAAATTCATGTTATTGGAGACAAAGCTATTGCGCTTTAAACTTGTTAAGAGTTGCAATTGATCACTTGTAGAAGTAAGCATAGTACTTGTTCCGTCAGAGAATACGATTTCTATATCACTCACCGGGCGCGAAGATTTTAGATTTACTATTTGTAAATTCACAACGTTAATATTTACATATAATTTGTGGGGAATCATTTTAAAATCTTGCGCTAAATTCAGCTCCAGTTCTTGTATCTTTTTTAAACTATCTATATCTGCAAGCTCGTTTTTGTTTTCGTATAAAATTTCATTGTCGATATTCACTACCTTTTTGATGTGCTCTGTGGGAATGCGAACAGTAGATCCCGGCTTAATACCATCGGTTTGCCATTGTTTATTGTATGCAACAAGCTTGGGAAACGGAACATGAAAACGTTCAGCAATTTCTTTCACTTTTTCGCCATCTTTTAATTGATAGGCAACATACACTTCAGAAGGTAGTGCAAACAAGGCGGTAATACTAATTATGAAGCCAAAGAGGAGTATCGTTTTTTTCATGGGAAGTGCTATTTAAGTTCTCAATTGTTGCGTGAACAATCAGAAAACAATCCCAATACAGGGGAATTTCCAATTAGCTCATGCAGGCTATATAATGTTTCATATATTTACCTACGTATTACAAAAAAAATAGTTTCGTTAGTATGGCACAAATACAAGTAAGTATAATTATGGGTAGTCAGAGTGATTTGCCGATAATGGACGAGGCGGCAACAGTTTTAAAAGAGTTAGGTGTTGATTATGAGCTCACTATAGTAAGTGCACATAGAACCCCACTCCGTTTGGTTGAATTTGCTAAAACCGCAAAAGCTAGAGGCATAAAAGTAATTATTGCCGGTGCCGGAGGAGCAGCTCACCTTCCGGGAATGATTGCTTCAATAACAGAACTACCGGTGATTGGCGTTCCTGTGAAATCGAGTAATTCGATTGACGGTTGGGACTCCGTTTTATCTATTCTTCAAATGCCTGCTGGCGTTCCGGTGGCTACTGTGGCCTTAAATGGCGCGAAAAACGCGGGTATTTTAGCAGCACAAATCATTGGCACCTCCGATGCGAATGTATCCGATAAAATTGCCGGTTATAAAACAGCCCTTGCTGCAAAAGTGGACGAATCTGTTGTTGCGCTGAAAGGCAAATATCCGAACACATTCGACTTGTAATACTTATACCAACGAAAATAGACTGTTTACTCCTATTAACTTATTAGCGGTAAATCCTTCGGCATAACGTACGCCAATGGGAACACCCAAATTTGAGGCACGGGATTTTACAAACTCTAAGAATTCAGGTGATGAAATAAATGTATTTTGTTCCGTGGAATTTGCATCAAAGAATTGCGATTTGTATGCATAAATTGACTCCATTTTCTTTTCCATAAATGCCGTGATATCGATAGCAAAATCGGCTTTAGCGTCCAACGATTGTATATAGTGATACACAGCTTTCGGGCGATGCGCATTTTGCACCTGACCCTCCCATACTGTTTCAACCTTCGATAAGCCGGAAAGAAATGCGGCATCACGAATCAACTGAGCTGCTCTGCCATGATCGGGATGACGATCGTATACAGCATTGGCCAAAATAATATCGGGCTGAAAGTGTCGAATAGCCTTAATCAATTCACGTTGATGCCATTCATCGTTTTGAAAGAAACCATCTTTAAATCCTAAGTTTATGCGATGGGAAACACCTAAAATAGCTGCAGCAGCATTTGCCTCTGCTAAACGAGTTGTGGCATCGCCACGGGTTCCCAGTTCACCATGCGTTAAATCAACAATAGCAGCGGTATGCCCTTTGGCTATGTGTGCTAACAAGGTACCAGAACAACTCAACTCCACGTCATCAGGATGGGCCCCAATAGCCAAAATATCTACTTTATGTGTACTCATAGGTTTTATACGCCAAATTGTTTAAGATGGTGATGAATATGTTTAGTAAGCAAATCGGCCCATTGTGATTTCGTTAAAGGACCAAACATAGGGTGAGGATGAAATTTACTCGGCTCACGCTCGGTAAATACATCTAGCATTTTAAGTAAAAATGAAAGTTCAGTATAAAAATCCTTTGGCAATGAGCCTTCTTTCGTAGCCATCATTTCCGGTGCAGTAGGATTTCCTTTGGGCCAAAACGGCATAACGTAAACCGCCACCGGAAACATTATTCTACGGGTAAAAAAATTCGATTGATCTACTGCAGGTTTCATGCCCATGCTAATGCGTATCGCATCGTTTAAGTGGGATAGCATTTCATTTACTGTCATAACACCCCATTGCCGATTACTATTTTCGTTGAGTTGTTCCAATCGATGGACAAACTGAGCTTTAATGGTTTCGTTTAAGATATTTTCCATATTATAATTTGATCAACAAGGGTTTTCGCCTGTATTCCCGCATCAAAAATGGCTTATTTTTTACGCAAAACAGAATATTTACAAGTAGGAAATAAAAAGTTTGAAGATTTTTAAAAACAAAAGTTTGTATTTTCAATTGATGCGAATATATTTGCCGTCCAATCGCTGAACAAAGCGGTTTGTTCTTTTGATTATGCGGGAATAGCTCAGTTGGTAGAGCGCAACCTTGCCAAGGTTGAGGTCGCGGGTTCGAGCCTCGTTTCCCGCTCAAACATTAAAAGGTGTGTGAGCGATCTTGCACACCTTTTTGATTAAAAACAGTGTCACCCGGGTGGTGGAACTGGTAGACACGCAGGACTTAAAATCCTGTGACACTTAAATGTCGTGCGGGTTCGATTCCCGCCCCGGGTACATAAAAAAGGCTTCAGGAAACTGGGGCCTTTTTTATTTTCACTTACTTGAAAACATTCCTCGCCTAGACTATTACTTTCTTGTTATGCACAAAAAAAAAGAGCCGCACAAATTGTGCGACTCTTATATATTCTTTCAGTATCCGTTCGCTTTAACGTTTACAATGTAAACACCTTTCGCTACGGCAGTCAAATCTAACTCTGTTTTCAACTGGCCATTGTTCATTTGGAAATCGCCTGTATAAACAATTTCACCAATTACATTATGACAAGTAATTTGAACATCTGATGCTTTATCATTCGAAACAAACACAGTGAACTTACCATTGTTCGGATTCGGATAAACAGAGCAATCGAATGAAGTTCCATCGATGTTTTCAATTGCGGTTACTATACCATTGAACACATCTGATGTGTTTTTACAACCATTCGCATCTGTTACTTGAACTGTATATGGACCTGATTGTGTAATTGTATATTGTTTTCCTGTTGCTCCACTGATCGTAGAGGCATTCAACGACCATTGGTATGCTGATGCCGTTACACTACAAGTAAGTACATTGCCTGCCTGAGTAACTACCGGTTTTGCAGGTAATGGATTTACTGTAAGGTTAAGCGTGATAACGCTATCGCAACCTGCAGCTGAAGTAAGGGTATCTTTGTATGTTCCCGCAGCAGTCAATGTTTGACCATTAAACGTGAACGAAGAGCCTTGACAGATGCTTTGATTAAGTGTAGTAGCTTTTGTACTGTTAACCACAAGTGTTAAGGTTACAACGCTATCGCAACCGTTAGCAGAGGTAAGCGTATCTTTGTATGTTCCTGCAGTATTTAAGGTAGCTCCATTGAATGTAAACGTTTCATTAGAGCAGATTGTTTTTGTAAATGCTCCCGTTGACGTAGGTAACACATTCAATGTAAGCGTAACTACTGAATCACAACCGTTAGCTGCTTGAAGTGTATCAAGATAGTTTCCTGGAGTATTTAACGTAGCACCATTAAATGTGTATGTTTCGTTAGCACAGATTGTTTTTGTAAACGATCCGGTTGCAGTTGGCAATACATTCAAGGTTAATGTAACAACCGAGTCGCATCCGTTTGCAGCTTGTAATGTATCTAAATAGGTACCTGCGGCACTTAATGCTACTCCGTTAAATGTAAACGTTTGATTGGCACAAATCGTTTGCGTAAACGCACCAGTAGATGTAGGTAAAACAACTAACGTTAAAGTAACTACCGAGTCGCATCCGTTTGCAGCTTGTAATGTATCTAAATAAGTACCTGCCGTATTTAAGGTTGCCCCATTGAACGAATAGGTTTGGTTTGCACAAATAGTTTGCGTAAACGCTCCTGTTGCTGTTGGTAATACATTTAATGTAAGCGTTACAACTGAATCGCAACCGTTCGCTGCTGATAAAGTATCTAAATAAGTACCTGCAGTATTTAAATCAACTCCATTGAACGTGAATACTTCATTCGCACAAATCGTTTGTGTAAATGCACCTGTTGCAGTAGGCAATACATTCAATGTAAGGGTTACCACTGAATCGCAACCGTTGGCTGCTGATAAAGTATCTAAATAAGTACCTGCAGTATTTAAATCAACTCCGTTGAATGTAAATACTTCATTCGCACAAATGGTTTGTGTGAATGCGCCTGTTGCTGTTGGTAATACATTCAAGTACAAGGTTACAAATGAATCGCAACCAAAAGTTGATGTTAATGTATCAACGTATGCTCCAGGAGTATTCAAATCAACACCATTAAAGGTATACACCTCATTCGCACAAATGGTTTGTGAGAATGAGCCGGTATCAGGGAAGGTTAATACCTGAACAGTATCCGAAGCAAAACATGTAGTACTGTTATTCGTAACTTTAAACACATAAGAGGTAGCTCCGGTTGGAGACGCAATAGCCGTTAAAGAATCAGGATTTGTTACTCCACCTGTAGGCGTCCAAGAGTAAGTATAAGTCGGAGAAGTTATAAAAGTAATGTTCGGACGTTGATTGATTGAACCTGAAGTTGTCGTATTCGCACAAACAGTTGAATTGTCAGCTCTATAGTATGCTGTCGAAACAAAAGATGTTGCAGTTTGATTAAAGATAGCATTTTCAGTGTACCCTGAATTATCGAAACATGTTTGAACAATTATATTGGAAACACCATCCCAATTAAATGGAGTTGTGAAGTTGTGTATGTTTGGACCAACACGCGGTGCATAAGATGTTCCCGGTGCAACTACAGAGAAACCAGTTGCTACAAAACCTCCAGACAAATCTGTTAAAGCAGTTGGAGCCATTTGAATTTCGAAGCCATTCAAAGCCACTGCATTTGTTGATACAATATCAAATGATAATCCACTAATGTTACCCGGAGCAACTCCTGCAGCAGCTAACTCTGAAGCGCGAATTAAGATTTGATGTTTCGCACCCCAATACCAGTTACCGTATGGTGCAGGGTATGTTGATGTTGTATTTTGAACAGTACCAGCATCGATAACAAAATCATTTGTGGCTGTTCCGGATAATGTAACTGGTGTACCAGGACAAACAATTGAAGAAGATGACGATGCATTTACATTAGGAAGAGGATTAACCGTTACTGATACAGCCCCAACAGTTTGACAGCTAGTATTTGCATCGCTTGCAGTTACATTATATAATGTAGTAGCTGAAGGAGTGGCCGTTACACTCGCACCTGTTGCCGATGACAATGAAGCTGACGGAGACCAAGTATATATATAATTAGGATCTGAACTTGTAGCGTTAATTACTGTTGAATTACCTGAACAAACGGCTGGCGAAACGGCAGCAAGAGTAATAGCTGGAGCAGGGGTTACAGTAACTGTTACAGGAACTCTAGAACTAGAACAAGCTGTAGAGATGGACCAGTTATAGAAGAAATAATAGTAAGAAGTACCTGCTGCACTATTTGTTATAGAAGCATAACCTGGTAAAGTGTATGGATAAGTAACTCCACCATCATTACGGAACATCGAAATACTTCCAGCACCTTGCGCCAAATGCAAATCCGTTCCAACAGGAACAGAAAAATTAAGTGGAACTGTAACACCTCCTGAACTAGGCAATGTTGTAATGTTGTATGTTAAGCTTTGTAAAACTGTACCTGAACTATTGGTTAAATCTATTACCACATTTCCGGTAGTAGACGGATATACAACTACACTTTGAAGTGTGAATGCGGTAAATGCATTAAAAATTAGATAGTTCGTAGATTGCTGTTGTGCTCCAGTACCAATTGAATTGTCTATTGGACCAATATTACTGGTTGTGCCGCCTCCACTAGCTTCAGCATAAAAAGTAGTTGTGCTATCAACGTTAAGCGTATATGAAGCTCCTGAGTACAAACTAAGGGTACTTGAAGGTGAACTGAACCAATGAATATCATTTCCTGTTGCATTTAATGTTACTAAGCCAGGTCCACAACGGGTAACAGGAGTTACCGTTGGATTACTAACAACAAAGGCATTTACAGCTACAACATTTGTAGGTGTAGTACCACAGAAGAATGCGCGATAATAAGTTGTATCACTTGGTGTAACTTGGAATGGGGTTACATTTCCACCAGGGATGGCTGACCAACCAGAAATACCATCTACTGAAGATTGCCAAACAAACGGAGACCCTGCATTTTGTCCGGAAAGCGACAAAGAAACAGTTGAACCCGCACAAGTTATAGAATCAGAAACTGCAGCTATGCCTAATGGTGGCTGAGTTACAGTATAACTAGCAGTAGCAACACAAGATCCACTATTGATAGTTACTGTATATGTTCCTGCGGCTAATCCGGTTATGTCTTCGGTTACTGCTCCATTAGACCAAACATAAGTAGGACTAACAGCACCAGTTAGTGTTAAATTGACAGCCCCATCTGAGGTTCCGTTACAACTTGTAGGAGTTGCTACTCCAGTAAATGAGAATGCAGAAGAAACTGTTCCCGTTGCAGTTGAAGTTCCACCACAACCATTCAAAACAGTAACGGTGTATGTACCTGAAGCTAAACCTGAAATTGTTGAACTTGTAGTATTAACAGTTTGAGTAAATCCATTTGACCAAGTAAAAGTGAATGGTAATTTACCGCCTAACGCTGATACTGTTACTGCTCCATCAGAACCGCCAGGGCAAGATGTATTGGTAGGTGTCATTGTTAAGGTACTTGCTGGGGAACCTGTAGTTTGTGTAATATCTAAGGTGAAAGCGGAAGGTGTAGTAAATGTACTATATGGTTCAACTACTGCGAAGTAAGTGGCTCCGGCTGAAGGCGTAAAGGTATAAGAACCTAATGCGCCACATACATCATCAGCAGTACCAACAACAGTTGTTCCATTCGATGCTAAAATAGTTAAATAGTTATCCCAACTTGTTGCCGTATTACAAGTAGATACAGTAATGCTTGACGCACAAGAATCAGCAATAAACTTGAAGAAAACATCAATAGGTGCACGAGTAGTGTAATTATTGTTATAACATGGCCAATTAGAGGCTGAAAAATTGTAGGTAAATGTTGGTGTAGTTGCTAAAATAGCGTTAGCTAAACCATTACCTGGAGCTGTAGTTCCACAGAAGAAAAAAGTATAAGCAGTGTAACCGCTTTGTACACCACCACAATTACTTCGAACATACAGAGTGTAACTCGTGTTAGATGTTAATCCGATAGCAGTATCAATACTGTTTAAAGTATTACCACCATCTATTACTCCAACACCTTGTGCATTACCACCAGGTACAATCTGCCAATCGAAACCATTTGTAGGAGTACCTGTAGGTAAATTTGTCCATGAAACCGCAGCTGATGTAGAACTTAGACCGTTAAAGCTTAAACCAGCCGGAGCTATACAGCTTGGTGGAGTCCAAGTAAATGTTAAGCCACTTGAAGGGATAATTAAATTGGTAGCTGTGATACTTGAATTATTAGCTACTCCTGCAGTTGTTGCTGCCCAATCTGTAGCAGAACTTCGGTTATTGTAATCAGCAGTACTGCCACCACGTAAACCTACCTCCATAGTTTGTACTGTTGTATTTTTAAGGAAAGAGCCATAAACGATTTGAACAGTATTACTGGTTTCATTTAAACGAATTTGAAAATTAAGATCATCCCCGGTTGTATTGTAATGACGCCAATGACTAAACTGCATTACTAATGTGCGATTTGGGGCAGAGCCAATTGTTTGGTATCTCATTTCTCCATTAGACAACCCCTGTAAATCATCGCCATATGCGGCAATGGCATTATTACTAGCAAAGCCATCACTAATAGGTGTATAGGAATAACTTATTGTAGAACCTAATGCGATTGCTCCGTTTGCATTTAGACTAAATGTAGTGTAGGCTATTCCATTAAAGGTAAATGAAAAACCAATTGGTAAAGCAGGATACGATGTATCATCAATGGTACCTGATGCTGCTACAGTACCTCCCGTTATTGGTGTGTAAGTTGTACTACTTTGAGAGAATACATAGCTTGCTACTTGTGCATTTAAGATATTCCCAAGAAAGGAAAAGACAAATGCGAAAAGAAAACTAACTCTTAGTATAGTTTTGTTCATGCTTATTTTTTTTTGAATTAATGAAAAGTTTTTTGGAACTGTTAAAGTGTAATATTAAGAATTTCGAATCATATCTTATAAGATATTCTATAATCGTTGACAAAAAAAAGAGCCGCACAAATTGTGCGACTCTTTCTGTATGCTTTCAGTATTGCAATTATTCGGCAATAGTGATTTTTCTGTAGGTAGTTTTTCCGTTCGCTTTAACGTTTACAATGTAAACACCTTTCGCTACGGCAGTCAAATCTAACTCTGTTTTCAACTGGCCATTGTTCATTTGGAAATCGCCTGTATAAACAATTTCACCAATTACATTATGACAAGTAATTTGAAC